>NZ_JANHDH010000001.1:0-1200000 GCF_026616195.1 Haloarchaeobius amylolyticus
GTGTTCCTGGCCGTCGCCGCCTTCGGGGCGGGCCGGATCCTCGGCCTGGACACGTTCATCGAGAACTACGAACTCGGTGGCGAGAAGCTCATCGAGAAGTACCCCAGGCTCGACTACATCCTCGGCTGAACCGGGGATGCACCGGTTCGTTTCTGTTCCCTTCTCTACTGTTTCTCCGAAAGGCAGACACCGTAGGGTAGCGAGGAGCTATCCCCGGTACGGTATGTTCGACTGTTCGTGAAATGCAGAGACCGAGGCGCTTTTGACCCACCCACGACTACGCCTACCCGTGCTATCGGTCGAGTTGCACTGCCACTCCGCGCTTTCGTACGACGGTCACGACCCCGTCGAGCTTCTCTTGCAGCAGGCGGCGGCGGTCGGGCTGGACGCGCTGGCGGTGACCGACCACGACGAGATCGACGCGAGCCTCGAGGCCGTCCGGAAGGCCCCCGAGTACGGCCTCGTCGGCATCCCCGGGATGGAGGTGACGACCGCGGCCGGCCACGTCCTCGCACTCGGTGTCGAGGAGAAGGTGCCGGTCGGGATGCCATTCGACGAGACGCTCACGTTCATCCGGGACCACGGCGGCATCGCGGTGGTCCCGCACCCGTTCCAGGAGTCCCGGAGCGGCGTCATGGAGAACATCACGCGCGAGGAGCTGGCGACGGCCGACGCCATCGAGGTGTACAACTCGCGCCTGCTCACCGGGCGGTCGAACCGGCAGGCCAAGCGCTTCGCCGAGCAGTTCGGGCTGCCGATGACGGCCGGGAGCGACGCCCACATCAGCGAGATGGTCGGGCAGGCGGTGACCCGCGTCGGCGCAGACGAGCGAAGCGCCGACGCCATCCTCGACGCGATCCGCGAGGGGCGGACCACGGTCGAGGGCAAGCGGACGCCGTGGCGCATCAGTTTCCAGCAGGCCGCGAGCGGGGCGAAACGCCGCGTGAAGAACCGGCTGCAGGAGTTCCTCCTGTGACACTGCAGGGCGCGTCTGCCGAGGTCGTTCGACGGGCGGTCGACGACGACGAGCCACTGCCCGGGACGGCCGGGTTCGCCGGCGAACTCGACGGGAGGCTCGTCAGGGACGTCCTCGGGCGCTACCCGCTCTTCGCGGACCCGGCGACGGGTGACTGGGCGTTCGACCCGACCGAACTTTCCAACCCTGAGGCGGTCGCTCCCGGCTCGTACGTCACCGACGATGGTCAGCGTCGACAGTGGACGCTCCCGTCGCTGGAGCCAGAACAGGACCGACGTGCGGCTGTCCAGAACGTCCGGGCGGCCATCCGGGAGAGCGCGGCGACCCTCCCCAGGGACGGGAAGACGGCGGTCGCCTTCTCCGGCGGCGTCGACTCCGCGCTGGTCGCCGCACTGGTCGACGGACCCTGTTACGTCGTCGGCTTCCCGGAGAGCCACGACCTCGCCCAGGCCCGGCGCGCTGCCGAACTGATGGACGTCGAGTTACGGGTGGTCGAGTTGACGACCGACCGGCTGGCTGCGGCGGTTCCAGCCGTCGCCGAGGCGACCGGCCGGACGAACGCGATGGACGTCGGCATCGCGCTCCCGCTGTATCTCGTCGCCGAGCAGGTCGCCGCCGACGGCTACGACCGGCTGGCGGTCGGGCAGGGCGCGGACGAACTGTTCGGCGGCTACGCGAAGGTGGCCGGCGCACCCGACGACCCCCGGGTCGAGGCGACGACGGTCCGGGCCGCGGCCCGCGAGCTGATGGGTACCCTGCCGAACCAGCTCGAACGCGACGTGCTCGGGTTGCGGGCGGCCGGCGTCGAACCGGTCGCGCCGCTGTTGCACGACGCGGTGGTCGCGGCCGCGCTCCGGCTGCCCGGCGAGTTGCTCGTCGACGGGCGCGGGGAACGCAAGAAGGCACTCCGGCTGGCCGCGCGTGACTGGCTCCCGGATGCGGTCGCGTTCCGGGAGAAGAAGGCGGTCCAGTACGGGAGTCTCGTGGCGCGGGAACTCGACCGGCTCGCGCGACAGGCCGGGTTCAAACGGCGACTCGACGACCACGTGACGCGCTACGTGGAATCGCGGGTGTGAGGCCATGGGGTGGCCCCACGGCCTGACGCCACGGCGTGACGCGTCCTCAGGTCCACGCTCGGAGGCAGGTCCCGGAACAGAACGTCAGCTCGACGCTCGTGTGCCGGTCCTCGGCGTGGGTGATGAGCGTGAAGGCGGTCGGGTCGGTGGCGGAACAGTTCACACAGCTCATGGAATATAGTTGGGTTTCTAACTATTAAACTGGCGCGGCCGTCTATCCCCTGAGTCGAGTCGAGAGCACCTCTCGCGCCAGATGCCGGCGATTTCCACACGCGATGGGCAGCGTCAGTGTGCGTCTCCGTTGCTGGTGTCGACGTCGGCTCCGACCGCCGCGATGGCGCGCTGCCCGATCTCGACCACGTCCGGTTCCAGCCAGTCGGCTGCCGCCTGCAGGCGGTCCGCCGTGAACCACTCCCACGCGTCGACCGGGGTCTCGCCCGGGGCCGGGTCGAGGTCGCGGGACGCCGCCTCGCCGTAGTAGATGTGGTCGACGTGCTGGTGGCCGACCTGCCCGTCGCAGACGTTGATGTCCTCGAGCAGCAGGTGCTGTGGTCGCGGGATGGACCGGACCGTGTCGGACTCGATGTCGCCCTCTGGTGCGACGAGGTCGACGTCGAGGCCCGTCTCCTCGCAGGTCTCCCGGAGTGCCGCCTCGTGGGGCGTCTCGGCCCGGTCGACGTGGCCGCCCGGCGGGAACCACATGTCGAGCTTCTCGTGCTCGTGAAGCAGCGTGGCGCCGTCGTTGACCACGTAGACGGTCGCGACGAAGTGGCGGGTCGTCTCCATGGCCGAACGGTCCGGACGGGTCGGCTTGTAGGCGTCGGTCCCGGGCGTCTGCGCGCAGGACGGAACGCCTTTGTCGACGTGGCCCGGCGATTCGAACGTGCGATTACGGTACCTCTACGCGGTCGGTGCGGTCGTGCTCCTGCTCGGGGTCGCCATCGTCGGCGTCGGGTTGACCACGCCCGAGGAGTGCACCGCGGACTACGCCATCGACGTGAACCGCAGCGTCACCGAGAACCGGACGGTGGTCGAGGCCGGGAACCTCTCCGAGCCGGTCCAGCAGGCCGTCCAGACCGTCGTCGAGGAGAACCGGACCGCGTTCGTCGAACCCGAGCAGTACCGCGGGGAGCTGGCGAACCGGACCGTCCAGTACGAGGGCGAACTGTACCCCATCGAGGGCACGGAGGTCCTGAACTGCGCCGGGGGCCGCGACGACCTCTACATCCTCGTCGGGTTCTGGATCGCCGTCTTCGGGACGGTGGTGCTGTCGCTGGTCGGACTGTACGATTACGGGAAGGACAGGCTGCGGACCGACGCCGACTACCGCTGAGTCGTCGGTTCGAACCCGCGTCGTCTCAGAGCGGCTGTTCCGCCTCGAGCAGTTCGTGATAGCGGTTCCGGATGGTGACCTCGGAGATGTTCGCGACCTCGCTGACCTCGTTCTGCGTGACCTTCTCGTTGGCCAGCAGCGAGGCGGCGTAGACGGCCGCGGCGGCGAGGCCGACGGGGGACTTCCCGGAGTGGATGCCCTCGCGTTTCGCCGTCTCCAGGAGCTGGCGGGCCCGGCGCTCGCCCTCGTCGGAGATACCGAGTTCGCTGGCGAAGCGGGGGACGTAGCTCACGGGGTCGGCGGGCTGTATCTCGAGGTTGAGTTCGCGGACGACGTAGCGGTAGGTCCGGGCGATCTCGTCGCGGTCGACCCGGGAGACGTTGGTCACCTCGTCGAGGCTGCGGGGCGTGCCGGCCTGGCGGGCCGCCGCGTAGAGCGAGGCCGTCGAGACGCCCTCGATGGAGCGCCCGGGGAGGAGGTCCTCGTTGAGGGCGCGGCGATAGATGACGGAGGCGGTCTCGCGGACGTTCTTCGGGAGGCCCAGCGCACTGGCCATGCGGTCGATCTCGCCCAGTGCCTGCTTCAGGTTGCGCTCCTTGGAGTCACGGGTGCGGAAGCGCTCGTTCCAGGTGCGCAGGCGCTGCATCTTCTGGCGCTGACTGGAGCTGAGCTGGCGGCCGTAGGCGTCCTTGTCCTGCCAGCCGATGTTGGTCGAGAGGCCCTCGTCGTGCATCATCTTCGTCGTCGGGGCGCCGACGCGGGACTTCTCGTCCTTCTCCTTCGAGTCGAACGCGCGCCACTCCGGGCCGCGGTCGACGTTGTCCTCGGCGACGACCAGGCCGCAGTCGTTGCAGACGACCTCGCCGTGTTCGCTGTCGGTGAGCAGGTCGCCGCCACACTCGGGGCAGACGGTCTCGTGTTCCTGTGTCTCTGTCTCCTCTGTTCGGTTCGCTCGGCTCTCGTCGGCCTGCTGGCGTCGGATACTCGTATCGGTCATGGGTGGGGGATTACCGCGGATGCGGCGGAGAACGGTCGTTGTAATATCTGTTGCGTTCTGGGCGACTTAAACTCTTGGGCCAATACAGTTAGGCGAACTGGATTATTTTGTAACGAATCGGAAAGCAGGTTTCTCGAAAGTGGTAACCACGGGGTAACTGCGCAGAACCAACACCCGGTTTATAGTTTCTTGCCGGCGAGGCTGCTCCCGGTCGAAGCGACGTGTCGCCCCGGCGCGAACCGGCGGCCCGCCCCCGTATCGAAACCCTTACTCGGGCGAACCCAGTCTGGTCGACCATGAGCGACACGTCCGCCAGTCCAGAGGATGTCCGGCACGTCGCGGACCTGGCACGCGTCGACCTCGCCGACGACGAGGTCGACGAGTTCGCCGAGCAGTTCGCGGACATCCTCGAGTACTTCGACGCACTCGACGAGGTACCCGAGGTCGACCACGAGGCCGACCTCGTGAACGTCATGCGTCCCGACGAGGAGCGCGAGTGCCTCGACCGCGAGGACGCCCTGCGCAACGCCGAGGAGACCGAAGACGGCTTCTTCAAGGGTCCGAACGTCTCATGAGCCAGATATTCATCACCGAGGAGACCATCGAGGGCGCGGCCGACGGGCCCCTCGCCGACCGGACCGTCGCCGTCAAGGACAACATCTCGACCGAGGGCGTCCGGACCACCTGTGGCTCCGCGATGCTCGACGACTACGTTCCCCCCTACGACGCGACCGTCGTCTCCCGCCTGAAAGACGCCGGCGCGACCATCGTCGGCAAGGCCAACATGGACGAGTTCGGGATGGGCACGACGACGGAGACCTCCGCGTTCGGTCCGACCGAGAACCCCGTCGCCGAGGGCCGCGTCCCCGGCGGCTCCTCGGGTGGCTCCGCCGCGGCCGTCGCCGCCGGCGAGGCCGACCTCGCGCTCGGCTCCGACACCGGTGGCTCCATCCGCTGTCCCGCCGCGTTCTGCGGCGTCGTCGGCATCAAGCCGACCTACGGGCTGGTCTCGCGCTACGGCCTCGTCGCCTACGCGAACTCGCTGGAGCAGATCGGTCCCATCGCCCCCGACGTGGAAGCAGCCGCCGAACTGCTGGACGTCATCGCGGGCCCGGACGACCGCGACGCGACGACCCGCGAGGCGGGCGCCGACTCGGACTACGCTGCCGCGGCCGACGGCGACGTCGACGGTCTCCGCATCGGCGTCCCGACCGAACTCGTCGAGGGTGCCGACGAGGGCGTCAAAGAGCAGTTCTACGCCGCGCTGGACGAGCTCGAATCGCAGGGCGCCGAGTACCACGAGGTCTCGCTGGAGTCCGTCGAGTACGCCGTGCAGGCCTACTACGTCATCGCGATGTCCGAGGCGTCCTCGAACCTCGCGCGGTTCGACGGCGTCCGGTACGGACATTCGGGCGGCTACGACGGTAACTGGAACGAGGTCTTCGGGAGGGCCCGCGAGGAGGGCTTCGGCCCCGAGGTCAAGCGGCGCGTCCTGCTTGGCACCTACGCCCTCTCCGCCGGCTACCACGACAAGTACTACAAGAAGGCACAGGACGCCCGTGCCTGGGTCGAGCAGGACTTCGACGAGGCATTCGAGGACGCCGACGTGCTCGCCTCGCCGACCATGCCCGTCCCGCCGATGAAGCTCGGCGAGTCCCTCTCGGACCCGCTGAAGATGTACCTCGCCGACGCCAACACGGTCCCGGTGAACCTCGCGAACCTCCCCGCCATCTCGGTGCCGGCGGGCGAGACCGACGGCCTCCCGGTCGGGCTCCAGCTCGTCGGGAAGCAGTTCGACGAGGAGACGATCATCCGGGCCGGCAGCGCGCTGGCCTGAAGACGGGGGTCGTCCGCACGAGTACCGCGAGTGCGGTTCACCGGCGGCTTGCCGCCGGTTTTTTGGCCGAGCTTTTTCCACGAGCGGTCGCTCCGCCGACCCGACGTGGAAAAAGGTCGGAGACGATCATCCGGGCCGGCAGCGCGCTGGCCTGAGTTCGGTCGTCGTCTTCCCGTCTCCCTTTTCAACACCCGGTTGGACACTAATGCAACCACAACAGTTATGCGGACATTTCTCATACCAACGGTAACGACTGGTCGACAGCGGTGACCAGGGGGATTCCAGATGAGAATTGCCAAAGACACAGACGTCGAGTTCGACGAGTTCTCCCGGGCCTGTGACCTCGTCGAGGACTACTACGGGGACCTCATCGACGAGGTGGCGCTGCACGCACCCATCTCGCGTCGACAGCTGGTGGCCGTCCTCGCACGGGCACAGCTATCCGGCCGCGGGCTCGGCCCGGAGACGCTCGACGAACAGGGGGAGCAGGTGTACCAGTCGAACGACGAGACGCTGTTCTGGCTGGACGGGATGTTCTGGCGGCGGCTCCGCGAGAACCACAACCTCAGTCCCGACGAGGGGCGGGCGGCCCGCGAGGTACACCGTCGCATCATCGAGGCGATCGACGGCGACGTCGGGTACTACAACCGCGAACGCGACCCGTTCGTGCTCATCGAACGGTCACACCCGACGGCGTAGAACGAACGCGAAAAGATCCTTCTCTCGCTACTGGTAGGCGAGGTTCATTATCCACTGCGTGAAGGCGTCGCTCTGGGGGTCGGCCTCCTCCTCGCCGATGAACGGCGAGAGCATGTCGCCGGCCATCAGGAGCGAGAACTCCAGGTCCGCGGCGACGGGCTGGATGAAGTAGGTGTTGTGGCCGTTGTAGACCGTCTCCTCCCGGTCGACGAGTTCCTTCTCGACGAGGGACTCGACGATGCGCGAGCCCTTGCGCGAGGAGACGTCGAGTTCCTTCCAGAAGTCGCTCTGGTGGATGCCGCCGGTCTCGCGGACGAGCTCGAGGCCAGCCAGCTCCTCCTCGGTGAGGTCCTCCTCGGCGACGCTCACAGCGAACACCCCCATGTCGTCGTAGGCATGGCTATCACGTCTGAAAGACGTGTGTCGAATCGCTTAAAACTGCCCTTCGAGGTCAACGGGTTCGTGTGTCGTCTCGCAGGGCGGGCCGTCGGCCCAGCGGTAGTCGACCGTGTCGCCGAGGACGATGAGCGAGGAGGAACGCGTCCCGTACCGCCCCTCGGGGTCGTGGACGCAGACGCCGAAGTCGTGGTCGCCGAGGACGGCGGCGGCGCGGTCGCGCCACTCGACCGCCGTCTCGGCGTCGCGGGGCTGGAGTTCGGCCCGGACCGCGCGGGCGTTCTCGGCCTGCTCGCGGGCGATATCGGCGCGGTGGCTCGGAATCTCGAAGGTGTCGTCCGCGCCGACGTTGACGACGACGTGGACGCCGGGGTCGAGGGCGGTGACGGTGAGCTCGCCGTCCCACTCGAAGAGGAAGGCGTCCTCGGGGTCGGCGACGACGAGGTTGAAGCCCTGGTACTCGTGGTCGGCGACCGCCTCCTCGACGAGGGCCCGTGCTGCCGCGGCACTCGGCTGGCGGAGCGCGTCCCGGACGAGCAGGCCCCGCGAACGCTCCCCGGCGAGGTCGGCGTCGACCCAGCGGTTCGTCACGCCGACGAAGAGGTCGTGCTCGGTGACGCCGACCCAGGTACCGCCGGCCTGCTCGTCGCGGGGGGCGACGACGACGGGGTCGGTCTCGACGACGCTCGGGGGACGGGCCGGGCGGGCGAGCAGTTCGTCACGGTTCGCCGCGACGACGACCGGCTCGTCGAACACGCGCCAGGCGATGGTGAGGGTACACACGCCCGGCGGTAGGGTGTGAGACGACAAAAACGTCCGGTAGCCGTATGTTCCTGCACTCCCTAGGGATGGTGTTATGCGAGTCGCCGTCGCGGGCACGTTCGGGCCGATTCACGATGGCCACCGACGCCTCTTCGAGTCCGCCCTCGAGCTGGGGACCGACGGGGTCGTCGTCGGACTGACGAGTGACGCCTTCGCGTCGGAGTCCCGGGACCGGGAGGTCCCCTCGTTCGAGGCACGCGAGCAGGTGCTCAAGCGCGAGCTCACCGACATGAACTTCTGGGGCCGCCCCCTCGAGATCCGCAAGATCGCCTCCGAGGACGCGTTCGCGGCGACCGAGCACGACCTCGACGGGGTCGTCGTCTCCCCGGAGACGTACCCCGAGACGGCGGACATCAACGAGACGCGCCGGGAGAACGACTTCGACGAACTCATCGCCGTGGTCGTCCCGCTGGTCCGCGACGCCGAGGGCGAGCGTATCTCCTCGACGCGAATCGTCGAGGGCGAGGTCGACGAACACGGCGCGCCGACCCCGTCGTAGGGCGTCTCACCCCGCGGATCTCACCGCTCTTTCTCCAGCAGTTCCCGGACCGCCTCGCGGTCGATGGTCCCCGACGCAGTCCGGGGAATCTCGTCGGTGAACCCGACCGTCTTCGGTACCTGGTGCGGAGCGAGTCGCCCCCGGCAGTGGCCCTCGATGTCGCCAGCAGCGAGTTCTGAACCAGCAGCAGCGACGACCAGTGCGGCCACGCGTTCGCCCCACTCCTCGTCCGGGAGGCCGACCACGGCGACCGAGTCGACGGCGTCGTGCGACCGGATCGCGTCGGCCACGACCGACGGGTCCACGTTCTCGCCGCCGGTGACGATGCGGTCGTCGACCCGCCCGGTCACCCAGAGCCGGCCGTCGCCGTCCCGGTAGCCCACGTCGCCGGTGTGGAACCCGTGCTCCGAGAAGGCGGCCTCGGTCTGTGCGTCGTCGAGGTAGCCCGGGGTGACGGTCGGACCGTCGACGACGAGTTCGCCCGTCTCGCCGGTCGTGACGGGGTCGCCCGACTCGTCGAGCACGCGGACGGTCGTCGTCACGAGTGGCTGGCCAACCGTCCCGGGATACTCGCGGGCCTGTTCGGGGGTCGCGGTCGCTATCTGCGAGGCCGCCTCGGTCATCCCATAGGTCGGGTAGACCGGCACGTCCCGGTCGGCACAACGGTCGAGCAGAGCTTGCGAGGCGGCGGCCCCGCCGAGCAGGACGAACCGGAGGTGCTCGGGCGGGGTCCAGCCGTCGTCCAGCAACCGCCGGAGCATCGTCGGCACGAGCGAGACGCCGGTCACGTCGTGGTCCGAGATGACCTGCGCCGTCGTCTCCGGGTCGAACTCGCGCTGGAGGACGACCCCGGTCCCGTACAGGGTCGCCCGGACGAACGGGGCGAGCCCGCCCATGTGGTACGTCGGCAGGCAGACCAGCCAGCGGTCGCCCCGGGTCACGCCGAGGCGGAACGCCGACCCGGTCGCGCTGGCGACGAGGTTCCCGACCGTCAGCCGGACGCCCTTGGGCCGGCCCGTGGTCCCCGAGGTGAACAGGAGCACCTGTTCGTTCGTCCGCGAGAGGGGATACGGCATCGCGACCGCCGAGGTGTCGTCGTGGATCGGTTCGACGGCACTCGATTCCGGGTCGTCGACGCTGGCGACCGGGCAGTCGGCGTCGGCAGCAGTGACCGTCTCGCGCGCCAGTTCCTCGGTCTCGTCGCCGCAGACGAGGACACGACAGTCGGCGCGGTCGAACTGGCTCGCGAGTTCACGTGCAGGACGGGTGGGGTCGAACAGCGCGACCGAACTCGCGCGGCGCATCGCCGCGAAGAGGACGACCGGGACCGCGACCCGGCGGTCGAGCAGGAGCCCGACCCGGCCGTCGCCGGGGAAGTCGTCCAGCCGGGCCGCCACGTCGTGGACGCGGTGGTGGAGGTCGCGGTAGGTCCACGACTCGCCGGCGTCGGCATCCACGATGGCGGTCCGCTCCGGCGTCGTGTCCGCCCGCACCGACAGGAGGTCCCGGGTCGGCCACTCGACGGGGACGCCACTCACTCGTCCCACACCCCGCGGACGCCGAGGCCGGGGCCGTCTGGGACCCGGATGGTCCCGTGTTCGACCGGGCAGGGGTCCGGCCCGAGGTCCGTCGAGAGCCACTCCGCGGTCGCGAGGCCGCTCGTGAGTACGCCCGGGAACGAGGCCGCGAGGTGGACCGCGGCGGTCCTGGCCACGACCGCGTCGATGGTGGTCGTGACGACGGTCGCGACCTGTTCGTCACGGGCCGCGAGGGCGGCCTGTCGGGCCTTCTCGACCCCGCCGAGGGCCATCGGCTTGAGGACGACCACGTCGGCCGCGTCGGCGTCGAGGACGGTCTCGACCGGGTGCGCGGCGAGGGACTCGTCGAGGGCCACCCCGACCGGGCCGGGGCGGTCTCGCAGGGCCGCGTGGCCGGCGAGGTCGTCAGGGTCGAGCGGTTGCTCGACGAACTGGACGGCAGCCTCGGCGAAGGCGTCGAAGGCGTCCTCGGCCTGGTCGCGGGTCCACGCCCCGTTGGCGTCGGCCCGGATGGCCACGTCGTCGCCCACCACCTCGCGGACCTGTTCGACGCGCTCGACGTCGGTCGCGAGGTCCCGCGCGCCGACCTTCACCTTCACGCAGTCGAAGCCCTGCTCGACCGCGGATTCGGCGGCTGCCGCGGTGTCCACGGGGGCGGAGTCGCCGACCGTGGCGTTCACCGGGACCACGTCGCGGGTGGCGCGCCGCCCGAGGATCTTGTAGAGCGGTCGGTCGTGCTGTTTCGCGCGGAGGTCGGCCAGCGCGAGCGAGATACCGTGTCTCGCGGCCGGGTTGGCGGCGAGGTCCTCGCGGAGGGCGGCCTCCTCGTTGCGGATGCGCTCGGTCGCGTCGTCGAGGGCGGCCCGGCACTCCGCCAGCGACTCGGTCCAGCCCGGCAGTGGCATCGCCTCCCCGAGGCCGACGTGGTCGCCGTCGGAGACGCGGACGAGGACGCCCTCGCGCTCGGTCATCTCGCCCTTCGCGGTTGCGAGCGGTCGGGAGAGCGACACCGAGAACTCCCGTGTCTCGGCCCGCATCAGACCACCCCCGGGAGCAGTGCTGGCAGTGCGAACCCGATGCCGGAGAGGACCGCGTAGAGCGCGAGCAACTGGCCGACGCGTTCCAGCGCCGGGTTGAGCGCCGCCCCGTCGGTCCGGGTGAGCACCGTCTGCGTGACGGTGGCCGCGAGGGGCAGCGAGAGCAGGGGCAGGAGGACGGTCGCCGGGGTGTCGAACCCGAGGACGAGCGCGACCGGCGTGAGGTAGGCGATGGCGAGCATCGCGAGGAACTCGCCGCGGGCGAACCGGTAGCCGAAGGCGACCGCCAGCGTCGTCTTCCCGGTTCTGGAATCCTCCTCCCGGTCGCGGACGTTGTTCACGACGAGGATGTTCGTGGAGATGGCCGCGATGGGCAGGCTGGCGAGCAGTGCGAGGGGCAGGTCCGGCAGGGGCGGGAGGCCGGTCCCGAGGGGGCCGTAGTCCGGGTTCGCGGCCGCGGCCTGCACGTAGTAGGTCCCGGTGACGGCGACCAGCCCGAAGAAGACGAAGACGAACAGGTCGCCGAGACCGTTGTACCCCAGCGGGTACGGCCCGCCGGTGTAGGCGATGCCGGAGGCAACGCTCACGAGGCCGACGACGAGGATGGGGATACCGCCGACCCAGACGAGGTAGCTCCCGGTGACGATGGCGACCGCGAAGGTCACCAGCATCGCCCGCTTCACCTCGTCGGCCTCGATGAGGCCGGACTGGGTGACCCGGGTGAACCCCTCGCGGTCGTCGGTGTCGGCGCCCTGTTTCGCGTCGTAGTAGTCGTTCGCGAAGTTCGTCCCCACCTGGATGAGCGCCGCACCCACGAACGCCATCACCGCCGGGAGGGCCGCGAACACGTCGCTGTAGTAGGCGACGGCCGTGCCGACGATGACTGGCGCGGCGGCCGCCGGCAGCGTCTGGGGCCGCGCGGCCATCACCCACGCCTTCGTCTTCGAGATGTCCGCAGTCGCCGTGTCGGTCATTGCCCGGTGGTTAGGGCGACGATGAAAAAGCCGCTGTGGTTCGCGGGGGTCTGGTTCGGGAGTCGGTCGCGGGTGGATGGTGGGGACTGCGGAATCAGGCGCCGGTCTTCGTCCCGTCGTCGTCGGCCGGCTGGCCGACCGGGAAGTCGAACCGCACCCAGTCGGTCCAGACGAGGTCGCCGTCCTCGTTCTGGCAGGGCCGGTCCACGTCGGGGTCGTACTCGCCGTTCTCGTTCGTGTCGACGACCGCGACGACGGCGACGTCGTGCTCCCCGGAGAGATCACCGATGGGGACGGCGGCCCCGTCGGCGGTGACCGTCCCGCCCTCGAACCGGACGTGGTCCGCCCCGAGGACGGTCCCCTCCTCGAAGGCGACGAACAGCATACTCGTGTTCGCGGGGACGGTCCAGCCGACGTGGACGTTGCCCTGTTGCCAGAGTTCGGCCGTGTTGCCGGTGCCCCAGTAGCTCACCCAGACCTGGTCGCAGGTGGTCGGCTCGGCGAGCGTCCCGTTCAGGGAGGCGCCGTCATCGGGGTCGGTGGTGTCGGTTCCGGTCCCGGGGTCGGTCGTGGGCGGTTCCGTCGTGTCGCCGGGGCCGCCGGTGCTCCCGAGCTGGCCGACGCAGCCGGCCGAGAGCACGAGGAGGCAGCAACACAGGGCGGCGAGTCTCTGTCGCATCGTGGCTGGACAGAGACGCCACATCGGGAAAAGGACACGTCAAGGTGAAAGAACGATTGCAGGCTGGCCGGGTCGCGGTCGCCTCAGACCGCGTCCTCGACCAGTGCGTACACGCCGCCGAGGACGAGCCCGTAGACGACGTGCCAGAGCAGCGACGGGATGGCGAAGTTCGGCAGCGGCGGGTTCGCGGGCGACCCGACCACGTCGAGCCACACCGGCATGACGAGGGCGGCGAGGACGACCCAGGTCACGGCGCCCCAGGCGGCACCGAGGCCGACCTGTCCGCCGAGCGAGTCGAGGTCGAAGGCGCCGACGAGGCCGGCGAACACCACGCCGAGGACCGCGCCGTGGGAGACGTGGACCACGAGCCCGAGCCCCGCGCTGGCGGGGGGCGCGAGCGTGTACAGCGAAGGAATCGCCACCTCGAGCGTGGCCGCGTTCATGGCGAGGACGAGGGCACCCATCACGAGGGCGCCCCCGATGCCGCCGAGGACGCCAGCGCGCCAGTTGCCGGTCGATGCATCGAACTGCTGTGCGGTTTCTGTCGTCGTCGACATACACGTGACTCTGCTCCGGACACGGCATTCCGCGTTCGGGACTGGTGCATCCGCGACACAGGGCTGGGAAACTGTTTTATCCGATGCCCCCGCGGCCGACAGAAGATATTCCTCAGCTGGCAGGACCGACGACCGTGACCTCGTACTCGTCCGCCAGCCGGTACCGGCGCCCGGCCCACTCGAACTCGGTGACGACCATCCCGGCGAGGATGGCCAGCGGGACGAGGAACAGGCCGAGGAACGAGAGCAGGAACGTCGGGCGCCGGAGCCCGAGGATGGCGTAGGCCACCCCGGTCGCCAGCGTCACCGCCGGCGCGACGACGAACGGGAACAGCCCGCCGGCGACGGCCAGCCCGGTCGCGACGACGAGGTCGCCGTGCATCCCCTCGTGAACGTGTGTGAGCCGGTTGAACCGGACGACCCTGGCGTAGGTGGTCCGCAGGTCGCCGGGGACCTCGACGGGCGTCACCATCGACCTGACGTGGTGGACGTCGCCGAGGTGCTGCGAGACGAGCCCGTCGTCGCTGAGGACCTGTCGCAGTTCGTCGGCGAGTGCCGCGACGCTGCAGTCGAGTTCGTCCCGGGTGAACGTGAGCCCGCCGCCCCAGCCGATGTTGGCCGTACTCCCGACGCCGAGGTACATCAACAGCGTCGAGAACATCGC
The DNA here is from genome assembly GCF_026616195.1 of Haloarchaeobius amylolyticus. Lineage (NCBI taxonomy): Archaea > Methanobacteriati > Methanobacteriota > Halobacteria > Halobacteriales > Halorubellaceae > Haloarchaeobius > Haloarchaeobius amylolyticus. The sequence goes on from NZ_JANHDH010000001.1 coordinate 14,085, forward strand.
GGTCCACGGCTCCATGAGCGCCCAGAATCCGTCACCGTACCAGAACGGGACGGCCGAGGCCGGGCCGTGGGCCTCCCCTTCGGCCACGAGCCGGTCGAGCCAGTCCGCGTCGCGCTCGAAGTCCGCGTCGGTCCAGACGAACCGGTCGTTGGTGGCGTGGTCCAGCCCGCAGGCGACGGCGTTCGCCTTCCCCGAGCAGCCCTCCGGGTCGCCAGCGACGAGTATCTCGACCCCCTCCGGCGGGTCGTGGTCCGCGACGGGGTCGGCCTCGCTGTCGCAGATGACGAAGAGTTCGTCGCCCTCGCGGAGCTGGTCGGCCAGCTGGTCACACGCGACTGTCCACCTGATGGTCGGAAGCAGGACGCTCACCGGCTCGCGGTCTGTCATGACGCTCCCCCCGGCAGACCGTGTGGTTCGGTAGCATATTCAAACCACCGCCGGGCCGGTGCCGACTGCGCCGTCAGGGGCGGTTCAGTAGTGCCACTCGTAGTCGTCGAAGTCCGGGTCGCGCTTCTCGACGAAGGCGTCGCGGCCCTCCTGGGCCTCGTCGGTCATGTAGCCCAGCCGGGTCGCCTCGCCCGCGAAGACCTGCTGGCCGATCATGCCGTCGTCGGTCATGTTGAAGGCGTACTTCAGCATGCGGACCGCGGTCGGCGACTTGTCGTTGATGGTCTCGGCCCACTCCAGCGCCGTCTCCTCCAGTTCCTCGTGGGGGACCGCCTCGTTCACCATGCCCATGTCGGCGGCCTCCTCGGCGTCGTAGGTCTTCCCGAGGAAGAATATCTCGCGGGCCTTCTTCTGGCCGACCTGCTTCGCGAGGTAGGCCGACCCGAAGCCGGCGTCGAAACTCGCCACGTCGGGGTCGGTCTGGAGGAACTTCGCGTGCTCCTCGGAGGCGATGGTCATGTCACAGACCACGTGGAGGGAGTGGCCGCCGCCGACGGCCCAGCCGGGGACCACGCAGATGACCGGCTTCGGGATGTGCCGGATGAGACGCTGGACCTCGAGGATGTGCAGGCGACCCGACTTCGAGGCGGACTCCTTCTCGGCGTCGTCGCCCTGGTACTCGTAGCCGGCGCCGCCCCGAACGCGCTGGTCGCCGCCGGAGCAGAACGCCCAGCCGCCGTCCTTCGGCGAGGGGCCGTTCCCGGTGAGGAGGACACAGCCCACGTCTGTCTGGCGCTTGGCGTGGTCGAGTGCGTCGTACAGTTCGTCGACCGTGCCGGGCCGGAACGCGTTGCGGACCTCGGGGCGGTCGAAGGCGATGCGGACCGTGCCCGAGTCGACGGCGCGGTGGTAGGTGATGTCGTCGAGGTCGAGGTCGATCGCCTCCCACGCCTCGGGGTCGAAGAGTTCGGAAACCATCGTCCGTGGCTCCGGCCGGCGCGTAAAAATAGGTTCCCGTCCGGGTGTCGACCGGTGCGGGCTCGGCTCGGCCCGCCACTGCCGACGTCAGGCGTGGCGGCCGTCGAGCACCAGCAGCGCCGCGAACCCGACGAGGACGCTGCCGCTGATGGCCCGGAGGACCCGGGGCAGGCGCTCGGACCGGGCCACGACGCGCCGCGCCTGGCTGGCGAACGCGGCGAGGAGGCCGAGGTAGAGCAGGCCGAGGGCGGCGTACACCACGCCGAGGGTGAGCATCTCGCCGGGAGCCGCGGTCCCCGCGGGGACGAACTGCGGGAGGAACGCGAGGACGAACACCGCCACCTTCGGGTTCGAGACGTTCACCGCGAGCGCCTGCCGGAAGGCACGCCGGGGCGAACCGTCTCCGGCGACGGCCGCCGCCGACACGTCGAACTCCTCGTCGTCGCGGATGGTCTGCACACCGAGGTAGACGAGGTAGGCCGCGCCGACGTAGGTGAGCACCCGGTACGCGACCGCGGAGGTCTGGAGCAGCACGGAGAGCCCGGCCACCGCGGCCAGCGTGTGCAACAGGACCCCGGTCGCGGTACCGCAGGCTGCGGCGAGGCCGGCGCGGCGGCCCCCGCCGAGGCCCCGGGCGAGGACGACCATCGTGTCCGGGCCGGGCGCGAGCACGACCGCGAGCGCGGCCGGGACGAACGCGACCAGCGTCGAGACGGTGAGCACGGTGTCTCGATTCGGCCACGCGTCCTTCAGTCTGCTGTCATCGACCGGCACGCCGCCACCCCGTCGGCAGTAGGGTTTTTATCAGGGACTCGCAAATGTCAGGGCGAGAGAGACGACCGCATGCCGGAGACGTTCTACGACGTACTCGGCGTCGCCCACGACGCCGACCAGGATGCCATCCGCGACGCCTACCGCGAGCGCGTCAAGGAGACGCATCCCGACCTGAACGACGCCCCGGACGCGGCCGAGGCGTTCCAGCGCGTGGCCGAGGCCGAGGAGGTCCTCGGCGACCCCGACGAACGCGCCCGGTACGACCGCCTCGGCCACGAGGCGTACGTCTCGAGTTTCGGCGGCCCAGGCGGCGTCGGTCAGCAGGGCAGGGACCGGCCCGCCGACGACCCGGCCGACGACGGCCCGAACGACGGCTACCAGAGCCGCAACCGCCGGCAGGAGTACCCCGGGTCCGACCGCCGGTCGTCCCGCACCGGCAACGAGACCAACCGGAGCTACTACGTCGGCGACGACGAGCAGGAGGCGACCGCGGACGGCGGCTCGACGGGGTCCGCCGCGGAGTGGTTCGTCGGCGAGCAGAGCGAACAGCGCCGCCGGACCGGCACGAACACCCGGCGCGAGCACGTCGCCGAGGACGACGAGGACGACGAGTTCGAGGGGTTCTCCGTCCACGACTGGGACGACGAGGACATCGACGCCGACGCAGGGCGCGTGAACATCTCGCAGAACACGATGGTCATCGTCGTCGCGACCTTCCTCATGTACCCCTTCATGGCCTACACGACCGTCGCACCCGTCGGGCTGGCGGTGAACCTGACGGTCGGGGCGTGCATGCTGTTGCTGCTGGTCTACCTGTTGACGATCCCGCGCGTCTCCGTCTTCGGCTTCGCCGCCCTCAGCGTCGTCGTCCCGCTCGGGCTTGCCGCCGTCGGCGTCGCCTGGCTCTCCCTGCACGGCCTGTTCGTCCTCGGCTCCGTCTGGATTCCCTTCGGGTACGCGATGCTGTTCGCGAAGGTCCTCAGTTCCCCGTCGTGAACGCGTGCAGGGTCCCGTCGCCGTCGCCAACGAAGAGCCAGTCGCTGGTGACGAGTGGGCCACACCGGGTCCTGGACCGGGTCAGCCCGAGTTTGTACCGGACGTCCCCGGTGGTGCGGTCGTAGGCGACCAGCAGCCCGGAGTCGTCGACCGCGAAGACGCTCTCCTCGGTGGCGACGACGTTCGAGACGACCGAACCGGTACCGCCCCGACCCTCCCACCGCTGCTCGCCCGTCGCGCGGTCGAGGGCGATGACGCTGCCGCCGTCGTGGCCGACGTAGACGGTGTCCCTGGCGACCGCCGGCGCCGGGTTCATGCCGCCGTTCGTCGTCGTCTGCCAGACCTCCTCACCCGTCTCGGCGTCGACGGCGTAGGCGACGCGGTTCTCGCAGGCGAGGTAGACCGTTCCGTCGCTGTAGGCGGGTTCGCCGATGAAGTAGTAGTGTGCGCCGCTTCCGTCCTCGGCACTTACCTCGTACTCCCACTGCTTCGAGCCCGAGGCGAGGTCGAAGGCGTAGACGCGCCCGGGCCGGTCGCGGGGTCGGTCGGCGACGAACACCGTCCCGTTCGCGATGGCCGGCGCCGTATCGATGTCGACACCCGAGAGCGCCGACCACTGGCTGTCGCCCGAGGCCGCGTCCAGTGCCTCGACGCCCGCTGCGGTGCCGGTGACCACGGTCCCGTCGGCGACCGTCAGCCCGTTCGGTCGCCCGGTCGAGGCCGACCACTCCAGACTCCCGGATTCGGCGTCGAACGCCTTCACGCTTCCGTAGTCCGCGCCGAAGACCAGTCCGTCCGCGACGCTCGGGGAGACGCGTGCGGCGCTCGACGTGGTCCACAGTTCCTCGCCGCTCCGGGCATCGTACGCCGCGAGCCAGTCGGCCGCGACGTAGAGCGTCTCGTCGACCAGTGCGGGTACGGTCCGGATCGCTTCCGAGAACGAGGCGGTCCACCCCTCGCCGGGTTTCTCGGCCGGGCCGGCGCCGCCGGAGTACCCGGTGTTGGCCGGGTCGTACGCGAAGGAACGGCTCTCCCCGGTCACCGGCGGGCCCTGTGGCGGTGCGTCTGTCGTCGTCTCGGTGTCGGTGTCGGTCCCGGTTTCGGTCGTCCCCACCGTGGCGGTCCCCGTCCCGGTCTCCGCGTCCGTCGGTCGCAGCGTCCGTGTGCCGGTCGAGACGCCGTCCTGGAGGCGCAGGCAACCGGCGCCGGTCAGCGCACTCGCCAGCGCAGCGAGTGCTTCGCGTCGTTGCATACTGGCGTCAACCGGGTGGACCGTGATAAGTAGACTGGCAGTTTCGAGGCGTGAGTCAGAGCTGGGCCACGACCGCGTCCCGGACCCGCTCGCGCTCGCGGTGGCTGGTCTCGGCGTCGAAGTCGACCTCCACGACGGTCGTCCCGTCGCTGCCGAGGGCGTCGGTGTAGGCCGACGCGAACTCGCCGGGCGCCACCCGCCGGAAGTCGAGGTCGTACAGGTCGCCGGTCGGCTCGAAGTCGAGGCCGTGGGGCGTCTTGAACTGCTCGGTGAACGGCGGGTCGAACGCCTCGATGGGGAGCAGGTGGAAGATGCCACCGCCGTCGTTGTTCAGACAGACGATGGTGGCGTCCACGCCGCAGCGTGCGAGCGCCAGCAGGCCGTTCATGTCGTGGTAGTACGCGAGGTCGCCCGTGACGACCACGAGGTCGTCGTCGGTCGCCGACCCGGCGCCCAGCCCGGTCGAGAGCACGCCGTCGATGCCGCTCGCGCCGCGGTTCGCGAGGACGGTGAGGGCGGCCTCGCGGGGACGCCCGAAGCGGTCGGCGTCCCGGATGGGCATGGAGTTCGAGACGAAGACGGTGGCGGGGTCGGGTGCCGCGGCGAAGACGGTCTCCAGCACCGCGCCCTCCAGTGCATCGCGGTCCATCTCGTCCGAGAGGAGCGACCAGTACCGCGATTCGGTGTCGACCAGGTCGTCGCGGAACGCCGGGTCGCCCGGCGACTCGACCGCTCCGGCGAGGGCGCGCGCCGTCTCGCCGGGGTCGGCGACGACGAGGTCCGAGCAGACGAACTCGGCGTCGCGCCACTCCCCGGCAGGGTCGACCAGCACCTGTCGCGCGTCGCTGTCGGCGAGCGCCTTCCGGACTGGTTTCGAGGTCATCGACGCGCCGAACCGCAGCACGAGGTCGGGGTCGATGTCCTGTGCCGGGAGGTAGCCGTCGTAGCCGCCAAGCACCGGGGCGTCGCCGACGTGGGGGCCGAACCGCACGCCGGAGAGCGGGTCCGCGAGGATGGGGAAGTTCGTCTCGTGGGCGAGGCTGGCGATGGCGGCGGCGGTGTCGCCGGCGCCGGTTGCGCCCCCAGCTACGCCGGCGTCCGTCAGGTCGGCCGGGTCGGCCGGGCCGGCGAGGATAAGGCCCGTCGCGGCGTCGTCGACCGCCCGTGCGAGTGCGGTGAGGTCGCCGTCCGAGAGCGTCGGGCGCCCCTGTCTCCGGGCGACGTAGGGGCCGGATTCGCGGCCGGCCGAGGCTCGCGTGTCGCCCTCGTCCCAGTCGGCCGGCACGTCGCCGGGCACGTCGACCGGCTCCAGCGGCTTCCGGAACGGGCAGTTGAGGTGGACCGGTCCCATCGGGGTGCCCTCGCTCTCGGCCAGCGCCCTGGCCGCGTCGGTCCGGAGGCGCCTGAGCTTCCGCGGGGTCGGCTCCGGCTCGGGCAGGTCGCGGTACCACCGGACCGAATCCCCGTAGAGCTTCTCCTGGTCGATGGTCTGGTTCGCACCCGAGTCGCGGAGTTCCGGCGGGCGGTCGGCGGTGAGGACGAGCAGGGGCACCCGCGCCTGGCTGGCCTCGATGACCGCCGGGTGGAAGTTCGCCGCGGCGGTCCCGGAGGTACAGACGAGTGCTGTGGGTTCGCCGGTCCGGCGGCCGCGCCCGAGCGCGAAGAAGGCCGCCGAGCGCTCGTCGAGGTGGGAGAACACCTGCACGTCGTCGTGGTTCGCGAAGGCGACGGTGAGGGGTGTCGACCGGCTCCCGGGGGCGATGCAGACCGCGGACAGGCCGCCCTCCGCCAGCTCGTCGACCAGCGTCTCGGCGCACAGCGTGTTGCGGTTCGGGTACTCGGCGTCGGGGCGGGCGTCGTCCCCAGAATCGTCGCCCGTCATTCCAGTTCGTCGAGCAGCGGGCGGTACTTCAGCTGGATCTCGTCCCACTCCTCCTGCGGGTCGGAGTCGGCGACGATGCCGTTCCCGGCGAACAGGGTCGCCCGGCGGCCGCCGGCGACGCCGGACCGGATGCCGACGAGGAACTCCCCGTCGCCGTCAGCGTCGAACCAGCCGATGGGAGCGGCGTACCAGCCGCGGTCGAACGTCTCGACCTCGCGGATGGTCTCGGCGGCGGTCTCGGGCGGGAGCCCGCCGACGGCGGGCGTCGGGTGCAGCGCCTCCACGATGTCGAGGACGTGGCCGTCCTCGTGGAGGTCGGCGGTGATGGGCGTCTGGAGGTGCTGGATGTTGTTCAGTTTGCGCACCGTCTGCTCGCCCTCGGTCACGTCGCCGAGGGGTTCGAGCTGGGTCATGATGGTGTCCACGACGAGGCGCTGTTCGTGCTGTATCTTCTCGGAGTCCACGAGCGACTGCGCGAGGGTCTCGTCGGCCTCGGGCGTGCCGCCACGGCCGACGGACCCGGCCAGTGCCTCGGTCAGGACCTGTCGCCCGGACTTCTTGACGAGGCGTTCCGGGGGTGCCCCGAGGAAGCCGGCCTCGTCGGTGGGCTGGACGAGGAAGCGATAGCAGTTCGGGTAGGTGCGGCGCAGGCGTTCGAGCACGTCCGGCAGGTCCACCTCTGCGGCGAGGTCGACCTCCAGCGCGCAGCCGAGGACGACCTTCCGGAGGTCGCCCGCGTTGATGCGGTCGACGGCGTCGGCGACCTGGTCGGTCCAGACGTCCTTGGTCGTGGTCCGCCGGGTCGAGACGACGCCGGGGGTCCCGCCGCGGGGTCGCATCGCGGGCAGGTCGGCGACCGCGTCGGCGGCCCGGTCCAGCTGGGCCTCGACGCTGGTCGGGTCGACGTGTCGCCCGTAGCGGTTCACGGTCAGCCAGGTGCCGTCGTCGGTGCGGGTGAGCTGGACCTCCGGGAGGAGGAACTCGGCCGCGCCGAAGCCGGCCCAGGTCTCGGTCGGTTCGTGGTCGTCACTGAAGGCGAACCCCCCGACCAGCCGGGGGCGCGGCGCGTCCGCGTTCGTGCAGTCGGCGTCGTCGAAGAGGGTCTGGGCGCTCGCGCGGATGCGCTCGAAGCGGTCCGGCCCGCTCGCGGTCAGCCGGGCCGCGGCCCCCGCACCGGCCAGTTCGAGGCCCTCGAAGTTGGCCCAGTGGAGGCGGGGCGGCTCGCGTGAGGCGAGGAACGCCCGATAGGAGACGTCGTCGATGGGACGGCTCCGGCTGACGAGCACACCCTCGCTCCCGACCGCCGGTGCCGTCACCGTACCCTCGCTACGCGCTCGTTCCATTGCCGTAGACTCAGGAACACGTCTGCTAAAAGGTGTCCATCCGAAACAGGTCCCGGATTTAACTGTAGCGCTCCTCGTTCCAGGGGTTCGCGCTGTCGGAGTACCCGCGAAGCTCCCAGTAGCCGCGCTCGGGTTCGGTGAGGAACTCGACGCCGTCGACCCACTTCGCGCCCTTGTAGGCGTAGCGGTGCGGGGTGACGACCCGGAGCGGGCCGCCGTGGTCGCGGGGGAGGGGCTCGCCGTCGAAGTCCCACGCGAACAGCACCTCCTCGCGCATGCACTGCTCCAGAGGCAGGTCGGTCGTGTAGTCGTCCATGCCGGCGAACATGACGTGGCAGGCGTCGTCCTGGACGCCGGCCAGCTCCGCGAGGGTGGGGAAGGTGACGCCCGTGAACTCGCAGTCGAACTTCGACCAGCCGGTGACGCAGTGGAAGTCCTGTCGCTGGGTCACGCTCGGGAGCTCCTGGAACTCCTCCCAGGTGAACGAGAGCTCCTCCTCGACGGCGCCCGTCACGGTGAACTCCCACGTCTCGGGGTCGAACGGCGGTGTCCCGCTCTTGGAGAGCACCGGGAACTTCGAGGTCTCGCGCTGGCCCGGGGGGAGGCGGTCCGACCCGAACTCCTCGTACAGGTCGGTCACGTCTTGGACAGTCATGCTCGTTTATCCGGCCTCCGGGATTGTAGGCGTGACGGAACAGGTCGATGGCCTCGCCCTCTTGCGGATTCCGGGGTCGCGGCGCGACCAGTACATCTCCCCGTCAGGCTTAAATACAACATCACCGAAGCCCCTACCAGAAATGCCGAAAGTCGAGATCAACATCCCGGAACACCTGGAGATGCAGATCACCCAGATGGTCGAGCGTGGCGAGTTCGTGAACCGTGAAGAGGCCATCGAGGACCTCCTGTCGACCGGGCTGAAGGCCTACAAGACGAGTGGCCCCATCGAGGACGACGAACCCGGCGGTGGGTTCGAGGACGACGGGATGATGGGCCACGAGGACGAGTACGTCTTCTAGGACCGCGTTCCGGGTTCACGTCTCGCACTCGCGTCGCCGCCGCCCGACGGCGACCTGGTCCCCGAGTGCGGTGGGGGGAGCACCACCGTCGTCTCCGGCTGTTCTCGCCGCCACGTCCGCCAGTCCGTTATCGTCGACGGGACGATATCGAGCCGCTCTCCGCCGAGGGGCCCGCAGATGGCCTCCCCGAGCAACTGACTCCAGTAGCTGCCGGTCGCGTCGTCGGCCAGTACGAGGTTGCCGGCGACCCGCACCCGCTGGTCCGGCGAGCTGTCGTTCACCGACGCAGCCCAGGCTCTGCCGGCGTCCTCGGCGGCGCCGGTCTGGACGCCGGGCGGGCGCCAGAGCAGGCCGGTCGCCTGGAAGTTGGTCGCCTCGGCCCGCCCGCCGACGCGTCGGTCCGCGACGAGCCCGGACGTGCAGATGGGGCAGTACGTGACCAGCACGGGCAGGTCCCCGAGCCAGTCGTCGACGACCTCGTGGTACCAGAGTATCGAGAGCGGGTAGGCCCGCGCCTCCCCGTCGTGTTCCAGCCCGACGACGGTCCGTGAGTCGCCGATGGTGCGGTCGGGGCCGTACTGGGCCGGAATCTCGTGGTCGCCCCAGTCGCTCGCGTACGCGGGGTCGTCTATCTCGGCGAGGGCAGCGGGAATCACCTCTTCCGAGCAGATGGTCGCGGGGAAGCCCTGTTCGGCCAGCGAGAGGTCGGTGTAGGGGCCGGGCGTCCGCGTCTCGTCTCGGGTCGTGGTCCCCATGTCAGGTTCGCCACCGGCCCCGAACCCTGCACAGCCCGCGATGCTACCAGCGACCCCGGTCGCCAGCGCGGCGAGCACCCGGCGGCGAGAGTGGGGCGCCCCCGAGCCAGCCCGTCGGGTCATCCGTACACCCCCGTCTCGGGCGCGAAGGAGGCCCACGCGAACCAGAACATCGGCGGGTAGGGCGTCGCCGACGCCAGCGTCCGCCCCTCGAACGGACCGTCGATGGCCCGCCCGGACGCGAGGGTCCAGCGCGAGCCACCGGCCCGGAGGTCGCCGGTCGGCCCCTGCCTGAACCGCAGCGTCTCGCCGTCGAGTCGGCGGTCGTAGGCGACCAGGGTGCCGTCGTCGGTCGCGGCGACGACGACCGGGAGCCCGCCGACCACGTCCTGCACGATGCCCGCGTCGGCGACGTGCGAGAGTGGATACGCTCGCGTCACGTCGCCCGCGACGACGCCGATGACCAGCGCCTTCGGGTGCAGCCGGTCGTCGTCGAAGTCGGTGTTCTCCAGCCCGATGACCGCCGAGTACTCGTAGCCGGCGTAGGGGTCGCGGTTCACGTCCCGCGTGACCGCACCCTTCACCGTCAGCGACTCGGGCGCCGGGAGGAGGACCTCGGTGTCGGGGTGGGCCGCGCGCCACTGTTCGAGGGTCGTCCGGGTGGCCGGCCGCAGCGGCAACTCGTCGCCGGTCCGCGGTCCCCGGATGGCGGTCGCGATGACCTGGCTCCAGAGGCTCTCGGTCGCCTCGTCGTACATCACCAGGTCCGAGTGCCAGAGCCAGCCCGAGACGCCGAAGACCGTCGCCTCGCCCGCCACCTCGCGCTCGGCGACCACGCTCGACCCGCAGAGGGGACAGAAGGTGACGGCCAGCGGGTCGTCCGTGACCACATCGTTGACGATCTCGTGCCAGCGCATGACCCGCAGGGGGTACGCCCGCGCGACCCCGTCGACTGCGAGGCCGATGACCTCGTCCTTCGGGTGGAGTCGCGGCTCGATGGGCAGCACCTCGCCGAACTCGGTGCGGGCCTCGAACCGGATGCCGGCCCAGTCGTCGGCGAAGGCGGGTTCCGTGATGGCCGGGATGGCGTCCTTCAGTGCCCCCCGGACGAGGTCGGACTTCGGGACCGGCAGGTCGGCCGCACTCGGCCGCCCCGGGCCGGCAGGTGCCGGGCCGGTCGAGACGCCCGCCTCCTGTGCGCCCAGCTGGAGACAGCCCGCGAGGCCGACGCTCCCCGCGAACCCGGCGCCGGCGAGCCCGGCCGTACCCAGCCGTTCGAGGAAGCGTCGTCGCTCCATGCAGGGAGTGACGGGAGCACGGGCAAAGACCTCTCGCGGTCGTGCGTCACCGACTCACACACCCAGAGAGAAGATGGTGGGCTCCGTCGTACCGCCACCTATGCGCGCCTCCAGACGCCGACTGCTCACCGCGGGTGCCACCGGGCTGGCCGGGCTGGCGGGCTGTCTGGGAAGTCTCGGCGGCACCGGCGGCGGCCCCGGCCCGGGCGAACTCGACGCCCTCGACGTGGGTGGCTCGCCCGGCGGCGTCGTCCCGGTCCACCCGCCCGAGCAGGTCGTCGTCCTCGACTTCTTCGCGACGTGGTGTGCGCCGTGCAAGCCCCAGATGGCGGAACTCCGGTCCGTCCGCGAGGTGGTCGGCGAGGACGTGTTCGTCCTCTCCATCACGGCTGAGACCGACCGCGACACCGTCGCGGCGTTCTGGACCGAGTACGAGGGCACCTGGCCGGTCGCCATCGACGCCAGTGGCGAGACCGCCCGGAGCCACGACGTGCGCGGGCTGCCGACGATGCTGGTCTTCCCGCCCGGTGCCGGGGCGGGCGAGGATGCCTGGCGCCACACCGGCCTTGCCGCGGCCGACGACGTGCTCGCGGCCATCGAACAGGCGCAGTCGACGGCGACGGCGACGACCGACGCGTAGCCGGATTCCGACCGAACTCGGCGGGTTTTAGTGCGCCCGCGCTGGATTCCGGGCCGATGACCGACGACCACCCACTCGCGACCGTCGAGACGCTCGCGCTCGTCGCGCTGGGTGGTTTCGCCGGGGCGAACGCCCGGTTCGTCGTCGACCAGGGCCTGTCTGGCCTCCCGACGGGACTGGTCGGCACCCTCGTTGCCAACGTCTGTGGCTGCGTCCTGCTGGGGTTCGTCCTCTACGAGGAGGTCCACGTCGGCGTCTTCTCCCGCCAGCTCCGGGTCGCAATCGGCACCGGCTTCCTCTCCTCGTTCACCACCTACAGCACCTTCGCGGTCCAGACCGCGACGAGTGCGCCCCTGCTCGCCCTCGCCAACGTCGGTGCGAACTACGCACTGGGCTTCGCCGGGGTCGTGATCGGCCGCTGGCTCGCCCTTTCGTTCGCCGCGGAGGTGGATGCCTGATGGTAGACGTTGCACCCGCGTATCTGGTCGGGGTCGGGGGCGCTTTCGGGGCGGTGCTGCGCCACTGGGTGTACACACGCCTCAAGCGCGAGGGCGACCCGGTGCCGCGGGCGACCCTGACGGTGAACGTCCTCGGGAGCTTCGTCCTCGGGCTGGTGACCTTCGCCGGCGCGGGCGGCGACGTGGCGCTGTTCGTCGGGACCGGTGCGTGTGGCGCCTTCACCACGTTCTCCAGTTTCGGCTTCGAGACCGTGGACCGGTGGGACTCGGGACAACGGCGGGCGGCGACGTCGAACGCGGTCGGGACCCTGGTGCTGTCGCTGGCTGCGGTCGCGGTCGGGTGGCTGGTGGCGGGCGTCCTGCCGTGAGCCGGCGGCCTGGACTCGACGGGTCGCATCCACGGACGACCCCGACGCTGCACTCGCAAGCCGAAGCCCCTCCCCTCGGGGAGCCGAAATCCCGGTGACGACGTTCTGGACGCAATCCATGTCCACAGCAGACGACATCCACGACCGGCTGGCAGCGGTATCGACCACGGACGTCGACGAGCAGCGACTCGTCTCGTTCGCCGTCCGCCCAGGAACACCCATCGGGGAAGCTCGCAGGCGCATCGAGGAGGCCCACACCGAGGCCGAACAGCTCGACCGCGACGCGGTCAGCGAGCCCACCCGGGAGGCGCTCGAGGCGACCCGGCACGTCCTCGACGACTACGACGAGACGCCGTCGAACGGCCTCGCGGTCTACGCGGGCATCGTCGACGGCGACACCGTGATCCACACCTTCGACGACCTCACCGCCCCCGTCTCCGGCGCCACGCTGGAGCGCGACGCGGCGTTCGACGTCGAGCCCCTCGGGGTCACCACCGACACCGAGACGTACGGCCTGCTCGTCGTCGAACACGGGAAGGCGGCCATCGGCCGGACGGCCGGCGACTCGGTCGAGCACGTCACCACCATGGAGAGCGACACCACCGAGGACAACCCCATGGAGGGCAGCCTCGAGGACCGCGAGGAGGTGCGACGCGACTTCTTCGAGTCCGTCGCCGAGCGCGCCGGTGTCGTCCTCATGGACGAGGACCCCGACGACGACTTCCGAGCCGAGGCCGCGCCCGGCGAGCCAGACGCCGACCCCGTCGTGGGGCTGTTCGTCGGCGGGTCCAGCGTCACCGCGACCGAGTTCCTCGAGCAGGAGTACCTCGACCATCGCCTCCAGGAGCGCGTACTGGCCGACGCCGTCGCTGTCGGTGAGGCGACCGAGGCCGGCCTCGAAGAACTGGCCGCGAAGACCCACGACCGCCGAGAGGCCACCGAACGCGAGCGAGTCGAGACGCGACTGGACCGGCTCTTCGCCGCCCTCGAGAGCGACGAGGCGGCCGTCGTCGGGGAGGAAGGCATCGACGAGGCACTCGAATACGAGGCCGCCGAGACCGTCCTCGCCGTCGACTCGATGGCCGCGGAGACACGCCGACTCGTGGAGCGCCGGACCGTCGAGCAGGGAGGCGAGTTCGTCGTCGTCCCCGACGAGGCCGACGGGCACGACCGGCTCGCCGACGCCGGCGGTGTCGGGGCCATCCTGCGCTTCCCCGTCGAGTAGTCGACCCGTCCCCGGGAACCGGCGAACCCGACCAGTATCGACTGTAACGGTAGAACTTTCATGCACCCTTGCCACCCCACAGGTATGACCTCGCTCGGACTGGTGGTCGCGGAGTTCAACGCGCCCGTCACGGAGCAGATGGAGGAGGCCGCCCGCGAGGCGGCCGCGTCGGCCGGTGCTGACATCGTCGAGACGGTGTACGTCCCGGGTGCGTACGATTCGCCGCTCGCGGCGGACCGTCTGGCCCGCCGCGACGACGTGGACGCGGTCGCGGTCCTCGGTGCCATCGTCACCGGCGACACCGACCACGACCAGGTCATCGGGCACGCGACGGCCCAGAAGTTGACCGACGTGAGCCTGGAGCGGGACAAGCCCGTCACGCTCGGCATCATCGGTCCGGGGATGAGCGCGGCCGAGGCGTACGAACGCGTCGAGAACGCGGAATCGGCCGTCGAGGGTGCTGTCAAACTGGTAGAACGACTATGAGCATGGAATTCGCAGACCGCGTAACGAGAGTCGAACCGTCCGCAACCCTGGCCATCTCGAACAAGGCGTCGGCGCTGGAGGCCGACGGCGTGGACGTGGTGGACCTGAGCGTCGGCGCGCCGGACTTCCCGACGCCGGAGAACATCGTGCAGGCCGCCGAGGACGCCATGGAAGCCGGCCACACCGGCTACACGTCCTCGAATGGTATCCCGGACCTCAAGGAGGCCATCGTGGAGAAGCTCCACGGCGACGGCCTCGAACAGTACGGCTCGGAGAACATCATCGTGACCCCGGGCGCCAAGCAGGCGCTGTACGAGGTCATCCAGGCCCTCATCGACGACGGCGACGAGGTCGTCCTCCTCGACCCGGCGTGGGTGTCCTACGAGGCGATGGTGAAGATGGCCGGCGGCTCGCTGAACCGCGTCGACCTCTCGGATGCGGACTTCCAGCTCGAACCGGCACTCGACGACCTCGCCGACGCCGTCAGCGACGACACCGAACTCCTCGTCGTGAACTCGCCGTCGAACCCGACCGGCGCGGTCTACTCCGACGCCGCACTCGAGGGCGTGCGCGACCTCGCCGTCGAACACGACTTCGCGGTCATCTCCGACGAGATCTACAAGGAGATCACCTACGGCGTCGAGATGACGAGCCTGGGCACGCTCGAGGGCATGGAAGACCGCACCATCACGGTCAACGGCTTCTCCAAGGCCTACTCGATGACCGGCTGGCGCCTGGGCTACTTCGCCGCCCCCGAGGAACTCGTCAGCGAGGCGGGCAAGCTCCACAGCCACTCCGTCTCCTGTGCGACGAACTTCGTCCAGCACGCGGGCGTCGAGGCGCTCCGGAACACCGACGAGGCCGTCGCCGAGATGCGCGACGCCTTCGAGGAGCGCCGCGACCTGCTCGTCGACCTGTTCGCCGAACACGGCGTCGACGTGGCCGTCCCGGACGGCGCGTTCTACATGATGCTGCCCGTCGATGAAGACGACACCGCGTGGTGCGAGGGGGCCATCGAGGACGCTCACGTCGCCACCGTCCCGGGCAGTGCCTTCGGCACGCCGGGCTACGCGCGGCTCTCCTACGCGGCCAGCGAGGAGCGCCTGCGCGAGGGCGTCGAGCGGCTGGCTGACGCCGGCTACCTGTAGGCAGGAATCGACCCTCTTCTGAACGTTCTCTCGACCTCGACTCGCCGAGCCGGTGGCTTCTCGGGAAACGTGGGCAGGGCAGGGACAGAATCGGCGGTCGCTCAGGTGCGCTGTTCGAGAATCCGGTCGATGATACGCCCCGTCGAGAGCAGTTCGTCGTCGTAGCGCTTCTCGCGGGCAGAGGCCCGCCGCACCTCGCAGTCGATGCCGCGGGTCGCCAGGGCGTCGGCGATGGCGGCCTCGTCGTGGTGCTGGTCGTGGCCGAGGACGATGTAGTCGGGGTCGATGCGCTCGATGGGGACGAAGATGTCCTCGGTGTCGCCGAGGTGCGCCTCCGTCACCATCTCGAACGCGTCGACCATGTCGCGGCGCTGGCGGTCGGGGAGGATGGGTTTCGCCTTGTGGGTCACGTTCTCGCGGCGGGCGATGATGACGTGGAGTTCGTCCCCCATCGCCGCCGCCTCGGAGAGGTAGTGGACGTGGCCGGGATGCAGGATGTCGAAGGTGCCCTGTGCGATGACGGTCGTGGTGTTCCCTGTCATATCAATCTCGCAGTTCCGCGTCGATGTCCGCTTGCGTGAAGTCGAAGAAGGATTCCGGGTCGGGCAGGTCGACGTCCAGCACCGGGAGGTCGCGTGGCTCGCCCTCCTGGTCGAACGCCCGCCAGTCGCCCTCGCGGTAGGGCGCCCCCATGATGATGTGGGCGGTCCCCTGCCCGAACGTCGCGAGGTCCGCGTCGCTCGGCCGGAGGACGCCGTTGGGGTGGGAGTGGATGCTCCCGAGTGCGCGCATGTCGTTCGGAATCATGTTGGAGTCGAGCGTCGCACTCACCGGGTTGGAGGTGGTGCCCGGGATGACGAGCACGTCGGTGACGACGTGGCCGTCCATGTCGAGGCCCAGTTTCCGGGCGTCGGTCCCCCGGAGCATGCCCATGTACTCGTTCGGGTGGGTGTCCTCCGCGGCCTCCAGCGCGAACTCGATGGTGTCGCGGGCGATGCCCACGACCGCCTTGCGTCTGAAGAACCGGTCGAACAGTCCCATGCCCGACTCTCGCGCCTCGTCGGTGCTAAACGTTCCGAAACCCTCGTTCGTCTTGACAAGCGTTATACCCGGTCGTTGCAAACGAACCCGTAACGATGACATCCGACTCTGTCGGCGACGCCGCCGACGACGACGGGGGCGACACCGTCGTGTACGACCTCGCTCCCGATTGTACCGTCGAGGACGTCGAGGAGGAGACCCCCTACCTCGCGACCGTCAACGGTATCGTCGAATACGGCGTCTTCGTCGACCTCTCTGATTCGGTCTCCGGACTCGTCCACGAGTCCAAACTCAGCGGCACCTACGCGGTCGGTGACGAGCTCGTCGTCGAGCTCGAGAACGTCCGCGAGGACGGCGACATGTCCTTCGAGACCGTCGACCTCGAGGACTTCGTCGTCCAGCCCGTCAGCCACGAGTACCGTCCGACGGCGACCACCGCGCTCGACGCGAGCCTCGGCGAACAGGTCCACGTCGAGGGCGTCGTCACGCAGATCAAGCAGACCGGCGGCCCGACCATCTTCCAGGTCCGGGACGCACACGGCGTCGTCCCGGCGGCCGCGTTCGAGTCCGCCGGCGTCCGGGCCTACCCCGACGTCGCGGTCGACGACGTGGTCCGCGTCACCGGCATCGTCGAGACCCGCGAGGGCACGACCCAGCTCGAGGTCGGGAGCCTGACCCAGCTCGAGGGCGAGGAGGCCGAGCAGGTCCAGACCCGCCTCGACGACGCGCTCGAGACGTGGGCCGAACCCCACGAGGTCGAGCCACTCGTCGAGTGGGACGCGTTCGAGAAGCTCCGCGACGACCTCCGCGAGGTCGCCCGCCTGCTGCGAAAGACCGTCATCGAGGGCCGCCCCATCCGCGTCCGCCACCACGCCGACGGCGACGGGATGTGCGCCTCCGTGCCGGTCCAGAAGGCCATCGAGCGCTTCATCGCCGAGGTCCACGAGGACCCCGAGGCGCCCCGTCACCTGTTCAAGCGCCTCCCCTCGAAGGCGCCCTTCTACGAGATGGAGGACGCCACCCGCGACCTGAACTACGCGCTCGAGGACCGCGCGAAGCACGGCCAGAAGCTCCCGCTCGTCCTCATGCTCGACAACGGGTCGACCGAGGAGGACGTGCCGGCGTACGAGACGCTCGCGCACTACGACATCCCCATCGTCGCGGTCGACCACCACCACCCGGACCCCGAGGCCGTCGAACCGCTCCTCTCGGCCCACGTCAACCCGTACACCTACGGCGAGGACTACCGCATCACGACCGGCATGATGTGCGTCGAACTCGCCCGGATGATCTACCCCGACATGACCGAGGAGATCCGCCACGTGCCCGCCGTCGCGGGCCTCGCGGACCGCTCGAAGGCCGAGGTCATGGAGGACTACCTCGACCTCGCCGCCGAGGAGGGCTACGACGAGGACGACCTGCGCGACATCAGCGAGGCGCTGGACTACGTCGCCCACTGGCTGCGCTACGACTCCGGCCGCCACCTCATCGACGACGTGCTCAACGTCGCCTGTGACGACCGCGACCGCCACGAGGAACTGGTCGACTTCCTCGCCGGGCGCGCCCGCGACGAGGTCGAGGACCAGCTCGACGCGGCGATGCCCCACCTCGAGCACGAGAACCTCGACAACGGCGCACACCTCTACCGCATCGACGTGGAGAACTACGCCCACCGCTTCACCTACCCCGCACCGGGGAAGACGACGGGCGAGATCCACGACCGCAAGGTCCAGGAGACGGGCGACCCCGTCATCACCATCGGGTACGGGCCGGACTTCGCCGTCCTGCGCTCCGACGGCGTCCGCCTCGACATCCCGCGGATGGTCACCGAACTCGACGAGGAGATCGTCGGCGGCGGCGTCTCCGGCGGAGGCCACCTCGTCGTCGGCTCCATCAAGTTCGTGAAGGGCCGGCGCGAGGAGGTCATCGACGCGCTGGTCGAGAAGATGGCCGAGGCCGACATCGACGAGGACGTCTCCTCCATGTCGGCGCTCTCGGACGACTGAGCGACCGCCTGCGATTCGCTGCTGTTCTCTCGATCTCTCCTACCCGACCGTCACCTCGAAGCGAGCCCCGCCCGCGTCGTTTCCGGTCACGCAGATCTCCCAGTCGTGTGCGTTGACGATCTCCCGGACGATGGCGAGGCCGAAGCCGGTACCGGAGTCGCCGGTCGTGTAGCCCAGCTCGAACACGGTGTCGCGCTCCGCGGCCGGGATGCCGGGACCGTCGTCCTCGACGAAGAAGCCGTCCGCGGTCGCGCCGATACGCACCGTGACCGCGGGCCCGCCGTGTTCGATGC
Organism: Haloarchaeobius amylolyticus; assembly: GCF_026616195.1. Taxonomy (NCBI): domain Archaea; kingdom Methanobacteriati; phylum Methanobacteriota; class Halobacteria; order Halobacteriales; family Halorubellaceae; genus Haloarchaeobius; species Haloarchaeobius amylolyticus. Next base: position 32,431 of record NZ_JANHDH010000001.1, read on the forward strand.
TGTTGCGAAAGAGGTTCTCGAGCAGGCGCTGGAGGCGGTCCGGGTCCGCGACGACGGTCAGGTCGCCGACGACCTCGAGGGTGGCGTCGGGCGGCTGGATCGACTCCCACGCCTGCCCGGCCATCGCGGCCAGCGAGACCGCGGTCGGCGAGATGACGGTCCGTCCCTCCCGGGCGAGCTGGAGGACGTCGTCGATGATGGCGTCCATCCGGCCGAGGGCGCGCTCGACCATGTCGAAGTTCCGGTCCGACGGGTCCTCCCGGGCGAGTGCCAGCGCGGTCGCGGCCGTCGACAGCGGGTTGCGGAGGTCGTGGGAGACGGCGCTGGCGAACTGCGAGAGCCGCTCGTTCTGGCGTTCGATCTCCTCCTCCCAGCTGTGCCGGCTGGTCATGTCCTCGATGACGACGACCACCTCCTCGACCACGCCACGGTCGTCGGTCACGGGGGCGGCGTTGACCAGGAGCCAGCGGTCCCCCTGCGGCGTCGCGAGGCCCAGCTGGCTCCCCCGGACTGGCGACCCGGTCTCGAGGACCCGCGCGACCGGCATCTCGTCCTGTTCGACCGGGTGGCCCTCGCTGTCGAGGTACTCGAGTCGGCGTTCGTCGTACCCCGTCTCGCGCAGGTCCGCCTCGGCGAGGCCCAGTATCTGGGTCGCCTGCGCGTTCACGTCGACCACGCGCTTCTCCGGGTCGAACACGACGACGCCGACCGGGCTGGCCTCGATGCGCTCTTCGAGTTCCTCCGCCTGCTCGGCGAGCTCGGCGACGCGCTCCTTGCGGGCGTAGAGCCCCCCGAGGATGCCGATGGTCGAGACGAGCCGGACCCAGCGCTCGTCGGTCGGTTTCGGTTCACCCGTGAAGAAGACGAGGACGGCGATGACCTCGTCGAGGTCCACGATGGGGACGCCGACGGCGGCCTTGAGCCCGGCGTCCTGGGCCGCGGTCGCGCGGATGAAGAACTCCGGGGAGGTGTCGGAGACGTCGGGGATCCACTCGACCTCGCCGGTGGCCCACACCCGCCCCGGCAGGCCGACCGTGGCCGGGAACGTCGTCTGCTCGGTGACCCGCCGGAAGGCCGCCACCGCGTCGCCCGACCCGTACCAGACGTCGCTCGGGACGAGTTCGTCGCGGTCGGCATCGACGGTCCACACCTCACCGTACATCCAGGCGGTCGAGCGACATACGAGCGCGACGGTGTCCGCCAGCGCGGCCTCGAACGAGTCGGCACTCGCGACCGCCTGGGCGACCTCGTGGAGGAGCTCGTAGTTCCCGACGCTGTTCGTCCCGGTAGACATAGTCGTAGAGACGGGGGCCACGGGCTTGGCGTGTTCGGGCCGGGTCGTCACTCGACGGTGAACTCGAACCGGGCCCCGCCGGTCGCCGCGTCGGTGAGCGTGACGGACCAGTCGTGGGCGCAGGCGATCTCGTCGACGAGTGCGAGCCCGAAGCCGGTCCCCGACTGTCGAGTCGTGTACCCGGGCTGGAAGGCCTTCTCGCGCTTTCCCTCGGGGATACCGGGGCCGTCGTCCTCGACGAAGAACCCACCATCCATCGCCCCGACACGGACCGTCACGTCCGGGCCCGCGTGCTCGACGGCGTTCCGGAAGAGGTTCTCGAGCAGTCGCTGGAGCCGTTCCTCGTCCGCAAGCAGCGTCCTGTCCTCGGCCACCGAGAGGGTCGCGTCGTCGGCGTTCACCGTCGAGGCCCAGGCCGCCCGGGTGACGGCCTCCAGCGAGACCGACGATGGATCGACCACGGCCCTCCCGCCGCGCGCCAGCGAGAGCACGTCGTCGATGATGGCGTCCATCCGGCCGAGGGCCCCCTCGATGCGGTCGAGGTGTGGGCTGTCGCACTCGCCCTTCGCGAGCAGGAGCGAGGTCCGCGCGGTCGACAGCGGGTTGCGGAGGTCGTGGGAGACGGCGCCGGCGAACCGCGAGAGTCGCTCGTTCTGCCGGGCGATCTCCTGCTCCCAGACGTGCTGGCTCGTCAGGTCCTCGATGGCGACGACGACCTGTTCGACCCGGCCCGATTCGTCCCGGACCGGTGCCGCGTTGGCGACGACCCATCGCTCCCCCGTCGGCGTGGTGATGCCACACTGGACGCCGTAGATGCACCTGTCCTCCTCGATCGCCCGTTCCACCGGGAGCGCGGGTCGCGCCAGTGATTCTCCCTCCGCGTCCACCGGGTCGAGGCCGAGTTCGGTGCAGTGCGTCCCGGCGAGCGACTGCGCCGTCTGGCCGAGGATGGACGCGGCCTGGTCGTTCAGGTCGACCAGCGTGCCGTCGGTGTCGAAGATGACGATGCCGACCGGGCTCGCCTCGAAGCACCTGGCGATGGTCTGCTGTCGCCGCGCCGCCGCCTCGAACCGCTCCTTCTGGGCGAACAGGCCACCGAGGATGGCGACGGTCCCGACGAGGGCGACCATGCGCTCGGTCCGGCGACGCGGTTCGTCGAGCAGGAACACGAGGACGGCGACGACGGTCTCCTGGTCGACGATGGGGACGCCGAGTGCAGCGTGGAACCCCGCGGCCACGGCGGCGCCCCGCCTGTGGAACCGTGCCGAGGAGACGGCAGCCACGTCCCTGATCCATTCCGGCTCCTGTGTCTCCCAGACCCGACCCGGCAGTCCCTCGCCACGTTCGTAGGTGCGGTCCCGCGAGTCCCGGTGGAAGCGTCGCAACCGGCGGTCCGGCTGGTACCACGTGGGGCCCAGTTCGAGGCGGCCGTCCACCTGTCGCCACACCTCGGCGTAGCGCCAGTCGGTGTGCTGGCAGACGATCTCGACGGTCGACGCGAGTGCGTCGTCGAGCGTGTCGGCGGCGGAGACGGTCTGTGCGACCTCGTGGAGGACCGCGAAGTCGCGGGCAGCCGCGGTGCTCATAGCTCTTCAGAGGTCCCGCGGCGGCTTGACGCAGTCGTTACCTGTCTCGAACCTGACCCGCCGGTACAGGACCACCGCGACGCCCCCGGCCGCGACCGCCGCGGCGACCAGCAGGACGGATGGAACGTCCCGGTTCGTCGACCAGTCGGCGTCGAAGGCGTCCGCGTAGTAGGCGCCCACCTCGTCGCCGGTGAGGACGACCGCGACCTCGCGGTTCTCCCGCAGGGAGTGGCTGTTCCAGTTGACGCTCCCGACGACGACGTGGCGGCGGTCCACGACCACGCCCTTCGCGTGGACCTTCGCGAACCGACCGTCGGGGTCGACGAGCTTCGCGTCGAGGTCGAGCCCCTCGCGGGCGGCGAGTCGGTCGAGCTGGGCCGCGACGCGGGCGTTCTCCTCCTCGGCGTACCACGCGCTGCTCAGCAGGATGCGGACCCGGGTGCCGTTCCGGGCGGCCGCGATGGCGGCCCGGACCAGCGGTGTCTCGACGCTCCCGACCGCCATCTGCTCGACCCGGACCGAGTGGTTCGCGGTGCGGACGAGGTGGGTGAGCCGTGACTCGGCGTTGTCCGGTGCGACGAGGACGGTGACGCGCTCGACCGGCACGGTCCGCGCGTCGATGCGCGAGGGGTAGTCGCCGGTCGCCGGGTCCGGGAGGACCGGGTCCACGTCGCCCCGGACCGACCGCCAGGGGAGCGCGTCGTGGGCCGCCCAGTCCGCCGCGAACACCCTTGCCAGCGCGTCGGTCGGCCCCTCGCGGAGGGAGACGCCCCAGCCGCGGTTGGCCCGCCCGCCCGTGCCCGAGGGCTTCCAGTTCTCCGTGAGCACGAGCGCCCGGTCGTCGGCGACCGCGTACTTCGCGTGGTGGAAGTCGTAGCGGGCGCGGGGGCCGTCGAGGACGCGGACCGCGACGCCGGCGCGGACGAGCCGGTCCAGTCGCGCGACCTGGTGCTCGCTGACGCCCCCGACCGGTGCGCCGTCGACCAGCACCCGGACGGTCACACCTCGCTCGGCGGCGGCCACGAGCGCGTCGGTCACCCGGGCCGACGTGAAGGTGTAGCCGGCGAGGAGGACCCGCTCCTCGGCGTCGTGTATCGCGTCGAGTGGCACCCGTGAGTCCGGCGTGACGAAGGCCCGGACGGTCGTCGGGCCGCTGGTGGCGGGCGCGAAGTCGGTCGCGCCGTAGGGCACCCAGCGGTCGCCGGTCCACGCCTCGGCCTCCGGCGCGCGCTCGTACGTGAACCGGGCGACGACGCGGTCCGCGTCGGCGAGGACGACGCTTTCGCCGCCGTTCGCGAGCGCGGGGAAGTCGGGAACCGCCACGACCCGGTCGGCCACGTCGTCGCGGAGCGCGGCCGGTTCGGCGGTGAGTGCGACGCGACCCGAGACGGTCACGTTCGGGAGCCGCGCCGTCTCCTCGTCGTCACCGAGCGTCCACCCGGAGAGGTCCGTGCGGTCGGGGAACGCGACCACGACGTACTCGCCGTGGTCGCCCGCGGCTGCGGGGTTCGGCGCGACCGCGACGATGCGGGGACCGGTCTGGTTCTCCGGTGGCGCCGTGGCGGTCTCTGGAGCCGGGGACCCGACTGCGGCCGACTGCGGGCCGCCAGCTCCGGCCGCGCCGAGAGCCGGTGCTACCAGCGCGGTACAGACGAGCGCGAGCAGCGCGAGCGACCGGAGCACGCCGATGCTGGCCGCTCGCTGGTATAAGAAAGGTCGGAAAGTGGGGGTCGCTTACGCGGCGGTCTCGGGCTCGTCCTCGACGACGGCGGCCTTCTCGGCCTCGTCCTGCACGAGGAACGAACGGTCGTCGCTGTAGCCGGAGACGGCCTCGAGCGCGTCCTCGGTCCCGATCTGGTTCAGCGCCCAGGCGGCGCTGGCGCGGACGGTGTCGTCCTCGTCCTCCTCGAGGACGTCCGCGAGCGGCTCGACGGCCCGGGTGTCACCGATGAGGCCGAGCGAGCGGGCGGCGCGCGACCGGATGATCTCGTTCTCGACGGCGAGTTTGTTCGCGAGGGGCTGGACCGCGTCCTCGGCGCCGATCTCGCCGAGCGCCTTGAACGTCACCTTCTGGAGCGCCGGGTCGGAGTCGGCGTCGACGTAGTCCAGCAGCATCTCGACGGGCTCCTCGGAGCCGATCTTGCCGAGGACCGAGATGGCCATCTTGTCGCGGCGCTGGGCCTTCTGCTGCATGGCGTCGAGTGCCTCCTCCGGGCCGAGGCGTTCGAGTGCCTCCATGCAGTGCTCCTCCATGAAGTCGGAATCGAACATATCGAGCCCGATGAGGATCTTCTCGGCCTCCATCTCGCGCTCGAACACCTTGATGGCGTGCCACTCGGGCGGGAAGTCCTTGCGGTGGTCGAGCACGTCGTAGAAGCCGTGGAAGTCGAGCTGCTCGCGCACGGAGAGGTCGTCCCACTCCTCTGCCGCCTCGAGGTCGTCCAGCAGCGTCTGGCTGGCCTCGAGCAGGGCCGCGATGGTCTCGGCGTCCTCGTCGGGGTCGAGGTTCTGGGACTCGACCGCGTCGACGGCCTCCGAGAGCGCGTCGGCGGCCTCGTCGACCTCGCTCACCGAGGCGCTCACGTCGAGTTCGTCGGTCGCGAGGAAGGACTCGACCGCGTCGACGACCTCGTCCTCGCCGGTCTCGGTCCAGCGGGTGTCCTCGATGGTGGACGTCGCCTCCTCGATGTCCTCGACGACCTCCTCGGCGTACGGGCCGCGCGCCTCCTCGAGGTCGTCGCGCAGGTCCGAGATGCGGGAGTCGAGCTCCTCGGCCGGGTCGTCCTCGTCGTCGTCCTCCGGTTCGGGGAGGTCGGCGTCCTCGAGGTCGGCCGCGACAGCGTCGAGGTCGCTCTCGACGTCGTCGAGGTCGGCTTCGGTCTCGGCATCTTCGAGGTCCGCGGCGATCGCGTCCAGTCGCTCCTCCAGCGACTCGACACTCACGTCCTCGGACTCGGACTGGGCGTCGGCATCGGCATCGGATTCGTTCTCACTCATGATTGGCCCCCGTTGCCGTCACGTTCATGCGGGCAACTCGGGCCAGCGTGTTCCTAAGCGTTTCCATACCACTTCGCCAGCACGCGCCCCCCGCGCCAGTAGAACCAGGGTCCCGCGAGCAGGTACGCGAGCGCCAGCGTGAGGATGGCCCAGGGGAACGTCCGGCCGTAGAAGTAGGGGAAGAGCACCGCGAGCCCGTGGACGACGCCCATCAGCAGGGCGTCGCGGGCGAGCAGGTCCGGGTACCGGACCGTCGAGACCATCAGGTAGACGAACGCGCCGGTGGCCGCCAGCAAGAGCGCGGCCGAGGTGATGCCACAGAGCACGGCGGCCGAGAGGATGGTCGCCGCGAGCGTCGTCGGGACGCCCTCGGTGTACTCGTCGGCCGTGTCGTAGGCGGTGTACATCCCGAGGCGGACGACGCCCATCGCCACGAACAGGGCGGGGAGGACCATCGCCGCGACCGCCCGCGCGGTGAGCGCGTCGAACGAGACCGTCCAGGTCGCCGACGCCGTCGCGTACACCAGCACCGCGGGCGCGACCGAGAACGAGGCCACGTCCGCCAGCGAGTCGAGGTACGGGCCGACCTTCGACCCGCCGGAGTAGCGCGCGACCACGCCGTCGAGCCCGTCCGCGATACCCGCGAGCAGGACGAGTCTCGCCGCCAGTTCCACGTCCTGGAACGCGACGACGACCGCGACGAACCCGAGCGACGCGTTCGCAGTCGTCACCACGTCGGCGAGACTCAGGCGGCCGACGAACCGTGGCAACATATCACCCCGGTTGGCTGGCCCGGTTTTACGCTCTTTCGGTCTCCGGGCGCCGGCGACGATTGCCGGGGGTTCGCCGCCGGCTCGCCGAGCGCGGACCGCGGCGCATATATTGCGGAGTTCCCAAGCCCCCACCATGAACCGCCGCACGTTCCTCGCCGCGGTGAGTGGCTCGACACTGGCCGGGCTCGCCGGCTGTCTCGCCGTCGGTTCCACCTCGCGGCTCAACTGCGCTGAGGGCTGTGACGTCGGCATGGGCGCGAGCGCGTTCCTGCCCGACGAGTACACCGTCAGCGTCGGCGACACCGTCACGTGGAAGAACACCTCCAGCAAGGCCCACACCGTCACCGCCTACGGGAACGCCATCCCCGAGGACGCCGCGTACTTCGCCTCCGGTGGCTTCGACTCCGAGGAAGCGGCACGGGACGCCTGGTTCGGCAAGCGCGGCGGCGCCATCCCCTCCGGCGGGTCCTACTCGCACACGTTCGAGGTTCCCGGGACGTACAACTACGTCTGCGTCCCGCACGAGCGTGGCGGGATGGTCGGTCGTATCGTCGTCGAAAAATAATCCGTCGGCGACTCGCGTCGCGACTTACTCCTCGTCTTCGTCGGCAGCCTCGGCCTCCTCGGCCTCGACTGCGACGTCCTCCTCGTCGACGTCGACGGCAGCCTCCTCCTCGGCGGCCACCTCTTCGGGGTGGGCCTCGAGGGTCGCCTTCTGGATCTCCACCCGGCGGAGCGGGTAGATGGTCTTCGCCTCGCCGTAGATGGCCGAGCTGAGTCGACCCTCGACGACGGAGTCGATGACGTCCTCGAAGGTGTGCTCGCGGGCGGCCTCGCGGACGATCTGGATCATCGTCTTGCGGATGGCGCGCTCCTGGCTGTGGTCGGCCTTCTTCGTGGTGAACGCGACGGGCTGGATCTGGACGCGGTAGTCGTCCTTCGTCAGCACGGTGATGTGGGCGTCGATCTTGGACGCGCCACGGCGGACGAGACTACGGAGGTAGTCACGCGTCAGCTCGTGCTGGACGAACTCGGTGTACGCGGCGTCGCTGCCGACGTCGGTCACCTTGAACTTGAGCTTCGTGTTGTTCTCGCTCGCGTTGTCGGTGAGGTCACCGAGGGTGGTTTCGATGGTGCGGTCGAGCACCTTCTCCGGTTCATCTGCGGGTGTGGTACCGAGCTCCGCCCGGTCGAACATCTCGGGGGCGTGGAGCGTGTACCACCGCTTCTCTTGTTTCTTGCGGGAAACGGATCGTTCGCTCATGATTTGTGTGTGGTCTGTTGCTCTGCGTGCTGTGCCACTCGTGACGCGACGTCGACGTTCACGACGTAGTCGTCGACCGTCGAGTGCAGGCCCCCGGTCGTCTCCCGCTCGATGCGGGTGACGACGGCGCCCTCCTCGACGTGTGTCTCCATCTCTGCGGTGTTGTCCGGGCGGATCGCGGCCGCCACCAGTTCGGGGCGGTCGTGCTCGGTCCGGATCGTCGCGCGTCGTGTCATAGTGCCTCCCTGAAGGCGGTGATGAACTGCTTGGTCTCGCACTCGAAGGTCGCGTAGGCGGTCCGTGACGTACCGTCGGCCGACCCGCCGGTCTGGGTCACCGTCCGCGCCACGACGCCCGCGAGGTCGCGGTCGTCCACGGCTGCGGCGGCTGCCTCGTCGTCACCGACGACCAGCGCGACCGGCTCCGGCGACCGGAAGTCACGGACCAGTCGGGCCGCGACCTGCACCGGCGCCTCGTCCACGCGGGCGACGAACACGCCGTCGTAGCGGTGCGTCGTCGCCTCGCGGACGGCCTCGTGGGCCGCGTGGGCCGTCTCGCGCCACGCGTCCAGCGCGCCCTCGCGCACGTCGTGCCCGAGCGCCAGCGCCACGCCCGTACCGGGGGCGCCCACTGCCGCACAGTCGAGCACGTCCGCGAGGCCGCCGACCGTGGCGAACCGACCGTCGGGCGTGGTGTAGGGCCGGACCGCCCGTTCGAGGACGTCCCCGGCCCGCGTCGTGGCGTCGTCCGCACCGACCGTCTCGACCGCGACCAGCGACGCCAGCGTGCGCCGCGCATCGTCGTCTACCTGCGGCTCGTCCGCGATGTCGAGGTCGGCAACCAGCTCGTCTGCGACTGCACGCTCGCCCGAGAAGGGCGCGTGCACCAGCGTCGAGGCTGCCAGGCCGTCTGCCACGTCGTCGGTCGGTATCGCCACGCCGGGACGGCGGACCAGTCGCCCGCTCGTCTCGGCCGCCTCCACGAGTCGCTCGGTCGCGCCCGCGCCGGGCGTCACGCCCGCCGCGACGGCGCCGGCCAGTGCCAGCACCGAATCCGGCGCGCCACCGAGGTCGCCAGCAAGCCGCCACGCGGCCACGCTCGCCGGCTCGTCCGCGGGGTCGAGGTGATACGCCTCGGCCTCGGACGACCCGACGACCAGCGCGGTCGTCTCGGCGTCTCGCTCGTCCCGGGCCACCCGCTCCGTGCGCGCGTCGACCGTCCGGCCGACGCTCACCTGGAACGGCGTCCCCACGTCGCCCAGCGCTCTCGCGACTAGCCCTGCGGCAGCGACTGCGTCTCCGCTCGCGCGGGCGACGACGTGGACGAACGAGGCCCGACGCAGTGCGCCAGCGATGTCACTGGCGGCGTCGGCGGCCCCGTCGGCGGTGCGACTCGAGTGCGACATGCAGCTCAGTTACTTTCTTCGAGGAGTTCTTCGGCTTCTTCGTAGGAGTACTCGAAGTCGGCGTCCAGCTCGTCACCGCGGTAGTACGAGACGAGGCGGCGGACCTTCGACTCCGTGTTCTGGAGTGCGCGCTTGTTCTGGAAGTCCTGCTGGTTCTCCTCCATGTGTGCACGGAGGCGAACAGCACGCTCCATCAGGTTGCGCAGGTCTTCGGGCAGGTCGGGCTCGGCGTCGTGCTCTTCGAGGATCTCGGTGACCTTCTTGCCCGTCGCCAGCTTGACGTTGGGGACGGGTGTGCCGGTCACGCCCTCGTCGCGCAGCTTCATGCCGATCTGGGACGGCTCGTAGCCCTGCTCTGCCAGTTCGACGACGCGCTCTTCGATCTTCTCGGCGTCGACGTCACTCCACTCCGGGGGTTCATCCGTCACGGGTCGGTCCGAACCGGACTTGCCGCGACGGCGGGTGTGCATTCTGGCCATTGGTAGATGATAGGAACAACAGACCGCGAAAGACGTGTGAATCCGACAGAGACAGCTGTCCCTGTCGGGAGCACCTCCGTAATCCCAAGCCGGCGGAAGCCCGCCGGCGAGTCAGATTTACGGCCGTGCTGTTCCCGCGTGTTGGTTGCTTGGTGCGCCTCTAAAGGGTTTCTACTCGCTCGCGCGAGACACCACCGTTTCGTGTGAAGCGCCGACACGGGAGGCGGTGCCGTCGCCGACTTGATTCGAGAGGTTTATCAATACCCCCCGACCAACTAATGAATGCGTTCGAGGGCTCGTAGATCAGAGGTAGATCACTCCCTTGGCATGGGAGAGGCCCCGGGTTCAAATCCCGGCGAGTCCACTTCCTTCCCTCGTTTCACTCGGTCAGTCAGTGGACTCGCCGTAGTCCCTTTCACTCGCTTCGCTCGCTCAAGGGACTCCCGGCGAGTCCTGTTTTGTGTTAGTTCGGTTTCGTCGAGTTGGTAGACATCATCTGGGACTGCGCCGAGGTCGGCAGACCATCGCTGGCCAGACCCATCCAGGATAAGTTATATATTTCTGACCTCTCGAACCAGAAGCGTGGGGCGCAAATTCAATCGTAGAAGCGTTCTTCGACACCTTACTGTCGGCGTGGTCGGAGGGGCCGCTGGGTGCCTGCGATTAGACGAGTCAAGTTCGACGAGGAGTACATCCCGTAATGGCACCCAGACAGGGGCGGAGACGGGCACGGCCGGTACAGACACGGTGCCGTCGTCGCCACCAGAGTCGCTCCCGGCACTCGGTATGGACGTGGTCTGGAACGTAGATAACCCCTTCAGGGACATAACGGGACTGCCGAGGCGGACGAATACACTCGTCGCGGAGCACGGCCTCTACACGGTCGGCGGTAACACGGGGACGGTCACTCGGCTGGACCCCGACAGTGGGACGCGCGAATGGGTTCGGGAACTCGGAGACCACATCGACCGCCCAGAGACCGTCCAGGTCATGCCAGACCGGTCATTTCTCACCGCAGCGACCGACGACGAGACGCTCCACGCCCTCGACGTATCGACCGGGGAGACCCGATGGACACAGTCGCTAGATTCCACCGTCGAGGCCGTCAGCCTCACCGACGACTCGGTCGTCGTTGCCTGGAGTGGAGAGAGTAGCGACGACGCAAGCGGCGTCGGCTGTCTGGCCGGAGAAGACGGGACGTGGCGGTGGGACCAATCGAAAGCAGCGCTCAGGGAGGCGACCGGATATGATCCCATTCTGCCGAGAACGCTATCGGAGCCGTTCGACGAGACCGTGTACGTTGGAACCCCGAATATCGGCTTCCGGGTTCGGACCACCGAGGGGTCGGTCGTCGGTGAGGCACCGTCAGGAACCCACCGTCCGTTACTCGGCGACGACAGCATCTACATCCCCGGGTTGGATTGGGTAGACGCCGTAACTCTCTCGTCGTTCAGCCATCTGTGGACAGCAGAGCCGTCAGAGAGCCTCTCGACTGGCATCGCACTGACCGACAGCGGAGTGTACTTCGGGGCGAGAGACCACGGGCTCTACGGAATCGCGAGGGAGACAGGAGACCGGTTGTGGCGGTACGAGATGGAGAGTGAGGTCGAGACGACACCGGCAATCGCGGCTGGGCTGGTCTGGACCTCCGAGCGCGAGACCGACGACCGCCTGGTCGCTGTGGACGCGGAGACCGGGAGGCCGGTCGGGCAGTTCCTCGTCGGCGGTGAAGTTCAGGCGGTCACTGGTTCGGACGATGCGCTCTACGTGTTCACCAGCGAACAGACGTACCGACTTAACCCCAGTAGTATCGAGTGACACACCGAATCAACGGCGGGTCAGGGTCGTGAGTGACTCGGGTCGGTCAGCAACGGAACACTGGAACCTGATTTACACGGTGGTGAACGAGATGTCGTCGAGCCAGAGGTAAGACTCGTCACCATAGCTGGCGCTGGACCTGAACACGAGTTGATGGGGTGCCTCGACGTCGAGGGCCGTCTCCGAGAAGTCGACCGACCCACGGGCGATCTCCGTGTCGTTGTGGTAGCCGATTACGGTGTCACCTCGGCGTTCGACCCGTATCCGGTGTTGGGTCCGTGGGTCGAACGTTTCAAACGAGACCTCGGTCGATGTCCCAAGCGCATGAAAGACTGCTTTCCCGTTCGCCGGTTGCCGACGTGCCGACCCGATTTTGAGGTGCGGAATCGTGTCGGTGACGGGGTCAGTCCGACTGCCGTACGTGGATACGTCGACAAGGTCGACGTGGACCCCACGGTTATCGGGGTCCGGAGTCCGGAACGAGTATTCGAAATCGAAGTCGCCGTCGATTTCGATGACCGGGTCGGCCGTGACGAGTCCGTTACCGTCTGCCTCGCTATGGAGATGTAACGCGTACGAGCCCTCCAACGTCGAGGTTTCTTTCACAGTCCACTCGTTCAACGGCGGTCGCTCGCCCTGTTGCGGGCCGTCGAAGCCGCCGCTCTGTAACCAGAGAATCCGCCACGAGTCGTCGTACGAACCGTCTTCGAACCGTTCCTGGAACGACGACGGATCGGTGCGCGTGGCTGTGTCGGTGACGGCTGTTCGGGTGGTCGACCCCCCACCGTTCTCCAGCCGGAGACAACCGGTCAGGGCTGGGACGGTACTACCTGCAAGTGTTTCGAGGACTCCTCGCCGTGACGTCCACCTCATTGTGGTGTCGAGATATATCAATCCAGTGTAAAGCGCTTTGCGGTCGGTTCTGTGGGATCTCGACGGGTCAGGCTAGCGCGGGAGACCGCTCCGCAGGCGCCAACCGAACCTCTTCCGCAACCTCCTGCCCGAAGTCCAGTTCCATCCGCAACTCGTTCCCCTCACGCTTCGTGACCTCGAAGCCCAGCCTGCGATACACCGCAATCGCGGCCTCGTTGTCGTCCACGACGTGCAGGCACAACCCGTCGTGCTCCGAGTCGGCAGCGTAGGCGATGGCGTGCTTGGTCAGTTCCGTCCCGATGCCACGGCCGTGGGCGTCCTGGTGGACGTAGACGAGGAACTCGGGCAGGCCGTTCGCACCGCCCGCGAAGCCGGCGTGGCCGAGCACCCGATCTCCGTCGACCGCGACGACGTTGGTCCCGTTCTCGCGGAGGCGGTCGAGCCACCGGCGGATCTCGCTCTCGCGGATAGGTGGTAGGCCCATCGAGCGGTGTTCCGGGGCGTAGTCGGTGTACATCTCGACGAGTGGCTCGACGTGTTCGTCGGTCAGGGGAACCACGAGCAGTGGGTGCCCGTGCTTGTCGACGAACCGGGGGCAGCGCGGCGGACAGAAGGGCGTCCCCTCGCATTCGCCGTGGTTCCAGGCGCAGGCTGCGGTGGTGTCGGCGGCCATGACTGTTCTCACCGTAACCTTTGCATGGAAGGGACCTATCGATATTGCAGCCTATACGCGGGGTTTATATATTATCACGGGGCGATTCCGTCGTGCCCCACCCAGCGAGTCCCGGCACGGACGCGATGGTCGGCTTCACGACCCGGGAACCACCGCCAAGAGTTATCACACCACGGCCCGCACCTCGTGCCATGGACGACGAGACCTACGAGGAGCTCGTACAGTCGGTGACTCCCCGGGAGACCGTCGGCGGCGTCAAGACCTACCAGAACACGGTGGCGATGGCGTGTCCGGCCTGCGAGGAGCCGTTCGACGACCTGGTCGTCTGCGAAGACGAGTACAACAGTCTCGAGCTGAGCAAGATGCTGGACCTGTGCGTGACGACCCACGAGGGGGACGTACTGCTGTTCACGCACAAGCCCTGACCGGTCGCCCCTTTTCCGACCGCTGGCCTCAATAGCGTCAGCCACGCAGACACGGGTATGCCAGGCGAGAGCCACGACCCGACCGACATCCGGTCCATCGCGGTCCACGCCGACGACGTGGTCACCGCACTGGAGGCGACCGAGCAGGGTCGCGACGCGGTCCTCCGGGTCACGGCCCCCTTCGCGGGCCGGGTCCGGGCGCGCATCCACCTCGTCCAGACCGCCGAACCGGCCGACGACGGGGGTGACGGACCGGGGCCGATTCGCATCCCGCCGGGGAAACTGGTCGCCGAGGACGCTCCCGCGTACCCGCACGCTCACGAGACCGAGCCCGACGGGGACTACGACGTGGAGGCGCACCACGAGCGACACGCCGAGGAGCTGGCCACGTGGCGCGAGCAGGTCCGCGAGCACTTCGTCGAGACGGTCGAACTGGACCTGCCGACGGAGAACCATCGCGTGGACGTGAAGGTGCTGGGCTGAGACAGGGCTGGGGGCCTGTCGCGAACGGACGCCCGGAACCGGGACCGTTTTGGCGGCTGGCCGTGCAGGGGAGCAACATGGAACCCGACTTCGCCGCCCTCGACGAGTTCCTCGCAGACGAGGGGCTCGATGGGTACGCGTTCCTCGACGACGAGTCGAACTCCAACCTCTACTACACGACCGGTTTCGGCGCACCGGATCCGTTCTTCGCGGTCTACACGCCCGACGCCATCGGCGTGCTCGTCTCCTCGCTGGAGTACGGGCGCGCCAAGAAAGAGGGTCGGGCCGACGTGGTGAAACGCCACGGCGACTACGACATCCAGGCCAAGCGCGAGGAACACGGCGACGACGCCTTCTTCGTCGTCATCGGCGAGTTCCTCGAGGACCTCGGCGTCTCCTCGCTCGCGGTCGAGACGGACTTCGGCGTCGGCGCGGCCGACAAGCTCCGCGATGACGGCTTCACGGTGAGGCCCGACGAGGACGGCGTCGTCGACGACATCCGGGCCGTCAAGACCGACGAGGAGGTCGACCACGTGCGCGAGGCCCAGCGCGCCAACGAGGCCGCGATGGCCCGCGCCGAGGAGCTCGTCCGCGAGGCGAGCGTCGAGGACGGCGTCCTCTACCGCCCCGACGCCGACGAACCCCTCACCAGCGAGTTCGTCAAGCAGGAGATCGAGATCACCCTGCTTCGCCACGACTGTTCGCTGGACGAGACCATCGTCGCCTGCGGGCAGGACGCCGCGGACCCCCACGACCGCGGCTCCGGCCCCCTCGAAGCCGACGAGTTCGTCATCGTGGACATCTTCCCGCGGCACAAGGCCTCGCGCTACCACTCCGACATGACCCGGACCTTCCTCAAGGGCGAGCCATCCGAGACCCAGCGCGAGTGGTACGAGGTCACCGACGAGGCCCGCAAGGCCGCCCTCGACGCGGTCGAACCGGGCGCGACCGGCGAGGCGGTCAACCAGGCCGTCATCGACGTCTACCAGGACGCGGGCTACCCGACCATCTTCACCGACCCGCAGACCGAGACGGGGTTCATCCACTCGACCGGCCACGGCGTCGGCCTCGACGTCCACGAGGGCCCCTCCATCAGTATCCGCGGCGAGGAGCTCGAACCCGGTCACGTCATCACCATCGAGCCGGGTCTGTACGACCCCGACGTCGGCGGCGTCCGCATCGAGGACATCGTCGTCGTCACCGAGGACGGCTACGAGAACCTGACCGACTACCCCATCGAACTCGTCGTCGACTGAGCCGCCGCCGCCGACGCGGCCCTCGTATCACCACCGAGCGCCGCCGGCACGGCGGTTATCAAGGCTTAAAAACTCCCTCGCGGTAGAGTGAGGTAAGATCATGGAACTTCGCGCATTCACCCCCGGTGGGGCGTTCAACTGGCTCATCATCATCATCCTCGGACTCATCGTGCTGACGACGGTGCTGTTCGTGTACGCCGGCTGGATCTGACCGACCGAACTCCTTTTCAGAACCCGTGCGCTACCCGACTTCGATGACGACACTGGTCGTCGGCGCGGGCGCGATGGGTCGCTGGGTAGCGCAGACGGTCCCCGGCGACGTCGCCTTCGCCGACACCGACCCGGCAGCCGCCGAGGCAGCGGCCGCCACCGTCGGTGGGCGGGCCGTCGCGCTCGACACCGACGAGACGTTCGAGGCGGTCTGCCTCGCGGTCCCGATGACGGTCGTCGCCCAGGCCATCGCAGACCACGCCGGGACGGCCGAGCAGGCTATCTACGACGTCACCGGTGAGATGGCGACGCCCGTCGAGGCGATGCGCGAGCACGCCCCCGACCTGGAGCGGGTGAGTTTCCACCCCCTCTTCGCGCCCGAGAACGCGCCGGGGAACGTCCCGGTCGTCGCGGACTCGCCAGGGCCGGTCACGGACGCGGTCCGCGAGGCGATGACCGACGCCGGCAACGACGTGTTCGAGACCACCGTCGCCGAGCACGACGAGGCGATGCGTTCGGTCCAGGCGAAGGCCCACGCCGCGATTCTCGCCTACGGACTGGCGGCCGACGAGGTCGACGACCGGTTCCATACCCCGGTCTCGGCCGTGCTCGACGACCTCGTCGGGCAGGTGACCGGCGGCGAAGAGCACGTCTACGCGAGCATCCAGCGCGTCTTCGGCGGGGCGGCCGAGGTGGCCGACGCGGCGAGCAGAATCGCCGCTGCCGCGGGCGACCACGACGAACAGCCCGACGAATATAGCGACGCCTTCGCGGCACTCTACCGGGAAGCCGGGCGAGCACACCACGACAGCGACATAGCACAGGCGACCGACCGAGACACCACAGACGAGACGGACGAGTCCCCAGAATGACCCAGCGAGACGACATCGTCGCGAACGCGAAGTACCTGAAGAACGTCAGACCCATCGACCCCGAGGAGGTGTACGAGTACGTCGAGGGGCAACCCCATCCCGCCATCGTGCGCCAGACGCTTCGCGACGAGGCACTCGACCTCGGACTGGTCGAACGCCCGGACGGGACGTTCGCGCCGGTCCCCGAGGACCCGGTGACGACGACCGTCGAGACGGTCGAGGCGCTCCCGGAGGTGTACGACCAGGAGCTCCAGGACCTGCTCGTCGAGCGTTTCGGCCTCGACTGGGCCGAGGGCGATTCCGGCGACACCCTCCGAACCACCATCCGGCGGCTCAAGGACGACTACTACCGCCGCCGGGAGGTCGAGTACGACGAGGTCGCCTCCCTCGGGTACGCCATCTACCACCTGCCGGACTTCTACGCGGCCGTCCAGTACGTACTGAACGACCTCGTCGCGAAGCGACTGCTCCCCCGGACCCTGCGCGTCCTCGACGTCGGTGCGGGCGTCGGCGGGCCGGCGCTCGGCCTGCACGACTTCCTGCCCGAGGAGACGCTGGTCGACTACCACGCCGTGGAGCCGTCGGCCGCGACCGGGGTCCTCGACCGCCTGCTCGAATGCACCGCGCCGAGTTTCCACACCCGCATCACGCAGACGACCGCCGAGGCGTTCGAGCCCGAAGGCGAGTACGACCTCGTCCTGTTCGGGAACGTCCTGAACGAACTCGAAGACCCCGAGGCCGTGGTCCGGAAGTACCTCGACCACCTCGCGGACGACGGGTCGATACTCGCGCTCGCGCCCGCCGACAAGAACACCAGCACAGGGCTTCGAGAGGTCGAACGCGCCGTCACCGACGAGGCGACGGTCTACTCGCCGACGGTCCGGCTCTGGCCCACCGAGGAACCGAGCGACCGCGGCTGGTCGTTCGACGTGCGCCCGGACCTCGCCACCCCGGAGACACAGCGACGACTCGACGAGGCGACCCCGGAAGACGACGGGGGCCACGAGCCGGGCGAGTTCTGCAACGTCGACGTGCAGTTCTCCTACAGCCTCCTCCGCAGGGACGGCGCGTGCATCCTCGACGTGACCCCCAGCGCGGACAGCTACGCCCGGATGGCCGACATGGACACCCACGTCTCGAACCGCATCGACCTGCTCGCGGTCAAGCTCTCGCACAACCTCGCCGAACCGGACGCGAACCCCCTGTTCAAGATCGGCGACGGCTCCGAGGACACCGACCACTACGCCGTCTCGGTGAAGGAGACCAGCCTCAACCGCGACCTCCACGCGGCGGCCTACGGCGACCTGCTCGCGTTCGAGTCCGTCCTCGCGCTGTGGAACGACGACGAGGAGGCGTACAACCTCGTCGTGGACGAGGAGACCGTCGTCGACCGGATTCCGAAGCCGGTCTGACTGCTGGTGTACCTTCTCGACCCGAACATCCTCACCCTCGTTCTCAGCCGATGAAAATCTGCGAGAGTGCCTTTTGAGTCCCTCCCAAAGCCGCGAGTATGCCAGCGGAGGACCGAAAGCGCGTCAGCGATGCACCGCGAGCGACCGACGGCTCGGAGTGGGAGGTCTTCGTCCGCGAGACGAGCACCGACCCCATGCAGCACGTCGGCAGCGTCACGGCGGACACCTGGGACCTCGCCTACGAGCAGGCCGCCGCGCTGTTCTCCTTTACCGCCGAGGACCTCTGGCTCTGCCCGGCCGACGCGGTGCACCGCTTCACCCCCTCGACGCTCGACGAGGCCGCGACCCCCGCGGGCGACTGACACGCACGAACTCACGAACCATGATATCCGTCTCGAAGCTACTGTGTGGGCTCGACGCCGAGGGCGACGGCCTCCGGTACGACGCCGCCGACGAATCGGACAAAGAACAGATATCCGAGGAGAAACAGCGCCGCCCGGTCGTCGTCTGGAACACGACGCGTGGCTGCAACCTCTACTGCGAGCACTGCTACGCCAGCGCCTGCGACAGCGGGGCCGACGGCGAGTTCTCCACCACCGAGGGCAAGCGACTCCTCGACGACCTCGCGGACTACGGCGTCCCCGTCGTGCTGTTCTCGGGCGGTGAACCCCTGGTCAGGCCCGACCTCGTCGAACTCGTCGACTACGCCGCCGACGTGGGCCTCCGACCCGTCCTCTCGACAAACGGGACGCTCATCACCGACGAACGGGCCCAGCAACTCGCGGACGCGGGCCTCGCCTACGCCGGCATCTCGGTCGACGGGATGGCCGAGACGAACGACCACTTCCGCGGGCAGGACGGCGCCTTCGACGCCGCCGTCCGGGGCATCGAACACTGCCTCGACGCCGGCCTGAAGACCGGGCTCCGGTACACCATCACCCAGCACAACCGCGACGACCTGCGCGACATCGTCGACCTGCTCGCAGACACCGGCCTCGACCGGTTCTGCTTCTACCACCTCGCCTACGGTGGCAGGGGCGCGGACATCTCGGACACCGACCTCTCGACCGAGGCCAGACGGGAGGCCGTCAGGGAGGTCTGTGACCTCACCCGTGCCTACCACGACGACGGCCACGAGATCGAGACGCTCCTGGTCGGTAACTACGCCGACGCCGGCTTCATCACCGAGTACGCCCGCCGCGAGATGAGCGAGGAGCGCGCCCGGACCGTCCGGCGCTACCTTGAGACCAACGGCGGCGACCCCGCCGGCGAGCGCGTCGCCGACATCGACTACCAGGGCAACGTCCACCTCAACCAGTTCTGGCAGTCCTACAGCCTCGGCAACGTCCGCGACCGTTCCTTCGGCGACATCTGGGAGGACGACTCCAACCCCCTCGTGAACGCACTTCGGAACCGCGAGGACCGGCTGCAGGGCCGGTGTACCGACTGCCAGTACGCCGATATCTGCAAGGGTGGGTCGCCCCTCCGGTCGCTCGCCGTCCACGACGACCCCTTCGCGCCCGACCCGCAGTGCTACCTCACCCCCGAAGAGCGGATGCCCGACACCGGCGGTGTGCAGCCGGCGGGCGCGGACTGAGCCGGCGGCTTCGACAGCCCACCGGCCAGTTCCCCGAACGGTGCCCTTTTGCCGACCCCCTCCGTCGCTTCCGCCATGAGCGGTTCGCCCGAGATCCTCCTCACCAACGACGACGGTATCGACAGCCCGGGGTTCCACGCCCTCTACGACGCCCTCGGCGAGGTCGGCAACGTCACCGCGGTCGCCCCCGCCGACGACCAGAGCGCCGTCGGACGCTCCATGTCCAACAAGGTCGACGTCGAAGAACACGAGCTCGGCTACGCGGTCCACGGCACCCCCGCGGACTGCGTCGTCGCCGGGCTCCAGTCCCTCGGTCCCGACCCCGACATCGTGGTCTCCGGTGCGAACAAGGGCGCGAACCTCGGGCACTACGTCCTCGGTCGCTCCGGCACCGTCAGCGCCGCCGTCGAGGCCGCCTTCTTCGACGTCCCCGCTATCGCCGTCTCGCTGTACGTCCCCATCGACCCCGACGAGGACCGCGCCTGGTCCGAGGTCGAGGTCCCGAAGGAGGACTACCGCGAGGCGACCCGCGCCGCGACCTACCTCACCCGACACGCCCTCGGCGCCGGCGTCTTCGAACAGGTCGACTACCTCAACGTCAACGCGCCCCTCCCCGGCGAGGAACCCGCCCCACTGGAGGTGACCAACCCCTCGCACATGTACGAGATGGACGCGACCATCACCGACGGCACCGTCTCCCTCCACGACCGCGTCTGGGAGCGCATGGCCTCCGGCGACATCCCGGACCCCGAGGGCACCGACCGCCGCGCGGTCGTCGACGGCCGCATCAGCGTCTCCCCACTCACCGCCCCGCACACCACCGAGCACCACGAATCGCTCGACGCGCTCGCACAGACCTACCTCTCGGAGTGACGGGGTGCCAGGACCCGAACGGCTTTCATCCGCGGAGCCACGAGTATCGGCTATGCCCCACGTCGAGATCGAGTACTGCGTTCCCTGCGGTTTCCTGAACCGCGCGGAGGACCTGCAGCACGTCCTCCTCCAGACCTTCGGCGAACAGCTTGATGCCGTCACCCTCCGGACTGGCGACCACGGCATCTTCGAGGTCCGCGTCGACGGCGAGACCGTCTTCGACAAGTCCGAAGACGAGTTCGACGTCGACGAGATAACGCGAGCGGTCCGGGAGAAGCTCTAGATTACGACCGGAACCGAGAGAGCACCGACACCAGTACCACGAACCCGACGAGCAGCGCACCGGCCGCGACAGCGACCGGTTCGAGTCGCTCCCGCCAGATTGCGTCGTTCTGCTGTTTCACCGTCTCGTTCTCGTACTGGTAGACCTCGTCGTCCGGCACGGTCGCGTAGTGGGTCATGATCGGCTCGAACTCGCGGTCCCAGACCTCGGTCTCACCCGCAGGTGTCCCGGCGAATTCGACCTGGTCCTGGATGTCCGACTGGTTGTGTATCCACCCCGTGTACAGTCGGACCTCACCCGCCACTCTCATCTCCGGGTCCTCCTCGAGCGGAATGACGAGTGTCCGTCGACTCCCGTTCATCGGGACCCTGGCCTCGTAGGGGTCCGAGTGCGTTTGGAGCGACGTGACACGGACGTTGGTCAGGTACTGGACCTGCCCCTCGTTCGTGATGGTGACGCGTGCGACTGTCGTCTCCTCACCGTCGATAGTTGCGGTGTCGACCTCGACGTTCTCGATCTCGGGGAGTTCGACGCCGTTGGGGTTCTTGGAGGAGATGTTGAGCGTGTAATTGAACTCTTCAGAGTCATTGAAGGTGGATATGATGACATTGTGGGAATCTACATCACCCGCAATTATACCACTCAATTGATGGGAGTTCTTTATCGTCTCTCCAGACGATATATTAAACAATGAGTTCACAACAGTGGTCCGGTCTACACGTATATACAGGGCAGTTTCAACGCGTTGTTGACCCGGGTTTACGGCTTTGGTCGTGATTGTTAAATTACTAGGATAAAATTCTACAGTGAACTTTATTCCTTGGTCAGAATATAATTTTACAGTCTTTTCTGGAATTTCACTTTCGGTGTTATTACTAAAGATATCACCAGATTCCTCGGCTACTGCTGGAATGGGAGTAATCAGCAGCATAACAAATACGATTGTTAGAATGGCCCTCATTCGGTACACTCTCCAGTACTGTTGCAGCTATTACCTCCATCAGTGAACCTCCTGACAATACCACCCACAGAGAATGCTCCATCTTGTCGGAACTCCTTCCTGAACTCTTTAGTCTGAATAATCCTCTCTTCGCCAAGTGAATGGATAAATTCTTTCTTTTTCTCGGTGCCAGAAACTATCGCGATGGTTTCGACGACGTCCTCTTCGTCTTCGAACTCTGCGACTGTCCTGACAGCGGTCCCTTGCTTAGAGACAGTCCAGCGGGTTTCGGTGGTGGAGCCGTTGGCCCGGATGTTGCGTTGGCGGACCGCTTTAGCAGCCTCTCTGGGATCCGAGACAGTCGTGTAGGGGACCCATGCTTTCTCAGTCACAACATGATGGTTGGATGCAAAATATGTCGTCTCGCGCACCGTCTCAATCTCGGTGATTGCGAACTCATACAGCGTCCGGTCATACGAAGGTCTAACGGTGATCTTCTTCGTCTTTCCAGTGAAGGTGTGCTGGGGGCTGTGTGCGGTTCTCCCCCAGTATCTCTCCGTGTCCCAGTAATTCCTCTCACGCTCGACGGTCACCGTTCTGGTCTCTGTGACCGTTCTCTCGACGGTCTTGGTGACGGTGTGGATGTAACACCCGACTATAGGGTTACAGCGTTCTTCCTCGACTTCGATTTCGACCTGCTTGGTGACTTCCACCGTCTTTTCCACCTCTACATCGACGGTCCTGGTCTTCTGCACCTCGTACTCGAACTGCTTCACCGTCCGCTTCTGCGCAGGGACCGTCTCCTCCTTGGTCTCGCCGGTGAAGGTACCGTCACCTGATTTGGACCTGCGCCACTCCGTCCTCGTCACAGATTCCTGTCTGGTCTCCACCTCTCGGCCTGTGTCGACCCAGTCCGGGTGAATTCGGAGGAACCGCCGGCGGTTACTCGCAGATCCGAACGACTTCCGGCTGGTCTTCCTGACCCTGACCTCCTCGTAACGTTCGAGTTTGATCCCCGTCGTCACTTCCCGGGTGTCGGCGATTTCGTATCCCTGCGAGAGGTATCTTCGCAGTTCGAGCCCGTCGTCGACGGACTCGTTCAGCGTGACGTTGTCTCGCTCGACCCGGTAGGCGATGCTCTCGACCGTGAGGTTCTCGTACAGTGTCGCGTTCGTCACGTTGAGTTCGATATCGAGTGCCGGCAGCCTCGTACTCGACCTGCTTCTCTCTGGGTTCGCTGTGTTCTGGAGAACAATTTCGGGCGGAGTACGACCCGCCGCAAGCGCTGCTGCAGGTACCTCGATAGTCGCGACCTGACGCTGGAGGCGGTCGGTCGTATCATGTTGAGGAACCTCTGACTGTGGCACCGTGACCTGTCCCTGCGAGACGATATCGACGTGCCTCGATTCGGTAACGAAGTCGAGGTCGACACGGTACTCTTCCCGGGTCTTGGTGAACGCCCATGGCTCGGACGCCACGTGGAAGCGAACCGTATCCGTCGCGTTGAACGGGCCGCTGTTGGTCTTTTCGATGCTCTCAATCCCAGGGACGAAGTGGTCTAGGAAGCTCCAGTTCTTTCCAACACGTCCCCGGTTCTGGTCGGAGACGACCAGGCCACCCGATTCCCTGGATCTGAACCGACCAATACCAGGGTTACCGGGAACGTGTTCCGCACCGCCTAACCAGTCATACTCGAGCTGCGTATGGTCTGGGTCGAATGATTCTGTAGCATCGACGATGATGCCCCACTGTTGCCCGATGGGTTCTGTCCCATGAGTTTCTGTGGTTAACCGAAGTTCTGGATTGCTCGGTTCCACGACAAACGTGCTAGACAACTTCGGGTGAGCACCAGACCCACCGGCCCCATTAATATCATATCGGATGTGATGACTGTCTGGGACATATCCTGACCAATTGGACTCAAATACAACCCGGGTGTTTCCGGTCCAATGCTGTTCAACTCTACTATTTTTACTTAGTTGTTTAATTAGAGGTGAAGAGAACGAATATGACATTGAGACGTCCTCAGCATCATGCCCGTTCAAATCGACCTCCACGATGTGGTGCGCAGTGTACCGGTCCGGGTCGATACGCGAGTGGTGCGAGTCCACGGGGCCGTTCACGAACCCGGCACTGACGATCTCTATCTCTCCGACGGCCGTGACCTCCCTGTCGGTCGTCGAGCGTTGTCCACGACCGTCGACAGCGGTCAACGTCACCGTGTACGTCCGATTCGGTTCGATGTCTTCGAAACTGAACCAGGAACTCCGCGAGTCACCGAGCGTCGGGTTCCGCCCGCCGCGAGTTCCCTCCTCGTGGAATACGGTTCGGTCGTCGACGGTGACGGTAACTGACATGAGGTTCCCGTAGTCGTCGCTGGTGACGAGGTCGCCGGCGACCTGGTTCTCGCCGTCGATGTTGATGAGGCCGACCCTTGGGGCGGGGTCCGCGACGACGGCGGTCGTCCCATCGGCGAACGTCGCCACGTCGTTCGACCCGTCGGTGTAGGTGACGACGGCGAACAGCTGGTGGTCGCCGGGTTCCCACGAGATCCTCGTGCTCGTGTCCTCACCGCGGGCGCCTGCAGCGTCGAACCACGTGATGTCGTCGACGACGGCTGCCGGGGGTGCGCTCGCGAGGGAGTAGTCGGCGATGAGTGGTTGGTCGCCGGTGACGAGCTTGCTCCCGGAGACGGTCGGGTCGTACTGGGAGGCAAGTGTGGGGTCACCGCTTCCACCGCTGCCACCGGTCGACGGGGGTGTCGAGGTACTGTTGTTGCCGGAAGACGCAGCGGGGTCCACCACGTTGATACCGACCGTATCGGTGCTGGTCCGACCCTGTCGGTCGTAGAGAACGGCACGAACGGTGTGGCGGCCGGTGCTGGGGAAGGCGGGCGAGATGCTGTCGCGTCCCGCCGTGGCGACGGAGTGGTTCGCGGCGAGCGACCCGTCGACGTACCATTCGACACGGTCGAGTGGTGCAGACCCGCGGTGGAGCGTCGCGTCCACCGTCGTCGCGTTGCCCCGCTCCACGCTCGCGGGGCCGGTCACTGAGATCGCTGGGCCGCTTCCGCCGGCGACCCGCACGTAGAGCGTGTCACGGCTGGAGGAGCCGTCGTCGTCTGTCACCGTCAGCGAGACGGTGAACGTCCCGGTCTCGTTGGCGCGGAACGTCGTCTTCGCACAACTCCCACAGGCGGGTGTGACAGTCCTGCCACCGGGACTCTGGATGGTCCACTGGTAGGACTCGATGGTCCCATCGGGGTCCAGCGACCCGCGGCCGTCCAGTTCGACCGTGCGGCCGAGGGTCGCCGACTGGTCGAGGCCAGCGTCAGCGAGTGGCGGTTCGTTGTCGCCGGTGTCCATCGCGACAGTTGCAGGATGTTCGTTCGCGAGCGGCACAGCCATCGTCAGGTGAGACGTAACGAGGATCGTCACCAGAACCAATTGTTTCATCGATTGGTGTCTGGAATTAGATTCGCTATGCGTTATAAAATACCGGATTTGTCTGCATTAAATGCTGCTGGTCGACGGTAGCAATTATCAGGAAGTCGCCGACAGACCGCTAGGAATCAGACATGAAGTCCGCGATGGCACGCGGCCGGGCAGCCACGTAGGGCAGGCGCGAGGTGACCTCGTACAGGGTCTTGCGCGAGGCACCGATGGCGTACTGGCGTGTGCTCTGGAGGATCGGGGTGCGGATGCCGTGGACGCGGGTCTGGCCGGCGCGGAGCGCGTCGACGAGCTGGTCGGGAGAGACCTCGGCGGCGCTCTCGACGGGTTCCTCGAGTTCGAAGACGGTGTAGGCTCGGCCGACATTCATCAGGTAGTGGGCGTCGCTGCCGCCGACCTGTCCGTAGCCGTGTTTGTCGGCGAACCGCCGCGCGCGCCGGTTCTGGTAGCCCGTGAACACCATCGAGTTGTACACCTCGACCGCGTCGCAGTCGGTGAGTCTGGACTTGCGCACGCCGTGGCGCGTGCGCTGGAACGGGTGAGGGACGACGGCAGCGCCGCCGTGCTCACGGACGGTCTCGACCGTCTCTGCAAGTGGCTCGCCGCGGGGCGGGCGTTCGTCGACCCCGATGGCGAGCAGGTGGCCGTCGGCGGTCGAGACCTCGACGCCGGGGATACCGACGAGGCCGAACTCGTGGGCGACCTCCGCCGCGTGCCGAGACGCCTCGATGCGGTCGTGGTCCGTGATGACGACGCCGTCGAGGCCGATGTCCGCGGCGTGTTCGAGAACGAGTTCGACGGGCTCGTGACCGTCGTAGGACGCGTTGCTGTGGACATGTAGGTCCAGTGCAAGCAACGATCCGTCTCCTCCCGGCATGCCCCTATCTCCGTCTCGCGGGATAGAATATCTTGTGCTCCGACTGGTCTGTTAACACGAGTCTCACCACGCGGCAGATTTCCTTATTCCTACTGCGAGCCTACCGCGCGTATGGCAAAAGCCACGTTCGAACTGTTCACGGACAGGAAGGGGGAGTACCGCTGGCGGCTCCGCCACGACAACGGGAACATCATCGCGACGGGCGGTGAGAGCTACAGCTCGAAGGCGAGCGCGAAGAAGAACATCGAGAGCGTGCAGAAGAACGCCGGTGGCGCAGACGTGGTCGAGGTCGCCAGCACGGCGAAGTAACCGGACGATACCGCGGCAGGATCTTTTCGATGACGGCTGCCCCCGATCCGTGGGAATGTCACCGCAACCGGGAGGTCTTTGCCACGACCGGTCGTCGTCTGGTCCATGGACGTCTCTCTCACGCGGTCGACGGTGAAGGGCACCGCCCGAGCCCCGCCCTCGAAGAGCTACACGCACCGAGCCATCCTCGCGGCCGGGTTCGCCCGCGAGGCCGTTGTTCGCGACCCGCTGGTGAGCGCCGACACGCGGGCCACGATGCGCGCAGTCGAGGGCTTCGGTGGCACAGTCGACCGGGGCGACGACGGCCTCGACGTGACGGGGTTCGACGGCCAGCCCGCAGTGCCGGCCGACGTGCTCGACTGCGCGAACAGCGGGACGACGATGCGGCTGGTGACCGCGGCCGCCGGCCTCGCCGACGGTCTCACGGTCCTGACGGGCGACGAGTCGCTGCGCTCGCGACCCCAGGGGCCGCTTCTGGGCGCCCTCGAACAACTCGGCGGGCGTGCCGAGAGCACGCGCGGGAACGGCCAGGCACCACTCGTCATCAAGGGGCCCATCGCAGGCGGCACCGTCGAGATACCGGGCGACGTCTCCTCGCAGTACATCACCGCCCTGCTGATGGCCGGTGCGGTCACCGAGGACGGCATCGACGTCGATCTCCAGACCGAGCTGAAGTCCGCACCTTACGTCCAGATCACCCTCGACGTGCTGGAGTCCTTCGGCGTCGAGGCAACGCAGACGGACGAGGGCTTCAGCGTCCCCGGTGGGCAGGCCTACGACCCTGATGGCGAGTACGCCGTGCCCGGCGACTTCTCGTCCATCTCGTACCTCCTCGGGGCCGGGGCGGTCGCTGCCGAGGACGAACTCGTCGTCG
This sequence comes from Haloarchaeobius amylolyticus, assembly GCF_026616195.1. Taxonomy (NCBI): domain Archaea; kingdom Methanobacteriati; phylum Methanobacteriota; class Halobacteria; order Halobacteriales; family Halorubellaceae; genus Haloarchaeobius; species Haloarchaeobius amylolyticus. Next base: position 59,456 of record NZ_JANHDH010000001.1, read on the forward strand.
AGGGCGCACAGCCCAGCGCACAGGGCGACACCGCCATCGTCGACATCGTGGAGCGGATGGGTGCCGACGTGGACTGGGACCGGGACGCGGGGACGATCACGGTCGCCAACTCGGCCCTCTCCGGCGTGACGGTTGACGTGGGCGACACTCCCGACCTGCTCCCGACCATCGCCGCCCTCGGCGCCATCGCGGACGGTGAGACCCGTATCGTGAACGCCGAGCACGTCCGGTACAAGGAGACCGACCGCGTCGCCGCGATGGCCGAGGAGCTGACGAAACTCGGCGCCAGCGTCACCGAACACGAGGACGAACTGGTCGTCCACGGCGACCAGTCGGAACTGGCGGGCGCGACCGTCGATGGACGCGGCGACCACCGCATCGTGATGGCGCTGTCGCTCGTCGGCCTCGTCGCCGACGGCGAGACGACCATCCAGGGCGCCGAACACGTGGACGTCTCCTTCCCGAACTTCTTCGACCTGCTCTACGAGCTGGGCGCGGACGTTCGCCGGTAGTCGCGAGCGCGAACCGCGCCCCCGTCGTGTCGGACCGGTAGCATCTTTTCGGCGGGTCCTGTACGGGTCGACCATGCTCCGCAGTGCTGTCGCGGCCGAACTCCGTGACGACCTCCTCCAGGACGGCTATCTCTTCCCCGATTACGACGGCTACTGTTTCGGGAACCTCCCGCACAGCCTCACGTCCCTCTTCGGCGTCGACACAGGGCGGACCCTCCCCGGAGACGTGTTCGACGACGTCCCCACCGACGTCGAGAACGTCCTCGTCGTGCTCGTCGACGGGTTCGGCTGGGCGCAGTGGCAGCGCGAACGCGAGCACCACCGGTTCCTCGGGACGCTGAGCGAGCGCGCCCGGGTGACGCCACTGACGTCCATCTACCCGAGCGAGACCGCAGCCGCCATCACGACCTTCCACACCGGTGCGCTGGCGGCCGAGCACGGCGTCGTGGGGTGGAACGTGTTCGACCCCGAGGTCGGCCGCTCCTACGAGGCGCTGCCGTTCCACTACAAGGACGGAACCGACCCCGAGTTCGCCCGGGATTCTGTCGCGAACGCGGACTCGCTCTACACGGACCTCGCGGCTGCCGGCGTCGATACGCATCACGTCGTCCCGTTCCCCTCGGTCCCGGAGGGCGTCACCAGACACCAGTACGAGTCGCTCGACGAGGTGCCCGGGGTGCTCGACGAAGCGATGGCCGCGGCCGACGGCCCTGCGTACCACTATCTCTACCTGCCCCACGTGGATCACGAGGCCCACCAGACCGGGACGCGGTCCACGGCCTACCGCGAGACCGTCGGCGACGTATTCGAGACGGTACAGCGGGCGCTCTCGGGAGTCGACGACCAGACCGCCGCGGAGACGTTGCTGGTGCTGACCGCGGACCACGGCCACGTCGACACCGACCCGGACCGGAACGTCGACCTCGATGGGTTCGACTGGCTGGTCGAATCCCTGGCGCGAGACGCAGACGACGCTCCGGTCCGCTTCGCGGGGAGCCCGCGGAACGTCCACCTGTACCTGAGCGAGGGCGCATCCGGCGCGGTAGCGACACAGCTCCGGGCGGAACTGGACGCGCGGGTCTTCGACCGGGAGGAGGTGCTCCAGGGCGACCTGTTCGGCGACGTGCCGCCCTCGGAGCCGTTCCAGCGACGGCTGGGCGACCTCGTCCTCACGCATCGGGACCTGGGGACGTGGTGGGGCGACCACGAACCGGACGAACTCGGGTTCGTCGGGATGCACGGCGGGATGCACCCCGACGAGATGCTGACGCAGGTGGCGGTCAGCAGGCTCTCGACCGTGCTGGAGTGACGGCGCTGGCGGCCGCTGGCCGGCCGGCGCGAGATGGCGAACAGGCGACGTGGAGTCTCTTGCGGGCTCGTGACGAGGCGGTTCCCCTGCACGGAGTGTCGCACGACCGCAGGCCGTGCAGGGGCGGCTCACGGGGGCATGCGGGGACTGGCCCCGTCTTCGCGTTCGAATGCTCGGGAGTCGGCGCCGTGAACAGTCGCTTCTTGCACCTTGTACAACACCTAAATCCCCGGGAACCGGAAACGGGGGTATGAACGGGAATCGGTTCGGTCGCCTCTTCCAGGTGACCACCTTCGGCGAGAGCCACGGCGAGGCGATGGGCGTGACGGTCTCCGGCTGTCCCGCCGGCCTCGAACTCGAGGAGGAGGACATCCAGCGAGAGCTCGACCGCCGCAAGCCAGGCCAGTCGATGATCACCACGAGTCGGGGCGAGCCCGACGCGGTGTCCATCAAGTCCGGGGTGCAGGACGGCTACACGACGGGCACCCCCATCGGGATGGTCATCGAGAACAAGGACGCGCGCTCCGAGAAGTACGAGCCGTTCATCACGGCCCCGCGGCCGAGCCACGGCGACTTCACCTACTCCGCGAAGTTCGGGACGCGCAACTGGGGCGGTGGCGGGCGCTCCTCCGCCCGGGAGACGGTGAACTGGGTCGCTGCCGGCGCCATCGCGAAGAAGCTACTGGCACAGGAGGGCATCGAGTTCAAGGCCCACGTCAACCAGATCGGCGACATCGAGGCGCCCGAGGTGACGTGGGAGGAGATGCTCGAACACACCGAGGAGAACGAGGTGCGGTGTGCCCACCCGGAGACGGCCGCGGAGATGCGCGACCGCATCAGTGAGTACCAGAAGGAGGGCGACTCCATCGGCGGCAGCATCTACTTCGAGGTCCGTGGCGTCCCCCGTGGCCTCGGGGCGCCCCGGTTCGACTCGCTGTCGGCCCGCCTCGGCCAGGCGATGATGGCGGTGCCGGCAGCGACCGCCTTCGAGTTCGGCCTCGGCCGCGAGGCCCGCCGCTACACCGGGAGCGAGCGCAACGACGACTGGGAGTTCGGGCCCGACGGCGACCCGAAGCCGGTCGAGAACGACCACGGCGGCATCCAGGGCGGCATCAGCACCGGCGAACCAATCTACGGTGAGGTGACGCTGCACGCGCCGACGTCCATCCCGAAGAAGCAGAAGACGGTCGACTGGGAGACCGGCGAGGAGGTCGAGGCGCAGGTCATCGGCCGGCACGACCCGGTCCTCCCACCGCGTGGCGTCCCGGTCGTCGAGTCGATGCTTGCGCTGACGCTCGTCGACTTCATGCTCCTGGGCGGGCGCATCAACCCGGACCGCGTCGATGGCAAGGTCGGCGAGTACGACACCGACTACCACCCGTCGAAGCCGGAGTGAGTCGGTCGGCTCGGGCGCTGTCGAGCACCCTCAGTCGTTGTCGAGTACCGTGATGCGGAGCAACACCGTGTTGGCGACCGCCGGCCGCAGTTCGTCGACGGTCGGGAGCCGGTGCCCCTCGATTCTGAGCCCCAGCAGGCGGGCGTTCGCCGGACTCTCCGCCAGCCGTGCCCGGGCGAACCGGGCGACCTCGCGGTCGTCGGGAACCGCGGTCGCGACGCCGTGGACCGTCGCGCCACGGAGCCGGAGTCGAACCTCGTGGCCGCCCTGGAAGTTCTTCCACCAGTTCGAGCGCGTGACGACCGCCACGTCGTAGTCCTCGTCGGCGTCGCCCTCCCAGTAGGTGACCGGGATGGAGTACTCGCGACCGGTCCGCCGCCCCGCGAACCTGATGAGACAGAAGTACCTGCTGAGGAAGACGTGGAGCGGCGAGGCGAGCACCAGCCGGACCACCGGGTTGACCAGCCTGACCAGCGGGCGTGGCGCGGGCTGGACGCGCTCGACCCGGATGGGCGCCTCGGCGGCCGACGATGCCATGCAGAAGGTAGGAGACGCGTGGTGATAACGCGGGCCTCAGCCCGCAGATAGGTGCTGGAGGAAGGGTACTACTCAGCGCGACGAACTGGCGGGCATGAACGGGCCACCGTACTCTCGTTCACTCGCCCCACCGTCGCCGTCGTCGTCGATGTCGATGGTCAGGAGGGCCGTCTCCTCGAGTGCCCGCAGGAAGTGCGCCCGGATGGGCTCTCCGCTGCCCTCGACCAGCACACCGATCCGCTTCCCGGCGTCGCGCCCGTAGGCTGCGACGTAGTCGCGGGCGAACCGGGCGACAGAGCGCCGACGGTTCGAGACGGTCGCGGCGACCACCTGCCACTCGTCGTCCAGCAGCAGCGAGAGCGTCCCGCCCGCCGTGAGCGGTTCCCACCAGTCCCCGCGGCCGATGATGTAGAGCCGGTTCTCGTTGTGCGGGAGGTGGTGGACGCCGACCCTGACGGTCCGTGCCGTGCCCGTCTCCGGGTCGACGACCCGGGCGAGCGTGAGGGCGTCGTCGAACCGACGGCGCAGCGACGTTCGCAACAGGAGGTTCGTCAGTGGCCCGAGCAGCGCGTACCGGAACCGTCGTTCGAGCGGGCGGGTCCGCGTCACCCGGACCGGCAGGCCCGTCTCCCTGCTCTCCAGTGGGTGTCTGGTCTCCGAACTCATGGGTGACCTACGCGGTTCGAGCGGATTAGTGAACGCTAACCATCAGGTGAGTACTGCTAGCAAGCCTCGCAAAATTTGCAACGAGTTCCGGTGTTTATCACAATTAATCCGTGCTAATGTATAGCAAAGGCTTTAGTCGCACTCATTCGAACTTTAGGATACAAAGGTCTCAACGAGGGGCCGTGATTACCGAGCATGACTGATGATGAACTTATCTGGCGAATCGCAGGTGGTTCCGGTGACGGGATCGACTCGACGAGCCAGAACTTCGCGAAAGCCCTGATGCGTGCCGGGCTGCATATCTTCACACACCGACACTATCCGTCGCGCATTCGCGGCGGCCACACCTACGTGGAGATCCGCGCATCTGGGGACGACGTACAGTCTCGGGGAGACGGGTACAACTGCTTGCTCGCCCTTGGCGACTCGTTCGCCCGTAACCCGAAGGAAGAAGCCGTCTACGGTGACGAAGAGATCAAGCCGCTCTCGGAGAACCTCGACGAGCTCCGTGAGGGTGGCATCATCGTCTACGACACCGGCCTCTTCGACGAGGAGGACATCGAGGAGCTGAACCTCGAGGAACGCGCCGAGGAGAACGGCTGGCACCTCTACCCGTTCGACCTTCGCGGCCTCGCGAAGGAGCACGGTCGCGAGGTCATGCGCAACACCGCGGGTGTCGGCGTCACCGCCGCACTGCTGGGCATGGACCTCCAGCACATCGAGGACCTCATGACGGACGCCATGTCCGGCGACATCCTCGAGAACAACCTCGCCATCCTCGAGGAGGCCTACGAGATGGCCGAGGAGCAGTTCGACTTCGAGCACGACCTGCGCGTCCCCACCGGGGAGCACGACGAGGAGCAGGTCCTCGTCTCCGGGTCGAACGCCATCGCCTACGGTGCCATCGACGCCGGCTGCCGCTTCATCGCCGGCTACCCGATGACCCCGTGGACCGACGTGTTCACCATCATGTCCCAGAACCTGCCCCAGATGGGCGGCATCTCCGAGCAGGTCGAGGACGAGATCGCCGCGGCCGCCCTGGCCGTCGGCGCCAGCCACGCCGGCGCGAAGGCCATGTCCGGGTCGTCCGGCGGTGGCTTCGCGCTCATGTCCGAGCCGCTCGGTCTCGCCGAGATGACCGAGACGCCGCTCGTCCTCATCGAGTCCATGCGTGCCGGTCCCTCGACCGGGATGCCGACCAAGCCCGAGCAGGGTGACCTCGAACACGTCCTGTACACCAGCCAGGGCGACTCCCAGCGCGTCGTCTTCGCGCCGGGCAACATCGAGGAGGCGTACGAGCAGACCCGCATGGCGTTCCACATCGCCTACGAGTACCAGATTCCGACCATCCTCATCTACGACCAGAAGCTCTCCGGCGAGAACCAGAACCTCGACGAGAGCTTCTTCGACCGCGAGCCCGACGCGAGCCTGGGCTCGACGCTCACCGAGGAGGAACTGTCCGAGGCGGCCCACGACGTCGCCGGCAAGTTCAAGCGCTTCCAGTCGGACCCCGACGAGACCGAGAACGGCGTCAGCCCGCGCTCCCTGCCGGGACAGAAGGGCGGTCGCTACCTCGCGTCGGGTAACGAGCACTGGCCGTCGGGCCACATCGCCGAGGACCCGGACAACCGCGTCCTCCAGATGGACCGCCGCAAGCGCAAGCTCGAGTCCATCCGCGAGGAGCTGAACGAGGAACACGAGACCCAGCAGACCTACTTCGGCCCCGACGAGGCCGACTACGGTATCATCACCTGGGGCTCCTCCCAGGGTAGCGTGAAGGAGGCCGTCGACCGCCTCAACGACGACGGCCACTCCGTCAGGGCCATCAGCGTCTCCGACATGATGCCGTTCCCGGAGACCGAGGTCACCGAGTTCCTCGAGAGCGTCGAGGAGGCCATGGTCGTCGAGATGAACGCCACGGCCCAGTTCCGTGGCCTGCTCCAGAAGGAGCTCGGCGCCTACGGCGAGAAGCTCTCCTCGCTGCTGAAGTACAACGGCAACCCGTTCGAGCCCGCCGAGATCGTCGAGGGCTACGAGATCAACCTCGACGGCGGCTCCGAGGAACCGGCCTCTCAGGTCCGTATCGAGCCCGCAGCAGGTGATTAGATCATGAGTGCATTCAACGCAATCGGAGAAGACCGCGAGATCGACCGCGACGAGTTCACACCGACGAACGAACCCCAGCCGACCTGGTGTCCGGGGTGCGGTGACTTCGGTGTCCTCAAGGCGCTGAAGCAGGCGCTCCCGGAGGTCGGCCTGAACCCCGAGGAGGTCCTGACCGTCACGGGTATCGGGTGTTCCGGCAAACTGAACAGCTACCTCGACAGCTACGGCTTCCACACCATCCACGGCCGCTCCCTGCCCGTCGCGCGTGCCGCGAAGCTCGCCAACGACGGCCTGGAGGTCATCGCCGCCGGCGGTGACGGTGACGGCTACGGTATCGGCGGGAACCACTTCATGCACACCGCCCGGGAGAACCACGACATGACCTACATCGTGTTCAACAACGAGGTCTTCGGCCTGACGAAGGGCCAGACCTCGCCCACCTCGCCCAAGGGCCACAAGTCGAAGACGACGCCCCACGGGAACACGAAGACCCCCATCCGGCCGCTCTCGCTGGCCCTGACCTCGGGTGCGACGTACATCGCCCGCACCGCCGCGGTCAACCCGAACCAGGCCAAGGAGATCATCAAGGAGGCCATCGAGCACGACGGCTTCGCGCACGTCGACTTCCTCACCCAGTGCCCGACCTGGAACAAGGACGCCCGCCAGTACGTCCCCTACATCGACATCCAGGATTCGGACGACTACGAGCACGACATCCACGACCGCGAGGAGGCCTCGCGCATGATGTACGAGACCGAGACCCAGCTCTACGAGGGGACGGTCCTCACCGGTCGCTACTACGTCGACGAGGACGCCGAGTCCTACCAGGCACAGAAGAAGGACGTCGGTGAGATGCCCGAGGAGCCGCTCGCCGAGCGCTACTTCGACGACGACTACGACTGGGAGCGTAGCTACGACCTGCTCGACCGCCACAAGTAATCGCGGCCCCGACCGGCTGCCTCGCCCCGCGAGGTCCGGTTCACGGATTCAAAAGATATTTTTCCGCGTGGGAAAATCTGTCTACTATGAGTACGCAGTCGACGGCCGACCGCATCCTGTCGGTTCTCGAAGAGGATGCCCAGGCCTCCTACGCCGAGATCGCGGACCGGGCGGACGTCTCGAAACCGACGGTCAGGAAGTACATCCGCAAACTGGAGGACGAGGGTGTCATCGTCGGCTACTCCGCCGACGTGGACCCGAAGAAGCTCTCCAGCCAGTCCATCGCCATGGTCGGCATCGACGTGGACAGTGGGAGCTACGTCGAGACCACCCGGACCCTGAAGGAGCTGGACTCGGTCGAGTCGCTGTACACCTCCAGCGGGGACCACATGCTGATGGCCGAGGTGCGGGCGGCCGACGGTGACGCGCTCGGGGACGTCATCCACGACGAGATCCTCGCCATCGAGGGCGTGACCGCCGCCCACCCGTCGTTCCTGCAGGAGCGACTGAAGTAGCCGTCGACTGCGCGGGCCACCGCGACGCCCGGTTCCGCATCCCGCGTTCTTTTCCCGGCGCTGGCCCTACCCTCGTCCATGCCTACCTACCGCCGCGAGACCGTCGTCCGCGCGCCCTTCGAGGACGTCTGGGAGTTCCACTCGAAGGTCTCCGGCCTCGAAGCCCTCACGCCCGACTGGATGCACCTCCGCGTCGAATCGGTCACCGGCCCCGACGGCGACCCGGACCCCGGCATCCTCGAACCCGGCGCCGAGATCGACATGTCGATGCGCCCCCTGAACGTCGGCCCGCGCCAGCGCTGGACCTCCGTCATCACCGAGCGCGAGGAGGACGACGGCGCGGCGTTCTTCCGCGACGAGATGCGCGGCGGCCCCTTCCGGAAGTGGGTCCACACCCATAGCTTCTACGCGACCGACGGCGGCACCAAGGTCGAGGACCGGGTGGAGTACCGCCTGCCACTGGGCGGCCTCGGCGACATCGCGGGGCCGCTGGCCTGGGTCGGCTTCGAGCCCATGTTCCGGGCGCGCCACAGGGCGACGAAGAAACTGCTCGAGTCCTGACCCAGGTACCGGCACTGGCGTCGGGGTAGCACGACCCTTTTCTGCCGTGGCGTGCTATCACTGCGCATGGCTCACGTAGTCGTCGTCGGTGGCGGACCGGCAGGACTGTCCGCCGCCCTGTTCACCGCGAAGAACGGCCTCGAGACGACCGTCTTCGACACCGACGGGACCTGGATGCACAAAGCTCATCTATTCAACTACCTCGGCATCGAGTCCGAGGACGGCTCGGCGTTCATGGACGACGCCCGCGAGCAGGTCGACGACTTCGGCGTCGACCGCCACCAGGGCGAGGAGGTCACCGGCGTCGAGGCCGCCGGCGACGGCTTCACCGTCACCACAGCGGACGACGAGTACGAGGCGGACTACGTCGTGCTCGCGACCGGCGCGAACCGTGACCTCGCCGAGGGCCTCGGCTGTGACTTCGACGGCGACGTGGTCGACGTGGGCGTCTCCATGGAGACGAGCGTCGCGGACGCCTACGCGACCGGCGCGATGGTCCGCGACCAGGAGTGGCAGGCCATCATCTCCGCCGGGGACGGTGCGGCCGCCGCCCTGAACATCCTCTCGAAGGAGGAGGGCGAGCACTTCCACGACTTCGACACGCCCGAAGACGCGGAGTGACCCCGGCGGGTTCCACACAAAGTACTTACATTTTTGCGGGGAAGGTCGACTGTGCAGGACACGACCAGGTACGGCCTCGCGACGCTCTCGGGGCTTGCGATTCTCGGAGGACCGTCACTCCCGGGCGGCGGTCTCTGGACGAACCTCGACTGGCTGTTCTCGACCGGTGTCGTGCTGGTCGTCTTCGGGGTCACTGGAACGCTCTGGCGGTCGGTTGACTGGCTGCCAGACCGTAATTTCACTCGTCTTCTGGCCGTGTCGTCCGTCTCGATACTCGCCGCAGCCGCGGGCGGCCACCTGCTCCTCTCCGGGGAACCCTGGCTCAAGGCATCGTTCGGACTCGTCGGTCTCGGCGTCCCGTTGCTCATCGCGTCGGACTCGACACGTGAGGCTGCCCTGATACTGGGTGGTTTCTACGTCTTGTTGCCAGTCATGATGGTCGCGAAAACGCTGGCAGACGGCTGGAGTGCACCGTGGGCCGCGGCCTACGTCTCCGCCGTCGTCGTGAGCGCGGTCGCATGGAGTTTCGTCGCGGGGCCGCTGTTCTACGTCTTCCGGCCGACCGCGACGAAGGACGGGCCCGGGACGTAGAACCAGTCTCCGCTACGACTGCGCCAGCACCACACCGGCGAGCACCAGCACCCCACCTACGACGGTCGTCACCGTCACGGGTTCCGAGAGATAGACCGCCCCCAGCGCGACCGTCACGGCCGGCTCGACCGTGCTCAGGACGCTGGCGCGGCTCGCGCCGACGCGCTGGATGCCCGCGAAGAAGGCGAAGATGGGGACGATGGTCGCGACGAGCGAGATGCCGACCACCACGCTCCACTGGGCCGGGCCCGCAGGGACCGACAGCGTCCCGGTCAGGCTCCCGACCGCGAGAAAGGCGCCGCCGGCTGCGGGCAGGACGTGCGCCGTCAGCGTCCGGGGCCGGACCGAGTCCAGTGCCATCCCGCTGGCGGTGATGTAGCCGGCGTAGACGACCGCGGCGGCGAGCACGATGGTCACGCCGAGTGGGTCCGCACCTGCCGGGTCGACGCCGAGGACCAGCGCCACCCCGGCGAGACAGAGCACGAGCGCGGCGACGAGCCGGGGCGTGACGGTCTCGCGCCCGCTCAGGAGCGCGAGGCAGACGACGAACGCCGGGTAGGTGTAGAGGACGATGCCCGCCAGTCCGGCCGTGAGGTAGCCCAGCCCGACGAAGTAGAGACCACTCATCAGGGCGTAGCCGAGAGTCCCGAGGCCGAGAGCGACCGCGAGCCCGCGCCCCGTGAGGACGCTGGCGTTGCCACGCATACTCAGGACTCCCCAGACGAGCAGGCTGGCGATGACGAATCGGGCGGCGAGCAGCGTCGGGACTGTCAGGCCGGCGGCCTCGGCGAGCTTGCCGAAGATACCGAGAGTCCCGAAGCCGACCGCGGAGACGACGACGAGCAACGCACCGGTGGTCTCTTCGTCCACGTGGGGTCGCACTCGGTGGAGGGGGTAAACCCCCGCGATTCGCCGCCGGCGTGCCGGTTCCGCAAGCAGTATGGTGGGCGGTTGCATCGATGGCTCTGTGTTCGCCGGACTCGCCGCCAGAACCGACGACGTGCCGCCGTGGGTCGCCCTCGTCGTGGCCGTCCTCGCGGTCAGCACGAGCGCCCCGCTCGTCCGCCTCTCGGAGGCCCCGAGCACCGTGAAGGCGCTCTACCGCGTCGCGTTCATGACGGCCATCGTCGCCCCCATCGCCCTGCGGCGGGGCTCCGGCGACTTCGAACGCATCGGCCGCAAGGACCTCGGCGTCGCCCTGGTCGCGGGTGTCGCGCTCGCGGCGCACTTCGCGCTCTGGTTCGTGAGCCTCGATTTGACCACTATCGCAGCCAGTGCGACGCTCGTCCAGACGCAACCCCTCTTCGTCGCGCTTGGCGGGTGGGCGCTGCTGGACGAGCGCGTGACGACGAAGACCGTCGTCGGCATCCTCATCGCGGTCCTCGGCGCGTCGCTGATGGGCCTCGACGCCGCCTCGAACTCGGGGGCCAGTGCGCCCCTGCTCGGGAACGTGCTGGCGGTGCTGGCGGCCGCGATGGCCTCCGGCTACGTGCTGGCGGGTCGGTCGCTCCGCCAGCGGATTCGCGTGTTCCCGTACGTCACCGTCGTCTACGCGGCCTGTACCGTGGTGCTGCTCGGGGTGGTGCTCGTGCAGGGCCACGACCTCCTCGGCTACCCGCCCCGGGAGTGGGCCCTGTTCCTCGCGATGGCGGTCGGCCCCGGTATCTTCGGCCACACCGTCGTCAACTGGGTGCTGGAGCGCGTGGAGTCCTGGGTCGTGAGCGTCTCGCTCCTTGGCGAGCCGGTCGGGAGCGCCCTCCTCGCGCTGGCGCTGTTCGCGGAGGTCCCCGGCCTGCTCACCATCGGCGGTGGCGCCGTGGTACTCGTCGGTATCGGCCTGACCGTGTTCTCTCGGGAGAAGGGCGACACGGACGACGAGGACGTCGACTCTGCGAGGGCCGACGTTCCCGCCGAGTGAAAACGACTGTTCGCTGTCAAGTGCTGCCGGGACCAACTCTCACGCGTATGCGACTCGAACTCTGGCGACTGGGCGCGCTCGGGACGTTCGGCGTGTTCGGCGTCCTGACGGACGAGCCGGCCCTGTACGCACTGTTCGCGCTGTTCGCGTTCTTCGGGAGCGACCGGACCGTCGAGGTGCCGGTCCCGGGGCTGTCGGAAGAAGGGTCGGCGGAGTAGGTCAGTCGGCGTACTCGGGGCGCTCGGCGTACTCGATGGGGTCGCGCACCCCGACGTTCTGGAAGGCCTCCAGTCGGAAGGCACAGGAGTCACAGGTGCCACAGGCGGGTTCGTTCGCCCGGTAGCAGCTCCAGGTGTGCTCGTAGGGCACGTCGAGGTCGACGCCGCGGCGGGCGATGTCGGTCTTCGACCACTCGACGAAGGGCGCCTCGATGCTGATGTCGGTCTCTGGCTTCGTGCCCACGTCGACCACGTTCTCGAACGCCTCGAAGAACGCGGGCCGGCAGTCGGGGTAGCCCGCGAAGTCCTCGGAGTGCGCGCCGATGAACACCGCGTCACAGTCGTTGGCCTCGGCGTAGGAGACCGCCATCGAGAGCAGGTTCGCGTTCCGGAACGGGACGTAGGTGTCCGGAATCTCGTCGTCTTCGGCGTCGGGGTCGGCGTCTTCGACCGCCATCTCGTCGTCGGTGAGCGACGACGCGCCGATCTTCTTCAGGTGACCCGTCTCGATGTGGAGGAAGTCGGCGGCGTCGACCTCGGCTGCGAGCTGGCGGGCGCACTCGTACTCGCGGTCCTCGGTGTTCTGGCCGTAGGACGTGTGGAGCAGGTAGAGGTCGTACCCGCGGGACTTCGCCTCGTAGGCGGCGGTCGCGGAGTCCATCCCGCCGGAGGCGAGGACGACGGCGCGCCTGTCGGACTGGTCGGTGGACGATTCGTCGGTCGTGGTGTCGGTGTCTGCTGGCATGGTCGTGGAATATCAGGCTGTCTCGGTGTCGATGCGGTGCAGGAGCGTCTGGACCCGGCCGGCGACGGCGGACCGGACGCTGGCCGGGTCGACCGAACTCTCGTGGTGGGTGAGGCGGCCGTACTCGGCGCGGAAGACGCGGTCGAGGACGTGCTGGTGGACCGTCTCGGCCTTCGGCGGGGAGCCACCGGCGCGGTCGGTCAGGTCCCGGACGACTCGCCGGACCAGCCCCTCGGAGACGACGCGCTCGGTGAACGCTTCTGGAGAGGTGTCGACCGGCTCGGGCCCAGCGGTCGCGTCGAGCCGGTCCGAGGCGATGCTGGCCCGGAGCCCGCGCTTGTTCTTGACGACGACGCCCGCGGCGGGGCCGTCGTACCACTCCGAGTCGGGGACCTCGTAGCTCTCGGGCTGGAAGTGCTTCGCCGGGACCTCCCGGTCGAAGGTGTTCACGGACGCGAGGCCGATGCCCTCGACCACCTTCTCGGCGAGGTCCGGCGGGAGGAAGGCGTCGCGGTCGGCGGCCCAGACGTCGAACCCGACGAAGCTCGGGACGCGGTCCCAGTCGTAGTCGATTGTCCGGCGGTGCATCGCCGCCCCGAAGACGACGAGGTCGCCCGCGCTGTCGACCGCCTCCTGCAGGGCGTCGCGGTCGACCGTCTCGCGGACGTGCCTGACCGCGTGGCGGTACTGTTCCGGAATCTCACCCTCGGTCCAGACACGCGTCCGGTCGCCGAAGGCGAGGACGCCCGTCTCCTGCGTGGTGAACCGGAGGTGGGCCCCGTCGAGCTGCTCGGTCAGCCAGAGGTGGCCCTGCTCGAACAGCTCGGCGGGGGCGTCCGCGGCGTCGGGGATGGGCGGGTACTGGTGCATCGTGATGCCTGTCAGGTCTCGGGGGCGTCGTTCCAGAGGTCCACGTGCAAGCGTGGTGTGTACCGGTAGCCGTACTCCATCGCGAGTTCGGCGACGGGCTGGCGCGTCTCCGCGAGCCGGTCGCGGGTCGCCCCCTCCGGCATGAGCAGTATCTCGTCGTCGCGGATGGTGGCGCTGGTGGCCTGCCGGACGTCGGCGACGAGCGACTCGATCTCGGGCATGTCGTCGGGGCCCGTGACCACGAACTTCAGCTGGCGGTCGTACTCGTCGACGAGCCGGGCGAGGGCGTCGACGTCGATGCGGTTCGCCTCGTGGCGCTCCGCCCAGTCGTCGCTCTCGACCGGCTCGCCGTCGTCGCGGGCGGTCTCCGGCGTCGGCGTGCTGTTCGCCAACTTCGGCGAGATGGAGGCGAGGTCGATGGGCGCGTCGCGGTAGATGGTCCCGTTCGTCTCGACGGTGGTGTGATAGCCACGGTCGTCGAGTTCGTGCAGCAGGTCGACGACGTCGTCGTGGATGAGCGGTTCGCCGCCGGTGACGACGACGTGGTCGGCCTGCTCGTGGGACTCGACCTCCGCGACGATGTCCTCGATGGCCATCCACGCGTGGGTCGGCTCCCACGAGGTGTGGTAGGAGTCACAGAACCAGCACCGGAGGTTGCAGCCGCTCGTCCGGACGAAGACGCTGGGGACGCCCGCGAGGACGCCCTCGCCCTGGACCGAGTAGAACAGCTCGTTGATGGGGAGGTCGCCCGCCTCGCCGGCGTTCTCGTGCGGTGCCTCGCTCGTGACGGGCATCTCAGAGCTCGCTCCCGCCGCAGAGTTCGGCCGTCTCGGCCACCTGGACGGCGACGTCGGTGACGTTGTCCGGCAGGCGCTCCATGAACTTCTCCTCGAGGAGGACGGACATCACCTCGGCCGTCGGCGGGTGGTCGATGACGACGAGGCCGTCCTCGTCCCCGGCGGCCTCGAAGGCGTCGACGAGCGGGTCGCCGGCTTCGAGGAGGAACCGGTGGTCCCACTCGTCGATGATGGATGTCACGTCGCCCTTGTCGACCACCCAGCCCTCCTCGCTGAGGGTCCCGGTGATGCTGACGGTTATCTCGTAGTTGTGGCCGTGGGGGCGCGAGCACTTGCCCTCGTGGTGGAGGATTCGATGGCCTGTACTGATTCGGATCGGGCGGTCGCGGCCGACGTGGAGCGTCCGCTCGTGGCTGGAGAGGTCGCGGAGGGGCGGCTCGCTCTCGTCGAGTGCGCCTGGAGTCATACCTCGATATTATCCGAGGAGCACTTGAGTCTGCTGATGCGAAGACAGGACCGGGAGTCGCCACGGCGAGAACGGCGTCGGCTTCGATACTGGCCAGTATGCGGCACCGGCAGCGAGAGAACGTCGCGTGGTCAGTCGTCCATCTTGTCCTGTAACCTGTTCTTCGCCTCCGATCGTTCCTTCCGGGAGAACGACGGGTCCGGGTCCGAGAAGTCGACCGCGAGTTCGTCGAGCGTCCGTCGGTAGACGTTCGTCCGTCGGCCCTCGTCCGAGAGCTGTCGCCCCTCGCACTGGAGCAGCCCCGTCTCGACCAGTTCCTCGATACGTCGGTAGCAGGTCGCGATCGGGATGCCCACCTCCTCGCTGAGTTCCTGTGCCGACGTGGGTGTCTGTGCCGCACAGAGTATCTCCGCACTGTACTTGTTACCGAGCGTGGCGAGGACCTCCGTCGCGTGGTCCTCGCTTTTGCCCTGCCAGCTAGTCGAAGCCATCCGATGACCCATTCTCGATTATGAGAATTGAATCTTATGGTAGCCTGAAAAAGTAAGCACAGTAACAGAAGCGCGGTGTTAGGTAGCTCCAATCGCTACCCACTGGCATGTCACGGGCCCGGTTACAGAAGGTGTCCGCACTCTGGGAGATGGCCCGACCTTCCCAGCTCGCGCTCATCGTGCTGGTCTACGGGCTGGGGGTGGCCATGGCCGCGGCCCGCGGCGTGGCAGTCGCTCCGGCGGCGGTGTTGGCAGCCGGTCTCGCACTCCTGCCGACGGCCGCGAGCGTCCACCACGTCAACGAGTACGTGGACCACGAGACCGACGCGCTGACCGACCCGACCCCGTTCTCCGGCGGCAGCGGGGCGCTCCCCCGGACGGGGCTTCCACCGCGGTTCGCCCTGCGGGCGGCGCTGGGCAGCCTCGCCGTCGGGACCGTCGCGACCGTCGCCGGGGTGGCTGTCGGATTGCTCTCCGGGGTCGCCGTCGCCATCCTGGTCGTCATCACGGTCCTCGGCTGGGCGTACTCGGTCGGGCCGGCGCTCGCCTGGCGCGGGCTGGGCGAGGTGACGAACGCGCTCCTCGGCGGTATCTGCCTGCCACTGTACGGGTTCGTCGTGGTCGGCGGGCGGGTCGACGCCCCGGCGGTCCTCGCCGTTGTCCCGTTCGCCGTCTACGTGTTCACGAACCTGCTGGCGACGCAGTGGCCCGACCGCGAGGCCGACGCGACGGTGGGCAAACGGACGCTCCCGACGCGGTGGTCCCCGGCACGGCTCCGCCGGGCCCATCTGGCCAGTGCCACCCTCTCGCTCGGCCTGCTGGCGGTGCTTCCGCTGCTGGAGCTGCTCCCGCCCGCCGTCGGCTGGTCGAGCCTGCTCGTCCTCCCGGGTGCCGTCGTCGCCGCCCGGCGGTTCACGGTCGTCCGGTCGCCCTTCCCCACGGTCGCCGTGATGGTCACCATGGCCGCCATCCAGTTCCTGGCCTGGACGGCGCTCGCCGTCCTCTGACCGGCTGTCCGGGACAGCGTGGCCGGGTCGGGGGTCAACGTTTTTACCTAGCGGGGGAGATACCCGATAACGATGTCAACGGACCTGCCCGACGAGTTGCTGGATATCGACGTCGAGAACCCCGAGGAGGGGGAGGACGAACCCGAAACGGAGATTCAAAGCGACCGGTCGCCCGATGACGAGGACGAGGAGATCGAACGGTTCGTCGTGTTCCGCCTCGGCGAGCACCGGTTCGCCATCAGCGTCGACGCCGTCAAGAGCATCGTGAAGGTCAAGGAGTGGACCCGCGTCCCCCGGACCTCGCCGGCCATCGACGGCATCATGGACCTGCGCGGTGAGATCACCGCGGTCATCGAACCCCGCGTCCACTTCCACGTCGAGGAGGAACCGGCCGACCTGAACCGCCAGCGCATCATCGTCTTCGACCGTGCCGCCGACAAGCAGGGTGTCGGCATCCGTGTCGACGACGTGGAGGGGGTCGACCTGATTCCGCTCCGGTCCATCGTCCCCAGCGAGCACGCCGAGGACGAGACCGGCGACCACCCGCTCGTGACCGCGGTCATCTACCGGGAAGACGATGGTCAGGTCGTCGACACGATGGGGTTGCTCGACATCAAAGGACTCATCCAGGCGTCCGGGCAAGCAGCCGAGTGAACCGTTCGGTCCGAATCCGCCGGTAAGCAACCCGTCACCGGTCCGTTCTACCGATTATCGCCACTGATAACGGGGCAACAGCATTTATGTCCACGCTTGGTCTACCGTGGCTTGGTGTATTAACTGAATGTCGACAGGGGTGCTCATCGTGGACGACTCTCATTTTATGCGGAACCTCCTCAGGCAGATTCTGGAGGACGAGTACGAGATCGTAGGAGAGGCGTCCAACGGGGCCGAAGCGGTCAAACTGTACAAAGAAGAGAACCCGGACATCGTGATGATGGACATCGTGATGCCGAAGTGTAATGGAATCAAGGCGACAGCTGCCATCAAGAAGCTCGACCCGAGTTCACGTGTCATCATGTGCACATCGGTTGGCCAGCGCGAGAAGATGAAGCTCGCGGTCAAAGCCGGTGCGGATGGCTACGTGACCAAACCGTTCGAGGAACCCAGCGTCCGCAAAGCGCTGAAAGACGTCGTCCCTGCATGACGAGCGTGCTGGTTGTCGACGATTCGCAGTTCATGCGGACGGTCATCGGCAACATCCTCGCCGACGACGGGTACGAGGTCTACAGCGCCAGCAACGGCAAGAAGGCAGTCGAAGCGGTCGCCGAACACGACCCCGATATCGTCACGATGGACGTCCAGATGCCCGGCATGAACGGCATCGACGCCGTCACCGAGATCATGGCGACGAACCCCACCCCCATCCTGATGCTCAGCGCACACACGAGCAAGGGGGCCGACGAGACGTTCGAAGCCCTGGACCGGGGCGCGGTGGACTTCCTCGCCAAACCGAGCGGCGAGGTCTCACCGAACATCGCCAGCCTGGCGGACAGGCTGGTCGAGAAGGTCCAGGCCGTCGCCAGCGTCGACGCGTCGTCGATGAAGTCGCGTTCGAAGGCGCGGGCGGCAGCCGGCGGCGGCCAGACCGGGGACCGCACCGGAACGGACGAATCGAGCGACGGAGCGACGACCAGCCGGTCGTACGTCAAGCACCCGACCGTCGTCATCGGCGCGTCCACGGGCGGCCCGAAGGTCGTCGAGCAGATCGTGACGAACCTGCCGGTCGCACTCGGCGCGAAGGTACTGGTCGTCCAGCACATGCCGGCCTCGTTCACCGACCGCCTCGCCGCCCGCCTCGACAGGCTGTCGAACTACGACGTCCACGAGGCGACCGACGGGCTCCGCCTGCGCGACGGCGACATCGCCATCGCGCGCGGGGACTACCACATGGAGGTGGTCTCGAACGTGGCCGGGAACGTCCGCGTCCGGCTCACCCAGGACGAGCGCCGCCACGGCGTCCGCCCCGCCATCGACGTGACCATGGAGACGGCGGCCGAGCGCGTCTCGGACCCGCTCTGTGGCGTCACGCTCACCGGCATGGGCAAGGACGGCGCGGCCGGCATGGTCGCCATCAAGGAGGCCGGCGGCGCGACCATCGCGCAGGACGAAGCATCGAGCCCCGTCTTCGGTATCCCGCAGAAGGCTATCGAGACCGGGTGTGTCGACCAGGTGCTCTCGGCGACCGACATCCCCGAGGGCATCTGTTCGGTCTTCACGCAGGAGGCACAGAGCCATGGATGAGTACCTCAGGGACTTCGTGCAGGAGTCCGAAGAGAACATCACGGAGCTGAACAACGCGCTCCTCGAACTCGAGCGCGACCCCGACGACGACGAGGCGATGGGCCGCATCTTCCGGATGGCCCACACCCTCAAGGGCAACGCGGGTGCGATGGGGTTCGAGGAAGCATCGAACCTCGCACACGCCATCGAGGACCTCCTCGAGGCGGTGCGCTCCGGGGAGGTCGACGTCACGCCGGAACTGATGGACGAGGTCTTCGCGGGCGTCGACGAGCTGGAGACGATGCTCGACGACCTCCGGACCTACGGCGAGATCCGCACCGACGCCTCGGACACCATCGAGCGCCTCCGCGAGGTCAAGGAGGCCGAGACGGGCGTCCCGACCATCACGGACCCGGACGGCCCGGCCCTCGACGAGGCCGTCGAGGCCGCCGGCGAACTCACCGACGAGTCCCACGACGTCTACCACGTCCGCCTCGCCATCGAGGAGAACGAGGAGCGCCAGAACGGCCGGCTGGTCGTGAAGGCGCTCGCGGACGCGTTCGACCTCCTCGGGACGGTCCCGGACGAGGACGCCCTCGCCTCGGGCGACTACGACGGCACCGTCGACGCGGTGTTCGGCAGCGCCGTCGGCGAGGCGGCCATCTCCGCTGCACTCGACCCTGTCGACGCGGTCGCGGACGACCGCATCACGGAGGTGACCGACCGCTACGAGGACGCCAACGTCGAACAGACCGTCGTCGAGGACGAGTTCGACGACCTCTTCGAGGAGGACCCCGGCGCGGACATCGACGCCGAGACCGCACAGGACATGTCCGTCGACGACCTCCTCTCGGAGTTCGACGAGTACGACGACCTCGACGCGATGGTCGAGGAGATGGACGACGTCTCCGGGTTCGACGACCTCGGCGACGCCGGCTCCTTCGACGACATCGACTTCGGTGACGAACTCGAGGAGGGGCCCGCAGGCACGGGCGAACCCGCCGCCGAGGCCGACCTCGGGTTCGACGAGGCCGACTCGGACGAGGGCGAACCCGCCGCCGATTCCGAACCGGAACCGGCACCCGCCGAGGACCCCGACGAGGAGGTCGACGACGCGGCGGCGACCTTCGCGGAACTCAAACAGGAGGTCGACCCCGTCGGCTTCGACGAACTCCAGGACGAACTCGCCGAACTCGAGTTCGACGAGTACTCCGACGAGGAGGAGGTCGGCTTCGACGAACTCCTCGGCGACGACTTCGAGGAGCGAGACGACGACTTCTTCGCCCAGGGCGAGTCCGCCGTCAGCAGTGGCCAGGACGAGGTCACGATGGACGAACTCGTCGGCGACGACGTCGCCGGGTTCGAGGACGCGGACGAACCGACCGCCGAGGAGTCCGACGACCTCGACTTCGGTGACGGCTTCGCCGACGACGGCGAGTCGGCACTGGCCGACGCGGACTCCGGCCTCGACGTCGACGAGGCGTTCGACACCGGCGACGAACCGGCCGACGCTGTGGAGACGGACCCGGCCGATGCTGATACGGCCGACCCCATCGAGGCGGACCCGGCAGCGGCCGACGCGGCCGACGCCGAGTCTGCCGACGCAGCGGCCGAGGCCGACGAGGCGGACATCGGGTTCGAAGATGCTGACGAGCCGACCGACACCGGGTTCGAGGACGCCGACGAGGCGGACGACTTCGGCGAGGTCGCCGAGTTCGACGAACCCGAGGAGTCGGCCACCGCCGAGTTCGGCGACGACCTCGCCGACGAGGAACCGGTCGAACTCACGGAGGCCGACGACGCCGTCGAGACCGAGGCAGCCGCGGCGGCCGAGGAATCCACCGACGAGGACGACCTCGACCTCGAGGCGGCCGACGAGACTCCCGCACCCGAGGAAGTCGATGAAATCGACCTCGACGAGCCCGACGACGCGGACGTCTCCGACGAGAGTCCCCCGGCGGACACCGTCGAGGCCGAGGCACCCATCGAGGCCGACGAGCCGGCCGGGCCGGAAGCGGCCGACGACTCGGACGACTTCGGGGCCGGGAGCTTCGACGAGCCGACCGGGTTCGACGCCGACTCGACCGAGGGCGATGCCTTCGGCGACGACCTCGGCGACGACTTCGAACTCGACGCGGCGGACCCGTCCGAGACGGCCGCCGCGGCCGCCGACGCGAGCATCACGGACGGCGAGTCCGACGATGCCGCGGCGGCAGACGCCGACATCGAGTCCGCAGAACAGGCCGAGGCAGCGTCGCTCGAAGACGTCGACGCGGCCGACGCGGACGGCGAGTCCGCCGACGCCGCCGGCGATGACGAGGAACTCACGCCACTGGAGCGGGCCCGCGCTCGCTCCGACCCGGACCTCGACGACGTCGAGGTCGGCGAGTTCGAACTCGACGAGCCGGAGGAGGCCGACACCGCGGCGGCGTCGGTCGACACCGGCGACTTCGGCGACGACCTCGGGGACGGCGACTTCGATGCCGGCCCCGACACCGCGGCCGACGCCAGCAGTTACGGCGGCGGCTTCGACGACCCCGGCCTCGACTACGGCGACTTCGACGAACCGGAAGCGCCGTCGGCAGACGAGGGTGACGACGCCGAGACGGCCGACGCCGGCCCGACCGGCCCGGTCGTCGACGCCTCGGAGTACGAGGTCGACATCCAGACCCTCGGCGACGAGGAGAGCGAGAGCGACACGGAGAGCGAGATACAGTCCATCCGTGTCGACGTCGAACAGGTCGACAAACTGCTCAACCTCGTCGAGGGACTGGTCACCAGCCGCGTCCGGCTCCGCCGGACCGTCGAGGAGGGCGCCGACCCCGGCGAACTCGACGACGAACTGGACGAGTTGGAGGACCTGACGGGTGAACTCCAGGACACCGTCATGGACGTCCGACTGGTCCCGGTGAAGATGGTCGCGAACAAGCTCCCGCGCGTCGTGCGGGACATCTCCCGCGAACAGGACAAGCAGGTCGCCTTCGAGATGCAGGGCGAGTCGGTCGAACTCGACCGGTCCATCCTCGACCAGATCTCGGACCCGCTGGTCCACATCGTGCGCAACGCGGTCGACCACGGCATCGAATCCCCCGAGGAACGCGCAGAGCTGGACAAGCCCGACGAAGGGCACATCACCCTCAGCGTCGAGCGCGCCCGCGACCAGGTCGTCATCGAGGTCGAAGACGACGGCCGCGGGCTCGACCCCGACCGCCTCCGCGAGGAGGCTGTCGAGGAAGGTATCCTCACGGCCGAGGAGGCCGAGGACCTCTCGGACTCGGAGGCGTTCGAACTCGTCTTCCACCCCGGGCTGTCGACGGCGTCGGAGGTCACCGACGTCTCCGGCCGCGGTGTGGGGATGGACGTGGTCAAGAGTACCGTCAACGACCTCGACGGCTCGGTCAGCATCGAATCCGAACCGGGCGAGGGCACCACCATCCGGCTGCTGCTCCCCGTCACCGTGGCTATCGCGGACGTGCTGTTCGTGGAGTCCGGCGACGAGGAGTTCGGCGTGCCGGTGAAGGTCGTGCGCGACATCGGCCCCGCGGTCGACGTGCGCGAAGAGGACGGACAGGAGGTCATCGTCGACGGCGACGAGACGCTCCCGCTGGTCCGCCTGAACGAGGCCCTCGAGACACCGGGTACCCCGCGCAACGGCGACGGGATGTACCTGCGCATCCGCGGTGAGGTCCGCCCCATCGCGGTCCACTGCGACGAGGTCCGCGGCCAGCAAGAGGTCGTCGTGAAGCCGTTCGAGGGCGTCCTCGGCGGCATCCCCGGCCTGAGCGGGGCGACGGTGCTCGGCGAAGGTGAGGTCGTGAACATCCTGGACGTGAAGACACTATGAACGGACGAAATCACAGGAGGCAATCATGAGTCTGATGGTCGACATTCGGAAGTTGAGTTTCATCAACGAGATGGCGAAGGTCGGGACCAACGGGGTCGCCGACAACATGAGTAAACTGACAGGCGAGGACGCCCGGATGGAGGTGACGAAGACGAACTTCATCGACATCCAGGACATCAAGAAGCAACTGGACGCCGGCAAGCGCGTCGGCGTCCGGGTGCGGCTGATGGAGCCCCCCCATGGGCACATCCTCATCCTGTTCCCGGAGTCGAGCGCGAAGAAGATCACCGCGCTCATGCTCTCGGACATGGTCGACGACATGTCGCAGGTGTCGGGCGAGATGGCTCGCTCGGCCGTCGAGGAGCTCGGCAACATGATGGCGTCGGGCTTCATCGACGGCTGGGCGGACGTGCTCGGCCGCACCATCGACATCGCGACCCCGCAACTGGTGTACGCACCGGCGGGCGAGATCGTCGAACGGACCGCGGGCCTCGGCGGCGAGGACCTCGCGCTGTTCTTCGACTCCAACCTGACCGTACCGAGCTACGACATCAACGCGGAGATATACGCATTCCCGAACCTCGAAGAGTTCGTGGAGATGGTGAACAACATCGAAGCCAGGCCCACATGAAACTGGACATCACCGCACTCGGGACCTTCTACGACATGGCCCGGGAAGGTGCCGGTCTCGCTGCGGGTCGCCTGACGCGCATGACCGACGTGGACACCCGCGTCGGCATCACGAAACTGAACTTCATGCGCGGCTCGGAGATCCGCACCGAGTTCGAGGACGACGTGCCCAAGGTCGGCATCCGGGTCGAACTCTCGGGCGGCCTCGAGGGGCACTCGCTGATCATCTTCGAGCGCGACGCCGCGCTCAGCATCGTCCAGACACTGGTGGGTGAATCGGACGCCGACGGCTTCGACGACATGAACCGGTCGGCGATGACCGAGGTCGGCCAGATCATGAACGCCGGGTTCATCGACGGCTGGGCCGACGTGCTCGGTACCGTCATCGACGTGTCCACCCCCGAGTTCGTCGAAGGGACGACGGCCGAGCCGTTCATCGGCGACCTCAAGGCGGCACCCGACGAGGGCGACCTCGCGTTGCTGTTCCAGAGCCAGATCGAGGCGGTCGACACGGAGATCGGGTTCAAGCACTACCTGTTCCCCGAACGCGACTCGATGGCCGACATCCTCGAACAGCACGGGGACCCCGACAGCCGGGGCATCGAGTACGACAAACTCGCGGGCTTCGACGAGATGGCACAGCAGGGGGCGAAGGAGGTCGCCTCGAACATCACGACGCTCACCGGTATCGAGACGAGCGTGAAGATCCGGCGGCTGAAGTTCGCCTCGCTTGAGGCCATCCCGCAGGAGATCGACGACGAGATGCTCGTCGGCGTGGCCCACGAACTCGACGGGACACCCTCGGGCTACCTGCTGTTCCTGTTCGACGAGCGCTCGGCCCGGGAGGTCGTCGAGGCGACGGTCCCGAACCCGCCCGACGACGAGTTCGGCGACCTCGGGAAGAGCGCCATCAAGGAACTCGGCAACATCATGGCCTCCGGGTTCATCGACGGGTGGGCGAACGTGCTGGACACGACCATCGACCACTCGCCCCCGCAGTACATCCACGACTTCGGCGCGGCGGTCATCGACCCGGTCATCATCCAGCTCGGGGAGAACCAGGACTTCGCGTTCGTCTTCGACACGGTCATCAAGGCCGACGACCGCGAGTTCGACTGCTCCATCTACGCCATCCCCGACGAGGAGGACCTCGAACGGGCGCTCAACAACCTCGACATCGACCGCATCGAAGACGCCGAGACGAAAGCAGACTTCCCCATCGATGAAGTGGAGAACTCATGAAGACCTACGGCAGTGAACCCGGCGCGCCGGAGCCGGTCCAGGTCGGCATCTCGGAGTTCGTCGTCCGGGGAAAGGAGTCAGAGGAGACGCTGAAGTCCTACGGGCTCGGGTCGTGCCTGGCCATCGCGCTGTACGACCCCGACTCCGGTATCGGCGGGCTGGCCCACGTCATGCTCCCCGACGGCGACGCAGCCGACGGTGCCGACACCCAGCCGGGCAAGTACGCCGACACCGCCATCCGCGCGATGCTCCGCCGGATGGTCGAGAAGGGCGCGGCGTACACCTCGGTCGAGGCCAAGATCGCGGGCGGCAGCGACATGTTCCAGTTCGAGTCCTTCGGCGAGGGCGTCGGGAAGCGAAACGTCGCCGCCGCAAAGGACGAACTGGAGAAGCTCGGCGTCCCCATCATCGCAGAGGACGTGGGCGGCCAGCGTGGCCGGACCGTCGAGTTCGACGTGGAGACCGGCACGCTCCGCATCCGCACCGCGGACAGCGAACACGCTGTGGAGGAACTGTGACGGAGGAGGACGCGTTTCTCCGAGTCACCCAGTACGTCGAAGACGAGATCGGGTTCGCGACCAGTCATTACAACGACAGCTACCTCAAGCGGCGGCTCTCCTCGCGCATGCGCCGGACGGGCGCGGCCGACTACGACGAGTACTTCGACATCCTCCGCGAGGACCCCGACGAACCCAAGGAGCTGCTGGACGCGCTCTCGATCAACGTCACCGGGTTCTTCCGGAACCCCGACGTCTGGGAGGGCATCCGGTCGGTGTTGCGGGACCTCTCCGCCGAAGAGGACCGCGTCCACGTCTGGTCTGCGGCCTGTGCGGACGGCCGTGAGCCCTACTCGCTCGCGATGCTCGCGCTCGACGACCCCCGGGTCGACGCCGAGAAGTTCCACATCTACGGGACCGACATCAACGACGAGGCGCTCCGGACCGCCCAGCAGGGCGTCTACCACAGCACCCGCACCGTCGACATCGAGGACCAGCTCACCTTCCTCTCGAACTTCCACGCCTACGTCGACAGGCGAGAGAACCGCTTCGCGGTGACCGACCGGGTCAAACGGAAGGTCACCTTCGCGAAGCACGACCTGATCAACGACGGGTCGAAGTCGGGCTTCGACCTCGTCATCTGCCGGAACCTGTTCATCTACATCGACAACGAGTACAAACAGCCGGTCCTCGAGACCATCGCCAGGTCGCTCCGCCCCGACGGCTACCTCGTCATCGGGAAGGCAGAGACCATCCCGCCACAGCTCAAGTCGGCGTTCTCCGTGCTCGACGGTCGCCTCCGTATCTACCAGCGCGAGTAGCTCGCACCTCTTCCTCGTCCGTATCCTTCACACCGTCCACGAGCGTCCGCAGCAACGTCTCGGGCCGACAGCCCACGCTACGCGACCGAGCAGCAGAAAAGAGTGACCGCGCCGCGGGATTACTCGTCGTCGTTCGGCTCGGACTGGGCGAACGAGAACATGTCGTCCTCGCTGCCATCCTCCTCGTCGACGTCCAGGTCCTCCTCGTCGGACTCGTCACCGAAGTCGATGTCGTCCATCCCGGGGACCTCCTTCGTCTCGGTCTCCTCGGGGCCGTCGTCGGTGGTCTCCGCGAGCGGGTCGTCGTCGAAGTCGAGCGCCTCGCCGAGCTCGCGGTCGATGTCGTCGGTATCCCGGTCGGCCTCGTCCTCGGTCTCCGCTTCGGCGTCGGCCCCGAAGGAGAGTCCCGTCGTCGACTCCGAGTCGTCCTCGGCAACCGAGTCGGCCTCGGGAGCCGAGCCGGCCTCGGTGTCGGCCGCGTCCATGGGCTCGGCTTCGATGGACTCCGCCTCGGCCTCGGGTTCGGCGGCGTCGGCTTCGACGGCGTCGGCTTCGACGGCGTCGGCTTCGACGGCGTCGGCTTCGACGGCGTCGGCTTCGACGGCGTCGTCGCTGTCGACAGCCGCGTCCGTGTCTGCGGGGTCGGCCTCGACGGCCGTGTCGTCGGTCTCCCAGCCGGGCGGTGCCTCGTCGGTCTCCCAGCTGGCGTCTGCGGGTTCGGTGGCGGCCCACTCGTCGTCGGCCCCGTACTGGGGCTCGGCGTCCGCGTCGGCGGTTTCGCCGACCTCCCAGTCGGCCTCGGCCGTCTCGTCCGCGGCGAACTCGTCGTCCGCAGCCCACGAGCCTTCGGCGTCGGCGTCCTCACCGGCTTCCCAGTCTGCGGACTCCGACGCCGCTGCCGCGTCGACCGTCTCCCACTCGTCGCTGGACTCGTCCGGTTCCATGCCGGCAGCGTCGGATTCGGCGCCGGCGTCGGCGTCGAGGTCGGTCTCTCCCTCGTCGTCGGTACTCGGCTCGGTGTCGACCCCGGCTTCCGTCTCGGTCTGGGTCTCGGCGTCGGCCGCGTCGACCTCGGCCTCGTCACCTGCCGGCTCGGTCTCCTCGCCGCCCTCGAACGGTTCGAAGCCCTCGAACTCGTCGTCAGCGTCGGAGCCGAGGTCGATGTCTGCCTCGTAGTCGCCGGGGTCCGCGGAGTCGGCGAGCGGGTCGGCTTCGGCGCCAGATTCCGCCGCGGCCTCGGCTTCGACCGGCTCGTCGTCGGCGGTCGAATCCGGGTCCTCGACCGCGTCCGCGTCGAGTTCGAGGCCGTCGTCGGCCTCGACCGGTTCGTCGGTCTCGGTCGCCGTCTCCGCCTCGTCGGGTTCCTCTTCGCCGAAGGCGATGCCGGGCGAGTCGGTGTCCTCGGGTGCGACGGCGTCCGTCGACTCCGTCTGTGCGTCGGTTTCAGCCTCTGCGTCGACCGCACCGGCCTCCGCTTCGACAGCGTCACCCTCGATTTCGACGTCGGCGGGCTCCGGTGCGGGTTCTGCACCGAAGGAGTCCGCGGCGGAGTCGTCCTCGGCTGCTGCCCCGGCAGTCGCCGCGGCGTCGAGGTCGTAGTCGTCCGCGTTCACGTCGTCCACGTCGTCGAGGCCGAGTTCGTCCTCGTCGGATTCTTCACCGAAGCTCGCGTCGTCGACCGGCGCGAAGTCGTCGGCGGCGCCGTCGCCGGCGTCGGGGCTCGGCGTGGTCTCCTCGCCGAAGGTCGCCGGCGAGCCCAGCCCGCCCTGACCCTCGGCTGGCGCGTCCATCGGCGCTTCCGTCTCCTGCTCCTCGGCCGGTGCCGGGTCCGCGTCGCCGAGGTCGAGGTCGCTGTCGCCGGCGGTCAGTTCGCCGACGGCTTCGGTCGCTGCCTCGATCTCTTCGGGGTCGCGGGTCTCCACGTCCTCGAAGAGTTCCTCGCTGGTGCCGAACTCGTACACGTCGTCGACGTCGGTCTCGAAGCGGTCCAGCGCCTCGCTGAGGCGGGACGCCTGGTTCGCGAGGTCGCTCGCGGACTTGCTGACCTCGGTGAGTGCCGTGGTCTGCTCCTCGGCGGCGGCCGCCACGTTCTCGGCCTCCGCGGTCGTCTCCTCGGAGATGGTCGCTGCCTCGTCGACCATCGCGACGACCTCCTCGGTCGAGGCCGCCTGTTCCTCGGTCGCCGCGGAGATCTCCTGGACACCCGTGTTGGTCGACGTCGCGTAGTCGGCAATCTCGTCGAGTGCCGTGACGGTCTCCTCGACCGCCTCGGTCGTCGCGGATATCTGTTCGCTCGCGCCCTCGACGGAGCGCACGGACTGCTGGGTCTTCGACTGGATGGTCTCGAGGCGCTTCTCGATGTCCTCGGCCGCGTCCTTGGTCTCCTCTGCCAGCTCCTTGACCTCCTGTGCGACGACGGAGAACCCTTCGCCGGAACTGCCCGAGCGTGCCGCCTCGATGTTGGCGTTCAGCGCGAGCATGTTCGTCTGCTCGGCGATCTCTGAGATGAAGTCGATGAGTTCGTCGATCTGCTCCATCTCCTTCTCGAGGTCGCCCATCTGGTCGGTGACGACCTCGCGGTTGTCCTCCAGTGCCTGCATCCGGTCGATCGCCTCCTGTGCGGCCTCGCGACCGTCGCGGCCGGTCTCTGCGGTCCGTTCTGCCAGGTCCGCCACCTCGTTCGAGGACGACGCGATCTCCTCGATGGTGGTCGACAGGCCGGACATCTCCTGACTGACGCGCTGGAGGCTGTCGTTCTGCCGGTCCGCACCGTCGGAGATCTCCTGGATGGACTCGGTCACCTGCTCGGAGGCGGACCGGACCTCCTCGCTGGAGGCCGTGACCTCCTCGGAGGAGGTGGCGACCTCGTTCGCGAAGTTCTTGAGCTGGGCCGTGGTCTCCTCGATCTCGCCGATCATGTGGTTGAACTCCCGGGCGATGTCGGCCATCGCCTCGGACTCGGATTCGGCGTTCATCCGCTGGGTCATGTCCCCGTCGGAGACGCTCTGCATCACGTCGCGGTACTCGTCGGCCTTGCGCTCTAGGTGGCGGTTCATCTGCTCCGCCTCGGCGCGAGCGAGTTCCGCCTGCTCGCGAGCGTCACGGGCCTCCTGGATCTGCTCACGGAGCGCGTCACGCATGGACCCGAACCCGTCGTACAGCCGCCCGATGTTGTCGATGCGGTGGGTCTCGAACTCGACGTTGAGGTTCCCCTCCTCCATCTGGGTGGTCTTCGAGGTGAGGCGGTCGATGGCGGACGCGGTGTTGCGCCCGATGACCGTCCCGACGAGGACGATGAGGGTCATCCCCGCGAGGGTCGCGTACAGGCCCCACTGGCTCACGTCGTTCACGAAGCCGTAGACGTTGCCGGTCGGGGCGCTCACGGTGACGACCATGTTCCGACCCGGCACCGCCGCGTAGCTGGTCACGTACTCGTCGTCGCCGTAGTCACCGCCGACCGTCTGTGCCACCGGCTCCGGTGCCGACCCGAACTGCTCGACGCCGGTCCCGGACTGCGAGAGCTGATAGAAGTTGGCGCCGGTGAACTGGTTGCCGACGACGGTGCCGTCCTCCATGTTCCCGGTGTTCGCGAAGACGATCTCGTTCTGGTCACCGAGAATCATCGTCGTCTCACCGTCCTCGACGGCCATGGTCTGTGCGTAGTTGGCCACGTCGACGGTGGTCACGATGACCTCGCTCCCACTGCTCGCCTTCACGGGGTAGGCGTAGGCGACGACGGTCGTCCCCTCGTGGTCGACGTAGGAGCTGTAGATGATACCACTATCGCCGTCGACGGTCGTCTTCTCGGCGAGGGTCGACGCCCACGGCGTCTGCAACTGGCCGAGTTTGGCGTCCTCCTGGTCGTTGTGCGTGGTCGCGGTGACGGTGTTGGAGGGGAGCTTCACGTAGTACATGTCCCGGACGCCACGTTCGAACTGCAACACCTGCGTCCGCCCCTCCAGAGTGGCGTCGATACGCGTCTCGTTGCCGTTCTCTACCTCCTCCCGTAACGCGATGTTCTGTGTGATGACGATGTTCCGTTCGTCCCACTGGCGCAAGTTACGGGCTTCCTGTCCTGCACGGTCCTCGAGTCTGTCGTTGACGCTGTTCTCGACCTCCTCTGTGATCTGGCCAGTCGCGACGAACCCCACCGCCCCGACAGCCAGGCCCATTATGAGGAGCGCGATACCGAATTTCAGCGCATAACTTCTCCGAATAAAGTTTGGTATGAGTCGACGAAGCGGGCCCAGCATATGGTCGAAACGGTAGGTACCAGAATATAAAACAACACCGGAGATTATCACCTGTGAAAACCGGAGATACCGGCGGGCTCGGCACCCCCACATTAACCTGACGGCCGTTTTCGGTCTCGGCAAAACCTTCGTCGGACCCGACCCTGCGTGATAAAGTACAAGCGGGTCACAGACGAACGAGGTGACGATGGGACCCGCGGACCTGACGGAGTACGTCGAACACGCCACGGAGGTCGTCGCTACCTCGCCGGAGCTAGGCCTGCGGAACACCCAGCTCAGGCTCGTCGAACCGTTCCTCGAGGCCCTCGGCTGGAACGTCAGGGCCCCCGAGGTCGAGGCCGCGTTCCACGTCCCCGGTGCCGAGGCCACCGTGGACTACGCGCTCCTCGCGGACGGCAGACCGACCGTGTTCGTCTTCACGCGCCCGGCCGAGGAATCGCTCGGCACAGACGACACCGACCAGCTCTCCGAGGCCATGCGAGCAGCCGGGGTATCGTGGGGCGTGCTCACGAACGGTCGGCAGTTCGCCTTCGCCGGCTCGAAGGACGGGGAGACGGAGTGGGCAGAGTGCGACCTGCAGGGACTACCGGAGCGGTCGACGGTCCTCGAACACTACACGCGAGCGCGGGCCATCGAGCGAGCACGCACCCGTACCCGGGCCGAGCGCGAGACTGCCGCAGAACGTCTCGAAGACGCGGGCGACGAACTGGTCGAGGCGCTCACCACGGAGTTGCAGGCGGCGACCGACGGGGCTGCCGCTGCCGACCTCGAGACCGCGACACGCGAGTTCGTGCAGCGACTGGTCCAGTCGTTCCGGTCGGATGACGGCACAGGGAGTCGTCCGACCGGGACTCCGCGAGACGGCACAGAAGCGGGTCCAGCCGGTGTCTCCGACGCTGCGGAAGTCGAGGCAGAAACAGAGGACACCGAGACCTCGGTCGAGCCCGCACAGGAGTCGGTCGACGACGCTGCCTCGGCCTCCGACAGACAGGACGGTGTCCAGACGGTCGCGGCCGCCTCGGCCGGCGGGGACGGCGAGTTCGTCGCCCGGTTCTTCAGGGACCGGACCTCCGTCGGAGCGGTCGGTTGCTCCACGGTCGAAGGGGCGATGGGGCAGATCGTCGACTACCTCGTCGAACAGCACCACCTCGCCGGGTCCATCTCCCTCCCGTACTGTCCCGACGAGGACGAGACCGCCGTCCTCCACCGGGAGCCCGTCCATCCCGATGGACGACCGATGCGACCGGCTGTCGAACTGGAGAGCGGACCGTTCCTCTGGACGGGTGGCGACCTCGAGACCCAGCGGGCACGACTGGAGGACCTCGCCTCGCGGGCGGGACTCCGGGTGATGTTCCAGGGCGACTGGCGCACGAGATAGGGCAGTCCGCGGGACGAACCGCAGGTAGAGGCTGGGCCCGCGGGCTGGTAGGTGCTTCAGGTGGCGAGGAGGGCGGCCCGGACATCGGGACGACGAACAGCAGTAACTCCTCAGGTGTCATCGAACCCGCCCATGTCGATGTCGTCGATACCGGAAGGTCGCTGGGGGGTGCGGAGGGGTTAATCCTCCTGATTGGGTACGGTCGGGCATGCACATGCTCGTCGACGGCGAGTGGCGGGAAGGCGCGTACCAGACCACGAACGAGGACGGAGAGTTCGACAGGCAGGAGACCAGTTTCCGTGACTGTATCTCGAACGAGGAGGACGCCCGGTTCCAGCCCGAGGCCGACCGATACCATCTGTACGTCTCGCGGGCGTGTCCCTGGGCACACCGAGCGATGGTCGTCCGCCGGCTCCTCGGTCTGGAGGACGTGGTCTCCATGGACGTCGTCGACCCGTACCGCGACACCGACGGCTGGCAGTTCACGCCCGAGAAGGACGACTGCACGACCGACTCCATCATGGACGCCGACTACCTGCGTGAGGTGTACACCGCGGCCGACGACTCCTTCACCGGGCGCGTGACCGTGCCCGTGCTGTGGGACCGGGAGGAGGAGACCATCGTCAACAACGAGTCCGAGGAGGTGATCAAGATGTTCGCGGACGCGATGGCCGGCCTCGGGACCACCGGCGTCGACCTCTACCCAGACGCGCTCCGCGACGAGATCGACGCGGTCATCGAGGACATCTACGAACCGATCAACAACGGTGTCTACCGCGCCGGTTTCGCCGACTCGCAGGCCGCCCACGAACGGGCGGTGGCCGACCTCTTCGGGGCGCTCGACCACTGGAACGAGGTGCTCGCCGACCAGCGCTACCTCGTCGGCGAGCGCCTCACGCTCGCGGACGTCTGCCTGTTCACGACGCTCGTCCGGTTCGACGAGGTCTACCACACCCACTTCAAGTGCAACGTCCGCCACGTCACCGACTACGACCACCTGTGGGGTCACACCCGCGAGCTGTTCCAGCTGCCGGGCGTCGCCGAGACGGTGAACATGGCCCACATCAAGGAGCACTACTACACGACCCACGGTGACGTCAACCCGAAGAAGCTCGTCCCGGTCGGACCCGCCCCCGACTTCGCTGGGTCACACGACCGGGACTCCCTCGCGGGTGGGCCACCCGAGGGGCTCCTCGACTGACGACCCGTCTCGTTTATAACTGAACCGGTGTGACCGAGTGGGTGCGGACTGTTCATTCCGTTCACAGTAACAGAAACAATCCGTTTTTCTGTTTATTCGATTCACAGCACGAATGAATTCGCTCTCGATTGTATCGAATCCTGTACAGTATAGCCAACTTATATCTTGTGGCCGAGGTTTCGAGGGGGTCGGTCCCCTGCCTAGGTTACGGCCCAGATAGAAAAGTAAATAACTCGTTTCACCACGGGGTATGTCTTTTGTTAATGCCCCAGTAGAGTTATATCCAAGGTCGAGATGTATTAACACAGCAACTACCGAGAGACATGACCTCACCACCATCACCCACACGCGAGCGCCGAGGGGTCTCCCCCATCGTCGGCCTCGTCGTCCTCATGGCCCTCGTCGCGATCGCGTCGGGGCTCATCCTGCTCAATGCCACGACTGTCACCGACTCGGTCCAGCAGGGTACGGAGATGCGGAGCGCCGAGTTGACGCTGGCGGAGGCCAGCGCCAAGTTGCGAACGCTCTCCTACCAGGACGTCGGCGACGTCAGCTCGCTCGACCTCACCGGAAAGGACACACAGGACGCGAAGATACGGGACGACGGACGGATATCGTTCCAGCTCAACGGGCACGACGCCTGCCGGGCGTCGATGGACCTCGGGTCCGTCATCTACGAGAACGAGAACGGCGAGTCCGTCGCCTACCAGGCCGGTGGTGTCTGGAAGAACACGACCGCTGGCTCGGTGATGGTCTCTGCACCGAGCCTCCAGTACCGCGTCAGTTCGGACGAGAAGCGGCCGATCCACACCCTCGACTTCCCGGTGGTGGACGTCGAGGGTCGCATCGACGACTCGGGTGAGGTCACCGCGCGCAAGACGACGAACCGGAGCCAGCGGGAGGCGTTCGAACGCGGCCTCTGTCTCCCCGTCTCCGAGAACAGCACGCTCGACCGCGTCCGGACGATCACGATAACGGTCGAGAACTCGACCTACAGCGAGGCCTGGAACCGGTACCTGCAGGACGAACTCGCGGGCAACATCCTCGAGAGCGACTACTACCCCTCGAACGGCACGATGTCCTACACGGTTCCGCTCGGCCAGAGCATCCACCCTGACGAGTTCGTCGTCGGTGATGCGCAGGTTCGAGCCGCGCTCTGGGGGACCGGAACGACCGAAATCAAACTGAACGGCGATAACTCTCCCCACAAGGGGACAACCATCGACAGTTACAATTCCACGGTGAATCCCTACCCCGTCCAGAACGGAGAGGAATCGATGATCGTGAACAACGGGCCGGTCACGCTCCTCCCTCATGCGGTCGTCGAGGGCGACATCGCGGCTGATGGGCCAGTCGATTCCCAGCCGAACTCGGAGGTCTACGGGAACATCTCCTACAACGGAACGGCAGAGAAGGACGGGACCGTCACTGGAAAGTGGTACAGTGGCTTCGAGTATGCCGACAACGTCATCCCGGCGATCGACGACGAGGTCACCTTCACCGTCGACTCGGCAGTGCTCTCGAACCACAACCGGGAGACGCCGGTGTTCGATGCGAATTACTCCGATTCGGTCCGCCAGTCGGGGACCGTCGAGTCCGGCGTCTACCTGACCGAGAACTTCGACGTCGACAGTGGCGAATCGGTCACCTTCGACACCAGTGACGGCAGCGTTGTCGTCGCGGTGAACCGGTCGGCGGACATCCAGGGCCGCATCGAGGTCGAAGGTGACGGGCAGGTTCGCCTGTTCGTGATGGACGACGTGACGGTCGGCGGGGAGGTGAAGTCCCTGGACGGCGGGAATCTAACCAACGATTCGACGAGCTTCTGGACCTTCGCACGCGCCGGTGCGGACGTCACCTTCCAGCAGGATGCTGAGTACACCGGTGTCGTCTACGCACCCGGACCGTCTGGTGAGACGGTGCTCGAAGGGCAAGGCGCCACTGGAGGCACCGAGGTCTACGGCGCGGTCGTCGGTGGACAGGTCGAGATCGAGAAGGGAGCACTCCTCCACTTCGACGAGGCGGTCCGAACCGGGAACCTCGACTCCGACGGCGACGGGATTCCGGACTCCGCCGACCCGAACAACAACGTCTCCGACGGTGACCTCGACGGTGTCCCGGACTACTACGACGACTGTCCGGACGGTGCCTCGGGCGCCACCGGTGAGAACGGCTGTGCCGGCGTCGACGAGGACGAGTCGAAGAACGCGCTCGTCGTCAACCAGTCGAAGGCGCGCGTGAACGTCGCCGGCTCGGTCGTCGCCGACGTCGAGGAGACGACGAAGCAGGTCGGCGAACGCGAACCCCTCGACGTCGTGTTCGTCATCGACGACTCCGGCTCGATGGGGAGTCCCGAGGTCAACAAGCTCCACAACGGGTACTACGAGGCGACCGGCACCTACGGGAACTGGAGCGAGTGGCAGTCTCCGGAGAACGCGTCGTACGTCCATCCGGGAGACCACAAGTGGGGCTTCGACGTCGTTCCTTCCGGTCAGCAGTGGGAGGTCCAGTACCTGCAACCACAGTACATGGACCCCGACCAGGAGGTGCTCGGTCCGGGTCGGCAGGCTGACTTCAGGAAAGACAACGGTGGCGACAGGGACGCCGTCGAGCAGGTCCGTCGGCGGGTCGAGAACAGCAGCAAGACCTACCAGGTCCCCAGCGGCGAGGTCTGGCTCGTCTCGACCGACCCCGACCCGGACGAGTGGGAGATCGGCGACCCGAGTTACCAGACCGAGTGGTTCTTCCCCGGGGAGACGTTCGAATCCGCGAACTGGAACTACTACGAGCGCTACAGCCTCGGTAACGACCCCGACGACGAGCGTGAGGACGCCATGCAGACGTTCATCGGGATGCTGAACGCGTCCCGGGGTGACCGGGTCGGTGTCGTGTCGTTCACCACGAGCAACTCCCCCAACGCGGAGGTCCGCCACGACATCCAGACCGCCGGGTCGTACTTCGACGGGGCGAACACCAGCCTGAACCTCCAGTCCGGCGGCGGGACCCCGATGGAGGACGCGATCGAACGTGCAGAGCAGGAACTGGAACAGGGCGACAACGACAAGAAGGTCATGGTGTTCCTCACCGACGGCCAGCCCGACGGTGACAAGGACGACGTCCTCGACGCGGCCGAGGACCTGCCCGAAGACATCCAGATACAGTCGATCGGACTCGGTGGCAACACCGACGAGGACCTCCTGCAGGACATGGCCGACGCGACCGAGGGGAACTTCTCGCAGGTCGGTGACTCCGCGGACCTCAACGAGACGTTCCGGAAGATCGCGGGTGAGGTGACCAAGGAGAAGGTCAAGGTCATCCAGCACAAGAACACCAGCCTCTCGCTGAACTTCGGCGGCCAGTCCGTCGAACTCGAGAACGTCAGCGTGGAACCGGACGGGACCGACACCATCGAGTCCGCCGACATCTCCGCCATCGACGTCGGGGATTACTTCTCGGTCTCGGCGACCTCGCACAACTGCGAGGACATGACCGACCCGTGGGAGAACACGTCCCACGACGGCGAGGAGTACGGGCACGTCACCTGCGACGGCATCAACAGCTCGAACCCGACCTACCAGTCGCAGTCGAACGCCTCCGACACGTACCACGAGACGTACGTCGACGGCGAGACGGTCCCGCCGTCTTCGGAGTTCACCGCGGGCTGGTACAAGGACAGTTCGACGCCGTTCCGTGACGTCATCAGCAACTACGAGAGCCAGACCGGCCTCGACCTCATCGACGAGTCGTCGGGGACGTTCGACCTCGGGGAGAACGACGCCATCATCGTCGTCAGGCTCAACCACGGCTCCGAGGACACGGACTTCGTGGTGTTGCACTTCGACGCCTACGACACCTCGGTCTCGTATCCCGTTCCGCCCGGTGGGTCGAACAACTCGAACGACGCGGCCAGCAACTCCAGTAGCGACAACAGCTACGTCGTCGACGTCGACAAGGACACCATCGAGATCGGCGACAACGAATCGAACCGCATCGCCGTCGTTCCCGACGCGACGATGCCACCGGCTGACGCCACGCTGTCGGCCAGCCAGCCGGCCGGTCCCTCGCTGACGCTCCACGCGGCCTCCCGGGCACGACCCGCGGTCTGACGGGACCGGTGGCCGCAGCCTGCGACCCTACACCCGTCACGCCGCGACCAATCACGCCTTTTTTGCTGTGCCACTGGCCACTGGGGAGTATGAGTGTGCACGACCGGGTCTCCGGACTGGTCGAGTTGACCCGGCCGGTGAACGCCGTCGTCGCCGGTGTCCTCACCTTCATCGGGGCGTTCGTGGCCGTCGGTGGCGACGTGACGACGACCGCGGGTGGGCTGACCGCGCCGGCCGTCAGGACCGCGGCGGCGGCCGTCACCACCGTCCTGGCCGCGGGTGGTGGCAACGTCATCAACGACTACTTCGACCGGGACATCGACCGGATCAACGCGCCGGACCGCCCGATTCCGCGGGGGGCAGTCAGCCCTCGCGGGGCGCTGGTGTTCAGCGTCGTACTGTTCGGGGTCGCGGCGGCGTTCGCGCTCGTCCTCCCGCCGCTGGCCATCGGTATCGCGGTGTTCAACCTCGTCGCACTGTGGGTCTACACGGAGTGGTTCAAGGGGACACCCGGCTTCGGGAACCTGCTGGTGGCGTACCTCGGCGGGAGCACCTTCCTGTTCGGCGGGGCGGCGGTCGGGAACCCGGCTGCCTCGGCGACGCTGTTCGCCCTCGCCGCGCTCTCGACCGTGAGCCGCGAGATAATCAAGGACGTCGAGGACATCGAGGGCGACCGCGAGGAGGGTCTCCGGACGCTCCCGCTGGCCATCGGCGAGCGACGGGCGCTGGTCCTCGCGACGGGGGCGCTCGTGGTGGCCGTACTCGCGAGTCCGATCCCGTTCCTGCGGGAGACCCTCGGGGTCGCCTACCTCGTCGCCGTCGCCCCGGCCGACGCGTTGATGCTGTATGCGGCGTACGAGAGCTTCTCGGACCCGACCGCGAGCCAGAACCACCTCAAGTACGGGATGTTCGTCGCGGCCGCCGCGTTCATCGTCGGCCGGGTCGCCGTCCTGCTCGGCTAACTGCTGAAAATCACCGACGGCGACGCGTCCTGATGGGGGTCTGAGGCTTCTAATCAAAAGTACTATAAGCCGGATACTGTATTCTCATACCATACGAGGGACCGGGGCTCGACACCGTGTGACGCCCGACCCGAGGATGTAGACACGCCATGTATGACCTGGCCGACGTTCTTCCGGACGCGGAACTCTCTCCCGGCACGAACCTGCTCATCGCCGGACCGCCGCTGACGGGGAAACGACAGATCGCGTTGGACCTCCTCGCGAGTGGTTCCAAGCAGGGCGAGGGAACCATCATAGTCACCACCAAGGACAGCGCACAGAAGATCTTCGACCAGTACGAGGGGCTCGTCGACGACGTCGATGCGGTCGACATCGGCATCGTCGACTGCGTGACCAAACAGCGCGGCGTGAACAACGTCACCGACGACGCCCGTATCAAGTACGCGTCCTCGCCGGTCGACATGACCGGTATCGGTATCAAACTCTCCGAGTTCTTGGAGGAGTTCTACGAGGTACGCGGCCACCGGAAGAACCGGATCCTCCTCCACTCCGTCTCGACGCTGCTGATGTACTCAGACCTCCAGACCGTCTTCCGCTTCCTCCACGTCTTCACCGGACGCGTCCAGTCCGCGGACGCACTCGGCGTCTACATCATCGACTCCACCGCCCACGACGACCAGACGATGAACACGCTCAAGCAGCTGTTCGACGCCGTCATCGAGGTCGAGGAGAGCGACGACGGTGAACCGACGCTCCACACGGCCGGCATCCCGACGCAGTAGGCCCATTCGAGACCGTCCGCCGGTTCCTCCCACCAGCACCCTTTTCGGCCACGCTCCCGTCTTCTCACCCATGCCAGTCGAGAGCGACGCGGAACTCCGTGACATCCTCGAGTACGACACCATCGCGGTCGTCGGCTGCTCGAGTTCGCCCGGGAAAGCGGCACACGACATCCCGAAGTACATGCAGTCGAACGGGTACCGCATCGTGCCAGTGAACCCGTTCGCCGACGAGATACTGGGCGAGAAGGCCTACGATTCCCTGAGCGAGGTCGAGGAGGAAGTCGACGTCGTCGACGTGTTCCGGCCGTCCGAGGAGGTCGCCGACATCGTGGACGAGGCGCTGGCGCGTGACGACGTGGAGGTCATCTGGACGCAACTGGGCATCCGCGACGACGACGCGGCGAAGAAGGCGGAGGACGCCGGAAAGCGGGTCGTCCAGGACAGGTGCCTCAAGGTCGAGCACTCGCGGCTCGCCTGAGCCGACGGCGCGGCGACGACGGGCCGGTCAGCCCTCCCACTCCTCGTAGGACCGGTAGAGCCCCTTCGAGAGGTATCGCTCCGAGGAGTCGGGGAAGACGGTGACGACCGAGTCGTAGGGCGCATCTATCTCGCCGCTGGCGATGCGTTCGGCGACGCCGACGGCGGCGACGCTCGCGGCGGCTGCCGAGGACGCCACGAGGTGGCCCTCCTCGGCGGCGAGGCGCTGGACCTCCTCGTGGGCCGCCCGGTCCGAGACCTGGATGACGTCGTCGACGAGGTCGGGCTCGAACAGCTGGTTGGTCTCGATGTCGTGGGTGCCGATGCCCTCTATCTTGTAGGCGTCGGCCTCCGGGTGGTCGCCTTTGAACTCGCTGTAGAGCGAGCCCTCCGG
This sequence comes from Haloarchaeobius amylolyticus, assembly GCF_026616195.1. Lineage (NCBI taxonomy): Archaea > Methanobacteriati > Methanobacteriota > Halobacteria > Halobacteriales > Halorubellaceae > Haloarchaeobius > Haloarchaeobius amylolyticus. The sequence continues at coordinate 98,528 of NZ_JANHDH010000001.1, forward strand.
TTCGACGGCGCCGACGTAGGTGTCGGGGTGTTGCTCGCGATGGTACTTCGCGATACCCATGAGCGTCCCGGCGGTGCCACAGCCGGCGACGACCGCCCCGACCTCCCCGTCGAGGGCGTCGTAGATCTCCGGGCCGGTGGTCGCGTAGTGGGCCTCCGTGTTGAGGGGGTTCTCGAACTGCTGGGGGACGACCGCGTTGTCGAGCTCCTCGGCGAGTTCGTGGGCGCGCTGGATGGCGCCGCCCATGTCGTCCTCGGTCGGCGTGTTGATGACCTCGGCGCCGAGGGCGCGCATGAGCTGTTGCTTCTCGAGTGAGAAGCGTTCGGGGACGACGAAGATGGCGTCGAGCCCGAGCTGGCCGGCGGCGACCGCCAGCCCGATGCCGGTGTTGCCGGCGGTCGGCTCGATGACGGTGCCGCCGGGGTCGAGCTGGCCGTCCTCGAGCATGCGTTCGAGCATGTACTTCCCGATGCGGTCTTTCACGCTGGCACCGGGGTTGAACGATTCGAGCTTCGCGTACACGGGGACCTCGTCGGGGGCGGTGTGCACTCGCACGAGCGGCGTCTCACCGACCGTCTCCAGCACCGAGTCCAGCGGTTCCTCGTGGGTCGTCATGTAGCGGGCAATTGTTGCCGCCGCCCGATAGGTGTTATTACTCGCTGCTGCTGGAGCCGACCGAGCCCTGGTCGCCGGTCGACGAACCCTGGTCTGTCGGCTGCTGCTCCGCCGCGGCTTGCGCGTCGGTCGCCTCGTCGCCCTTCGCTTCGGCCTCCGTGATGAGGCCGTCGGCGAGGAGTTCGTCCACGTCGATGCCCTCCTTCTCGGCGAGGGCTTCGAGGAGCATCCGGTGTTCGGCGAGTTCCGTCTCGAGGCCCTGCACGGTGTTCGACGTCTCGTCGACGTCCTGCTCTATCTGGGTGAGCCGTTCCCGGACGTCCTTGAGCTGGGCGTAGAGCTGTTCTGCACGTTCTGCGAGCGTCTGGAGTTTCTTCGCGGTCGAACCGAGTCCCATGCTGAGATAATCGACCCCCGGGATGTTGTGCGTTCCGCCTCGGAGACACGTGTTTCCCGGCCGAAGCACTGCTCACTCGTACTCGGACTCCAGCGTCTCGAGGTCGCTGGCGAGGGAGCCCATCGCCGCCGCCGGGTCCGAATCTCCCCGGAGTGCGGCGTGGACGCGCTCTGCGACCCGCTGGGATTCCGGGGGCCAGACCGGCGTCACGGGCCGCGGCATCGTGTTCTCGACGGCGTAGGCGAGTTGCGGGAGATACGGCCCGAGCCGGTTCGCGTCGGTCGGGAGCGACCCGTAGCGGCTCGTCTCCGGGGGGAGCCACCCCAGTTCGGTGAAGAGGAACCGTCGGACCTGCTCGCTCGCGAAGGCTTCCAGTACCGCGTACGCCTGCTCTTTGATGTTCGACGGGGCGTAGGGGTTCACCAGGAAGTGCCACCCGCCGAGGGCCGCGACCGACCCGCCGGTCCCCGGGTAGCGGGCCTCGGACCGCGGGACGCCCGCCGGCAGGGGCATGACGCCGAGGTCCTGCCCGAAGTGCTCCTCCTTCGCGTTGATCTCGATGGCGTACGGCCAGTTCTTGTGCATCACGACCTCGCCGGCGGTGAACGGTTCGCGCGACGGTTCCTCGCTGTACTGGATGACCTCGGGCGGGGCGATGTCCCCGGCGACCCGGTCGAGGGTGTGTGGCGCGTCGGTTCCGTGGACGAACGACCGGAGCAGCCGGATGGCGTCCAGTACCGGCTGTTCCTCGACGGTGATGGGGCGCTCCCCCACCGGCCCGAACAGGTGCTCCCGTGGCGAACCGAAGTACGCGCCGCCCAGCGACGACATGACCTCGTTGAAGGTACAGCACGGGAGCCCGATGTACTGCTTCGCCTGGAACGTGTAGCCCGTCTTGCCGGTCTGGGTCATGGTGTCCTTCGTGACCTGCGAGAACAGCTCCCAGTCGGGCGGGTCGGTGGCCCAGTTCGCGCCCTCGGGGTCGTAGCCTGCCTTCTCGACCAGGTCCTTCCGGTACTGGATGGTCGGCGCCTGCACGAACATCGGGAGCCCGTAGAGGTTCCCGGCTCCGTCGCTCACGGTCGCGAGCAGCTGGTCGACGGCCTCGCCCTCGACCCGCGAGGCGACCGGGTCGGCGAGCCGTTCCGAGAGGTTCGGGAAGGGGAACCGGCGGACGAACGGCATGGCCCAGCCCGAATCCATCATGAGGATGGTCGGCTCGGGTTCCTCGGCGTTCAGCAACTGCCGGTACCGGCTCTTTCGCGTGACGGTGGTCTGGGGCGGCTCGAGGACCTCTACCTCGACCTCGGCCGGCAGCCCTGCTGCGCGAAGTTCGTCCAGCAGTTCGGCGCTCGCCTCCGCCAGTCTGCTGTCCGCGGCGATGGTGACTTTCGTGGGCTGGTCCTCGTCGGTGCGCGTCTCCCGCGTCGTCGTGGTCGTCTCCGTCACCCCGAACGCGGACCGGTCGCCGTCGTCCCCGTCATCGTCGCCCGCGAGTTCGACCCCTGCGAGCGTCCCGAGTCCGAAGCCCACGCCCAGGCCGGCCGCGACCTGCAGGAGCGACCGTCTGTCGGCGAGCGCGCGAGACCGCCCGGACGCCCCGCGTTTCGAGTCGTCTCGCATCCTTTGGCGGTTGTACACGTGCGACACACTTCAAACCCGGAACCGAGGGCCGGACCCGGGACGAACTCGTGCCCGGGGCAGCCGCGCTGTTGCGCTGCTGCCTTCGCGGCGTTTATGTCCCGCCCGCAACGAGTCTCGGCCATGAACCGGTTCCGGACCCCGCCGACGGTCGGCATCGCCGCCGCCATCGCGTTCCTGGTCGCCGTCTTCGTCCCGTACGTCACCCTCTCCGAGACCGCCATCTCCGGGCTCGGGACGTACTACGGCGTCGGTGTCGTCGCCCCGACGTACCTCACACTGTTCGCGCTCGTCGCGGCCATCGTCTTCGCGGCCGGCCGCGAGGGCCGGACCGAACCGGACCTCGCCGCCGGCGTCACCCTCGTCCTCGGCGTCGTGATGGCCGCGCTGACGCTGTTCTGGGCGCTCGACGCGGGCGCCGTCGTCAGCAGCCTCGGCACCGAGGACTGGATGGAGTACCACCCGTGGGCCGTCTTCCTCTGTAGCACCCTCATCGCGCTCTGTAGCCTCTGGTACGCCCGTGTGCTCGGGCTGCTGTCGGCCTGAGTCTCGCCCGCGTCGGTCGATTTCTCGCCACCGTGGACGACCCGAGTCGAAAGGTCCTTAAGAGGCAAGCAGCTACGATGGGATGGACTAGGTCGGGCAGTTAGGCCCTGCTCGCTACCCGCGATATGGTCTTCAGCGGGGACCGAATCCTGAGGGCGTCCGGTCAGACCCGGACGGGCCTCGGGAGTCGACGTAGAAGCCTCGTCCGTCGGGGACGGCGGTCGACGGGGCCCATCCGCAGGGATGGTCCTCCGTCGTTGGTCGGCGGTAATGAGTCAGGCACGGAAGTGAGCAGCTCACCGTCGGACACCCGTCGCTCGATGGGTCGCGGGGTGGAGGAGACGACCGAGATTCCCCGTCCGGGAACGCCGGGCAATCTCAGGCGTCCACCATTCATACCGCATTCACGTTCGATAGCGGCGGCACCGTCGGTCGCTCTGCCGGTCGGCCAGACCGAGGAACGCCGTCGCTATCCGGTGATATCCACGATACCCGAGAGAGAAAGAGGACCGTCTCGCCCGTCAGTCGTCCGCGGTGGCGACCTGTGCGAGCTGTTCGACGTCCAGCGAGCCGCCGATGGTGCGGTTCGGGTAGGGGATGTCGATGCCCTCCTCGTCGAAGCGCTCCTTGACGGCCTGGACGTACTCGCCGCGCGTCCGGACGAAGTCGGCGCGGGACGGCTCCTCGATCCAGATGCGCGACTTGAGCCCGACCGAGGAGTCACCCAGCTCGGTGAGGCGGACGGTCGGCTCGGGGTCGTCCATGATGTCCTCGTGCTTCTCGGCCTCCTCGACGATGATCTCGGTCGCCTGGTCGATGTCGTCGTCGTAGCCGATGCCGAAGAGGAACTGCATGCGGAGCTGGTCCTTCGCGACGGGGTTCTTGATGACGCCGTTGGTCAGCTGCGAGTTCGGGACCGTCAGCAGCTCGTTGTCGAAGGTGCGGACCCGGGTGACCCGCAGGCTGATGTCCTCGACGATGCCGGAGTGGCCGTCCCACTCGATCCAGTCGCCGATGCGGAAGGGTTTGTCCGTGAAGATGAACACGCCAGCGACGAAGTTCGCGATGACGTCCTGCATCGCGAAACCGATGGCGAGCGTGGCTGCCGCGCCGATGGTCGCGATGGCGGTCAGGATGTTGCCGAAGCCGGCCGCCGCGAACGCGATACCGATGGCGGCGAAGAACAGCGCGAAGTTGGTGAGCTTGCGCAGCGGGACTCTGGCGTGCCTGTCGAGCCCTCGTCGGTCCATCAACCGCTCCACGACCGGCGTGACGAGGATGCGACCGATGGCGTAGATGGCGACGAACGCGACGACGAACAGCAGGATGTCCGCGACGACCTCCGCGTAGCTGGCCGGGACGCCGAGTTGCCAGAGCGTGCGCGCGAGCCCTGTGAGGCCCTCGCCGCTCGGCTGGAGGACGATTCCCCCGAACATCACCGGTACACCGCGGTGTTCCCGCGCACGTCGAAGAGGTCGGCGTTCGTGAGGTCCGCCAGCTCCTCGGCGAGCTCCTCCGTGGAGGTGCCGCCGCGGGCCGCCCGCAGGAACTTCACCTTCACGAGGTCGTTCCCCTGCAACTGGTCTTTCAACTCGTCGACGACCGCGTCGATTCCGCCCTTGCCGACCCAGACCGTCACGTCGAGTTCGTGGGCCTGTCGACGGAGCTCTTCGTTACTCATACCCCCGGCTTTCGGGGCCAACGGTTTCAATGTTTCACCAAACGACGGGCGTTGCCCCGTCGTGCGACCCGTCCTCAGCGGTACGGGTATCGCGTGTGGTGCCCGCAGTCGCAGGTGACGACGACGTGGCCGTCCTGCAGGCGGGTCCGGGCGTTCGTGCCCGGGAGAAGGTAGGCGTCGCAGGCATCGCAGGTGAAGCGCTTGAACCGGTAGGGGAGCCGGATGCGGTTCCGTTCGGCGATGCGTCTCGCGAGACGGACGTACTCGCGAGCCCGGTCGTACTCGCCGGCGCGGGTCGCCTCGCGGGCGAGGGCGTCCAGCCGGTCGATGCGCTCCTCCGCGATGGTCATCTGTCCGCACCTTTCCGTCGGACGGGAAAAGGGGTTCCGTTGTCGGGTCGGCCGGCACCGCGAGTCGCAAGCTATTTTTCTGTCGTCCGAGGACCGACACGACAGTGCGCGTCCTCAATCACCTCGAACTCGAGTCGCAGTTGGAGCGAAGCGGCATCGGTACGGCTGCCGACCAGCAGCGCGCGGCGCTGGCGAAGGCCGCCCCGGAGATAGACGTCGTCGAGTCGCCGTGGACCGACGGCTCCATCCCGGACGCCGCCTTCGCCCACCTCGCGTTCGACGAGGACCTCTTCGCCGACTACGACCTCGCCCACTGCAACATGATCGGGCCGACGTCGCTGGCGGTGGCCCGGCACGCGAAGCGCAACGACATCCCGCTCGTGTTGCACGCCCACGTGACGAAGGAGGACTTCCGTGGCTCCTTCCGGTTCTCGAACGCGGTCGCACCCGCCCTCGGCGCCTACCTGAAGCGGTTCTACTCGCAGGCCGACCTCGTGCTCTGTCCCTCCGAGTACACGAAGGGCGTCCTCGAGGACTATCCACTCGACGCCCCCATCGAGCCCATCTCGAACGGTATCGACCTCGACTCGATGGCCGGCCACGAACCCTTCCGCGACGAGACCCGCGAGGAGTACGACCTCGACGGGATGGTCGTCTTCGCGGTCGGCAGCGTCTTCGAGCGCAAGGGCCTGACGACCTTCTGCGAACTGGCGCAGGCGACCGACTACGACTTCGCCTGGTTCGGCACCTACGACGAGGGGCCACACGCCTCGAAGACCGTCCGACGGTGGACCCAGAACCCGCCCGAGAACCTCACCTTCACGGGCTGGGTCGACGACAAGCGCGCCGCCTTCGCCGCCGGCGACGTGTTCTGCTTCCCCTCGAAGGTCGAGAACCAGGGCCTCGTCGTGCTGGAGGCGATGGCCTGCGAGAAGGCGGTCGTCCTCCGGGACATCCCCGTCTTCCGCGAGTACTTCGAGGACGGTCACGACTGCCTGCTCTGTGAGACCAGCGCGGAGTTCGAGGCGGCGCTCGACCGCCTCGCCGAGGACCCGGACCTGCGACGGAGACTCGGCGAGAACGCTCGCGAGACCGCAGAGGAACACAGCCTCGAGACCGTGGGCGAGGAGCTGGCCGCGACGTACCGGGACCTCCTTTCCGAGTGAAGTCACGTCTTTTAAGTGTTCGTCGGGGTATTACGGCCATAATGACAGAACAGGTTGCGGCCTTTACCGATACCTATCTCCCCACGGTAAACGGCGTGACCTACACCATCAAGTCCTGGCGGGACCGGTGGAACCGCGAGGACGGGTGGATGGACGTGGTCTACCCCGACTCCGAGGGCCACTCTCCTGATGCCGGAGAGTACCCGGTCCGGTCGGTCCCCTTCCCGTTCTACGAGGGCTTCCGCGTCGGCGCCCCCCAGATCCCCGACGCGGTCGAGAACGCCGACGTCATCCACGCCCACACCGCGTTCGCGCTCGGCCTCGCCAGCCTGCGACTGGCCCGCGCCGAGGACAAACCGCTCGTCGCCTCCTACCACACGCCGACCGCCGAGTACGCCGAGTACATCTCCCCCTCCCAGACGCTCGCGGGCGGCCTCCAGAAGCTCAGCAAGCGCTACGAGCGCTGGTTCTACGACCGGGCCGACCTCGTCATCACGCCGTCGGAGCCGACCCGCCGACACCTCACCGATGTCGTCGGCGTCGACACCCCGGTCCGGGTCGTCTCGAACGGTATCGACATCGAGCAGTTCCGGCCCGTCGACCCGACCGACTTCCGGGACCGCTACGACCTCTCGGGGACGCTGGTCGGCTACACCGGCCGCCACGGCTACGAGAAGGAACTCGACCAGATCCTCGCCGCCGCCGAAGGGCTGGACGCGACCGTCGTCTTCGGTGGCGACGGCCCCGCCCGCTCGGACCTCGAACGCGAGGCGCGACGACGCGACGTCGACGCCCGGTTCCTCGGCTTCCTCGACCGCGAGGAGATGCCCGCCTTCTACTCCGCACTCGACGTGTTCACCTTCCCCTCGCCGGTCGAGACGCAGGGCCTCGTCGCGCTGGAGGCCAACGCCTGCGGGACCCCCGTCGTCGGCGTGAACGACGGTGCACTCGCCGAGACCGTCGACGACGGCGTCACCGGCTACCACTTCGAACGCGGCGACGTGACCGGCTTCCGGGAGGGTATCCAGCAGGCCCTCGCCGACCACGAGCGGCTCTCGGAGAACTGTCTGGCCCGTCGTGACCGCGTCAGCATCGACAACGCGGTCGACCGCCTCGCCTCGCTCTACGACAACGTGTCGTAAGGGTCGGGGCTGACCGACCACGTCCGTCTGAGCCCGTCGCAGACCGTCACGAGAAGCAGCGCCACGGCGATGACCGCGAGTCCCAGCCCGAGTCGCTCACTGGCCGGGGACGATTGGGCGACCCTGACGACCGTCCCGAGCAGCGCGACCGGGAGGAGCGACAGGGCGACTCTCGTATGCAGCGCTGGCAGGTCGTCGAGCACCGCGTAGAGCAGCACTGCCGAGAGTGACATGTCGGCACACAAGTTGTGCCGGACTGCGGCAAAAAAGTGGCGGTACGCTTACCGGTCCTCGAGCGCGTCGGCGATGCGCTTGAGGGCGCGGGTCTGGTCGCGCAGTTCGTCGCGGACCTGGCGGACCTCGCGGACGAGTTCCTCGTTGTCGGAGCCGGACTCCTGTTCACGACCCATGCCGCCGGGGCCGCCGGGGCCGCCACCCATCATGCCGCCCATCATCTGGGCGAAGGGGTTGCCACCGCCCATGCCGCCGGGGCCACCGGGGCCGCCCTGACCGCCCGGGCCGCCGCCCATCATCTCTTCCATGCGCTCGCGTCGGTCCTCGTCGGACTCCTCCTCGCGGCGCTGTCGGATCTCCTCGACGCGCTCGCGGAACGACTTGGACTCGCCGTCGTCCTCGCTGGCTTCTCCGCCCTGGGCCTCTTCGCTGTGGTCTTCGTCGTCTGCCATACCCTCGGGTTCCATCTCCGGACCGAAAAGGGTTTTTCTCGCGCGTTGTCCGGACGGTTCGGACGAGCAACGGCCGGGAATCCGAGGCGCTCTCGGATTCGTTCCGGGTATCGCCCCGGTCGCCCACGTTTTTCCGCCGGGTCCGACTAGGGGCGGGCGATGGTCGCGTTCTACCTCCTCGCTCGTCTCGCTATCGTCGTCGGGTTCTATCTCCTCCGGCTGATACCCATCGCCGGGCACTGGGCGGCCCGGTCGTACGACGAACGGCTGTTCGGCCCGGTGGAGGACCGCCTCTCGGTGGTCGACGTCGCGGCGACCCGCGAGGACGGGTCCGTCACGGTCGACCTCACGGTCGAGAACGCCACGTGGCTGGACCTCTCGGTGGCGGGCTGTAACCTCCAGTTGCGCCGGGGCGAGGACGGGCGGACCCTCTCGGCGGTGACGTGGCCGCCGGCGTTCGACCACCAGCCGTCGGGGCTCTCGACCGAGGTCGTCCCCGGCGAGGGCGAGGGGACCGTCGAGGTGTCCGGGCCGGCACCCCCCGGTGAGAAGAGTGCCGAAGCGGAGGAGGGCGGGGGCGAAGCGGACAGGGAGTCGACGCTGGCCGTCGACGGGAGCCTGCTCCTCGAACCGTCGTTCTCGGTCGGCGACCAGACATTCACCGTGGGGCAGCGCGAGTTCGCGGTCGACACCGGCGAGGTCGCGGTCTAGACGAACGCGCCGAGGCTGGACTGCAGGTCCCGGTCGGTCGCCGTCTCCTCGACGCCGTGGCCGACGAGGTCGCGCATGTCGACGCCGTAGGTCGTCCCGCCGGTCTCCAGGACGACGACCCGGCCCTGTACCCCGACGACGGTCCCCGAGAGGAGCGTCTCCGGGATGGGGTTCGCCGCGAGGTCGAGGCCGTAGTCGAACGAGAACGTCTCGATGGGGTCGAACTCCCCGAGCAGGCGCTCCCAGGCCACCTCGTCGACCTGCTCGGCCAGGCCGGCGATCTTCGTCGGGACCCGGACCCGGTCGGGGAGAGGGACCTCGCGGGCGTGTTCGGCCTCCAGCTGGCGGGCGATGCGCCCGTCCGAGACGGTGTGGACGTGGGCCGCCCGGTCGGCGCCCTGCTCGCGGAGGCGGGTCTCCAGCCGCCAGGACCGGGTGACGCCCACCTTGAACGTGTCCGGGGCGAACGCCGCGAGGTAGACCGCGTGTTCCTCCTCGCAGGTGTCGAGCGGTTTGTCGCAGCCCCCGGTACAGCGCGCACACGGCCAGCGGCTCTGGTGCTGGTAACAGTACGGCGCGTCGGCCCGGTCGCAGGCCCGGTGTTCCCCGTCGGCGAGGGCACCCGCACACCACCGGTCGCCGAGGGTGTACGCCAGTTCGGTCCCGGGGTCGAGGGGCTGGCGCGTCGGCTCGCCGTCCGCGGCGAACACGAGCGCCGGCAAGCGCGACTCGCGCTCGGTCTCGTACCCCACTATCTGCACACGCCGGGGTAGTGCGGACCGGGGTAAAGTCGTGTCGCTCGCCAAATCATAATCCGTTTCGGATTATACACTAACCTGTTTATCATAACGGTTTTCTATCCATCCGTGGAACCCCGGACCATGATACCGCACCGACCGTCGTCCGGCCCGCCCGGGTGGGTGGTCTCGCCGTGAACGCGGACCGCATCGCCGAGGCCATCGTCGCCCACAGCAAGGTCGTCATCGTCCTGCTGTTCGTGGCGACGCTCGTCGTCGGGAGCGCCGCCTCGCAGGTCGACCAGTCGACCTCGACCGACAGTTTCCAGACCGAGACGGAGGCCGCGGACAAGCTCGACTACGTCCGCGAGAACTTCCGGACGGAGGGCCAGAACCGGACCACGGTCCAGGTGGTCGTCCGGGGCGACAACGTCCTCTCGAAGGACTCGTTGCTCGCGACCCTGCGCTTCCAGCAGACACTGCGTGAGAACGAGACGGTCGACGGGACGCTCGCCGAGGCGCCGGCGGTCGTCGACGTCTCCAACGCGGTCGCCATCGCGGCCATCCAGCGCGAACGCGCCGGGAGTGACGGCGGCGGAGCAGCCGGCGGTTCGGCAGGTGGCGGTGACGGCCAACCCGCCGCGCCGCCGACCCTCGACGAGCAGATATCCGCCGTCGAGTCCCTGAACGAGTCCGAGGTCGACGCACTGGTCGGGCGGGTGCTCGGCCCCGACTCGTCGGGACGCACCCCCGGCGGTGACGCCCTGACGCTCATGCCGGTCGACTACGAGCCCGGGTCGACCACCGCCGACGCCCGCGTCCTGCTGGTCTTCCAGTCGGTCCCGGCCGACACCAGCGGCACCGACCTGCCCGAGGACGTCGCCGCGGGCCAGCTCGCGGTGCAGGACATCGCCGCCGAGGACCTCGGCGAGGAGTCGTTCGTCTTCGGCGTCGGCATCGTCGACGACGAGACGGGCCGGTCCATCGGGGACAGTTTCACCATCATCGGGCCGCTCGCGCTCCTCCTCGTCATCGTCACGCTGGTCATCGCGTACCGCGACCTCGTCGACATCGTCCTCAGCACCCTCGGTATCGGGCTCGTGCTGGTCTGGATGCAGGGGTTCATGGGCTGGATGGGCATCGACTTCTCGACGACGCTCATCGCGGTCCCCATCCTGCTCATCGGGCTGGCCATCGACTACGCCATCCACGTGTTCATGCGCCACCGCGAGGCCCGGGAGGCCGACCCCGACGCCTCGGTCGGCGCGACGATGAAGCGCGCCCTGGCCGGGGTCGGCGTCGCGCTGGTCTGGGTGACCGTGACGACCTCCATCGGGTTCCTCTCGAACCTCTCCAGTCCCCTCCCGCCGCTCCAGAACTTCGGGCTGGCGAGCGCCGCGGGTATCGTCGCCTCCCTCCTCGTCTTCGGGGCGCTCATCCCCGCGCTCAAGGTGGAGGTCGACGGCCTGCTCGAACGGTTCGGCGTCGACCGGCGCAAGAAGCCCTTCGGCGGCGAGGGCCGCGGCGTCGGCAGGCTGCTCGCGGTCGGGAGCATCGGCGCGAAGCGCGCCCCGGTCGCGGTGCTGCTCGTCGCGCTGCTCGTCAGCGCCGGCGGGGCCTACGGCGCGACCCAGGTCGACACCAGTTTCGACCGGAGCGACTTCCTCACCGAGGAGCCGCCGGACTGGATGAAAGAGTTACCAGAACCGTTCGCGCCCGGCGAGTACAACATCCGGCAGAACGCCGAGTACCTCAACGGGAAGTTCCTCCAGCAGGACCAGTCCTCGCAGGCGGAGTTGCTCGTCCAGGGGTCGGTCGCGGCCCCGGACACGCTCGAACGCGTCCAGCAGGTCCGCGACCGGGCGAGCGAGAGCGAGACGGTCATCACGCTCGCCGACGGCGAGCCCCGCATCCTCGGGCCCATCTCGACCATCCAGCGCGTCGCGGCCCAGAACGATTCCTTCGCGTCCACGGTCGCCGAGGCCGACACCGACGGCGACGGCGTGCCGGACCAGAACCTCGAGGCGGTGTACGACCGGCTCTACGCGGTCGCTCCCGACGACGCTCGTCGGGTCGTGGCCCGCGAGGACGGCGAGTACGTCGCGTTGCGCATGCAGGTCGCCATCCAGGGCGGCTCACCGGTCCCGCAGGTCCGCGACGAGATGCAGGCCGCGGTCGAACCGGCACAGGGCAACGGCCTGACCGCCACCGCGACCGGCCAGCCCGTCCTCACCGCCATCATCCAGGACGGCCTGCTGGAGACGGTCGTCGTCACGCTGGTCGTCACGGTACTGGCGGTCCTCGCGGTCCTCGTGGTCGGCTACCGGCTGTTCGCCGGGTACGGCTCGCTCGGGGCGGTCACGCTCGTCCCGGTCGTGCTCTCGCTCTCGTGGGTGCTCGGGGCGATGTGGCTGCTGAAGATCCCCTTCAACGCCCAGACCGCACTCATCACCAGCCTCGGTATCGGCCTCGGCGTCGACTACAGCATCCACATGTCCGAGCGTTTCACCGACGAACTCGACCGGACCGGCAGCGTCGACCGGGCGGTCTCGGCGACCGTCGGCGGGACCGGCGGCGCGCTGCTCGGGAGTGCGGTGACCACCGCGTCCGGGTTCTCCGTGCTCGCGCTCGCCATCGTGCCGTCGCTCCAGCGCTTCGGCATCGTCATCGGCCTCGCCATCGTGTTCGCGTTCGTCGGCGCGGTGCTGGTGTTCCCGAGCCTGCTGGTGCTCTGGGGACGGCTGGTACCGGAGGACGCTGCGCAGGACCGACCGGAGACGACCGACGCTACTGTGCGACCCGAATCCTGACGAGGTCGTCGTCCAGCCACTCGGGGTCGCTCCCGAGGAAGGCCCCGACGCGCTGGACGTACTCCTCGTCGTCCATCCCGAGGGTCCCCTTCGACATGTCGAGGGTCACCGCGTCGAGGCGGTCGAGGACCGCGTCGTCGCCGGCCATCACGGACATGAACTCGTCCGGGGCGACGGCCTCGCCGGCCTCCAGGCGGGCCGCGACCGAGTCCAGTTCCTCCCGGCGCTCGACCGTCACGTCGAGGTCCACGTCCACGTCGACGGTCGCGCCGAGGCCCTCGGCGGCGTAGGCCTCTTCGGCACGGGTGATCGCCGGGCCGAGGACGTGTTCGAAGTCCATCCCGGACTCCTTGAGGCCCATGTAGGTGAACGCCAGCATCCCCGTGAGGCCGTACTCGAAGGCGGGGTCGTCGAGCCCCTTCTCGAATATCTGGCGGCGGTCCTTGCGTTCCAGGGTCCGGATGAGCAGGTAGAAGTCGACGATGCTGTTGGTCACCCGCTTCCGGATGCGGGCCTCGGCGTTGCGTTTCGACTGCTCGTGAGCCATCTCGGTCATCCCGAGCAGGTACTCGCGGTCCGCCGGCGACAGCATCCCGCGCGGCCGGTCCGGCTCGAACTCCATCTCCATCGTTGGGTTCCGGGTATGCCGACGGCGGGTTTAGATGTGCCGACTGTACGGAAAAGGCCTATAGTACCACCACCAGTACCCCGGCGTATGTCACTCACGGGCACACTCGACGCGACGGCGACAGACGACGGCGTCACCTTCACGTTCACCGTCGAGAACACCGGCACCGACCCCGTCGAGCTCCAGTTCTCCGACGGGCAGACCCACGACGTGATCGTCCTCGAGGACGAGGACACCGAGGTCTGGACCTGGAGCGAGGGCCGCATGTTCATGCAGATGCTGCAACAGGAGACGGTCGCCCCCGGCGACCACGTCACCTACGAGTGCGCCTGGGAGGACCCGGCCCCCGGGTCCTACGTCGCCGAGGCGTTCCTCTCGGCCTCGAACGCCGACTGCGAGGCGTCGGCCCAGTTCAGCGTCTGAGGCTGCGTCCCCTCCTTCTCGCCGCGTTCAGTGGGCCGGCGGTGGTCAATCCCTAGTTTAATTACCAATGGCCATTACCAGAGCTAGTATGGTGCCAGACAACACCAACCACACGCGACGCCAGCTACTGAAGACGACCTCCGGTGCCCTCGCCGGGGCGGGGCTGACAGGACTCGCGAGTGCAGCCCCGACCGACACGGTGGAGGTCAACGTCGGCGTGAGCGGTCGCCGCGGCCGGGCCGACGTCCGCCAGCAGGCCGACGAGGTCGTCCGCGAGTTCGCGTTCGACGCCATGACCATCCGGGTCGCCAAGCAGGCACTGGACGGGCTCCGGAAGAACCCCGACGTCCGGTACGTCGAGGAGAACGGCGAGATGCACGCCATCGCCCAGACCGAACCCTGGGGCGTCGACCGGGTCGACGCGGACGTGGCACACGCGAACGGCGAAACCGGAAGCGGTGCAGACATCGCCATCATCGACACCGGCATCGACTCGGACCACCCCGACCTGCAGGCCAACCTCGGGGAGGGCTACGCGGTCACCGGCTGCGGTGACGGCGGCTTCGCCTGTTTCTTCTCCGGGAACAGCAACGACTGCTACGAACCGTGGGACGACGACAACGACCACGGGACCCACTGTGCCGGCATCGCCGGGGCGGACGACAACACCGAGGACGTGGTCGGCGTCACCACCGAGGCGACACTCCACGCCGTCAAGGTCCTCGACTGTGCCGGCTCCGGGTCGTACTCCGACATCGCGGCCGGCATCGAGTACGTCGCCGACCAGGGCTGGGACGTCGCCAGCATGAGCCTCGGCGGGTCGAGTTCCCAGACCGTCAAGGACGCCTGCCAGTACGCGGCCGACGCGGGCGTGTTGCTCGTCGCGGCCGCCGGCAACGACGGGTCCTGTACCGACTGCGTCGGCTATCCTGCGGCCTACGACACGGTCATCGCGGTCTCCTCGACGAACCAGAACGACGAACTCTCCAGTTTCTCCAGCCAGGGCCCCGAGGTCGAGATCGCCGCGCCCGGCTCCGACATCACCTCGACGGTCCCCGGCGGGACCGCCACCTTCTCGGGCACCTCGATGGCCTGCCCACACGTCGCCGGCGCGGGCGGCCACCTGATGGCCAGCGGCCAGAGCGCGTCGGAGGCCCGCAGTACCCTCGGCTCGACCGCCGAGGACATCGGCCTCGCCGAGAACGAGTCCGGGAACGGCCTGCTGGACGTGGCCGCGTCGCTCGGGCTCGATTCGAGCGACGACACCTGAACCGCCCCCACAGACGCTTCCCCTCCCGTCGTTCCCGCCGCCGGACGTGGTCACCGTCCCGCCGAGAGTCGGCACGGTCGCGCGGGAAGGAGGCCGTTCGTCTCTGCAACCTCCGTGTGCAACAGTACCAGCCAACCGTTCAAATGCACCAGAGAGGCGTCTGGACCCCGGTTCTTTGGTATCCGGCCGAAACAGACGAAAGAGTTAAATAACCAACGCTGATTACCGTTGGCTTGCATGTCTGATAAAGACAGCCAACCGTCACGGCGTACCATGCTGCAAGCGACCACCGGGGCACTCGCGAGTGCCGGACTCGTGGGTCTCGGTGCGGCCGAGCCGACAGACAAGGTAGAGGTCAACGTCGGCTTCGACGGCCCGAGCGGTCGCAGTGCCGCATTCAGCGCGGCCGACGACGTGGTCAGGGAGTTCAACTTCGACGCGGCCACCATCCGGCTCTCGAAGAAGTCCGCGGAGGCGCTGGAGCGGAACCCGAACATCCGCTACGTCGAGAAGAACGGGACGATGCACGCCCTCGGGCAGACGCTCCCGTGGGGCGTCGACCGCACCGACGGTGAGGTCGCCCACGCCAACGGCGAGACGGGCGCGGGCGCCGACATCGCCATCCTCGACACGGGCATCGACTCGGACCACCCCGACCTGCAGGCCAACCTCGGCGCGGGCAAGTCCTACGTCGCCTGCAGTACCAAGGGCGGCTGCCGCTTCGGCGCGAAGCCGGCAGACAACACGTGTTACGAGTCCTGGGACGACGACAACGACCACGGGACACACTGTGCCGGCATCGCCGACGCCGTCAACAACACCGAGGGCGTCGTCGGCGTCTCCACCGAGGCGACACTGCACGCCGTCAAGGTCCTCGACAAGTGTGGTTCCGGCTCGTTCTCCGACATCGCGGCCGGCGTCGAGTACGTCGCCGACCAGGGCTGGGACGTCGGGAGCATGAGCCTCGGCGGCTCCTCCGGCTCCTCGACGCTGCGGGACGCCTGCCAGTACGCCGTGAACAAGGGCGTGTTCCTCGTCGCCGCAGCCGGGAACGACGGCCCCTGTTCTGACTGTGTGGGCTACCCGGCGGCCTACCCCGAGGTCGTCGCCGTCTCCTCGACGGCCTCCGACGACACCCTGTCGGACTTCTCCTCGACCGGCCCCGAGGTCGAGATCGCCGCACCCGGGACGGACATCTACTCCTCCATCGCGTCCAACGGCAGCTACGACACCTACTCGGGCACCTCGATGGCCTGCCCGCACGTCGCTGGCGCCGCCGGTCAGCTGATGGCGAACGGTTACACCAACTCCGAGGCCCGCGACCAGCTGACCTCGACGGCGGAGAACATCGGCCTCGCCAGCAACGAGTCCGGGGCCGGCCTGCTCGACGTGGCCGCCTCGCTCGGCCTCGACTCCTCGGATAACTAACTGCTTCTGGTCCCCCGCTTCACCGACGTGTCGGTGTGCTAACCGCTCAGCGGCGTCTACAGCCTCAGAAATCCGAAGATTTAATCACCAACGGTGAGTGGTAATTGTTGTCATGGCACGAGATGGCAAGCACGTCTCGAGGCGGCGATTGCTCAAGACCACAGGGGGCACACTCACGGCGGCGGCACTCGCGGGTGTCTCGCAGGCGGCGGGCGACACCGTCGAGGTGAACGTCGGCTTCGACGGCCCAGGCGGACGACGCGCGGCCGAGCGCGCCGCGTCGTCGGTCGTCCGGCGCTTCACCTTCGACGCGATGACCATCGAGGTATCCCCGAACGCGGTGAAGGGCCTGCGCAAGAACCCGAACGTCCGGTACGTCGAGCGCAACGGCCTCATGCACGCCATCCCGACGCGGCCCGGGACGCGGGCGCCGCCGGGGAGCTGTAGCCCGTGGCCGGACTGCAAGGACGGCGGCGGTGGCGGCGACACGAGCCAGACGCTCCCGTGGGGCGTCGACCGCGTCGACGCCGAGGTCGCCCACGCCAACGGCGAGACGGGCAACGGGGCCGACGTCGCCATCATCGACACCGGAATCGACTCCGACCACCCGGACCTGGAGGCCAACCTCGGGGCGGGCAAGGCGTTCGTGAGCTGTCGCGGCGGGGGCTGTAACACGAGCTGGGACGACGACAACGACCACGGCACGCACTGCGCCGGCATCGCCGACGCGGACGACAACTCCCAGGGTGTCGTCGGCGTCTCCACCGAGGCCACGCTCCACGCGGTCAAGGTCCTCGACAAGAACGGCTCCGGGAGCTTCTCGGACGTGGCAGCCGGCATCGAGTACACGGCAGACCAGGGCTGGGACGTCGGCAGCCTGAGCCTCGGCGCGTCCTCGGGCTCCCAGACGGTCAAGGACGCCTGCGAGTACGCCTACGGCAAGGGCGTGTTGCTGGTCGCCGCGGCCGGGAACTCCGGCCCCTGCTCGGACTGCGTCGGCTACCCGGCCGCGTACTCCGAGGTCATCGCGGTGTCGTCGACGACCGCCTCGGACGGGCTCTCGTCGTTCTCCTCGACCGGCCCCGAGGTCGAACTCGCCGCACCCGGCTCGGACATCTACTCCACGATACCGGGCGGCTACGACACGTTCTCGGGCACCTCGATGGCCTGCCCACACGTCTCCGGCGCCGGCGCGCAACTGATGGCGAACGGGAGTTCGAACACGAACGCCCGGTCGACGCTGAAGAACTCGGCGGAGGACATCGGCCTGTCCGACAACGAGTCCGGTGCCGGCCTGCTCGACGTCGCAGCCGCGCTCAACCTCGACTCGTCGAACAACTGAGCCTCAACCGTCCCGCCGTGCGCGCCACTCGCGCGCAAGCAGCCCGTAGTAGTGCACGTCGTGGTGCTCGCCGTTGGCGAATCGCTCCTCGCGACGGCGGCCCTCGTGGGTGAACCCGAGTTTCTCCAGCAGCGCCTGCGACGGCTCGTTGAAGTCGAAGGAGTACGCGCCGACCTTGTGCAGGCCGAGCTGGTCGAACGCGTAGTCGAGCACGAGCGAACACGCCTCGGTCGCGTACCCCTTGCCCTGCTCGTCGGGGGCGATGTGGACGCCGGCGTCGGCGGTGTCGTGGGGGCGCTGGATGCGCTTCAGCGTGACCATACCGACGTACTCGCCGTCGATACAGGCGAGCAGGGCCATCGTGTCGTCCTCGCGGAGCCACTCCAGGAAGCCCTCGGTGTCGGGCTCGTCGAAGGGTTCCGGCGGGCCGCCGGCGAAGACGCGAAGCTCGGGGTCGTTGCGCAGTCGCTGGAGGTGGGGCAGGTCCTCGTCCTCGACGGTGCGGAGTTCGATGCGGTCGCCGCGTGTGAACACGGGGCCGGGCATACGCCGGCCGACTCGACGAGCGACCAAGAAGACTGGGGCGTGCGTTACTCGTACTCGGCGCGCAGTTCCGAGAGGAGCTGCCTGGTCGCCTGCCGGACCGCCTCGTCGCTGGACTGGGTCGGTTCCCAGCCGAGCGCGGAGAGCTTCTCGATGGAGAGGCGCATCTTCGGCACGTCGCCGGTCCAGCCGCGGTCGCCGCCGGTGTACTCGTACTCGGGGTCGACGCCCATCTCGTCGGCGACGATGTCGGCGATGGTGTTGACCGAGGTGGTGGTCCGGGTGCCGAGGTTGTAGACGTTGTAGTCCTTCTCGGCGTTCTCGACCACGTGGCACATCGCGTCGATGCACTCCTCGACGTGCAGGTAGGACTTCTCCTGCAGGCCGTTGCCGAGGATCGTCAGCGTCTCGGGGTCTTCCAGAAGCTTCTCGATGAAGTCCGGGACGACGTTCCCGCGCTGGTTCGGGCCGACGATGTTGGCGAAGCGGTACACCCACGCCTGGATGCCGTAGGAGTGGGCGTACGTCGAGATGATGCCCTCGTCGGCGAGCTTCGAGGAGCCGTAGATGGAGATGGGTTCGAGCGGGGCGAAGTCCTCGGGGGTCGGCATCGGGGCCTCGCCGTAGACCGTCGAGGAGGAGGTGAAGGCGAGCCTGTCACAGCCGACCTCGTCCATGCGTTCGAGGACGTTGTAGGTCATCTCGCCGTTCTCCTCGAACAGGGTGCGGTCGTCGTCGTAGTTCGTGTCGGTGTAGGCCGCGAAGTGGAACACGATGTCGGTGTCCTCGGTGAGGACCCGGGCCACGTCGTCCGGGTCGCACATGTCGGCCTGCTCGAACGCGACCGTGTCGGGGACTCGCTCCCGGGTGCCCTTCGAGAGGTCGTCTGCGACGAGGACGTCGTTGTCCTCGGCGAGGCGTGCCGCGAGGTGCGAGCCGACGAGTCCCGCGCCGCCGGTGACGAGGACCCGCTTGTCGGAGAGCTGCATGTGGCAACGGTCGCCACCGCCGAGTAAGTGCGTTCTGGTCCCGGCCTACCCCGGCAGCGTTCCCGTGACGAGCGTCACGCCGGGTGCGCGCCGGAGGTCGATTCGTTCAACGTCGGCGAAGCCGGCGTCGCGCAACCACGCCTCGACCTGCTCGAACCGGTAGACGCGCCCGCCGAGGAGGACCCGGTACGTGAACCCGATGAAGTCGTTCATCGCCCGGGCCGTCGCGATGGGACCGGCCCCCTCGAACTGGTCCATGACGACGAGGGTGCCGCCGGGGTCCATCGCGTCGGCGGCGCGCTCGAAGAGCCGCCGGTTCTCGTCGGGCGTGAACCCGTGGACGACGTTGAACGCGAATCCGAGGTCGTAGCCCGACCCGATGTCGTCGGCCAGGAGGTCGCCGCCGATAGTGTGGAGCCTGTCCGAGAGCCCGGCCGCGGCCGCGTTCTCCCGGGCCACGTCGAGGGCGACTGGGGAGTCCACGACCGTCGCCTCGAGGTCCGGGTTCGCCTGGCACGCGCCGATGCTGTACCGGCCGTGTCCCCCGCCGAGGTCGACCAGGTGGGACCGCCCCGTCACGTCGACGTTGTCGAGGGTGGGGTCGAGTGCGAGCTTCGCGACCGCCTCGAAGCCGCGCTGGGCGGTCGGCCAGCGGTCGGGGTGGTCGTCGAGCCACTCGTACACCGACTGGTCGGGTTCGCCGGTCCGGAGGACCGTGGCGGCGTTGGCGTCCCAGAACGGGTAGACCACGCTGTCCCAGAAGGTGAACCAGTCGACCAGGCCGGGGTCGCCGACCATCCAGCGGTCGCTCAGGTCCGAGAGCGCGTAGGTGTCGCCGTCGCGGGTGAGATACCCGGCGCGGGCGAGGAACCGACAGAGCATGGCCAGTGAGTCCTCGTCGGCGTCGAGGCGACCGGCGAGGGCGCCCGCGGTGGCCGGTCCCTCGGCGAGCGCGTCGAACACGCCGAACTCGGCCGCGAGCGCGACCGACTTCACGGTACCCCCGCCGAGCAGGTCGTAGATGGCACCGGGCGCACGGTTCGCCCGGAGGATGTAGAGGCGTTCGAGGAGGTTGGGGACGTGTGGCATCGGTCGTGGTTCGTCGGCTGACATGAAGAAACTGGTGTCGGGTGTCCGTGGCTGCGACGAAGCGAAACCCCCTAACGGGTGCTCCCAGTACCGACAGCCATGCAAGGCGAACCCGAGGTCGCCGTGGTCCGGCTGGCACACCGCCCGGGCCGTGACGACCGGATGACGACGCACGTCGGGCTGACGGCGCGCGCCCTCGGTGCCGACCGGGTCATCTACCCGGACAACGCCGACCAGTCGCGCCAGACCGTCGCGGACATCACCGGCCGGTTCGGCGGCCCCTTCGACGTCGACCTCGTCGAGTCCACGAAGGCCGTGGTCCGGAACTGGGACGGCAGCGTCGCCCACCTCACGATGTACGGCGAGCGCGTCCAGGACGTCGAGGCCGAGATCCGCGCCGCCCGCGACGGGGCCGACGAGCCACTGCTCGTGGTCGTCGGCTCCGAGAAGGTCCCATTCGACATCTACGAGGAAGCGGACTGGAACGTCGCCGTGACCAACCAGCCCCACTCCGAGGTCGCCGGCCTCGCGGTCTTCCTCGACCGGCTGTTCGAGGGGCGCGAACTCGACCGCGAGTGGCCCGGCGCCGAGAGCCGCGTCGTCCCGCAGTCGACCGGGAAGAAGGTCGTGCCGGCGGACCGAGAAGACGGCAAGCCTCCCGACGAGTAACAAGATTTAACCCGTTTACGGCCCCCACTTCACCATAATGGCTTTTGAGGGACTGCTGGAAGACCCCGTCATCCAAAAATATCTCCACGAACTGGTCGGCCCGAAGGGTATGCCGGTCGCCGCTGCACCCCCGGACGGCGAGGTCACCGACGAGGAACTCGCCGAGGAACTCGACCTCGAACTCAACGACGTCCGCCGGGCGCTGTTCATCCTCTACGAGAACGACCTGGCGACGTACCGCCGGGTCCGCGACGAGGACTCCGGCTGGCTCACGTACCTCTGGACGTTCCAGTACGAGAACATCCCGGAGAATCTGGAAGAGGAGATGTATCGACTGCTCGACGCCCTGGAGGAACGGAACGGCTACGAACGCGACCACGAGTTCTACCTCTGTGAGGTCTGTTCCATCCGGTTCGAGTTCGGCGAGGCGATGGACTTCGGCTTCGAGTGCCCCGAGTGTGGGTCGCCCCTGGAGTCGATGGACAACCAGCGCCTCGTGCAGGCGATGGAGGACCGCATCGACGCCCTGCGCGACGAACTGAACGTGGAAACCAACGCATAATGGTCGTACTCGCGACCAAAGTGTACGTCGAGGGCGACGCCCGCGAACGTGCCATGGACGGCCTCCGGTCGCTCGTGGACAACGCGGTCGGCGACCTCGACGTGACCTACGACATCGGCCTTCGCAACGACGAGTTCCCCTCCGTGACCCTCTCCGGCGACGACGCGGTCGCCGCCCGGAACGTCCTCCGCGAGGAGTGGGGCGAGATCGTCCCCGACCTGGAGGCGGGCGAGACCTACGTCGGCACCCTCACGCGCTGGGACGACGACGGGTTCGTCCTCGACGCCGGCCAGGCGGTCCGCATCCCGAGCGACCAGCTCGGCCTCGGCCCCGGCACGCCCGAACAGGTCCGCGACCGCCTCGGCCTGGTCCAGCACCTCCCCATGGAGTTCGTCTACGGCGGCGACGAGCCCTCCCGGCTCTCCGACGACGAGCGCGACCGGCTGTTCGACTGGACCCGCGGCACCGGCCGCGTCAACGTCAACAGCGCCACCCGCGGCGAGGTCCGCGCGACGGTCAACCGCGCCGGCCACGCCCAGGACATCGTGACGGTCGAACGCCTCGGGCTGCTCGAGCAGTCCATCATCTGCCGCGAGGAGACCGACGCGCCCGGCCTCCTCGCCAGCATCGGGAGCTACCTGCCCGCCGAACTCAAGGCCGTCGTCCCGTAGGACCATGAACCGACGACTGCTGCTCGGCGCTGGCCTGCTGGTGCTCCTCGTCGCGAGCGCCGGCTGTACCAGTATCTTCGGCGGCGGCATCTCCGACGAACAGCTCGACAGCAACGCCACCTACGCCTGGGACGAGGTGCCCAGCTGGGACGACTCGGGCGAGACACCCGAACCGGTCGAGACCGACGAGACGACCGACGTGTACGTCAACGTGACCGGCGGGCAGTACCACGCCGTCTACCACCTCGACAACGTCTCGAAGAAGGACTTCGAGGTGTGGACCCGCGGGCTCTCCAACGAGAACCCGGTCGACATCTCGGCGGTCCGGTACCGCTACCCCAACGGGACGACGGTGAAGGGCTCCGAGCTCGAGGTGTACAAGACCAACTACAAGACCCACGTCGTGCTGCCCAAGAGCGAGGGCGGGACGACCAACGGGACCCTCGCGTTCACCGCGCCCGCCGAGCCGAAGAACTTCCGACTCATCAACTACATGGAGGGCTCCTACGAGGTCGCGCTCCCGAAGGGGATGCGGACCTCGTTCTTCCTGTTCGGGCAGGTCGTGCCCTCGGCCGACGACCGCTCCATCCAGGACGGCCGACTCCACCTCGAGTGGGAGGAGGTCAGCGGCAACATCACGGTGAAGTACTACCTGGAGCGTGACTTCTACCTCTTCACCGGCGCCGTCGGCATCCTCGGGCTGGTCGCCATCGGCGGGCTGGCGTACTACTGGTACCGCATCAAGTCCCTCGCCGAGTTGCGCGAGGAACTCGGCATGAACGTCGACGTGAGCGACGACGGCGACGGGCCACCCCCCGGCATGGGCTAGCCCAGTCCCGCAGACAGCAGGCCGGAACCCGACAGGCCGGCCGCGAGGGATGCCGTTTTCACCGTCCGCATCGAACGACGAGCCATGCAGGCAGCCGTCGTGACCGTCGGAGACGAACTCCTCAGTGGCGACACCGAGAACACCAACGCGACGTGGCTCTGTCGCGAGTTGACCGACCGCGGGGTCGACGTCCAGCGCGTCTTCACCATCCCGGACGACGTCGGCGACATCGCCCAGGTCGTCAACGAGAGCCGCGCGAAGTACGACGCCGTCCTCGTGACCGGCGGCCTCGGGCCGACCCACGACGACCTGACGATGGAGGGCGTCGCGGCCGCCTTCGGCCGGGACGTCGAGCAGAACGAGGAGGCGGCCCGGTGGCTGACCGAGCACGGCGGCTACGCCGCGGGCGACCTCGTCGCCGGGACGACCCACCTCCCGGTGGGGGTGCGGGTGCTGCACAACGAGGCGGGCGTCGCCCCCGGCTGCGTCCTCGAGAGCGTCTACGTCTTCCCGGGCGTCCCGACCGAGATGAAGGCGATGTTCGCGAAGGTGGCCGACGAGTTCGACGGCGAGGTCCAGCACGTCGAGTTCGTCCACGCGGGCGAGCCCGAGTCGAAACTCGTCGACCGGTTCGCCGAACTGCGCGAGCGCTTCGACGACGTGCAGGTCGGGAGCTACCCGGGCGAGCACGTCCGGGTGAAGCTCTCCGGGCCGGACGCGTCGGTCGTCGCAGACGCGGCGGACTGGCTCCGCGAGCGCGTCGACCCACCCGAAGAAGCGTCCGACTGAGCGTCAGTCGCCGCTGCGGAGGAACCCCTCGCGGATGTTCTTCCCGAGTGCCCGGAACAGGTCCCGCGGGCTGCGGTCCCCGAGCCCGAGCTGGTCACCGACGCCGAGGGCGTCCTCCAGCCGCCAGACCTCGGCGATCTTCCCCTTCGCCAGCCGGAACCGGAACACGGTCGGCACCTGGAAGAGGCGGCCGGTCGGCGCGTAGGGTCCGCGACCGGGGACCGGCAGCATCCCGGCGTGACGGCCCCGGACGGTACAGTACGCGATGGCCTCGTCGCCGTCGACCACGAGCGAGTCGATGGTCGCGGCACAGTCGGCGAAAATCTCGTGCTGTCGTTCGACGTGGCGTTGCAGGGCGCGCCGGCCGGTCACGCCGGTCCCCCAGCAGTCGAGGTGGAGGACGACGTCGGGCGCGAACAGGTCGTCTATCGCGTCGATATCACCGCCGACGAACACGTCCTCGATGGCTCGCCGGACCCGTATCTTCGTCGCGACGTGCTCCGAGCGCTCCCCCACGCGTAGCTCTGTTGCCATGCGGTCGGTACGTGACCGAGGAGAATAGCGGTGTCGTCGGGTCAGTTCGTGTAGATGTGATAGAGCCAGCCCGCCGTGATGAGCAGGCTCGCGACCAGTACCACCCAACCGGTGCCTTCGAAGGGGACGTGTTCCGCCAGTAGGACGTTCATATCGGGGGCGTACCGACTGCGGTGGCTTAAGCGTTCACATCCAGCGTGGGGGCGACGGGCAGGACGGGTCGCCGGCGAGGTGCCGACCACGCCGACGCGACAACCGCCCATCGGTTGAATGTCGGGGAACTGGCGGCCGACGAGGACGCCGGGAAGCGGGTCCTTTTTCCACCGCAGGGCGTAAGCGCGAGTATGCGAATCGGGGTCGTCGTCAACCCAATCGCCGGCATGGGTGGCCGGGTCGGCCTGAAGGGCACCGACGGGAAGGTCGAGGAGGCACGCGCACGCGGCGCCGAGCAGCGCGCACCGGGCCGGGCGGTCGAGGCGCTCGCTGCGCTCCGTGACGCCGCCAGCGACCTGACCGTCCTGACCGCGGCGGGCGAACTGGGCGAAGCCGAGTGCGCCGAGGCCGGCCTCGACGCCGAGGTCGTGTACACGCCCGCGGGCGAGGGCGCCGACGCGGAGACGACCGCCGAGGACACCAGGACCGCCGTGGCCGCATTCCTCGACCACGGCGTCGACCTCGTACTGTTCGTGGGCGGCGACGGGACCGCCGTCGACGTGGCCGAGACGATCACCGACGCCGACAGCGACGTGCCGATGCTCGGCGTCCCGGCCGGCGTGAAGATCTACTCCTCGGTCTTCGGAGTCACGCCGCGGGACGCCGGGCGCATCGCCGCGTCGTTCGACCGCGTCGCCGAGCGCGAGGTCAACGACATCGACGAGGACGCCTACCGCGGCGGCGAGGTCCACACCGAGTTGAAGGCCGTGGTCCGGGTCCCCGTCGCCGACGCGGTCCAATCCTCGAAGCAGGTCGGCGGCGGCACCGTCGAGTCGCTGGCAGCCGGCTTCGCCGCCGAGGTCGACCCCGACGTGACCTACGTGCTGGGGCCGGGCAGCACGGTCGGCGCCATCAAGCGCGAACTCGGCTTCGAGCCCTCGCCCCTCGGGGTGGACGTGTGGCGCGACGGCGAGGTCGTGGTTCGCGACGCGACCGAGTCCGAGATACTCGCCGCGCTCGGCGACCGGAACGAGGTCGTCGTCTCCCCCATCGGCGGCCAGGGGTTCATCTTCGGCCGGGGCAACCACCAGATCTCGCCCGCGGTCATCCGGCGCTCGACCGTGACCGTGGTCGCCTCGCGCGAGAAGCTCGACGACGTGGGCGTGCTCCGCGTCGACACCGACGACGACGAGGTCGACGAATCGTTGCAGGGCTGGCAGAAGGTCCGGGTCGGTCGGTACGAGCATCGCCTGCTGAAGGTCGTCTAGAGCCGTCTCGCCGGAGTCCCGGGTCTGTTCTGCTCGCGTGTCGGTGTGGCACCGTCACGAGAAATGATAAGACAACCAAGTATTATCTCATGGTGCGAGATATAATGACTGGGTAGTCAGATATAAGGTCATCCTCGGGTTATGGACCCTCATGGAAACACGGAAGGTGCAACGGCTCGGGCCGTCCACGCTCGCGATGACGCTGCCCGCCGAGTGGGCCAAGGAACACGGCGTCGAGAAGGGCGACGAGGTCTCCCTCCGCATGGGTGGGAAGGGGACCCTCACCGTCATGCCGGAGTCGGCGAACACCGAGGAGTCGGAAGCCATCATCCACGCGGACAACCTGGACGCGGACGCGGTCGAGCGCGCCATCGTGGCGCAGTACGTGCTCGGCCGGCGCGTCATCCGCGTCGAACACGCGGACGGGACCCTGCCGTCGGACCACATCAACGCGGTCTACCGCGCCGAGACCCAGCTCATGGGCCTCGGCGTCATCGAGGAGACCCCCGAGAGCATCTCCATCCGCTGTTCGGTCGACCCCGAGGACTTCACGCTCGACAACCTGCTGGGCCGGCTGGAATCGACCGGGAGCACCATGCGCGGCGAGGCCATCAAGGCGCTCGCCCACGGCAACCCAGACCTCGCCCAGCGCGCCCTCAACCGGGAGCGCCAGGCGAACAAGATCTTCGTCCTGATGCTGCGACTCATCTTCACGGCCTACCAGAACCCGAACCTCGCCCGCGCGGTCGGGCTCGACTCCGGGTTCCCCCTCATCGGGTACCGCTCCATCGCGAAGAACCTCGAACTCACCGCCGACAACGCCGAGGACATCGCGGAGATCGTCCTCGAGGCCGAGGGCCACACCCTCGACGTGGAGTCGGGGACGATGCGGCGCATCCGCGAGTTCACCGAGCAGGTCGACGAGATAACCCAGATGGCCGTCGAGTCCGCCGTGGAGCGGGACTACCGCAAGACCATCGAGGTCCGCAAACTGTTCCACGAGATCGGCGACCGCGAACGGGAGATCCTGAACGACCTCCCCGAGATGGACAACGACGACCTCCTGCAGGTCCGCGAGGTGCTCGTCAGCCTCCAGCAGACCGCGCAGTACGCGATGCGGAACGCGGAGATCGCGGCGAACCTCGCGCTCAACGAGGAGTCCGAACACACGACCATCAACTGAGTCGTCGGCGGCGACGACTCCCGCGGATCCTTCTTTCGCGCCGATACCTGCGCAGAGCCGGGCGTGTCGCCCGCCGGTCAGTCGGCGGACACCTCCTCGAACTCGCTCGTCGCTGCGGTCGGCTCCGTGTGCTCCTCCGCTTCCGGCTCGTCCCCTGCCTTCGTCGCGGTCAACGGTCGCCGACAGGTTATCTCGCAGTCGAAGGCGGGATGCTCCGCGAGGTGTCGCACGAGCAGGTGGCGGCGGGAGCCGGTGATGCCGGTCCGCCCGACCGCCTCCGCCCCGAACTCGTCTGGCAACCGCTCGTAGAGTCGTTCGAGGGCGGCGAAACTGTCGAAGACCTTCGTGTTCCCCGCCGAATCGGCCGCGCGACGCGTCACCTCGTAGGCGCCGTCGGCCCGGTGGGCGCCGGCGGTCCGGAAGTACTCGGTGCGGTCGACGATGGCGTCGCCGATGCGTTCCTGCAGGGCGATGGCCTCCTCTCGGGTCAGCTCGCGTCGCTGGTCACCCAGCTCGACGACGACCGAACCGCGCTCGGCAGTCACTGAAATCTCATTACCGTCGGAAAACTCGACCAGGAGAGTGGGTACTCCGGTTCATACGACTCCGGTCTGTGGCATCGGGAATAAAGCTACCGCCCTGACAGGTCTGTCGGGGTGCTGGGCGGGGCTGGCGGCGGTGAGGCATGGGCGGGCTGCTGCCGGCGGCTGGCTGGCGCTCGCGCTATCGCACTGGCGTCGAAGGGACCGGTCGGCCCACGCATGGCTCCCGGGACTGGTCGTACTCGACCGAAACAGGAACGGTGGTGCCCGCTCAGTCGGCCGAGGCAGACACCTCCGCCTCGACGTCGGCCACGGCCGTGGTCTTCTGGACCGTCAGCGGACTGCGGCTGGTTATCTCGCAGTCGAAGGCCGGGTGTTCCGCGAAGTGACGCACCATCATGTGCCGGCGCGAGCCGGTGATGCCGGTGCGTCCGACCGCCTCCGCCCCGAACTCGTCGGGCAGGCGGTCGTACAGCCGCTTGACCGCCGTGAAGCTCTCGAACACCTTCGCGTTGCCCGAGGAGTCGGCGCCACGCCGGGTCACCTCGTACGAGCCGTCCTCGCGATGGACGCACGCGGTCCTGAAGAACTCGCGGCGTTCCACCAGCGCGTCGCCGATCTGGGACTGCAGCGCCACGGCTTCGCGTCTGGACAGCGTCTGTTCTGTACCACCGATAGAAACGACGATCGACTCACAGTCTGAGGTTACTGTGATCTCTTCACCGTCGGAGAACTCGACCAGGAGACTGGGTACTCCGGTTCATGTATGCATACGTGAGACAGCATCCACATTAAGGCTGTCGTCGGTGACACCTATCGCCAGTAGTCCGCCATCGTCGGTCGTGGTCGTGGTGTCGCCACCGTCGGTGGTGGTCCCGGAATCGCCCGACGTGGTCGTCGTGGTCGTGGTTCCGTCACCCGACGTGGTGGTCTCGGGGCTGGTCGTGGTGGCGTCCCCATCGCCGTCTGTCGTCGCAGTTCCCTCCGACGTGCCAGCGTCGTCACCGTCCGAGCTGTCGTCTGCACCCGCAGCGTCCTCGGTCTCGTTCCCGGTCGTGCTCCCCGCCTTGTTCCCGAAGAGGTCCGTCTCGATGGTCTCGCGGTGCGTGAACTGGTCCATCGGGACGGAGATGTCGGAGCCACTGACCTCGAAGGTCGCGTCGAACTCGATGCGCAGGTTCGTCACCTGGTCGTTCTCGATGTGGCTCACCCACCACTCGTCGAGCCGGTCGTTCTCGATGTGGGTCACGGTCCGGACCTTCGTGACCTCGCCCGGCTGGAGGACGTACTCCTGCGTGTTCGTCCCGTTCCCGACCGTGATGTTGTTCATGTAGATGTCGTAGTCGATCTCGGAGACGGGTATCGGGTAGGACTTGGGGTTGTACACGTAGAAGTCGAGCACGATGGGCGTCGTCTCGTCGGTCACGTTGCCCCACTGCCCCGCCGTCTCGTTGACGTAGAGGACGGGGTCGGACACCAGCGGCCGGTTCGCGTCTATCTCGCGAGTCTCCGTCGAGTTGAACGACGACAGCATGTCGGTCTGGATGGATTGCTGCTGGGAGACGGGGAACGAGCGACCGACCACGCCCGACTCCAGGCTCGCGGCGATGTCGACCTGAGTCCGCTCGTCGTTCCTGATGTGGCTGGTCCACCACGACGGGATCTTCTCGTTGTCGAGGTTCGTCCGCAACTCGAGCGAGGAGTTCCCCGGCGGCGTCTCGATGTCCGCCTTGTCACCGGTCGCCATCGAGATGCCGTTCATCGATATCTCGTAGGCGGCACTCACGTCGAGGAAGCCACTCCCGACCGGGTTGGGGTTGTGCACGCCGAGGTCGGAGACGATGACGGTCGTCGACTCGTTCACGCCACCGAACTCGTTCTCGACGCCCGTCACGGAGGGCACGCCGACGCCCAAGACGGCGACGAGGAGCCCCACCAGCAGGACGAGGGAGACCACGGCGACCCCCGCGATCCGCAGTTTGCTTCCGAACAGCAGCCCTGTCACACCGGACCCACCACCGCCGTCCGAACTCGATGCCCCGCTGGCCGCATCACCATCTTCCATGTCGATATCGAGAATGTCCTACTGTCTTAAACCTCATCGCCATACGTGTGTAGGGCCGGCCGGGACAGTGAGAACTAAGGCCCTCCCCCCGAAAGCGACGGACATGACCGCGACTTCGACCGACTCCTCGGACCGGGGCATCGGCTTCGGCGCCGTCTTCGGCGCCGTGACCGCACTCAGTGCCGCGGGCCTCGTCACGTTCGGCATCACCTACCTCCAGACCGGCGAGTCCGGCGCCCAGGAACTCGGCGCCTTCGCCTTCGCCGCCGCCGTCATCGCCGCGATGCTGGCGGTCTTCCTCATGCAGTGGTACGAGGTCTGACCTCGCCTACTGTCCGAGCGATAATCGTTATGTGTGTCAATACCGTATATCTAGATAGACGATGAGCGACTACTCCGAAGAGGAGCAGCGGATTCTCGCCTACCTGCGGGACAGCGTCTCCAGGGGCGAGCAGTACTTCCGCGCCAAGAACATCGCGGACGCGATCGGCCTCTCCTCCAAACAGGTCGGCACGCGACTCCCACGCCTCGCCGAGAAGACCGACGACGTCGAGATCGAGAAGTGGGGCCGCTCGCGCTCGACGACCTGGAAGGTAACCCTCGGATAGGCCGATTCCACGACGTTTTTATCGGTATAGCCACCAGTCAGCATATGACAGTCCGGGTAGAGCGGACGTTCGAGTTTCCCGTACACCCCGACCGCGTCTGGGAGTTCATCGCCGACCCGGAACTCCGGGCACGGCCCATCAGCGTCGTCGACGACTTCCGACTCGACGACGCCGACGGGCAGGAGGCGACCTGGTTCGTCAAGCTCCCCATCCCCCTGCTCGACAGGACAGCGGCGGTCCACACCCGCGACGTCGAGCGACGCGAGCCGGAGTTCGTGAAGTTCGTCGGGCGCTCGAAGGTGATGCGCGTGACCGGTGAGCACGAGATTACCCCGACCGAGGACGGGTGTACCCTCTCGAACAGGTTCGTCGTGGACGGCAAGTTGCCGGGCGTCGAGCGCTACTTCAAGAAGCACCTGGACGACGAACTGGACAACCTCGAAGCGGCCATGCGGGAGTACCTCGAACTGCCAGCATGAAGCTCGCACTCGCCCAGATCCGCGTCGAGGCTGCCGACGTGGCGGGGAACGTCGACCGCGCCGAGGCCGCCATCGAGCGCGCCGCGGCCCGTGGCGTCGACCTCGTCGCGCTCCCCGAGCTCTTCAACGTCGGCTACTTCGCGTTCGACCTCTACGCCCGGAACGCCGAGGGGCTCGACGGCGAGACGCTCTCACGGCTCTCGGACGCGGCACTGGACAACGACGTTGCGGTGCTCGCGGGCAGTATCGTCGAGGACCTCGGCGAGACGCGCGAGCAGACGGACGCCTACACGCCCGCGGAGGACGGGCTGGCGAACACGGCGGTCCTGTTCGACGCCGAGGGCGAGCGCCAGCTCGTCTACCGCAAGCACCACCTCTTCGGCTACGAGTCGGCCGAGACAGGCCTGCTGACCGCCGGCGAGCGCCTGCCGGTAACCGACCTCGGTGGGTTCACCGTCGGCGTGACCACCTGCTACGACCTCCGGTTCCCCGAGCAGTACCGTGAACTCCTGGACAGGGGTGCCGACCTCGTGCTCGTCCCCTCTGCGTGGCCGTACCCCCGCGTCGAGCACTGGCAGACGCTCCCGCGCGCCCGGGCCATCGAGAACCTCTCCTACGTCGCCACCATCAACGGGAGCGCGGACTTCGAGGACGCGACCCTCGTCGGCCGCTCGACGCTGTTCGACCCGTGGGGCACCCCGGTCGCGACGACCGACGACCGGCCGGACGTGGTCTACGCCGAGGCCGACCCCGACGAGATCGCCCGCGTCCGCGACGACTTCCCGGCACTCGACGACCGCCGGTGAGTCGTGCCGAAGCCACGGCCTTTATACGTGAGGGCGGCGAAGAGGCTGATGCCGGTCAGACGCTTTT
This sequence comes from Haloarchaeobius amylolyticus, assembly GCF_026616195.1. NCBI lineage: Archaea > Methanobacteriati > Methanobacteriota > Halobacteria > Halobacteriales > Halorubellaceae > Haloarchaeobius > Haloarchaeobius amylolyticus. The sequence goes on from NZ_JANHDH010000001.1 coordinate 129,947, forward strand.
CACGTCGATTCCGGCAAACGCCCGTCGCACCTACGCCCGCGCCCACCGTCTGTTCCGCGGGGCTACCTAGGGGCCTATCGCGGGACGGACATCTCGCCTCTCGTCCTCATCTTCCACAGTAACAGGTTCGACCCGTGGCTCTGGGCCGACGGTCGCTGCTCGATGTTCCTCCCGAGGACCGCTCAGTGTCGCCGCCGATAGAGCTCGCGTTCGGTCTCGATGGCACGTCGCTGGACGGAATCGAGTGCCTTCTCGCGGTCGTCCATGCTGGCGTCGACTCGTTCGGGGTCGCGGCGGAGGACCCGTGACAATCGCGACCGGACGCGTCTAAGCATGCCAATGTGTATCACAGACACGGTAATAAACCTTGGCAGACCGGCAGTTTACGCCCCGCCACCGATTCAGAGATTCGGTTGTGACTCGCAGTCGTTTCGGGCACATCACCGAAAAGAACGGGTAATCGTCGGCGAGAACGTGGACAATCGCCCCGTTCCCGTGCTATCGCGGTTCGGACAGGCGCGTGGCGCTGTCCTGCTCAGTCGTCGTCGGAGGACGTCTTGATGTCCGCGGACAGCCCCTGGGCCATCTCGATGTCCTTCGAGTTGTTGAGCGTCCAGGCGGTGCGCTCGGTGACGGCCTCGATGACCTCGCGAGCCGAGGGGTAGCCGTTACCGGACTTCTTGACGCCACCGAAGGGCAGCTGGACCTCGGCACCGATACACGGCAGGTTCCCGTAGGCGAGGCCGACCTCGGCGTTGTCGCGGTAGTAGTTGATCTGGCGGTAGTCCTCGGAGATGACGGCACCGGCGAGGCCGTACGGCGTGTCGTTGTGGATCTCGACGGCCTCCTCGATGTCACCCGAGTACTTCATCAGCGCGACGTGCGGGCCGAAGCACTCCTCGTTGATGCAGCGGAGGTCCGGGTCGTACTCGACCTCGTAGACGAACGGGCCGACCCAGTTGCCGTCCTCGTGGCCCTCGGGGATCTCGTCGTCCTCGAGCTCGAACCGGTCGACGAGGACGTTCGCGCCCTCCTTCTCGGCCATCTCGTTGTGGCGACTGATCTTCTCGACGTGCTCGGCCTCGATGGCCGGGCCCATGAACGTGTCCTCGGAGAGCGGGTCGCCGACGGAGATGTCCTTCGCGATGTCGACGTAGCGCTCCTTGAACTCGTCGTAGACGTCCTCGTGGACGATGAGACGCTCGGAGGAGACACAGCGCTGGCCGGTCGTCTTGAAGCTCGACATCACGGCCGAGTGGACGGCGACGTCGAGGTCAGCCTCCTCGGTGATGACGATGCCGTTCTTGCCACCCATCTCACACGCGGCGAGCTTGCCGGGCTGCTCTGCGACCTTCTGGGCGACCTCGTGGCCGACCTCGGCGCTGCCCGTGAACAGGACGGTGTCGGTGCGCTCGTCCTCGACGATCTGGGCACCGGCGTCGCCGAAGCCCTGCACCATGTTGAACACGCCGTCCGGGATGCCGGCGTCCTCGAACATCTCCGCGATGATCTGGGCACACCACGGCGTCTGCTCGGCGGGCTTGAAGACGACCGTGTTGCCCTCGACGAGCGCGACGGCCATGTGCCAGAACGGGATGGCGACCGGGAAGTTCCACGGGGTGATACAGCCGACGACGCCGCGCGGTTTGCGCCGCATGTAGGCGTCCTTGCTCGGGATCTCGGACGGGACCACGTCGCCCTTCGGGTGGCGGGCGTCGCCAGCGGCCCACTCGACCATGTGGTACGCCTCGATGACGTCGGCACGGCCCTCGGAGATCTCCTTGCCGCACTCCTTGGTGACGACCTCCGCGAGCTCCTCGGTCCGGTCACGGAGCTCGTGGTAGATGTCCCAGAGGTACTCCGCGCGGTCGATGTGGGAGAGGGAGCGCCACTCCTCGAACGCGTCGTCCGCCGCCTGAAGCGCGGTCTGTACGTCCTCCGGTGTCCCGCGGGCGAATTCGCCGAGGGTCTCGCCCGTCGCCGGATTCCGGCTCTCGAACGTCTCGTCGCTGCTACCGTCCGTCCACTCACCGCCGATGTAGTGCTGGTAGGTTTCGGTGGCCTGCTGGCTCATTTCAGGCAAATTTTTCGCTGGGGCGGGTCAAAAAGGCTGCTATGTGACCACCTGTCGTGTCGGTTCTCGGACTGTCAGAACCGAGCCATACGGGAACGTCGGCACGGCAGTCGGGGGGTTCCGTATCCGAAACCACACCTGACAGTATCAGTTCGCGATCTTCTCGATCTCACCCTTCACGAGGGCGGCGTCGAAGTCGTGGTCGGGCCTGAGCTTGACGAAGTCGAGGAACTCCCGGGCGGCGAGCAGGTCCGCGGTCGGGTAGACCGACGCGGCGATGCGGACCGCCTCGCGCGCCTGGAGCATCGGCGCGAGGACGGCCAGCGCACAGGCGAGGTCGTATGCGCGTGCGCCCGCAAGCCCCTCGTCGCGGACGCTGGTCGCGTCGATGAAGTACACCTCCTCGTCGACGACGAGGACGTTCTCCGCGCGCAGGTCGCCGTGGGCCAGCCCGTGGGCGTGAAGTTCGTGGAGGACAGCGAAGAGCGACCGGGCGAGCGTCCCGGCCGCGGCCGGCTCCACGTCGTCGAGCGTCCGGAAGTCGGGCAGGTACTCGAGAACCAGCACGCCGAGGTCGCCCACGCCGAAGGCCTCGACGGGTTCTGGCGCGTTCAGGCCGATGTCGCGCATCTTCCGGGTCGCCTCCAGCTCGTGTTCGGCCATCTGGAGCGGCCCGTCGAACCGGTCGAAGAAACCCTCGGTCCCCGAGGAGAACACGCCGAGGTTGCGCCCCGTGGTGAACAGCGCGTGGACCAGCGCATTCTGGGGCGTGATGACCTTCACGAACCAGCGGTCGTCGACCACGAGCGGGGTCGACAGCCAGTTGTCGGCCTCGAGGAACTCGATGCGGACGGTCTCGTCGGGCGAGCGGCGGGCAAGCTCTCTGCCGACCTGCTCCAGGTCGTTCCACGGAACGCTCCCGCGGACCCAGTTCCGCAACGACACGTCGCTAGGAGACGTGATGTGCGGTAAAAACAGTTCGGCCGGGCCGCTGGGGGGTTCCGGCTAGTCGCCGCGACCGCGCTTCTTGCCCTTCCCGGCCTTGTCGCCCGTCGGCCCCTTCGGACTGTTCCCGGGCTCGTCCTCGTCCTCGCCCCACGGCTCGGGCTCGACCGGCCTGGTCACGTCGACGGCCGGGTTGAACGTCCCCGTGACCGGGATGGTCGGGTCCTCGTTCACGTTCGCCTCGGGGTCGGTGACCGCGTCGCCGGAGAGCCGGAGTTTCGACCCGAGCGCCGCGGCGACCGCGTTGAGGTTCTCGCGAGCGTCGGCCGGGGCGGCCGCGTCGCCGAGCAGGACGACCGCACCGCCGCGGGCGCGGAACCGTGCCAGCGAGTCGAGTTCCGCCTCCGAGAGGGCCGCCGTCGGCGTGGTGACCAGCAGCGCCCGGGCGTCCCCGAGCCGGTCCGCGGTCAGGTCGTTGACCTGCTCGAGGCCGATGCCGACGCCCTCAAGGAAGCGCTGGTAGTACGCCGCGTCCTCGCTCGAGAGCGCGTAGTCGGCGGCGAACTGGCCGTGGCCGCCGTCGATGAGCACGTCGCCGTCCGTCGCGGCGAGCGAGTCGAGCAGGTTCGTCAGGAAGACGAAGTTCTCGTAGGTCGCCGTCGAGACCGCGAAGTCCTCGTCGGCCTCGTAGGACTCGTCGACGAGCAGCCCGCCGACCATCGCGACGCGCTTGCCGCGGTCGACGGCCGCCAGCGGCGCACCGGGGGTCGAGGCCGAAGACCCGGCGAAGGCGGCGACGCGGCCGCGGCCGAGCGTCCCGCGGGAGACGGTCACGCGCGCCGCGTTCGGCACGAAGACCGACTCGACACGGCGGTTCCGGATGGCGGGCGAGTTCTCGGGGTCGCTCTCGGCCCAGAGGCCGCGGTCGGCGGCACGGGCGTCGGCCTCGGCGGCCCAGAAGGACTCGTGGCGGGAGAGCCCGGAGCCGTAGACCCGGGCGTAGCCGTCCGCGATGAGTCGCCGGTTGAACAGCGCGTCGCGCGAGCCCGAGTCGTCGGCGTCGTAGCCGATGTAGCCGAGCAGGCGGCCGAAGGGGTCCCTGACGCCCTCGTTCGGGTCGAACCAGAGGTCGACCGTCTCGCCGGCGAGTTCGGCGCGGGCGAAGTCGGTCGCCTCGTCGGCCCAGTACGCGAGGTAGGGGTAGGTCGTCTCCTCGCCGAGGCCGGGGCGGTCCACGAAGTACGGGAGCGAGTCGTCGAATCGCGTGGTGGTCGGGCGGAACGGCGCGCCGGAGTTGGACTCGTCGTCCATCACCTGCGAGTCGTCGAAGCCGAATCCGAGGTCGAGGCCGGCCGCGAGGTCGTTCATCGCCGCCGTCGCGTCGTAGCCGCCGTAGTCGGACTGGTCGTGGAGGAAGACTGCACCGCCCTCACTGACGAACTCGGCGAGCGCGTCGATCTCGGCCTGGTCGAAGGCGTACCCCGGCGTCGTGACGACGACGGCGTCGGCCGCGTCGAGGTCGGCGACGAGGTCGTCGGTCGCGCGCACGTCGTAGCCGTTGTCCTCGGCGTACGAGCCGAAGCCGTCGAACTGCGAGAGGCCGTAGTACTGGCCGTGGGACTCGTCCCAGAGGACGGTCCCGCCGCCGACGAGGTCGTCCCAGACGGTGAGCAGGAACTCCTCGTTGCCGTACTCGTACGGGGTCCCGTCGCTGACGAGCATGGAGCCGAAGCCGGCGACCCGGCCGTCGACGGCCGCGAGTGGGATGGGGTCGTCGCCGTAGGGCGTGGCGTCGCCGTTCCCGTCGGCGTCGGTGACCCGTGCGGAGTCCTCGGCCCAGACCGCCACGAGGTCGTCGTCGGTCAGTCTGCTGCCGTCGGCGTCGACCAGAGCGCTGGTCGAGCCGAACTGGAGCGCGGGGAGCGGCGTGGTCTCGGAGCCGTCACCGAGCCCTTCCCACTCCTCGGGGCGCTCGAACTCCGCGTTGAACGCCTTCTCGGGCGTGTCGACCCCGAGCACGCGGATGGACTCGACGGTGCCGCCGGGGAAGCGCACGTCGACCGTGTCGCCGTCGGTGACGGTCTCGACCTGGACCTCGTAGGTCCGGCCGACCTCGAGGTCCGGCCCGCTGTCGCCGATGCCGGTGCGGTCCGCGAAGAGGTCGAAGGCGTCGTTGAACGCCGTGGTCGTCGGGACGTAGTCGACGCCCGCGTTGTTGGTCGAATCGAACACCTGGTCGTCGTTGAAGCGGAACGCGAGCCCCAGCGCGTCGGCGATGGCGTTCAGGTTGTCCGTCTGGTCGTAGTTCGAGAAGTCGGACTGGTCGTGGAGCATGAGCGTCCCGCCATCCGCGACGAAGTCGGCGAGTGCCGTCTGCTCCGCGTCGGAGAACGCGTCGGCGGGCGTGGTGACGACGAGCGCGTCGGCGCCGTCGAGGTCGGCGACGAGGTCGCCCGTCGCCTGCACGTCGTAGCCGTTCGCCTCGGCGTAGGACTCGAACGTCTGGAAGGAGCCGAGGTCGTAGAACTGGCCGTGGGACTCGTCCCAGCGGACGGTCCCGCCGCCGACGAGCGCGTCCCACACGTTGAGGACGAACTCGTCGTTCCCGGTCGTGAAGTCGGTGTCGTCGGGGACCAGCATCGTCCCGAAGCCGGCGACGGCGCCCGCGTTCGAGTCGTCGATCGCCACGAGGGGGATGCGTCCCGAGTACTCGACCGCGTCGCCGTCGTCGTCCGCGTCGTCGTTCGTCGCGGTGTCCTCGGCCCAGACCGCCACCAGCGAGTCGTCCGACAGTGGCGTCCCGTCGGCCGCGAGGATACTACTCGTGGAGTCGAACGCGAGTGGTGGGATGGTCTGTGCTGCTCGTGTCAGGCCGGTCAGGCCGGTGGTGACCGCGGCGCTGGTCGCCAGCCCGGAGAGGAAGGTCCGTCGTTGCACAGGGATGAAACCGGAGCAGCGATTTATAAAATTACTGCTTCTCCAATCTAAAATCATACGTGTGCTACAGAGCTATATTGTTGGGTCTGTAGCTATCCATCGCCGGGGCCGCGTCGACCCCGTCGCCTGCCACTCGCCGGCATGACAGTCGAGGCACCCAGCGAGCGGCGCACAGAAGGCTTTATTTTCGTTCTGGGCAAGCATTGCGTATGGACTTCACGCTGCCCGACGAGCACCGGATGATCCAGGAGGAGGTCCGGCGCTTCTGTGAGGAGGAGATCGAACCCATCGCACAGGAGATCGAGAACGAGCACCGGTTCCCCCAGGAGATATTCGACCAGCTGGGCCAGCTCGACGTGATGGGCGTCCCCATCTCCGAGGAGTACGGCGGTCTGGGCGGCGACACACTGATGTACGCCGTCGTCGCCGAGGAACTGGGCCGCGTCTCCGGCTCGGTCGCCCTCTCCTACGTCGCCCACACCTCCCTCGCCTCGAAGCCCCTCGAACTGTTCGGCACCGAGGAGCAGAAAGAGCGCTGGCTCACCCCGCTGGCCTCCGGCGAGTACATGGGCGCGTGGGCGCTCACCGAACCCGGCAGCGGCTCGGACGCCTCCGACATGGACACGACCGCGGTCAAGGAGGGCGACGAGTGGGTCATCAACGGGACCAAGCAGTTCATCACGAACGCCTCCGAGGCCGGCAGCGTCCTCGTGAAGGCCGTCACCGACCCCGGCGCGGGCTACGACGGCATCTCGACGTTCATCGTCGACCCCGAGGCGGACGACGGGTTCGAGGTCACGACCATCTGGGACAAGATGGGCCTGAACGCCTCGCCCACCTGCGAGATCAAGTTCGACGACGTGCGCGTCCCCGAGGACCGCCTGCTCGGCGAGGAGGGCGAGGGCTGGAAGCAGACCATGAAGACCCTCGACGGCGGCCGCATCTCCATCGCCGCCATCTCGACCGGCCTCGCACAGGGCGCCTACGAGGCCGCCAGAGAGTACTCGAAAGAGCGCGAGCAGTTCGGCCAGCCCATCTCGAAGTTCGACGCCATCCGCGACAAGGTCGTCGAGATGGAGCGCAAGGTCGAACGCGCCCGCCTGCTCACCCACAAGTCCGCCTGGCAGTACGACCAGGGCGAACGCGTCACCAAGTCCTCCGCGCTCGCGAAGCTCGACGCCTCCGAGGCCTGCCGCGAGGTCGCCGAGGACGCCGTGCAGGTGCTCGGCGGCTACGGCTACACCGAGGACTTCGCCCCGCAGCGGTTCTACCGCGACGCCAAGCTCATGGAGATCGGCGAGGGGACCAGCGAGATCCAGCACCTCGTCATCGGGCGCGAACTCGGGCTGTAAGCGCAGGAGAACTCGTTCTCGATATCAGAAGCCGCGGCGCTCGTCGTCGTCGTCTTTCAGTTTGTCCATCGCGCGCTCGAAGTTCGCCCGGGTCGCGACGAACATCAGCGCGAGGAAGAGGATACCGATGACCGAGCCGAGGGTCCGGTAGCCGTTGACGTTCAGGTACGGGAAGACGATGAGCCCGTAGGCGAACAGTGCCACGAGGAACAGCCGGTTGTGCTCCTTGAGGAGGTCGACCAGTCGCCGGTAGAGCCCCGGGTCCGAGCCACGCATGGTTTCGTGCGGGTTGGTACCGAAGCAAGGTCAATCCTCCGGACCTACGCAGTTGGGCCGGAGACACACCTATCTCGCGTGCCACGTCTCACGTAGCTATGTCGCGCGACCAGTCCAGTTCCACGCAGGAGGACAGCGACATCAGCGACCAGGCGATCGACAGGGCGGTCGAGAAGATCCGCACGAAACTCGACTCCTACGAGGGCGAGGGCGGCGCGACGCAGACCGCCGCCGAGAAGGGTCACGAACTCGTCGACGAGCTGGAGTCGACGCTCCGTGACCTGGCGGGGTCGAACGACGGGAAGAAGTGACGGGGTCGACGGTGCAGTGCAGCGATCCTATGGCCAGTTACCCGAATCCGTGTACGCGTCGACGACGCGCCGGATGGCGTTGACGTAACACGCCGTCCGGAGGTTCGGGGTGTCGAAGGACTCGTAGGCCTCGGTCATGCGGTCGAAGGCGTCGACGATGATGGTCTCCAGTTCGTCGTTGACGCGCTCTTCGGACCACGAGAACCGCTGGCGGTTCTGGACCCACTCGAAGTACGAGACGGTGACACCGCCCGCGTTCGCGAGGATGTCCGGGACGACGTAGACGTCACGCTCGGTGAGCACGTCGTCGGCGTCGGGCGTGAGGGGGCCGTTCGCGGCCTCGACGATGATGTCGGCCTCGACCTCCTTCGCGAGGTCCTCGTCGATGGCGTTCTCGAGGGCGGCCGGGACGAGCAGGTCGACGTCCATCGTCAGCAGGTCGTCGTTCGAGAACTCCCCGGTGGCGTCCTCGTAGCCCGAGACGGAGCCGGTCTCGCGCTTGAAGTCCTTGACCGCGACGGGGTCGAAGCCGTCGGGGTTGTGGATGGCGCCGGAGGAGTCGGAGACGGCGACGATGTCCGCGCCGAGTTCGTCGATGAGCTTCGCCGCGATCCAGCCGGCGTTCCCGTAGCCCTGGACGGCGACCTTCGCCTGCCCGATGTCGCGGTCGAGGTAGTCGAAGACCTCGCGGGCGGCGAGCATGGTGGAGCGACCGGTCGCCTCGACGCGGCCCTCGCTCCCGCCGGACTCGATGGCCTTGCCCGTGACGACGCCGGGTTCGGTCTTGTCCTCCAGCGTCTCGTAGGTGTGTTTGATCCAGTTCATCTCGCGCTGGCCCGTGTTCACGTCCGGCGCGGGGATGTCCTTGTCCTCGCCGATGAGCGGGCGCAGCTCCGTCGCGAACGCGCGGGTGACGCGTTCGAGTTCGCCCTCGGAGTACTCCGAGGGGTCGATGACGATGCCTCCCTTGCCGCCACCGTACGGGATGCCGACGGTGGCGCACTTGTAGACCATCCAGCCCGAGAGCGCCTTGACCTCGTCGCGGGTGACGCCCGGGTGGTAGCGGATGCCGCCCTTGTAGGGACCGCGGTCCCCGTTGAACTGCGAGCGGAAGGCCTTGAACCGGCCGATGGACCCGTCGTCCATGTCGACGGTGAGGTTCGTCTCGAGCACTCGTTCGGGATGTTTGAGGCGTTCGAGGACGTCGTCGCCGACGTCGAGGTAGGCGGCGGCGTCGTCGATCTGCTCCTGGAGACTCTCGAAGGGATTGGCCTCGTCTGTCATCGTTCAGACCGACTCGGGGACACGGGTTAAGCGTGGCGGAATTATAATCATAGAGTACAATTAAATCCAAACTAAGGTCCTTATATTCTGCCGGCAGCCCGCGCCCGCGCGAGGACTCGCTCGGCCTGTGCGATGAGGGGCGCGTCGATCATCTCCCCGTCGACCTGGAAGACGCCGCGGCCCTCGGCGTCTGCCTCGTCCCGGGCGTCGAGGACGGCCTGGGCCCACTCGATGCGGTCGGCGGCGGGCGTGAAGGCGTCGTTGATGACCGGGACCTGCGAGGGGTGGATGGCCATCTTCCCGTCGTAGCCGAGCTGGATGGCGAAGTCGGTCTCGTCGGCGAGCCCCTCGGAGTCCGAGAAGTCGGTGTAGACCGTGTCGATGGCGTCGAGCCCGTGGGCGGCCGCCGCGACGACCACCTTCTCCCGGGCGTAGAGGACCTCGGTGCCCTCGTCGGTCCGGGTCGCGCCGATGTCGGCCGAGAGGTCCTCGGCGCCGAAGACCAGCGCATCGGTCGCGTCGGCGCTCCCGATGTCGCCTGCCGCGAGCACGCCGGCCGCGGACTCCACGAGGGCGAGCACGGGTGGCGTCTCGCCCGGGAACGCCTCGTCGAGTTGGTCCACGTCTGCCGCCCCGGCGACCTTCGGGAGCATGAGGGCGTCGAGTCGGAGGTCGCCAGCGAGGGCCTCCACGTCGTCGGCCATGCCCGACGCCGGCGGGTTCACCCGGACGCAGACCTCGCAGTCGGGGTCGAACTCGGCGTCGGTGAGTAGCTCGCGGACGTGCTCGCGTGCCTCCGCCTTGCGCCCCGGGGCGACCGCGTCCTCGAGGTCGAAGACGACGGTGTCGGCGCCGGTGCCGGGTGCTTTGCGCATCAGCTCCGGGCGGTCGCCCGGCGAGAACATGACGCTGCGTCTGACCATATCGGTCCTGCGCACCGACGGTAGTTCAAAGGTAGCGGTTCGGGGGTGACCGCAGTCGGGCCACCAGAGCTGGCAGTCGTGGGACCCGATCCGGTTCGCGCACCAGCACGACTCCCCCTCGTCTGGCCGGACGAACCGGGCGACGTTGCCGGTTCCGATACTGTTCGAAGCGTCGACAGGACACGCGGTGCGACGCATGCCTAACCAGCTAGGCCACCAAGCTATCCACTTCTGTATTTGGGGAGAAAGACCTTTGTAGGGGGTTGCGGAGGCCGGGACAGGAATGATGGGAGACAGCAGCAGTCTGGGTGGACCACGGAGAGACGAGAACCGGGCGGGACCGGGCAGGAGAGGGCGCTGAGATGCACGGCGTCATCCTCAAAGCGCTCCAGGACTACGTCATCTCGGAGTACGGCCGCGAGGCGTGGGAGGAGGTCCAGGCCCGCGCCGACGTCGAGGAGAAGGTGTACGTCCCGGTGACGGTGTATCCGGACGAGGACGTCTACGAGCTGGCGACCGCCGCCGGCGAGGTCACGGGCAAGGGCGCCCGACAGGTGCTCTGTGACTACGGGACCTACGTCGTCCAGCCGCTCGTCTCGATGTACGACATCCACATCGACGACGACTGGGGCGCACTGGCACTCATCGCCAACATCGAGCAGTACCACACCTCGCTGCGGACCCGCGACATGGTCGAGGTCACGACGCCCCGCGTCCGGTCGGAGTGGCTCGACGACGACGAGGAGCTGGTCCGCATCACCTACGACTCCGACCGGCACCTCTGTGACGTGGCCCGCGGCGCCATCATGGGCGTCTCCCGGTACTTCGGCGACCAGCTGGCCTTCGAGGAGCAGACCTGCATGCTGGAGGGCGACGACGCCTGCCGGTTCGTCATCAGCCGCGACGAACAGCAGGTGACGGCCCACGTCCACGACGCGAGTACCGACCCGGGCGTCACCGGCGAGGGCGACGACCGCCTCGCCCGGGGTGACTGAGATGGGCGGCATCTTCGGCGGCGTGTTCGACGACGACGAGGTCCACATCGACGAGTTGACCGAGGCGCTCCGGCGCGTCCGGGCCGGCGAGATTCCCGGCGAGCCCGCGGACGAGGCCGAGTCCATGACCGAGTTCTACCGGGAACTCGACGGCCTCGCGACCGACCTCGAGCAGGCCCGGGCGGACGCCGCCGAGGCGACCCGCGAGCGCGAGGCGGTCGAACGCACGGCCAGAACGTACGGCGACACGATGGCCGCGATGAGCGACGGCGACCTCACCCGACGTCTCGACGAGACCGTCGAGAACGAGGGCCTGGGCGACCTCGCGACCGAGTTCAACGCCCTGATGGCCGAGTTCGAGACCGCCGTAATCTCGCTCAAGAAGTTCGCCGGCGAGGTGGCGACGTACAGCCGCGAGGTCAGCGCCAGCACCGACACGGTGCAGACCGGCGGCGAGCACGTCAGCGACTCCCTCTCGGACATCGCCGGCGCCACCGAGGCACAGAGCGCCAGCCTCCAGTCGGTGGCGGCGGAGATGAACAGCCTCTCGACGACCATCGAGGAGATAACCGCGACGGCGAACGAGGTCGCCGAGACGGCCGAACGGACCGCCGAGACCGGGAACGAGGGTCGGGCCGCGGCGGCCGCCGCCACCGAGAGCATGCGTAACATCGAGGCCGAGACCGAGGAGACCGTCGCCGCGATGGCGTCGCTCGAATCGGAGGTGGCCGCGGTCGACGACCTCGTCGACACCATCGCCGAGGTGGCCCAGCGCACCAACGTCCTCGCACTCAACGCCAACATCGAGGCGTCCAGAAACGGGGACTCTGAGGGCTTCGGCGCGGTCGCGAGCGAGATCAAGGACCTCTCCGAGACGACCCAGGAGGCCGCGGCGAACGCCGAGGAACGCCTCGACCGCATCGCCGCGGAGACCGGCCGCTCGGTCGAGCAGATCGAACAGACACAGGCCGTCGTCTCCGAGGACGTGGCCGACGTCGAGCGCGCCATCGAGGCGCTGGACGACGTGGCCGACTACGCCCAGCGCACCAACGAGGGCGTCCAGGAGATAACCACCGCGACCGAGCAGCAGGCCGACTCCACCCAGGAGGTCGTCACGCTGGTCGAGCGCGTCACCGAGTCCGCGACCGGCGCGACCGAGGAGTCCGAGGCTGCCTCCTTCCGCGCCGCGGCCAACGCGAACGCGCTCGGGCACGTCTCCGACAGCGCCGGCCGGCTGACGACCCAGTCCCGGCAGCTGCTCGCCAGGCTCCAGCAGTTCGACACCAGCCGTGGCTACGACCTGCCCGAGGCCCGGGTGACCGAGCCGAACACGGCCGAACAGATATCGGCCGGGCAGGCCGACCCGAAGGCGTCGGACTGAGTTCGGTCGGCGGTTCGTCTTAGTGTCTCGGCGGCGTCGGATAGGGCATGACCGACAGCGAGGGCGTCGTTCGAACCGAGTTCGACCGGCTCCCGAAGCACATCCACCCGGCACCGACAGCCGACTCCGCGACCGTGGATCTCTTCGCGGGCCCCCGCCAGGTGGTCGTCCTCGGCCACGTTCGGAACGGCGACTCTCGCCACGACCTCGTCGCCGAGGACGTCCGAGTCGAACGGGCGGGAGCGGACCGACACCTCCACGTGACGCTCCGCATCGAGCGAACGGATGCCGAACTCGTCACGACGGGCCCGGCTGTGCACGCCTATCGTCTTCTGGTAGAGTTCTCCGACACCGTCCCGAACGAGTACCACATCACCCATCTCGACCAAAACGGGGAGGTACAGTTCGAGACGATGGAGGCACTCATGGTTCCGCCACACCGGGTGTCCGACCACTGAGCGTCACGAACAGCTATAACTTCTACTCACCTCTCTCGACTATGACCGAGAACATCGGCGTGGCGATGGGGCTGGGAATCGCCATGGGGACTGCACTCGGCGCCGGCATCGGCGCCGCGACGGGCGACATGGGGCTGTGGCTCGGGACCGGTATCGCGCTGGGGACGGCGTTCGGGGCCGGGTTCTACAGCACGCAGAACGAGACCGAAGACGAATCGGCCGGCGAACCGAACTAGGGCCAGAGCCCGCGGGCCTCGTGGGCCTCGGCGACCCGCGAGAGGGCGACGATGTAGGTCGCCTCACGCCAGGTCACGTCGCGGGCCTCGACCTCGGCCTTGACCGCGGTCCAGGCCTTCAGCATCTCCTGGTGGAGCTCCTCGTTGACGCGTTCGAGCGACCACTGGCGACGGTTGATGTCCTGCAGCCACTCGAAGTACGAGACGGTCACGCCACCCGCGTTCGCGAGGATGTCCGGGACGACCGGGATGCCGCGCTCGGCGAAGATCTCGTCCGCGGTCGTGGTCGTCGGCCCGTTCGCGCCCTCGACGATGAGGTCGGCCTGTACGTCGTGGGCGTTGTCGGCGGTCAGGACGTTCCCGATGGCAGCCGGGATGAGCACGTCCACGTCGAGTTCGAGGAGTTCCTCGTTCGAGAGGGACTCGGGCGCGTCGTAGCCCGAGACCATGCCGGGGCGGGCGTCGTGGTCCTCGACGTCCTGCGTGTCCAGCCCGTCGGGGTCGAAGATGGCGCCGTCCACGTCGGAGACGGCGACGACCTTCGCGCCCTTCTCGTCGAGGTAGCGGGCGGCGTACGCACCCACGGAACCGAAGCCCTGCACCGCGACCGTGGTGTCCGCGATGTCCCAGTCGTAGTACTCGATGGCCTGCTCGGCGATGATACCGACCGAGCGGCCGGGGGACTCCTCGCGGCCGTAGGAGCCGCCGATGACCGGCGGCTTCCCGGTGACGACGCCGGGGATGGTCTCGCCCTCCTGCATCGAGTAGGCGTCCATGAACCACGCCATCTCCTGCGGGCCGGTGCCCATGTCGGGTGCGGGGATGTCGTGCTTCGGGCCGATGAGGTCGCGCAGTTCCTCGGCGAACCGGCGGGTGAGCCGTTCCTTCTCGCCCTCGGAGAGCTCTTTGGGGTCGACGACGATGCCGCCCTTGCCGCCGCCGAAGGGCAGGTCCATGACGGCGCACTTCCAGGTCATCCACATCGACAGGCCGATGCACTCCTCCTCGGTGACGCCGGGGTGGAAGCGCAGGCCGCCCTTGAACGGGCCGCGGACGCTGTCGTGCTGGGCGCGGTAGCCGGTGAAGACCTCGGTCGAACCGTCGTCGCGCTGGAGCGGGATGGAGACGCGCTGGACGCGGTCGGGGTGGTTCAGGCGCTCGATGGTACCCTCGTCGACGTCGAGGTACTCGGCCGCCCGGGCCAGCTGGCGGCGGGCGGTCTCCAGGGCGCTCTCTTCGTGCTGTGCTTCCTCGTCTTCCTCTGTGGCTGTTGCTGTTGCCATGGTTCTAGGTTCTCGCCGTCATCTGCCACCGTGGGCGTGCGAGCCGTGGCTGTGGGTCACAGTGACACGACGACGGACGAAACGCGACCGGCAGACGCTGTTCCCACGCACTGGCGGGCTGCCGGGGCATTTGCCAGACCTTCCGTGGACGTATTGATAAATAAAACGGTTTGGGTTCGTGCAGAAGTTACGGCGGTAGCTGGCCGCGAAAAAACGGAACAGGGCGGTTCTGGCTGGCGCGTCCCCTGTCAGAGACTCCGGTTAAGTGTGAACAGCCCGAGGGACGCCGCCCCGGCGATCGCCAGGGTCCCAGCCACGCCGGGACCGGTGCCCGACCCACCGCCTGAATCTCCGCTGTCGGTCGGGCTGCCGACGGACTGCGTGCCGTCTCCGCCGCCGGCCGTCGCGTCGTTGCCGTCGCTCGCGGCGACGGCGATACCCGCGGCGACCACCATTGCGAGGATTGCGAACAGGACGAGGACGTGACGTATCGTCACGGTTTCGAACATATTATCACTACAATGCAGCCCCCGGCGTGTGTACGGCACACCTAACAGTGTTGGGACAGGTGGAAGGGAACCGACTAAGACCACGGCCCGAGACGACTCGCGCATGCCAGGGCTCTACTACGAGGAGTTCGAGGTCGGCGAGACCATCGAACACGAGCGCCGCCGGACCATCTCCGAGAGCGACAACCAGCGCTTCTGTGACATGACGATGAACCAGCAGCCGCTGCACCTGGACGAGGCGTTCGCCGCCGACACCCAGTTCGGCGAGCGACTGGTCAACGGCATCTACACGATGGCGCTGGCGGTCGGCATCTCCATCCCCGAGACGACCGACGGCACCATCGTCGCGAACCTCTCCTACGACGAGGTCTCGCACCCGAACCCGGTGTTCCACGGCGACACCATCCGGGTGCAGTCCACCGTCACGGACAAGCGCGAGACCAGCGACGGCGACCGCGGCATCGTCACCATGCACGTCGAGGTGTTCGCGCTCCCCGAGGACCCGGACGACGACGAGACACTCGTCTGCGAGTTCGAGCGCACCGTGCTCTCGCTCAAGCGCGAGAACGCCGAATAGCCGGCTCCACTCGCCCTCCTCCCGGTGACAGTCCACGGACATGACCGGTTCCCGTCGTGGATTTAGCCGCTCCCGAAGACCGCCACGTCTCCCGGTTGGAGGGGCTTAACCCCTCCATAAGTAATGTGCTAGCTGTCGTTCGTGACGGTAGCATGAACTGGGCCTCCGCGAATCGAACGACCGACGAGCGACGGGCGTGCGCTCCGACAGGGCGGGCGCCACGTCGTCGCCACGCCACCGACGCGACCGTCGCCCGTCCGACAGCAGCGACCGCCGGGCAGCCGCGACCGGGGAGGGGACGGCAGTGACGCGGAACGTCGTCCTCGTCGTCCTCGATACGGTCCGGAAGGACACCTTCGACGAGTACGCACCGCGGCTGCGCAACCGCGCCGGCAGCTCCTTCGAGCAGTGTCGCGCGGCGAGTTCGTGGAGCACGCCGAGCCACACGAGCATGTTCACCGGCGAGTTGCCCCACGAACACGGGGTCCACGCCGAGCACTTCGACTCCACCTTCGACTTCTCGCAGTTCGCCATCGCCGACACGTTCCTCGGGGACCTCCCCGACCACCGGACCGTCGGCCTCAGTGCGAACTCCTACATCAACCCGCACTTCGGGTTCGACGCGCTGTTCGACGAGTTCTACGACTTCTCCATCGGCTCGCACACCGCCGAGTCGCTGTTCACCGAGGGCAAGACCGTCCAGGAGTACATGAAGCGCACGGACGAACCGAGCGCCGCGAAGCGATACGTCGGCTTCCTCAAGGAGTGTCTCGAACACGACCGGCCGGCGAAGAGCCTCGCGAACGGCGTCTGGGCGCTCGCCGGGCCGAAGCTCAAGCGCATGGACGTCCCCATCCCCGAACCCGTCGACGACGGCGCGGGCGTCATCAGCGACACGATGGCGGAGACCGTCGAGGACGGCACCGAGCCGACGTTCGTCTTCGCGAACTACATGGACGCCCACACGCCGCTTCGCAACCTGCTCCAGCACGACCGGAGCCTCCACTCGGTGCCGAACTCGTGGAGTTCGACCGAGATCGACAAGTGGGAACTGAACAAGGACGGGCTCGCGACAGAGGAGTACACCGAGAACTACCGCGAGGTGTACGCCGCCGCGGTCGACTACCTCGACCGGACCGTCAGCGACCTCGTCGACCGGCTCCAGGCCGCGACCGACCGCGAGACCACGGTCGTCGTCACCGCCGACCACGGCCACAACCTCGGCTACGAGGCCGACGACGACCTGTTCCACCACACCGGGAGCATGAGCGAGGGCGTGATGCACACGCCACTCGAGATCATCAACCCGCCCGAGGGCTACCCCGCCGTCGAGGACCGTCTGTTCTCGCACCTCCACCTCGGCGACCTGCTCGTCGACCTCGCCCACGAGCGCCCCCTGGACGAGGACTACTTCCACGACCGCATTCCGGCCGAGACCGTCGGGCTGCTCGGCGGCGACAACGCCACCTGGGGCCGGGAGTTCGACGACGAGGAGTACGCCTGGTGGAACCGCATGATGCGGGTCGTCTACGAGGACGGGACCAAGCGCCAGTGGAACTCGCTGGGCGAGTCGTTCCGGTACCGGCTCGACCCGGACCGGCCCTCCTGGCAGGGCCTCGTCGCGGAGGACGTGGACATCCCCGAGGCCGACCGCGAGTGGTTCGACGTCGAACTGGCCGAGTACAAGCGCTCGGTCTCGGAGACGACGCAGGACACGGACTTCGACGACGAGGTCGAGGACCACCTCAAACAGCTCGGGTACCTCTGAACCGATGGTCGGACTCGCTGGCGTCGTGGGCGGCGGCCGGCTGCCGGAGGCGATGGCCGCCTGGCCCGCCTACCGGGACGCAGAGGCGACCTTCCGCCACGAGGACGACCTGGTCGACCTCACGCTTCGCTCGCATCCCCTGCTGGCCGGCGACCAGCCGGCGGTCGTCGACGACGGCGGCGGTCTGCTCTGGGTCTGGGGCGAGGTGTTCGGACACGGCCCGCCCGACGACTACGAGCCGCGCCCCGGGGAGCCGGGTGACAGCGCCGCCTACTGCGCCGACCTGTACGAGCGTCACGGGCTGGACTTCGCCGCCGGGTTGAACGGTCACTTCGCCATCGTGCTCTACGACCGCGAGGCGGAGACCGTCTCGTTCGTCACCGACCGCTGGAGCACGCGCCCGGTCTACCACACGACCGTCGAGGACGGGGTCGCCGTCGCCTCGAACCCGCAGGCGCTGGTCACCCACCCCGACGTGCCCGCCGCCTTCGAGGAGGACTACCTCCACGAGTACCTCGCGCTCCGGCGGGTCTTCGGCGTCGAGAACCCGCTCGAGGGGGTCCGGGAGTTCCCCCCGGCCGCGGTCACCACGGTCGACCTCGCCGACGGGTCGGTGTCGTCGGAGACGTACTGGCGGCCGACGTACCGGCCCGAGGACCGACCGTTCTCGTGGTTCGTCGACCGGCTCGCCGCCCTGTTCGAGGGTATCTTCGAGGAGTGGACGACGCCAGACCGCACCTACGGGACGCTCCTGAGCGGCGGGGGCGACTCCCGGTTCGTGCAGGCGGCCATCGACCAGCAGGTCGTCTCGTTCCACAACGCGGACTGGCTGAGCCGCGAGGCGAAGGTCGCCCGGCAGGTCGCCCACGCCGCGGGCGACGAGTTCCGCCTGCTCGAACGTCACGACGACCACGAGACGCGCACCCTCGAGAGCTTCAAGCCCCTGTCGCCGTACAGTGGCTGGTTCGACCAGGCGTACTTCACCGAGTTCGAGGCGGAGATGCGCGACGCGGTCGACGTGCTCGTGCCCGGCCTGTTCGCGGACCTGCTGTTCGACGGCAGCCCGCTCGCCACCCGGACCCTGTCGCTCGGCGACATCGGGACGGTCGACCTGCCGGTCCAGACCCCGATGGAGACGGTCGACGACTACCTCGACGAGCAACTCGCGGAGGCCCAGCCGGTGCCGTACTTCTCGGCCGACCGGTCGCTCCGCGAGGTCCTCCGGGACAACATCGACCGCCGGCCCGACGGGACCGTCGTCAGTCACGGCGTCGAGTACGCCTCGTTCACCGACTTCGTGATGTACAGCGACTACCACCCCTTCGGGGCCGACACCGAGGCCATCTTCCCGCGCAGCCTGCAGCAGATACGGCCCTACCGGCTGCCGTTCCTCGACAACCGCGTCGTCGACCTGCACAGCCGGATTCCCCGGCGGTACTTCCTCCGGCGGAACGTGGTCAACGCCGCGCTCGACCGTCTCTCGCCGGAACTCGCCGCGATTCCGCACGCCCGGACCGGCGTCTCGATGAAGCGGTCGTTCCCTGCGGAGTTCCTCGGCGCGAACCTCACCGGGTTCTACCGGAAGCACATCGACGAGGCGCCGACGCCCGCCGAGCACCTCGACCACAAGCCGTGGCCGAACCGGCGCGAACTCCTCCGGGTGGACCCCTTCGCCATCGACACCATCCGGGCGAACGAGGACCTGCTCGATGCGCTCCCCGGGTTCGACTACGACGCCGCGGTCGAGACCCACGAGGCCCACCGCGACGGCGCCTCGTTCCACCAGGCGCTCTACTCGCTCCTCACCGTCCTCGAGACCCCGGCGACGGCCCTGGTCGTCGACGCCGACGAGGACGTGGCGGCGGTCGCGGCGGATGACAGCGGTCGCCTCGTGCCGGACCCGGCAGGTCCCGGCGGAGGTGACCAGTGACGATGACGACCGCCGACCCGGCGACGGACGCGACCGACACCGACGCCGACGCGACGATGAACCAGGAGCTGTTCGGCGTCTTCGGCGACCGCGAGACGTTCGCCCGGTACCGCCAGCCCGGCGATTTCGACGTGCTCGTCGAGAGCGACGCCGGGACCGTCGGTATCCGGTCGCACGAGTTGACCGTCCCCGGGCGGACCACGACCTACAGCTGCGACCGCGGCGGCTGTGCGCTGTTCGGCGAGGTCGTCGGCACCCCCGACACGACCAACCCGGCGGCGTGGCTGTTCCGGCGCTACCGCGAGGAGGGCCGGGCCGCCTTCGACGCGCTGAACGGCTCCTACCTCGCGTTCGTCGCGGTCGACGGCGAGGCGGTCGTCGCGACCGACCCCCTGCGCACCTGGGAGTGCTTCCACGCCGTGGTCGGTGGCACCCGCATCTTCGGCACCGACATCACCGGTGTCGAGGGGGTGCTGGACGACCCGGGACCGGACCGGGACGCCGTCCTCGAACTGCTCCACCTCGGCACCGTCATCGGCGAGAAGACCCTGTTCGAACCCATCCGCCGGGTGCCGGCCGACGCGACCCTGACCGCCGCCGGGACGCGGCCCCTCTCGCGGTTCGTCTACGACCCCGGTTCGTTCGACTACGCCGAGGAACTGGCGAGGCGGCTGGAGCGCGCCATCCGCCGCCGGAGCCACTACCCCGGCCGGAAGGGCATCCTGCTCTCGGCCGGCGACGACTCGCGGGTCCTGCTCTCGCAGGTGCCAGACATCGAGCGCAGCTACACCGTCGGCAGTGAGGACTCCCGCGAGGTCCGCGTCGCCCAGAAGCTCGCCGACCAGTACGGCGCCGACCACGAGGTCCTCGAACCGGGCGCCCGGTACCTCTACCCGACCGAGGAGAAGCCGCTCTACGCCCAGAGCATCAAGGAGGGCCTGCACATCCACCAGGCCGGGTACGCCCACGAGTTCGACGTGGACGTGATGTACCACGGGCTGCTGTTCGACACGCTGTTCAAGGGGTTCTTCCTCGAGTGGGACGACACCGACGCCTTCGGCGCGACGCTCCCCTCGAACCGGCTCGTGGACGACCCCGCGCCGGTCGACTCGCTGCTGGACACGCTCGGGTTCATGCCGGAGGCGAGCGCCGGGATGGGCGAGGCCGTCGCGGGGCTGTTCGAGGACCACGACCTCCCGGTCGACCCACACGTCGACTCGCCCCGCGAGTTCCTCGCCCAGAGCCTCTCGGCCGAACTCGACGCCTGCCGGGACCGGGTCGACTCGCTGCACAACGCGACCGACCTCCTGATGCTACGGAACCAGCCGGTCCTCCCGTTCCGGACCCACCTCGCCGACAACTTCGTCGAGCCGTTCGTGGCGATGGACGCGGAACTGCTGGAGTGGCACCGCCGGACCCCGCCGGCGTACCGGAACCGCAAGACCTGCAGACGCGCACTGAAACGCATCGACGGCGACCTGTTCCGCCATCGCGCGCCGAGTCGTCCCCACCGGTCGGCGTACCTCAACCTCGCCGAGCGGTTCGTCCGCCTCGTCGTGCCCTTCGTCGAGGAGTTCGAACCGGCGTGGCCCGACCGCCAGACGGTGTACGAGGAGAACGACATCGCGGCCCGGCTGTTCCCCGACCACGAGGCGGTCCGCGAGCTGCCCGAGCGCCAGCAGTTGCGGGTGAACGGGTTGCGCTGGTGGCTCGGCTGACCGGCACCGGTCCCCGGCCACGCGCTCTCAGAGCCAGGCCTCCTGCCGGAAGTACAGTATCATGATGGCCGCGATGCCGACCATCCCGAGCATCACGGCGTGGTAGGCGTAGTCCCACGCGAGTTCGGGCATGACCGAGAAGTTCATCCCGTAGATGCCGACGACGAAGGTCAGGGGCAGGATGATGGTGGCGACGACGGTCAGCGTCTTCATCACCTCGTTCATGTTCATCGAGATGGAGTTGAGGTAGATGTCCCGCGCCCCCGTGACCAGGTCGCGGTAGGTCTCGATGAGTTCGACCAGCTGGACGAGCTGGTCGTACACGTCCCGGAAGTACTTCTCGTGGCGCTCTTCGATGAGGTCGTCCTCGCCGCGGGCGAGCGAGGCGACGGCGTCCCGGCTCGGCCACAGGACCCGCCGGATGGAGAGGAGTTCGCGACGGAGGCTGTTGATGTCCTCCAGGGTGTCGATGCCGGTCGCGCCGACGACCTCCTCCTCGACGGCCTCGATGTCGTCTTCGACCTCGTCGACGAGACCGAAGTAGTCGTTGACGACGTTGTCGAGGATGCGGTAGGCGGTGAAGTCCGGCCCGCGCGAGAGGATGCGGGGGTCCTCGCGGGTGACCGCGTTCCACACCTTCCCGACCGCCCGCAGCGAGGTCATCGAGAGCGTCACCAGCCAGTCGGTCCCGATGAAGACGCCGACGGTCTCGGACTTGACCTCCTCCTCGAAGGTGGTGTCGCCGGCCCGCAGGACCGCGGTCTTGACCAGCGTGAACACGTGGTCGGGGAATATCTCGGTCTTCGGGCGCACGTCGTCGCGGACGTCGTCGAGTTCGAGTTCGTGGATGCCGAAGATGCTCGCGACCTCGCGCATCTCCTCGTCGGTGGCGTCGGAGACGCGGATCCACGTCGTCCCGGTCGCCGCCTTGGCCGCGGCGGGGTCGTCGTGGTCGTTCACGCCCTCGCTCGTGAACACGTGCGACTCGACCGTCACTCGCCGTCACCCCGCCCGAAGTCGCTGCCGACGGCGGCGAGCGTGAGCCCGATCATGACGCCGGTCACGGAGAACGCCCGACCGGGGTACGGTTCCGCGAGGCCGATACCGTAGCCCATGAGTCCCAGCAGCGTGAGCGCCGTCCCGGCCGCGAACGTCCGGTTCATGCTCGCTACTGTCGTCGCCACGACAAAAGTATTGCCTGCCCCGGCACCGCCGACGGCGCGGGAAACCGGGAGAGGGATGGTCCTCCGGCCCACAGGGTCGGCCATGAGCACTGCCCAGCGTCTGTTCGGTCTGGAGGCCAGACCACTATCCGCCGTCTGGAAGCTCGCGGGGGCGGACCTCGTGGTCATCGTCGCGCTCATCACGGCCGGGGAACTCCGCCACGACGTCAACCCCATCGCCACGCCCCTGGCAGTCGCGGAGACGATGCTCCCGTTCCTCGTCGGCTGGTTCCTCGTGGCGACGCTCGTGGGCGCCTACGGCGACCGCGCCTTCGCCGGTGGGATGGCGTCGGCCCGCCTCGCCGCCGGTGCCTGGATCGGCGGCGCGAACATCGGCCTGATGCTCCGGGCGTCGCCGTACTTCTCGGGCAACTCGCCGTGGACGTTCATGCTCGTGATGACCGGCCTCGGCACCCTCGCGATGGCGGTCGCGCGCCCGGTGGTCGTCGGCAAACTGCTCGACTGATCCTCTAGCTCGCGGTTCGGTCACGCCGACTCAACACGAGACTGGCGAGGCCGCCGAACAGCCCGATACCGGCCAGTGCGAGGAACAGCGTGCCGGTCGTTGCGAAGGTCAGGAGCGCCCCGGCGAGGACGCCGCCGAGCGCACCGACCCCGAACACGCCGAGGTAGGTGTAGCCGTAGGAGAGACCCCGCGTGCCCGCGGGCGTGTGCTCGGCGACGGCCGCCTGGTACAGCGGCTGGACGAGGAACAGGAAGAAGCCGAGGACGGCGCAGATGGCGAGGAAGGCGACCACACCGAGGTCGGCCACGGGGAGGAAGACCAGCGCGACGACCGCCAGCGCCGGGAAGGCGACCCGGAGCGCCTTCGCGGGCCGCATCCGGTCGGTGAGGTGGCCGCCGACGTACTGGCCAGCGATGCCGACCATCAGCAGGCCGGCGTAGACGTACCTGGCGGGCTGGAGTTCCTGCCCGGCGAACTGTATCGGGTCGAAGGAGGGGAAGCCACCCAGGATCTCCGGCAGGAACGTCAGGACGCCGCGGTAGTACAGCCCCGAGGCCATGACGATGGCGAAGATGACGAGGAAGCCGCTGGCGAACAGTGCCCGGCTGCCCGCGAGGAACTCCGAGAACGACGAGACGGTGTCGGCCTTCGAGTCGCCGCCGTCGGCGACCGCGGCACGTTCGTCGACGTCGATGCGGACCGCGACCGCGGCCGCGAGCAGGGCCGGGACCGCCAGCGCGAGCGCGACCTGGCGCCAGTCGAGGACGAGCAACAGCGTCGCCGTCAGGAGGGGCCCGAGGGCGATGCCGAGGTTCCCGGCCATGCCGTGATAGGCGAAGGCGGAGCCACGGGCTTCGGTTCCGCGGGAGATGAGCGAGAGGCCGGAGGGGTGGTAGACGCTGGCCGCCGCGCCCCAGAGCAGCAGTGCCAGTGCCACCACCAGGATGCTCGGGGCGACCGAGAGCAGGGCGAAGGCGCCGCTCATCCCCACCAGACAGGCGACGATGAGCCGTTTCGACCCGACCACGTCGGCGAGGACGCCGCCGGGGAGCGCCCCCACGCCGAACAGGCCGTACCCGACCGCGGTGACGAGGCCGAGGGTCGCCTCCGTCGCCCCGAAGCTCTCCGGTGCGAGCCAGACGCTGACGAAGATGGGGATGGAGAGTTCGTACGTGTGGACCATCCCGTGCCCGACCATCACGAGCGCGACGATGGCGCGGTCGTTCCGATTCACGGGTTTGTGGTGGTGAGTCCGGCGGTAAAACGCATCGGTTCCGGCACCGAGCGAAAGCAGAAAACATATATTGAGCTTTCTGCACCAAAGGTAAGTTCTCGAAAACCGCAAGACAGCGGCGAGTTATCTGATTCGTAGCAGGCTCATAAGTTATGGATAACCTACGCAGCATTTACGAATCAGCCACAGATTGAGTATCTGGCTCCTATGACCGAAAGTTTTATATCATCTATCCCCATATTTTCTAATACATTATGACTGGGTATTACGACATCGTTCTGGGGCTGATTCCGCTCTCGCTCCTCGGTGGCACCGGCATGCTGACCACGCTCACCAACCTGCAGCTCGAGGCTGCGGTTCCCATCGCGGCGCTCACCGCCGCCCTCCTGATCGGCCACGCCATGTTCGTCCGCGGCCCCGTCGACCGGGTCGCCCCGACGACCGAGACCACGAAGACGCCGTCCGCCCCTGCCCCGAACGCAGACTGACCAACCTACCCAGCACAGCCCTTTTAGTCGCTGGCTCGCGATTTTCACGGTATGACGAACGCGCTGTTCCTGACCAGTGACGACGTCGCCGGTCTCGCCGACCCGTCCGAGTACGTCGCTGCCGTTCGCGACGCGTACCGCCAGCGGGGTGAGGGCGCCCCCGCCAAGCCACGGACGACGCTGCGCAACGACGACCCGCCGGGGATGCTGTTCAGCTACTCCGCGGTCCTCCCCGAGACGGGCGCGATGGGCGGCTACATGTACTCTGCCGGCTTCGGCGCGGTCGACGCGTGGTTCATGACGCCGCTGTTCGACGCCGACTCCGGCGAGCCGCTGGCGCTCATCGACGGCGCGAGTATGAACCCGTTCAAGACCGGCGCGGCGGGTGGGGTCGCCGTCGACGCCCTCGCCCGCGAGGACGCCACGAAGCTCGCGGTCATCGGCTCGGGGGCGCAGGCTCGCGGCCAGCTCCGGGCGACGATGACGGTGCGAGACTTCGAGACGGTGGACGTGTTCTCGCCGACGAAGGAGAACCGCGAGTCCTTCGCCGCCGAGATGAACGAACGCTACGACGCCTCCGTGGCGGCCGTGGCGTCCTCCGCCGCTGCGGTCGAGGCCGCCGACGTGGTCATCACGGCGACGACCGCCTCGGAGCCGGTGTTCGACGGTGACCTGCTCGAACCCGGCACCCACGTCACCGCGATGGGACAGTACCATCCCGAGAAGCGCGAACTCGACCACACGACCATCGAGCGCGCGACCTACGTCCCCGACCTGCGCGACCGCGTCCCGCAGGACGCCGGCTCGTTCATCAGCGCGATGGAGGCCGGCGTGGTCGACGAGGACCACATCCACGCCGAACTCGGCGAGGTCGTCGCCGGGAAGGCACCGGGACGCGAGAGCGAGGAGGACATCACCGTCTTCGACTCCGGTGGTACCGGCATCGAGACGACCGCGGCCGCCTACATGCTCTACGAGAAGGCGCTCGACCGCGACCTCGGCAAGGAGATCGAGATCTCGCCCGCCAGCGAGGCCCTGACCGGCGAGTGACGGCGACGCCGACCGTGGGTCGTGCCGATACTTTCATATTCCGGACCGGTCACCTGACTAACGGCATGGCCCGCGAGACCACCTGGAACGACGTGTACGCGGTCGCGGACCGGTTCCGCACGTTCGACCAGCCGTGGGCCATCGCGGGTGGCTGGGCGCTCGATTGCTTCCTCGGCGAGCAGACACGCCCCCACGGCGACGTGGAGGTCGCGGTCTTCCGCGAGGACCAGCAGAGACTCCGCGAGCACCTGTCGGACTGGGCGTTCGAGGTGGCGATACCCGGGGAGGGCCGGACCGAACCCTGGCCCGCGGAGGAGTGGCTCGCCCTGCCGCACCACGAACTCCACGCCCACAACGACGCCTTCGAGTTGCCCCATCTGGAGTGCCTGCTCGACGACCACGACGGCGAGGCGTGGGTGTTCCGCCGGGACGACCGCGTGACCCGCGAGCGCGAGAAGGTGATACGGGTCTCCGAGACGGGCCTCCCGTACCTCGCGCCCGAGCTCGTCCTCTGCTACAAGCTCCCCATCTTCGGCGACCACGACGAGGCCGACTTCGACCGGGTCCACCCCCAGCTGGCCCCCGAACCCCGGCGCTGGCTCCGGGACGCCATCGCGACCGTCGAACCGGACCACCACTGGCTGGACGAACTATAGGGAGCGAGCACGCCAGCAAGGCGGTCTCGCCGGTAAGTCGAGATTGTACCGGAACCCGCAATTACCAGACGAACGTTCCCGATACCGTTAATTTCTATCGCTATTTGGGCAAGATTTGGGTACGTTTCTGGAAAATTTACTTTCGGTGGTCGGCCGTCGCTTCCGGTGTGCCCAGCGAGGCACGGTCGAACCCCAATGTCCGACGAGCAACCGAGCGCAGACGACACGAGCATCGAGCGACTCACCGACTCCGTCCAGGACCAGCTCTCCTCCCGGCGAGGTTTCCTCGGCGGCGCGGCGGCAGCAGGCGCGGCAGCCATCGGCCTCTCCGGGGCGGCGGCGGCACAGCCGAGCACGCAGGCGACCGGCGCCGCACCCGGGCAGGCCGCCATGCAGGAGGACGAGCAGACCGACGTGGACATCCTCAACTACGCGCTGACCCTCGAACACCTCGAGGCGACGTTCTACGCGCAGGGGCTCGAGGAGTTCGCCGCCGACGAACTGATGACCGCCGACGCGGTCTGTGACCGCCTCTGCATGGAGACCCGCGAGCAGATTCCGGAGTACGTCGCGGTCGTCGGTGAGCACGAGGCCGCCCACGTCGACCAGCTCACGACCGTCATCGAGGACCTCGGCGGCGACCCGGTCGAGCCCGCGACCTACGACTTCGGCTACGACACCCCGACGGGATTCCTCAAGACGGCGAAGGCACTGGAGAACACGGGCGTCGCGGCCTACGCCGGGGCAGCCCCCGCCATCGAGAACGACAAGCTCCTCTCGGCCGCGCTGTCCATCCACAGCGTCGAGGCGCGCCACGCCGGGACGTTCAACTGGGTGAACGGGACCTCACCGTTCCCGAACGGCTTCGACGAGCCGAAGTCCATGGCGGAGGTCAAGGAGATCGCGAGTCAGTTCATCGTCGAGGAGTAGGGGCGTCTCGACGGCGATTCAGAACCGATTCAGAGCCCGAGCGCCGCCATCAGGGGCACCCCGGCCGCGAGCGCGCCGACGAGGTAGCCGCCGATGGCACCGCCGTTGAGCAGCGGGAGGCCGGCGTGGGCCCTGCCCTTCAGCACCATCCAGAGGAGGACGAGCAGGCCGGCGATGGTGCCGATCATGGCGGTGAGCGCGGGCAGGTTCAGCAGGAACGGGTCGGTGACGAGGGGAGTTACGGTGTCCGTCGCGCCGCTGTGGAAGTACGCCGCGCTGGCGACGATGATGGTCGGCATCACGGCGTCGCCGAGGCCGATGAAGAGCGCGTCCCGGTCGAGCGCGCCCTCGGGGTCGTCCCCGTCGTCGGCCTCCGCGGCGGCCGGCTCCGCCTCGACCGTCCCGTTCCCGTCGGCCGCGACCGTCTCACCGTCGCGTGCGTCCGGCTGGTCCTCCGCATCGTCGTCGCTCGCCGCCGAGAGTTCGAGGAACGAGAACGAGAGCGTGGTCGGGATGACGAGGATGACGGGCACCTTCATGTCCATGACGCCCTCCGCGAGCGTCAGCATGTGCTCGGTCCCGTACACCGAGATGGCGTCGTAGACGGCGAGGATGGTCAGGAGGACGATGGCGGGGAACAGGCCGAAACTGATGCCGAACAGGCCGGCCGCCGCAGAGCCCATCACGACCCCCGCGGTGTCGATGACGTACCACTCGGGGTAGACGAGCAGGCCGAGGGCGACCGCGCCACCGGCGGCCGCGGCGACCGTCGTCGGCATGAACGTCTCGAAGACGTAGAACGAGAGCATCCCGCTCGTGAGGATGATGAACCCACGGATGAGCCACTGGAGGTCGAACTTGAACGCGGCCAGCATCCCGGCGGTGGCGACGAGGATGGCGCCGATGTACACCAGGCTGTTGGTCGCGTCCTGCGGGTTCTCGACGACCTGCCGGCCACCGTCCTTGAACGGCTCGACGAGCGAGAGCGCGCCGAGTTGCACCAGCACGAAGATGGTGACGGCGAGGCCGACGGCCCCGAGAATCCGATAGCGGTCGTTCATGCTCTGGGGTTCTAACCCGTGCTATTTCGGCCTTGCGTTCGATTCCCTCGCCCGCTCCGGGTCGCCGCGACTACCGGGCGTACAGCGTCTGTCCGAGCAAGAGCGCGGGGTCGGCGTCGCCGGAGACGGCGACGTAGGGGCGCGAGACGGGGCCGAACACGTCCACGACGCGGCCGACCTCGTCCAGCGACTCGTCGACGACCGTCTCGCCCATGCGCGGGTGGTCCTCGTCGTCGGTGCGGGCGATGGCGAGGCCCTGGGCGACCCGGACGACGGTGCCGACGCGCTTCATTCGCGGAGGGCGTTCACGTAGGCCGCCACTGCCTGGACGATGTCGTTCTTCGAGTCGTCTGTCGGGTTCTTCACGAGGACGCGCCCGCGCTCTTTGTATCCCTCTCGCGGGTACGCCACGTCGCGTTCGATGCGGGCGTCGTACCCGACCTGCTGGACGGCCTTCGCGATCTCTTCGACGGTCGGTTCGGCGACGGCGAGGTCCGCGGGGACCCGCCGGCCACCGGACCGGGAGAGTTCCGCGTCGAAATACGCGGGCCAGATGACGTTCTCGACCATGTGCGGTCGGACGAGGTCACCCGGTATCGGCCTTTCGGACTATCCGCGGGGAGAGGAAGAAGGAGCGAGTCAGTCGCGCCGGGCGAGCGCGCCCAGTGCGGTCAGGGCGGCGACGGCACCGACGGCGGTGAAGCCGGGCGAGCCGTCAGCAGCCGGCTCGTCGGTGGTCGCGGTCGTGGCGGGGTCGGCCGTCGTGGCCGCCGTTCCAGTCGTCGTGGTGCCACCGGCCGATGCCGTGGTGCCCGTGCCGGCCTCACCGCGGACGCTGGCGTTCGCCGCTGCGTAGGCGTCCGGGTACCAGGTCTTCGCGAGCTGGCGCATCACGAGGAAGCTCCGCGGGGCCGGCTGGCTCACGCGGTTCTCGTCCATGACGATGGTCTGGTTCTGCTGGACGGCCATGGTGTTCTGGTAGGCCGCCGAGTCGGGGATTCGCGGCTCGGGCTGGCCGCTGTTGAGCAGCAGCCACTCGACGCTCATGTTGGCGACGACCTCGGGGTTGATGCGGGCGTACCCCGCCTGGGAGTACTCGAGGTCGGCCTCGGCGGCGAGGTTCGTCGCGCCGGCCGTCGTCATGAGGTCGGAGATGTAGGTGTTCGGACCGGGCGTCGAGCCGTAGAAGACGTACAGCGCCTTCTTGGGCTCCGTGCCCTCGGTCGCCTGCTGGACGACCTCGCGCTCGGTCTGCATCCAGTCGACCGTCTCGCTGGCGCCGTCACACGAGCCGACTAGCTTCCCGGTCAGCTCCGTCTTCGCGATGACGTCGTCGAGCGAGCTGGCGGACTCGAACTTGTAGACCGTGATGCCGGCCTCGCGTAGCTTCCCGACCTTCTCGTCGGGGACGATGTTCGACGCGAGCACGAGGTCTGGCTGCTGGGCGATGACCTTCTCGACCGAGATGAAGGCGTAGCCGCTGCCGGAGATGTTCGCGGTCGCGTCGGCACCCTCGAGGTACTTCGCGTACTGGGTCGTCCCGACGACCTTCGACTGGGCGCCGATCTCCCACATCGTCTGTGCCGAGGCGGGGCCGGCCGTGACGACGCGCTCGGGCGCCTCCTCGACCGTGACTTCGGTTCCCGTCGCGTCGGTCGCGGTGAACGGGAACGAACAACCTGCCGTGGTGGACTCGTTCGCCTGGGTCGCGGCCCCCGGCGTCGCGACGACGCCGAGTGACGCGACGACCAGGAGCGCTGCGACGAGCAGCGTTCGGGTTCGTGTCATCACACCCAACTGGCCACGTATGCAATAAGTATTTACCTAAAGCAAGTGCATTTGCGAAACGGACACGACACCATGGAGACGCGAACGAAGACGGTCGCCTGGTCCGCCGGGCTCACGGTGCTGTTAGCCCTGACGACGGTGGTCTGTGCCGCCGTCGGGCCCGTCTCCATCGACTACCTCACCGTCGCGAAGGTCCTCCTCAACCAGCTCGCCCTGCCGACCGGCGTCACCCTCGCGGGCGGGCTCTCCCTCCAGACGACGCCGGTCTTCCACTTCCAGACGCCGAAGACCGCGAGCGTCATCGTCGCGAGCGTCCGGCTCCCGCGCATCGCGCTGGCCGCCACCGTCGGCTTCTCGCTCGCGGCCGCGGGGACGGTCATGCAGGGCTTCTTCCGCAATCCGATGGCCGACCCCTCCATCGTCGGCGTCTCCTCGGGCGCGGCGGTCGGCGCGGTCAGCGCCATCGTCCTCCCGCTCTCGATCCCCTTCGGCATCGAGGGCGCGGCCTTCACGGGGGCCATCCTCACCGCGTTCCTCGTCTACGCGCTCGCCACCGAGCGCGGCCGGACCCCGGTCGCGACGCTCCTGCTCGCCGGCGTCGCCATCCAGACGTTCCTCGGCGCGGTCGTCTCGTTCCTGCTGGTCACCAGCGGCGAGAGCCTGCGCGAGGCCCTGTACTGGCTGATGGGCGACCTCAGTGCCGCGAACTGGGGCGACGTGACCTTCGCCGCGGGCATCGGCCTCGCCGGCTTCCTCCTGTTGCTCCCCTACACGAACGACATGAACGTCCTCCTGCTCGGCGAGGAGGACGCCCACCACCTCGGCATCGCGGTCGAGCGAACCAAACTGCTCTTGCTCACGCTCGCGAGCATCATCACCGCCGCCGGGGTCGCGGTCGCCGGCGTCATCGGCTTCGTCGGCCTCGTGGTCCCGCACATGCTCCGACTCGTCGTCGGTCCGGACCACCGGGTCCTGCTCCCGACGAGCGCGCTGGCCGGCGCGTCGTTCCTCGTCGCGACCGACACGGTCGCGCGCTCGACCGCCGAGGTGCTGCCCGTGGGTATCGTCACGGCCGCACTGGGCGCACCCTTCTTCCTGTTCCTGCTCAAGCGCCGGGAGGTGCACGCGCTATGATCTCGGTCGCGGACGTGACGGTGGCCTACGGGGACGCGACCGTCCTCGATTCGGTCTCGCTCTCGGTCGACGCGGGCACCTTCGTCGGGCTGGTCGGCCCGAACGGGGCCGGCAAGACCACGCTCCTCCGGACGATGAGCGCGGCGCTGGCCCCCGAGACCGGCTCCATCACGGTCTGTGGCGAGGACGTCCAGGCCCTCTCGGCGAAGGCCGCGAGCCGGCAGGTCGCGGTCGTCCCGCAGGACACCACCGTCTCGTTCTCGTTCCCGGTGCGCGACCTCGTCGCCATGGGCCGCACCCCGCATCGCTCGCGGTTCACGACCGCCAGACCCGAGGACCACCGGGCCATCGACGACGCCATCGAGCGCGTCGGCATCGCCGACCTCGCGGACCGGCCCGTGGACGAACTCAGTGGGGGTGAGCGCCAGAAGGTCGCCATCGCCCGGGCGCTGGCCCAGGAGACGCCCGTCCTCCTGCTGGACGAACCGACGGCCAGCCTCGACGTGAACCACCAGATAGAGACGCTGGAACTCGTCCGGGAGCTCGTCGCCGACGGGAAGACCGCGGTCGCGGCCATCCACGACCTCTCGCTGGCGGCCCGGTACTGCGACGAACTCGCCCTGCTGGCCGGCGGCGATATCGTCGCCTCGGGCGAACCCGATTCCGTCCTCACCCGCCCGCGTCTGCGCGAGAGCTTCGACGCCGAGACCGTCCTCACCCGGAATCCGGTCACCGAGAGCGTCACCGTGACGCCCCTCGCCCAGTCGGTCGACGCCCTCGACCGCAGGGTCCACGTGCTCGGGAACGGGTCGGTCGCCGCGCGCACCCTCGAACGACTCGCCAGCGCCGACGCGGCCGTCACCGTCGGCCCGGCCCCGCCGGGCGACGCGGTGGTCGAGACCGCCCGCCTGCTCGGGGTCGACCCGTTGCTCTCCGACCCGTACACCGCACTCGACGAGGCCAGCGTCGACTCGCTGCGGGCGCACGTCGCCGAATCCGACGTGGTGGTGCTCGCCGAACCACACCTCTCGGCGGGGAACAGCGCGGTCCTCGACGTGGTCGCCGAGGCGGATTCCCTCGTCGTGGTCGAGGACGGGCCGTGGCGTGCCTCCGTCGCGGGCGACCTGCACTCACGGTATGCTCAGGTGCGCGAGCGAGCGACCGTGACCGACCCCGAGACCGTCGCCCGGGCCGTGCAGGCCGCGGGGCAGACGCCCGAGCGCCCACCGAACTCCTATCAAGATTGAAAAGCGTCGGGCGAGAACGCCCCACCGATGCGCGCCCTCCCCGCCATCACGCTCGTTCTCGCACTCGTCCTCGCCGGTTGTGGCAGCCTTGGCCCCGTCACGGAGACCCGCCAGCCGTTCTCCGTCGAGCAGACAACACAACCGACCGAAGTGGACGACGGTACGACGAACCACGGCCCGCAGTTCGCCATCGACCCGGCGGACGACGAGGTACGGGGCGTGCGGGCCATGCTCGGTGCGCACCGGAAGACCCTGGTCGACACGAGCTACCGTGTCGGCTACGCGTACCGGGCGACGAGCGAGAACGGCACCGTCCTCTTGGCCCGGACGATCCGCGGGGCCTACGCCGAGAACCGGTCGCACTACCTCGTCCACCGGAGCGAGAACGGGGCGGCCCTGCCGGAGTCGGGCGAGTGGGACGTCTTCGCGGACGGGGACAGGGCGTTCGTGCGTCGGACCACCGAGAACGGGACCTCGGTCTCGGTTCCCGGGCTCGACACCACGGGCGAACCGCGCCGTCCGACCGACCTCGGGGTCTTCCGTGGCCGAGGCGCGGTCTCGGGCGACCTGTTCCAGGCCTTCGCGGGGATGAACGTGACCAGCGTCACCGAACTCGACCGGGAACCGGCCGGCGTCGAGGGGCCGCTCTACCGGGTCGAGTCCACCACGGTCGGGGACCCACAGCTCCTCTCGGACGGGGCGAACGCGACGGCGAGGAACGCGAGTTTCGAGGCGCTCGTGACGGCGCAGGGCTTCGTCGTCGAGTACCGGTTGACCTTCGAGATGCGGAGGGCCGACGGGATGTGGATCACGGTCGAACGACGGCTGGTCTACCGGGACGTCGGGGATGCCATCGTCCCGCGGCCCGAGTGGGTGGACGAGTACACTGCCGGCACCAACTCGACCACGAACGCCCCCGGCAGCACAACCTTGATGCGCGGACCCTGACAACTTCGAGCGATGCGCGCCCGCCACGTCCTCGTCCTCGCAATCGCCCTCGTCCTCGCCGGCTGTGGCAGCCTTGGTCCCGTCACGGAGACCCGTGAACCGTTCGCCGTCGACGGGACGGACCGCCCGACAGTCACCGACGGACCGACCACCACGCGGCCCCCGCAGTTCGACCCCGACCCGACCGAGAACGACCTCGGCGACGTCCGTGACATGCTCTCCGCGCAGGGGCGAGTCCTCCAGAACACGAGCTACCGGGCCGACTACCTGGTGAGGGCCACACACGAGAACGGGACGGTCCTCCTCTATCGTCACGTGGACGGGGCGTACGCGGCGAACGATTCGCGGTACCTCGTCGCCGCCGAAACGTCGGGCACGACGGTCCCTCGCCGGACCGACTTCGTCCTCTTCGGCGACGGCACCCGGGCGTTCGTCCGCCAGACGACAGAGAACGGCACCTCGGTCAGCGTGCCGCGACAGGCAGACGGCGGCGACCCGATTCCCCCGACCGACCTGGGTGTCTTCCGGGGACGTGATGCGATGTCCAGTTTCCTCTACCAGGGCTTCGCCGGGATGAACGTGACCAGCGTCACCGAACTCGACCGCGTCCCGCCCGGGCTCGACGAGCCACTCTACCGGGTCCAGTCCGGGAGCGTCGAGAGCCCGCAACTCCTCGCCCAGGGCCCGAACGGGACCGTCGAGAACGCGAGCTTCGAGGCTATCGTGGACCACCGTGGGTTCGTCTACGAGTACCGCCTCACGTTCGAGACCGAGACGGACGCGGGCGACCCGGTCCGCATCGAGCGCCGACTGGTCTACCGGGACCTCGGGAACACGACGGTCCCGCGTCCAGACTGGGTCGAGGACTACGAGGCCGAGAACGGGACGACGACCACGGCCAGGGTACTCGCCCAGGCCTGACACGACCGTCGGTCTGGTGGCCTTCGCACCCGCTGGGCCAACGTTCATTGCCCGGTAGTGGGTAGAGGTGACAATGCGCGTGGGACGGGTGTTCGCTCTCGCCCTGCTGGTCGGCCTGGCCGGGTGCGGCGGCCTCGCCGATACCGGCACGACGCGCGACCCGTTCTCCGTCGAGCAGCCGACGACCGGTTCCACCGATGCGACAGGGCCCGGGACCCACGCCGTCTTCGACCCCGACCCCGCCCGCGACCGCGTCCAGAACCTCGACGCCCTGCTGGACTCACACGAGCGCGTGCTCGACGGGACGGGCTACCGGGTCACCGCGGTCTACCGGGAGACCACGGCGAACGGAACACTGCTCCGAGAACTGATCCGCGAAGGGGCCTACCCGCCGAACCGTTCGCGCTACCTGTACCACGAGCGGGCTGCAGGTACCCGGGTCGGCCCGACGCAGGAGACCCAGCTGTTCGCCGACGGGCACACCGTCTACAGCCGCCGGTCTATCGGCGACCGGACCGAGGTGACGGTACTGCGGGACTCTGACGGCACGCCCTTCTCCCCGACCGACCTCGGCATCTTCCGCGGGCAACAGACCGACCTGCTCGCGATGGCCTTCGAATCGGTCGCCATCGACGAGGTCGAGCGCCTCGGGCATTCGCCACGACAGGTCGAGGACCCGCTCTACCGCCTCCGCGGGGATTCGGTCCGGGACCGGTCGCAGCTCAGCATCGACGCCGACGCGTCGGTCCGGAACGCGAGCCTTGAGGTCATCGTCGACAGCGACGGGCTGGTCCGGGAGTTCCGGTTCAGCTACGTCACATCGCGTGACGGCCGGCCGGTCAGGGTGACGAGACGACTGGTCTACCGCGACGTCGGACAGACGTCCATCGAGCGACCGGGGTGGGCTGCCAACGTGACCCTGTAGAATCTCCCGTCCCTGTCGGAACCCATAGAACCGGTCGTCGCACGAGCTGACGGTTCTCCGTCCGAAATTCGACAGTGTCCGCTCCCGACCGAACCACGCGTATTCTGTATAGCGATATTTGATTTATGGGTTCGGTATCCACCACCGTCTCACCGCGAGAATCCGTATCGCAGAATCGGGTGAATCCCAGACCCGGTCTCAGAGCAGGGAGTAGACGTTCGCCTCGTACACCTCGCGGACGCGGTCGCCCCAGTTGTGGGTGTAGGTGTCGATGATGTCGCTCGCCACGTCCCCGCGGAGGTACTTCACGATGCCACGGTCCCCGGTGCGGTCCCGGAGATGGGTCGTGAAGAAGTGCCGGAAGTAGTGCGGGGTGACGTTCTCGGCGGCCCCACCACCGGTCCGGTACCAGCCGTGGTCTCTGGCGTGGGTCTCCACGATGTGGCGGACGCCCTGTGGGGTGACTCGTTCGCCCCAGTCACCCGACGTCGAGACGAACAGCGGCTCTGCGGGCGAGACGGCGTCGGGGCGGATCGCGAGCCAGCCCACGAGCACCCGTTTCAGCTCCTCGTCGACGGGCACCACGGTCGAGCGCTTGCGCTTGTTCGCCGCGGTGCGTTCCTCCCCGTGGTACTCGACGCCGTGGGCCGGTTCTGCGGGCACGAATATCGAATCGGGCCGGCCGTCGAGCTGGACGCGACCGCCGAGGTCGTACTCGTCCTCGAGCGCCGGAACCGACAGCGAGATGTCCCGCAGGTCCAGGTTACAGAGTTCGCCGACACGCATCCCCGTCTTGAGCAGGGCCACGACCAGCGCTCGCTCCAGTGGATGCCCGATGTCGGCGACGAACTCGCGCATCTGGTCGACCGTGAGCTCCCGTCTCGTCGGGTCCTTGTCGATGGATTCGTTCATCTCCTCGACGACCAGCGCCATCGGGTTGGCGTCGAACTCGCCGACCTGGGTCATGTAGGCGTAGAACCGGTGGACGTATGAGGCGTAGGAGGCCACCGTGCTGGGGGCGTGCTCCCCCCGGAGCGAGTGCACCCACGCCATGCACTGCCGGCGGTCGGCCTCCGCCGGGGTGACGGAGCCGCCGCCCGGGCCGGCGTCCGGGTCCGCGAGGAACGCCTCGAACCGCCGCAGGACGCGCTCGTAGGCCTCCTGCGTCCGTTTCGCCTTCCCGTGGTAGGTCTGGTCCTCGAGGAAGTACGCGACCGAATCGGACATCTCAGGTGCCCTCTGCGGTGACGTAGCCGCTCTCGCGACCGCTGTACCGGACGCGTCCGTCGGCCTGGAGGTCCTGCAGGGCGCTGTCGAGGCGGTCCTCGATGTCGTCGCTCACCGCGGCCAGCAGGTCGTCCCAGGTACACGGTCCGTCCTCGCGCTCGAGGATGTCGACGACCCGCGCCGTGAGGTCGCCGGAGTCCGAGTCACCCGATACGGTCTCCTGGTCGCCCCGGTTCGCCCTGCTATCGGGTGAGTCAGGCAGGTCGAACTTCCGGCGGCCGGCCTGGACCATCGTCCGGACGAACTCGCTCTGGCTCATGTCGAGTTCGTCCGCGTGGTCGGCCCACTCGTCTTTCTGGTACTCGGGGACGTAGGTCTTGACCACCGACCGGCTGGTGTCCTGTTGGCTCACAGACACCACCCCGGAAAGCATGATATATCATGCCTGCGCCCGGGCGTCTGGAAGGGCGTTCTGGTGGGTCGAACCCCAGGGGTCGCGTGCTCAGGACGGGGTCGTAGACACACCCAATCACCCAGCAATTCTTGCCGGTTGCGCTCTCGGTGGCGTTCCGTCGACCCGCGACTCCAGCGACCCTGGTGAGTGGCCGTGGCCCAGTCACAGGTAGTATATAGATTCTGGTAGCTTCTCGGCATGTCGCTCTGTCCGCAGCGACTCGTCCCCGATACTTCAATCTGTCCCACAGTTCGGGATAAGAGTCCTTATCTTCCTCTGAAGGCCCGCTTTACCACCGCCAGATTCATCTTATACGTTATTTCGGGACTGTAAATCACGTGTTGCAGTACTAGTGACCGAGATACAAATCTCAGGCTCTGTCGCTCCGATAAGGACAGGTTTCGACAGCAGGTCGGGAACAGGTCCGTCACGAGAAGAGTTAGCGACCAGAGAAGACATATAGATTCTGCCAATTCTGCATCTCGCCCTGCCCGGCGTGGCGCTCGAGTGTGGGCACTCTCGGTAGGAAACCTGCGCAGATCCAGTTGGGGGTCGGGGCGATTCGAGCACAGTCCAAGCCCAGCTCGGTCGACGGTGACCTGGGGCAGGTCTGATCGTCGACCGGACTCGATGGGCTCCTGGAAAGTCAGACAGAACGACTCCTCCTTCGAGAGTCCACAGCGACTGGGAGTGGGCTGGATTTCTCCGGTGAGGGAACCACGAAAGAGGCCGGGAGACGGGGTCGGCACACCGAGCGAGAAAGCTCTTCGCCGAACCGAGAGCCCCGAGAGCACGGTGAATCCGCATCTCTGACCCATCCACTGCCCAGAGAGGCAAACCCGACAGCGCCCGTCTCAGCGGTTCTGAGTGAAACACATGGGTTTCGCAGTGCTCTCGACCCTGATGGAGACACATCCCATAAATCACATGTCGCTATACAGAATGGCGGCCCCGAAGCACGAGGACCCGGGCGCCCGGCGGTCAGTTCACGGCGAGCGCGGTCTCGAGGTCCGCACCGTCGAACAGGGCCTTCACCGCCTCGGATTCCGGCGTCGCTTCGGCCTCGTTCTCCATGAGGACGGTCTCGCTGGGGAACAGTCGGGTCCCGAGTTCGAGACCGTGGTCGCGGGCCGTCGAGCCAGTCATCGTGAGGTAGACGCCCGCACCCACGTCGGCGATGGCGGCCTCCTCCTCGCGCCCCTCCGCGGGGTAGCAGAACTCCACGTCCTCGATGGCCTCGGTGCCGAGGACTGCCTCGACGAGTCGCTCGTACCGGGGGGAGATGCAGAGCTGGCCCTCGTACTGGCGGATGAACTCTCGCGTGGCGTCCCCGCCGCCGTAGGCGTCGAGCACGTCGGGCGTGGCCATCAGCGTGTGGTAGACGGTGTCGCCGAGGCCGGTGACCACCCGGACGTCCGTGTCGTGGGGGTCGATACGGGCGTTGATGTCCTCGAGGGAACCGAGGGGTTCCGGCCGGAGCCCGACGACCTCCTCGAGCACGAGGTCGGCGCTGTCGAAGCCCAGCGCGAACGAATGGGTGCGCAGCGCGCGGAACGGCTCCTCGCGGCCGACGAGCTGGACGTCGTAGCCGTCGACCTCGACGGTGACGCTGTCGAAGACGACGCGGCGGGGCATGCCCTCGCGGTCGTCCCGGAGGAGGGTGAACTCCGGCTGGCGATGGTCCGACAGGTCGCTGTACTCCGCGAGGCGTTCGTAGACGTCGCGGGCGTCGGCTTTCTTGCCCTTCGTGATCGCCTTCTCGTAGCGCAGGATGGAGATGATGTCGTCGGCCATCTCCGTCGCGCCCACGCGGTTCGCGATGCGTTCGAGGACGGCCTCGAGGGGCCGCCCCTTCCGTGGCACCGCGACAGCTATCGTGTCGGCCATTTAGCGGAGGAACGACCTGCCGGCTAAAAACAGATTCGTTTCAGGAGAACATCTCGCCGAGCTGGTCACGCCAGTCCTGGATGGCGGTGACCTCCTCTTCGAGGCTCTCGACGTCGTTCTCGAGTGCGTCGACGTCCTCCTGGAGCATGTCGATGTCCTCGCGGGCCGACTCGACGGCCTCGCTGTTGTCCTCGGTCGCCTCGCGGACCGACGACACGTCGTCGTCGATGCGCTCGGTCGTGGTCTCGAGGTTCTCGCGGATGTCGTCGACCTCGTCGTCGAGTGCGAGCACGTCCTC
The DNA here is from genome assembly GCF_026616195.1 of Haloarchaeobius amylolyticus. NCBI lineage: Archaea > Methanobacteriati > Methanobacteriota > Halobacteria > Halobacteriales > Halorubellaceae > Haloarchaeobius > Haloarchaeobius amylolyticus. The sequence continues at coordinate 168,841 of NZ_JANHDH010000001.1, forward strand.
GTCGACGGTGTCGACGCGCTCGTCCAGCGCGTTCAGGTCGGATTCGACGGCGCCGATGGACTCCTCGGCGGCGGCGAGGTCGCCGCTGACCGTCTCGAGCTGGTCGTCGTGGGACTCGACGCTCTGGCGGACGTCGGTGACCTCCTCGCGGAGTTCCGAGACCTCCTCCCTGTAGTCGTCGAGCAGCTGCTGTGCGGTCCCCTCGTCGTCGAGGAACTCCTCGAGTGCGCCGGTGTAGGCCGCCAGCTCTTCGACGCGAGACTGGAGGTGCTCGACCTTCGCGACGTCCGTGCCACTGGGTTCGAGGTCGAGTTCGGCACGGAGCGCCTCGCGGTCCTCGGTGGAGACCGACTCCTCACGGAGTTCGGCCAGCAGGGCGTCGACGACGCTCTCGGCGGCGACCTGCGGGGCCGCCTCGACTGCCGGTTCATCGGGCTCTGCCCCGGATTCTGCGTCCTCTTCGGCCTCCGTGACGTCCTCGGCCTCGTCCTCTACCGCTGCCGACTCGTCGTCGAGGTCGGGTTCCTCGTCGATGTCGTCCTCGTCGTCCACGTCCGCTTCGACCGCTTCCGCCTCGTCCTCGACGTCGACGGCATCGGCGGCTGCCTCGGCGTCGGCCTCCGCCTCGACCTCGAGGTCTGCCTCGTCGTCTTCGAGGGCTTCGTCCTCGTCCGCGAAGTCCACGTCGAGGTCGTCGTCCGTCTCGTCGACGTCGAAGTCGTCCGCGTCGGCGAAGTCGCCGTCCTCGGCCTCCGGCTGGGATTCGGCGTCGACCACGAGGTCCTCGTCTTCGTCGTCGGCCTCGTCCTCGTCGACGTCGAGTTCGATCTCCGGGCCGTCGCTCTCGGCCTCGGCGGCGTCTTCGTCGTCGGCCTCCTCGCCGTAGACCTCCTCTTCGGCGGCTTCGAGGTCGAGTTCGATGCCGAGGTCCTCCTCCTCGGCGCCGGCGGCGTCGGCGGCGTCCTCGCCCTCGTCTTCCTCCTCGTCGAAGCCGAGGTCGATATCGACGGCGCCCCCGTCGCCGCTGGCCGTCTCGGCCTCGGCGTCTGCCTCGGCCTCGGCGGATTCTTCCTCGTCGTCGAGGCCGGGGATGTCGGACTCGCCAGAGAGCATGTCCTTGACGACCTGGTTGGAGTCGTCGGAGACGATCTCGTCGATGGTCTCGTCGCTCTCGTCGTCCTCCTCTTCACCCTCGGCGTCGTCTACGGCGCGCTCGCCGTCGACGTCCCACACGCTGGGTTCGGTCAGGAACTTCGGGACCTCGGACCGGTCGTCGATGCGGATGCCGTAGACGGTCACGATCTCCTCGCCGGGGTCGAGCGTTCGCTCGAACTCGACGTGGTGGTCCTGGAAGGCGGTCCAGTTGTCGGACTCGTAGTCCGGATGGAAGCCCACCCCATCCATGGGGAACTCCTCGGGGATGTCCTCGTGGAGTCGGATTGTCACCGTCTCGTCGCGGTTCGAGGTGATGCTGAACCGTATCGCGGGGACGGGAAACTCGTCGGCGGCGAACGACTTCTCGACGGAGATACCGTCCGCAGCGACTTCGATTGTGGCGCTCGGGTCGACCTCGCTACTCATAGGGCCACGTACCCCCACCACGCCTATAAAGGAAACGGGCGAGGCACCAGTGGACTGGTCTGTCCACCGGTGGACTCCTGTTGGCCAATTAACTTATATCCGACTCGGGCGTCCTCTCGAATGCAGCCAACTGGCTGCCAGTCGTTGCCCACACGGCGGACTGCCAGTTCCGCCATCCTTTCCCTACTCGCACCCGAGCCATCGCCAGCGACCGCGCGGTGCGTCGAAGATTCGACCGGCAAGACAACGCTTACGGCGCGGCCGCTCGCATCCTCGCGCATGACACGAAGCGACTGGGGCGACTGGCTCCCCCGCGCCGTAGAATCCGCCGACCCGGACGGCATCGCCATCTGGTACCTCGGCTGTAACGGCTTCGTCCTGAAGGCGAGCGACGGCACGACGGTCTACGTCGACCCCTACGTCGGGCTGGGCGACCCGCCGCGGACCGTCCGCATGATCCCGGTCCCGTTCGACCCGACCGACGTGGCGGAGGCCGACGCGGTCTTCGCCACCCACGAGCACACCGACCACGTCCACGGGCCGAGCCAGGCACCCATCCTCGAGGGGACGGGCGCCGACTTCTACGCCCCCGACGACAGCCTCGCCGTCGCCTTCGACGACGAGGACTGGCAGGCCGACTACGACATCGCGGACGGGCAGTTCCACGAGGTCACGGAGGGCGACACCGTCGAGGTCGGCGGCTTCACCGTCCACGTCGAACCCGCCCACGACCCCGACGCCACCCACCCCGTGAGCTACGTCTTCGAGCACGAGGGGCGCACGGTCTTCCACGGCGGCGACACCAAACCGAGCGACGAGTTCGCCCGCCTCGGCAGCGAGTACGACATCGACCTCGGCATCCTCGCGTTCGGGACCGTCGGGAACATCCCCGACAAGGAGACGCGTGAGCCGGTCCGAACGCGCTGGTACAACGACGAGAACCAGGTCGTCGAGGCCGCGAGCGACCTCCAGCTCGACCGGCTCCTCCCGAGCCACTGGGACATGTGGAAGGGCCTGACCAGCGACCCGAAGGTCCTGCACCACCACGCGAGGAGCTTCGCGTACCCGGCGAACCTCGACATCGTGGAGATCGGCGACCGGGTGGACGTCTAGCACCGCGGGTCCGTCTCCGTTCGAACTCTTCTCCTCGCGCACCCGCGCGCGACTGAATCATTCCGCAACCCGCCGCCACCCCACCACAGCAGCACGAAACCATTTGTACGCCGCGGCCTTCCCGCCGCACATGGACCTGCTGTCGCTCGGTATCGCCGTCTTCGTCGTGGTGACGCTCTCCGTCTCCCTCGCCGTCGTCGCCCTGCTGGACCGCCCGGGTGGGACCTGGGGCCAGCACCTCCGCGGCCGGCTCGTGATGGGCGTCCCCTGGGGGACGCTGGTGTCGGTCGTCTTCGTCGTCGCCGTCTACCTGTTCGTCCAGGACGGCTGGAACCACTGGTACGACCCCGTGACCCTGCCCTTCCGCGCGTGGTCGTACCTCTACCCGACCGGGATGGTACTGGCACCGTTCTCCCACGCCGACGCCGGCCACCTCACCGGGAACATGATCGGGACGCTCGTCCTCGCCCCTATCGCGGAGTACGCCTACGGGCACTTCCCCGAGGAGCGCGGCTCGCACTCCTTCGCCGACTGGACCGCCAACCCGTGGGTCCGGGCGCTGGTCGTCTTCCCCGGCGTCGTCCTGCTGGTCGGCCTCGGCACCTCCCTGTTCGCGCTCGGCCCGGTCATCGGGTTCTCCGGCGTCGTCTTCGCCTTCGCGGGGTTCGCGCTGGTCCGCTACCCGATGACGACCGTGGTGGCCGTCCTCGGCGGCCAGCGCGTCCTCTCGCTGCTCTACAGCTCGCTCCAGAATCCCATCATCACCACGACGGCCCAGCCCTCGCCGCCCTCGCCGCCGTGGTGGGCCGGCATCGCCATCCAGGGCCACGCCCTCGGCCTGTTCCTCGGCATCATGCTCGGCGTGTTCGTCTTCTACCGGCGCGATACCCGCCCCAGCGCACTCCGCATCTGGCTCGCGGTGCTGTTCTTCGCGGTCGCGAAGAACCTCTGGGCGATCTACTGGTTCCTCGGGAACGAGACCTACCGGCTGTTCCGCGGCCCCGGGCTGGCGATGGTCGTCGCGCTGGCTATCGTCGTGGCGACCGCGCTCCACCTCCGCGAGCGCGACCTCGAATCGTTCGGCCCGCGGACCGCGGCGCTGGTCGTCCTGGTCATCGTGACGGCCGGGCTCGTCGGCTCGGGCGTCCCGGTGAACCTCATGACGGTCGACGATACCGCGGCCCCGGGTGACCCCATCGAGGTCCGGGGGTACGAGGTCGTCTACGCCGAGGACGTGCAGAACCAGATGGTCTCCGTGGTCGACGTGGAGGCGTTCGGCCAGAGCACGAACATCACCTCCTCCGGCGTCATCGTGGTGAACGAGGAGCGCAACATCTGGTACCAGGCCGTCTCGAAGGGCCAACTCGCGTTCAGCGGCCAGCGACAGGTCAAGGTCGGCGGCCTGGGCTGGCGCGAGACGGTCACGGCGAGCCGTGACGGCTGGAACGCCGTCGGCGGCGGGACCGCCTACCGGGTGTTCATGAAGCCGCCCGAGGGCGACTGGCGCGTCGCCTTCACCTCCGGCAACGCGACCGCGGAGCCACGCCTCGCCGGCAAGAACGTCTCCATCGCGGCCACCGAGGACGGCTACGAGCTGTTCGTCTGGGAGAACGACACCGAACTCGGCCGGGCCGCCATCCCCATCACGAACGAGTCGGTCCAGAACGCCTCCGTGACGGTCTCGGGCATCGAGTTCGTCAGGGAGGAACAGCAGAACGGGCCGGACAGGATCTACGCCGTCGTCGGCGAGACGAAGGTCCGGGTCTTCGTCAAGGAGACGTACCGCTAGTCGTCGCTGGCCCCGTCACCGGTCCAGTCGATGCGGTAGGCCTCGGCGTCGATGGGCTTCGACTCCTCCTCGTGGAACGGGAACTGCCTGTCGAGGTCCAGCTCCACCGCGAAGGCGTGGGTGACCGCGCCGCCGTGGTCCGCGGCGAAGGACTCGACGAACTCCTGGCTGCCGGCGTTGTGGATGGAGTAAGAGACGTCTGCGACCCCGCTGGCGGCCGCGAGGAAGGCGCGGTCGGCGTGTTCGTTGCCGCGCTGGGCGCCGAAGGGCGGGTTCATGACCACGGTGACCGGGTCGTCCTCGGCCGGACACAGCGGCGGGCGGGTCGCGTCACCGGCGACCCAGTGGATGTCGGTGCGCGCGCCGACGCGACGCTCGTTCTCGCGGGCGGTATCGAGGGCCTCGCGGTCGAGGTCGACGCCGACGACGCGGGTCGCGCCCCGCAGGGCGGCCCCGAGCGCCAGCATCCCGGTCCCGGTCCCGAGGTCGACGACCGTCCGGTCGGCCACGTCGTCCTCCATGTCCGCGACGTGGACGAGGGAGGCCGCGACCTCCGGGGGTGTCGGGTACTGTTCGAGTTCGACGCTGGGCGAATCGAAGCCAGCGACGACGCCGAGTTGCTGGGCCAGGGCGCGCCGTGTACTCATCGCTGGTACTCAGTCGTCGAGGCTGATGGGTCCGTCGACTTCGAAGGCGACGCCCTCGCGGCGGGCGCGCTCGGCACACGCCGAGAGGGCCGGCTCGACCTTCTCCGGGTTCGCGACGGACGAGCACCGCACCGAGACGGTCCCGGCGCCGATGAAGGAGGCGGCGCGGACGTAGTTCCGGAGGCGGTCGGCCTCGCGCTGGGTGGCCAGCGAGCAGTCCTCGTCGAACCGGGCGCGCACGTCGATGGCCGACGGGACGTAGCCCTCCCGGGTCAGCTCGTGCTTGAGGTCGCGCAGGTACTCGGGGGCGGTCGAATCGAGGCCCTCGGCGTCGAGGCGGACGGGCTGGACGTCCTCGTGTCGACAGTGTTCGATGGTCCGTTCGACGTTGGGTGACGGGGTCGCGCTCATGCTACCAACGCATACATGGTAGGAATACAAAAAGGTTCGTGTATGTGCTGTAGTTATGCAGTTGGGGTTTCGATACGTATTGGGTAGGATACACCAGCAACGACCGTGAGAGAATGGGCCACGCTTATTATTCCGTATAGAGAGAAGCCTGTATGAAAGAGTGCCCGCGCTGTGGGTCGTCGCTGAGTCGCTACGCGTTGAGCGAGGTCGAGGCGTACGGCTGTGATAGCTGTGGGTGGGTCGGCATCGACGTCGAACATCGGTCGGAGCCGGTCCGCATCGAGTCCTGGCAGGACGCCATCCGGCGCTTCCACCAGCAGTTCTCCGACAGCGAACTCGACGAGCACGCAGAGAACCTGAGCCGGGTCGAGGCGGAGCGCCAGGCGGTCATGGCAGAAGACGAGCCTGCGTACGAGCACGCGGAGTCGGCCGACAGCGACGCGGTCGGAGACGGCGACGAGAGTGGTGAAGACGAGGAGACGACCACGGCCGAGGAGGCTGCCGACGAGGGGACTGCGGACGATACGGAGTCGCCGACGGCCGAGGAAGACGGTGCGACCGCGACGACCGAGTCGGACGACGGTACCGAGGATGGCACAGAGAGCGAGGACGCTGCTGACGGTACCGACGCCGACGGCGCGGACACCGAGGCCGACCCCGGCGCCGAGGCGGCCCCCGAGACCGCCGCACCGACGAACTCCCAGGCCGAGTAGCGACCACGACACCCGGCAGTTCCGGCACACTTCTCTCCAGGTTTCCGACGCCCAGCTCTCGAGGGTCGAAACCGACCAGCGACGCTGGCGCTCTGCTGCTGGCGGCGCGAAAAAACGGTGACCGTGTCGCGGGACTGCTTACTCGTCTGCGGCCGGCGCTTCGGCTTCCTGCTCGCGCTCGTCGACGTCCTCGTCGGACCGTGCGGCGACGAGGGAACCACGTGCGACACTGTACAGCGGCTCGCTCGCGTGCTGGACGCCGCTGATGGAGAACGGGATGTTGGCGTCCTCGAGGTGGTCGCGGAAGAGCTCCTCGAACCCGTCGGGGCTGGAGGTGCCACCCGTGACGACGACCGGCACGTCCAGACCTTCCTCGACGTCCTCCTCGTCGACCTCGCGGACGACGTTCTCGATGACGTAGTCCAGCAGGTTCTCGTAGTAGATGCTGAGTGCACCCTCGACGCCACCGACGTCGGTGGTGAAGTCGAGTTCGAAGTCGTTCTCCTTGATGGAGGTGACCTTGTCGACCGGGGTGCCCGTCGCCTGGGCCGCCTGCTCGTCGATCCAGTCGCCACCGCGGGCGACGGAGAACTTCATGACCGGCACCGCGTAGTACGCGAGACAGACGTTCGTCATGCCCGCGCCGAAGGAGATGCCCAGCCCCGTGAAGTTGTTGTCCGCGAGTTCGGAGTAGATGACCGCCATCCCCTCGTTGATGGGCTCGGCGTCGTAGCCCATGTTGGACAGGAACGACTCGATGGTCTTCTGGTGGTACAGTGTGCTCAGACTGGAGTCGCTCGGGTCGGCCGGGACGGAGAAGTAGAGCTTCTCGTCCGGGTAGTTCGGCTCGCCGACGACCTGTTCGATGATGAGCTTCATCATCGGGATGGCGGACTTCTCCTGGCTGGAGAGGATGCCGTGTTTCATCGGCCGCCGGGTGTTCTTGTTGAAGATGTTCGCGAAGTTCAGGGCGTCGTCACCGACGACGTACACCTTGTCGTCCTTCCGGATGTGGAGGACCTCCGAGCGAGAGAGCATCTGCTCGGCCATGTCCGAGTACTCGATCTCCACGAAGGAGTTTCGCTGCTGTACGAATACCGTGTCGTTCCCATCCTGTTGCGCCGACAGGATATTCATCGTGCCAACGTCAAGGCCTTTAGCCATATTTGCCAATTCCAACCCACCGGAGTATAAAACTATGTGAAATTATTTCATCAGTTAGAAGATGCGAAGAAACAGCTCAGAGAAGAAATGTGTTGCGGCCGGTTAGCCGAGGCCTAACGTCCGCTTGAGCTTGCTCCAGAAGCCGGGCGAGGAGTCGACGCCACCCAGCGATGCGTCCTCTTCCTTGCGTTCTGCTTCGCGCTGGCGACGCTCGCGGAGTTCCTTCAATTTCTGGGTCTGGTCGTCGACCGTCGAGTTCGAGGTCGCGGTCTTCTTCTCGCCACCTCTCATCGCTTTGAGATTGGAGAGCTGGGAGTCGATACCACTCGAGCGAGTCACCTTCGCGGTCTTCTGACTGAAACCCGAGGTGTCCATGTCTCCGTCGTCGATATTGAAGTCGAGGTTACGGTTGTCGCTCTTCTCGACGCCACCCCACGAGAGGTCGACGCCGGACATCGCGTCCTCGATGTCGGCCGCGATCTCCTCGTCGCTGTAGTGTTCGCCCTCCTCGTCGTCCTCCTCCTCGACGGGCTGGATGTCCGCCGGACCGGGCTTCTTGTAGCGTTCGAGCTGGTCGGCGACCAGTGCCGCGCCGGTCGAGCCGACGACGAGGACGAGCCCCAGCGCGTAGAGGCTGATGACGCCGAGGGTGGTGCCGGCACCGTAGTCGTTCCACTGCGAGGGGTAGACGGAGACGAACCAGACGACCGCTCCGAGGTCGAGGACCGACCCGATCACGGAGGCGTAGACCGCCCGGCGTTCGACCGGGAGCAACACCACGATACCCGTGATGGTGGCCGGGAGCGCGAGCATCCCGAGGGCGTAGGAGATGCGCGTCCAGTTCCAGAACGCGTCACTCTGCGGTTCGAGCGTGCTGAAGCTCACCATCGCCAGCACCAGCGCGACCACGCCCACCACGATACCACTGAAGAACAGGCCGAAGCCGAGGTAGACGTCGGTCTCTTCCTCGGGTTCCCCGATGTACCGCTCGTACAGTCTGTAGAGGGGATTGTCCGGGGTCGAGTCGCCCCCGGCACCACCCGCCTCGGTAGTTACCTCGTCTGACATTGTGCCTGATTACAGGGGCATCTCTCATGACTGTTTGGTTAACCGTATACTTCTTGAAAAAAGTCGCCGTGTGACCAACGTCAGACGGCCGTCAGACCGACTTCAGTCCTTGCGCTTGACCACGTCGCCGAGGGTCTGGGTCGTCCCCGCGGAGTCGCTCTTCCACTCCTTCTCGTCGTCGCTGGAGCCGCCCGCCTTGAGGCTGATGCCGAGGAACTTCTCTAACTTGGACTGCATCCGGTCGGACGGAAGGGTGTCGCCGCGTTCGAGTTTGCGGACGAGACTCGCCTTCTCGTTGAGTTCGTCGGCCAGCTCGGACTGGCTCAGGCCCTTCTGCTCTCGCGCGCGGCGGATGCGGTCGTCGTAATCCTGTGCGATCTCGTCCATGTCGTCGAACATGTCGCTGCGACGACGGGAGCTCCCACCGCCCCCGCCCGACCCACTGGCCTTCGAGGAGGACGACGACGAAGAGGACCCGGAGGACCCGGTCGAGTACTTCGTGGACGTGCTGGATGACTGCTGGGTCTTCACTTCGGTTCCGAAGTCGGCGCAGTCGTCACAGACGTCCAGCTCTGCGCCCTCGACCTTCACCGTCTTCGGCTGCGACGTCTCGGCGCCACACATCTCACACTGAACCATGCACGTGTGTTGACCGCCAGCAGTCATAAAAGGTACGCCGTGGTGGTGCTGGCTGTCAGTTCGACGCCTCAACTCAGCGCCTTCCAGGCGCCCGAGAACCGCTGGAGCGCCGTGAGGTGGCCGACGACCGCGAAGACGACGAGCAGCCAGCCCACGACGGTCAGGCCGTAGATGGCGCCGGGGAAGACCGCGGCGACGTAGCCGACGACGCCCGAGAGCGCGAGGCGGTCGGCCCGGCCGAGGTAGCCCGCGTACACGCGGTCGAGGCCGACGGCCTGCGCCTGCGTCCCGAGGTAGGAAGTCATCAGGACGCCCGTGACGGCCGCGAGGCCGATGTCGTACCGGCCGATACCGGCCGCGAACCCGGCGATGATGACGAGGTCGGCGTACCGGTCGAGCACGTGGTCGAGCATGTCGCCGGCCTCGCTGGCGACGTCCTGGGCCCGGGCGAGTTCGCCGTCGACCACGTCGAGCCAGCCGTTCAACGCGACGCAGGTCGCCCCGACCGCGTAGAACAGCGGGGCGTCCGCGAACGCCGGGCCGGCGTAGGCGAAGGCACCGCCGGCGGCGACCGCCAGCAGGAACGCGATGGTGCTCACCCCGTTCGGGGAGAGGCCGAGGGCGTCGGCGGCGCGGACCCACGGGTCGAGCAGCGACTTCACCCGGGGGCGGAGCTGGTCGAGCGTCATAGGTAGTCGATGAAGTCGACCTCGCCGGCGCTCGGTTCGCGCTCGCCGTGGACGACCGCCGCGACGTCGGCGGCCACGTCGGCGGGGTCGCGCCCGGTGGTGTCTATCTCGTAGACGGTCTCCAGGCCGTGCAGTTCGACGGCCTCCGAGAGGATGACGTCGAGCGCCTCGCTCTCGGCGTTCTCGCCCGCCTTGGGTTCGCTCTCGCCGCGGTCGAGCAGGCGCTGCTCCAGTTCTTCGGGGTCACAGCGCAACACGACGACGCGGTCGGCGTCGAGGTAGTGCGCGAGGTGTGAGTCCAGCAGCACGTCGTCACGGTCGCCGACCCACTCCTCGAGCGCGTCGAGGTCGACGACCACGCTGTCGCGCTCCTCGTCGACCGCCTCGTACAGTTCCTCGCGCTCGACGACCTCGTTCAGGTGGACCACGTCGAGGTCGACGCCGAAGTCCCCGGCCGAATCGTCGGCGAGCAGCTCCGTCGCAGTGGTCTTGCCCGTCCCGGGCGTCCCCGTGACGACCACCCTCACCGCGACAGCACCTCGTTGAGCGTCTCGACGGCCTCGCGGGTCTCGGCCTCGGTCCCGCAGGTGATGCGGACGCAGCCCGGCAGCCCGAAGCTCGTGCAGTCGCGGACGATGACGCCCTCGCGCTGCATCTCGTCGGCGACGACCGCCGCGGCCGCCTCGCCGCGGGCCTCGCTCACGTCCACGAGGACGAAGTTGCCCTCGCTCTCCCAGACCGGTGCCTCGATCTCGTCGCGCATGTACGAGCGCGCCCAGCGGGCCGTCTCGACCGACTTCTCGACGTGCTCGTCGTCGTCGAGTGCGGCGAGGCCGGCCCGGCAGGCCAGCTCGCTCGCGGCGAAAGGCGTGTTCACCCGCGCGTACGCGTCGGCCCAGTCCTCGGGCACCAGCGCGTAACCGAGGCGGACGCCGGCCAGCCCGTAGGCCTTCGAGAAGGTCCGCAGGATGGCGACGTCGTCACGTTCGTCCAGCATGCCGCGGGCGCTCTCGGTCTCGGCGTACTCGCCGTAGGCCTCGTCGACGACGACGAGGGTGTCCTCGCCGGTCTCGTCGGCGACGGTCTCGATGGCGTCGAGCGTGAACGTCCCGCCCGTGGGGTTGTGCGGGCTCGTCAGGTAGACGATGCGCTCGCCGTCGTAGTCGGCGAGGACGGTCTCGGCGGTGAGCGCGAGGTCCGGCGTCTCGAGCGCGTACTCGTTCACCTCGCCGTGGTGGTAACGCGCGCTCATACCGTAGTAGGCGAAGCCGGGGTCCGGGACGAGGACCGCGTCGCCCGGGTCGAGCATCGCGCGGGCGAGGTAGTCGAGTGCGCCGTCGCCACCGTTGGCCAGCCAGACCTGCGCCGGGTCGCAGGCCCAGCGGTCGGCGATGGCCGCGGTGAGGTCGGCGTGGGCCGCCTTCGGGTAGGCGGAGACCCCGGGTGCCGTCTCCTGGAGGGCCGCGATGGCGTCCGGAGAGGGCCCGTGGGGGTTCTCGTTGGACGCGAGCTTCGTGAGGGCCGCCGGGTCCATGCCGAGGTCCCTGGCGACCTCCTCGATGCCGCGCCCGGCCTCGTAGGCGACGTGGGCCGAGAGGTCGCGTGGTTGCATGTGCGACAGACCGGCCCGCGGGGCCTTAAGCGTAGTCAACCCGGCTGGTCATTCGATGGCCTGGGCCCGGGCCCTGGCACGCTCGAGAATCGCGGGACGGCCCCGAACCGACAGCGAGACGGACTCGCCGTAGTCGACCGCGTCCACGGCCGCGTGCTCGTGGCACCACGAGACGAACTGCTGGGTCGCCGGACCGTGGGAGAGGTCGAATTCGGCGGACTCGGTCGGCAGAGCCTCGACGATGCGAGCTCGAAGCTCCTCCAGACCGACGTCCTCGGTCGCGCTCGCGACGACCGGGTCGGGCGCGACGTCGGATAGTTCCGTCTTCCGGCGCGCCAGTTCGGCCTCGGTGAGCTGGTCGGCCTTGTTGAACACGGTGACGACCCGTCCGTCCGTCTCGGCTATCTCGTCGCGACAGGTCTCGATGCGGTCTCTGAGCGCCGAAACCGGCTTGCTCGCGTCGACCACGAGGACGACCACGTCGGCGTCGTGGACCGCCGTCAGGGTCGACCGGAACGCCTCGACCAGGTCGTGCGGGAGGTCCCGGATGAACCCGACTGTGTCCGAGAGCAGCACCATCCGGCCGGCCATGGTGGCCCGGCGGGTCGTCGTCTCCAGCGTCTTGAACAGGCGGTCCTCGACGCCGGCAGTCTCCCCGAGGTCGTCGTGTGCCGGGTCGGCCTCGTCGAGGGCGAGGTCGTCCGCGAGCCGGTGCAGGAGCGTCGACTTCCCGGCGTTCGTGTACCCCGCGAGGGCGACGAAGTCGAAGCCGGCCTCCCGCCTCCGGTCGCGGCCCGGGTCCGGCTCGTCCGGGAGCGCGTTCAGTTTGTTCTGGACCCGGTCGATGCGCAGTTTCACCTCGCGGATCCACTCGCCCTCGGGGTCGTGGGTGGGGATCCCATTGTACTCGAGGTCCTCGCTCTGGACCTCCCGGCGGCGGTGGAGTTCGTGCCGCAGGCGGGCGAGTTCGACCTGCAACTGGGCGCGCTTCGTGGTCGCGCCGGCCTCGAAGATGTCGAGGATGAGCCGGTAGCGGTCCCGGACCTCGGTCCCGTCGGGGAGCCGGTCGGTGAGGTTGAACAATTGGGCGGGCGAGAGCCGGTTGTCGACGATGACGGTGTCGGCGTCGTGCTCCCGGACCGCCGCGGCCACCTCGTCGACCTTCCCGGCACCGAGGTCGTACGTCGGGTCCTCCGGCCGGGTCTGGGTGTAGATCGCCTCGGTCTCGAAGCCGGCAGCCTCGGTGAGGGCCTCGATTTCTGCTGTGTTCGGTGTTTCCGTGTCTGTTCGTGCGGCGACGATGGCGTGTGATGACTGTCGTGACATCGTGTATCGGTCAGTGTCGTGGTCTGCGGACGATTCGGGGGACGCGAGGGTGAGCTAGCAGCTCGTCGACTGGTATCGAGAGCCGGGGCTCGACGCGTCGGGTTCTATCCCAGCGACGCGGTCGCAGCGTCGCTCCGGGAGTTCGAGAGGGTGAGGAGACGCGCGGTCGACGCTAGCCGTGTCGGCTGTGAACGTCGGTGACGCGGGCGACCCCTCGTCAGAAAGTGGATAGGGTTTCCATGGACGACCTAGCAGCAAGATCGAGTCATTCCCGGATAAGCGTACCCCGCCAATGCGACTTTTTGTCATACTCGGTCCGAGCGACAGCTGCCGGTCCCGGTTTCGCGAGAGAACGTGTCTGTGAACCGACCGCATTCGCGGGCCGACCGCGCCCGAGAGGCGACTCATACACTATATTTCGCTATATCAAATCGGTGGTTCTGGGGGAACCACTGTTCCGGAGAACAGGACCGTGTTGTCCCTGTCCGAAGCAGTCAGAACGCTTTGAACCTGCTAGCGAACGGATGGGCTGGTTCGTTTTGGCGCGCCTAAAATCCAGAACGCTTTTCAATAATTAGGCAAGCCTAAATCCTATGCCGAAGGAAAATCGAGACGAGAGCGCACCGACACGGCGTGACTACATGAAGTACGGCGGGGCAGTCATCGGCGGCGGACTGCTCGCCGGGTGTACGGGCCAGTCCGATTCCGCATCGACCCCGGAGTCCACGACCACCGAGACTGCAACTTCGGGGGTGACGGACACGGAGGCAGGGGAAGAGACAGAGACCGCGACCGACGACGGCTCCTTCACCGTCGAGATGTTCCCCGTCGGCGAGGTCGAGTTCGACTCCGTTCCGGAGTCGGTGACGACGTACTCCATGGCGTGGGCCGACATGGTGATCTCGCTCGGGCAGGCAGACAAGCTCCAGACCGATAGATTGAGCGGCCCCACGCTGTTCTACGACCGGTTCGACATCGACTACGACAGGGACTGGCCGCCGCTCTGGCAGGACGGCGGGATGCCGAAGGAGGTCTTCTACGAGCACGACCCCGACGCGTTCCTCATCGACCCGAACCTGATCCAGGCGTGGGACGACAACTGGGACGACTCGGACGTCGAGGAGATCGAGTCGAACGTCGCCCCGTTCTTCGGGTGCATGAACCGTCGCTTCCGGAACAAGTGGCAGCAGAAGCTGGGCTACGCCAAGAATGCTCCGTCGATGCTGGAAGCGTTCGACAAGGTCGGGACGGTGCTCGACGAACGGGACAGGGTCGATGCGTGGCTGGACCTGCACGAGGACCTGCAGGCCGAGGTGCAGTCGCGACTCCCCTCCGGCGACGACACGCCGTCCATCGGGCTGATCAACAGCGGATCGTCGCCGGATACGGGCGAGTTCTACGTCCTGTACCTCGAGGACGACGGCTACGAGATGAAGCCCTACCGCGACCTCGGCCTCGTCGACGACGACGCCTTCGCTGGCGTCGAGACCGGCCAGTACGGCAAGACCGACTACGAGACGCTGCTGGAGGTCGACCCGGACGTCCTCGTCGTCCACTGGGGCATCACGACGGGGTCGGTGACGTGGGGCGGGGACGGCGCGTTCGACGCCGAGCAGTTCCGCGAGCAGTTCGTCACGCCGATGGAGGAACACGAGGTCGGCAGTCAGCTCACCGCCGTCGAGAACGGACGCGTGATCCCCGGCCCGACCGCAGAACAGGGCCCGCTCATCAACGCCTTCCAGACAGAACTGACCGCCCGCCTGTTCTACCCCGAGGAGTTCGGCGAGATCGACTTCGAGGCACCGCTCGACGTCCCCGAGGAGGACCAGCTGTTCGACCGCCAGCGGGTCGCGGACATCATCGACGGCGAGATCTGATGGCGACCACGACCACCGAAGCCGAGTTCGACGACGATGTCGCCGTGATAGGGGGCGGCCCGGCCGGGTGTTCAGCGGCCGTCTTCACGGGTCGATAGGGACTGGAAACGGTGGTCCTCGACCGCGCTCGCGAGACTATCGAACGGCTTCGAGTGGAGCAAGTCGACCGAGAGAGAAGGCGGGAGGCTGAGGTGCTACTCGTTCGGCTGGGTCGTGTCCTTGTAGTGGACGTACAGGCCGAGGCCGAGGGGCGCCGCGATGGCCGTCGCGCCGAGGCCGGCCGTCGCGTAGGCTCGCGCGGTCGGCACGGTCTGGACGCCGTCGCCGACGAGGACGACGCCGCGCATGCCCTGCTCGCCGTAGTCCTCGCAGTAGTACTTGCTCACGCCGTCGCCGCCGAACTCAAGGGCGTACTCCGTGCCCGAGCTGGCGACGCGCTCGCTCTGGAAGCCGAGGTCGTCGTCGACGACGCTGTACGCGCCGGCCGAGCCGACCCACTCCCAGACGACTGTCGTCCCGGGGTCGACGTGGATGGCCGCGGGCTCGAAGGCGAACTCGCCGCCGTTCCCGTCGGCGCCGACCTTCACGCGGACCTCCTCCTTGCCGCGCATGTCGACGACGTCGGTGTAGTTATCCACACCCGCCAGCCAGCCGTCGAAGGTCGGGCCGGTGGGTTCGGTGGGTTCCGGTTCGGGGGCGGCCAGCGACACCTCGGCGTCGCCAACGACGAGTGCGCCCTTCATGCCCATCGGCTCGTGGGGCGCACAGACGTAGCGGTAGACACCGGCCTCCTCGGCCGCGTACTCGAACGTCGCGCCCTCCTCGGAGAGCATCTCGGACTCGAAGGAGCCGTCCTTCGCGACGACGTTGTGCATGCCGCCCTTGCCGGACCACTTCCAGACGACCGTCGTCCCGGGGTCGACCCGGACGGCTGCAGGGCTGAAGCCGAAGGCGCCACCGTTGCCCTCGCCGCCGACCGTGATGGTCACCTCGTCCTGTCCGGTCGCGTCGGTCAGGCCGGAGACGTTGTCCGTGTTAGCGAACCAGTCGGCGAGGGATTCGGCCCCTTCCTCCTGTGCGCCGACGGGGGAGGCGAGCGCGAGGCCCGCGACGCCGGCCCCGGCCGTCGCCCGCAGGAAGTCACGTCGGTCCATGGCTCAGGCCTCGTACCCCGCGTACTCCATGAGCTTCGCGAAGATGTCGCTCTGCATGGCGTCGGTGTAGACGATGCCGCCGAGCATGCCGCCGGGGTAGGAGTCCCCGTTCCGGATGTGGTTCACCTTGTGGCAGTGCATCAGGTAGATGCCCGGGTCGGCGTCGGCCTCGAACTCGATGGTGTAGCGCTCTGCGGGCGCGATGTTGATGACGTCCTGGAGGAGCTGCATCTCCTCGGGATACGGGCTACCGTCCTTCTCGACCACCTTGAAGCGGTGGTTGTGGATGTGCATCGGGTGGCTCATGAAGCCGGCGTTGACCCAGTGGATGCGCACCGTGTCGCCCGATTCGACGATGATGGGCGAGCCGTCCTCGGGGTGCAGGGTCCGGGGCGCGGACTTCCCGTTGATCGTGAAGGCGTCGCCCATCCGGTCGGAGAGGTTGTACTGGACGTCCTCGCCGGCGTACTGGCGCGAGAGCCGGGTGTCCCACTCCTTGACCGTCATGAAGTACTCCTTGTCGGCCTCCTCGTACCCCTCGGGGTCGACGCGGAGGACGCCGAACATGCCCATGTCCATGTGCATCGGCGTCTGGTAGTGGCAGTGGTAGAGGTGCGTGCCCGCGACGTTCGCGGGGATCGTGTAGGTGTGCTTCTCGCCGGGCATCACCGTGATGCCGGTCGTCGTCGGGACGCCGTCGTTCTCCCAGGACTTGCGGACGCCGTGGAAGTGCAGCGTGTGCGGGTGCGGGGCGTCGGTGTTGTCGAGGGTGATCTTCAGTTCGGCACCCTCGGTACACCGGAGGATGGGGCCGGGGACGCTCGGTTCCCCGTCGTCGGCCGCGAACGCCCAGGTCACGGGCAGCGAGATGGGCCCGTTCATGCTCTCCAGCGGGTGCATGTGGTGGGTCGCCTTCACGGGCTTGAGCGTGACCTCGTGGTCGCGCTCGTCGAGGTCGACGACCTCGGGCTTGCTCGTCGTCGGGAGGTCGGGGAGCAACTTCGCCGTGTTCCCACCCATGTCCACCTGGTTCACAGTCGGCTCCGTCGTCGTCGTGCACCCGGCCATCGCGAAGAGGCCGGTGCCGCCCGTCGCGGCCAGGAACTTTCGTCGGGAGATGCCCTTGCCGGGTGCGCCGATTGCGTCGTTCATCGACTGCAACTTGGAACATCGACACGATATAAACGGGACCCGATTCCCGAAGGACGAGAATATAGTACTAATAATTACATGTCAATTATACACATGGGGTTGCGAGAGAGTCACTACCGTCACAGGGTTCGACGACGAGGACGAGGGGCCGGACCTACAGTTCCGCGTCGAGCCGGTCCGCGACCCGCAAGGAGAGCGCCGCGATGGTCAGCGTCGGGTTCAGCGCCCCGCCGGTGACGAAGACGGAGGACGAGGCCACCCAGCAGTTGTCGAGGTCGTGGGTGCGACACTCGGGGTCGACGACGCTCTCGGCGGGGTCCTCGCCCATCCGCGTCGTGCCCATGTGGTGGAACGCCGGGCCGGTGCTGTCGGGTCCGACGACCCAGTGCACGTCGGCGCCAAGTTCGTCCATGATGGCGCGCTGGCGCTCGTTGGCGGCCTCGATGGTCCGTCTGGTCCGGTCGTCGATGGACCAGTGGATCTCCGGGACGGGGTTCCCGTGGTCGTCGGTCACGTCCGGGTTCAACTCGACCCGGTTGGCCTTCTGCGGCGTCTGCTCGCACAGTCCCGTGACCTCCAGGTAGTTGCCGTAGGACTCGCGGATGTGGTCGAGGAGGCCGTCGCCCCAGGGTGCCTCCGGGCCCGAGGTCAGGGCCTCGCCCACCGGCGAGGGCCCCGCGTAGTTCAGGAACTCGAGCTTGAAGGGGCCGCGCGCTTCGCCCCCATCGTCGTAGAACTGGTGGCTCTCGGTCGTGATGAAGCCGACGTGGTTCTGGCGCGTCTCCTGGTCGACGGTCCCGCCGACCCGGGCCGCGAGGTGGTCCATGAAGTAGTTCCCGACGAGCCCGGACGAGTTCGCGAGGCCGTCGGGGTACTGCTCCGACCGCGAGAGCAAGAGCAGGCGCGGGATC
The DNA here is from genome assembly GCF_026616195.1 of Haloarchaeobius amylolyticus. Taxonomy (NCBI): domain Archaea; kingdom Methanobacteriati; phylum Methanobacteriota; class Halobacteria; order Halobacteriales; family Halorubellaceae; genus Haloarchaeobius; species Haloarchaeobius amylolyticus. Next base: position 186,687 of record NZ_JANHDH010000001.1, read on the forward strand.
TCGATGCCACCCGCGGCGAGCACGAACTGGCGAGCCTCCTGGCGGTGTTCCTCGCCGTCGGGCGTCGCGTAGACGGCGGCCTCGATGGTGTCGCCAGCGTCGTCGTGTTCGAGGCGCTGGACCGGGGCACGGTCGATGACTCTGGCCCCGGCCTCCTCGGCTCGCGCGACGTGGACCGTCGCGTCGTACTTCGCCCCCGAGGGGCAGACGGGCTTGCAGGTCCCGTAGCCTTGGCACGGCACCCGGCCGTCGTAGGCCTCCGAGTTCCGGGCGTTGGGGGCCGAGTGCGTCGTTATCTCCAGTGCCTCGCACGCCTCCGCGAAGATGGAGTCCGAGTACGAGGGTGGGAAGGCCGGCATCGGGTATGGTTCCGCGCGCGGGGGCGCGAAGGGGTTGTCGTCGGCGCCGGCCACGCCGAGTTCGGTCTCGGCGGCGGCGTAGTACGACTGCAGGTCGTCGTAGCCGATGGGCCAGTCCGCGGTCACGCCGTCGCGGCTCCGGCGCTCGAAGTCGGCCTCGTGCAGCCGGTACACCATCCCCTGCCAGTGCAGGGTCGTCCCGCCGATACCCTTCACCCGCGCCGCGTTGAGGGGGTAGTACATGTCGCCCTCGCTGGTGAAGGCGTCGCGCTCGCCGCCCATGTCCCAGACCGACTCGGGGCCGTGGGCGGGGCGGATGCGCCGCTCCATGCGCTCCGTGCGCTCTGCGGGGTCGAACCGCGGCCCGGCGTCGAGGACGACCACGTCGTGCCCCGACGTGGCGAGTTCGGCCGCCACGAGGGCGCCTGCCGGCCCGGCACCCACGATGCACACGTCGGCCCGTGGTGCGGGGCTCCGGTCCGTGCCCTGGCCGTCCTGCCGGCTCATTCTGGCCCCCGCTGGTAGCTCTCGGTCCCGCCGGGGTGGCCGATGGGGTTCTCCGTCCCGGCCAGTTCGCCACCCGTCGGCGACGTGTAGAAGGCGTAGAGCAGTTCGTTCACGACGTAGTAGCGGATCCGCGCCGCGGTCGAACCGGCCGGGTCGGGGTCGATGGCGTCGACGCCCATCTCCCGGAGCAGGCTGTCTCGCTGGTCGCGGTCGAGGTCGGCGTAGGCGTCGTCGTACCAGTCCCTCGCCGTGTCGTCGATGGCTTGGAGCCCCTCGGCGACGCCAGCCCGGTAGTCCGGTCGGTCCTGCGTCCGGCCGGCGACGTAGGTCCGGACGAACGACTCGACGTTCGCGACCTCGCTCGGGTACACCACCTCGGCGACCGCGACCAGCGTCTCGACGTCCACCGTTGCCTCGACCGTCTCCTCGGCCTCGCGCAGGTCCGCCCGGGAGAGGGCGGCCGCCCCCGAGCCGACGACCACCCCACCCGAGGCGAGCGCGGCGAGCGCGTCGCGCCGTGTCAGTTCCATTCGACGCGGATTAGGCCAACCTAAACCTTAAGCGCTGGGAATCTCGACCGTGTGTTCGAGTCGCCCGACGCCCTCGACCTCGACGACGACCTCGTCGCCGTCCTCGAGCTTGCCGACGCCCTCGGGCGTCCCGGTGGCGATGACGTCGCCGGGTTCGAGGGTCATGTACTGGGTGATCTCCGCGACGAGCTCCGGCACCGAGAAGATCATCTGGTCGCGCGTGCCGTCCTGGCGCACCTCGCCGTTGCAGTACGACCGGACCGAGGCGTCCGCGGGCACGTCCTCGGCCGGCGCGATGACCGGCCCGATGGGAGCCGCCCCGTCGAAGGCCTTCCCGCGGACCCAGTTCGTCTCCTGACGCTGGTCGTCGCGGTTCGAGAGGTCGTTCACGCAGGTGAACCCGCGGACCACGTCCATCGCGTCCGCCTCGTCGACGTGGCGACACTGCTCGTCGATGACCACGCCCAGCTCGGCCTCGAAGTCCAGGCGGTCCTTGCCCGCCGGCAGGGTCACCTCGGACCCGTGCGACGAGACCGCGTTCGGCGGCTTCAGGAACAGCAGCGGTCGGTCCGGGACGTCGCTGTCCATCTCGGCCGCGTGGTCGGCGTAGTTGCGACCGATGCAGACGATCTTCGTCGGCTCGCAGGGCGGGAGGATCTCCACCGCGGACTGGTCGTACTCGCGGCCACCGAACCGGACGGTACCGTCGTCCCACTCGCCGGTCCTGACCGCGCCTGCCGGGTCGCGAAAGCGTACCTGCTTCATGTTCGGGCCTGTCTCGCCGCCCCGGGTTAAAGCTTGTAGCGGTGGCAATCGACGGCCCGGTGAACCGGCAGAGGCCTCGCCCGCCCCCGTACTTTTGCGCCGTGGGCGCCTCTATCTAGCCGGGATGATCGAGTTCCTCATCGGGTTCCCGTTCGCGCTGGCCGGCCTGTGGCTCACCTACGCCGGGGTGCAGGAGTACCGGTCACAGCGGCGGGTCCTCGCAGGCACGGTCGCCGTCGACGCACGGGTCGTCGAGACGGGAATCGAGGAGCGCCAGCGGTCGCCGGCGGACGACGGGGCGTACTTCGTCCCCCACGTCCGGTACCAGTACGAGTTCGAGGGCGAGACCTACGAGTCCGAGCAGGTCTACCCGACCCGGACGCGGGTCGGCTACCCCTACCGCGACCCGGTCCGGGAGATCGTCACCCGGTACGAGGGCAGGGCGTCCGTGACGGCACACGTCGACCCGGCGCAACCCGATGTCGCGTTCCTCGAGGTGGAGGGGATGAACAACCCGCTCCTGTTCGCGACCTTCGGCGCGTCCCTGACGCTCCTGACGGGCGTCTACGCGCTCGTGCTCTCCTTCGCGTGAGTGTGATTCACCACCCACCGCCGGAACAAAAGGACGGATTTATACTTACCCACATCTTCGTCTCGGATGCGGAGCACGCTCGGTTGGTGTAGTCCGGCCAATCATTTCGGCCTTTCGAGCCGATGACCGGGGTTCAAATCCCCGACCGAGCATTTTCCTTGAACCAATCCGCGAGCGACAGCGAGCGGGTGGTGATTCGTGAACGCGCAGGGAGCGGGATTTGAGCAGACGAGTCGCAGCCCGGAACGGCGCGAAGCGCCGCATGCCCGGACCGTCTCGGTGAGTTCAAATCCCCGACCGAGCAGCATCCTACGAGCGCCCAATTCCGAGAAGCACCCGATAGACCCGAACGAGAACGCTCTCAGGCTTCGGTGTCGGACTCCCTGGTGGTCAGCCAGTCGAGGACCGCACCGAGGACCGACCCGGTGAAGAGGCCGGCGGCGGCGCCGAGCACGAGGCCGGTCACGAGGGACCCGGAGACCGACCAGGCGGAGACGATGCCGGCCGCGGTGCCGAACAGCAGTCCGATACCGGCACCGAGGACGACGCCCGGGACGGCCGAATCGGAACCGTGGTAGGCGTCGATGAGGCTGCCGGTGAGCAGGCCGGTCAACAGCCCGCTGCCGGCGCCGAAGGTGAGGCCGTTCGCGAGGTCGGCGCCGACGAGCGTCGAGACGAGGAGGCCCACGAAGGCGCCGAAGCCGACACCGATGCCGATGCCGGCACCGGCGGCAGGGACGGGTCTGGTCGTGGTGGCGGTGGTCATACTAGACGAGACGTGTCCCGTGAACGTCAACGCCGCTGCTGGTTCTCCGCCGGCGAGAACCAGCCGGCACGACGCTCTCGCGGATTCCGGTCGTGCAGGAACGAATCAATACACCTATTCTGGACGATGTGGAGGGACCGAGTGGTGACGTCATGACCGAGGGAGACACGGACGGAACATCGCAGACGGGCTCGGACGACGGGTCGAGTTTCGTCGAGTACGGTATCGAGGACGAACCGCCGCTGTCCACGTCGGTACTGCTGGGGGTCCAGCACTACCTGACGATGGTCGGCGCGAACATCGCGGTCCCGCTGATTCTCGCGGGGGCGATGGGCATGCCCGCGGGGGTGACCGCGAAGTTCGTGGGGACGTTCTTCGTGGTCTCCGGCATCGCGACGCTGGCGCAGACGACGTTCGGGAACCGCTACCCCATCGTGCAGGGGGCACCGTTCTCGATGCTCGCGCCGGCGCTGGCCATCGTGGCGACCGCGCCGACGCTGCCGGGCGGTGTCGCCTGGGAGAGCAAGTTGCTGTTCCTGCAGGGCGCCATCATCGCGGCGGCGACGACCGAGGTGTTCATCGGCTACCTCGGTATCGTCGGGCGCCTCCGCCGGCTGCTGTCGCCGGTCGTGGTCGCGCCGACCATCGCCCTCATCGGGCTGTCGCTGTTCAACGTCCCGCAGATCACCGCGCCGGACCAGAACTGGTGGCTGCTCGGGCTGACGGTCGGGCTGGTCGTGCTGTTCTCGCAGTACCTCGGCGACGGCCACCGGGTGTTCCAGCTGTTCCCGGTGCTGCTCGCCATCGTCCTCTCGTGGCTGGTCGCAGCGGGGCTCAGCGTCACCGGCGTCCTCGCGTCGGGGACGAAGGGCTACGTCGACCTCGCGTCGGTCACCGACGTCGAGCTGGTGTTCGCCATCTACCCGCTCCAGTGGGGGATGCCCCGGTTCGAGGCGGCGTTCGCCATCGGGATGTTCGCGGGCGTGCTGGCCTCCATCGTCGAGAGCTTCGGCGACTACCACGCGGTCGCCCGGTTGACCGGGTCCGGCGCGCCGAGCGAGTCCCGCATCAACCACGGTATCGGGATGGAGGGGCTGATGAACGTCTTCGCCGGCATCATGGGCGCCGGCGGGTCGACCTCCTACTCCGAGAACATCGGGGCCATCGGGCTCACGGGTGTCGCCTCCCGGCGCGTCGTGCAGGTCGGTGCGGCCGTGATGCTGGTCGTCGGGTTCTTCGGTCCCTTCGGCCAGCTCATCGCGACCATCCCCGCGCCCATCGTCGGCGGGCTGTTCGTCGCGATGTTCGGCCAGATCGTCGCGGTCGGCCTCTCGAACCTGGAGTACGTCGACCTCGACTCCTCGCGGAACGTGTTCGTCATCGGTATCGCCCTGTTCACGGGGCTCGCGATTCCGAACTACATGAACGGGCTCGAGGGCGTCGCGGCACTGAAGGAGGGCCTGGCGGGCATCGCGGTCCTCGGGCCGGTGCTCGGCACCGACCCGGTCGCGAACACGCTGTTCGTCATCGGCGGCACGGGCATGGCCGTCGGCGGGCTGGTCGCGCTGCTGCTCGACAACACGATTCCGGGCACCGACGAGGAACGCGGTGTCGCGGCCTGGGAGGACGTGGCGGAGGACGAGAGCGACTTCTCGCCGGTCTGGGCTGCCGCCGACGACTGAAGACGGGCACGCCTGCAGCCGGCGTGACCCGGCATCTGTGTGCTACCGGGCGCTCCGGGGGTCAAGGCCGTCGCGGACGGCGTCCCCGAGGATCGACGCCGAGACGACCGTCAGCGCCAGCGCCAGCACCGGCCAGAGGGCGATCCAGTAGACGTAGGGGAACTCGGCGCTGAACGTGCCCATCCCCTGGGCGGCGATCTCGCCCCAGGAGGCGATCATGATGTCGTTCATGTCCATGTACGAGATGGCCGCCTCGATGAGGATGATGGTCGGAATCAGGCGCGTGAGGCCGACGATGGCGGCGTTCGCGACGTTCGGGATGACGTGCTTGACGAGGATGGACAGGTCCGAGGCGCCGGCGCTCTTCGCGGCCAGCACGTAGGCGTCCTCGCTGCGCTGGATGGCCTCCGAGCGCACCAGCCTGGCGAGGCCACCCCACGACAGCAGGCCGAAGACGGCGACGAACAGGAACAGCGACCGGCCCCAGTACGAGAGCACGAGGTAGGCGACGAACGCGGGGATGGTCTGCTGGACGTCGACGTAGCTCATCAGGACGGTGTCGACCCGGCCGCCGAAGTAGCCCGCGACGGAGCCGACGACCGTCGCGATGGGCACGATGATGGTGCCGGTGATGAGGGCGACCTTGACGGCGATGTGGGCACCCGAGAAGAGGAGGGGGATCATGTTCTTGCCGTAGGGGCTGGTGCCGAGTGGGTACCTGAGCGTCCCGTAGCAGCGCTCTGCCGTCTCGACGCCGACACAGGGGTTTGCCGGGCGGGCGGGCCCCCACAGGAACGCCGGCGGCTGGAAGGCGTGGGGGAGGTTGAGGTCGGGCTTCCAGAAGATGGGGCCGAGGAAGCCGGTCACGACCACGAGCGTGAGGTACGCGAGACTCGCCATCGCGAGGGGACGGGCGCGGATGACCCGCCAGTAGCGGCCCCGGAGCCGAGCCGAGGTCGCGAAGGGGACCACGACGAACAGCAGGACGGTCCAGACCGAGAGCACGAACAGCCAGTCGGTCTCGACGAGGTCCCACGTGAACTTGGTGACGAGGAAGAACCCGAGGTCGATGCGCGGGCCGACCGCCTGGAAGGTCGACGTCGTCGGTGGGAGGACGAAGTAGTCGTAGAGGAACGCGGCGACGAGGACGGCCACGCCGACGAGGAACACGAGGACGCGGATCGAGGGCAGCGAGGCGCCGCCGTCGAGTTCGTCCCAGTCGACGTTCTCGAACGTCTCGCTCATCGTATCGCCTCCGTCTTCGACGGGTCGCGGGGTCTGGTGAGCGAGACCATGAGAGACTCCACACGGACGCAGTATTAGTAATTGACATAATGTAAAATGGCCATTTTCGTCACCGGAGACGTTTTCGTGTGCGACGGGGTCACGGAGACATATGCAGCCGACAGTCGTGCCCGAGAGCGTGGTGCGCCCGTGAGCAGGCTCTCGTTTCTCGCGCGCCGGCTCGGGTTCTCCGTCCTCGCGGCCTACGTGGTGATGACCGTCTCGTTCTTCGTCGTCGCCATCATCCCGGACCCGAACGTCGGGTACGCCGCCTGGCTGGCGAAGGACGACCCCGACGAGGCGGCACAGGCCGTCGTCGAGGCGAAGAACCTGAACGAGCCGCTGTACGACCGGTACGTGAACTGGCTCGTCGACGTGACGACGTTCGACTGGGGGCGCTCGGTCGGTGGGTTCGGCGACCGCGGGCTACCGGTGACGGAGCTCCTGGAGACCACGATTCCGGTCACGCTCGCCTACCTCGTCCCGGCACTCCTGCTCTCGACGACGCTCGCACTCGCCCTCGGCTCCTACGTGGCTCTGCGCCCGGACTCGCGCCTCGCCGAGGCCGTCTCCTCGGTCGGCTACCTCGCGCTCGGCGTCCCGAGCTTCTTCGTCGCCGAGTTGCTGTTCTTCGCGGCCAACACGGAGTTCGACTGGGTGACGCTCGCGTTCCCCCGGCGCATCGACCTCGCCGACCCGGTCTCGCTGTGGCCCTACCTCGTCCCGGCGGTGGTGCTCGCGACCTCGCTTGCGGCCGGGCAGTTGCGCTACGTCCGGGCCGAGTCGAGCGAGTTGCTCGGACGGGACTTCGTGAAACTGGTCGAGGCGAAGGGCGCCAGCGACCTGCGGGTCGTCCGGCACGTGCTCTCGAACGCCGCCTTGCCCCTCCTCTCGCTCTTCTTCGCGGACATGGTGTCGACGCTGGTCGTGCAGGTGTTCGTCATCGAGTTCGTGTTCGGCCTGCAGGGCATCGGGACGCTCACGCTCCAGGCCGTCTCCGACCGCAACATGCCGGTCATCATCGGCTCGACCATGGCCATCGCGTACGCGGGCATCGGCGCGAACTTCCTGCAGGACGTGGCGGCCGCCTGGTTCGACCCCCGGACCGACCTGGAGTGAGTCAGGGTTGCAGCGGCCGCCGACCGGCCGGCCCGCAGCCGCCGGCCGTGAGACGGAATGTCAAACGCTCGTTTGCGTCTCCGTCCGGTATTTCCTCCCCTAGCGAGATACTCCGGTATGGTCTCCGTACCCTCCCAGAACGACCGATTCGACCGGGGTGAGACCCCGTGAGCAGGGCCACGTTCGTCCTCCGGCGGTTCGGTTTCGCCCTCCTCGCGACGTACATCGTGATGAGCATCGCGTTCTTCGTGGTGGCGCTCATGCCGGACCCCAACCTCGGCCTCGTCGCCTACGGCGCGGAGGACCCCGAGGCCGCCGTCGCCGCGGTGAAGGAGGCGAAGAACCTCGACGAGCCACTGCTCGACCGGTACGTGAACTGGCTCGTCGACCTCTCCACGCTGGACTGGGGGCGCTCGGTCGGGAGCTTCGGCAACAAGCGCGCCCCGGTGACCGACCTGCTCGCCGAGACCATCCCGCGGACGCTCGCGTACGTCCTGCCGGCGCTCGCCCTCTCGTTCGGCCTCGCACTCGCCATCGGGTCCTACGCCGCGATGAACCCCGACTCCCGGCTCACGTCGTTCGTCTCGACCACCGGCTACTTCGGGCTCGGCCTCCCGAACTACTTCCTCGCGGCGCTGGTGACGTTCGGGCTCGCGGTCGAGCTGGGCCTCCAGCCCACGTACCCGGGCGACCCGCTCGGCGCCCTGGTCGGCGACCCGCTCTCGGTGTGGGGCTACCTCCTCCCGACGCTGGTGCTCACGTCGACGCTGACGGGCGGCCAGTTGCGGTACGTCCGGGCCGAGTCGGCCGAGATACTCGGCGAGGATTTCATCAAACTGGTACGCTCGACTGGCGCGGGGAACCTCCGCATCGTCAGGCACGTGCTCTCGAACGCCGCGCTCCCGCTGGTCTCGCTCGTCTTCGCGGACATGGTGTCGACGCTGGTCGTGCAGGTGTTCGTCCTCGAGTTCGTCTTCCCCGTCCGGGGCCTCGGGTCGCTCGCGCTCCAGGCCATCCGGGACCGGAACGTCCCCGTCATCATCGGGACGACGATGGCCGTCGCGTACGCCGGCATCGGGGCGAACTTCCTGCAGGACGTGGCCTACGCGTGGTTCGACCCACGGGCCGACTTCGAATGAACAGGTTTATTCGCACCCTGACAGTGAGTTTTCCGTACTGACCATGTCGGACAAACCCGCCTCCATGTACCGGGAGATCTCCAAGCCCGCGTACACGCGACGCGAGTACATCACGGGCATCCCCGGCTCGAAGATTGCACAGCACAAGATGGGCGACACCGGCTCGGAACCCGACGACTGGCCGGTCCAGATCAGTCTGGTGCTCGAGGAGGAGTGCCAGATTCGCCACGGGTCGCTGGAGGCCTCGCGGCTCTCGGCGAACCGCCACCTCATCAAGGAGCTCGGTGAGGGCAACTACTACATGATCCTGCGGAAGTTCCCGCACCACGTCCTGCGCGAGAACAAGCAGGCGACCGGTGCTGGGGCAGACCGTGTCTCCGACGGGATGCGCCAGGCGTTCGGGAAGGTCGTCGGCACGGCCGCGCGCATCCAGCGCGGCGAGCGACTGTTCACGTGCTGGTGTACCGTCGAGCAGGCACCCGTCGTCAAGGACGCGTTCCGCCGCGCGTACAACAAGATCTCCCCGCCGTGTCGCGTCGTCGTCGAGCGTGGCGAGGAGAAACTCATCGCGTAGGGTCGTCGTCTTCGACGAACGACCGCCGTTCCTGCTCGTCGAGCCGTTTCTGCCGTGCGGACCGCAGGTGGACAGCCGCGGTGACCGCGAGTGCGACCGTGAACAGCGCGGCGTACGCGAGGCCGCCGAGACTCGCGAAGGGTGCGAGCCCGAGCCAGGCGAGCCCGACGAGGATGCCGAAGACGGCCGAGAGGCCGAGGTAGAACTCGCTCCAGTGCAGTTCGTCCTCGGGCACCACCTCGAGGTAGACGTCGAACGCGGCGAGGTCGGCCGCCGGCTCGACGGTCCCGCGTGACTTGTCGTACGCGACGATGTCGTGTTTCTGCATCATCGGGAGGTGGGTCTGGACGAGCGAGGTGTACACCCGCTTTCGCTGCTTGTAGTCCAGGTCCGCCTCGTCGATGCCGCATTCGCGCGCGGCGACGTAACTCGTCAGCTCCCGCACCGTCACCTGTTCGTGCTCCGCGAGTGCCTCGAGGACGAGGCGGCGACGCTGGTTGCTCAGCGTGTGGAACACGGTGTCCTGTGTGAGGACAGTGCCCCCCGTTCCATCGCCCGCCACCTGTGCCACCGTCACAGACGGCCCCCCGTCCCCCGGGTCCGCGACGACCATATCCGTCGATGGAGAAGTGTGTTTCACTAGTAGTTAACAAGGGAGTGAGTAGTCTTAATCTTTCGCTTGGCGGGGTAATGGTGGGAGAGGCGGCGGTTTCGTCGTGTTGCGGTTTCGTCGGCTAAGTGTATCGATTCTGGTCTTTTGGGCGTCGTATCCCGCCGGGAGACGCAGCCACCTCTGGGTAATGGTATCATACCTATACTCTGCTGGGCTGTAAATAACGTGACGTGTGGTCGCTGTCGCGACCACCGGGGGAGACAGCATGCAACAGGCAGGCACATCTACGCCAGGAGAGTCGATAGTGAGTCGGATACGTCGTCCGGAGTACACCGGGGAGAACCGCTGTATCCCGTGTACCGTGACCAATCTCGCGATAGCCGCGGTGCTGACGGGCGGGTCGGTCCTCCTCTGGCCGCCGGCCGCCGTGGGCGTGGCGGCGTTCTCGCTCGGGATGATCTACTTCCGGGGCTACCTGGTCCCGGGGACGCCCGAGTTGACCAAGCGGTACTTCCCGGACTGGCTCCTACGGGTCTTCGACAAGGAGGCGAAGCCACGGTACGACGGCGGCGAGTTCGACATGGAATCGACGCTGCTCGAGGCGGGTATCATCGAGGAGACGCCGGACCAGAACGACGTGATGCTCACGCCCACGTTCGCCGCGGCGTGGGCCGAGCGGATGGCACACGTCGCCGCCCGTGACGCCGACATCGACGAACTCGCCGGCCTGCTGGGCGTCGAGGAGGAGCGGCTCGCCATCACCGAACACGGCTCGGAGTCGTTCATCGCCTGGGTCGACGGCGAGTGGCTGGCCCAGTGGGAGTCCCGCGGCGCGTTCGTCGCGGATATGGCCGCCGCGAAGGAACTCGAGTCGCGTTACGACGACTGGCACGACCTCCCGATGATGCTCCGCTCGGAGATGCTGGGTGGCCTGCGCCTGTTCCTCGAGGAGTGCCCCATCTGTGGCGGCCGCGTCACGCTCGGCCAGCGCGTCGTCAAGTCCTGCTGCCGGTCGTACGACGTGGTCGCCACGTCGTGCCAGGAGTGTGGCGCACGGCTGTTCGAGACGGAGATCGACACGGAGTCGCTGGAACAGCAACAGCCGTAGTCCCGCCTGTCGAGCGCGAGCGACGAGACCCGGTCCTTTTCGTACTGTACACCGTTCGGGCACAGAGCCACGGCACTGCCGGCGTCTGTTCCTTCACGGCTACATCGATGCTCTTCGTTCTGCCGGGCGAGTGCCACCGGACCCTCGGCCGGTGAGCGTCACTGCTGCCAGGGTGCTGCCCGGGTGCGACCGATGGACCAGTCGGGTATGGCAAGATGGACCTGCCCGGTACGTCAGCGAGAGCGCGAGCTACGGAGCCACGAGACAGCCACGAGACGGAAAACGGCCGGGGTGGCCACGAACCTTCGGACGCGACTCCCCCTGTCGCTGGTCGCCGCCCTGGGCCGTCGGATGCGCCTGCCGACCCGGTTGCACCCTGCCTACCGACCAGCCGACCAGCTGCATTGGGCACGAAGGGTGGGCACACCGATACCGGGAGAAAACCCGCCCACTGCGGCCGTTTCTGGCACGCCCTACCGGTGGGCGAACGCGACGTTCGACCCCGACCGAGCCCGTGGACGAGGGCTGTCGCTCGCGGGTCGGCGTCGAGCAGAGAACGGAGAAAGAATCAGCCGAAGAACTGCCGCCGGAGCGACCCCCGGAACTTCCACAGCTGGTAGGCCGTCGAGGCCGCGAACGTCGCGAGGAACCCGCTGGCGACGAGGCTCGGGTGGAGCTGTCCGAGGAGCGGGAGACCGTTGACCGACGCGACCACGGCACAGAGGCCGAGCACGCCGAGCCCGCGGTAGTACTCGCCCCAGGTGATGCCGTGGCCCGTCGTCACGTCCATGTACTGGGCGACCTCGCGAGCCCCCTCGTCGAGGGTGATGACCTTGCGGTTGCAGTCGTACTGGAGGATGCCGAGTTCGTCGAGCTTCGGCAGGTGCGTCTGGTGCAGCGAGATGTAGACCGTCTCGCGGATGTTCCGCGGTGCCGGTGTCTCGCCAGATTCGATGGAGGCGATGAGCTCTGAGAGGTCCCGCAGCGAGATCGACCCCGCCGAGCGGTTCAGGACCCGCAGTGTCTCCCGCCTGCGCGGGTTGCTGAGAATCTGGTGGATGTCGCACTCCTGTAGCCGATTGCGTCGTGTCGTAACTGGAAACATACTTCCCCCACGCTGCCTCCCCAGGACCCCCCGGTCCCGGCTAGCATGTGTGCTATCCGAATATAGCGGCTGTGATATACTTAGATATGGATTTGATACCGTAATTTCCTGATATTTTGAGGTTTCTCGGCTGAAAACCGAGCGACTGCATCGACTGTAGGCTCGAGCTACGGGGTTCTAACCGGTGATATCCTCGTGGTAACCCGGTACTCGGGAACTCTACTGGTTGCTTCGACCACCACGAAGCGAATCATAAGTAAGTTGGTAACAACCCAAGGATAGCTCGACCCGTTCCGACCGGACCTCCGGGGGGAGGCGGGCACACGCAACAGCGATACCAACAACGAAGAACCATGACACAAAAGAATTCGATGAAACTGTCCCGGCGCCAGGTACTGGCCGGACTCGGAACGATCGGGGTCGCGTCCGCGGGCGCAGGCCTCGGCACCACTGCGTTCTACAGTGACCGTGAATCCGTCGAGGGATGGTTCGAGGCTGGTCGCGTCGACCTGCTTCTGGACTACCGCACGACCTACATGCCGTGGGAGCGCTACGACCTGCAGAACATCCCCATGGAACAGCGTCCGCCCATCGTCCCTGAGACGGACGACATGGTGTACCAGCTCGGCTCCGTCCCGGACTTCGGTGAGGTCCTGACCCACGACGAGTGGGGCCGCCGTGTCCTCGAGATCGACGCCTGTGCGACACCGAAGACCGAACTCGGCGCACAACTCATCGACGGCGAAGAGGGCATGTTCATCGACCTGATGGACATCAAGCCGCTCGACCGTGGTGAGACCACCTTCTCGCTACACCTCTGTGGCAACCCGTCGTACCTGAAGATGCGTGCGACCGGTGACTCCGAGGGCGACACCGACGGACCGCGCTTCGAGGAGGACTACCGCGAGGGCGTCAACAACAGCACCGAGCCCGAGATCGAGTTCGGTGACATCCTCGACGACCCGATGGGTGAGCTCCAGGACTTCATGCACGTGTGCTTCTGGTACGACCCGAACTGCAACAACGTGCGTGACCAGGAACCCCAGACCGTCTGTGTCCAGCTCGCACTGGACAACAGCGACTCCATGGACGCGGAGTACGTTCCCGGCGGTGAGGCAGACCCGACCAAGATCGCGAAGACGAAGGACGGGGCACTCGCCCTGATCGACGCACTCGAGGACGAGGTCGACCCGGACGACGATGACCTCACCCCGAAGCATATCGGTGTCACGCTGTTCAACGGTGACGGGGATGAGAACCCCATCATCAACGCGAACAGCATCGACCCCACGACGGACGCAGCAGCGCTCCGGACCCTGATCAACGACGACTACAACGGTGACCAGGCCGACGCCAACGGGAGCGTCGCGACCGGCATCACCGACGCCGCCGACCGCGTCGAGGACTGTGCGGACTACAACATCGTCGTCGCCACCTCGAACGGTGTCGAGAACGTCGAGGGTGCTCGTGACGCAGCTGACGAAGCCCTTGGCCGCGACGGTGTCGACGAGGTCGTCATGGTGCTCATCCAGCCGGGTGACGCTACCGTGGACGAGTTCGCCGACTTCGACGGACAGGTCTTCGTGGTCAACACGCCCGAGGAGACGGACGCCGCATGGCTCGACATCGTTCAGTTGGTGAAGGCCGCCCAGGTCGTCGCCGGTGAAGAGGTCTGCCTGTACGAGGGTCCCCTCTCGGGCTTCCTCGACATCATCGACGAAGACGGCGTCATCCTCCCGCCCGGAGCCGGTGAGGAGGCGGTCTGCACGCTCGGTGAGGCGACCAACACCGCGGGCAACTGCTGGCAGGAGGGCGTACACTGCTTCGCCCTCGAGTGGTACATCCCGTGCAAGGCAGAGGGCACCATGGCGGAGCCGGGCTACATCGACCTCGGAGCCTGTGGTTTCGACAACTACGCCGAGTTCCTCATCGAGGAATACGAACTGGGCAGTGCGGACGAACTCGACGGCCTCGTGAACATCACCCAGACCGACACGGTCCACTTCGGGCTGGAGTTCACCGCCGAACAGTGCCGCCACAACACCGTTCCGGAAGAGAACGGCGACAACGGCGACAACGGCGACGACGGCACCACCGCGCCGGCCTGATCGTGAACACCGGGACCAGACGCCCCTGACCCGACCGCGGGTCCGGACCGGTCCGTCTCTTCCCGACACCTGACCCGACCCACGAGGGGAATCCGTGACCCGATGGCCGGTCACGCGGCGGTTCGACACCGCCGGTGGGTCCTCACCTCGGAAGAGGTATCTACATCATGCAATCACGACGGTCACAACTCACACGTCGCAAGGTCCTGGCCGGGCTCGGGACCATCGGGGTGGCGAGTGCAGGAGCGGGGCTCGGCACGACGGCCTTCTACAGCGACAGGGAAGCACTCGAGGGCTGGTTCGAGGCCGGCCGGGTCGACAACGTCCTCAGTTTCCGGTCGGTCTACGAGGCCTGGGAGCGCTACGACCTTCAGGAGGTCCCGCTTGCGGACCGCCCGCCGATCGTCCCCGGCGGGAATGACATGCAGTACCTGCTGGCGGAGGCGCCGGCGTTCCGCGACGCGACCGACGAACCGCTCTCGTTCGCGTCGTGGCGCGACGACATCCGAACCATCGACGCCTGTTCGCTGACCGACCTGACCGACATCGGTATCAGCATTGACAGCATCGAGGGGCTGACCGCGGTCGGGGTCGACCAGGTACCGAACGACCTCTTCCTGCCGGGACTGGTCGACGGCGCCGAGGGTATCTTCCTCGAACTCGACGACGTGAAGCCGAAGGACCTCGGCGCGCTCCAGTTCGACATCCACGTCTGCGGGAACCCGTCGCTCGCGTTCCTCTCGCTCGCCGTCGACGAGCTCACGCAGGAGGGCGTCGCCGAGAACGTCGAGAACGGCGTGTTCGAGTCGGAGGAGGAGGCAGGCGAGACGCTGGACGCGAACTTCGACACCGCCGGTTTCGACATCCTCTCGGGAACGGAGCTGGCGGGCGAACTGGGCCCGTACCTCTACGCTGTCCTCCTGAAGTCCGACGGCGTCTACCAGTCGTTCGACGTCGTCTTCGACAAGGTGGTCGCCGCCGCGGACGACATGGACGACGACGTGCTCTACGCCGGCTCGCTGACCGGACTGGTCGAGACGCTGGTCGACGCCGGCACGCCCGGTGTCCAGCTCGAACCGTCGGGCAACGCGGTCGCGACAGAGGCTCTCTGTTTCGATCTCGACGTCCACAGTTACCAGCTGAGCTGGTTCCTCGCGTGTGCGGAGACCGACCCGCAGGGGCTCGGGTTCGAAGACCTGTTGCTGGTCAACCGCTTCACCGAGAACACCTTCGTCGTCGAGGGTGGAGTCACCGTCGACGACAACGACGGCGACGCGAAGTTGACGCTCAACGACGAGCTCCGCCAGCGTGGGTTCTACCAGGCCGGTGACATCGAGACGGGCATCACCGTCGACGTGAACGTCACCCAGACGGACTCGGTCCGCGTCGGCTTCGAGTTCACGCTGGAGCAGTGCCGCGCCAACCTGTAGGTGCGTGGTCGCCCCCGATTTTCGGCTACGTCTTTCGTCCATCGCTTCACACGAACCGAACTCGGAGTGGCTCCGTGAGCCAGCCCCGGTGACGCGCACGTGTGGTCGACCTGCCGCATCTCGGCGGTCGCCGGGAACGGACCGTAGCCGCGGTGGCGCCGGTGATCTCGTGGACGGTCGGAACAGTTCACCAGAGAACCGGTAGACTGCGCGGCGTCTAACCGGCTGTTCGACCGGAACTGTCCCGGCCTATCGAACGGTTCTGTGAACGTTCACCCGGGTTACCGCGCAGTAGCTTCAGCATACCTAATGTATCAAGAAACATATGGTCGTCTGTCAGGGGGAGTCGCGTGCCCGCCCGGCCGGAGCCGAAACGGGCAGCGACAGCTGGCACGACGCCACATCAATGGGGAATCAGACATGACTCGAACAGGAGACGCACGAAGCCGACAGAGACGCGAGACGGTCGCGTCCGCGCGGGGGCGTGCGAATCGCCACGGAGGACGGAGGGAAACTCGCGAGGTGACATCGTGAGAGAGGGTGGACGCGTCAGCCGCCGCCGGCTGCTGTACACGCTGGGAAGCGTGGGCGCCATCACCGCGGCAGCCGGCGCGACGGGGACGACCGCCACCCTGCTCGACAGGGAGGCGTTCAGCGGCCTGTTCACCGCAGGGAGCCTCGACCTCGACATCTGCTGGCAGGACGCCGGCTTCCACGCGGCCGACGCCGGCGGCGAAGGCCAGGTCGTCGAACCCGGCATGTGCCCGGAGTTCGTCAACGGGACGGTCATCGACATCGACCTCCCGGACCTCGACGCGGAGAACCGGACCGGCTCGGGCAGCGCCCGGGTGCGCCTCCCCGACGACGGCACGAACAACGTCGCCTGGCTCTGGTTCCGGACCAGCTGCCCGGAGTCGCCGTGCACGGACGTCGGCGACCACGCGCTGGCGAACCTCTACCGCCAGCTCGAGGTGCGGGTGTTCTACGACGTGGACTGCGACGGCGAGTCCGAGGGGGAGGAGACCGTCACCATCACCGAGGGGACGCTCTGTGAGGTCCTCTCGGAGCTCCACACCGGGTTCCGCCTCGACAGCGACCTGGAAACGCCAGACGCGGTCGAACCGTTCGAGCCCGGCCAGGAGGTCTGCATCGGCTTCGAGTGGGAACTCGTCGGCGACATCTGCATCGAGGGCGGCTCGCGGGCGGACTTCCGCATCGAGTTCTACGGCGAACAGGCCCGGCACAACATGGCCGTCGAGTCGCCGTGGGACGACGAGTGCACCGTGGACTGCGAGGAGGTCTGCCAGGAGTGCGTCCAGGGCAAGGGCATCAGTTTCGTGTCGTTCTGCGTCGCGGACGGCGAACCGCTCCAGGACGGCGACGTCTGCTTCGCCGTCACCGGGACCAACAGCGACGGCGAACCGACCCGGATCGACTGGTACCTCACGCAGGCTGCCATCGAGCGTGGCGTCGACGGCGTCGACTACGTCGTCCTCAAGACGGGGAACGGTCCGATGCCGACGGACTTCGCGATGGAGAATTTCTACTCCACCACCGGAACCGAGGGGTCGGCGACCATCCACCAGGGCGAGCCGGCCGAGACGGAGCAGGTCCCCTCCAGCCCGTGCAAGGAGGGCCACACCGGCATCAAGTACGACTACGAGGCCGGCTTCGACAGCCCGAACGACCCCTGTGTGCCGGACGACTGGGCGTTCGACGAGACGCGGGACACGTCGAAGGAACCCGAGTCGAACGAGTCGGAGCCGGAAGACTCCGCTCCGGACAACTCCGCCCCGGACGACCCGGGACCGAACAACTGACCGACCGACTGACCGACCAGACCCGCGTGGTACGAGGCCACCGCGGCGGTTCGATGCCGCCGGCGGGCGTCCCTTCGGGGAGAGTATTCCGGGGCGTCACGCGACGCCCCAGGGAAGGGAGTTCACATGACACGAAAGGATTCAAACGACCGGCGATGGCTCATCAGGGGGGCACTGGGGACGGTGCTGAACGTCGTCGGGTTACTGCTGTTACTGGCTATCGTCGTTCCCTTCGTCATCTACGCGGTCCCACAGGTCGCCGGTGGCGACCAGAGTTACGTCGTACTGACGGGGAGCATGGAACCGGCAATCAGCCCGGGTGACGTGGTCATCGTGACGCACGTCGACCCGACGACCATCGGGGTCGGCGACGTCATCATCTACGAGCGGGCGAACATGAACGTCCCGACGACCCACCGGGTCGTGGAACGGACCACGACAGAGACAGGGGACGTCGCGTTCGTCACCAAGGGTGACGCGAACGAGGACCCGGACAGCGGACTGGTCACCACGAGCGCGGTCATCGGGAAGATCTCGTTGACTCTGCCGAAGGTGGGCTACGTCATCCAGTTCGTCAACTCGAAGACCGGCTTCCTGGCGCTGGTACTGGTCCCGTTCGGCCTGCTCATCCTGAGCGAGGTCTGGTCGCTGATCAGCACCGGCGTCCTCGGGCGTGGGCGCGACACCGAGTCGGCCACCGGGGACGACGAGGACCAGTCCGCCGCCACCGAACAGGCGGGCGCGTCCGCGGCGACCGCCGCCGCGGCCGACACGGATGCAGCCGAGGAGGACGCCTTCACGTTCACGCGCGAGGAGCTCCGCATCGGCATCGGCGTGACCGGTCTGCTGGTGCTGTACTCGGGGGTCATCCTCTGGCTGGTGTACAGCCGGATGCTCGGCTTCCAGCAGTTCCTCACGGTCAGCATGATGGGCTTCGTCGCCTCCATCGGCTTGCTCGTGCTGCTCGGGAGCTTCTGGCGCCAGTGGCCCGAGCCAGCCGACCAGGGCCGCTCGGTCACCGACGGCGGCGTGACTGTCGCCGACGAGCCCCGAATCGTCCCGCGAGCCCCGGTCCGGGTCGCGGACGAGGAGCCGGCAGCCGAGGCCGAGCCCGCCATCGACACCGGCTCGACCGACGATGCGGATGCCGATGACGACGGGTCGGCCGCGGATGCAGCCGACAGCACAGACGAGACGACCGAGGCCGAGGACGAACACGGGGCCGACACGCACTCACCGCGACGTGGGACGTTCGGGCCCTTCCTCGGCGACGAATCCCCGTCCGCGGGCGGAGACAGCGATGACTGACGCGAGACGGCTGCTCGTCGCGCTGGTCGCCCTCGTGGTCGTCACGGCGGCGTTCGTCGGTGGCGGCGGCGCCGCCGCCTTCTTCAGCGACAGCGAGGCGGCCAACGTCTCCGTCTTCGCTGCCGCGACCATCGACCAGGTCGAGCCGACGACGGTCGAGGTCAGTGGCTTCCACGCGGACACCCTGCAGGGACACGTCCTCGCAGCCGAGTACGGGAGCGACGTCATCTACGTCGAGGTACTCCGGTCCGCGGACGGGACCGTCACGATGACGTTCACCCGCGAGGCCGACGACCCGGCCCGCATCTACATCGACGCGGCCCGCCTCGCCGACGTGCTCGGCGTGTCCACGACGGACCTCACCAGAGCGACCGTCTCGCTGGACAGCGCGCTCGTCGAGAGCGGCCTGTACGAGACGACGGTGACGGGCAAGGCGAAGCAGTCGGGCAGCAGTGGCGTGTACCTCACGTTCGTCATCGACTCGTTCTCCACCCGGACGGTGGAGATCGCGGTGGCACCCGAGCCCGAACCGGCGGGTGACGACAACGGCACCGTCGAGGACGGCTCGACCGGCGGCGCACCCGTCGGCGGCCAGTCCGGTGGCGGTAGCTCGACCGGCGACGACGTCACTGGTGAGGACAACACCACTGACAACGTGACCGGCGGCGACAACGTCACTGACGGTATCGACAACGTCACCACCGGCGACAACACCACGGACAACGTCACCACCGGCGACGACAACGTCACTACTGGCGACGACAGCACCGACAACGTCACCGACGGCGGGGACGTGGCTGGCGGTGACAACTCGACCGACGACAACGTTACCACCGGCGACGACACCGCCGACGACAACGTGACTGGTGGGGACAACACGACCGTCGACGACTCGACGACCGGCAGCGACGACACCACCGACAACACGACCGGCGGTAGCGAGACGGACGACGGTGGCACGGACACCGGCGACGACAGCACCACCACCGGCTCGGACGACGGGACGAACACCACCACGACGGATGGCGGTGATGGCACGGAGACGGCCGACGACTCGACCACCAGCGACTCGTCGACCACCGACGACAGCACGACCACGACCGACGACTCGACGGGTGAGACCGAGACCGAGACCGGATCCGAGACGGACTCCTCGACTGGAACCGCGACCGAGACGACCGACACGTCCGCTGGAGCGACCCCCGACTCCACGACCGACGACCAGACCACCGATGGGGCAGCCACCTGACGCTCGTGGCGATTCCCGCCGTCGTGGGCCCTGGCGCCTGGTGATACTCTCCCTGCTGGCGGTCCCCGGGTCGCTCTGGAACAGCGCGGACTCCGGCGAACAGGGACGAAAGCGCGGGTTGCGCTACCGCGTCGGGCTGCGAGCGAACGCGCCGAAACGGAACGCGTTGCTCGTGCTCGTCTACCTCGTCGTCGGGCTGTACCTCGCCGGGCTCGTCCTCACGCTCCTGTGAGGAACTCGAACCGCGCCCCCGACAGTTCCACCTCGGCGGCCTGTGCGGCCTCGTCGGCCGCCGGATCGACCGACGTTTTCCCGGCTTCTTCACCGAGTCGAACCGTCCAGCCGTGGGCTTCGACGATGCGTTCGACGATGGCCAGCCCGAGGCCGGTCCCGGACGACCCCGACACACCGGGGTCGAACAGGTGGTCCCTGACCGTGGGGTCGATTCCCGGCCCGTCGTCGCGGACGACGAAGCCGGCGGTGCCGTCCGGCAGGTCCTCGACGGTGACCGTGACCGTGTCGCCGCCGTGCTCGACCGCATTGCGGAAGAGGTTCTCGAAGACGCGTTCGAGGAGGCTCCGGTCGGCGACGATTGTCTGGTCGGTGTCGGTCGCCAGCGTCGCGGCGCCCGTCTCCACGTTGCCCCAGGCATCGCGGGCGAGGGCGGCCACCGAGACGGCCTCCGTCTCGCCCAGTTCGGTCCCGTCGCGCGCGAGCGCCAGGACGTCGTCGATGATGCGCCCCATCCGGTCGTGGCTCTCGGCGACCTCCGCGACGTAGGTGGCCGCGTCGCCATCGACCGTCTCCTCCAGCAGTTCGACGTAGCCCTGTGCGACGTTGAGCGGGTTGCGCAGGTCGTGACTGACCACGCTCGCGAACTGGTCGAGTCGGTCGTTGGTCTCGGCGAGTTCGCGCTCGCGGCGCTTCCGCCGGGTGATGTCGCGCGAGTTGACGACGAAGCCGCCGACGGCCGGGTCGTCGAGCAGGTTCCGGCTGAGGGCCTCGAACGTCCGCCAGTCGCCCTCGGCGGTGCGGATGCGGTACTCGCTTCGTTCGATGCGCCCCCCTTCGCCGACCCCCTCCTGGAAGAGCGACGCGAGGTCGTCCCTGTCGTCGGGATGGACGTACGAGAGCGCGTTCGTCCCGATGACGTCCTCGGGGTCGTACCCGAGCAGTTGCTCGGTCGAGGGGCTCTGGTACTCGACGGTCCCGTCCGGGTCGACCACCGTCACGATGTCCGAGGAGTTCTCGATGAGTGCCCGGAACCGACGCTCGGTGCTGCGGCGCTCCGTGATGTCGCGCAGGACGACCAGCGTGCTGCGGGTCCCGGGCCCCAGCGAGGAGACCGAGACGTCGATGTACCGGCGGTCACTGTCGTCCCCGAGGACGAGTTCGGTCCGGGTGTCGCTCCCCTCCGCGTCGTCCGGGGGCGTCGCCGCCCCGTCGTCGAGGAGGTCGGTCACCGCCGGGAGAACCGACTCGACGTGTTCGCCCGCCAGCGAGCCCTCGCCGAGCAATCGCGTCGCGGCCGGGTTCGTATCGACGATGCGGTCCTGTTCGTCGACGACCAGGTAGCCGTCGCGCATGTCCTCGATGACCGACTCGCGGGCGACCGGGACCACGTCGAGCAACCGGTAGCGGGCGATGGCCGTCCAGAAGGCGACGCCCGAGAGCGCGAACACGGGCGCCGTGAGGTTGATGTTGTCGGGGCCGACCCCGAGCTGGAAGGCGATGTTGGAGACGACCGGGAAGAGCGCGCCTGCCGTCAGCAGCACGGCCTGCCCCCGGTACACCCCCTGCTGGCGACGGGACCACTGGACGAGGATGCCCGTCCCGAGCAGGATGACGAGGTACGAGTACAGCGCGTGGACGTGGAACAGGGGGCCGAGTTCCCGGGTGAGCAGGAGGAACGGCTCCGTGGTGATGCCGGTGTCGTACCAGTAGAGCCGGGTCGTCTGGGTCGTCGGGACCGTCGCGACGACCAGGAGCGGCTCGATGGCCAGCACCCCGGCCGTCCGCCAGTCGAGCCACCGGTCCTTTCCGGTGTACGAGAGCGCGAAGAGCAACCACGTCGCCGGCGCGACGACGGTCCCGACGTTCGCGAGCGCGAGCCAGACCAGTTTCGCCTCCTCGGTCGTCGACCAGAGCTGGAGCGAGTACGCGCCCGCCCAGAACGCAGAACTCCCCATCAGTACCGCGAACAGCAGGAGGGTCCGGCGGTGTTCGGGCCGGCGCCGCGCGACGACCCCCGCGTACCCCGAGAGCGTCGAGAGGACGACGGTCGCGAGGACGAGCAGACCCACGTACGCGAGCCGCTCGGACACGAGTGGGGAAGGGGTGGTCGGAATGATCTCACCGGACAGGATGTCTGTCGTGAATCCCCAGGGTGGGCGCCGGCTTAACTCCGACGGCCGTGGGTTCCGGTCGATTCTCCGGCAAGTCAACGACCGAATCGTCGGGATTTAAGCGGCCACGGGGCGGGGTTTCGAACGCATGAAACTTCACGAGTACCAGGCGAAGCAGGTCTTCGCCGACGCCGGTATTCCGACGCCGGATTCGACGCTCGCCGACAGCGTCGAGGACGTCGTCGCGGCGGCCGAGGATATCGGTTATCCGGTCGCCGTCAAGGCGCAGGTACAGGTGGGAGGTCGAGGCAAGGCGGGCGGCATCAAGCTCGCCGAGAACGAAGACGAAGCGCGGGAGGCTGCCGAGTCCATCCTCGGGATGGACCTCAAGGGCCTGCACGTCGACAAGGTGCTGGTCGAGGCGGCCGTCGACTTCGTCAACGAGCTCTACGTCGGTGTCACGATGGACCGCGGCGAGGGCAAGCCGGTCGCCATGGTCTCGACGAAAGGCGGCGTCGACATCGAGCAGGTGGCCGAGGAGGACCCCGACGCCATCGTCCGCGAGCACGTCGACCCCTCCTTCGGGATGCACCCCTACCAGGCCCGCAAGGCCGTCTACGACGCCGGCGTCGAGCGCGACGTCGCCAACGACGTCGCCTCGGTGCTTCGCACACTGTACACGCTCTGGGACGACAAGGACGGCGCCGACGCCGAGATCAACCCGCTCATGATCACGTCGGACCGCGAGGTCGTCGCGGCCGACGCCGTCATGAACATCGACGAGGACGCTTTGTTCCGTCAGCCCGACCTCGCCGAGATGGAGGAGGAAGCCGCAGCAGGCGCTGACGAACTCGAGCGCAAGGCCGACGAGTACGGCTTCGACTACGTCCGGCTCGACGGGAACGTCGGCATCATCGGCAACGGTGCCGGCCTCGTCATGACGACGCTCGACCTCGTCGACTACTACGGCGGCAAGCCCGCCAACTTCCTGGACATCGGTGGCGGCGCCAAGGCCGAGCGCGTGACGAACGCACTCGACATGGTGTTCTCCGACGACAACGTCGACGCCGTCGTGTTCAACATCTTCGGTGGCATCACCCGCGGTGACGAGGTCGCCAAGGGTATCAACGAGGCACTCGAGCAGTTCGACGAGATCCCCAAGCCGGTCGTCGTCCGCCTCGCGGGCACGAACGCCGAGGAAGGTATGGAGATTCTGAACAAGGAACTCGTGACCGTCGAAGCGACGCTGGAGGACGCGGTCCAGCGCACGGTCGAGTTCGCAGACGAGGTGAGCGAATAATGAGTGTACTCGTCGACGACGACAGCAAGGTTATCGTACAGGGCATCACCGGCGGCGAAGGCAAGTTCCACGCCGGCCAGATGATCGAGTACGGCACGAACGTGGTCGCTGGCGCCGTCCCCGGCAAGGGCGGCGAGGAGGTCCACGGCGTGCCGGTCTACGACACGGTCCAGAAGGCCGCCGAGGAGCACGACGCCGACACGTCGGTCATCTTCGTGCCGCCGGCGTTCGCCGCGGACGCCATCTTCGAGGCGCTCGACGCGCCGCTGGACCTCGCCGTCGCCATCACCGAGGGCATCCCGACCCAGGACATGGCGAAGGTGAACAAGCGCCTCACCGAGGTCGACACGCGACTCGTCGGCCCGAACTGTCCCGGCCTCATCACGCCGGGCGAGGCCAAACTGGGCATCCTCCCGGGCAACATCTTCGAGGCCGGCAACGTCGGCCTCGTCTCCCGCTCCGGTACCCTCACCTACCAGGTCGTCTCCAACCTGACCGAGCGCGGCATCGGCCAGACCACCGCCATCGGCATCGGCGGCGACCCCATCATCGGGACGGACTTCATCGACGCCCTCGAGCTGTTCGAGAACGACCCCGACACCGAGGCCATCGTCATGTGCGGTGAGATCGGTGGGGAGGACGAGGAGGAGGCCGCGGCCTACATCGACGAGCACGTCGACACGCCGGTCGCCGGCTTCATCGCGGGCCGCACCGCCCCGCCGGGCAAGCGCATGGGCCACGCCGGCGCCATCGTCTCCGGCTCCGGGACCGGCACGGCGCAGTCCAAGATCGACGCCCTCAACGACGCGGGCGTCCCGGTCGGCGACACTCCCGAGGAGGTCGCAGACCACATCGAGAGCTTCCTGTAAGCTCACTACTCTCTCGGTTCATTTCTTCGCGACGCAGCACTGGAACTCGAGGAGCCGTGGCTCAGAAGAGCCCGCGGAGCCACGCCGAGAAGCGCCCGAGGAGTCCCGGGCTCGATTCGCTCTTCCCCTCGTCGTCCGGTTCCGCGTCGCTCGGGTCGGCGGGAGCGTCGCCCGTTCCAGTCTCCGCCTCTTCTATCGCCGGCCCACCCAGGTTGCCCGCAAGGGGGCCGTCCGTGTTCGACTCACCGTCGCCAAGGTCCGGCTCCTCGAAGTCGTCGACGTCGAGCTCCACGTCGGAGATGGAGGGCGTGTCCTCCGGCTCGTCGTCGGTCGCCGGGGTGGCCTCGGGGTCGGCTGCTGGCGTCTCGGCAGGGGCCGGTTCTGGGGCCGCGTCGCCGACCGTCTCGGCTTCGGGCGGCTCTGGAGACTCGGCATCCGGGGCCGCCACGTCCTCCTCGTCAGCGACGGAATCGGCGACTGGCTCCGGTTCGACCTCGTCCGCGGACTCGCTGTCTTCGCCGGCGGAATCCACGGCCTCGCTGGCGTCCTCCTCGTCCTCGGCGGTGTCTTCCGCCTCGTCATCCGGGGTCTTCGACGGGCCGACGGAGGCCGCGGCCGCCGCGAGGTCGGCGACGCGCTGTTCGGCCTCGGCGTCGGGGCCGGACCGGTCGGCCGATTCAGCTGCGGGTTCGTCGTCTGCGTCACCAGCCTCGGTGTCTGCTGAGGGTGCCTCTGCCGCCGGGCGCTCGTCTTCATCCGCCGCTTCCTCGTCGTCGAACATGTCGTCGACGCTGCCCTGTACGACGGTCGTGCGGGGGGTCCCGCCGACGAGGCTGTCGCCGGAGCCGGACGACGAGTTTCCGACTTCGCTCGGTTCGTCGTCGTCCATGCTGACGGTGTGAGTCGAGGGGTCATCGGCGGACTCGGCGTCGTCCGCCATCGCCTCGAACACCTCGTCGACGCTCTCGCCGACGACCGTCTTCGGCTCCGCCGAGCCGCCGGCGTCCTCGTCCAGCGGGCGCGAGGAGCGATGGACCCGGGGACCGGTCCCGAACGACTCCGCGAAGGCGTCACCCGCGAGCCCGGCGAGTTCGTCCTCGCGGTCCGACCCGGCCACCGCCTCGGCGAAGTCGGCCGGCTGGTCGGCGGCCAGCAGGGGCCGGCGGAAGACACGGATGCGCTCACCGTAGTCCCCGCGGAGGGCGTCGAGGTCGTCCTCGGGGAGGAGGACGAGCCGCCAGCGCCCGTCCTTCTCGGTCAGCAGGACGAACGTCTGGCCGTTGAGCAGGGAGCCGACGGCGTGAGCCAGCGCCGGGAGGTTCCCGGCGCCGAGGGGGTGGTCCGGGTAGCTGAAGGTCCCGGACCGGGCGTCGCCGTCGGAACCGGTCACGGTGAGTTCCAGCGAGTCCTCGTCTTCGCCCTGGTCCTCGACCGCGAGGTCCCAGCCCTGCTCGTCGAGCACCGCGGCGAGGGCCGGGACGTGGTCCTCGGCCTCGCGGTCGGCGTCGATACCGCGAGCCGACCCCGCGATGGCGTCGTGGGTGTGTTCGTACAGCGACTGCTCGGTCGCTGTCTCCAGCGGCTCGTCGAGGCGGTCGACGAGGTCGGCCCCGTCGTCGGGGTCGAGCCCGTGTCGCGCGCAGATGTCGGCGTCGGACAGGCCGAACCCGCGGAGCACGGCGACGTACTCCGCGAGCCGGTCGCTCCGGTCACGGTCGGTCATCGATTGGTTAGCAATCACGGGGCCCGGATATTAACTGTTGGCAGCCGGAAAGTCGCCCACGGCGTCCCGGCGGGGGAGCGTTGTGGGGCAAGTGCTATCACCCTGCGTGGCGGGCCTTCGGGTATGGCCAGAGAAGTGACCCACACCGAGGACAGCCCCTACATCATCACGCCGGACGACATCCACGACGAGAAGGGCGACGTGGCCATCTGCCAGTGCGGGCTCTCCGCGACCCGACCGTTCTGTGATGGCTCGCACCGCGCGACCCACGACGAGGACGAAGACGTCCGCTACAAGTACGAGAACGACGACGACGACGGTGAACGCCGCGAGATAGACGAGATCGTCTTCCGCGACTAGAACAGGCCCCTGATGGCACCGAGTAGCTTGCCGACGAACCCCTTCGACTCCGACTGCTGAGAGTCTGCCGCGTCCGCGTCGGCGGTCTCTTCGTTCCCAGCTGAAGCCTGCGCGTCGTCGGCACCGGTGTCGGTTCCGCCGCCGATGGTCACCGGTTCGGGGCCGTCGGTCTGGTCCGGGGTCTGCGCGGTCGCCGGTTCTGTGTCCGCCGGTTTCGCCTGCTCCGGCTCCGGGTCGGGGTCCGCCTCGCTGGCGGGTGCCGGGTCTGCGGCCGGCTCCGATTCGGACGTCGGGTCTGCCGCCGGTTCGGGTTCGGTCTCCGGAGCCGGCTCGGGCTCGGATTCGGCGACCGGCTCGGGGGCTTCGGCCGGCTCGGACTCGCCGGCCGGCTCTGCCTCCGCTGTCTCTGACGCCGCATCCACGGCTTCGGGCTCCTCGGCGGCAGCCGATTCCGCGCTGGCTGGTTCCGGGTCGGAAGCCGGTTCCGGTTCCTCGACGGACTCGGGCGCTTCTGCGACCGGTTCCGGGTCGGCTGCAGGCTCGGGCGCCTCCTCGACGGGCTCTGGCTCGGCCATTACGAAGCCACCGTCCTCGTCCGGACCGCCGCTCTCGGCGGGCTCGGGTTCCGGTTCCGGGTCGCTCGCCGCTACCGGTTCCGCGGCGGCCGAGGCGTCGGCGGATTCGGGGTCGGTCGCATCCGGAGTCGGTTCCGGCTCTGGGTCGGGTGCCGACGCCGGCTCGGGCTCCGGCTCCGCCGTCCCTGCCGGGTCTCCGGTCGGGTCGGCAGTGCCGGCGTCCCTGCCCGTCCCACCGACGAGGTCGCGGACGCTCTTGCCCGTCGACTGGACCTCGACGCCGGTCTCCCCGGCGGGGTCGGCGGCGGCCTCCATCTCCGAGAAGATGGAGTCGAGTGCGGAGTCAGCCTCCGGCTCGGCGGCGGCCTCCGCGGGCTCCTCGGCCGGGTCCTCGTCCTCGCCGTCGAGGTCGACCTCGCTCAGGTCGGCCAGCCCGTCGCCAAGCCAGCCCTCGGTGGACTCGTCGACGCCGATGTCGCCGTCACCGGACCCCGTCGTGCCGGAGCCACTCCCGCCGGCGGCCGCGGTCTGTGCGTCCGTCTCCTCCGCCGCGCTCCCGGCGGCAGCAGTGGCCTCGGCGGCCGCGGTGGCCTCGGCAGCGAAGTCGGCGGGGCTCTGCTCGTGCAGGAGCGGCTCGCCGAACGCCTCGATACCGTCGCCGTAGTGCGATTCGAGTGCGTCCAGGCGCTTGGCCTCGAAGAGGACGAACCGCCAGCGGTCCTCGGCCCAGTTCGAGAGCATCGCGAACGTGAGCGGGACGCCGTCGAGCAGGTCCTCCTGGAGTGTAGCGATGAGTGCCGGGTAGTTGTGCTCGCCGAGGGCCGTCTCCGGGTACGAGAAGCGCGTCTTGCGGACGTTCCCGTTCGGGTCCTCGAGGGCGATGGTGAACGGCTGCGTCGGTTCCGCGCCCGAATCGACCGGGTCGCCGTGTTCGTCGAGAAAGTAGATGCCGAACCCGTACGCACCGAACACCGTGTCGAGTTGCTGTGGGACCACGCGGTCCGGGTACTGCCGCGGCACGTCGATGCCCCGGCTGGAGGCGGCGAGCACCCGGTGGGTCTGGTCGTACATGGTGCGCGGCGTGAACTCGCCGTCGTAGCCCCGTTCCACGACGGCTTCCAGCGAGACGTCGTCTGGCGGGTCGCTGAGCCCGTAGACCTCGCAGATCTCCTCCGCAGAGAGACCACACCGTTCCAGTACCGTGATGTGGTGGGCGATGAGATCCTGGGAAGTAACCATACGGGATTTCACCAGTCTCCTACCCTTAGGCGTATCGGCCGTTTCGGGGGAGCGGCGCCGCTCGCGGGGCGAGAGAACGAGAAGGGTCGATGACCTGTCTGCCCGGAGAGCGGTCAGGACGAGAGGATGGACCGGATCTTGCTGGCGAGCCCGCCGGAGCTGTCGTCGTCTTCGTCGTCGGCGGCGGGCTCGGCGTCGGCAGCCTCCTCAGCATCCGGTTCGTCGTCCTCGCCGGACTCGGCCTCTGGCGCGGCCTCCGGAGTCGCTTCCTCCTCGGTGGTCGCTTCCGGGGCCGGTTCGTCGGCCTCGAACGTCGCGTCGAGGGACGAACCGGAGTCGAGTTCCGGTTCGGCGGTCGATTCCGCCGTCGGTTCTGGCTCGTCTTCGGTCGCGTCCTCCGCAGTTCCGTCCTCCGAAGCCAGGTCGGCCTCGACCTCCGCGTCGGGGACATCGAAGGGTTCGGGTTCGTCGGCCTCCGCGTCGTCGAAGTCGGGCTCGTCCCCGGCGGCCGATTCGTCCTCGTCCTCGAGGGACTCGAAGACGGGTTCGGACTCGTCCGCGGCGTCGGCCGCGTCCGTCCCCTCGGCCGACTCGTCGTCCTCCGTCTCCACCCACAGGAAGCCGTCAGCCTTCGTCCGGCCGTCCAGCAGGAGGTCGTCGAGCAGGTCGTCGTCGGCCGCGATGGCCTCGTCGACCTCGTCGACGTGTTCGACCGCCTCGTCGGCGCTCGCGATTATCTCTTCGGGTGATTCGTCGGAGAGTTCGGCGTAGCCGTCCTCGGAGTCGACGGCGGCGGCGTGGTCGTCGCTGAGCTGCTTGAACAGCTCGCCGGCGGTCACGTCTTCGATGTCGTCGGTCTCGTCGGGTTCGCTCTCGGGCTCGGATGTCGTCGTCGGTTCGCTCTCGTCTGCTGGCTCGGCGTCGGGGTCGGCGAAGAGCTCGTCGATATCGAGCGAGGAACCGGTTTCCAGCGTGCTGTTGGTCATCGAGGTGTTAGTACGTAAACTCGTACCACACCCAGTTAAATTTTTACTATCATTACACCTAATTTGTTGAAAGTCTGCAACCATCGACGCGTGCCACCGGAACTTTAGGCAACAGGGCGCGACCGGACGCCCATGCGATTCGGTATCCTCTCGACCGCGAACATCGGACTGAAATCGGTCGTGCCGGCCATCCAGGCCTCCGAGCACGAGGTCGCAGCCATCGCGTCGCGCGACGCGGACCGGGCGGCGGCGGTGGCGCGCGACCACGACGTCCCGGAGGCGTACGGCTCCTATCAGGAGCTGCTGGACGAGGCGGCCGTCGACGCGGTGTACGTCCCACTCCCGAACTCGCACCACGCGGAGTGGACGAAGCGGGCCGCCGACGCCGGGCTCGACGTCCTCTGCGAGAAGCCCCTCGCGGTCGACGCCGCGGAGGCGCGCGAACTCGGCCAGTACTGCGAGGACGCCGGCGTGACGCTGATGGAGGCGTTCATGTACCGGTACCACCCGCGGACGGAGCGCGCCGCCGAGATCGTCGCCGAGGAACTCGGCGCGGTCCGCGGTGCCTTCGCGACCTTCCAGTTCCCGCTCCGGGGTCGCCCGGACGACATCCGGCTGGACCCCGAGCTGGCCGGCGGGAGCCTCATGGACGTGGGCTGTTACGCCGTCAGCGTCCTGCGGACGCTGCTCGGCGAGCCCGAGGCGGTCTCGGCCCGGGCGCTCGACACCCGCGACTGCGGCGTCGACACGCACCTGACGGGCCGGTTCGACTACGAGGGCGCGACCGCCCAGCTGTCCAGTAGCTTCGACACCCAGCTCGTCCAGCAGTACCGCGTCGAGGCCGAGAACGGCTGGCTGGAGGTCGAGGACGCGTTCAACCCCGCGAACCCCGACGAGGTGACCCTCGAGTACGGGGTGGACGGCCGCGAGGTCACGGAGTCGTTCGAGGCGACCGACCAGTACCGGCTGCAGGTCGAGCACTTCGCCGACTGCGTCGCCGAGGACCGCCAGCCCCGGACGGACGCGGCCGAGGCGACCGCGAACATGCGGGTCGTCGACGCGCTGTACGAGAGCGCGGACACCGGCGAGACGGTCCGGCTGGACTGAGCTAATTACGGTCCGGCGCCAAGGGTCCGGCAATGGACCGGTTCGACGGCGCGATACTCGACGTTGATGGGACGGTCCTGCGCGGCCCCGACGCCATCCCGGGCGCGGTCGAGGCCGTGCAGGCACTCCGCGACGCCGGCCTCTCGCTGGCGTTCTTCTCGAACAACCCGACGAAGTTCCCCGCCGCCTACGCCGACCGGCTGACCGCGGCCGGTGTCGAGGCGAGCACCGCGGAGGTGCTGACCTCGGGGACCGTCACCGCCGAGTACCTGTCCCGGAACCACGCCGGCGAGCGGTTCTTCGTCATCGGCGAGCCTGGGCTGTGCGACCAGCTCCGCGACCTCGACCTGGAGCTCACCGGGGACTACACCGAGGCCGATACCGTGGTGGCCTCCATCGACCGCGAGTTCACCTACGAGGACCTGAAGACCGCGCTCTGGGCACTCTCGGACGACGCGGTCGGGTTCGTCGGGACCGACCCGGACCGGGTGGTGCCCGCGGCCGACCACCTCATCCCGGGCTCTGGTGCCATCATCAACGCGGTGGCCGACGTGGCCGGGCGCGACCCCGAGGCCGTCCTCGGGAAGCCCCACGACGCGGCCCGCGAGGCGGTGCTGGCCAGACTCGGGGTCCCCCCTGAGCGCTGCCTCGTCGTCGGCGACCGCCTCGACACCGACATCGCGCTCGGTGAGGGTGCCGGGATGACGACCGTCCTCGTCCTCTCCGGCGTGACCAGCCGGGCCGAGGTCGAGGAGAGCGAGCACGACCCCGACTTCGTGGTCGACTCGCTGGCGGACGTCCCCGACCTGTTCTGAGCGGCGGCGAGAGGGAGTCAGCGGCCCGGAACCTGTCAGCCAGGGGAACGACCAAGTAGTTCGCCAGTAAACCTTTCAGATTCAACCATGACCGGCATCGAGTACGACGATTTCCTCGACCTGGACTACACCCCGACAGACACCGACCTCGTGTGCGAGTTCCGCATCGCCCCCGCCGAGGGGATGTCGTGGGCGGACGCCGCCTCCCGCGTCGCCAGCGAGTCCTCGAACGGGACGTGGGCCGCACTCCACGTCGACGAGGCCGAGTTGACCGACCTCTCCGCGGTCGCCTGCGACGTCGCGGAGGACGCGGGAACCATCACGGTCGCCTACCCCGCCGACCTGTTCGAGCCGGGCTCCATGCCCCAGATACTCTCGTGCATCGCCGGGAACATAATGGGCATGAAGGCGGTCGACTCCATCCGCCTGCTCGACTGCGGGTGGCCGGAGCAGACCGTCTCTGGGTTCCCCGGCCCGCAGTACGGGACCGACGTGACCACCGAGAAACTCGACGCCGGCGACCGCCCGGTCCTCGCCACCGTCCCGAAGCCGAAGGTCGGCCTCTCCACGAAGGCCCACGTCGACATCGCCGAGCAGGCCTGGCGCGGCGGCGTCGACCTCCTCAAGGACGACGAGAACCTCACCGACCAGGACTTCAACCCCTTCGAGGAGCGCGTCGAGCGCTCGCTCGAGGTCGCCCGCGAACTCACCGACGAGACCGGCGAGAAGAAGGACTACCTCGTCAACATCACCGCCGAGACCGACGAGATGATCCGCCGCGCCGAGTTCGTCGAACAGCAGGGGGGCGGTTTCGTGATGGTCGACGTGGTCACCTGCGGCTGGTCCGCGGTCCAGACCGTCCGCAAGCACTGCGAGGACTTAGACCTCGCCATCCACGCCCACCGCGCCATGCACGCGGCCTTCGACCGCATGGAGCACCACGGCGTCTCGATGCGGGTCATCGCGCAGGTCGCCCGTCTCTGCGGCGTCGACCACATCCACACCGGGACGGCGGGCCTCGGTAAGCTCGCCAACGAGGACACGCCGGGCATCAACCAGTGGCTCACGTCCGACCTCTACGGCCTGAACCACGTGCTCCCGGTCGCCTCCGGCGGCCTGCACCCGGGCGTCATCGACGCGCTCATCGACGCGCTGGGCACCGACATCGCCATCCAGGCCGGCGGCGGCATCCACGGTCACCCCGACGGCACCGAGGCCGGGGCGCGTGCCCTCCGCCAGTCCGTCGAGGCGAGCATGCAGGACGTGGCCCTCGAAGAGTACGCGGCGGACGGCCACGACGAACTGGCGACCGCGCTGGAGAAGTGGGGCAGCGAGACGCCGCGGTAGTCAGCGCCGGGCGACCAGCAGCGTTCCGAGGAGCGCGAGGACGACGCCGACGGCGGTGAACCCGGGCGTCGACCCGGCCGAGTCGGTGGCAGTGTTCTCTGCGCGTGGGTTCTCTCCGTCGGTTGTCGTCGCGGAATCGTCGCCGGAACCGGTCGTGTTATTCTCGCCGTCGTCGCCGCCAGCCTCCAGTTGTTCGGCGATGGTCTCGGCCTTCGCCTTGGACTCTGCGGCGAGGACGAACCGCGGGTCGTCCTCGAAGTCACCGGACTCCATCGACGAGGCGAGGCCGGGGGACAGCGAGGCGGCGAAGGTCACCTCCCCGTCGACGACCGTCAGCAGGCAGTAGCCGGCGTCGGCCTCGGTCTGCTGCCAGCGACAGCCCGAGACGCCGTCGGACGTGAAGCCGCTCTCGACGAGGGTCGAGGCGAACGACGTGCCGCCCTTCTCGGTGAGCGTAATCGGCACCCGGTACAGCCCGTTCTGCTCGGAGATGGCGCCGACGGCGGCCACGTCATCCGGAGTCACGACCGTCTCGTTCTGGTAGCCGTCGTCGGTCGGGTAGTGTGCGACCACGGTGACGTTCGGGTCGTCGGCCGGTGTCGATTCGGCGCCCACCGGCGCGGCACCCAGCGCCACGGCGCAGGCCAGAAGGAGCAGACACGCTGTCGCGAGCAGGGACCGGTCGCGTCGGAGCATACGAGAACCGTTACAGATGTATTACAAAAGTTTTCCGGCACTTCTGGTCGCCTCCGGGTGGGCCCCGTGCGAGGCGGTCGCACGACCGGGGTGGGGCTATGTCCCTCGCACGAGTTCCATCGGACATGCGAATCGAGCGAGACCCCCTCGTCTGCGAGAACTGCGGCGAACTCGACCACGACGACATCGAGACCGTCAGCGACGTGCCCCAGCTCGACCCGGAGTCCTACGAGGTCGGCCCGGAGTCGAGCGACGTGTACGTCTGCGCCGGCTGCAAGAACGTCATCGGCGTCGAGTAGCGGTCCTCACTCCTCGTGCTCTCGACGCTCGCAGAGGGCAACGTGGACCGTCTCGCCCAGCCCGTCGACCACGTCCCGCGCCCAGACCACGTCGAACCCGGCGTCGTCGAGTTCGGCCATCGTCGCCTCCCGGCCGGGCGCGCTCCAGAACATCTCCACGTCGGGGCGGAGCCACCCCTGCCGGGTCCCCTCGTGGGCCTGCCGCGAGACGGTGAGGATGAGTCGGCCGCCGGGCCGGCAGACCCGCGCGAACTCGTCGTAGACCGTCTGGTGCTGGGTTCGGGGCACGTGGAAGACCGAGTAGTACGCGACGATGCCGTCGACGCTCGCGTCGGCGACCGGGAGCCGGGTCATGTCGCCCTGTACCGGCGTCGCGGCCGGGACGGACTCACAGAGTCGGTCGAGTTGCCCCCGCGAGAAGTCCATGCCGAGCACGACGAACTCGTCGACGAGGTGGGCGGCGGTGCGGCGGCCGTCGCCACAGCCCACGTCGAGGATGCGGCTCCCCGGTTCGAGTGGCTCTGCGAACGCCGCGAAGAGGGCCGTCTCGGGGCCGTCGGCGTTCCTGAAGTCGCCGTAGGCGTCGCCGACCCGGTCCCAGGCGCGGCGGACCGCGTTTCGTTCCATGGACGTACTGGGGCGGGAACGGGCATAGTCGTCGTGCCAACGAGAGGTGACAGTGGATATCGGAATATCAGGGTGAAAGTGAAGACTGCAGTTTCGAAAGTAGATGTTACAGTGGCTCGAAAGCCGCTTTTTCACTTCCGAACCGGGGTTCGGGGAGAGGCTCGCGTCAGTCGTCCGCGGGCGCCGTCTCGACCAGCGTCTCGGGGTCGACCGACTCGTACCGGACCACGGCATCGAAGTGCTCCAGCGCGAACCGGTCTCCGCCGGTGATGCCCCGGGCGTCGTGGTCTCGGAGCCGGCGGTCGACGAACCGCTCGGCGACCAGTGCGAGCCGGGCGTCTGCTTCCGCGTCGATCTCGGCCTGGGCCTCCGCGAGCAGCAGCGACCCGGTGAACACGTCGAAGATGTAGTCGGCGAGTTCCTTCGCCTGTAGCTGGGCGTACTCGCCGTCCTCGGTGGCGAGGGTCGCCATGGCGGTCCCGAGGTCGGCGTAGGCGTCCTGTATCGTCTCCGTCGTCTCGGCCAGCGCCGGGTGCTCTGCCGCGTCGAGGTTGGCCTGGATGGTCTCCAGCAGCGGTTCGTGGGCGTCCTCGCGGTCGAGGGCGCGGAGCACGTCGAGCGCGAGGATGTTCGAGGTGCCCTCCCAGATGGGCAGGACCTGCGCGTCCCGGAGCATCCGGTGGGTCACGAAGTCCTTGACGTAGCCGTTCCCGCCGAGGATCTCCATCGCGTAGCTGGCCGTGTCGACGGCCATCCGGGCGGTCCGGGACTTCGCGATGGGGACGAGCACGCGCATCAGGCGGTAGGCGTCGTCGTCGCCCTCGCGCTCGCGCCGGTCCAGCACCCGCCCGGCCTCGAAGGTGTACGCGACCGCGGCCTCGTGGTCGACCGCCATGTCCACGAGGTCCCGCTTCATCAGGGGGTACTCCTGGATGGGCGACCCGAAGGCCTCGCGGTTCGCGGCGTGGACCTTTGCTTCGAGGAGACACCGGCCCATGATGGCGACCGAGGCGGTCGCGTTCGAGAGGCGTTCGAGGTTCAGCATGTCGGTCATGTACCTGAACCCGCGCTGCTCCTCGCCGACGATGTAGCCCGTCGCGCCCTGTAACTCGACCTCGCCCGTGGGCACCGAGATGGTCCCGAGCTTGTCCTTCAGCCGGCGGTAGAGCTGGTCGTTCAGCTCCCCGTCGACGGTGTGCGGGACGAGGAAGAGCGAGAGGCCCTTCGTACCCTCGGGGGCGTCGGGGGTCCGGGCCAGCGCCAGGGTGCCCTCGGCGTCGATGTTGGAACAGAACCACTTCTCGCCCGTGAGTTCGTACCGGTTCCCCGCGACGTGTTCCGCGACCGTCTCGTTCGCGCCCACGTCGCTGCCGCCCTGTTTCTCGGTGAGGAACATCGCGCCCTCGATGTTCTCGTCGCCGTCGCGGGTCACGAGGCCCTCGTAGTAGGATTCGAGGGTCTCGCCCTCGCCGTACTTGTCGAGGACGAGCGCGGCCCCCGCCGTCATCGACACCGGGCAGGTGAACCCCGGGTCGGCGTACGAGAGCAGGTACTCCATCGCGAGGTGGTGCGTGAGTGGCATGGGGTCGTCCCGGCCCGGCGGGGCCTCGAAGGCGTCGCTGACGATGCCGGCGCCGTAGGCGAGACGCTCGTTCTCTGCCTGCTTCGGGTGGTACTCGACGTAGTTCTGTACCTCGCCGTCGCGGTCGTAGGTGTGCAGGATGGGGCCGTGTTCGTCGACGACGTCCGCGTTGTCGGCGATGGTGTTCCCGACCACGTCGCCGAAGGACCGCAACTGCTCGGCGGCCCACTCGTGGTCGTCGGCGCCTGTGACGCGCCGGACCTCCCGCCGGAACGTCCGGTCCAGTTCGTAGTAGTTGACGTGTCGGCCGTCCTCGAAGCGGCCGTAGTCGATGGGGTCCATACGCGGTAGGTGTCGCCGAGAGGATGAAAAACAATGTTAGAAATAAACTGTCATGAACGCTGTTCGAGATGTTCGGCGGGCCGTCAGGCGACCCGCGCGACCGCGACCGCGGTCACGACCGTCACGAACACGCCGAGCGCGAGCAACAGCCAGTTCGCGACCCGGTTGTCCGCCCGGGTGACGTACACCGAGTAGGTCCGCGAGGAGAGCGGCCAGAACAGGGGGACCCCCGCCGGCGTGAGCACGTCGCCGAGGAGGTGCGCGAGGATGCCGTAGGCACCCATCGCGAGACAGAACCCGGCGAGTAGCTGTGCGTCGAGCCCCAGCGCCGGCGCACCGTAGTAGCCGACCACCCCCGCGGCCCCGCCCACGAGCAGCGCGAACGCCAGCGTATGCGTGGGACCGCGGTGCTGGATGAACGGGGCCTGGTGGTCGAGGTCGGGGACGCGCGAGAGCCCGAGGACGATGGCGCCGCCCAGCAGCGCGAACGCGGGGCGGTCCGCGAGCAGCATCGCCGCCCCGACCGGGGCGTAGGCGAGCAACGAGACACCGTAGTGACCGGTGCGATACATCACCAGTATCGACCACGGCCCACGAAATGAAACCCCGGCCTTTCCGACTGGAGCCTGCGAGCACGCGGCACTCATCGATACTTAACCTCACAGGGAGTATAGGGATACCATGCTCGCCGAAATCACCGAGTACCTCTCGGGGTTCCCCCTCTGGGAGCGGACCGTGCTGGTGCTCGGCCTCTCGCTGCTCGCGGCGGTCGTCCTCGAGGTCGGACTCATCCGGCTGGCCAGGCGGCTCGTCAGCCGGACCGAGAGCCGACTCGACAACATCGTCCTGGACGAACTCCGCTGGCCGCTGGTCATCTCGGCAGCACTGGCAGGCGTGTGGGTCCTGACCGCGACGCCGGACGGGTCGACCTCCGTCGCCTTCCAGCAGCAGCTGACCGAGTTCTTCGGCAAGCCGTCGCTGGCGGTCATCGTCCTCGTCTGGGCGCGCGCCCTGAACAACATCGTCAACCGTGCGGTCGAGGAGGTCAAGGACAACGGCGGCCGCTACGACTTCGCGCCGGTGTTCTCGAACGTCTGGACGCTGCTGATGCTCGTCGGTGCGACCGGCGCCATCCTCGCCATCTTCGAGATAAACATCACGCCCCTGCTCGGGGCCGCCGGTATCGCCGGCATCGCGGTCGGGTTCGCCGCGAAGGACACCGTCGCGAACTTCTTCGGCGGCCTCGCGCTCTACTTCGACGACACGTACAAGATCGGCGACTACATCGTCCTCGACACCGGCGACGCCGGGACCGTCGTCCGGGTCGGCATCCGGTCGACGACGCTCCTGACCCGCGACGAGGTGATGGTGACGGTGCCGAACTCCGTGCTCAACTCCGCCCGTATCATCAACGAGTCCGCGCCACAGCGCCGAAAGCGCATCCGCATCCCCCTCGGGGTCGCCTACGGCACCGACCTCGATGCCTTCGAGGAACTCGCGGTCGAGGTCGCCGAGGCCGAGACGATGACACTCGACTCGCCCAAGCCCCGGATGCGGTTCCGTCGCTTCGGCGACTCGGCGCTGGAGTACGAACTGCTGTGCTGGGTCACCAGCCCGAACCGCGAGCAACGCGCCCGCCACCACCTCAACCGGAGCCTCTACGCCGCGATGAACGAGGCCGGCATCGAGATCCCGTTCCCGAAGCGCGACGTGAACCTCACCGTCGCCCGGGCCGGGGACGACATCGGGTCGCTCGGGGAGGTCGAACGGGCGGCGAAGGAGGCCGACCAGGTCGAGACGAGCGAGTTCACGCCGGTCGCGGCAGAGGAACCCGCCGACGAATAGACCGAAGTATCACCGGAACGACGGCTGGGATATGCTCTCGGTACTCGGCGACATCTACGAGACGTTCGGGCCGTTCCTCATCCCGGCCACCCTGTTCGCCATCGGCGTCCTCTTCTACGCCGTCATGGTCTACCTGAACCAGATACGGCTCTGAGACGTCTCGCTATTCCTCGACGACGACCGTCCCGACCATCCCCACGTTCCGGTGCGGGGAGCAGTAGTACTCGTACGTGCCGGGGACCTCGAAGGTGTACTCGTAGGTATACCCCTCGTCGTAGGTCTTCGTCGCGCCGCCCTCGGTGCCCGGCCAGTCGGCCTCCGCTGGCTGGCTCTCGACGACGATGTTGTGCGTGTTCGACTCCCACTCCCACGTGACGGTGTCGCCGACGGCGACCGTGAGCTCCTTCGGGTCGTAGACGAACTCCCCGTTCGGGCCGACGGCGACGGTTCCGGGCTCTCTCGTGGACGTGCTGTCGCCACCACCACCACCCATGCACCCGGCGAGCACGGCCGGGAGTGCAGCGACACCTGCGCGCAGGAAGCGACGACGGGACGGACTGGCGTCTGTCATCGGCCGGAACTAGCCACGCGAATAACAAATAGGCGTTCATCGCACCGCGCGAGCGCGGCGGCGGGTGCGCTACTCGACCGTCTCGGCCTCGTACCCCGCCATCTGGACCTTCTCGAGGACCTCGTCGGGTGAGACGTCGCCTTCGACCGTGGCGACCTGCTCCTCGCTGTCGATGTCGACGGAATCGACCCCGTCGGCCATCTCGATGGCCGTCTGGACGATCTCCTCGTGCGTGTGGTAGGTCATGTCGCTGACGCGGATGCGCGTCGTCATGGCTGTCCCTGCGTCCCGTACCTATAGAACAGTTTTGGTCGAACCGGTCCCTCAGCGGACGACGGGCTGTTCGGTTCCCTCGGGGGCGTCGGGGTCGGCGACCTGGGGCTCCCACCGGTCGGCCGAGAGGAGACTGACCTCGTAGTTCTCGACGAGGTCGAGTTCGACGGCGTCGGCGAGCAGGTCGCGGACCTCGCCGCGGGGCACGTTGGCCTTCAGGACGACGCGGGAGTCGGCGGTCAGGTAGGCGTGGTCGACGGCTTCGAGGCCGGCGAACCGGTCGAGGACCTCGTCGTCGACGGTGGGGCAGAGGTCGACCTCGGCCAGGACGGCGACCCCGTCGGCGAGCTTGTCGGTGTCGACGTCGATGGTGAACCGCCGGATGATCCCCATCGAGCGGAGGCGGTCGATACGGTCGGACACGGTGGGCGGGGAGACGCCGACGAGTTCGGCGATGTCGCTGTACGTCCTGCTGGCGTCTTCGAGGAGGAGCCGGAGGATGTTCAGGTCGGTGTCGTCCAGGTCTCGCATGTCAGCAGTTGGTGGATTCACCACCATACATTTTTCGACATTGTTTGAGAGATTAAAATACATGATTTAAATCCGTTTACTGTTCTCAACCTCCTGTGTCACTCGGTTTCACCAGCATAGATGGCACGGTCGTGTCCACCCGGACTCTTCCGGCGTGACCGACGACCGGCGTTTGCCTCACGAGAGCGAAGTTTCAGGTCCGGTGACCAGTCCGGGGTCAGCGGCCCATCGTGTGGAACGCGGCGTTGGGGCGCATGTCCGCGAGGTGGGCCATGCGGTTCGAGAGGTTGAAGAAGGAGGTGACACTGCCGATGTCCCAGATGGCGCGCCGGGAGAACCCGTGGTCCTCAAGGCGGGCGAAGTCGTCCTCGTCGATCTCCCCGGGGGACTCGGTGAGCGTCACGGCGAAGTCGAGCATCGCGAGGTGGGCGTCGTTCAGGTCGGCGGTCCGGTGGTTCGCGACGAGGTGGTCGGCGAGCAGCGGGTCGTCGGCGTAGATGCGCACCAGCGCCCCGTGGGCGACGTTGCAGTAGTAGCAGTCGTTGACGCCACTGACGGCGACGACGATCATCTCGATCTCCTCGCGTTCGAGTTCGGTGTGCTCGACCAGCGCGTCGTAGTACTGGAAGAACGCCCGGAAGTGCGAGGGGCGGTAGGCGTACGCGAGGAAGACGTTCGGGACGAACCCTGCGCGCTCCTCCTCAGCGTCGATTCGCTCTCTGAGGTCCTCCGGGAGGTCTTCAACGTCGGGCACCGGGAACCGGGTCATGGCTGGGACGTCGTCTGCCATACGCTGCCCGACGGCCGCCCGGCGTATGAAACGTGTGGGCACCCGCCGTCGGAGCGCACCCACGACGCGACGTGGCCGGCCCAAGTATCGTCGCTGAGCGAGAAGGTTAAAAACTGACCTGACGATATCACATCCGTGGAGAACGTCACTGACAGGGTGTCGAACCCGTTCGGCTTCAAACCGCCGGCACGGTTCCTGCCGGCCGACGGCGGGCCGGAGTCGGTCCCGGGCTACGGCGACGCGAACGCGGACTTCCACGTCATCGGCGACCACGCCGGCGTCCACGGCGGGCAGTCGACCGGCGTCCCGTTCACCGCGTCGCCCAGCGGGGAGCGACTCCAGCGGGTGCTGCACGACGCCGGCTTCCTGGCGGACGAGTACGCGGACGCGCCGGTCCCAGAGAACCTCTACCTGAGCTACCTGTTCTTCCCGCGGTTGCCCGCGGGAAAGGCGCCGACCGAGGACGACTACTGGGAGCTGGAGCGCTACTTCGACGCGGAACTGCGTGCCATCAACGCGCACATCCTCGTCCCCGTCGGCGAGACCGCCATCGAGCACGTCGTCCGGGAGTACACGACGCTGCGGCATCGATTCCCCGACCCGCTCGACGTCGACGCGATGCACGCGATGGAACTGCGCGGGCGCGGCTTCATGGTCGTCCCCGTGAAGGAGCCGAGCGAGTGGGAGGACGAGGAGGAGGCCGCGCTCCGGGAGCGACTGCTCGCCATCCTCGCGTCGGACTACAGACAGACGAAGGGCGTCGCGACCCTCGTCGGGTAGCTCAGAACAGGGCCATCACGCGCGGCCGGACGAACGCCGACAGCAGCAACACGACGACCGCCAGCACCGGGAAGACCAGCGTGAGCAGGTCGACGTAGAGGTAGGGGACCGCGCCGGCGTAGTCCAGCGCGAACCCGGCCAGCGGCGTCGAGACCGCCAGGACGTACAGGTACGACGGGCGGAAGTTCTTCGCCTTGTGCGTGTGTTTGATGATGACCATGAACACGAACGGCATCACCAGCGCGCCGGCCAGCAACACGCCGCCGAAGGCGGCCGCCGCGATGGCCAGCGCGAGCGAGCTGCCGACGAGTTCGTTGATGCTGACCCACTTGTACGGGCGGGTGGCCCGCCAGGCGCGGTTGATGCCGAACAGGACGATGGGTACCACGACCAGCGCGGCGAGCGCGCCGTACCACTGCTGGGTCGGGAGCGGCGGGTCAGCGACCAGCGCGGCGTCCCCGAGCACGAACGACATCGGCTGGGCGATGTCGTACCGGGTCGACGACAGGGCGGCCCAGAGCGCCGCGGTGTCGGTGCCGGCGGCGGCGAGTTCGCCTGACAGCTGGCGGAGGCCGTCGGCGTAGGCCAGCCCGAACTGGGCCAGCCCGCCGACGTACAGCAGCGTCGACAGCAACATCAGGGGCCAGCCGAGGCTGAGGTCGTTCCACCAGTTGAACAGCGCGTTGTCGGTCCACGACCCCGAGGCCGTCCCAGAGGCGGTGCCGATGTCGCTGTCCGCGGCACTGCTGGACCGAGAAGACCGGCCCGAGCCGGTGGAACCGCCAGTCCGGCTCGACCGCGTGCTCGACGAACTCGACCGGTTGCGCGACGTGGAGGTGGCCGAGGACGTGGCGGAGGAGGTCGACGCCGAGGAACTGGACCGGCTGGACGACGACCCCGAGCGACTGCTGGTACTGCTGCCACTGCTGGAACTGCTGGTCCGTGTCCGCCGGTTGCTGCCAGAACGGCTGCTGCTGCCGGAGCGACTGCTGCTCGACCGGCCGGACCGCGACCGGCTGCTCCGCGACGACCGCGAGTTACCGGCCGACCCGGAGCCGGTGCTCGACGAGCGCGAACTCGTCGACGAACTCGTCGAACTGGACGTCGTGCTGCTGCTCGTGCCCCGGTTCCAGATGTCCGCCGAGGGGAAACTGACCTTCCGCTTGGCGACGTAGTCCCTGTGTCCGAGTCGGTCGTACGCGTTGCGCTCGGACCTGTCGTTGAGCGTCTCGTACGCCTTCTTCAGGGCGTTGAACTGGGCGGGGGCGTTCGGGTCGTCGTTGAGGTCCGGATGGTACTCTCGCACCTTGTTCCGGAACGCCTTCTTGACCTCCTCCTGGGAGGCGTCCTCGTCCAGTTCGAGGAGGTCGTAGAAGTCCATCTCGTCGTCGGGCATGAGTGAGGAGACTCTCGTCAGTCATCGAAAACGAGGCGGGGGGTTATAGATGCAATGGCATCGGCGGGCCCCTAGAAGTCGGAGAGGGAGGTCTGGCCGCTGGGCAGTTCGGGGCCGCCCCTGGCCGAGTGGTTGTCCTCTGCTGGCGCAGCCCCGTCGGTGTCCTCCGCCCGGTCGTCGGCGTCTCCGGCGCTGCCGCCTGTCGGTCGCTCCTCGCCGCCGCCTCCGGGCCAGGAGTCCAGGCTCGCCTGCTCACGGTCGGTGAACTCGAGGTTCGAGACCCGCACGCCGACCTTCCGGATCTCGGCGTCCGCGAACTCCGTGAGCAGGTCCAGCGCCGTCTCGACCAGCAGCGACTCGTCCTCGACGGGGCCCGGGAGCGACCACTCACGGGTGTTCACGTCGAAGGGCGGTTCGACCGCCTTGATGCCGATGGTCCGGTAGAGCGCGCCCTCGCGACGCGCCCGGTCGGCGACCGCCTCGGCCAGCGTCCGGACCTGCTCGCGCTTCCTGTCCGAATCGGTCACGGGACTCCCGAACGCGGACTCGCGCGAGAAACTCTTGGGCAGG
This sequence comes from Haloarchaeobius amylolyticus, assembly GCF_026616195.1. NCBI lineage: Archaea > Methanobacteriati > Methanobacteriota > Halobacteria > Halobacteriales > Halorubellaceae > Haloarchaeobius > Haloarchaeobius amylolyticus. Next base: position 229,713 of record NZ_JANHDH010000001.1, read on the forward strand.
CCCCGCGGCGTGACGGGCCGGTCGTCGATGCCACGGGCCCGGTCGTGGAGTTCCCGGCCGCGCTCGCCGAAGCGGTCGCCCAGTTCGGCGCGGTCGGCCGCCGCGAGGTCGCCCGCCGTCTCGATGCCGGAGTCGCGGAGCTTCCGTGCCGTGACGGGGCCGATGCCGTGGATCTCCTCGACGGGGAGCGGGTCGAGGAAGTCGCGGAGCTCGTCGGGGGTGACGACGACCAGCCCGTCGGGTTTGTCGTGGTCGCTGGCGACCTTCGCGGCCGACATGTTCGGGGCGACCCCGACGCTCGCGACGACGCCCACCTCGCGCTCGATGCGCTGTTTGACGTGGCGGGCGAAGCCCTCGGCGACCGGCCAAGCGGTGCGCTCCGTGACGTCCAGGTAGGCCTCGTCGATGCTCACCTCCCGGACCACGTCGGCGCAGTCGTGGAGGATGTCCTTCACCTCGCTCGCGACCTCCGAGTAGTAGTCGAGGTCGACCGGCCGGTAGTAGCCGGTGTCCGCGGGGTCGTCGGCGGTGGCCCGCCGGGGGAGGCGTTCGAGGGCAGTCGTGATGGCCTGGGCGCTCTCGACGCCGTACTCGCGGGCCTCGTAGCTCGCGGTCGCGACCGCGCCGCCGTCGTCCCCGGCCTCGTAGCCCATCCCGACCACGACCGGCTCGCCGCGGAGTTCGGGCTCGCGGAGGCGCTCGCAGGCCGCGTAGAAGCAGTCCATGTCGACGTGGAGGACGATGCGGTCGGCGTCCTCCGGCTCCGGCGCGACGCCGGGGAGGCGTTCGCCGGTCGGGGTCGGGTCGTCCGGGTCGGCCATCGCGTGTTCGGGTGGGCGTACGAAAGGAAGGTGGTTGAGTGTTCCGTCCGGCGTGTCGTGCGGTCCCTGCTGGCCGGTCGGTGTGGTCGTGGCGTTCAGGCCGACGATTTTTGCCATCTCTCCGTCATGGTATCAGCATGGTCTCCGTGCCGCGAACGCTCACCACGAACCTCTTCGGACAGAATCGAGACGAGAGTGGGCGTGTGGTCGTCCTCGCGGTCGCAATCGCGATAGCGACCGTGCTTGTCGATGCGTTCCTGTTCGCGATCGACCTCTCGATGGCTCCCGTCTCGTACCTGTTCTTCGGCTGCTGCCTGCTCCTGGCCGCCGCGGTCGGATTCAGGCGAGACGGGTTCCTCGTGGGCGTCTTCGTCGCGTGGGTAGTAGCCGCGGCAGCGGTCACGAGCGGGAGTTTCGCCGGGTTCCACGGCTCACCGACGGTCTGGGAACAGTACGTCGTTGCGGCGGTACTCGGCGGAATCGGATTCGGTGTTCCCGTCGGTGTCGTGGGCTATCTTTTCGGGAGGGTGGCCGGCCTGCTCGGTGAAACGCTGGCTACAGAGTGAGTCAGATACCGAGCGTCGCCTTCGCGAACGCCATCCCGTTCTTGACGGGGTCCGGGCGCGCGATGCGGTCGAGCTCGTCGCGGGTGAGCTTGAAGTCGAAGATGTCGAAGTTCTGTTCGATGTGCTCCCGGCTGGTCGCCTTCGGGATGGCGGCGACGTTCCTGTGCTGGGTCGCCCACCGCAAGGCGACCTGTGCCGGCGTCTTGTCGTACTGCTGGCCGATGACGCGGAGCACGTCGTCGTCGAGGATGCCGCCGGTGCCGAGGGGCGAGTACGCCGTGAGCAGGATGTCGGAGTCCTGGCAGTACCGGAGGAGTTCGCGCTGGGGCTTGTAGGGGTGGAACTTCACCTGGTTCGTGAAGATGGGCTCGGGGGAGACGCGCTGGGCCTTCTGCAGGCGCTTCTTCGAGAAGTTCGAGACGCCGACGTGGCGCACCGCGCCCTCCTCGACGAGGTCGGCCATGGCCTGCATGGTGTCGTGGAGGTCGACGAGGGGGTTCGGCCAGTGCAGCAGGAGCAGGTCGACGTAGTCGGTGTCGAGCTTGCGGAGGCTCTCGTCCACCGAGCGTTTGAGCTTGTCCGGGGCGAAGCGGTCCGGGCGGACCTTCGTGGTGAGGAAGACGTCCTCGCGCTCGACGTCGCTGTCGTGGATGGCGTTGCCGACGTACTGCTCGTTGTCGTAGGCCTGTGCGGTGTCGACGTGCCGGTAGCCGACGGAGAGGGCGGTCTTGACGGCCGCGTAGCAGTCCTGCCCCTCGAGTTGCCACGTGCCGAGGCCGAGTCGCGGGACCTGCTCTCCCTGGACGGTCGTGAATTCCATGCCCGGGAGTAGGGCGTGCACGGGGATATGCGTTGACACCTCGGACGACTGGTGGGTGTTCCACGGGACGAGGTGGTTCGGCCGATTCTACCGCCGTCCGGTGCTCCGCAGAGATATAAGGCTGTTAATATGCTATTGATACTTATAATGATTGGCAAGAAAGGCTTATGAGGGTGAGCCATGCTATGAATCACCACATGAACGCAGACAAGCGGACCATGAAAGATGTCAGTCACACCCCACCGAACGGCGAATCTGTCACCAACGTGTGGAATCGAGGAGACGAGCGGAACGACGAAGAATAGCCGTTTCAGAGCGTCTCCTGCGCAGTCGTCCTGACCAATCAGGCCACCCTATATATACTGTCTATAGAATAGACAATAGTGCTATAATTTACCAATCACAGGAACGTTTTAGGTAGTTGCCGTAGCATCTAGGAGCGTGGCTCCAACAGACTCGCACCCGACCGACACACGCACCGCCGAGCTGTGGGTCCGCTCGCACTCGCCGTTCGGTGCCGCGCCCGAACGTGCGACGGTGCTCGACTCGCTCGAGACCCTCGAAGAAGCCGGCTACTTCGACGACGTGGCCGCGCGCCTGTGGGGGAAGCGCGTGGGCCTCTCGACGATGGCCGCCCGGACCGAAGAGGGGACCGAGATACTCGACCGCGTCACCGACTTCCGCACGTGGGCAGAGCGGAACGACGCGACCATCGACCAGTTCTTCGAGAAGCGGATGATGGACTCCCAGCTGGTGAACGAATCCTACCTCGTCCAGGAACTGCCGACGCTCGCGCTCGCGGAGTACGAGAACGGCGAGGTCGTCCACGTCGCACCCTGCATCATCGACGGGACGCTCCAGACCGTCGAGGACCGCGTCGCGACCATCGAGGCCGACGCCGAAGGCGAGATCGCCCAGCGCGAACTGGCACCAGCGAGCGTCCGGTAGGGATGTCGGTCTTCGTCGCTTCGAACGGTCGCTACTACACGGCCTCCGAGGTCGTCGAGAAGCTCGAGGCGGGGCGGTGGACCTCGTGTCTGTGGGACGAGGACACGGGGCGCGAACTGGTCGAGACCCGCCGTGGGGAGGTGCTGTTGCTGGTCCCGACCTCGCAGGCGGACTTCGAATCGACGTTCGAGACCGAACCGGCACGCTGAGACGGGAGCTGGATTCCGTCGGGATTTTCTGTGGCCCACGACGCTGAGTGACGACCACGCTTTTCCGGGAGACGAAGCCCCTAAGGCCTCCAGTTCCTCAGGGACGGGTATGCAAGCGCTGGTCATCGTGGCACACGGGTCACACCTGAATCCCGAGTCCAGCACGCCGACGTACGCACACGCCGACACCATCCGCGAGGCTGGTGCCTTCGACGAGGTGCGCGAGGCGTTCTGGAAGGAGGAACCGAGCTTCCGCGAGGCGTTGCGGACCGTCGAATCGGACGAAGTGTTCGTCGTGCCGATGTTCATCTCGGAGGGCTACTTCACCGAGCAGGTCATCCCCCGCGAGCTCCGGCTCGACGACTGGGACCCCGACCTGTGGGACTCCGACGGCACGAGCGCCTCCCAGGCGACGCTCCACGCCGAGGACGTCGACAAGACAATCCACTACTGCGGCCCGGTCGGCACGCACGACGCGATGTCCGACGTCATCGTCAAGCGCGCCGAGACCGTGACGGGGGACCCGGACGTGGGCGAGGGCGTCGGCCTCGCGGTCGTCGGCCACGGCACCGAACGCAACGAGAACTCCGCGAAGGCCATCGAGTACCACGCCGACCGCATCCGCGCTACCGGCCGGTTCGACGAGGTGCAGGCGCTGTACATGGACGAGGAGCCGGAGGTCGACGACGTGACCGACTTCTTCGAAAGCGAGGACGTCGTCGTCGTCCCGCTGTTCATCGCCGACGGCTACCACACGCAGGAGGACATCCCCGAGGACATGGGCCTGACCGACGACTACCGGAAGGGCTGGGACACGCCCGCCGAGGTCGACGGGCACCGCATCTGGTACGCCGGCGCCGTCGGCACCGAGGCCCTGATGGCCGACGTGGTCCTCGAACGTGCCCAGGAGGCCGGCGCGGACGTGACCCGGGCGCTGGAGAAGGTCCGCGACGCGACCGGTGGCGTCCCGGCGATGGGTGACTGACGATGGCGGTGACAGGCGAGGCCACCATCGAGGACGACCAGTTCGAGGCCCTCCTCGACGCGGTCCGTGAGGGGCCCATCGACTTCGACGGCCTCGAGGTCCGCTACGAGGACGACGGCTACGTCTTCTCGGTACCGGACCTCACCCGCAAGCACCTCGCCGAGGACGAACTGCACCGCGTCTGTACGGCCAACGCCGACTGGGTGACCAACTGGCACTACTGGGAGACGGTCGTCGAGGGCCACGACACGGCCCGTCGTGCCTTCCTGCGGAAGCTCGAGGCCGCCGAGTCCCACACCGTCCCGGAACGCTACGCGGCCATGCGGGACGTGGAAGCCCACGAGGACGCCCACGAGGGCGACCTCGTCACCGAGTGGGGGCAGGTCCACATCTCGGTCGCCCTCGGCGAGGTCGGCTACCGTCGCTACGAGGTCCGCCACGAGGACGACGCCGACGCCGACCGCGCCGACCTCGCGGTCCACGAGGACCCGCGCGAGGCCCGCGAGCTGGCGAAGTACGACGCGAAGGGGCGCTACCGGCCCCTGCGGACCGCCCCGTCGCTCCCCGGCGGCTTCGTCTTCCCCGACCTGACCAGCAAGGAGCTGCTGACGGTCGTCGACTCGCTCTACCCCGCGACCGTCGCCAACTGGCACCGCGAACAGCAGGGCAACCTCGACGTGAGCCACTGGCACGAGACCACCGAGCGCCAGACCGGCATCTACGGCATCGTCTCCGAGCTCCCGCGCGAGGCCGTCGACTGGGTCGCCGAGTCCTGTTGTGTGGACTCCCAGTGTCTCAAACGCCGCGAGTGGCACTACGAGGAGGACGACCATCTCGACGCGCCCGGCGGTGACGGGCAGTTCCCCTGCCGGGAGCCCTGTTCGCTGGTCGTCGCCGCCTCGCGGAAGTGGACCAAACTCGAGGAGGAGCACGAGCACACCTACGAGTTCGACCTGACCCCGAGCGAGAAGGAACAGGTCGAGGACATCATCGCGGCCGTCGCCGACGGCCGCATCGACGAGATCCGCGAGGCCGACGTGTACGAGGGTGCGAACCGCTACCGGGCGCGCTACCTGCGGGCAAAACGGTTCGACGACCACGGGAACCTCTGTGGCGTCGAGACCGGCGACGAGGAGTAGTCGGGGACCTTCGTTTTCGGCGGGTCAGACGAACAGTATCCAGAGTGCCACCGCCACGCCGACGACGACGACCGCGAGCCCGAGGAACACCTCGAGGCTGGCGAGCGTCGCCGCGGCCCCGAGCGCCAGCACGAGCGCGAGGCCAGCGAGCACCAGCACGGGCAGCGACTCGTCGACCGGCAGGGCGTCGCGGAGTGACGTGCCGGGGTTCCCCGTCTCCGACGCCGGCGTCGCCTCGTCGCTGGTGCGCTCGGACGGCGGTCCGACCGGCTTCGGCTCCGTGATGGTGACCGGCACGTAGTGCTCCTCGGCGCCGTAGCCCGTCACGATCTTCAGGCGGCCGGAGACCGGGCGCTCGCCCGCCTGCACGTCGACGGGGAACGAGACCTCCGAGTCGGTCTCGACGAAGTGGTTCGTCTCGGGCAGCCGCGCCACTCGCGCCAGGTCGTCGTCGAGGTTGCAGTGCACGTGGACGGCCCGCCCGTGGTTCCGGAGCGTGACGGTGAACGGCCCCGTCGTCTCGAACGAGTCGGCGGTGGGGCTGATGCTGTGGAGCCCGTCCTTGCTGATGTCGACCGGGAGCGCGTCACGTGCCATGCGAAGAGAGCGTGAGAAGTCAGTGTAGTGTGTTCAGGCCGGGACGTCGTCGCGCATGTCCGGCGGCAGGAGGTTCGGGATGCCGTCCTCGATGGGGTAGGACTCGCCGCAGTCGGCACAGACCAGCGTCCCCGTGAGGACCTCGTCCTCGTTCTGCTCGTCGATCTCCAGCTCGAGTTCGCCCTTGTCCATCGGACAGCAGAGGATGTCCATCAGGGATTCCTTCATACCGGGGCAGTTGGGCACCGAGAGCAAAAGGTTTCGGGAAGACGGCGAGGTGGGACGTGGCCGACCCGGTACTCGGTAGGGACGGCTCCCGTAGCGGATGTCGCCGGCCTCATCGGCCACGAAAGAAGCCGCGAAGCGGTCGGCAGCGGGTCAGTACGGGCTGTCGAGGACGAGCGTGTCCTCGCGGTCCGGGCCCATCCCGACGCAGTAGATGTCCGCGTCGAGTTCCTCGGAGATGTACTCGAGGTAGGTCCGGCAGTTCTCCGGAAGGTCCGCCCACTCCTCGACCGCGCTCCAGTCGACGGACTCCCATCCGTCGAAGGTGCGGAAGTTCGCCTCGCACTCTGCCCACTTCTCGGTCGTCGCGGGCATCGTCAGCAGCTCCTCGCCGTCGAGCGTGTAGGAGTGGCCGACCTGGACCTCGTCCATGCCGGCGAGCACGTCGACGTGGTTGACCGCGACGCCGGTGAAGCCGTTCACGCGGGCGGCGTGGCGGAGCATCGGGATGTCGAGCCAGCCGACGCGGCGTGGTCGGCCGGTGACGGTGCCGTACTCGCCACCCTCGTCGCGGATGTACGTCGCGAGTTGCTCCTCCTCGCTGTCGGGGTCGCCGCCGGTGTAGCCCGCGGTCTGTCCCTCGACGCCGCCGAGTTCGGTCGGCATCGGGCCGGTGCCCACGCGCGAGAGGTACCCCTTCACGATACCGATGACCTCGCCCTGCCCGACGGCCGTCGGCGGCAGGCCGGTCCCGGTACAGGCACCGCCGGTGGTCGGGTTCGAGGACGTGACGAAGGGGTAGCTGCCGTGGTCGATGTCGAGGCTCGTCCCCTGTGCGCCCTCCATCATGACCTCGTCGCCCTCGGCGATGCGGTCCGCGAGGAACGACCCACCGTTGACGGCCATGTTCTCCTCCTCGATGCGACGCCCGTACTCGCGGTACTGCTCGTACAGGGCGTCGATGTCGAACTCCTCACCCGTCTCGATACCGAAGACGTCCTCGGCGAGCGCTCGTTTCTGGGGAACGACGTACTCGAGTCGTGCCCGGAGCACGTCGGGGTCGAGCAGGTCACCGATGCGGACGCCGCGGCGGCCGGCCTTGTCCTCGTAGGTCGGGCCGATACCCCGTCCGGTCGTCCCTGCGGAGAGGTCGTCTTCCTCCTTGGCGTCCTCCTCGATACCGTCGAGGACGCGGTGGTAGGGGAGGATGACGTGTGCACGCTCTGCGACGCGAACGTCGGGGTCGAGGCCCCGCTCTCGCAGTCCGTCTATCTCGTCGAACAGCGTTGCCGGGTTCACGACGCAGCCGTTCCCGAGGACGCCGATCTTGCCGCGGATGACGCCGCTCGGGATGAGCGAGAGCTTGTACTCCGTGCCGCCCTCGACCACGGTGTGGCCCGCGTTGTCGCCGCCCTGGTAGCGGACGACCACGTCGGCACCGTCACCGTAGAGGTCGACGACACGACCCTTGCCCTCGTCGCCCAGCTGCGACCCGACTATGGTTACGGTCATTTACAGACACGGATTCCGAGGCTCCCGGTAAACCGATTTCGGTCCGTCGAGCGTCGTGAAGTATTGCCGGAGTCGTTCACGGTCGATGTGAACCGTTCCCAGTGAACAAAAGACATATAACCGCCTTCCGCCAACCATCCGATTCCCCCTTCTCGTATGCCATTGCGACAGCAAGGTTTAAAACCTCCAAAGACAAGTTAACAAATGCCATGATAGACCGACTGGAGAAGGAAGTCGATATGCTGGAACGCCATCTGCAGGTTCTGAAGATGGTGATCGAGAACGAGCCCATCGGCATCGTGAAGATGTCGAACGAGACCGGGTACCCCCACCACAAGGTCCGCTACTCCCTGCGCGTCCTCGAGGAGGAGAACCTCATCGAGCCGTCGAGCCAGGGTGCCATCACGACCGAGCGGACCTCCGAGTTCGTCGACGAACTCGACGGCAAGATCGACGAGATCGTCGAGAAGATGGAGGGCATGAAGATCGAAGGCGCGGCCGAAGTCGAAAGCTAGAGCTCCGGGACGTTGATGTGGAACTCCCCGCCGCGAGTCTCCACCAGACAGAGATGATAGCCGGACTTTCGTGAGAGCTTCACGAAACTCTTCTTCGAATCCCGGCTGAGGAAACTCCCGCTCGTCGCCTCTGCTGCCGTCTCCAGCGCACCAGGGTCGAAGAAGCTCGCGGTGACCAGGAACGCTCCCGAGAGCTGGTCGCTCGTCTGTTTCACTCGCGAGGCGCGCTGTTCGAGGTCGACCATCATGTCCTCGGTCGCGGGGTCGCGCGAGTCGTTCAGGTTCGCCACGACCAGCGGGTTGCCCATCCGGTCGCGGACGACCACGTCGAACGTGGTCTGCTCGCGGTGTTCCTCACCGTTCTCGTCGTAGCGCAGCGAGACGGAGCCGTTGAGCTCGGCACGGTCGGCCTCCGGAATCGCGTCGTAGAGGTCCGACATCGCGCTGGCGTTGCCCGTGTCGCGGATCTCGTAGAGCAGGTCGTAGACGAACCACTCGACGAACTGGTACTCGATGGTGTTCACGAGGAAGTCCTCGAACGCCTGCCCGTCGACCGCGGCGTCGGCCGCGTCGAACTGGGTGTGGTGTTCGAGGCGCAGGTTCCCGTGGACCGCCTCGGCGTTGGCCTCGCCCGCGTGAGCGGACTCCAGCGTGGCGTCGCCCTTCGAGTTGTAGCGGACGAACAGGTTGGTCCCTTCGAGCGCCTCGCGCGGGCTCAACTGGACGCTGGCGGTCGCGGCCGCGCCGCGGGCGTCGGCCAGTTCGGCCTCGAGGTCGGCGATCTCCGCCTCGAGGTCGGCGACCTCCGCCTCCAGCCGGTCGACGGTCTGCTGGAGCTGCTCGTTCTCGGACTGGAGTCGGTCGCGCTCCTCCTCGAGTTCGTCGCGTGCCTCCTCCACGTTCGAGAGGCGCTGCTGGAGCCTGTCGATCTTGTCCTCGCGCTCGAGCATCTCGCGCTCCAGCGGCTCGTCGCTGCTCGACCGGCTCCGGCCCGCGTCGGTGCGGCCGGTGTTCTGCGGAGTCTGGGTGGACTGCTGGCTCCGGTCGGTCGCGGGCTGGTTCCCGGCCGGCTGTGACGAGCCGCCCTGGGACTGGCTCCGGTCCGAGCCCGAGCCACCCATCTCTCGCGGGGGCTGGGTCCCGCCGCTCCGTCGCTGGGCCCGGGACTTGCGGGCCTCGGTCGCGGCCGCAGACGCCCCCTGACTGTCACCTTCGGCGGACCGGTCGGGGTTGATGGAGGGGATGGAACGGGTCTTGCGCCACTGTTCCTCCTCCTGGAAGACGGGGTCGGTGTCCTCCTCGGTCTCGGCCTCGACCGCCTCGAGGACCTCGTCGGGGAGTTCGACGGGGTCGGCGTCGACCTCGTCAGAGACCGCCTCCCACTGTTCGTCGTCGGACTGCTGTTCGGGAGCCGGTTCGGCGGGCGTCCCGGCCCCGGCATCGGGAGTCGGTTCGGCCGACGCGGCGTCGGCCCGGCGGCCGGCGTCCGCTCGCCCGTCGGCGGGCTCGGTGTCGGGGTCGGGCGCTGGCTCCGCCCCGCGTGCCGGCTCGGCCTCGGTGACGGGGTCGGCGCCCGTCGCTGGCTCCGGGTCCGGCTCGGGTTCCGCGTCCGCGGGGTCGGGCTCGGGGACCGGGTCGCGGGTCGTGGTGTCGGCGCTCGGCATCGGTTCGGCCCCGCCCGCGGGGTCGTCGTCCGCCGGTTCGGCCGGCGGTGCCGGCGTCGCCTCCGGCTCCTCGGCCGGGGTGGTCACGCCCGCCCCACCGTTCGGGGTCGCGTCCGTGGCCGGGTCGTCGGCGGGCTCCGGGTCCGGTTCGGGTTCGGGTTCCGGGTCGCCCGGGATGTCGACCACGTCGATCTCGACGTCCATCACGGTGTAGATGCCGACCTCGTCGTCGGCACGGTCGAACGCCTCGTCGCCCGTCAGCAGGCGTTCCTGGTTGCCGACGAACGCACAGCTCATCGACCGGCCACCGTAGTAGACGACGTAGTAGTCGCCCGAGAGGACGTTCTCGGAGAGTTCGATGTAGCCCGTGAAGTTCCCGGAGGTGAGCGTCGAGTCCGCCTCCGAGATGGGTGTGTCGTTGGTGTAGTACTTCGCACGTTCCTCGCCGCCTCGCTCCCGCATCGCGAACAGGAGCGGCAACGAGGGGTGTGGGGCCTCGTAGGCCGTCCCCGGTGCATCGTCGTAATCGTCGATAGTCCCGTCGAAGACGCCGACCACGCGGCCGTTCAGCATGAACAGCCACGTCGTCCCGGCCGTCACGGCCCCGGTGAACTCCGTGTCCGCGAGGCCACGAAGTTCGTCGAAACCGCCTGGGAACGGCCGGGAGTCCCAGCCCTCGACGCGCTCTACCGTGCGCGAGTCCATATACTGGCTAAAACCGGATGCGGAACAAATAGTTTCCGGGGATTCTCGCGGTTCAGCCAGCCGGACGTGTTAGAAAGTTAAATCTTCGACTCGGCGTCGTCCGCGAGTTCCTCCATCCGCTTCTGGATGCGACCCGCGCTGGAGAACTCGTCCTCGCTCATCGCGCTCGCCAGGGCGTTCCCGAGGACGAAGACGGCGTGTTTGTGCTCGCTCTTGGACTTGTGGACGTCGGAGGGGTCGACGTTGAGGCCGTGGTACTGTTCGAAGATCTCGTCCGGGATGTCGTTCTGCTCCTCGAAGTACTCCATGATGAGCACCATCTGTTCGTGGAGTTCGAGAAGTTCGTCCTTGTGCATGGGTGCCTGTTGGATAGTTCCAGATTTAAGCGTTATTGTGGACCTGAGAACCCGGCTCAGCCGGGGCGTCAGACGACTGGCATACAATGGTTTTTGTAATGCTCGGTCGTATTCGCCGATGAATGCCGACCCTCCGCCTCGACCTCACCGAGGAGACGCTGCAGAAGCTCGATATGGAGACCGACCTGCTCGGCTTCGAGGACGTCCAGGAGTACCTGACGTGGATCATCGGGAACCGGGCGGCCATCGAGCAGGGGACCGAACGCGACCAGTTGCTCACGGAGTACCAGGCGCGGGTCGAGGAGCTCGAAGCGGAGAGACAGGCGGATTCGGACGCCACCGGCGGCGATGGTGGCGGCAGGGCAGACACGGGCAGCCAGCAGGCCGAGGCCGACGGCGGCAGCCGCCGGCGCGGGACCGGCGAGGTCGTGGTCTCCAGTTCCGGCGGCGACGACACCGACCACCGCAGCCTCGGCGGGAACTTCGCGCCCGAGCGCGTCGAACGCTTCACCGACGAGGACCTCGACACCCACGCGGGCGTCCTCAGCGGGGTCGAGGGCGAGCGCCTCGACGAGTTCGCCCGCCGGGCCGTCGCCCAGACACGAGAGCAACTCGGGCGGGACCCGACGACCGGGCTCAGCTACAGCTCGAACACCACCATCAGCACCACGACCAGCGACGTCTCGCTCGGAGCCGACATCGCGGACCTCGCGGACATCGAGGTGCCGGGTCGCTCCGAGGAGAAGACCGAGCCCCGTCGCGAGGCCGTCGGCGCCGCACTGGCCTACCTGAAGGACGTCGGGTCGGCCCGTCGCTCCGACTTCGTCGACGAACTGTACGAGGAGTTCCCCGCGAAGTACGGCTCCCCGGACGGCTGGTGGGACTGCATCAAGACCGGGCTGAAGCAGGTCGACGTGGTCGAGGGCGGCGACGGCCGGCGCGTCTGGCGGTTCCGACGGACCGAGATATCGAACGAGTCGGGGACGCTCAAGGGTCGAGGACCGAAGCGCGTCGTTGATTCGAACTAGCTGCGCGCCCGCACTCGCCCCGTCCGCCTGCCCTGACCGAATTCTTCTTACCACTCACCTTCCTTTGCTCGACCAACCAGATGGACGACCAGCGACGCCGTCTCGTGCTGTTCCTGCTCACACTGGCAGCGATCATCATCGTGTACACCACCGTGTACATGGTCGTGATGGGGCAGTTCGAGGGCACCCCGCGGACGTTCTGGGAGGCGCTCAACGTGGTCGTGGAGTCGATGACGCTGTCCGGGTTCGGCGAGGACTCGGACATCTGGTCACATCCCGTGACCATCCTGTTCGTCATCGTCATGCAGTTCACGGGCGTCCTCGCGGTGTTCGCCGCGCTGCCGCTGTTCGTCGTCCCGCTGTTCGAGGCTCGCCTCACCCAGCAGGCCCCGACGACCATCGACGAGCTCTCCGAGCACGTCCTCATCGCGGGCTACACCGAGCACGGTGCGACGCTCGTCGAGGAGCTCGAACAGCGCGACGTGGACTACGTCATCATCGAGAAGGACGAGGAACTCGCGACCGACCTGTACGCCGCGGGCCGGTCGGTGCTCCACGGCGACCCCGAACAGACCGACACGCTGGCGGCGGCCCACGCCGGGAATGCCAGGGCCGTCGTCGCCGACCAGACCGACGAGGAGAACGCGAGCATCATCCTCTCGGCGCGCGAGTGCGCCGGCGACGTGCCCATCGTGAGCCTGCTGGAGCGCCCGGAGAACGAGCAGTACCACCGCTACGCGGGTGCGGACCGCGTCATCTCGCCCGAGCACATCCTCGGGCGCAGCCTGGCCGACAAGGTGACCCAGCGGGTGACGACCGAGTTCGACGACGGGTCGATGCAGTCGGCCATCCCCTCGGACCGGGACTTCGAGATCGCCGAGCTGTCGGTCCAGCGCAACAGCGAGGTGTGCAATCGCCCGCTGGAGGAGAGTCGCATCCGCGAGCAGACCGGGGCGAACCTCATCGGCGTCTGGGACCGCGGCGAGTTCGAGTCGCCACCGTCGCCCGACACCACCCTCGACGAGGGGACGGTCGTCCTCGCCGCGGGCACGGAGGACCAGCTGACGAAGCTCGCCGAGATGACCCGGTCGGCGAAGCGCCACCACAGCCACGGCGAGGTCGTCGTCGTCGGGGCCGGCGAGGTCGGGTCGACCGTCACCGACGTCCTGACCACCCGCGACATCCCGACGACGCTGGTCGACATCGAGGAGCGGCCGGGAGTGGACGTGGTCGGCGACGCGCTCGACGAGTGGACCCTCCAGTCCGCCGGCATCGAGAACGCGCGGACCGCCATCGTCACCCTGCCAGACGACACGACGGCGGTGTTCGCGCTGCTGGTCATCCGCGAACTCAATCCCGAGGTCGAACTCGTCGTCCGGGCCTCGACCGCCGAGAGCATCCCGAAGATGTACCGTGCCGGCGCGGACTACGTGCTCGCGCTGACGACGGTCTCCGGCCGGATGCTCGCCTCCATCGTCCTCGGCGAGGACGTCATCTCGCTCGACACGCAGATCGGGCTGGTCCGGTCGCCGGTCCCCGCCCTCGCCGGCCGGACGCTGGCGGAACTCGACGTGCGGGCGAAGACCGGCGTCACGGTCGTCGCCGTCGAACGCGGCGACGAGGTCCTGACCGACATCGAGCCGGAGTTCGAGATACAGCACGGGGACCTCGCCATCGTCGCGGGGACCGACGAGGACATCAACGAGTTCCAGGCGTGGGCGGACCCGACGCCCAGTGCGGCAGAAGCGGACTGATTGTGCGACTCAGGCGGTCTGCTCGCCGTCGGGTTCGCCCGGTGCGGGCGTCGTCGCGGCCTGGAGGTCCCGGCGCGCCATCGTGAACACGAAGACGCCGAAGACGACCGCGCCGACCGCCTCGGGCACCGCGAAGTACGTCCAGGTGTCGCCGTCGCCCGTGAACGCCAGCGCCTCGAGGACGACCCAGAGCACCCACGCGAGCAGGTGGCCGATGCCGCCCCAGAGGACGGCGAGTCCACGGCGTGCCTCGCCCGCGAGGACGGTCCCGGTCCCGTACGCGAGCAGCGCGAAGGTGCCGAACAGGAAGAATGAGACGGCGGCGAGGAAGTGCAGGCTGGCCACCGGCCCGTCGAGGTAGGCGATGCCGACCCCGGCCATGGCGACGAGCGCGACGACGAGGAAACCGACGCCGACGCGCTCGGCGGTGTTCCGGGCGAGTCGCCAGAGCCGGAGGGCGAAGGGCAGGCCGAGGGCCGCGCCGAGCAGCAGACCGCCGTTGAACAGCAGGAAGGCGAGCTGGTCGGCCGACCCGAGCGCGAACAGCGGGTGCGGCGTGGCTTCGCCCATGCTGGACAGCGACCGGGTGGCCCAGTCGAACTTCGGGTCGACGACGGTCGCGAGGAACAGCGTCCCCAGTGCGAGCGTGGGCGCGACCAGTCCGAGGTAGTCGAGGGTGCGGCGTGTGTCAGCCATCTTCATTCGGTACGTCGCCGAGTCTGAAGTAACTATCCGACGACATGCAACGGGCGAAGCGTTTTCTCGCCGGCGCTCGCAGGGGCGCACATGTCGGGAATCGTCTTCTTCCGGAGCACGAACTACGAGCGAGTGGCACGGTTCTACTGCGAACAGGTCGGCGCGTCGGTCTGGCTGGAGCAGTCCGCCTGCACCATCTGCAAGTACGACAACATGCTGTTCGGGTTCTGCGACGCCGAGGAGACCGAGACCGGGGGCATCCTCACGTTCGTCACCGAGGACCGCCAGGGCGTCGACGAGTTCTACGACCGCCTCGAAGACCGGGCCCGCGACGAGCCCTCGGTCACCGAGGCCTTCGACATCTACAACTTCTTCGCCGAGGACCCCGACGGGCGGACGATGGAGTTCCAGACGTTCCTCCACGAGACGGACCCGGTCTGAGCCGAGGCGCCCCGGTCGGCCACACTTTTTGGCAAGCCTAAAGTAGGCGCGAACCAGAGCCAGAAGCGATGAGTCAGGAGTCGACGGACGGCGAGCTCACATTCGACGACCTCGCCGTCGTCATGGGTACGTACAACGAGGCGGAGGCCATCGAGCACGTCCTCACCGACATCGATGAGGTGACGGACGGACGAGCAGAGGTCGTCTGCGTGGACGGGTCGGACGACGAGACGCCCGAGGTCGCGCGCGACCACGGCGCGACCGTCATCGAACAGGAACCGCAGGGCTACGGGGTGGCGGTCCGGGAGGCCGTCCTCACGCCGGACCGGGAGGTCGTCGTCACGACCGACTGCGACGACACCTACCCGATGGAGGCGCTCCCGCGCTTCCTCGACCTGCTCAACGAGGGCTACGACGTGGTCTCGGGCGACCGGCTCTACCACGGCGCGGACGCGATGCCCGCGTTCAACCGGTTCGGCAACCACATGTTCGCCCTCGCCGCCTCGTCGCTGATGGGCGAGCGCGTCCACGACACGACGACCGGGATGCGGGCGTACCGCCGTGAGGTGGTGCAGGACATCACGTGGACCGAGAACACCGGCCTCTCCGCGGAGCTGCTCATCCGGCCCGCGATGCGGGGCTACCGCGTCGTCGAGACGCCCATCCGGTACGCCGAGCGCAAGGGCGAGACGAAGCTCGACCCGCTGGAGGGCGGCGCAGCGATCGGGAAGTCCATCGTGAAGGTCTGTCTCGAAGAACAGGCCAGACGACTCTTCTAGCCGAAAGAAGGCGGGCAGGATGGGGCAGGGCGCAATCGGGCGCGTCGGGCGCGCTGCAATGCGCTGGAACGCGCCGGAGCGCGCCCGAACCCGCCCGTCAGTTCCCTTCGATGATGGTCCCGCCGGCACCGACCGCGATGGTCGGCTCACCGCGAGCGACCGCTTTCAGGTTCGACCCGGTCGGGGTCTGGTCCTGCGACCAGACGTCGTCCGTCAGGTCGTAGACGGCACCGCCGCCCCCGACGGTGTAGCCGTCGCAGACCGCGTCCCCGTCGGCGGCCGTGCTGGTCACGACCTCGACGTCGCGCAGGCTCTTGTCGCCGAGGTCCGTCGGGACCCAGCGGCTGCCGGTCCAGTGGAACACCATCCCGCCACCGCCGGCGACCCAGACGTCGTCGGGGCCGTCGGAGTCGACGCCGTAGAAGTTCACGTTGGCGTCGGCGATGCCGACCACGTCCCAGGTCGCGCCGTCGTCGGTCGCGAACACCTTCCCGTTCGTGTCGACGACGTGGCCCGAGCGCGTGTCGTGGAAGTCGATGGCGGTCAGGGCTGCACCGCTACCGGGCTTCGTGTAGTCCCACGTGCCCGTCGTGCCGTTCGCGAAACTGTAGTGCTCGATGCCGGAGTCGTCCGCGATGTAGACGTTCGCCTCGTCGGCGGTGCCGGTCACCGAGACGGCGTTGAAGTTGTTCGTGTAGTCGTTCGGCGCGGAGTGGTCCGTCAGGACGCCGGCCGCGACGTCGTACTCGCCGATGGCGCCGGAGGCCCCGACGAACCAGAGGCGCTCGCCGTCGTCGGTCACGTCGGCGCCGTAGAGGTCGTTCCCGTTCCCGGTCGGACCACCGTCGATGACCTTCGTCCAGCCCGTCTCGGTCCGTTCCAGGACGATGCCACCGCCGCCGACGGCGAACGCGCCGGCGTCCGTGTAGACCACGTCGTGGAGGGCCTTGCCGGTCGGCGTCTCCGCGACGGTCCAGCCGGACGCCGAATCACCGGTCGCCGCACTGGCTGCCGACGTGCCGACCGTGGCGGTCGCCAGGCCGGCGGCGAGTCCTTTCAGCACGGTCCGTCTGGAGGGGGATTCGTCCATCATAGGTCGACGGGAGATGCTATCGGCCACGGTGCCGAATGCGCCCCGCCAAGATGGTTTGGTGGAGCGAATCGCAGGACGAAGGCGGGGGTCGGTGCTGGTCGGCCGGTCGGTACCGGTGCCGGTTATCCGTCCCGACCGGTCGCGGTCAGCGTGCCGTTGATCCAGACCCCGTCGATGTGCTCGTCGGGGTGGTCCGGGAGGTAGGTGCCTTCGGTGCCGCAGTCGACGGTGAGCGAACAGACCGAGGTCTCGGCCGGCCAGAGGACCTCGACGGTACCGCCCCGGGCCCGGGTGTCGAACTCCTGACGGTAGGTCAGGGTCGCCCCGCCGTCGTAGTTCAGGACGACCGCGACCGCGAGTTCCTCCGCCCCGTCGAACGCGACCGGACCGCTCTCACCGAGGGGGCGCAGGTCGTCGTCGGTGACCCGGAGGCTCCCGGGGCCGACCGTCCAGTTCACCGTGACGTTCTCGCCGACCGAGTCGTTCAGGTAGTACTCGTGGACCTCGTCCTCGCCCTCGATGCGGACGATGGCGCTGTCGACGCCCGGCGGGATGCCCATGCGCGTCGTCCCGCGCAGTCGCTCACCCTCGCGAACGTCCAGCGGCACGAGCTTGCCGGTGACGCGCTCGGTCTCGTCGGGGGTCCACACGCCGTGGTAGGTCCAGCGGTAGAGATTGCGGTCGCGATAGTGGTCGACCACCTCGTAGACGCTCTCGGCGTCCTGGTGCTGTGCGTAGACCACGTCGCCGTCGAAGCCGGGGTCGTTCCGCAGGGACTGGAACGGGTGGTTCGACCACGGGCCGTAGGCCGTCGGGACGAACACGAGCGCGTCGTCGAAGTCGGTCGATTCGAGCGGCTCGTACGCCTGTTCGTACTTCTCGGTGTAGTCCGCGCTGGTCCGGACCGGCTGGGAGAGCGCGGCCTGCTCGGCGACGCCGACGACCGGGACCGTGAGGACGAGCGCGACGACGAGCGCGACGCGGGCGGCCCGCGGCGAGTACCGGCTGGCGACCCGGTCGCGGAGCACCTCGCCCGTCCGCAGGACGCCGAAGCCCCCGAACACCGACAGGGGCAGGAGCATGTCGAAGTGGTATATCGGCCCGTGGATGGCCATCAGGCCGTCGTGGGCCTCCTCCAGCCCGCCCTGCACGTTGTAGCTCCCCCAGAAGTAGATGTTGCCGACGGCGACCGAGACGAACACCCCGAGGACGAGCAGGCGCAGGGCGTCGTCGGAGAGGTGCGGGCGGTCGAACGTGGGGCTCGCGTCGCTCCCGCGCAGGTGGGCCGCCCAGGCGACCACACCGACCGCGAACACGACCGAGCCGACCCAGCCGGCGGCGGTCCACGTCGTCGCGAACTGGCGCAGCAGGGCGACGTTCGCCCGGAGCGCGAGCGCGGGCGTCCAGACGAGTTCGTGGTCGACGATGCGGCGCCTGCCGAACCCGAGGCCGTCGAGGGGTGCGAACGCCTCGAACGGGAAGAGGAGGGGGTCGCCCGTCAACAGCCAGTTGTAGCCGAGGGCGGTGGCCACGCCGAGGATGCCGAGCACGGCGACGACCAGGTTCCGGGCGAGGTGCGGGCGCAGGCGTCCGGCCTCGTGGCGGTAGCCGGTCCAGAGCGTCCAGCAGGCGTGCCCGATGAACGGGAGCGCGAACAGGACCGCGGTGTAGGGCCGGGCGAAGAACGCCAGCGCGATGGCGACCCCGGCGAGGCCGGCCCACCGACGGCTCGTGGTGGCCTCCGACGCCCTGACCGCCCGGACGTACCCGAGCGCGAACAGCAGGTTCAGGAACGTCGTCGGCGCGTAGGGCAGGAACAGGCTCGACGCGAGCAGGAACATCGGTGAGAGCGCGAGCACGACGCCCGAGAGGACGCCGACCCGGCGGTCGAACGCCTCGGTTCCGAGTGCCATCACGAGCGCGACGTTGCCGACCGCGATGGCCGCGAGGGCGAGGCGCGGCAGCCCGACCGCCAGCCCGAGCGCGAACATCCCCGCCGGGACCGGCGCGTACTTCGGGTACATCGTGCCGTCCTCGACGACGAAGAACCACGGCCGGAACTCGTCGGCCAGCGCCGGCGGTGGGTAGTGCTGGACCTGCCCCTCGAGCAGCAGTGCCGCCTGCTGCATGTAGACGCCCTCGTCGTGGTTCAGCGAGTGGTACGGAAAGAGCCCTCTGGCGGTGAGGAAGACGACGAGGCCGGCCGCCAGCGAGAGCAGGAGGGTCGGGACGTAGCGACGGGTGACCAGACCGCGGATGCGGGCCGCCAGCGTCATCTGGTCAGTCGTCCGCCTCGCTGTAGTTCCCCGACTCGTCGACCTTCGGGAACCACGCGAGTTCGTGGTCGGCGGTCAGTTCGACCCGGACCGGCTGGTCGAGGTCGACCTGGTCCGTGTGGTTGTGCATGCACTCGAGGACGTCGCCGTTGTCGAGTTCGACCCGGTAGAGGATGGTCGGGCCGAGGTAGCGCCGGTAGACGACCCGCCCGTTCGCCTCGGACGCCGGGCAGGGGTTGGCGTCGATGTCGTCGGGGCGGACCAGCACGTCGAGGGTCGTCCCGTCGTACTCCGTCGCCAGGCCGTGCATGACCTCGCGGTCGATGGCGCCGATGCCGGTCTCGACGCGGTCGCCGCGGAGGTAGCCCGAGAGGAACGACGCGTGCCCCAGGAAGCCCGCGACGAAGCGGGACTCGGGGTGCTGGAACACCTGCTCCGGCCGGCCGACCTGTTCGAGGTCGCCGTCGTTCATCACGGCCACGCGGTCGGAGATGCTCATCGCCTCCTCCTGGTCGTGGGTGACCGAGATGGCGGTGACGCCGGCCTCCTTCAGGATGCGTCTGACCTCCTCGCGCATCTCGACGCGGAGGTCCACGTCGAGGTTCGAGAACGGCTCGTCGAGCAGCAGGATGCGCGGCTCGGGCGCGAGCGACCGGGCCAGCGCGATGCGCTGTTGCTGGCCGCCGGATAGCTCGTCGGGGTAGGCGTCGGCGTGGGAGTGCAGGCCGACGAGGTCGAGCATCTCGTCGACGCGCTCCTGCTTCGCGGCCTCGTCCACGTCCGTCAGCCCGAAGCCGACGTTCTCGCGGGCGGTCATGTGCGGGAAGAGCGCGAACTCCTGGAAGACGACGCCGACGCCGCGGCGCTCGGGCGCGACGAACGAGCCGTCGCCCGAGACGGCCGAGCCGTTCAGGTTCACGAGGCCGCCGTCGGGGCGTTCGAGGCCCGCGATGAGGCGGAGCGTCGTCGTCTTCCCACAGCCCGAGGGGCCGAGCATGGTGAGTATCTCGCCCTCCCGGACCGACAGGGAGAGGTCGGTGATGACGTCCTCGGAGCCGTAGGACTTCGAGACGCCGTCCAGTTCGAGGACGGTCTCGGAGTCCTCCACCGAGGGGCGTTCGTACACGGTCTCGACGTCTGCGGTGATGGTGGGGTCGGTAGCGTCACTTGACATCGTATCCCTCCTGGGAGAGTATCACGAAGATGGAGACGGCGGACACGCCGAGCAGGATGAGCGCCGGCACCGCGGCGTCGTAGAACGCCTGGTTGCGGTGGGCCTGCCAGATGTGCGTGACCACGGTCTCGTAGCCGGTCGGGCGGAGCATCAGCGTCGCCGGCAGTTCCTTCATCGTCGTCAGGAACACCAGCGCCGCGCCGCCGAGCAGTCCCGGGGCTGCCAGCGGGAGCGTGATGGCGCGGAACGCGCCGACAGAGGAGCGCCCGAGGGTGCGTGCCGCCTCGGGCAACGACGGGTTGACCTGCAGGAACGACGCCCGGGTCGACCCCACGGACTGGGGCAGGAACCGGACGACGTAGGCGAACACGAGGACCGGGAGCGTGTTGTAGAGGCTGGTGAAACTTCGGGTCGTGATGAACACCAGCGCGAAACCGATGACGACGCCCGGCGCGGCGTAGCCGACGTAGCTCAGGCGCTCGGTGAGGTTCCCGACGACGGTGTCGTGGCGCGCCGAGAGGTACGCGATGGGGAGGCCGGCGAGCGTCGCCACGAGCGCGGCGCCGACCGAGAGCGTGACGGAGTTGGTCAGGTACGAGAGTTCGAACGGGAGCCGCCAGTTCGAGGTCGGCCCGCGGAGCAGCCAGCCGATGAGGATGACGACCGGCACGACCAGCGCGAC
Organism: Haloarchaeobius amylolyticus; assembly: GCF_026616195.1. NCBI lineage: Archaea > Methanobacteriati > Methanobacteriota > Halobacteria > Halobacteriales > Halorubellaceae > Haloarchaeobius > Haloarchaeobius amylolyticus. The sequence continues at coordinate 250,698 of NZ_JANHDH010000001.1, forward strand.
CATCACGACGGAGCCACAGAAGGCGAGCGAGGGCCACTTCCACCTGCCAAGCCGGGCCTGGGACGCGCGCCCGCCCTGGCGGCCGCTGGTGAACTTCTCGTTGCTGCGCAGGCGGCTCTCGACGCCGAGGATGAAGACGGTCACGACGAGCAACTGGATGGAGAGCAGGGCGGCCATGCCCATGCTCCCGGTGTCCGTCTCGGACTTGATGACGGTCGTGAACACGGGATAGCGCATGATCGCAGGCGTCCCGAAGTCCGAGAGCGCGTAGAGTGCCGTGAGCAGCGAGCCCGCCGCGATGGCCGGGCGGAGCTGGGGCAGGACGACCCGGCGGACCGCCTCCAGCCGGGTGTGTTGCAGGGTCCGGGCCGCGTCGATGAGCGACGTGTCGACCGTCTTCAGGCCCGCCCGCGTGGTGATGTAGACGTAGGGGTAGGTGTACAGCGTCAGGACGAGTACCGCCCCTTCCAGACCCTTGATGGCGGGTAAGGACTCGACGCCCAGTGGGGCGAGGACCCCCTGTAACTGGCCGCGGCTCCCGAACGCGGCGGTGAAGACGAACGCGCCGATGTAGCTCGGGATGACCAGCGGCAGGGTCACGAGGATGGTCCAGAGACGGCGCCCGGGCAGGTTCGTCCTGACCGTGAGGAACGCGAGCGGGACACCGATGAGGATGGAGAAGCCGGTGACACCGGTTACCATCACGGCCGAGTTGACGAACACCGAGACGGTGGTGTCTCTGGTCAGCAGGTCGAGTGCGTTGCCGGAAGAGACCTCGCCGACCGCGACGAACAGCCAGACCAGTGGCAGGACGACGGCGGCGGCGACCGCCGCGCTCGCCAACGTCAGTCCCAGTGGATAGGACCCGCTTTCACCGCCCTGGTTCGTCGTCGTGGAAGCGTCGGTCTCTTCGACTGTCATGGGGGGAGGTGCCGGCCTAGACCTGGATGCCGACCTCGCGCATCAGGTCGATGGTGGGCCCGATGTCGGAGAGCTTCGCGAGGTCGAAGTCCGGAGTGTCGAGTTCGTCGACAGGTGGCAGGTCGCCGACAGGGTTCACTTCGGGGATGACGGGATACTCGAATGTACGCGTTGCGAAGTACTCCTGTGCCTCCGCGGAGAGCAGATGGCGGACGAAATTGACCGCAGTCGTGCGGTCGTCGGCCGTCTGGTCCCCGCCCTGGGAGTTGTCGACGACCGCCGCGCCGGCCACGTTGAAGATGGCGCCGGCGTCGTTCTTCGTGAACGCGGTCGAGAGGGGGGCGTTCGGGTTCCCGTCGAGGACGCGCTGGATGTAGTAGTGGTTCGCGAACCCGGCGTCGAGGTCGCCGTTCGCGACGGCGCGCGAGACGATGAACTCGTCGGGGTAGCGTTCGACGCCCGCGTCGAGCATGCCCTGGAGCCACTGCTTGGTCTTCTCGCGGCCGTTCATCACGCGCATGGCGGTGACGAACGCCTGGAAGGAACCGTAGCTCGGGGCCCAGCCCATCGAGCCGTCGAAGTCGGTGAACGCGAAGATGTCGTCCGGGATGCCGGACTCGGAGTACGCGTTCGTGTTGAACGGGATGGTCCGGGCGCGACCGGAGGTGCCGGTCCACTCGCCGTCGTTGTTGCGGTACTGCGTCGGGACCATCTCCTGGACGTCGCTCGGGAGCGCGACGGTCCGGTTCTCGTCCGCGAGCAGGCCGAGCGCGCCGGCGTTGACCGAGAAGAACACGTCGGCCTCGGTCGCCGCGCCGGCCGTGGTGATCTTGTTGGCCAGCGTGTTCGAGGCGTCGTAGCGGGTGTTGATGGTGAAGTCGTCGTACTGGCTCTCGATGTACTCGATGAGCGTGTTGACGAGGGGCTTGCCGCGCCCGGAGTACAGCGTCAGCGTGCCGGAGAGGTCCGGCATGTCCGCCATCGAGGTCCCGCCGGGGGCCGGCCGCCCCTGCATGCCGGACCCGATGACGCCGATCTCCTGTCCGCCGCCGCCGTCCTCTGTCTCGGTCTCCTCGTCGTTGTCGATGATCGACCCGAGGCACCCGGCCGAGGCCGTGACGCCGGCCGCCGCCGCCGCGGCGAGGAACCGTCGCCGGTTGACCCGGGACCGGGACGAGTCACTACGGTCGTCGTTGTCTCTCATATGTGGTTTAGGCCGCCCTAAATCATTTATACCTGCCGATTCCGTGTCGTCTTTTCGTGTCATGAGAATCTAGTCGTCTGCGGGAACCGCGGTCTGTTCGTGGCCCGGTACCGCACTGAGTTCGTCGAGGCAGTCCAGCCAGTCGCGGCAGTACTCCCCGACGTGGTTCAGGAACTCGCCGTTCTGGTAGTCGGAGAAGTCGCCCTCGGCGAGGGCGTCTGCCATCGCGGCCATGACCTCGGCGTAGGTGTCGGCGTCGGCGCCGACCGGGTCGACGACCTCCCAGAAGTGCTCGTTGAGTTCGAGGCCGGCGACCTCGTTGTGGAGGTCGTCGAACGTCGAGCGCGGGGCCTTGTTGTGCTCGCACAGCGGGAAGCCGTTGAGGATGCGGTCGTCGAGCACGTCGCAGGCGCGCTTGAGGAAGACGCCCGACCAGATGTCGTCGAAGCGGCCGACCTCCCACGGGTTGTCGTCCATCGGCGTCTGGTAGAACGCGGGGACGACCTCGCGGCGGAACGCGAGGTTCATCGAGCAGACGGTGAGGTAGTTCCCGCGCCCGGCGACGAAGTTGCGGTCGAAGTCCTCGGTCCCGGTCCGGGTCTGGGCCTGTCCCTGCAGGTCGCCGTCCATGAGGATGCGGACCGCGTCGAGGTCGGGGACGTTCGTCCAGAGGCCCTGGGAGGCGACCACGTCGGAGACCGACTCGGTGTCGGTCTCGATCTCCTCGTGCATCGCGGCGTAGGGGTAGCCGCGCGGGTAGAGGTCGTGGTCGCTCTGGTAGAGGACGTTGACCCAGTTCTCGTCGGAGCTGACGGACTCGACCTCGCCCTCGAACTGGAGGTTCGCGAGGTGCTGGCCGAAGAAGTCCTGGTCCTCGTGGGGCAGCGTGTCGTCGTCGATGAAGAAGCCGAACTCGAAGTCGTGTGCCCACATGTAGAGCAGCCCGAAGGAGGTCTGGGCGTGGCTCGCGGCGGGGACGAGGTGGCTGTACTCCGAGACGCCGTGCTCCTCGTACCACTCCTCGCGGTCGGAGCCGTCGAAGACGCGGCCCGAGACGTCGAGGTCGTCGAGCATCGCCCGCATCTCGTCGGTGTCACAGAAGTCCTCGGTGACCAGCACCACGTGGAGCCGGTCGGTGTCGAAGCCGTGTTCGCGGGCGTTCTCGATGTACGTCCGCATACACTCGTACTCCCTGATGGTCGGCACGATGACGCAGCAATCTCCTGTCATGCGTTGCTACACACTGTTTAGGCCGGCCTAAAAAGAGTGTCTATCCGGGACGAGAACGCTCGAGGCGACCGTGTAGACCGGGTACCCGGACAACAGCCGGGAGACAGGTCACCGGAGAAATCGGAGACTGAGACGGGGTTGCTCGTGTTATCAGCGCTTCACCACTGTCCGCCCACCCCGTGCCCGGTCGATGAACCGTCCTCCGGGTAGAGATATCGCTCCTCGTCCCGGGTCGACCGGGGTGCACTGCTCGCGGGTGGTGCGGCGACCGTCACTCGGACGGCATCTCGTCGATGAGGACGACCGCCTCACCGTCGATGATGGTGGTGTCCTTGCTGACGTCCTCGACGATGGTCGAGAGGCGGAACTGGCCGTTGCCGAGTACCTCCAGTACCTCCACGGTCGCCGTCAGGCGGTCGCCGATGCGGACCGGCGCCTGGAACTCGACGTCCTGTGAGAGGTAGATCGTCAGCCCGGGGAGGCGCGCGAGCGCGGCGCTGATGAGCCCCGCCGCGAGCGTCCCGTGGACGATACGGCCCTTGAACCGGCTCTCCTTCGCGAACTCCTCGTCGAGGTGGAGTCGGTTGGTGTCACCGCTCGCGTTCGCGAACTCGCGCACGTCGTCCTCGTCGATGACCTTCGAGAACTGGACGTAGTCGCCCACGTTCAGCTCGTCCGGGTCGTCGACGGTCCGCTCGAAGGTCCACCCCGCCTCCTCGTAGCCGAGAGAGGGGATGGTACTCTCGAGTACCTCGACGTCGTCGGTCTGTCTCGACCGCGACCGCGTGGTCGTGGCCGGGTTGAACGCCGCGAACGCTGCTCGGTTGGCCGCCGTGGCACCCTTGAACGCACTTTCCGCGAACTGTGTCCACGCGCTCGCCATCGCTGTGAGGGGGGACGAGGCGTCGGTAGTTCGTTCGCTCATTCTATCCTCCGTAGGACAGGGTCGACTATGACTCCTTTGGCTCTCTGCTTGGGTCTCGGGTCGCTGAGTCGTTGATTTTCGGACATCTGGTGGGACAACCCCATTACCGGGTTCGCAGTCATCTCAACCATTGATTGGTGCTCGATGGTATTGAATGGTTCTCAGCGGAAACCTTAAGTTCTCCGCCGTGATACGTACTGTTGATGACGGACGATTCGCCGAAGATGCCCTGGTCGCCGTTCTTCATGCAGCAGATGCAAGAGCAGATGCAGGACGCTGGAGAGCAGATGATGGGCAACCCCCAGGAGCTGTGGAAACAGTTCTTCGCGGGGAACGCGGGGTCCTCGGACACGATGTCCGACCTCACGGCGATGAGCCGCGGGACAGCGATGTTCAAGACGCGTGTCCAGAGCGGCGGCCGTATCAGCATCCCCGACGCAGAGCGCGAGGCGCTCGACATCGGGGAAGGCGATATCGTCCAGACAATCGTCATCCCGGTCAAACGCCAAGAGCGTGATTCCAATGAGTGAAACCCAGACCCAGAACCCGATGAAGCCCGTCTTCCAGATGCAGCGCGCCATGCTCGAGCAGAGCCAGAAAGCGACACACGACGTCATCGAGGCCCAGAAGGAGGCCGTCCACCAGATGACCGAGTCGATGGAGAACTTCCAGAAGCTCTCCGAGCAGAACAACGACCTCTCGAAGAAGGCCGTCCACGCCTACTTCGACGCCGTCGAGTCGATGATGCCGGAAGGCTCCGTCGACTTCGAGGAGTTCGAGGCCGCCCTCGACGACCAGTACGACGCCCTCACCGAGAGCCAGGTCCAGATGATGGACGCCACGCTCGACGCGATGAAGGAAGGCACCAAGGCGTTCGACGACTACGCCGACAGCTACGCCGACGCCGTCGACACCTCGTTCGACAACTTCCTCGAGGCCCACGAGCGGATGGAGGGTAGCGTCGAGGACGTCACCGAGGACCTCTCGGCCTGATCCGACGGTTCCTTTTATAACCACCCAACCCCATATTTCGACAATGACAGATTCATACCCCCAAGCTTCGGTACCGACAGACTGGAACGACTTCGTCTCGCGGATGAACGAGCAGTTCTTCGAGGCGATGGAGAAGAACATGGAGGCACAGGCCGAGTTCGTCGAGCAGTGGTCCGAGACCGTCGACAGCGAGGCCATGGGCGAGATGGACTTCCAGGACGGCGTCGAGGGCTACCGACGCGCCTACGAGGCGTGGATGGACGCCGCCGAGCAGATGGTCGACCGCGCGAACGACTCGATGGAAGGCGAGGACGTCGAGTTCGAGGAGTTCCGTGACATCTGGCTCAACACGGCCAACAAGGCGTTCAAGGAGGTCATGGACACGACCGCCTTCGCCGCCTGGACCGGCTCATCCGTCGGCCAGATGCTCGAGATGCAACAGCAGGCCGACGAGGCCGCCGAGGACACGCTCCACACGCTCGGCTTCGCCACCGAGGGCGACGTCGAGGAGATCGGCGACCGGCTCGTCGAACTCGAGCGCCGCCAGCACGCCGTCGAACAGAAGCTCGACCGCGTCCTGGAGCACCTGGAGGAGTAAGATGCAGAACCCGTTCGCAGCGACACTCGACATCCAGCGGCAGGCGTGGGAGAACGCCGCCGAACTCGCGGAGAAGGCACAGAAGGCGCCCGACAGCGCCGAGACCTTCCAGGAGGTCGACGTCGGCGAGACCCCGAGCGAGGTCGTCTACGAGGAGAACAAGCTCAAACTGCTGCACTACGAGTCGCGCACCGAGGAGCAACACGACGTGCCCATCCTCATCGTGTACGCGCTCATCAACCGGCCGTACATCCTCGACCTGCAGCCCGACCGGTCGGTCATCCGGACCCTGCTCGACAACGGCTTCGACGTGTACATGATCGACTGGGGCGAGCCGTCGAACCTCGACCGCTCGCTCACCCTCGACGACTACGTCAACCGCTACATCGACAACTGCGTCGACGAGGTCCGCGAGCGCTCCGGCCAGGACGCCATCAACGTCCTCGGCTACTGCATGGGCGGCACGATGTCGACGATGTACGCCGCACTCCACCCGGAGAAGGTCCACACGCTCGCACTCATGGCTGCGGGCCTGTGCTTCGCCGGTGAGGGTGGCGTGCTCGAGCAATGGGGTGCCGAGGACCACTACGACCCCGAGAAGGTCACGGACACGTTCGGCAACGTGCCCGCCGAGTTCCTCGACATCGGCTTCGCGCTGATGGACCCGGTCCAGAACTACGTCACGAAGTACGTCCGCTTCTACGAGAACGTCGAGGACGAGGACTTCGTCGAGAACTTCGCCCGCATGGAGGAGTGGCTCGGTGACGGTATCGACGTCGCCGGCGAGACGTACAACCAGTTCATCTCCGACGTCTACCAGGACAACAAGCTCTACAAGAACGAGCTGACCCTCGGCGGCGAGCACGTCGACATCGACAACATCACGATGCCCGTGCTCCAGATCGTCGCGGAGTACGACCACCTCATCCCGCCGGGAGCGTCGAAGCCGTTCAACGACGTCGTCCCGAGCGAGGACAAGACCATCATGGAGTTCCCGACCGGCCACATCGGGATGTCCGTCTCCTCGCGCAGCCACGCCGAGCTCTGGCCCGACGTGTGCGAGTGGTTCGAGACGCGGATGGTCGAGGACACCGCCGACGCCGACGCCGAGGCCATCGCCGAAGAGCTGGGCAGTGACGACGGGGCGGCCGAGGCGGAATCGGTCGAGACCGAAGCGGCCACAGCGGACTCGACCGAGGACGACGCAGTCGAGATCGAGGTCGAGGGCGTCGACGAGACCGACCTCGAGGTCATCGACGGCATCGGGCCGTCCTACGCCGAGCGCCTCCGGAACGCGGGCGTCGACTCCATCGCCGACCTCGCGGCGGTCGACGTCGACGAGCTCGCGGCCGAGACGGACCTCAACCCCCAGCGCATCCAGGGCTGGGTCGATCAGGCGACCGACCTGGTCGAGTAGGACCGCACTCTCTGGCGTTTGCCGTCTGCTTCCAGGATGGCCACCGGTCACTGGCCACCGGCTACCAGACACCGACCACAGCGCACGGTAGCTCCCGGGCGTCAGCCACGCCAGACGGATGGTGATTGCTATCACTGATTACTGAGGAATATTTAAGGTGCTTTTCTGCGACAGTTCTTCCACGGACGGACGACCTCTGGTCGCGTGCTCGCTTGTACGAGCGTCGCCGTGACCGTTCATCGTCCCCGCGAGGTATACATATATGTCAATGGACGGACGCACGTGCGTCGTAACAGGCGCAGGACGTGGTATCGGTGCAGGAATCGCAGAACACCTCGGCAGCCAGGGCGCGAACGTCGTCGTGAACTACCGGTCCTCGGGCGGTGGCGCCGACGAGGTCGTCGACCGCATCGAGAACCTCGGTGGGCAGGCAATCACCTCACAGGCCGACGTGACCAACCTCGACGAGGTCGAGGCGATGCGCGAGCAGGCACACGAGGCCTTCGGCCCCATCGACGTGCTCATCAACAACGCCGGCATCACGAAGGACACCCGCTTCGTGAACATGTCCCGCGAGGAGTGGGACCAGGTGATGGACGTCAACCTGGGCGGGATGTTCAACTGCACGAAGACCTTCTACGACGACATCTGGGAGGCCTCCGAGGGACGGCTCATCAACATCTCCTCCATCGTCGGGAAGCAGGGCAACTTCGGGCAGGCGAACTACGCCGCCGCGAAGGCCGGCATGTTCGGGTTCACCCGGACCATCGCCATCGAACTGGCCTCCGGCGGCTCGACGGCGAACTGTGTCGCCCCCGGCTTCACCCGGACCGACATGCTGGAGGACGTCCCGGACAAGGTCAAAGACCGCATCGTCTCCCAGATTCCGCTGGGTCGCTTCGCCGAGATCGAGGACATCGCCCACCTCGTGGGGTACATCGCGAGCGAGAACTCGTCGTACATCACGGGCGAGGTCATCGACGTGAACGGCGGGATGGACCTGTAGGGCCCGCGAGCACGCACCGACGCCGACACACGTCCGGTCGCATCCGGCACCGGGCCGCGAACGCATCCGTCTTTTTCAGCAGTCGTTCTTCTTCGACAGTCGATTCCGGGGTCACACCCCCTCGACCCACGCGTCCCACGCCGGCCGGGGTGACCCATCGGGTCGGCGCAGCCCCATCGTCTCGAAGGCGGTCGGCACCCCGGGCTGGTCGTAGACGAACGCCCAGAGCGCCAGCGCGAGTTCCACGTCCGTCGTCAGTTCGAACAGCCGGTCGACGTACCGCGCCTGTTTCGCCTCCGAACTCGGCCACCCCTCGACGACGGTGCTCGCGGTCCACCCCGTCTCGGTGAGGCCGACGGGTCGGTCCACGCGGTCGAAGACGCTCGTGTAGTAGTCGTCCGGGATGTCGGCGGGGTCCTCGTAGAGCATCCCGGGATAGGACGTGAACGTCAGCACGTCGGCGCTGGGGAAGCGGTCGAGCAGCTCCCAGTTCGCGCTCTCGGGGTCGTTCTCGCCGCCGAAGATGCCCCCGCGAAGCCCGCGGAGTCGCTCCAGCTGGAAGCCGACGCCGACAGTGGTCTCCGGGACGGCCTCCTTCACCGCCTGCGCCGCGACCTCGGCGAGGGTGACGTACCGCTCGAAGGCCTCGGGTGATTCGCGGTAGAAGGTGTCGACCTCGACGCCGAGGCCGAGGAACGCGGGGCGGTACTCCTGTGCGAACGCCCGTGCGAGTTCGACGTTCTCCTCGATGGTCGCCTCGGAGAGTGGCCGATCCGGTTCGCCGGACCCGGAGTCGAAGACGTTCACCTCGACGGCGGCGGTGTACCCGAACTGCTCGGCGAGTCCCGCGACGGCGGTCCCGCCGCTGTCTGGACTGCCCAGTTCGGCCCACGCGCCACCCGACCGGACCACGGTACCGGCCTCGCCCGCGCGCTCGAAGAACTCGGTGAAGTCGGCGCCCTCGTAGCTCCGTGGGGAGAGCGAGACGCCGTAGTTCGTCCGGTCGAGGGGGAGCCCGTCGCCCGCGGTCTGCTGGTCGTCCGGCTGGTCGGTGCCGTCGTCCGGTGTCGCGGCGTCGTCGGGGTCGGCGGCGGCGGCCGTTGTCGGTGGCGTAGTCGCGGTCGAGTCGGTGGTCGTCGGCGGTCCTGCGGAGTCGAGGAGGTCACTCGCGCCGTTCCCGGTACAGCTGGCGAGGGCCGTCGCGGTGGCTGTCGCGCCGGCCAGCGCGAGGAACCGTCGGCGATGCATGGCTCTGGCACGGGGAGCGAGCCTATAGCTTCGATGGACGGAAGGGTAGAATCGAGACAGGCAGCCAGACAGTCAGACAGCCCGAAGACCTTACAGAGTGATCGCTTGTACTCAGCGAATCCCGTTCAGGTTCGCGACCGTCCGCAGGTCCGAGAACCGCTCCTGCATGTCGAGTTCGTCCTCCAGCGCGGTGAGGGCGGATTCGAGGGGGACGTCGAGTTCGTAGGAGTAGAAGTTCCCGCGCGACCCGGACCGGTTCTCGCGCGCGGTGAGGATACCGAGCATCCGGAGGTCCGAGAGGTGGTTGTGGACCGACCGCTGGGCGAGGCTGTCGACGCCGTACCCGTCGCAGATGTCGAGGTAGCGGTTGTAGATGGCGCGCGAGCGCTCGGGGGTGTCGCCCTCGGCGGCGATGGAGACCACGGCGAGCAGGGTCAGGTGGCCGTGCTGGGTGAGCTGGCGGATACCCTCCTCGACGCGCTCGCGTTCGAGCACGTGGCGAGCCTCCTCGACGTGGCTCTCGGTGACGGTCTCGTCGTCGGCGTTCTCGGCCTGCTCGGCCGCGAGCAAGAGGAGGTCGAGCGCCTGCCGGGCCGAGCCGCGGTCCTTCGCGGCGAGGGCGGCACACAGGCGGATGACCGCGTCGTCGTAGGTGCCGTCGCGGAGCGCGATGTCCGCGCGCGAGGAGAGGATGTTGTTGAGTTCCTGGGCGTTGTACGGCGGGAACTGGAGTTCGCGCTCGCAGAGGGTGTCCTGCACGCGAGGGTCGAGCTGGTCGCGGAACTTGAAGTCGTTCGAGATGCCGATGATGCCGACCTTCGCCTCGGTGAGGTCACCCTTCGAGCGCGCCCGGGGGAGCTCGTAGAGGAGTTCGTCGCGCTCGCCGATGGAGTCGATCTCGTCGAAGATGAGGAGGATGGTCCCACCGAGCTTGTCGAGTTCCTCGTAGAGCTTGTTGAAGACGGTCTGCTGGGGGTAACCCGTCGTGGAGATCTCCGCGCCGTCGGGGCGGAGTTCGTTGACGAGTTCGACCGCGACCTGGTAGGAGGAGGACAGTGGCTTGCAGTTGAGGTTGATGACCGAGAGGTCGATGTCCTCGTAGTCGTCGGCGTCCTCCTGCAGGAGGCTCATCAGGTACTCGGTGACCGCGGTCTTGCCGACCCCGGTGTTCCCGTAGAGGAAGATGTTGTTCGGTTCCCATCCGTCGATGACCGGTTGGAGCGCGTCCATGTAGGCCTCGATCTCCTCGTCACGCTCTTCGATGCGATCGGGCTGGTAGCTCTCCCGGAGGGCGTCCTTGTTCGCGAAGATGGCGCGCTTGCGCTCGAACCGGCGCATACCTTGCGGGTGTCACTCCGGGTATAAAAGAACCTCCATTGCAAGTGATTCAAGTGTTTCATGTGAATGTACACGGTCGTAACCGAGGAGTGTGCTAGCAGGAAACAGGGACACACAGACACCACTTTTTCATGTGAAGCTAGAGTGAGAGAGTCTAGTAGTAGAACAACACACCGGCATTTCTGGTGAAGCGATTACATGAAACGGTGGTGGGTGCCGGCGCGAGCCTGAACGCAGATGGCGGGAACACGCGGGTCGTGTTCGATGGGAAACAGGTCCGGCAAGCCGGTGACAGCGTACGAGCGACTGGAGTACAGGCCTCGAGGCGGGAATAGCGCCGTGGAAGACACACCATCGTTGCAAGTGAAGAAGGGGAATATCGAAAGTTTCGAACGCTCTACCCGCTGCCGACATCTCGAACCCCGGCACCGTCGGGACTAGTTCTGTGCGAAACGTTCCCACTCTGTCCCGACACCACCCCTCCCCCACCCTCTCTCGTCGCGCTTCACTTGCAACAGTGGTGTCTGTGTGTCGCTCCACCCAGAACCCGTGTCGAGATTCGTTCACTTGCAACGGTGGTGTCTCCAGTACACCCACCCTCTCCTCGCTCGCCCGTTCACTTGCAATAGTGGTGTCTCTCTCCTCCTGTTTCCTGACTATCCTGCCCCGACCTCTCCTCCACCCCGACCCAGGTCACTTGCAACGGTGGTGGGGGTCCCCCATCGGCGACACCTCCACCGGTCAGCTCGCACCCACCCCTCTCCGAAGGTACGGTTCACTTGCAACAGTGGTGTGTGTGGGTGGTAGGACGGGTGTACCGCGTGGTCGAGTTCCACAGGTTCACGTGCATCGGTGGTGGGGGTGGGGTGGGTCGTCCGCCCCCAGACTGGCCCCTCGTCGAGTCCCGGTGACCAACTGAACTCCGAACAGCGGGCGAACCGTTCACTTGCAATAGTGGTGTGTGGGTGCGTCCCCGACGGACCGTCTCGATCGACACGTCTCCACCGACTCGCAACCGAAGACCTGTACCACTCAACCCCTCGTATTTGTACCAACGAGACACGGTCCAACGGGCAGAATTCCCGGCGTGGCAAAGCACTAAATCGTTGCCCCGAGACACGAGGAACATGGAACGCGTAGCCGTCATCGGCGCGTCGATGACCCAGTTCGGGAAGCGTGACGCGTGGATACAGGAGTTGCTCGCGCAGGCGGGCGAGGAGTGTCTCGACGACGCGGGGGTGGCCCCCGACGAGGTCGACCACCTCCTCGTCTCGAACATGGCCAGCGGGGAGTTCGAGGGGGCGACGGGCATCATGAACGCCCTCGCGCACGACCTCGACCTGCTCCCGGCGTACACCCAGCGCGTCGACCAGACCTCGTCCTCGGGCGGGGCCGGGATGTACGCGGCGTGGCAGTCGGTCGCCTCCGGGGCGTCCGACATGACGCTGCTCGTCGGCGGCGAGAAGATGACCCACCGGACGACCGAGGAGGCGACCGACGTCATCGCCTCCATCACCCATCCGACCGAGTACAAACACGGCGTCACCCTGCCGAGTTTCGCCGGCCTGACCGCGCGACACTACCTCGAGAAGTACGACGCACCCCGCGAATCACTCGCGAAGGTCGCCGTGAAGAACCACAAGAACGGGCTGAACAACCCCCACGCCCAGTTCCGCAAGGAGGTCGACGTGGAGACGGTGATGGACTCGCCCATCGTCGCCGACCCACTGCGCCTCTACGACTTCTGTCCCATCACCGACGGCAGCGCGGCCCTGATGTTCTGCCCGGAGTCGGTCGCGGAGGAGTACACCGACGACTACGCCATCGTCTCGGGCGTCGCGGGCGCGACGGACACCCACGTCGTCCACCAGCGCGAGGACCCGACGACCATGGGTGGCGTCGTCGAGTCCGGGAAGCAGGCCTTCGAGATGGCCGGGCTCTCCCCCGACGACGTGGACGTCGCCGAACTCCACGACATGTTCACCATCCTCGAGTTCCTCCAGATGGAGGGCCTCGGCTTCGCCGACCCCGGCGAGGCGTGGGAACTCGTCGAGGAGGGGCACACCGAGATGGACGGCGAACTCCCCATCAACACCTCGGGCGGCCTCAAGTCGAAGGGGCACCCGCTCGGGGCCAGCGGTGTCGCACAGGGCTACGAGATATACAAGCAGGTCGTCGGCGACGCCGGCGAGCGACAGATCGACGACGCCGAGGTCGCGCTGGCGTGTAACGTCGGCGGCTTCGGGAACTGCGTCATCACCACCATCATGGAGGCAGCACAATGACGATGGAAGCGACGGTCTACGAGGACGGCACGATACAGTACCCCGGCCACCCCATCGGTCCGGGCGGACAGGAGCCGGTCGACACGGTCGACCTGAGCGAGTACACCGCCGAGGTCGTCACCTGGACGGTCAGCGCGGCGACGCCGGTCGGCGTCCGTGCACCGAACCCGCTCGCCATCGTCGAGTTCGACGTCGACGGCGAGTCGGTCCGGGCCATCGGCCAGCTCACGACCGACGAGGTCGAGACCGGCGACACGGTCGAACCCGTGTACGCCGACGACCTCCGCGACCCGGAAGCGGGTATCCGCGAGCCCGCGAGCCAGGACTGGGACGGCTACCGGTTCGAGCCGGTCTGACCGGCTCGCTGCTGCACCGCTTCCCGGTTGCACCGCTACTTCTCCGCCGCCAGACTCCGCCGCCAGACTCCGCCGCTACTTCTTCGCGAACGTCGGTTCCGGGACCTGCCAGTCGACGTCGACGAGTCCCGTCGCCCGACCGCGCGCCCCCGGCCGACTCACGACCTCGAAGGTCCGGTCCCTGGCCTCGGGCGTGAACAGGGCCGCGACGAGCAGCCGTGCCACGTCGGCACGCGGAACCGTCCCCGAGACGGTGTCACCGCCCTCCCCGACGAGGACGTCCCCCGTCGCCGGGGCCGTCGTCAGCCCGCCCGGCCGGATGATGGTGTACGACAGCCCGGACTGGCGGAGGTGTCGCTCCGAGCGCTCCTTGGCCTCCAGTACCCGCGAGAGGAGCAGCCGGAACGGGAGCAACATCTTCGGCTTCGAGTCGCCGACGCCGATGGAGGACTCGTAGACGAAGTGCTCGACACCCGCGGCGACGGCCGCGTCCACGAGGTTCTGGACCCCGACACCGTCGACGAGGTCGCCGCCGAGGAACATCTTCGGGCCCGGTCCGGTCCCGACCGCACAGATGACGGCGTCGACGCCCTCGACCGCCATGGTGGCGTCGTCGGGGTAGAGCAGGTCACCGACGACGACCTCGTCGGCCCCCTGGATGCGGAGCGTTTCGACCTTGTGGGGCGAACTCGTGAGGGCGCGCACCGTGATTCCGGCGTCGAGGAGCACGTCGAGGACATCACGGCCCGTTCGACCACTGGCACCGGCCACGAGGACGGTCATCTCTGTCGGTTGCATACGCGTACAGACGGCGTGCAACCGTATCCCCATTGTGCGCGAGAGGTCAAGCATTCACGGCGCACCGCGGTGGGGGCTCGAGCCCTGCCCGGGAGGACCCCGTCGATTCCCGGGACCTCCGCCGGTTTCCTATGGAGACGACGCAGTCCCGGCCGGAGAGTCGTCGTCCTCGCCGTCCGCACCGTCGGCACTCGCATCGTCGTCGGCGCCGGAGTCGCCGGCCTCCTGCCCGTCGTCCTCTGCTACCGACTCGTCGTCCTCGTCGGTCCCGTAGCGCTCCTTCAGCGTCTCGAGCTCGGCATCCACGTCTATCTCGACGGGCTCGTCGTCCTCGTCGTCCGCTGCCCCGCCGTCGTCTGCCCGGTCTGCTGTCCTGTCCTGCACGTCGGCGGCGTCCGCCCCGTCTCGGTCGCCGGACGTCCGGGTGAACTCGTCGAGTGAGTGGTCCTCGCGCCGGGAGGCACCGATCTCGCGCTGTATCTCCTCGCGTAGGGAGCGCGCCTCCTCGAGGATTCCGGCGGCCGTCTCGTTCTCGGGGAGTTCGGTCCCCTCGAGGACGGACTGGAGGTCGGTGAGGGCGTCGCTGACCCGCGTCAGCGTCTCGCGGCTGACCGACTCGACGCGGGACCGGGCACTGTCGCTCGCCTCGCGACCGCGCTCTCTGGCCCGGCGGCCGCCCTCGGCGAGGCGGATGGCACGCTGGAGTGCCTCGAGGAGCTTGATGTTGGTCTCGAGGATGGCGATGGTCGCCGGGATGGCGACCTCGTCGGCGAACTCCATGAACTCGCGCGGTGTCGGCGGACGGGGGAGGCCGAGGGGGCCGCGCGGGGGCCGAGGGCCGCGACGTTCGAGGGCGGTGCGGAGCTCGCGGAGCTCTCGGGCGAGTGCTTCGGCGTCGTCTGCCAACTCGCGGTCGTCCGGGGAATCGCTCATACACTCCTGTTCTCACCTCCACGACAAAAACGGTGCGACGCCCGGCCCACCCTGCCCCATCTCATGCCCTACCTCCGGCTCCAGCTCCGGCTGCTGCGCACCGATGGCAGGTACCATCTAGAATGGCGGATGAAAGGGGGATAACGGGTTATTATCCTTAACCAGCAGCCACAATATTTATTATATACTATTTCGTCTTTCCTGAAAGAATGAGGACCGAGCACGGCGGGGGCGTCCCGGAGTCGACGGCGTTCGCCCAGTCGCTGTCGGCGCTCAAAGAGGACGGGAGCAGCATCCTGCTGGTCGGGCGGACCAGTTCGCAGGCCCACAAGGGTGCCTGCCGCCGGCTGATGGGGGCCGACGGCGAGGAGCCCCGACAGCGCCTCTACGTGTACACGCTCGGTAACGAGAGCTGCGGCCACGCCCCGGCCTCGGAGGCGGCGGGGACGACCAGACTCGTCAGCCAGACCGACGAGGTCGGCGACTCGACGGCCCCCTCGGTCGGTCCGGACGTCGAGGAGGCCCTCGTCGGCCCCGAACTGTTGAGCACGCTCGGGACCGAGGTCATCGACGCCATCGAGGACCTCTCGGAGGACGACGTGGCACCTGCCGAGTTGCGCCTCTGCTTCGACTCGGTGACGCCACTCCTGCGCGAACACAAGTCACAGAACGTGTTCCGGCTCCTGCACATGATCACCTCCCGCATCCGGCAGGAGCAGGGGATGAGTCACTTCCACCTCCCGCTCGACCGCGACAGCGACTACGTCCGGCTGCTCGAACCGCTGTTCGACGCGGTCGTCGAGGTCCGCCGCGACGACGACACGGACACGCTGGAACAGCGCTGGCACCTCCGGGACCGCGACGCCGACAGCGGCTGGATTCCACTCTGAAAATCGGCTTCTTCACGCGTTCGCTTCGACCAGCTCGACCAGCGTCGACTTCTCCTGGACGCCGACGAGTCGCTCGACCAGGTCGCCGTCGGCGTAGAGCATGAGGGTCGGGACGCCCCGGATGCCCTGTTGCTGGGCGAGCGCCTGCAGGTCGTCGATGTCGACCTTCGCGACGACGGCGGCGGTCTCTGCTGCGACCTCGGCGACGACCGGTTCGAGCATCTGGCAGGGGCCACACCAGTCGGCGTAGAAGTCCACGAGCACGACATCGTTCTCCGAGACGAGTTCCTCGAGGTGGGCCTCGCTCTCGACGTGGACCGGCTCCGACCCGGTCGTGGTCTCGGTCGTCTGCTCGTTCGCCCCGGCACGAAGGTCGTCCTCGCCGTCAGTTCCGCTCATGGCACCCGGTAGGACGAGTCGGGGTTTAACCGTTTCTCGGGGTGTCGGGTGGCTCGCACGACCGTCCTCGATGGCCCTTTATGTACGTTACAGCGCTCGATATCGAGCGAACCACTATATCGAGATACATCGTACGCGTGATAAGAACAACCTATGGTCGAAGTCACGGTGGAGTTGCTGGCGAGTATCGCCGTCACCGTCCTCCTCATGCTGGTCTTCCTCGGCGTCGTCGTCGCCTGGGACATCGCCCTGGCGCTGCGGGACGTCGCCGAGAAGATCGACTCGCTGGAGGACGACGTCGACGAGGACCTCGGCAAGGTCGACGGGACACTCACCCGCATCCACGACCGGATGAGCGAGATCGTCGCCGCCCAGCAACAGCGCTCCGAGGCGGCACGGAACGCGCAGGCACCCGGGTCGCCCGCGGACCACCGTGACGCACACTCCGACTTCGCTGCCGCCGCCGGCGCAGCGGGACAGTACAGCCGGCCGGCGACCGACCAGTCTCCGTTCGCCGCCACGGCTCGCTCGACCGGCACGGGCGCGCGGCCACGGGTCGGCCTCGGCGCGCCCGGTGGTCGCTCGACCGGTGTCCCCGTCGGCCGAACCGGGAACCAGCAGCTCTCGCCGAGCACGGCCATCGGAGGGTTCCAGGTCACCGACCGTGACCGGGAGCGAAAGGAAGCCGACTCCCGGGGCATCGACGCCGCAGCCATCGACGACGATGGCGGCGAATCCAGCGCCGAGAGCGTCGACGAGGAGGCAACCGACCCAGCTGACGCCTCGGACTCGTCCATCGACGATGGTGAAGCCGGGGAGGACGGCGATTCTCCCGGTGAACCCGAGGAGGCGGACGACGCGGAGACTCCCGAGGACGTAGAGGCCGCAGAAGAGGCCGAGGCCCTGGAAGACACCGAAGTCCCCGCGCACGACGAACGACCGGACGACGCGGTTGAGGCCGGTTCCGCCCCCGAGGAGGCCGTCGCGGCCGGTGGGGAGGCGGAGACCCTGGCGGCAGAGGAGGGCACCCCTCCAGCCGACGAGGATGTGGTCGGAGACGCCGACGCGGCAGATGGCGAAGCGACGGTGGCCGACGATGCGACCTCGGCAGCCGAGGAGCCCGAACCGGACCCGGACCCCGAAGAAGCCGATGACGAGCGCCTCGAACCCGACCGCTCCGCCGCGAGGGCGGTCCAGAACTTCGGCCGGGACGCCCAGACCAACCGCGGGTTCGGGCCCGCGCCGACCAGGGAGTCGAAGACCACCGACGAGGACGACTCGGCCGGCCAGACCGAGGCTACCGACGACGACGCCGAGACGGGCGACGTGGAGGCAGACGGTGGCGCAGTCTCGAACGAAGGCCGGTTCGCGACCGACGCCGAGGAACCGTGGTACCGGACCGCCATCGAACCGGCTTCGCTGGCGGACAGTGGACAGGATCAGTCGGCGGTTGAGGACGCGAAGCCGGCAGAAGACGACACGAGAGTACCAGATGCTGACGGCGTCGGTCCCGTCGAGGCAGCAGCCGCGGCAGCCCTGGAAGCGCGTCCGTCGGAGGCGGTTGCTGACGAACCGGCCGAAGACGAGACAGTCGACGACGAACCGGCGAACGAGGAGACGGGTGCTGATGAAAGTGCCGACGACGAACTGCTGGACGTGTCGGAATCCCTCCCCGCGGAGCCAGAGGAACCCGAATCCGGGCAAACCGAGCTTGAGGAACCCGAATCCGAAGAAGACGGGCTGGAAGAACCCGAATCGGCCCCCGACACCCCCGGAGACGATTCGCCCGAAGCAGACGGCCCCGGCATCGCGGACCTTGTCAACCAGGAACTGCACTCGCTGACCCAGGAGGTCGGCGGCACCAGCCTCTCGCCGGACGTGAGCGAGATGGAACTGCAGGCCGCGGTCGACGCGCTCGACGAGACCGACTACACGTTCCCCCTGTCGGGGCGGGCGTTCGACGTCTCGGCGAGCGTGGACACCGAGACCGTCACCATCCGGTTCACGCCGGGAGACGACCTCGACCTGAGTGGGGCCCGCGAGCGACTCCTCCGGTACCAGCTCCGGAACTACCTCGACGGCGAGGCGACGCCTCACGGCGAAGTGCTGGTCGACGAGGGCGACCTCGTCCTGGAGATACCCGGGGCGACCGCGGAATCGGTCGATACCTGGGCCGACGCGATGATACAGATCGTCGACCGGACGCTGTACCTGACGGCGAGCGACGAGTGAGCCCGGCCGGCGGGACTCGTTCGCTCGCGGCACCGCGCGAGTGAACCGGTGACCACGGCCCGCCGGTTCCGAAAGGCCGAGGTACCCCGCCCGCAGATGGCCGGTATGCGCGACGACCCGTTCATCGTCGATATCGACGTCCGCTACAACGACGTGGACCTGCTGGGCCACGTGAACAACGCCATCTACGTCAGCTATCTGGAAGAGGCACGTGTCGAGTATCTCCCCGAGGTGCTGGGCGACACCGACGCGCTCGACGGCGTCATCGCCAACCTCGAGATCGACTACCATCGCCCCATCACGCTCGAAGACGACGTCGAGGTCGCCATCGCCATCACCGAGGTCGGGAACTCGACGCTGCACTTCGAGTACGAGGTCCGCGCGTCTGGCGACGTGGCCGCGACCGCGACGACGGTCCAGGTCGCCTACGACGCCGAGGCCGGCGAATCCCGCCCCATCCCCGAGGCGTGGAAGCAGCGGGTCCGCGAGTTCGAAGGGCTCTGAACGAGGCTGGTCGGGAGGGAAGCCACGGGGAACGACAGGTTTTCGGCAGCCCGCGTCGAGGTTCGCGTGTGCGCATCGAGAACAGTTTCATCCCGGTTCGGGGTGTGGGCGAGCAGACGGAGCGCGAGCTGTGGCGGTCGGGTGTGACCCACTGGGACGACTTCGACGGGTCGGTCGTCGGGCCGACGACGGCGGACCGCATCGAGGCGTTCATCGACGAGGCGCGAGGGCGACTCCGCGAGGGGGACACCCGCTTCTTCGGCGAGGCGTTCCCGAGCCAGGAGCGCTGGCGGCTCTACGAGAACTTCCGCGAGCAGACCTGCTTCTTCGACATCGAGACGACCGGCCTCTCGAAGGAGCGCGACCGCGTGACCACGGTGTCGTTCCACCGGGGGGACGAGACGACGACGCTGGTGCAGGGCGACGACCTGACCGCCGAGACCATCCGCGAGCAGTTCGAGGACGCGGCCCTGATGGCGACGTTCAACGGGGCCCGCTTCGACGTGCCGTTCCTCGAGACCTCCTTCGACCTGGCGCTGGACCTGCCCCACATCGACCTCATGTACCCCTGCAAGCGTATCGGCCTCGACGGCGGGCTGAAGACCATCGAGCAGGACGTCGGCATCGCCCGCGAGGGGCCGGACATCTCCGGGCGTGACGCGGTTCGGCTCTGGAACGAGTACGAACGCGGCAGTCAGGAGGCCCTCGACACGCTCGTCGAGTACAACCGCGACGACACCCGCAACCTCAAGACGCTCATGGACATCGTCGCCGACTCGCTGCACGCCGACGTGTTCGAGGCCGAGCGCGGGTCGACGTAGCGGCGCAGGAAGGGCTCAGGAGAGGACTCAGCGGTTCGTTTCGACGTACTCAACTGCTTCTTCCGGCGTCTCGACCTCGTCCAGTCCCGGCACGTCGTGGGTGTTGAGTCCCACGACCGGGCGGTCGTACACCTTCGAGAGCGCGATCTCGGAGAGCGTCCCCCACTCGCCGTCGATGGCGATGACGGCGTCGCCGTTCATCGCGACCAGCGAGTTCCGGGCGTGGCCCATCCCGGTCGCGATGGGGATGTCGACGTAGGCGTTCGCGCCGTCGTAGTTCTCGCCGGGGAGGATGCCGATGGTGGTGCCGCCGCCGTTGTTCGCGCCCTCCGAGACGGCCCGCATCACACCCGTCAGACCGCCGCAGATGACCGTGTGCCCCCGCTTGCCGAGGCGGTAGCCGACCTCCTCGGCGAGGTCGTAGGATTCGTCGGAGACGGAGCTTCCGCCGATGACGCTTACTCGCATACCCGAGACGCTGGCGGGGACGGTTACGACTGTTACGATATACAGGCGCAGTCGGGCGATTCCGGCGAGCACGCCGTCTCGGCCAGTTCCTCGTCGCACGCGTCGTCCTCGCACGCATCCGGGGCGCACTCGACGTGTTCGGTCGCAGCTCCCAGCCCGCGCAACGCGACCGCGACCTGGCGACCGCCCGCGGTGAGCCGGTAGGTCGTGGTCGGTGGGGAGGTAGCCTCCACCTGCCGGTCGACCAGCCCGGCACAGCGCAGCTCCGAGAGGCGGCGAGAGAGCATGGTCGCGGTCATCCCGTCGAGACTCGTCTCGAGGTCGGTGAAGCACAGCGGGTCGTCGTCGGCGAGCCGGTGCAGGACGTGCAGCGACCACTTTCGCCCGAGGAGCTGCCGGATAGCGTGCCAGCGCGTCTCCCAGCCGAGGGTGTCGGTCCGGGAGTACGGCCCGATGGACCCCTCGTCACTGTCGTCGGTTGCCATGCCCCCGGGTTCGGGACGGTACGACAAAAGGGTCGGTGTCGACTTTCGCGGCCGAGAGGACACTCCGCCGACGGGAGCTGGCTGCCCGGTTTACGCCGGTTCGGTGCCACCAACGACACGCATGGCGCGAACCACCTGCCCCTGCTGTGGAGACAGTGCCCACGGCGGGGAGACCACCACGAACTGCTGTACCGACTCGACAACCGACTGCTGCCGCCCCGTCGTCGTCGTGCTCGCTGGCAGTGACGGTCTGCCGGCCGACTGCTGTCCCTGTTGTTCGTCCCCGGCGAACGGGTCGCAGTAGAAATATCGCCGGTTTTATGTGTTTTCTTTCGAACGTGATACGTATGGGAGCCATCTCTGCCGCCCGAGACGCCGGCCAGGCCCTGGTCCGGAACCCCGTCGTCTTCCTGGCGACGTTCGGGCTCGCTCTCGTACAGGTCCCCCAGCAGGCCCTCCAGTTCTTCGGCCTCAACGTCGCGGGGTCGCTCTACGGCCTCGCGACCGTCGTGGTGACACCGCTGTTCACCGCCGGTATCCTCTCGATGGCCCACGAGGCCCTGGACGAATCCACCGGCCTCTCCACGTTCGTCGAGGGTGGGAAGGAGCACTACCTGACCATGCTGCTCTCGACGCTCCTCTACTCGGCCGTCTTCGCGGCCATCGGATTCGTCACCGCGTTCGTCCTCATCATCGCGGGCGTGTTCGTCATCGGCCTGAGTGCTGCGGGCACCGGGGGCGTCAGCATGGTGAGCCTCGGCATCGTCGGCGTGCTGGTGTTGCTGGCCGTCGCCGTGTTCTTCGTCCTCTCGATGCTCCTGCAGTTCTTCTCGCCGGCCATCGTCGTCGACGACGCCGACATCGGCGAGTCGTTCAAGCGGAGCTACCGGCTCGCACGTGAGAACCTCGTGAGCGTCTTCGGGTTCACCGTCCTCAAGGCCATCCCGGGCACCCTCGCCGGCGGCTCGGTCGTCCTCCTGCTGTTCGCCCGGTACTACCGCGAGTTCTCCCGTGGTGGCTTCGGCGAGAACCCCGCCATGGCCGAGTCGCTGTTCGTGAACGGCTCGGTCTACGGCGGGCTCGAGACCGCGACGTTCGCGGCCATCGTGCTCGTGGGCATCGCCTCGACGACGCTCGTCACCGCCTTCACGCAGACGTACCTGCTCACCTACTACGTCGAGCACGCCGACGCCGAGCCCAGCGGGACACAGCGGTTCGAAGAAGAGTACGACCTGCCGTCCGGGTACTGACCCGGTCGTTCCCGTCCGTCCTCAGGCTGCGGCCTCGACCGCGGCCACGAGCTCGCTCTTGTCCTTCAGGCCGACGAGGCGCTGGACCGGCTCGCCGTCCTTGAACACGAGCATGTTGGGGATGCTCTGGACGCCGAACTGGCTGGCGAGCTGTTGCTGCTGGTCGACGTCCACCTTCAGGACGGCGGCGTCCGTCTCCGCAGCGACCTCGCCGATGAACTCGCCGAGCGCGATACACGGGCCACACCAGTCGGCGTAGAAGTCGACGAGGGCGACGTCGTACGTCCCGACGAGCTCCTGGAAGTGGTCCGGCCCCTCGACCTGCACGGGCTCGTCCGGGGTGTCCGCAGCGTTCTCCTGGTCGATGATCTCCTCTCGCTTGGACTCTCGGATCTCCTCGAGTTCGTCTTGGTTCGACATTTCATCCTGCAGTACGCCCCGGGAGTACAAAACGGTTTTGGACGATTTGCACAATACCAGAACCGGTGTGGCTGCCTCTAGCGCGCCAAGTGGGAGCAAAAGCGTACGCTCTGCCGTTCGGTTGTGTCTAACTTGGGCAATACTTTTGCATCGTTCGACCGTACCATCCACCATGAACCGACTCCGACGCGGTGGTGCCGGATGACCGCCCCGGCCGACGCGGTGGTCGCGGCCGCTACCGACACCCGTCGACTCGTCGACCGGGCACTCGACTTGCTCTCGGTCGACACGCAGAACCCGCCGGGCGAGACCGACGGACTGGTCGACCAGCTAGAGGGGTTCTTCGAGGGGCTCGGCTACCGGACCGACCGCGTCGTCGCGGACCCGGCGAAGCCCAACCTGCTCGCGACCCTGCCCGGCGCCACAGACGCGACCCTCTGCTTCATGGGCCACGTCGACACCGTCCCGTACGACGCCGACGACTGGACTCGCGACCCACTCGGCGAGTACGACGAGGCCGAGGGCCGGGTGTACGGCCGCGGCGCGACCGACATGAAAGGGCCCCTCGCGGCGATGCTCGAAGCGGCCCGTGCCTTCGCCGAGGCCGAGGGGGAGCCACCGGTCACGCTCTGCTTCGCGGTCGTCAGCGACGAGGAGACCGGCGGCCACGCCGGCGTCCGCGCGATGGTCGAACGCGACGCCATCGCGGCCGACGGCTGCATCATCGGGGAGACGACCTGCGAGCGCGGCCGTCACTCCGTCACCGTCGCCGACAAGGGGAGCATCTGGCTCACCCTCGAAGCCGGGGGCGAAGCCGCCCACGGGTCGCGCCCCATGTTCGGGACCAACGCCATCGACCGCCTCTACAGCGCCATCACCGACCTGCGAAGCTACCTCTGCACGGTCACCTTCGAGACCGACCCGGCGGTCGACGACGTCATCGAAGAGTCCGTCGAGTACTACGCCGGGCACCTCGGCGAGGAAGCCGCGGGAGCACTGTTCTCGCATCCCACCTGCAACCTCGGCACCATCGAGGGTGGCGAGGCCATCAACACCGTCCCCGAACACGCCCGGGCCGAACTCGACGTCCGGCTATCGCCGGGCGTCGATACACGGGCCGTCATCGAGGAGATCCGCGACCGCATCGACGACCACGAGGGCGTCGTCGTCGCCGAGTGCGACTGGAGCGTCGGCAGTTTCACGCCCACGGCGGACCCGCTGGTCCCGGCCGTCGCCGAGACCGCGGAAGCCGTCACCGGCGACCGCGTCTTCCGACGGTCCGCGACCGGCGGTGGCGACGCGAAGAAACTCCGGCACGCGGGCATCCCGACCCTGGAGTTCGCACTCGGCACCGACACGGTCCACGGGGTCGACGAGTACACCACGGTCGACGCATTGCGGGCCAACGCCGAGATCTACGTCCGGGCGGCCTACGCGTTCGCCGAGGGCCGCTAGCTCTAACCCTGGTTCTCGCCCTCGGGGTCGGTGCCGATGGTCCGGTCGCTGTCGCCGCGGAAGGTCTCCCACAGGAACAGTCCCGAGACGATGGCGAAGCCGAAAGCCACGAGCTGGGCGAGGAGCGTCCAGGGGTCGCCCGCCGTCGCGCTGAGGACGAGCATCGACAGCAGGAACGTGATGGCGACGAGCCAGCGTCGGATCGAGTAGAGGAGGGCGTCGGTCTGCACAGGTTCATCTCCGTCGCCAGACCTGTCAACGTTCCGGTGGCGGTGGACTGTACTCACGCTAGAACGTTCTCGAATCCGAGAACGAATCTGCCAACGGCGGGTCGGAATAACGGTGATTCGACCGGAAACTAACCGGACAGCAACGGGTTTCACGCACCAGACATCAATTTTAACCAACACGTTGATAGGGAAAACCACTTGTCCGAGAGAGATGAAGCATGAACCAACGTGCCGATGTCGAACACCACTGATTCTGTAGCCGCCACTGTGGCGTGTCTGGTCACGTGCCTCCTGCTCGTGACCGCGACGATAGCGGGGGCCGCCGCGGCGCCCGGCGGGACCGTCGATTCGGTCTCGTTCTCCAAGGACTCGACTATCACGGTCACCTCGGGGGTGGTCTACGTGGCCGGCTGGGAGTCACAGACGGTGACGGTTTCCTACGACAGTTCGGGATCGGCCGACCTGTGTGCCTACGCCGGCGGGGCAGAGGGCACGGAACTCACCTGCACACAGGTCGCAGCGACGACCTCGCCCTCGACCACGTCGCTGACCATCGACTGGCCGGACAACACGACCGGCAAACAGCAGTTCACGGTCGCCCTGGTCAACGACAGTGGCGTCGTCGACAGCCACGAACGGACCGTCCACGTCCTGCCGTCGGGCGGTGACTACGACGACGACGGGCTGAGCAACCGCGCGGAACTCGAGAGCGGCACCCAGCCCCTCGAACCCGACACCGACGGCGACGGGTTGGCCGACGGCGAGGAGGTCAACGTCCTCGAGACCTCGCCCACTGACTCGGACACCGACGGCGACGGCCTGCCGGACGGCAAGGAGGTCAACAAGTACGACACCAACCCGACGAACGGCGATAGCGACGGTGACGGGCTATCCGACGGACCCGAGGTCGTGAAGTACAACACCGACCCCGCCGAGCAGGACACGGACGGCGATGGCCTGACCGACGGTGCGGAGGTCGACGGCGCGACGGACCCCACGAATCCGGATTCAGACGACGATGGCCTGTCCGACGGGAAGGAGGTCAACCAGTACGACACGAACTCCACCATCGCCGACACGGACGAGGACGGCCTGACCGACGGCGAGGAGGTCAACAAGTACAACACCGACCCGACGAAACCCGACACGGACGAGGACGGCCTGACCGACGGCGAAGAGGTCAACAAGTACAACACCGACCCGACGAAACCCGACACGGACGGTGACGGCATGAACGACAGCGCAGAGATTGCTGCCGGGTCCAACCCCGGCACCGCGAAGTCCACCAACACCATCTTCGGGGTCGACGCGTCGGTCGTCGTGCTCGGTGGCCTGGCCCTACTCATCGGCGGCGGCGCCATCGTCGGGCGATGGTACCTCGGGCGCCCGGAGGCCGACACCGCCGACGACACGCAACCTCCAGCAGACGCCGAGACCGGCGGACCATCTGCAGACCCATCGAACGGGAATGGTCGAGGTCCGGGGCCCACCGGTTCGCCGGAACCCGTCTCTGGCCCGGACTCCGAGCCCGTGGACCCCGACTACCTGACCGACGAAGACCGTGTCCTCCAGTTGCTCGACCAGAACGACGGCCGCCTCAAACAGTCGGACTTCGTCTCCGAGACTGACTGGTCGAAGTCCAAGGTCTCGCGAGTCCTCTCGAAGATGGCCTCCAGTGGCGAGATTCGGAAGGTCGCGCTCGGCCGGGAGAACCTCATCATCCACCCCGACGTCGAATCCGAGGCGTCTCACTCGCTGTTCGAGAACCGGGACGACGAATAG
Organism: Haloarchaeobius amylolyticus; assembly: GCF_026616195.1. Taxonomy (NCBI): domain Archaea; kingdom Methanobacteriati; phylum Methanobacteriota; class Halobacteria; order Halobacteriales; family Halorubellaceae; genus Haloarchaeobius; species Haloarchaeobius amylolyticus. Next base: position 276,886 of record NZ_JANHDH010000001.1, read on the forward strand.
GACGGTCTGGATACTCGATCGTATCTGTTCCGTTAGCTGTGAGAGATCCAACCCTGCTCTATAGTCCCTGTCAGACAGATTCTCAAATCCGGATTCGGCCCTAGAAGTCCGGAATATCGACCTGAGTCGACCCGACGTCGTCTATCTCTGCATCGACCCAGCGCCCGATGCCATCTGAATCGGTCCACTCCAGTCTGAACCGGCGGATGACGTCGTTTTGGTCGACCGTGACGAATCCCTGGTCGAGGTCGTACCGCCCATGTGCCCGGATTTCGTACCGATCGTGGATTTCCCCCGATTCATCAGCCGTTGTGGATTCGGGTTCTTCGACTGCCGCACCGACGAGGAATCGGTCGAAGACCGAAGCACCCGTAATCTCGATAACCCGGCTGGAGATATCGAGCGCCGCCGCATTGGACGTGCCATCGATGAAGCCGATGTCGACCCCGTGCAGGTCTGGCGTAAAGTAGTGGGTTAGTGATTCGACGCCGTCGTCAATGGTGGATACCTCGGTGAGCGAAACGAAGGGCTTGCCGCTCATCGAGCGGAGATATTCGATCTTCTTCTTGATGTCGGGGTCGGAGCCGGAACCCTGCAGTTCGACGGCCACAGTGTAGCTCTGTCCTCCGATTGCGTCGACGTGACCATCGATGAGGTCCCCCATATCGGCAGCGGACGGAACCGGGGTGCTAGTACCCCTGGCACTTCGTCGGGAATCTCCAGTCCCTGTTCCGTCGCCTTCGCCAGCGAACCCACCACAGCCGGCGAGTGAGGCCCCACCAAGGACAGACAACGCCTGACAGAACCGGCGCCTGGTCGTGTCCGTATCCGCATCGTCGGTCAGTTCCTTGCTTGTCCTGTACGCGGCGTTGTCGATTTCCGGTTCGATCTCCGTCTCGTCGGTGATGGTTTCGTCAGTCATCGGTGGTTCGTGGTTTGAACAGGAAGTCCACCTGGTCGAGTTGGACCTCAACGTCGTCTATATCGAAGTCGAGGTTGTCGAAGTCGATGTCCAGGTTTTCAAGTTTGAACCCCTCGTCGTCGGGGTCGACAGTACGGAAGATGTACGTCGCGAGTTGTCGCAGTTCCTTGCTAGATACGCCGAGGGCTCTCTCCCACTTCACCAGCTCCACGTCCGGGATTCCGTCACGAACGAATGCTTCGCCCGACAGTCCTGACGCAGATGGCGTCTGCATACCCTTGTCATTCGTGCGGTCGATGATTTTTTGCATCGTACGCTCCTTCTTTTCCAATTCTGCCGCGAGATCGTCAGCAGCGGTCGACTCCCAGTTCTTGACAACGACCGGCTTTGGGTCTTCTCCGTCGGCCATTCGTCGCATCTCGATTTCGAGGAAATCGAACTCTGCGCTGTAACTACCGGTCTGACGCTTCCAGTTCAACAGTAGTGCTGTCTCCCCCTCATTGAGTTTTCTCGGTTCGAAGTCGGTCAGTATCTTGTCCACTTCTGTGAAATCCCCTCGTCCTTCGAGGAACCGAGCTGCCATCACCCGTTCCGCCAGGGCCCCGGCCAAGTTGCCCACGTCGCCGCTGGTCGGAACCGACTTGCGGATGTCCTCGAGTGGGTCACCGAAGGTCCCTGCCGGATTGTCGGGGTCCATCCGACCCAGGTACCGGTGGTTGGTCCGGTAGAGGGAGTCGAATATGTCCCAGAGGATGCCACTGTGCGGTGCAGCCTCGACGTACGCCATGACGGCGGTGCCGCCGAACAGCGAACCGCCAACTGGCAGTCCATCGGGGGCGTTCTTGGCCGCCTGCGAACGCAGGAGTGGAAATTTACTCACCGCACCGGGGTCGGCAATCGACCCTTCACCTCGGTCGAATCGGCGGACTACATCTGTCATCCTATCGAGCGCATCCGCCATGGCATCCGACGCGGTCAATACTCCTCTTGCACCGAGTGCCACCAACTTCGCGACCCACCCTAGGAGCAAGTTGAATCCGATGTAGCCAAAATACCACCCCTCCAGAAATACGTAAGCCCTCGGGTTCGGCATCTCGTAGGGATTGTCTTCACGCTGCTCCTGGTGAAGCGCCTCGATTCCGTCGACAGTGCTCGCTATCATTGCTTTCGCTATGTCGAAGAAAATTCCGCCACGCGTTTCCACAATGGCGTCGATGAACCGGGCAACTCCTTTCAGTACCTCTTCTAGGTCCAACCCGAGAATCATCATCACGGTTTCTTTCAAAGAATCGAAAATATCCATGATGGCGGCCACGACTCCTTTTACAGCACCGTGAACCAGATCGGTGTAGCCGTTGAGGACCACATCTTCGGTCTCGGTGTTCTGTAGATACCGCGCGAAGACCGTCACCACCTGGTTATCCTCACTGATGAGTTCCTTGCTTGGAGTTTTCTCCCGCTCCTGCGGGTCGACGAGTGGGCGGTCGAGCTCGAGGCCGACGTGTCGGGACGGACCGACCGTCACCGACCGCTGGGTCGTCGATCCGTCAGGCCCCTCGACTTCTATGTCGTAGGTGCCGTCCGGGACCCGGCGGTCGAACGAGTAGTTACCCATCGGGTCCGTGGAGGTCTGTTCGACACCTTCCAGACTCACCGTCGCATCTGCGACCGGCTGGGAACCGGTCGAGTCGACGACAGAGCCGGTGATTACCTGTGCAGCCGCGACCGTCAGGTACGCATCCGTGAACGTGGAGCTGACCCAGACCTCTTTCGTTTCCTCGATGAGAGCGTCACCGTGGTCGACCGTTAGCTCGTAGAGTCCGGCGGGTATCCGATCGAACTGCACGTCGCCGTTCCGTAGCTGTTGGGAGAAACTCTCGCCCCCTTCGACTGGCGCGAGGTCGATATCTGCCCGTTCGACTGGATCACCAGTCGACTCGCGGAGTTCGAGAGTGAAGTCTGTTCGGCCGAGTTCTTTGACCGTCAACGAGAATGCCCGGTCGAAGCTTCGTCTCACGAGTTCCTCGTCGGTGCTGGACCTGACGACGGCCTCGTAATCGTAGCGTCCCTGGCTGAGGTTCTGGCTTCGAGACGGTTCCCACTGTATCGACGATCGCTGGGTCTCGGTCTGGGTCACTTCGACCTGTTCTGTATCGGAGACGACGAGCGACCCATCGGGGCCCGTGATTCGATGTTCGACGTCGACACCCGCTATCTCCGTTCCCGTATTTTCCAGCACCACCGTCGCCGTTGCCGTCACCTCGAACGAGGACACCTCCCCGTCAGCGGGTTTTGTGACGAAATCAGTGATCGTGACTTTGGGGTTGTCGACGACCACTGCGTCCTCAGCGGTCATCTCGTCGAGGAGCGTGTCGAGGTTCTCCCTGTCACGTTCGCTCCAGAGTCGGACCCGAAGGTCGTACGACCCGGACGGAACGTCCGCCGGAAGGTCCCACTCTACCTGCACACGCCCGGATTCGCTCGATGCGAGGGAGATCTGGCGACCGAGTAGCTCCTCGGTCACGACCACACCATCCGGATCGACGGGCTCGACGCCGACGAAGAACGTGTGGCTGGTCTCACCGTCGTTGGTGACTCCAATCTCGATTGGAAGGGATTCACCACCCGCAACCGTCTCGGTCTCGGCAGTTACGTCGTCGATAGTTCCGGCAGCGAGCGTCTCGACGACTTCGAAGACATCTCGCTGGTACGAGTTCGCCAGTCTGGTCTCCAGCCGGTCGCGGTCCGACTCCTGCCAGATAGCTATCTCAACGTCGTACACGCCCGTCGGTGCCGACCGAGTCACTTGCCACTCCACGTCGACGGTGACGGTCTCGCCAGAGAGAATCGAAATCTGACGACCGGTCGCGCCACTGTTGTCGTAATCGTTGCCGTCCGGCCCCCACACCGAGTATCCGACGAAGAAGGTGTGGTCGGTCTCACCGGTATTCGTCACCTCGACAGCAGTCTGGACCACCTGTCCTTCGGTGAACTGGCCAGCCTGCGTCTCGGTAGATTCGATACGGGCGCTCACCGATTCCGTCACGATGCTGATCGTATCCTCGGCTGTCCAGTCGTCCAGGCGCGTCTGGAGACTCGACGGATCGGACTCCTGCCAGACGGAGGTCCGGATATCGTACAGACCCTCTGGGACGTCCGATGGAACGACCCACTCCAGGCTCACAGTCCGGTCTTCGCCGGGGGCCAGGGTTACTGTCCGGCCGGTCGTATCGTCGTTATCGTAGCTTCCTCCGTTCGGATCATACGCTGTATAGCCGACGAAGAAGGTGTGGTCGATGGTCCCGGTATTCTCGACGGTCACACTGCTTGTGACCGTGTCACCGGGTCGATATTCGCCCGTCGCGGGAGTGAAATCGAGGATAGCCGCCGTGGCTTCAGCCTCCTCGACGTAGAACGAATCGTAATCCCACTCCTCATCGAGCCGGTCGACCAGGTTGTCCGGGTCACTCTGTTTCCACACCGCGACCTGAACGTCATAGCTCCCCTCCGGAGCAGCCGATTCGACATCCCATTCGACCTGGACATCACGAACCTCGCCAGCGTCGAGGGTGACCGCCTGCCCCGTCGTGTCGTTGTTGTCGTAGGGGTCACCGTCCGGACCGTGGACAGTGTACCCGACGTAGAACGTATGGGTTTCTGTCCCAGTATTCTCGACACCGACGTTCGTATCGACGCGCTGTCCGTGAGAATACGTCCCGTTATCGACAGCAATCGACTGGACTCTCGCAGAGACGGTCTCTTCCTGGACGTAGAACGCGTCGTAGTCCCAGACTTCGTCCAGTCGATCCACGAGATTGTCGGGGTCGCTCTGTTTCCACACTGCGACCTGAACGTCGTAACTCCCGTCTGGTGCGTCACTCTCGACGTCCCACTCGACCTGGACTTCACGAACCTCGCCAGCGTCGAGGGTGACCGCCTGCCCCGTCGTGTCGTTGTTGTCGTAGGAGTCTCCGTCCGGACCGTGGACGGTGTACCCGACGTAGAACGTATGACTGTCGGATCCAGTGTTCTCGACACTGACATCCGTGTCTACACGTTCGCCCGCGGAGTACGTCCCGTTGTCTACGGATATCGACCGGATAGTCGCGGAGACTGTCTGTTCCTGGACGTAGAACGCGTCGTACTCCCGGTCGTCGGCGAGGCGTGTCCGGAGGTTAGACGGATCGCTCTCCTCCCAGACGGATATCCTGACGTCGTAACTCCCCTCGGGTGCCACTGATTCGACGTCCCACTCGACGGTGACGCTCCCTCTTGACCCCGGGTCTAGGGAGAGCGTCGTCCCCGTCGTCGCGTCGTTGTCGTACGTGTCGCCATTCGGACCGTATACGGTATAGCCCACGAAGAACGTATGTCGGCTGGATCCGGTGTTCTCGACGTAGACTGTCGTGTCGACCTGCCCATCGTACCCGTACGTACCGTGGTCGACGTGGAAGCCGAGCAGCTCAGCCGAGGCCATCTTTCCCCTCCCGTCTCCAATCCCCCCTCTTGCGGACAAAAGACATAGCCATAACCTGTTGCTAATCTATAATAAATGGTTCCCTCGTCACAGTATCTTCCTCTCACTGGAGGATTCGCACTAGAGCGGGAGTCCCAGAGTTGCTCGCGAAGTCCAAGTACGGCCACCGAAGATTCTGGCGAACTCTCGGGGGACGTGGCTCCCACAGGTAAGGCAGGAATGGTGAGGGTGTGGTGCCAGCCGGTTCACGCGGCGCCACCTCCAGTTGCAGGCGGAGCCGTGCCACTATCTGTTCGCTTCGCGCCGGGAGAATTTAATCAGGAATTGGGAGTTCGAATCTCACTACCCCACGCGGTTCTCGCAGGGCTCGGACAGAAGAGCCAGGGGTGGGATTCGAACCCACGAAGTCTCGATTACAAGTCGAGTGCATGAACCGCCCATGCTCCCCTGGCGCGCTTTCCGTACGTCAGTCGTGGCCCTTCGGGTTAGTATCACTTTCGACTCCGACTCGCTTCTCCATGACGACGCGGTGCTGGTGGTAGCCAGCGCGGTCGTAGAACTCGCGGGCCTCGGTGTTGGCCGCCATCACCTCGAGCTGGATGGTCTCGATGCCGCGGTCGGTGAGGGCGTCCTCGGCTGCGCCGAGCAGGGCGGTCCCGCGGCCGGCGCCCCGGTACTCGGGGAGGACGTAGAGGTTGTGGACGATGCCGCGGTCGGTGTCGAGCTCGAGGTTGCCGGTGTTCTGGCCGAACATGACGAACCCGACGATGCGGTCGTCGAGCCGGTCGACGAGGACGTCGTCGTCGACGATGTGGTGGGCGAAGTGCTGGAGGATGCGGTCGCGGTTCTCGTCGGGGAGGATGGCGCTGCCGTGGGGGCGTTGCTCGCGGGCGAGGTCGACCCACTGGTCGGCGAGCGTCTCGAGGTCCTGCAGGGTGGCCGGTTCAATCGGCATGCGCGTGGCGGAGCGCCTCGACCGCCGGCAGGTCGCCGTCGGTGAGCATCCGGAGGCAGGCGCCGCCGCCGGTCGAGAAGTGGCCGAAGCGGTCCTCGAGCCCGAACTTCCGGATGGCCGCGGCGGTGTCGCCGCCGCCGACGATGCTCTCGCCGACCTTGCTGGCGGCCGTGTAGAGTTCGCGGGTCCCGTCCTCGAACAGCTGGTCCTCGAAGACGCCGGCGGGGCCGTTGAGGATGACGGTCTCGGCGGTGTCGAGGATGGAGCGGTACACCTTGAGCGTCTCCTCGCCGATGTCCATGGCCGCCTCGTCCTGGCGGCCGGGGAGTGCGTTCAGCCCGATGTCCCGGCGCTCGCCGTCGCGTTCGACGGCCACGTCCTGCGGGAAGCGGATGCGGTCGCCGTGGGCGTCGAGCAGGTCGGCAGCGCGGTCGATCTCGTCCCAGTAGCCCTGGTCCATGATGAACTCCATGCTGGCGTCGCCGAGGTCGACGCCGTCGGCGGCGAGGAAGACGTTGCCGACGACGCCGGCGGTGAGCACGGTGTCGGCGAGGTCGTTCTCGAGGACGGACCAGGCCACGTCGATGGAGTCGGGGACCTTCGCGCCGCCGAGGACGTACACGCGGGGGCGCGGGGTGGATTCGATGTCGCCGAGGACGTCGAGTTCGCGCTCCATCACGCGGCCGGCGTAGCTCGGGAGGTGCTGGGGGAAGCCGACGAGCGACGGCTGGGAGCGGTGGGCCGCCGCGAAGGCGTCGTTGACGTAGGCGTCGAGCGCCGGCACGAGCCCCTCGACGAGGTGGGTCTCACCCGCCCGTTCGGGGTCGAACTCCATGTACTCCTCGGCGTAGAAGCGGGTGTTCTCGAGGACGACGGCCTCGCCGGCGTCCAGCCCGTCGATGGCCTCGCGGGCGGCCGACGAGAAGGTAGCGTCCACGTAGGAGACGGGGTACTCGAGCAGTTCGTCCAGCCGCTCGGCGTGGGGCGACAGCGTCTCGAAGTCGTCGCCACCGGGGCGGCCCTGGTGGGCCAGGATGGCGAGACGGGCGCCGCGGTCGAGCAGCTCCGAGAGCGTCTGCTGGTGGGCCTGCAGGCGAGCGTCGTCTGCGAGGCCGCCATCGGACAGCGGGCTGTTGATGTCGACCCGTACCCCGACCCGACGGTCGGCGACCGCGAGGTCATCGAGGGTGCCTACCGGCATGTTGTCTCGGGATGGGCAGGGGCCGGTGAAAGAGTTTTCTTTGTCTCGTCGGCGGGGACGTTTGTGATTCGTACTAACAATTGCCACACGTACACGAACCCGCAATATCGACCGACAACGGGGACTCCTGCACCTATCATGTACGCGAATGAACCGGGTGGCAAAGGTGAAAGGTTTAATAGCTACTGGGAGAGCCTGTTTAGCGTGTTGAGGGGTATCAATGACCGAGTCTAATTCGAACGTCACCCGTGGGTGGCGCTTCATCGCCGACCGTCCAGCAGCCATGGTGGCGCTGCTGGTCGGGGTCCTGTTGTTCGTGGACCTCCTGATGAAGCTGGTCACCACGGGTGACGACGTTACCATCGCGCTGTTCCTGACCTTCCTGTGGCAGGGCATCGTGATCGGGCTGGTGTACGGCCTCGCCGGCATCGGCCTCTCCATGACGTACAGTATCCTGAACTTCGCCAACTTCGCACACGGCGACTACATCACGAGTGGCGCCTTCGGTGGGTGGGCCGCGACGTTCGTCGTCGCCGGCCTCGGCAGTCACGCCTTCGGCGACCTCGTGCTGGTGGGTGCGAACCGGATCGCAGGGACACAGATCGGCATCGACATCGTCGCGACGCCGCTTGCCATCCTGGTCGGGCTGGTGTTCGCCGGCGTCCTGACCGTCGTGCTGGCCCTGGTCATCGACCGCATCGTCTACAAGCCGATGCGGGGGCAGGGCGGCATCTCGCTGCTCATCGCGAGCGTCGGTGTGGCGTTCGCGCTGCGCAACCTGCTCCTGTTCGTCTTCGGTGAGGCGAACCTCTCCGTGGCGAACAACACGCCGGGCAAGCTCGCGGTCGCGGTCCCCGGCGGCACCATCAACGCGAACTACCACGAGATCGTCCTCGTGGTGGCCGCGGTCATCCTCATGCTCATCGTCCACTACCTGCTCCAGAGCACGAAGCTCGGGAAGGCGATGCGTGCGATGTCCGACAACGAGGACCTCGCCCGCGTCACCGGCATCCCGACGGAGCGGGTCGTCAAGTTCACGTGGATCATCGGTGCGGCACTCGCGGGGATGGCCGGGTTCCTGCTCACGCTGGAGTCGACCACCCTCGTCTACACGCGCGGGTGGACGCTCCTGCTGTTCATCTTCGCCGCGGTCATCCTCGGTGGTATCGGCTCGACGTACGGGGCCATCTTCGGCGGCCTCATCATCGGCCTGACCGAGAAGATGTCGCTCATCTGGCTGGGTGCCGAACTGAGCGACCTGTCTCGGGCGGCCGCGTTCGTCCTGATGATCCTGATCCTGCTGTACCGGCCGCAGGGTCTGTTCTCGGGGAGGTCGACCGCATGAGCGACGACAATCCCCATCCGGACGCCAAGACGACCGAGGAGGCCGCAGACGCCGAGGAGAACCGCGAGGCTGGCAACATCTTCGACAAGCACTTCGACTCGGACCTGACGATGGTCGTGACGACGGTGCTCGCGCTCTATGCCATCTTCATCATCTTCGGCGTCCTGCTCGGCAACGACATCAACGGGCACTTCAACGCGCTGCAGGGGCTCACGTTCCTCATCACGGTGTACGTGATGCTCTCGCTGGCGCTGAACCTGCACTGGGGTTACACGGGGCTGTTCAACATCGGTATCGCGGGCTTCATGGCCATCGGGGCGTACACGTTCGCCATCGCGACGGCCTCGCCGAACCCCGCGAACCCGTCCGACATCCCCGGCCTCGGACTCCCGTTCTTCGTCGGTATCCTACTCGCCGTGGTCGTCTCAGGTGTCGTCGGCTTCGTCGCGGCGCTCCCGGCACTCCGGCTCCGGGCCGACTACCTCGCCATCGTGACCATCGCGCTCTCCGAGATCATCCGCTTCGGGCTCAAGTCCAAGGCGCTGTCGCAGTTCAGCATCCTCGGGGCGAAGATGGGGACCGGTGGCGCCGGCGGTATCAGCGTCGACAAGCCACCGTCCCGGGTGCTCATCACGGACGGCCTCGGCGCCATCCCCGGCATCGGCGCGCTCGTCGACCTGTTCATCTCGGTCGGCACGTCCATCGGGGTCAACCGCTCCGTGATGGTGTCGTGGCTCTACACGCTGTTGCTCGTCGTCGTCGCGGCGGGCTTCTACTGGCTGCTCGTCCGCATCGGCTTCTCGCCGTTCGGACGGGTCCTGAAGGCCATCCGCGAGGACGAGGACGTCGCGAACGCCCTCGGCAAGGACACGGCCAACTTCAAGATCAAGGCGTTCGTCGTCGGCTGTGCCCTCATGGGCCTCGTCGGCATCCTCTGGTGGGCCAACGCCGGCTTCATCAACACGCAGCCGTTCAAGCCGAAGACGACGTTCTTCATCTGGATCGCCCTCATCATCGGGGGCTCCGGGTCGACGACCGGGTCGGTCATGGGTGGCGTCCTGTTCATCGGGACGCTCTACCAGGGCCCCATCACGTTCGTCGGCATCCTGAAGGAGGCGCTGAACGTCCAGGGGAGCGGCCCCGGGACCATCGTCGACGCCTTCGCGCTGGTCCTGCAGGGACAGATCATGCCACTGTTCGAGTACATCATGGCGAACATCGAGCCGTTGCGGCTGGTCCTGATGGGCGCCGTCCTCGTCTGGTTCATGCAGAACAAGCCGGACGGGCTGCTCGGCGACCGCAAGGAACTCGCGACCTCGCTCGACCCACGGAGCGTCACCCGCCCGCCCGCGAAGGCGGCCGCGACCGACGGTGGCGCCGAGACCGACGGTGGTGATGACGAATGAGTGAATCGGACACGACGACGGAACCGGCGGAGCTGAGCCTCGACAAGGACGTCTCCGACGACTTCGCGGACCTGCCGCTTCGCATCGACAACCTGCAGAAGTCCTTCGGCGGTATCAACGCCGTCAACGGGGCCACCTTCGACGTCGAGAAGGGGACACTGACCGGCCTCATCGGTCCGAACGGGGCCGGGAAGTCGACGACGTTCAACCTCATCACGGGGTTCATCGAGCCCGACGCCGGGACGGTCACGTTCAACGGCGAGGACATCACCGGGATGGCCCCGCACGACCTCGCGGACCGCGGGCTGGTCCGGACGTTCCAGATCGCCCGCGAGCTCTCGGACATGACCGTCCTCGAGAACATGATGCTCGGGCCGAAACACCAGTTCGGCGAGTCGCTGTGGCGCTCGGTCATCCGGCGGAACGAGACCATGGAACACGAGCAGGAGGTCCTCGAACGGGCCTGGGAGATGCTCGACTTCTTCGAGATCGAGCACCTCGCCAACGAGTACGCGGGCAACCTCTCCGGCGGGCAGCGCAAGCTACTGGAGATGGCCCGGGCGCTCATGACGGACCCGGACATGCTCCTGCTCGACGAGCCCTTCGCCGGCGTCAACCCCTCGCTGGAGAAGCGGCTGCTGACCCACATCCACGAACTGCGCGAGCAGGGCTACACGTTCCTGCTCGTCGAACACGACATGGACCTCATCATGGAGAACTGTCGGCGCGTCATCGTGCTCCACCAGGGGCGCGTGCTCGCCGACGGGACGCCCGAGGAGATCCGCGCGAACGACGAGGTCATCGACGCCTACCTCGGAGGTGACGTCTGATGTCGGAACTGCTCGAGGTGGGCGGGCTCGACGCCGGCTACGGCGACCTCCAGATCCTCACGGACGTGGACATGTTCGTCGAGGACGGCGAGTACGTCACCATCGTCGGCCCGAACGGGGCCGGCAAGTCGACCGTCATGAAGTCCGTGTTCGGGCTGACCACCTACATGGGTGGCCAGATCGATTTCGCGGGCGAGGACATCTCGGGGCTGAACCCGGAGGAGATCATCCACCACGGACTCGGCTACGTCCCCCAGAACGACAACGTGTTCGCGAACCTCACCGTCGAGGAGAACCTCGAGATGGGTGCGTACATCCTCGACGAGGTGCCACAGGACGCGATGCGGGCGGTGTACGACCGCTTCCCCATCCTCGAGGAGCGCAGGGAACAGAAGGCCGGCACGATGTCCGGCGGCCAGCAGCAGATGCTGGCGATGGGCCGGGCGCTCATGCTCGAACCCGACCTGCTCATGCTCGACGAGCCATCCGCGGGCCTCGCGCCCGACCTCGTCGACGACATGTTCGACCGCATCGACGACATCAACGACGCCGGCACGGCCGTCCTCATGGTCGAGCAGAACGCCAAGGAGGCGCTGCGCCGGTGTGACCGCGGCTACGTCCTCGTCCAGGGCCAGAACCGCTACATGGACGACGGCGACGTGCTGCTGAACGACGACGACGTCCGCCAGCAGTTCCTCGGCGGCTGATTCCGGACCCGTCCCTTTTCCGTACTCGACGCCCGCGAGCGGCGCGTGTTCGTCGCTTCTGGACCTGTCCCGAGACTGGCCTGCAACTGGCGAGGGATGGATGCCTCTCTCCGGTCGCGTCGCGAAAAAAGCGTGAGCGTCTGCTCAGGCGCTGAAGTTGATCGTGTCCGTGACCTCGATGCCCGACTCCGAGTCGGGTGCGAACTCCCAGACGGAGTAGGTCACGGCCTTCATGTCGCCGTTGTCGTCGTAGTCGACGGCGCTGGATGCGCCGGCGTACTGCACGTCGTCGCCGTCCAGGGCTGCCTGAACGCCCTCCGCGAGGTTGTTCGCGGTGACCTCCATGCCGCCGGGGTTGGCGACTGCCTGCATGTTGTCGCGGACGGCCTGTCCGGTGTTCTCGCCGCCTGCAGCGTTCGCGAGGATGAGCGTCGCGGACGCGTCGTAGGCGTGTGCGTTGAAGATGCCGGGGTCGCGGCCGTACTCCTCGTTGTAGAGGCTCGCGAATGCGTCGGCGGCCGGGCCGGACGGCTGCGGTGCCGTCCCGGTGACGTTCTCCATCGGGTTCCCGATCTTCTGTTGCATCGAGGGGTCCTGGAGACCGTCCGTCACGAGGATCTGGGTCCCGTTTCCGCCGAAGTCGGCGTAGTAGTCCTTGAACAGCTGGACGCCGGAGGCCGGGTAGCCGATGACGACCAGGAGGTCCGGGTCGTCGGTGAGGGCCTGCCGGAGCTTCGAGCTGTAGGAGGACTGCTCCTTCTCGAAGGCGACCTGGCGCTGGACCGTCCCGCCGTCGTTCTTGAACGAGTCCGAGAAGGACTGCGAGAGCAGCTGGCCGTAGTCGTTGTTGACGTACATCGTCGCGGCCGTGGAGGCGCCGATGGATTCGACACCCACCTGGGCCATGACCTGGCCCTGCAGCGCGTCACTCGGCGCGGTGCGGAAGATGTAGCCGTTGTCGTCGAGGTCCGTCACGCTGGGTGACGTGGACGAGGGCGAGCAGCCGACGACCTCGTTCGGGATGAACACCTGGTTCGACACCTGGATGTTCACACCGGACGAGGCCGGCCCACAGACGCCGGGGTAGCCGGCGTTCACGAGTGTGTTCGCCGCGTTGATGCCCGTCTGGGGCGAGGTCGCGGTGTCCTCTACCTGGAAGTCGATGGTCGTCTCGAAGTCGCTGTTGCCGTTCAGCTGCTTGCCCGGCAGGGTCGCGCCGTCGCGGATTGGCTTCCCGACCGAGGAGAGGTCGCCGGTGACCGGCATCAGCACACCGTACTTGATCTCGCGGCCACCGCCGCCGCCGCCACCGAGCCCACCGATACAGCCAGCGAGTCCAGCCATGCCGGCGAGGCCGGCACCCTTCAGCACATCCCGTCGTTGGATATTCCGTGCCATGGTAGCGGTGTACTTACTACTGTGTTATAAATATACCCCCCGCTGTCCGACGGATTGGCGCCGAGAGAAGACACCGATGCCCGAAGGTCTACACCTGTCGACAGTTCTGGCAGACGAGCTGACCGTTCGCGTCGTGGAGCGTGTCGGCGAGCGAGCCACACAGTTCACAGACGCCCTGCGAACCGTACTGGTCCGAATCGCCGCCGTTCGCGGCGACGGCCGTCTCGGGCGTGGTCGGGTCGGCTGCGGCCTCCTCGGTCGCCACCTCCAGGCTGCGCGTCTCGCGCAGTGTCCCGGCGGCGTCGATGACGTCGCGCTCGCTGAGGATGCCGAGGACCTCGTCCTCGTCGGTGACGAGCAGGTTCCGTATCTCCTCGCGGGACATCCGGTCGGCCGCCGCCGCCAGCGACTGGTCGGCGTCGATGGAGACCACCGGCTGGGACATGAGGCGGTCGACCGTGGTCGCCTCGGGGTCGAGGTCGTCCGCGACCAGTTCGAGGACGTCCCGCTCTGTCATGATGCCGACGGGGTCGCTCCCCCGCATCACCAGTACACTCCCGACGCCTTCGTCGCGCATCAGCCGAACCGTACTGAGGACGGTGTCGGACTCGCTGACGCCGACGAATTCGCGCGTCGTTACGTCACGAATCGACACGTCGCGTTCCATGTGTGAATGGTTGGCACTGCGCCTATAAAATCTACCCCCGCTACCCTTATGCCCTCGCCGTGCGAATGTGTCCGGTCAGTCGAACTCGACGCTGGTACTGTTCGCGCGACACTCTTCGAGGGCGTGCTTGGCGGCGAAGCCGGCGTCGTGGGCGTTCCGACCGGTGCCGATGCCGACCTGGAGGTCGATGCCCGTCTCCTCGACCACGTGGTCGATGGCGTCGCGGTACTCGGCCTCGCCGAGGTCGGGACAGGTCGCGATGATGTTGTCCCCGCCGACGAAGAACGAGAGCGAGTCGTGGGCCTCGCGCATGTAGCGCATCAGAGAGGCGTAGGCCTGCTCGATGTGGATGAACGAGTCGAACGCGTGGTGCTCGTCGGTGAACTTCCCGGTCGCGTCGATGACGTCGAAGTGGGCGATCTGGACGTCGTCGGGCGTGCGGAACTCCTCCTCGATGACGCGCCCGCGGAGTATCTCGCGGCGGCCCTTGTCCTGGGCGCTGCCGGCGTCCTGCAGGAGGTCGGTCGCGTCCGCGAGGGCCTGTGCGGGGTTGGTCCCGGTCGCCACCGCGAAACTGATGGTGACGGGGTAGCGGTTGCGCACCGACTCCTGGATGAGCGCGTGGTCGTCCATGTCGAGGCCGTTCGTGACCGCGACCATGTTGTCGAAGCGGGTGAAGAAGACGTACCCGTCGCGGTTCCCGACGAGCTGGGAGAGGTCGGCGTACAGCCGCGACTGCAGCGTCTGGAGGTCGACCTCGCGCCGGGGCTCCGGCGTCACGGTCCACGGCCCGTAGTTGTCGATCTGGATGAGACTGACCTGCGTGTTCGTCACTGTTGGGGGGTCCTAACGAGCGCGAGCGTATAAGTGAATCTGAACCGGACGAGCCGGGTTCCCGGTTTCCGGGCTGGCGGGCCGGTCCGGTGGCCCGGTCGGTCAGGCGTGCTTGACGTTGGACTCGCCGGCCTTGGGGTGGAACTCCCAGAAGCCACCGGAGCGCATGGCCTTGCCGACGGACTTGTGGAACGCGAGGATGTCCTCGAACTCGTCCTCGGTGACGTGCTCGAAGATGTCGGCGACGCTGACGACGCGCTCGGAGTTCAGGCGGATGGGTTCGTCGCCGTGCTCCTCGACGAAGTCGGCCGCCTGCAGGGGGAAGTCCTCGTCCTCGTCGAGCTTCTTCGCGAGGACAGCCATGCCGTACTTGCGCATCCCCTCGCTCCCCTCTTCGCCGTCGGGGTCGTGGGGCCACTGGTTGCTCATACCCGAGCCTGTGGACGGAACCCGCAAAAGGATTTCTGATGTGGTCGTCGGTCACAGGGGGCGAAAGCGTGGGGGTTCGCCCGGGCAGGGAGGCGAGCGGTCGGGATTTATGTCCGGGGGGTGACAACCACGGGAGCGATGGACATTCGTCGCGTCGTCAGCTGGCCGCCCCTCATGGCGGCCGTCGCAGCGGTCTGTTTCTTCCTCGGCATCCGGCTGCTCGGTACGTCGACAGCCGTGCTCGCCCCGGACCTCGAACCGGTCCTCGACCGGGCCATCCGCGGTGACCTCTCCGCGGTCGGCACGAGCTGGCTCGTCTCCTACGCCGTGTTGAACGGGTCGGTGGTCGCGGCGGTGTCGGTGACCCTGTCGCACTCCGGGCTGCTCGGGGTCTCCGAGCTGTTCGGGGCCATCGCCGGGAGCCGCCTCGGCGCGTCCGGCGTCGTCATCGTCCTCGGCGTGTTCGAGTACGTCCAGAAGGAATCGTACTCGCTGCGGGACGCGACCTCCCTCGGCGTGCTCTCGGTGCTGGTCACCTTCGCGCTGTTCGTCCCCGTGACCGTCGCGGGCCTGCTCGGACACTGGCTCGGCGACCCGACCGCCGCGTTCGCCGATCGAATCCCACCTCTCGGCATCGGCGGGGACGGCCCCGTCGCCTCGACCGTCGACGCGCTCGTCGGGCTGTTCGGGCCGCACCTCGGCGCGCTCCTCGCGGTGGCGCTGCTGTTCGGGAGCTTCCGGCTGTTCGACCGGGCGCTCACGGCGGTCGACACCGACCAGTTCCGGGAGGCCGTCGTTCCGCTGGCGCGGCGGCCCTGGGCGACGTTCCTCGTCGGGGTCGCGCTGACCACGGTGACGACGAGCGTGGCCTTCTCGGTGGGCGTGTTCGTGCCACTCTACAACCGTGACTTCTTCGAGCGCGACGAACTCGTCCCGTACCTGCTGGGCGCGAACGTCGGCACGATGAGCGACACTCTGCTGGTCGCGGCCGTGCTCGACTCCGCGGTCGGGGTGGCGACCGTCGTGCTCGTGATGGCCGCGAGCGCCCTGCTGGCGGTCCTGTTCGTGGCCGCTGGCGACCGGTTCACGGGGGGGATCGAGTCGGCGGACGAGGCGGTCCGACGCGACCCGCGGACCTACGGCTGGTTCGTCGCCGTGCTGGTGTTGCTCCCGGCGATACTGGTGCTGGTCGGCTGACCTACCCCGTACACGCGATGCCCGTCTGGGTCACCGCGGTCCCGTTCACCGCGAGGTCGATTCGCTCGACGTGTGCCGGGCAGGCGACGATGCCCCAGGCGGCGACCGCGTCGGCCCCGCCGATCCGGACCACGTAGACCGCGGCCCTGGCGGGCGCGATGTCCCTCGCTTCGACCGACCACTCGGGCTCGCCCTCGAAGACGACCCGGTCGACCGGGTCGGACTGCTCGGGCGGCGAGACGGCTCTCACCGACGACTCCGGCCCGTAGGACACCACGACGTTCTCGGAGAACGACCGCGTCTCGACGCTCCCGTTGAGGTACTCGACCCGGATGGGGCCGGCCGGCTCGCGGAACAGGTGGACACTGACGTAGACGCTCGCAGAGGAGTTCCCGGTCACGGCCACGGTGACGTTCTGGTCGCCGGTCGAGGGGGTCGAGTCGCTGCTCGGGACAGAGAGACACCCGGCGAGCACGACGAGGAGCGCGAGGGCGAGGAGGGGCGCGAGCACCCGGGGCGACCGGGCTCGCGCTGGCGATGGGACCTGCATACGAGAGAACACGTCAGCACCGACGATGATGCTCGCGGTGGTTCTCGCGGCCTGAGAAATCTACCGGCAGCCGCGGTCGCCGGTCGGGCGAGAGACGGCCCTGGCCGGTCAGTCGTCGCCGCGGGCCGTCGCGGCGCCGTCCCCGTTGTCGCCGCCGGTCCCGAGCAGTTCGTCGCGGTGCTCGTCGAGCAGGGGTGCGCGACCCTGCGGGCCGGTCGGCGTCTCCGAGAACTTGATGGGGCAGCCGGCGACCGTCACGTCGCGGTCGGCGCCGGGCTGTTCCACGTCGGCGAGCATCTCCCGGGCGTGGACGTGCGGGTCGTCGAAGATGTCGGCGGTGTCCTGCACGGGGGCGGCCGGGACCCGGCCCTCGAGAGCGTCGACGATGTCGGCCTCGGGGTGCTGGCGGGTCCAGTCGGCGATCTCCGCGCGCAGGTCGTCGCGGTTGCGCAGGCGCGAGGCCGCGTCCGGGTAGTCCGCCACGAGGTCCGGCCGGTCCATGGCGTCACACAATGCGCGCCAGTGGCCGTCCGAGAACGCCGCAATCACGACGTGGCCGTCGGCGGCCTCGAACGAGTTGTAGGGGAACAGCGTCGGGTGGGAGTTCCCCTGTCGGGTCAGCACCTCGTCGGTGTAGGAGTAGTAGTAGACGGTGCGTTCGCACATCGACACCATCGCGTCGTACATGGCGGTGTCGACGTACTGGCCCTCGCCCGTGCGTTCGCGGTGGTGGATCGCACCGAGGATGCCGACCGCGTTCAGGACGGCGGTGAACAGGTCGCCGATGCCGGGGCCGACCTTCGTCGGCGGGCCGTCCTCCTGCCCGGTTATCTCCATGACGCCGCCGAGCGCCTGCGCGATGAGGTCGAAGCTCGGCTGGCCCTGACGCTCGGTCTCGCCCGTGCGTGGGTCGCCGAAGCCGCGGATGGAGGAGTAGACGAGTTCGGGGTTGTGTTCCGTCAGCGTCTCGTACCCGAGGTCGTACTTCTCCATCGTGCCCGCGCGGTAGTTCTCGACGACCACGTCGGCCTCCTCGACGAGGCGGAGGAAGTCCTTGCGGTCGCGTTCGTCGCCGAAGTCGAGTTCGAGCGAGCGCTTGCCGCGGTTGACGGACTGGAAGTAGCCACCGTAGGCCTCCTCGTCCGGCCCCTCGCAGAACGGCGGGTTCGACCGGATGAGGTCGCCACCGGGGCGTTCGATCTTCACCACGTCCGCGCCCATATCGGCGAGGAGCATGGTACAGTACGGCCCGGCGAGGACCTGTGTGCAATCGATTATCCGTAGGTCCGAGAGCGCACCCATGCCACCGGGTCCTCGTCTGCGGGGCTAAAACCTTCCGGATAAATCATGATGGTCTGGCTAGGGTCCTCAATCCTGTATAAGGTGTCTAGGGAGTATTATCATGAAAAACCATTATCTTTAACTATCGTTCATGCAATTCGCTGAATACCACATGCCCCCGACAGTCATACTCGGTGTCATCGGCTCCGACGCACACGTCGTCGGTATCACCATCCTCGACCAGGCCCTCTCGGCAGCAGGGTTCGAGGTCGAGAACCTCGGCGTCCAGACCTCCCAGGAGGACTTCGCCGCAGCCGCGAAAGACAACGACGCCGACGCTGTACTCGTCTCTTCCCTCTACGGGCACGCCGAGCAGGACTGCCAGGGCTTCCACGAGCTGCTCGCCCGCGAAGGGATCGAGGCCACCACCTACATCGGTGGGAACCTCGCCGTCGGGCAGGACGACTTCGAGCAGACACGCCAGACCTTCCGCGCGCTCGGTTTCGACCGCGTCTTCGACTCGGAGACGACGCCGGAGGAGGCGATCCGCGCCCTCGAACGAGACCTCACATTCAGCACGCGCGACCGGGAGGTCGACACGGTTCAGGCCTGACCTAGATGTTACGCGACGAACGCATTCCGGCCGAGCAGTTGCAACGCATCGACGAACGCATCCGGGACAACTGGCCCACCGGGCAGGACGTGGACTTCGAGGAGGCCATCGCCTACCACGAGTCCCTCCCCGAGCACAAGCGCTTCGCGGACGTGCTGGAGTCGGCCGACCGGCCACTGTTACAGCCACGCGCCGGCGTCCCCCGCATCGACGACCAGGTCAACCTGCTGTGCCACCTCCACGAGGACGGCGCGGCCGACCTGCTCCCGACGACCATCGACTCCTACACCCGCGACAACGAGTACGGGAAGGCCGAGGAGGGCCTCGAGAAGGCCCGCGAAACCGACGAGGACACCCTGAACGGGTTCCCGGCGGTCAACCACGGGGTCGAAGGCTGTCGCGAGCTCATCGAGCGCGTCGACGCACCCATCGAGGTCCGTCACGGGACGCCCGACGCCCGGCTCCTGGCCGCGGTCACCTTCGCGGGCGGCTTCCAGAGCTTCGAGGGCGGTCCCATCTCGTACAACATCCCCTACACCAAGGAGCGCGACCTCGCGGAGACCATCGAGCACTGGCAGTACGTCGACCGACTGGCGGGCGCGTACACCGAGCGCGGTGTCACCATCAACCGCGAACCCTTCGGCCCCCTGACGGGGACGCTCGTCCCGCCGAGCATCGCCATCGCCATCGGGCTGGTCGAGGGGAAGCTCGCGGCGACCCAGGGCGTCAAGAGCGTCACGCTCGGGTACGGGCAGGTCGGCAACGTCGTCCAGGACGTGGCCGCCCTGCGCGCCCTGCGCAAGCTCGGCAACGAGTACCTGCCCGACGACGTGACGGTCACGACCGTCTTCCACGAGTGGATGGGCGGCTTCCCGCCGGACGAGGCCCGGGCGAACGGCGTCATCGGCCTCGGTGGCACCACGGCCGCCATCGCGCAGCCGGACAAGGTCATCACGAAGTCGCCACAGGAGTTCCAGGGCGTCCCGACCAAGGAGGCCAACGCGGCCGGCCTCCGGACGACCCGCCAGCTCATCGACATGGTCGTCGAGCAGGCCATCTCGCTCGACGGGGTCGACGAGGAACAGGACCTCATCGAGCGCGAGACGCGCCAGCTCCTCACCGCCATCGAGGCCCACGGCGACGGCGACGTCGCCCAGGGCACCGTCGAGGCGTTCTCGACCGGCGCGCTGGACGTCCCCTTCGCCCCGAGCGACGCGGCCCAGAGCGCGGTCCTCCCGGCCCGCGACGACGACGGCCGGGTCCGCATCTTCGAGTGGGGCAACCTCGCCATCGAGGACGACGTCAAGGAGATCCACGCGGCCCGACTCGACACGCGCGCCGAGACCGAAGGGCGCAAGCAGTCGTTCCGGATGGTCGCCGACGACGTCGACGCCATCAGCGACGGGAAGCTCATCGGCCGTCCGGGGACCGGGAAGGGTCGTCGTGACGGTGGCGGCCAGAACGGGGGTGAGACCCGTGCGGATTGAACGGGTCCGCGCCATCCCGGCGGTCTCGGGGTTCTTCTTCGACGACCAGCGCGCCATCAAGCAGGGCGCCGAACACGACGGCTTCGCCTACACCGGCGACC
The DNA here is from genome assembly GCF_026616195.1 of Haloarchaeobius amylolyticus. NCBI lineage: Archaea > Methanobacteriati > Methanobacteriota > Halobacteria > Halobacteriales > Halorubellaceae > Haloarchaeobius > Haloarchaeobius amylolyticus. The sequence continues at coordinate 297,286 of NZ_JANHDH010000001.1, forward strand.
CCGTCACGCCCGGCTTCGACGAGGTGCGAGAGGCAGGCGAGGCCCTCGTGGTCGAACTCGAACTCTCGGACGGCACCGTCGCCTCCGGCGACTGCTGTGCGGTCCAGTACTCCGGCGCCGGCGGGCGCGACCCGCTGTTCCGCGCCGAGACCTACCGCGAGGTCGTCGAGGGCGCGGTCGCCCGCGAGCTGCGGGGCCGGGACCCAGACGCGTTCGACGACAACGCGGCGGCCATCGAGGAACTGCCCTCTGCAGAGTCCGACGGCGACCAGCTCCACACCGCGGTCAGATACGGCGTCTCGCAGGCACTGCTGGACGCGGCGGCCAGCGCTCGCGGTGAGACCATGACGGAGGTGCTGGCCGACTCCCTCGGGACCACCCCGGCGACCGAGCCGATTCCGGTCTTCGGGCAGTCCGGCGACGACCGCCGGGTGAACGCCGAGAAGATGATGATAAAGGGCGTCCCGGTCCTGCCGCACGGCCTGTTCAACTCGGTCGAGAAGGTCGGCGAATCTGGCGAGCGCCTCCGCGAGTACATCGCGTGGCTCGCCACCCGGGCACCGGAACTCGGGCCCGAGGGCTACGACCCGACCATCCACATCGACGTGTACGGTATCCTCGGCGAGGTGTTCGGGGCACCCTACGACCGCGCCGAGGTGACCGACTACTTCACCACCCTCGCGGACGCCGCCGGCCCCTTCGAGCTACAGATAGAGGGGCCGATGGACGAGGGCAGCCGCGAGGCCCAGATCGACGCGATGGCCGAACTCCGGGAGGGCCTCCGCGACGACGGCGTCGGCGTCGACATCGTCGCCGACGAGTGGTGCAACACCTTCGAGGACGTTCGCGCGTTCGTCGACGCGGGTGCGGCCGACCTCGTGCAGGTGAAGACGCCCGACCTCGGCGGGGTCCAGCGCTCCGGACAGGCGGTCCGGTACTGCGAAGGTACCGACACCCGGGCGTACCTGGGTGGTACCTGCAACGAGACGGTGACCTCGGCGCGGGCCTGCGCCCACGTGGCGCTGGCGACCGACGCGGCCCAGACCCTCGCCAAGCCCGGCATGGGCTTCGACGAGGGCTTCATGGTCGTGACCAACGAGATGCACCGGGCCCTCGCCCGGATGCAGACCGCACCCGAGGCACCGGCGGACGATTGACGATTCAGGAGATTCCAGTAGCAGACGACAATGGATTACACGGACACAGAGACGTTCCAGACGATACTCGAACAGACGGAGACACGCGAGAAGGGCAACTGCTTCGAGGACTTCACCGAGGGCCAGACCATCGACCACGCCCCCGGCCTCACCCTCTCGAACTACGCGAACGAACTGTGGGCGAGCCAGACGCTCAACCACGACCCCATCTACTGGCGGACCGACGCCGCCCGCGAGGTGGGCTTCGAGGAACCGCCGGTCCACCCGGACTACCTCGTGGCGGCCGTGATGGGGCCGACGGTCGAGGACCTCTCGGAGAAGGGCGGCTACTTCCTCGGGCGGACGAACCTGCGGTACCACCAGCAGGACGTGGCGCCCGGGACCGAACTCCGGGTGTCCTCGACGGTCCAGGGCAAGAAGGCCTCCTCGTCGCGGCCCGAGTACGGCATCGTGACGTGGGAGACCGAGGGCATCGACGCCGAGACCGGCGAGGCCCTGCTCAGCTACGAGCGCACGAACATGATTCCGCGACGGGAGCCGGTGGCGACCGACGGTGGGCAGGCGACCGACGGCGAGACCATGGAGGACCCCGAAGACGACGCGGGCGACGACACGCCCGCAGAGTTCGTCACCCCAGACGGCCCCTACTTCGAGGACCTACAGGCCGCCCTCGACGAGGCGGCGGACCGCGACGCCGCGGTCGCCTATCGCCACGAGCGCGGCCGGACCATGGACGACGTGCTGGTCGCCACGCTCCCCCTGATGACGCTCAACACGGCGAAGCAGCACCACAACGTCGACGTGATGGGTGACTCGCCCTCGGGCGACATCGTCGCCTACGGGGACGTGACGCGGTCGGTCGCACTCGGCCACGCACGCTCCGACGAGGCCACGTATCGAGAGATCGGCTGCGACGACGAGCGCTTCCACACGTTCGTCACGCCGGGCGACACCGTCTACGGGTTCACCCGCGTCCTCGATGCGGGCGACGCCGACGAGACTGCCGGCACCGTGACGTTCGAGCACATCGCTTTCAACCAGCGCGACGAGCCCGTCTACTCGGGCACCCGTCGCGCCCGAATCCAGACGAGGAACTAACATGACAGGACTCGCACGCACTTTCCAGACCGCACCGGCCGCCGTCCCCCGCGACAACACGGCGAAGTATCTCGACTCCGCGCTCGGCGCGGCGGGCTTCGAAGCCCCCGACTGGCTCGTGCCCGACCTCGAGGACGGCACCGCGCCGGACATGAAGGCCGAGGCACTGGAGAACGTCGTCGACCGGCTCCCCGAGCACGCCGACGACTTCCCCGGCGAGATCTGGCCGCGCGTCCAGTGGGCCTACGACTCCGAGGCCGCCCGCGAGCAGGGCCGCGAGGAGATCCGCCGGCTCGTCGGCGAGGTCGGCGAGTACATCGACGGCGTGGTCGTCCCGAAGGTCGGCCGGCTCGAGGACGTGAAGGCGGCTGCCGGGGTCGTCGCCGAGGCCGAGCGCGAGTTCGGCTTCGAGGACGGCGCCATCGGGCTCTCGGTCATCGTCGAGACGGCTCAGGCGCGTTCCGACCTGCGTGAGATCTCGCTGTTCGGGAGCGATTCGCGCCTCGAAGGGCTGGTCTTCGGCCCGGTCGACTACACCGCCGAACTGGGGGGACGGGACATCGGCTCCGGCCGCCCGCGGTGGGACGGCCTGCTGGAGGCCATGTCGAACGAGGCGAGCGCGAACGACCTCGTCGCCATCGGCGGCCCCTTCGACCACCTGTTCAAGGAACGCGCCGGCGTCACGTTCTACAACGCCGACGGCTACGCCGACCAGGTCGAACACGAGGCCCAGCTCGGGCTCGACGGGTCGTGGTCGCTCTACCCCAAGCAGACTGCACAGGCCAACCGCATCCACATGCCGACCACCGAGGAACTCCGGCGCGACGTCCACAAGATAGAGCAGTTCCAGGAGGCCAAGGCGGGCGGGACCGGGGCGGTCACCGTCGACGGCCAGATGGTCGACGAGGCGACGTTCAAGAACTTCGTGAACACGGTCGAGACGGTCCGCGAGATCGACGCCGCCCACCCCGACCAGACGAGCGAGATGTACGACGACACCCTGCTGGAGCGTGCCCTCACCGTGGACACGTCCTGGGAGTAGCCGGACTCAGTTCTCCAGCGACCGTTTGAGCAACTCGACGTTCTTCCGGTTGCCCTTCCACACCGCGTCGAAGGCGTCACCCACGATGGGTATCGCGCCGACGCTCGCGTCGATGCCGACGTTCGCGAGCATCCGCACGAGCGTCGTCTTCGGGACGCCGGCGCGGTAGGCTTCGGCGACGATGTAGAGCGAGACCGCAGCCGACGCCGCGTCGCCGACGCCCGGGAGCAGCCCCACGATGGGGTCGAGCCCGATGCGGATGTTCGTCCCCGGGACCCTGATGGCGTCGTCGAGCAACGAGGCGACCAGTTCGGTCCGGCGGACCGCCGGGTGTGACGCGGAGATATCTGTCATGCTGTAGTAATCGATTCCGGTGGATAAATCTCTGTGGCTCGCCGGGGCTCAGGGCAACTCGACGCCGGTGAACTCGAACCGGGCACCGCCGTCGATGCCATCGGTCACCGAGACGTCCCACCCGTGGGCCTCGGCCACGTTCTTGACGATGGCGAGCCCGAAGCCCGTACCGGACTCGGCGGTCGAGTACCCCGACTCGAACACCGACCGGCGCTCCGTCTCCGGGATGCCGGGGCCGTCGTCCGTGACGTAGAACCCGCCATCGAGGGGGCCGACGCGGACGCGAACCGACGGGTCACCGTCGTCGGGCGCCGTCGTCGCGTGTTGTACCGCGTTGCGGAACAGGTTCTCGAGGAGCTGGCCGAGCCGGCGGTCGTCCGCCAGGACCGTGCGGCCGCCCTCGACCGCGAGTGTGGCGTCCACGTCGTTCACGCAGATGTTCTCCCACGCCTCACGGGCGATGCTCTCCAGGTCGACCTCGACGAGTTCGTCGATGCTCCGGCCCTGCCGGGCGAGCGTGAGCAGGTCGTCGATGAGTGCCGCCATCTGGTCGTGCGACCGGCGGATCGCGTCGAGGTGCTCGCTCTCGACCGCGTCGCCCAGCAACTCGGTGTGGAGACTGGCGACCGTCAGTGGCCCCCGGAGGTCGTGGCTGACGACGCTCGTGAACTCCTCGAGGTGCTCGTTCTTGCGCTGGAGTTCGCGCTGGTTCGCGAGTTCGCGCAGTGCGGTGGCGACGCTCTGGCCGAGGATGGTGACGAGCGTCACGTCCGAGTCGTCGAAGGTCCGTTCCTCTGTCGCGCCACAGGAGAGCACGCCGAAGTCCGAAAGCGGGACGATGATGGCCGAATCCACCGGGACGTCGGCCGCCAGCCGCTCCTGTGCGAGCGACTCGAAGACCTCCGTCTCGCCCGTCTCGAACAGGTCCCAGAGCCAGTCACCACGCGGGTGCGTCGGCTGGTCGGTCTCCGTGTCGAGCAGGAGTTCCCGGTGCTCGCTCGTCTGGGCGGCCAGTGCCAGTTCGGTGCCCTCGTCGTTCACGAGCCAGACCGTCGGCATCGGGTAGCCGAGCAGTCGCTGGGCCGCGTCGACGGCGATGTCGGCGATCTCCTGTTCCGTCTCGGCCTCCAGCAATCGCTGGGTCGCCCCGTGGAGCGCCTCGACCTGCTCGGCGCGTCGCTCGCGCTCGGTCACGTCGAGCTTCGAGGCGACGATGTGGCTCACCTCGCCGCCGACGAGGACGGGCGCCAGTTTCGTCTGGTAGGTCCGACGCCCGCCCGGGAGCTCCAGCGTCTCACGGAACGTCAGGGGCTCCTGTCGCTCGTAGCACGCCCGGTAGTTCGCCTCGAGGGCCGCCCCGGTCTCCTCCCCGAGGACCTCGCGGGGCGTCCGCCCGCTGGCCTCCTCACTGCGCACGCCGAAGACCGACTCCACGACCGGGTTGAGTCGCTGGAACTGGAACACCTCGCCGCTGTCGGCGTCGATGAGTACCAGCCCGGCCTGGGCGTTCTCGAAGACCGTCTCGAACTCCTCCTTCAGCGCCGCTAGCTCGCGCTGTTGCCGCTTGCGGTCCGTGATGTCCGTGCTGAAGCCGACCAGTCCCCGCACCTGCCCGTCGTCGTCGAAGTACGGGAACTTGTTGTCGAGGAAGACGTGCTCCTCGCCGTCGATGTACTGGGTCGCCTCGGTGATGCGGTTCTCCTCGCCGGCCAGCACGCGCTCGTCCAGCATCTGGATCTGTCTGGCGCTCTCCTCGTCGAAGAGGTCGAAGTCGGTCTTGCCGACGATCTCCTCAGGCGTCATGTCGAAGAACTGGGCCCCGTACTCGTTGATGAACCGGTACGTTCCGTCGACGTCCTTGACGTAGATGGCCTCGTGGGCGTTCGAGACCACGGCGTCCAGTCGCTGCTCCTGGCGCTTTCGCTCGGTCACGTCGCGCGAACTGACCACCAGTTCGTCGGTTCGCTGGGCGTCCCGGTACTCTATCCGGACCGTCTCAATCCACCGCCACGAGCCGTCGGCGTGCCGGAACCGGTACTCGAGCGACGCAACCGTCTCCGGGTCCTCCAGCGCCATCTGGAGCCCCCTCTCGACGTGGCCACGGTCGTCGGGATGGACGTACTGCAGGGCGTCCTCCCCGACGAGTTCCTCGCGGTCGTACTCGAGGATCCGTTCGATGGAAGGGCTCTGGTACCTGATGACCCCGGCGGAATCGACGACTGTCACGATGTCCGTCGTGTACTGGAGTAACAGCTCGTCCTCCCGGGCCCAACTCATAAGTCTACTATAGTATTGTAGACAAGAGAGCATAAACTGAGTGCAGGGAGAGTAAGCCCGTGAGAGACTCTGTACCGCGACGGATGGCGGTTTCCGGTGCTATCGTTCGGTGGTCGCGCTCGGTGGTAGACGCGCAACCGATGTGGACAGTCCCGGAAGCGGTACTGTCGGGATGAGGCTGACGCTCTTCACGTGGTTCTCGTGAGAATGCGCTGGGACTGGGATTCGAACTCACTCGCAGCGGAGCTGCTCACGGCTACGCCGTTCGCCTCGCGGTTCTCGTTTCACTCCGAACCGCGCACTGCTCGCTGCTCGAATCCCAGCATGTACGCGTTCTCACTCGCCACGCTCGTCGCTGACGCTCCTCGCGTGGTTCTCGTGAAAAACGCGGTGGGACTGGGATTCGAACCACGGTCTCTCCGCTCACTTCGTTCGCTTCGCTCCCTGATTCGAATCGCCAGCATCTACGCATTGCTCCTCGCGGTAGCGCTCGGAGCAAATGCGGTGGGACTGGGATTCGAACCCAGGAGGCCGAAGGCCACCTGCTTTCAAGGCAGGCGCGTTAGTCCACTCCGCCATCCCACCCTCGGTCGGGTGTATCCCCGGAACCGTCTAAGACCTGTCGGTCTACTCCCGGACGAGCGTCAGGTCGCCGTCTTCCTCGACCACCGCCAGCCCGAGGTCGTCGACGAACTCGGTGGTGTGTGGCGGAACGATGCGGCCGGCGCGCTGCCGGGCGCGCAGGACCGAGACGACCGAGCAGAGGTCGTCCCCAGTCTCGACCGTCTCGTAGTTCGGGATGTAGTCGACCTCGAGGTCGGCGTCGCAGGCGCGGTCGGTGAGCGTCTCGACCGCCGGGCGGGCGAACGCGCCGTCGAAGTCGATGGGGTCGGTGAAGGCGCTGCCCCAGACGCGGCCGTCGCTGGCGGGTCCGAGGACCACGTCGTAGCGCCGGAGCTTCATCGAGGCGTTGTCGATGTCCTTCCGGCCAGCGAGGGGAGCGTTCCCGTCCATGACGAGCACGGACGCGTGCTCCTCGCGGTCGAGGAGGTGCGTGACGGTGTTGCCGACGCGGGCGTCGTAGGTGGAGCCGACCTGCACCTCGAAGCGCGTGTCGTCGATGTCGCCGAGGGCGTCTTCGGCGACGGCGCGGACCTCGGCCTCGGCGGTGCCGTCCTCCTTCGTGTGCTCGTCGGGGAGGCGGTCCTCGTCGCGATAGTTCACCAGGAGTTCGCCACCACTCTCGGCGGCGGCGCGGAAGGTGTCGGCGAGCATGGCCCGGTAGCAGTCGGCGGCCTCGGCGGCCGACAGGGGCGTCTCCTCGGCGAGTCGGGGCAGCACGAGGCCCTCGCGTGGCGGGTCGGCGAGGACGACCACGAGTGTCATACCCGAGTCTGGCGTCGCGGGCGTCTTGAACCCGCCGCTTCGGGTCGGCTTCGTCACACCGACGAGCGGGTCCACACCTGCTGCGACCGGGCGGACTTATGTGGGGCCGTCCCGTGGGATGGCACATGAACTGGTTGAAAGTTCTCGGCGTGCTGGTGCCCCTCGGCATCCTCGCGTCGGGGCTCGGCGCGCTCGCGACGATGGGGACGAACCTGGACGCGCTCACGGGCGAGGTGACACTGGTGGCGGTGGCTGCCGGCTTCCTCGTGGTCCTCGCCGTGATGGGTGCGGTGTCGGTCGTCGGCGCGCGCTCGAAGGAGTGGCGCGCGAACACGTACTGGTAGAACGCGGTTCAGCGACTCCTGCGACCCTTCGTCTGGCGGTAGTCCGAGGCCATCAGCGATGCGAACGCCTCGACGAAGGTCTGGGTGTCGTCCTCGGCCTGGTCGGCGGGGTGTATCATCGGCACGAGTTCGAACCCGCGCCCGCGGATGCGCTCGGCGTGGTCCGCCTGCAGGTCGAAGCGCTCGGCCGGGGTCGTCGTGTACTCGGTGGCGATCTCGAACAGCGCGCGCTCGCCGACGGGGACGATGACCTCCGGGTTGATCATCCGGATCTCGGCGTTGAGGTAGGGCTCGCAGGTGGCGACCTCCTCGTCGGTCGGGGGACGTTCGGGGTCCCGGCACCGGGTGAGGTAGGTCACGAACACGTTCGCGAGTTCGGGCTCGTCGGGGTCGCTGTCGGCCCGACAGAGCATGAGCCGCCGGAGGATGGAGAGGAAGGTCTCGTCGCGGGCGAACGGGACGCCGGCCTGCTCGGCGTCGGCCGACGGGCGCTCGCCGACGAAGAGGAAGTCCGCGCCCACGTCGCCGTAGCCGTGGACGACGCGCTCGCGCGGGCCGCAGAGGTCGCAGTTCTCGCAGTCCTCGTCCATCCCGAAGGGGTTGGCGAGGTCGTCTTGATTCGCGTCCACACCGGGTGCGAGGGCTGGGACGTGGGTAAGCGCTTCGGAGCCGCCACCGCCGGTGACGGGGCGTGCTCGGAAGACTTATGTCGAAAAGTTGCTAACTCTCGGCAGAGCCATGCGTCCCTCCAGTCCTCGACGATACCCCTGCCGGGTGCCAGACAGGCCGGCCCGCCTGCCGGAGGTGTCCGCCCGATGAGTGCGGCCACGAACACCGACCGCGGCCTCGTGGTCCGGATGCTGCTGACCCTCGTGGTCGTCGCCGCGCTCCCCGTGGTGTTCCTCTACGGCCTGCTGACGGTCCCCTTCGCGGTGCTGTCGCTGCTGGGTCGGCACCAGGGCGCCATCGTGCCGGCCATCTCCCCGCTGGTCGTGGCCGGGGTCGCCGCGGTCGCCCTCGTGATACAGTATCTCGTCGGCCCGTCGCTCGCGCTCCGCCTCGGCCACGCACGACCCGCCGACGAGGACGAGTACCCTCGCCTCCACGCCTCGGTGGGCCGCACCGCCCAGCAGTTCGGCATCCCGACGCCCGAGGTCCGGGTCGTCGACGCCAGCGCGCCGAACGCCTTCGCGGTCGGCCGTACCCCCTCGGACGCCACCATCGCGGTCACCGAGGGGCTGCTCGACGACCTCGACGACGACGAACTCGACGCCGCGGTCGCCCACGAACTCGCCCACGTCCGGAACCGCGACGCCGCACTGATGAGCGTCGCCTTCCTCGTCCCGACGGTCGCGTTCTTCGTCGCGAAACTCGTGAGTACCGTGTTCAACGGGCTCGGCCACTTCTGGATCATCCCCGGCGACGACGACTCCGGCGGCTTCCTCGTCGCCATCGCCGCCATCGTCCTCTCGCTACTGCTCATGGGCCTGCTCGCGGTCGTCTTCTGGGCCGCCGGCTTCCTGAGCTACCGGCTGCTCTCGCGCTACCGGGAGTACGCCGCCGACCGCGCCGCCGCCGAGGCGACGGGCGACCCGGCCGCGCTCGTGAGCGCCCTGACGACCATCGAGTCCGGGATGGAACGGGCGCCGGACCGCGACCTCCGCGACCTCGACGGTGGCGAGAGCGCGCTGTACATCGTGCCGCTGTCGTCGGAGATGGTCGACGAGCGCGAGGAGAAGACGCTGGTCAGTCCGAGGGTGTTCCCGTCGTCGCACCCGCCGACGGAGGAGCGCATCGAGCGACTCCGCGAGAAACTGTAGCGCGGACCGAGGTTACCGGCCCAGACCGCCGCGTTCGATGACGTCGAGGATGAACTTCACGTTCCGGAGGATCTCCTCGGGCGAGGTGTCCTCGCGCTCGTCGTAGAGGTCGCTCGTCCGGTAGAGGATGTTCGCGAGCTGGTCCGACTCGGTGCTCTCGGGGTCTTCCGCGCGGATCTCGTCGGCGATGTCGCGCAGGAACTGCACCTTCTCGGGGTCGGGCTCGAACCGGCGGTCGGACTCGTCCTCGGGCGGGCTCATCGGCTGTCGACGTGCTGCTGACGCTTGACGAAGCCGATGTTGTCCGCGACGGCCTCGGTGATGTCGCGGAAGGCCTGGCCCGTCTCGCTGTCGTGGTCGAGCACCACGGGTTTGCCCTCGTCGCCGCCGGTCCGGACCTTCGGGTCGAGCGGGACCGAGCCGAGGAACGGCATGTCGTGGGCGTCGGCGAACTTCTGGCCGCCGCCCTCACCGAAGATGGCGTGTTCCCCGCCGCAGTCCGGGCACTTGAACGAGCCCATGTTCTCCGCGATTCCGAGGACGACGGTGTCGTGCTTGCCGAACATCTCCAGGCCCTTGCGGGCGTCGTCGAGGGCGACCTCCTGCGGGGTCGTGACGATGACGCTCCCGGTGACTGGAACGGTCTGGAGGAGCGTCAGCTGGGTGTCGCCGGTGCCCGGCGGCAGGTCGATGACCATGTAGTCGAGGTGGCCCCACTCGACGTCCTCCCAGAGCTGGGTGAGGACCTTGTGGACCATCGGACCGCGCCAGATGACGGGGTCGTCCTCGCCGACGAGGAAGGCCATCGACATCAGTTTCATCCCGTACTTCGTCGGCGGTACGAGCTGCTCGTCCTCGGTCGCACCCGGCGGTTCGTCGGCGTCGACCATCCGCGGGACGTTCGGGCCGTACACGTCGGCGTCGAACAGGCCGACGCGGGCACCCATGTCCGAGAGGCCGGCCGCGATGTTCACCGCCATCGTCGACTTGCCGACGCCGCCCTTGCCGGAGGCGACCGCGATGACGTTCTCCACGTTCGGGAACACCTGTTCGTCGCCGGTGAGCCCGGTGTCGGTCTTCGCCGAGAGGTCGACGTCGAGGCCGGTGTCGGCGAGGACCTCGCGGACCTCGTTGGCCATCTTCGTCTCCTTGGGCGAGTAGGGGGCGCCGAGGGCCAGCGAGATGTGGACCTCGTCGCCGGTGACCTCCACCTCGTTCACCAGTCCGAGCGAGACGATGTCGTCGCCGAGTGCCGGGTCCTCGACCTGCCGGAGCCGGTCGAGGATCGCGTCTGCGTCCATGGCCGGGAGTCGGGGCGAGCGAGCGAAAAGGATTGTGTTCGTTCGCGGACCGAAACCGGGCGCGGTCAGTCGACCCCGCTCTCGTGGCGGACCAGCTCCGCGACCGCGTAGTCGGCCTCCAGATGGCGGATGCGTCCCTCGATACGCTCCCCGAGGGACGCGCCGGGGACGATGATGGTGAAGCCCTGTCGATGTGCGATACCGTCGCCCTCCTCGCCCGTCTCCTCGATCTCGAGGACGAGTTCGTCGCCGATATCGACCGGCGCTGAATCGGATGACTCCATACCAGACGGTCGGTGCCGGCCACTGGTAGGTGCCCGGCCCAATCGGATAGGACGGACGATGCCACACGTTCGACCGACGGCGGAGTGGTCGCCGCGCTATTGGAGCTCTGTGTTATACATGGACCATCTCGGTCGACCAGCGTGCCGAGACCGGGCTGTCGTTCGTGATGGCTGGAAGCACGGACGAACGACGTATGTGGTATGCTAACACCACTCAGTTAACTTGATGTGAAATGGGTGATATGACCGTGTAGAGGCAGACAGATGCTGACCCTCCGCCCCGCACTCGCTTGATTCTCTCGGCCGCCCGTCCCGGGCGGCACGGGCCTGGCTTCCCGCGGCCATAGCCGCGGCACTGCGGCTATCTCAGCGAAGCCACCACCCACGAGCCCGTTCACACCCACGAGCCGGTAGTATCGCCTGTACACCGCCCACCCTGTACCACGACATGACAGGATTCAAGACAAAACGATGACCGAGACGACACCGACAGACGACGAAGACGACGACACGTTCGAGGAGCAGCGAGACCGGGTCGACCGGCCGATGGTCCGACTGTTCCGCGAGTACGGCCGCGACCACTGGGTCGCCATCGTCGGCGGCGTCCTCATGGGTATCGCCGCCCACACGATGGCCCTGCTGCCGACGTACGTCCTCGCAGAGACCATCGACGCGGTCTTCCTCCAGACGAAGCCGCAGTACTCGCTCCCGCTGGTCCCGCAGGCGCTGGTCCCGGCGAGCAGGACCGGGCAGTTCTGGTTCTCGCTCGGGCTGGTCGGGCTGACGTACCTGAGCTCCTCGCTGTTCACCTGGCTGATGGGGCTGGGGCTGAACTCCTTCGCCCAGTCGGTCCAGCACAACGTCCGCGCGGACAGCTACGACGCCATGCAGCGACTCGACTACGAGTTCTTCGCCGACAAGCAGACCGGCGAGCTCATGAGCGTCCTGAACAACGACGTGAACCGCCTCGAGCAGTTCCTCAACGGTGGCATCTTCATCGCCACGATGCTGTTCGTGAACGTGGGCGTGACCGCCGTGCTGCTGGCGTACCTCCAGTGGCAGCTGGCGCTGCTGACAATGATCACGGTCCCGCTCATCGGGTTCTTCACGTACAAGTTCGTCCAGACGATCCAGCCGATGTACTCCGAGGTACGCTCGACGGTCGGGCAGCTCAACTCCAGGTTAGAAAACAACCTCGGCGGCATCGAGGTCATCAAGGCCAGCACGACCGAGGACTTCGAGGCCGACCGCGTCACCGACGCCTCCCAGGAGTACTACGACAAGAACTGGGACGCCATCACGACGCGCGTGAAGTTCTTCCCGGGCCTGCGCTTCACCGCCGGCATCGGGTTCGTACTGACCTTCGCGGTCGGTGGCCACTGGGTGCTGACGAACCAGGCCCCGCCGTTCATGAGTGGCACGCTCCGGGTCGGGACGTTCGTCGCGTTCGTCTACCTCGGCCAGCGGTTCATCTGGCCGATGAGCCAGTTCGGCGAACTCGTGAACCTCTACCAGAACGCCCGCGCCTCGGCCGAGCGTATCTTCGGCCTGATGGACGAGCCGAGCACCCTCGGCGGCGGCGAGGACCTGCCGGACCTCGCGGTCCACGACGGCACCGTCGCCTACGACCACGTCACCTTCGGCTACGACGACGAGGAGACCGTCCTCGAGGACGTCTCCTTCGAGGTCTCCGGCGGCGAGATGCTGGCGCTCGTCGGCCCGACCGGGGCCGGCAAGTCCACCGTCCTGAAGTTGCTGTTACGGCTCTACGACGTGGACTCGGGGGCCATCAGCATCGACGGGCATGACATCCGCGAGGTCTCGCCCGAGAGCCTCCGGGACTCGGTGGGCTACGTCAGCCAGGACACCTACCTGTTCTACGGGAGTGTCCGCGACAACATCGCCTACGGGCAGTTCGACGCCACGGACGAGGAGATCCGCGAGGCCGCGAAGGCCGCCGACGCCCACGAGTTCATCACCGACTTCGAGGACGGCTACGACACCGAGGTCGGCGAGCGCGGCGTGAAGCTCTCCGGTGGCCAGCGCCAGCGCATCGGTATCGCCCGCGTGCTCCTGCGCGACCCGGACATCCTCCTGCTCGACGAGGCGACCTCCGACGTTGACACGGAGACCGAGTTGCGCATCCAGGAGAGCATCGAGGACCTCGTCGCCGACCGCACCGTCGTCGCCATCGCCCACCGGCTCTCGACGGTGAAGGACGCCGACCAGATACTCGTGCTCGAGGACGGCCGCGTCGAGGAGCGCGGCACCCACGACGAGCTGCTCGAGGAGGACGGCACCTACGCCGACCTCTGGGGCGTGCAGGCCGGGGAACTGGAGACCATCCCCGGCATGGCCTGAACAGGTCGGCGCACCCGGTCACACCACCCCCATGACGTAACTTATTCTGGTTACATTCCCCCTTGCCTGGACACCGAACTTAATAACACTGATGCACAAGGGGTTGGTACATGCTGACAGACGAGTTCGGGCGCGAGGTCACCGGGGTCCGGGTCTCCCTCACCGACCGGTGCAACTTCGACTGTGTCTACTGTCACAACGAGGGGCTGGGGGACACGCGGGGACCGATGGACCCACGTGACCACGAGATGAGCGCCGACGACGTGGTCCGCTTCCTCGAGGTCGTCGCCGAGTTCGGCGTCGACAGCGTGAAGTTCACCGGCGGCGAGCCGATGCTCCGGCAGGACCTCGAAGAGATAATCCGGCGCACGCCCGACTCGATGGAGGTCTCGATGACGACCAACGGGACCTTCCTGCCCGGCCGGGCCGGGGACCTCGTCGACGCGGGCCTCGAACGCGTCAACGTCTCGCAGGACGCGATGGACCCCGAGGCGTTCGCCGAGGTCACGAAGTCCGGCGCCTACGACCGCGTCATGGAGGGCGTGGAGGCGGCGCTGGACGCCGGCCTCGACCCCGTGAAGCTCAACATGGTCGTGTTCGAGCGCACCGCGGGCTACGTCCCCGACATGGTCGACCACGTCGCCGCGAACCGCGGGCTCCGGCTCCAGCTCATCGAGTACATGCCCGAACTCACGGGCAACCCCGAGTGGGCCATCGACATCCAGCGGGTCCACGACTGGCTGGCCGAGCAGGCCGAGGAGATCGAACACCGCGAGATGCACGACCGCAAGCGGTACTGGATCGGCGGGACGCGGGCCTCGGGCGAGGGCGGCATGGTCGAGATCGTCGACCCCGTCGAGAACCCGACGTTCTGTGCGAACTGCCACCGGGTCCGGGTGACCCACGACGGCTACCTCAAGGGCTGTCTGAACCGCAACGACGACCTGAAGCCGATGGGCGACATGACGAAACCCGAGATCCGCGAGGCCTTCCGCCAGACCGTGGCCGAGCGCGTCCCCTACTACGGCGAGTACATGGTCCGCAACGGCGACGGCGAGTGGGAGATCAACGACGAGTACGTCGACGCGCCGCCCCAGACCTCGGACTGACCGCCCCGCAGGGGTCTCCTTCTACCGTTTCGACTCGGCGTCCCTGACGGCCTTCCAGACGACCTTCGAGAGCGACGGGTGGACGTGGACCGTGTCGGCGAGGTCGGGAACCCGCAGGCCGGCGCGTTTCGCCACGACGACCTCGTGCAGCAGGGTCGACGCCTCGTCGCCGAAGACGTGGAAGCCGAGTATCTCGCCCGTGTCGGGGGCGGCCAGCACCTTCGCGAACCCGACCTCGTACTTGCGGGCGCGCCCCATCGCGGTGTCCGCGAAGGTCGCCCTCCCGACGACGTACTCGGTCCCGGCCTCCTCGAGCGCCTGCTCCGTCTCGCCGACCCCGCCGATCTGCGGGTCCGTGAAGACCGCGTGGGGCATCGCCGCGTAGTCGACCGGCGTCTCGTCGGCGCCGAGCAGGTTCCCGGTCAGGAGCTCCGCCTCGTAGTCCGCGCTGTGCTTGAACATGAAGTTCCCCGCCACGTCGCCCATGGCGAAGACGCCCTCGACGGTCGTCTGGAGGTATTCGTCGGTCTCGAGGAAGCCGCGGTCGTCCGTCTCGATGCCCGTCGCGTCGAGGTCCAGCCGGTCGGTGTTGGGCCGGCGGCCGACCGCGACCAGCAGTGCGTCGCCGGTCACCACGAGGGGCTCACCCGTCTCGTCCTCGGCGTGGACCGTGATGTCGGCGCCGTCCTGCGAGACGCTGGTGACGCGCGCCCCGGTGTGGACCGTGTGGCGCTCGCGGGCGACCGCGGTGAACGCCTCGCCGACCTCGCGGTCCTCGTTGGGAACCAGCCGGTCGAGCATCTCGACGACCGTCACCTCGGTCCCCATCGACTCGTAGAAGTAGCCGATCTCGGCGCCGATGTACCCCCCGCCGATGATGACCAGGTGGTCCGGTTGCTCGGTGCGGCGCAGTGCCTCCCGATTGGTCATGTAGTCCACCTCGTCGAGACCGTCGATGGGCGGCACGAGTGGCCGTGACCCGGTCGCGACGACGATGCGGTCCGCCGTGATGGGCTCCTCCTCGCCTGCGAGGGCGAGCGTGCGGTCGTCGACGAACCGGGCCTCGGTCCGGTAGAGGTCGACGTGTTCGTGTTCGCGGTAGCCCTGCTCCATCGAGTCGGAGATGCCCGTCAGCGTCTCCGTCACGGCGGCCGTGGCGCCGCCGAAGTCGACGTCCTCGAGCGTGGCGTCGATGCCGAACCGGCCGGCCTCGCGGACCGCGTTCGCGGCGTCGGCGTGGGCGATGAGCATCTTCGAGGGGTTGCAGCCGAAGTTCAGGCACGTCCCGCCGATGGGCCCCTTCGAGACGAGGGCGGTCTCCAGCCCACTGTCGCCCGCTGCTCGCGCTACCTTGTTGCCGGTGCCGCCGCCGACGACGACGAGGTCGTAGTTCGTCATGGTATCCGTACAGTCGGGAGAGCGAGTATAGTCGATTGCCCGCGTGTGCGTGGCGAGCGCGAAGCAGGTTACCGATAGTATCCCAATATCTAGTCGTAACCGTACAGGTCGATACTCGCGGTCGAAGTACGCGACCAGCGTGTCGACCCGCCGCGGCTCGTAGGTCCAGAAGCCGTAGTCCCGGTTGGGTCCCCGGTGCTCGGCATGTCGTTCCCCGTGACGCTCAGCGCGGAGAATCCGGGGGCGTGACACTCCCTGACACCGGAACCGCGTTCCGTTGCCCTTAAGTACTGGACGGGAATACGTGTGAACGCAATACGCTGCAGGGGTGCCGCGCCCCGAGTCCGAGAGGGCGAAGATAGACATACGAGTTGTGGTAGCCAAGCCTGGCCCAAGGCGCAGGGTTGCTAACTCTGTGGCGTCAAGCCTCCGGGGTTCGAATCCCCGCCACAACGTCGGACCTTTCACACCGGCAATTGGGCACGGTGTGAGTCTTCCAACCAGACCGGAAGTGCGTCGAGCACTTCCTCCACTAACCACACATGAGTGCAGAAGAACCACAGGGCGAACAAGAGGACGAGGACCTTCGGTACTTCGTCCGCATCGGGCAGACAGACCTCGATGGGACGAAGTCGGTCGAACGTTCGCTCATCGAGATGAACGGCATCGGCCGACGGACGGCTCGAATCGTCGCCGAGGAGGCCGGCGTGGACCGAAAGGCCACGTTCGGGCTGCTCGAGGACGAGGAGATCGAAGCCGTCGTCGAAACCGTCGAGAACTACGCCGACGAGGTGCCCGACTGGCTCACCAACCGCCAGAAGGAGTTCTACTCCGGCGAGACCTCTCACGAGTTCGGGAACGAACTCGAGATGTCCCGCCGTCACGACATCAACCGCATGAAGATGATCGACTCCTACAAGGGCGTCCGTCACAAGAAGGGACAGAAGGTGCGCGGTCAGCGCACGAAGTCCACCGGGCGTACCGAGGGGACCATCGGCGTCAACGTCGAAGAGATCCGCGAAGAACAGGCCGAAGAAGGTGGTGAGGAATAATGGCGCTCGGCAGCAACACCAAGCTCTACGAGACGCCGAACCACCCCTTCCAGGGCGAGCGCATCAGCGAGGAACACAGCCTCGTCGACCGCTACGGCCTGAAGAACAAGGAGGAGCTCTGGCGCGCACAGTCCGAGCTGCGCGACTACCGCCGCGAGGCGCGTAGCCTGCTCGGGCAGTCGCAGTCGCTGGAGGAGGCCGAGGAGAACGCAGTCGACTTCCTCACCCGCCTCAAGCGCATCGGCGTCCTCAGCGAGGACGACCAGCTGGACGCCGTCCTGGCACTCGAGATCTCGGACATCCTCGAGCGCCGCCTCCAGACCGTCGCCTACCGCAAGGGTCTCGCGAACACGACCCAGCAGGCGCGACAGTTCATCGTCCACGGGCACATCACGGTCGACGGTGCCCGCGTGAGCGTCCCCTCGTACACGGTCGACGTCGACGAGGAGGACTCCATCGCGTTCGACGAGAACAGTCCGCTCGCAGACGAACTCCACCCCGAACGTGCGGAGGGTCAATAAATGGCAGAAGAAGACAACGACAAGTGGGGAGTCGCCCACGTCCACGCATCGTTCAACAACACCGTCATGACCGTGACCGACCTCACGGGTGCGGAGACCATCGCGAAGTCCTCCGGCGGGACTGCCGTCAAGCAGAACCGCGACGAGGCGTCGCCCTACGCGGCGATGCAGATGGTCGAGTCCATCGCGGACGAGATCCGCGCGGCTGGCATCGAGGGCCTGCACGTCCGCGTGCGCGGCCCCGGTGGCAACCTCCAGAAGTCCCCCGGCCCGGGTGCGCAGGCCGCGATTCGCGCACTCGCCCGCGAGGACTTCGAGATCGGCCGCATCGAGGACGTCACGCCGATCCCGCACGACGGCTCCCGAGCACCCAAAGGAAAAGGCGGGTTCTAACCCATGGACGAGGACTACGAGGTCGAGTTCGTCGAACGCGGGGAACGCGACGCACTGTTCCTGGTGCGTGGCGTGACGCCCGCGTTCGCCAACGGTATCCGACGGGCGATGATCGCGGACGTGCCGACGCTGTCCATCGACGAGGTCCGTGTCATCGAGAACTCGTCGGTGATGTTCGACGAACAGATCGCACACCGGCTCGGGATGATCCCGCTGACGACGCCGGAAGGCGAGTTCGACGAGGACGACGTCATCACGCTCTCCATCGACGTGGCGGGCCCGGCGACGGCGTACTCGGGCGACCTCGTCAGCAGCGACGGGATGGTCCAGCCGGCGGACCAGAACGTCCCCATCATCGACCTGAAGGACGACCAGCGGCTGGAACTCGAAGCCGACGCGGTCCTCGACACCGGGAAGGAACACGCCAAACACCAGGGTGGTGTCTCGGTCGGCTACCGACACCTCCAGCACGTCGAGGTCGTCGGTGACGCCGCCGAGTTCGAGGAGGAAGAGCCGAACATCATCCGTGGGGTCGTCGAGATCGACGGTGAACTCGTCAACACGGCAGAGTTCGACAACGACCTCACGAAGAAGTTCCCCGGCAAGGAGCTCTCCGTCACCGACGTCGAGAAGGCGTTCGTCTTCCACGTCGAGACGGACGGCTCCATGACGGTCGAGGAACTCGTCACCCGCGCCACGGACACCATCGAGGCACGGGCGACGGAACTGCAGGACGCAGTAACGCTATAATAGACACGTGACCCTTTCCAACCACACCCTGACGGCCGCACGCCCCGCACGGAGCGCTGGCTCCCGCCAGCGTCCCGTGACCATCGCGAGCGAAGTCGCTCGCGTCGGGCGAACGCGGTCGATAATCGAAAGTGGTTTGAAGGGGGGCACGGAACAAGATAGTACCCGCAAGGGTGCGAGCAGGGATAGCCAAGTCTGGCCAACGGCGCAGCGTTCAGGGCGCTGTCCCATAGGGGTCCGCAGGTTCAAATCCTGCTCCCTGCATCACTTCTCTCACAATTATCAGGAGGAAAGCAATGAGTAAGACGAACCCGAGGCTCGGCAGTCTCATCGCCGAGCTGAAGTCGGTGTCTCGTACAGAAGACGCTGACGTCTGGAGCGACGTCGCAGACCGACTCGAGAAACCACGGCGGACGCACGCCGAGGTCAATCTCGGTCAGATCGAGCGCTACGCACGCGAAGACGAGACGGTCATCGTCCCCGGCAAGGTGCTGGGGTCCGGTGCCATCCAGAAGTCCGTGACGGTTGCAGCCGTCGACTTCTCCTCGTCCGCGAAGACCAAGATCGAACAGGTCGGCGAGACGCTCGATCTCGAACAGGCAATCGAACAGAACCCCGAGGGCTCGAACGTCCGGGTGATCCGATGAGTCTCGCAGAATTCGACGCAGACGTCGTCGTGGACGCTCGCGACTGCATCATGGGTCGCGTCGCGTCCCAGGTCGCAGAGCGCGCGCTCGACGGCGAATCCATCGCCGTCGTGAACGCTGAGCAGGCCGTCATCACCGGCTCGGAGGACGACATCATGTCCGTCTACGAGAAGCGAGTGGACGTCGGCTCCGACCAGGGCCCGTACTACCCCAAGCGGCCGGACCGCATCTTCAAGCGGTCCATCCGCGGGATGCTCCCGTACA
The DNA here is from genome assembly GCF_026616195.1 of Haloarchaeobius amylolyticus. NCBI lineage: Archaea > Methanobacteriati > Methanobacteriota > Halobacteria > Halobacteriales > Halorubellaceae > Haloarchaeobius > Haloarchaeobius amylolyticus. The sequence goes on from NZ_JANHDH010000001.1 coordinate 316,844, forward strand.
AGGAGACGTACGGTCGCGAGGCGTTCGAGAGCGTCCGCGTGTACGTGGGGAACCCCTACGAGGACGAGGACGCGGAGATCCTCGACGGCACGTCACTGGACCGCCTCTCGAACATCAAGTTCGTCCAGCTGGGCGACATCTCCGCCAAACTGGGTGCTAACGTCACATGGTAACCAACACGTCCGGAAAGAAGAAGACGGCCATCGCTCGCGCGACCGTCAAGGACGGCAAGGGTCGCGTTCGAATCAACTCCAAGCCCGTCGAACTCGTCGAGCCGGAGATCTCCCGGCTGAAGATGCTGGAGCCGTTCCGCATCGTCGACGACGTTCGTGACGACGTGGACGTGGACGTCCGCGTCTCCGGTGGTGGCATCAGCGGCCAGGCAGACGCCGTCCGCACCGCCATCGCCCGCGGCATCGTCCAGCACACCGGCGACGCCGAACTCCGCGACGCGTACATGGAGTTCGACCGCTCGCTGCTCGTCAACGACGTGCGCCAGTCCGAGCCCAAGAAGTGGGGCGGTCCCGGCGCCCGTGCCCGTTACCAGAAGTCCTACCGCTAAGGTGATCTGACCATGATGGTACCAGTCCGGTGTTTCACGTGCGGCAAGGTCGTCGGCGAGCACTGGGAGGAGTTCAAGGCGCGAACGCGCGAAGGCGACGAAGACCCACAGGAGGTGCTCGACGAGCTCGGCGTGGACCGGTACTGCTGCCGGCGCATGCTGGTCTCGCACAAGGACCTGGTCGACATCGTCTCCCCCTACCAGTGATGCCACGACAACGTTACAATCGGTACGAGAAGGCTCGCATCCTCGGCGCACGCGCGCTGCAGGTGTCGTACGGGGCGCCAGTCCTCATCGATACCGACCAGACGGAACCGATCCTCATCGCTGCCGAGGAGTACGACGCGAACGTGCTACCCTTTACGGTAAAGCGCGGTGATGACGATACATGACGCTCATCACGGACGTCAGACTGCGACGCGTACTGGACTCGCGGGGTAACCCGACCGTCGAGGCCGACGTGCTCACGGAGAGCGGTGGCTTCGGCCGTGCTGCTGCACCCTCGGGTGCCAGCACCGGCGAGTACGAGGCCATCGAGCTCCCGCCGGGCGAAGCCATCGCGAAGGCTCGCGAACACGCCGTCCCGCGGCTGGTGAACTCGGCCTACGCCGGGAACCAGCGCGAGGTCGACGCCGCGTTGCACGCTGCCGACGGCACCGAGGACTTCTCGGAGATCGGTGCGAACAGTGCGGTCGCCATCTCGATGGCGGCCGCGAAGGCCGGCGCCGACATGCTCGGCGCCCCGCTGTACCAGCACCTCGGCGGCGCGTTCCGTGGTGAGAACTTCCCGATTCCGCTCGGGAACGTCGTGGGTGGTGGCGAGCACGCCGCCGACGCGACACACATCCAGGAGTTCCTCTCCGCCCCCGTCGGCGCGCCGAGCGTCTCCGACGCCGTCTTCGCCAACGCGGCGGTCCACGGCGAGGTCGCGGACATCCTCGACGAGCGCGACGAACCCTGCGGCAAGGGCGACGAGGGTGCCTGGGCGCCGTCCATCGACGACGCCGAGGCCTTCGAGATCGTCGAGCAGGCGACGAGCGAGGTCGCAGACGAGTTCGGCTTCGAGATCGGCTTCGGCCTCGACATGGCCGGTGCCGAGCTGTACGACGCCGACGACGAGGTCTACCGCTACGGTGACGACGAGAAGACGACGGCCGAGCAGGTCGACTACGTCGCAGAGCTGGTCCAGGAGTACGACCTCGTCTACGTCGAGGACCCCCTCGACGAGAACGACTACGAGGCGTTCGCCGAGCTGACCGACCGCGTGGGCGACCAGACGCTCATCTGCGGGGACGACCTGTTCGTGACGAACACGGACCGTCTCCAGGACGGCATCGACCAGGGCGCCGCCAACAGCATCCTCATCAAGCCGAACCAGATCGGGACGCTGACCGACGCCTTCGACGCCGTCGAACTCGCGACCCGCAACGGGTACGACTCGGTCATCTCCCACCGCTCGGGCGAGACCGAGGACACGACCATCGCACACCTCGCCGTGGCGACCGACGCGCCGTTCATCAAGACGGGCGCGGTCGGCGGCGAGCGAACCGCCAAGCTCAACGAACTCATCCGAATCGCAGACGACGCACTATGACAGACCAAGAGCAAGAACAGGAAGGGCTCGACGCCTCCGACGTCGACGTGGACCCCGAACCCAGCGAGGGTGCCGGTCCCGCGGCCGACGCCGAGGACGCAGAGCCCGTCGAGGCAGAGGACGCCGAGGCCGAGGAGGCCGAGGCCGAAGAAGCAGAGCCGACACTCGACGAGGACGTCATGTCGGACGAGGAGGCCGACCTCCTCATCCCGGTCGAGGACTACCTCGGCGCCGGTGTCCACATCGGTACCCAGCAGAAGACCAAGGACATGGAGCGGTTCATCCACCGCGTCCGGACCGACGGTCTCTACGTGCTCGACGTGGGCAAGACGGACTCGCGCATCCGCACGGCCGCGGACTTCCTCGCGAACTACGACCCCGAGCAGATCCTCGTGACGAGCTCGCGCCAGTACGGTCGCTTCCCGGCGAAGAAGTTCGCCGACGCCATCGGCGCCCGCGCCCGTACCGGCCGGTTCATCCCGGGCACGCTGACGAACCCGAAGTACGACGGCTACATCGAGCCGGACGTCGTGGTCGTCACCGACCCCATCGGTGACAGCCAGGCCGTCAAGGAGGCCATCACGGTCGGCATCCCGGTCATCGCGATGTGTGACTCGAACAACCAGACCAGCAACGTCGACCTCGTCATCCCGACGAACAACAAGGGTCGCAAGGCCCTGTCGGTCGTCTACTGGCTGCTGGCCAACGAGACGCTCGACCGCCGCGGTGCCGAGCCGAGCTACTCGCTCGACGACTTCGAGAGCGGGATTTAGACGACCGTTTTCGACTTCGTTTTCGCGCTGTCACGCCCCTGAGTGGCGACGCCGGTGTGGTGCCGACCGTCCCGGTGAGCCGGCAGCCAGCCCCGCCGGACCCTATGCAGGTTAGGGTCGGGGTCGATACGACTGGGCGTTCTCTGCGGGAGTAACATGCCCTACGACGGTGTCCCCAGAACTGTCTCGGTACTCGCTGTCGTCGTGCTCGCCGTCGCCGTCGCGGTGACGGGCGGGGCGGCGGCCGCGACCGCGTCGAACCTCCACGACGGCCAGATATCGCCCGGGACCGTCGACGACGACACGACGGTCAGCCACGAGGTGACCTACAGCGTCGACGACGTGAGCGCGGACGGCAACACCGACGTGTTCTACGTGACGTTCCCGAACGGGGTCGCACTGGCGTCCGAGGACGTCCAGGTGCGGAACCGACAGACTGGCGAGACGGTCGCGGTATCCTCGAGTCCGACGGTCGTCGACGGCCCGGACAGCGACGGGGTCCGGGACACCATCCGGTTCGCGGTGAGCCCGGACGGGAGCGGCCGCATCGACGTGGCCGTGACGCTCACGACGCTGGTCCGCTGGCCGGACGTCCAGCGTGACCAGCAGGTTCCCATCACGGGGTCCGTCGTCGACAGCTCGGCGGGGAACGTCGCACCGACCCGCATCGACACGGTCCAGGTCCGTGATACCGACGGCGGCACGACGACCACGACCGGCACGACGACGACCGGGACGACCACCACGGGGACCGGGACGACCACCACGCCCGGAACCACGACCGGCGTGACGACCACGCAGACGACCGGCCGAACCACGACGACCACCGCCCCGACCACGACGACCGCTGGTGGGACCACGCCGGGCGAGACGACCGACGGGACGACGACCACGGCGACGACCGACGACGGTGGCCCCGGCGGCACCCTGCCCGAGGACGACGGCATCGAGGGGACCCCCGGCTTCGGCGTGCGGGCCGGCGCCCTCGCCGTGGCGCTCGTGGCGCTGGTGGTCCACCGCGGCCGGCGGTGACCACGTCGATTCGACAACACTCTTTGTCTCCCCCCGGCGAGAGTCGGTATGCACACGGCAAGCGCTCCCGGCAAGGTGTACCTGTTCGGGGAGCACGCCGTCGTCTACGGCGAACCGGCGATTCCCTGCGCCGTCGAACGCCGGGCGACGGTGACGGTCGAGGAACGGTCGGACGGGCGACTCCGGGTCGACGCGAACGACCTCCACATCGAGGGGTTCACCGTCGAGTACGGCGAGACGGGCACCTCGCCGGCGGTCGACGTGCCGAACGCGATGCTGGAGGCCGCGACGAAGTACGTCGACGGGGCCATCGCGCAGGCCCGGGACGCGGCCGGCGCGACCGACGTCGGCTTCGACGTGAGCGTCGAGAGCGACATCCCGCTGGGGGCCGGCCTCGGCTCCTCGGCGGCGGTGGTCGTCGCCACCATCGCGGCCGCGACGAGCGAACTGGGCGTCGAGCTGGCTCCACGCGAGGTCGCAGAGCGTGCCTACCAGGTCGAACTCGACGTGCAGGACGGGCAGGCCTCGCGTGCGGACACGTTCTGTTCGGCGATGGGCGGCGCGGTCCGGGTCGAGGGCGACGACTGCCGGACGCTCGACGCGCCGGACCTTCCCTTCGTCATCGGGTACGACGGGGGCAGCGGCGACACCGGAAAGTTGGTCGCGGGCGTGCGGGACCTGCGCGACCGGTACGGCTTCGCGGCCGACACGGTCGCAGCCATCGGGGACGTGGTCCGCGAGGGCGAGGAGCTGCTCGCAGAGAGCGAGGGCGGGGCGGCCGAGGACGAGGCGGTCCTCGCCGAACTCGGCCGGCTGATGGACTTCGACCACGGGCTGCTGGAGGCGCTGGGCGTCTCCTCGCGGTCGCTCGACGACATGGTCTGGACGGCCCGCGAGGCCGGCGCCCACGGCGCGAAGCTCACGGGGGGCGGCGGTGGCGGCTGCATCGTCGCACTCGACCGGACCGAGGGGACCGAGACGGCGCTCTCCTACGAGGCGGCCTGTGAGGAGGTCTTCCGGGCGGAACTCGCCCACGAGGGGGTGCGCCTCGAATGAGCGCTCCGACGGTCCTCAAACTCGGCGGGTCGGTCATCACGGACAAGGACCGCGCCGAGACGGTCGACGGGCGGGCGCTGGCCCGGGCGGCCGACGCGGTCGCCGGGCACGACGACCTCGTGCTGGTCCACGGCGGCGGCTCGTTCGGCCATCACCACGCACAGGAGTACGGCGTCAGCACGAGCGACGGGACCCACGAGGTCGACGGGGTCCTCGACATCCACAACGCGATGAAGGCCCTGAACGGCCTGGTCCTCAGGCGGCTCCACGAGCGCGACGTGCCGGCGGTGCCCGTCCACCCGTTCTCGGCGGCGAGCCGGGACGAATCGGGCGGACTGACCCTGCCGGCAGGGCAGGTCGAGACGATGCTCGCAGAAGGGTTCGTCCCGGTGCTCCACGGGGACGTCGTCGCCCACGCCGGCGAGGGCGTGACGGTCCTCTCGGGCGACGAGATCGTCACGTCGCTCGCCGCGTCGCTGGACGCCTCGCGGGTCGGCCTCTGTTCGACCGTCCCGGGTGTGCTGGACGGGGAGGAGAACGTGATTCCCCGCATCGAGGCCTACGACGACGTGGCCGACGTGCTCGGCGGCGCGGACACGACCGACGTCTCGGGCGGGATGGCGGGCAAGGTCCGGACCCTCCTCGCCCTCGGCATGCCGGCGTCCATCTTCGGGCTGGACGCCCTCGATGCCTTCCTCGACGGCGAGTCGCCGGGCACGACCATCGCATAGTCAGCAGAAGTTCTGCGTGACGTAGACGGTCGTGACGCCGTCGCGCTCGACGACCGCCACGCCGATACCCTCGTTCTCCCAGTAGTCGCGCAGGACGTTGCGCCGGTGGCCCTCGGAGTTCATCCAGCCGTCGACGACGCGCTCGGCGAGCGCGGCCTCCGAGGGGCCGGACCCGCCGAAGCGGAACGCGTAGATGTTCTCCGCGCCGGTGGCGTAGTAGCCGTCACCCCTGTCGACGCGGCAGTCGTACCCGAACCGGTCGTAGCGGTCGCCCATCGTCTCCCCGTCGGGGGCGGTGTGAGCGAAGTAGTCGTTCCGGGCCATGTCCCGGCTGTGGTAACGGGCGATCTCCCGGAGGCCGGCGTCACGGTCCAGCGTGGACAACCCGTGCTGGGTGCGGCGCTCGTTGATCTCCTGGTGCACCAGACGTTCGAGTTCGCTGGCGTCGATGGCGGCTTCCTCGCCGGCGCCGGTCGCGGTCGTCGTCGGTATCCTCGTCGGTGTCGCAGACCGGGAGGTACTGTTCGCCCGGGTCGCTGCGTCGCCCGGCTGGGCGGTATCCTGCACGGTTCCTGCCGTGGGCACCGCCGTCGTCTCCATGGGCGTGTCGGCCGGCAGGTCGACGACCCCGGCGACCTGTCCGCCCGCGATGGCGAGGACGACCACCAGCACGGCCCAGAGGCCGAGGTGGCGGGAGCTCGCCCGGGAGGGGGACCTGTCTGGCATCGTCGGGTGGTCGCCGCGCAGAGTGAAAAAGTTCGTTCTCTCGGTTGAAAGGGGTTAGAGTGGCTGACACTCTGGTTGGCTGTCATCCGACAGGTCCGGTCGAGAGCCAGCTGTCTCGGGGTGCTGTCACCCCGCTGGCGGTCGCGTCTCCATCCAGCACGCCCGTCGCGCCACCGGCTCGCTTCGAGTGGCGCCGTCTCAGCAGAAGTTCTGCGTGACGTAGACGTGGGTGCGCCCGCCGTCCTCGCGGACCCAGACGCCGATACCCTCGTTCTCCCAGTAGGACCGGAGCAGGTTCTCGCGGTGGCTCGGCGAGTCGAGCCAGCCGGTGACGGTTCGCTCGGCGAGCTCCGTCTCGGTGTAGGAGACACCGGCGAAACTGGTGTAGAAGATGTTCTCGCCGCCCTTCGCGTAGGAGAGCGGCCCCGTCTTGATGTAGCAGTCGTAGCCGAACAGGGCGTACCGGTCGGCGAGGGTCTCGCCCTCGGGGGAGACGTGTGCGAAGTAGTCGTCGGTGGCCATGTCCCGGCTGTGGTAGCGGGCGACCTGGGCGAGGCTGGGGTCGAAGCCGAGCCGGGCGAGGCCGCGCTCGGCCCGGGCCTCGTTGACCTCCTCGTGGACGAGTCGCTCCAGCAGGGACGGGCTCAGGGACGCCGACTCGTCGTCGGGCTGTGAGGTCCCCACGTCGGGCGTGGGCGGTGTCGCGCCCGTGGTGGCCCCGCCCCCGAGCAGATCCGCGCGCAGGGACGACGCTTCACCGACGACGTCCACGACGCCGCCGAGCTGGAGGAGCGTCAGCGAGCAGACGAGGATGATGAGTATCGAGCGAAGGGGGCGAGACATCGTCGACTCTTCTAGTCGCTCTGAGGAGAAAACGGTCGTGTTCCCGGCCAGGCCGGCTCAGCGCCGGAACCGGCGGAAGGGGCCGAGCAGCGAATCGAGCGCACTGGAGAGGGTGTTCCCGTCGCCGTGAGAACCGTCGGACTGGTCGTAGGACTGGCCGATGAAGACGCCCTGCCCCGATTGCCGGTCCGCGACGCGGGCGAGGCCGTCGCAGTCGTGGCGCTCCGGCAGCCGGTGCGTGCTGCAGTGGTTCTCGCCGCACTCGTTGCACGTGTACGGGAACCCCTCGGGCTCAGTCCCGCAGTAAGCGCACTCTCCCATGGCCGTGTCTAGTTCTGGCGAGCATTAAGTCTGTGCCCGAGGGTACCACAGTGAGTGCTAGCGCTGGCCGTGACCCGTGTCCGGCCCGAGGTGTCACGGTCGAGGTGACAGACCCCGGCCACCGCGTAACCCACGCGCTTTTAAGCCCGGGGCTTGAATGGGGCAATAACAGACCCCGCGGGTAAGTGTGGTGGGGGTCACGGCACGCGCCGTCGGTCCTTTCCTGACCGCGTACCGCCACCACATAGCGGGATTCACGCCGACGTGCTGTAAGACGCCGGGGCGAGTGTCCCGACCAGTCGCGGGTCTTTACATACCGAGACGCGGCATTTCGGTGCTACCAACAATGGAAGTCGAAATCGCAACCATCGGCGGCTACGAAGAGGTCGGTCGGCAGATGACTGCCGTCCGCGCGGGCGACGACGTCGTGGTGTTCGACATGGGGCTCAACCTGTCCCAGGTCCTCATCCACGACAACGTCGAGACAGAGAAGATGCACAGCCTGGACCTCATCGACATGGGGGCCATCCCGGACGACCGGGTCATGAGCGAACTCGAGGGCGACGTGCAGGCCATCGTGCCCACGCACGGCCACCTCGACCACATCGGGGCCATCTCGAAACTGGCGCACCGCTACAACGCGCCGGTCGTCGCGACCCCGTTCACCATCGAGCTGGTCAAACAGCAGATCGAGGGTGAGCAGAAGTTCGGCGTCGAGAACGACCTCATCAAGATGGAGGCCGGTGAGACGATGTCCATCGGGGACTCCGGCCAGGTCGAACTCGAGTTCGTCAACGTCACACACTCCATCATCGACGCCATCAACCCGGTCCTGCACACGCCCGAGGGCGCGGTCGTCTACGGGCTGGACAAGCGCATGGACCACACGCCGGTCATCGGCGACCCCATCGACATGGACCGCTTCCGCGAGATCGGTCGCGAGGGCGACGGCGTCCTGTGTTACATCGAGGACTGTACCAACGCGAACAAGAAGGGTCGCACGCCCTCGGAGGCCGTCGCACGACGCCACCTCAAGGACGTGCTCTACTCGATGGAGGACTACACGGGCGGCATCGTCGCCACCACGTTCTCCAGCCACATCGCACGCGTGAAGTCGCTCGTCGAGTTCGCCCGCGACATCGGCCGTCAGCCGGTGCTGCTCGGGCGCTCGATGGAGAAGTACTCCGGCACGGCGGAACGCCTCGGCTTCGTCGACTTCCCGGGCGACCTCGGGATGTTCGGCCACCGCAAGTCCGTCGACCGCACCTTCAAGCGCATCATGAAGGAGGGCAAGGGCAACTTCCTGCCCATCGTCACCGGCCACCAGGGCGAGCCCCGCGCGATGCTCACCCGGATGGCCCGCGGCGAGACGCCGTACGAACTCGAGGACGGCGACAAGGTCGTCTTCTCGGCCCGGGTCATCCCGGAGCCGACGAACGAGGGCCAGCGCTACCAGGCCGAGAAACTGCTGGGCATGCAGGGCGCCCGCATCTACGACGACATCCACGTCTCCGGCCACCTCAACAGCGAGGGCCACTACGAGATGCTCGACGCCCTCCAGCCCCAGAACATCATCCCTGCACACCAGGACATGAAGGGCTTCTCCGGCTACGTCAACCTGTGCGAGAGCGAGGGGTACAAGATGGGCCGTGACCTTCACGTGACCCGGAACGGGAACATGATCCAACTCACTGAATGATGACAGACCCCGAGACGCGAGAACAGACCGTGCTCGACGCGGTTGGCGAGCGCCGCGAACTCGTCAACCAGGGCATCCAGGAGGAGATGCCCATCAAGCGCCCCGAACGCCTCTGGGAGGCCTCCCGCTACCTGCTCGACGCGGGTGGCAAGCGCCTCCGGCCGACCGTCCTCCTGGTGGTCGGCGAGGCGCTGATGGACGTCGAGCCGCTGTCGACGGACTACCGCGAGTTCCCCTCGCTGGCGGACCAGCCGGTCGACCTGATGGCGGCCGCGGTGAGCGTGGAGGTCATCCAGACGTTCACGCTCATCCACGACGACATCATGGACGACGACGACCTCCGGCGCGGCGTCCCGGCGGTCCACAAGGAGTTCGACCTCGACACCGCCATCCTGGCGGGCGACACCCTCTACTCCTCGGCGTTCGAGATCATGCTCAACGCGAACGCGCCGAGTTCGGAGGTCGTCGCGGCGATGGACACGCTCGCCTCGACCTGCACGAAGATCTGCGAGGGCCAGAGTCTCGACGTGGCCTTCGAGGAGCGCGCGGACGTGCTCCCCGAGGAGTACCTCGAGATGATCGAGCAGAAGACCGCGGTGCTGTACGCCGCCTCGGCCGCCATCGCGGCCGAACTGCTCTCGGCGGACGACGCGACCGTCGACGCCCTCTACGGCTACGGGCTCGACATCGGGCGCGCGTTCCAGATACAGGACGACGTGCTCGACCTCACCGTCCCGTCCGAGCAACTCGGCAAGCAGCGCGGGTCGGACCTCGTCGAGAACAAGCAGACCCTCATCACGGTCCACGCCCGCGAGCAGGGCGTCGACGTCGACAACCTGGTCGACACCGACAGCGTCGAGGACGTGACCGAGGCCGAGATCGACGAGGCCGTCCAGGCCCTCGAGGAGTCGGGCAGCATCGCCTACGCCAACGACAAGGCACGCGAGCTGGTCGAGCGCGGCAAGGAGCGTCTCGAGTGTCTCCCCGACAACGAGGCACGCGACCTGCTGTGTGACATCGCGGACTACCTCATCGAGCGCGGTTACTGACCGCCTGCCGGATGCGGCTTCACCCGCCGCCCCGCAGTCTCCGGGTTCCGCCACGACTCAGAACCTGAGTCGAGGGCTGACTCGGCGGTCGAAACCGTGCGCGGTTTTAGTGGGACTCCCCCGGTAGCCGTAGGTATGCCACAGGACGACACCAGCATCACGCGCCGGCGGCTGCTCGCCGGTGGCGCGGCGGCAGCAGCGTTCGGTCTGGCGGGCTGTCTCGGCGGCGATTCCCAGGTCGAACCCGAGCGCCCGAACGACGACGGCGAGGGCAGCCTCGGCGAGTTGCGGTGGATCCTCGAGGAGCAGTACTCGATGCAGGTGACGAGCATGACGTTCGGCGACGGCCGGGTCGACCTGACGTACCAGTCGCAGGCGACCTCCCGTGGCGAGTCCCGCGAGGAGATCGGCGCGGTCATCTCGGCGTACGGTCTCATCGTCGCCCACGACGGCCCCTCGGAGGTCCTGCGGGCGACCATCGAGGACCGCTTCGCCGAGCAGGCCACGTCCTACCAGATACAGGCCTCGTGGGTGAAGCGCTGGCGCAACGGCGACATGTCGGACTCGCTGGTGGCACAGCGGGTGTTCAACACGCGGACCTTCCCGAAGTCCGCGAGTCAGTAGGCAGGAACCGGTGTGTCCGTGGCGAGTGCCAGTGCGAGCTGGCATCCCGAGTGTCGTACCATGGCGGCTCCCAGGTACGGTCCAGGCAACGACGGCGGCCGACGATGGTGGCGGACTGTCCCGACGATAGTGGCTCTCCCTGCGGTGTTCTCTCGATGCGGCCGGTGGCCGATGTCCCACGGCGACGACCCGCCGATACATCACGACTGTTTTGACGCCCCTCGCAGTACGTTCGGGTAATGGACGATACACTCCGCGAACAGGTCGAGGAGGAGGCAGAGAAACACGCCCTGTTCAACGCCATCAAGCACGAGAGCGAGGCGAACGTCGGCGCGGTCATGGGCCCGCTGATGGGCGAGAACCCCGAGTTCCGCCAGCACGGCGACGAGATCCCCGGCATCGTCGGGCAGGTCTGTGGCCGGGTCAACGGCCTCGACCACGCGGGCAAGCGAGAGCGACTGGGCGAACTCGCGCCCGAGATGCTCGAGGAACTCGACGCCGAGGACGAGGAGGACGACCGCGTGCTGGGCGACCTCCCGAACGTCGAGGCGTACGACCAGGTCCGGATGCGCTGTGCGCCGAACCCGAACGGCCCGTGGCACCTCGGCCACGCCCGGATGCCAGCCGTCATCGGGACGTACAAGGAGCTCTACGACGGCTGGTTCTGCGTCCGCTTCGACGACACCGACCCCGAGACGAAGCGCCCGGACCTCGACGCCTACGAGGGTATCCTCGAGGACGTCGAGTACCTCGGCTTCGAGCCCGACGAGGTGTTCAAGGCGAGCGACCGCGTCGAGACCTACTACGACCACGCCCGCGAGCTCATCGAGATGGGCGGGGCGTACACCTGCTCGTGCTCGGGTGAGGAGTTCTCCGAGCTGAAGAACAGCGGGAAGCCGTGCCCGCACCGCGACAAGGACCCCGAGACGACGATGGCCGAGTTCGAGGACATGGTGGCCGGGGAGTACTCCTCTGGTGACATGGTCCTGCGCGTGAAGACCGACATCGAGCACAAGAATCCCGCACTACGTGACTGGGTCGCCTTCCGGATGATCGACACGCCCCATCCCCGCGAAGAGGCCGAGGACTACCGCTGCTGGCCGATGCTCGACTTCCAGTCCGGCATCGACGACCACCTCGTCGGCATCACCCACATCATCCGCGGCATCGACCTGCAGGACTCCGCCAAGCGCCAGCGCTTCCTCTACGACTACTTCGACTGGGAGTACCCCGAGGTCGTCCACTGGGGCCACGTCCAGGTCGACGCCTACGACATCAAGATGTCCACCTCGACCATCAAGCAGTACATCGACGAGGGCAAGCTCGACGGCTGGGACGACCCGCGCGCCCCGACCATCAAGAGCCTGCGCCGGCGGGGCATCCGCGGCGACGCCATCGTCGAGTCGATGCTCGAACTCGGCACCTCCACGAGCGACGTGGACCTCGCGATGTCGACGGTCTACTCCAAGAACCGCGACCACATCGACGACACCGCCGACCGCCAGTTCCTCGTCCGCGAGGGCACCGAACTCGGCATCCTCGGCGGTGCCCCGGAGGCCGGCCACCCGCCGGTCCACCCGGACCACGAGGACCGTGGCGACCGCGACATCCCGGTCGGGTCGGCCGTCCTCGTCGAGCCCGAGGACCTCCCCGAGCGCGAGGAGCGCATCTGGCTGAAGGGGCTCGGCTGCTTCCGGTACACGCGTGACGCCCTGCAGTACACCGGCGACGACATCGACGCGGTCCGCGAGGAGGGCGTCGACGTCATCCACTGGGTCCCCGCCGAGGACAACGTCCCGGTCGAACTCTGGACCATGGACGGCGTCGTCGAGGGCCACGCCGAACCCGGCTTCCGCGACCAGCCGGTCGACGCCATGGTGCAGTTCGAGCGCATCGGATTCGCCCGGGTCGACGCCCACGAGGACGACGGGTCCGTGGCGTACTTCGCGCACAAGTAGGCGGTCTTCGCGGCTCTCTTCTACAGCAACACCGCGACGAGGAACCCGGCCAGCATCGAGACCGTCAGGAGCACCTGCACGACGATGCTGGCGAGGATACCGACCGTGGTGTAGGTGGCGGCACGGGCGGCGTGGTTCCGGTCGCCCTTCTGGTACAGCTCGACCGCGAAGACGGTGCCGGCGACGCCGAGGATGATGCCGATGGGTCCGGCGACGAACATGAGGACGAGCCCGGCGACCCCGGCCAGTGCCGTGGTCGTCCAGGAGGCGCCGCTGGCGCGGGTCGAGACCACGTCCGCGAGCTGGTCGGCGGCGACAGCGAACAGGCCGACGAGGACGAGCGCGACGGCAGCGACGGTTCCGAGGCCGTCGGCGAACCACCAGTAGCCGGCCACGCCCGCGACCGAGACGAGGGGGCCGGGCATCGACGGGATGGCGCTCCCGACGATACCGACCACGAGGAGGGTCACGGCGGCGAGGAGGGCCGGGTCGATCGAACCGGTCGGTAGCATGCGTGGTGGTACTCGCCTCTGCGAGATGACTCTTTCCCAGCGACGGGGCCGAACCCGGGCCGGTGAGTCCCCCGGTGACCCCGGCCCCGAGACGGCCGCGAGGCAGGTGTGGCGGGTCGCCCCGACCCCTCACGCGCCCGAAAATCGCAGGCGAGCGTGGTTGTTCATGGACGTAGATTTAAGTTCCCGCCGTGGGTTGCCACTAGATGACAATGGCCATTGACCCAAACTTCGAAGATAACAGAGAAGTCGTCGACGAGCACAACGGCCACGACGTGTGGGGGCCTGTCGACGAACCAGAGACGCTGGGTATCCACGGCACCCACGTCGCGGTCGACTTCGACATCTGTCTCGCCGACGGTGCCTGCCTCGAGGACTGCCCGGTCGACGTGTTCGAATGGGTGGACACGCCGGGCCATCCCGAGTCCGAGATCAAGGCCGACCCGGCCAACGAGGCGCAGTGCATCGACTGCATGCTCTGTGTGGACGTCTGCCCGGTCGACGCCATCGACGTCGACGCCGGTCGACAGGGGCGCGCATAAGCCACCATGTCGCTGAACATCGCTGTGATGACGAAGGGGGTACCGGACTTCCGTGAGGGGCAGGTGTCGTTCGACGAGGACGGGCACCTCGAACGGGGGAAGACACCCACGGTGATGAACCCGAACGACAAGTTCGCCCTGCGGGCGGCCCTGCAGACGAAGGTCCGCCACGGCGGGAACGTGACGCTGCTGTCGATGGGGCCGCCCGGCTACGAGGGCATCCTCGAGGAGGGGATGCGCGACGTGTACGCCGACGACCTCGTGCTGGTGTCGGACCGCGAGTTCGCGGCTGCGGACACGTGGGCGACCGCCATCACGCTCGGCACCGCCATGGAGCACATGGGCGAGATGCCGGACATCGTCTTCGCGGGCTTCAAGACCGCGGACGGGGAGACGGGCCACACCGGGCCCCAGACCTGCTGGTGCCTGGACTGGCCCATCGTGACCCACGTCATCTCGCTCGACATCGACGAGGAGGAGGGCACGCTCCGTGCCAAGCGACTCGTCGAGGGCGACGTCGACGAGATCGAGACCGTCGAGGCGCCGATGCCGTGTTTCGTCGTGACGGACCCGGACTTCGAGCCGAGCTACCGGCGGGCGGAACACCGGCTCCGGCTGAAGGACCTGCGCGAGGAGACGAAAGAGCGCGCGGAGAACTTCAAGGACCACCTGACGATGTGGGACCACGAGGAGCTGAACCTCGACCCGGACTACGTCGGCCTGGACGGCTCGCCGACCATCGTCTCCTCCGTCGACCCCATCCCGAAGGCGCCCGCCGAGCGCGAGGCGACGATGGTGACACCGGAGGACGAGGAGGGTATGGAATCGGTCATGGAGGAACTGACGCCGTTCGTGGCGGGTGATTGACGATGCCTGAACTGGACCCAAACGACTACGACATCTCCGAACTCGGCCCCGCACTGAAGGACATCGACGACGTCGAGGAACTGCGCGAGATACTGGCCGCCGAGGAGGCGGGCGAGGACCGCGTCGGCGCGAAGAAGCTCATCGAGAGCCGCATCGAGAAGTTCGAGGACGACGGCGAGGCGGTCGACGCGGACGAACTCGACCCGACCGAGATGAGCGTCGCGGACGTCGGGAACGCGGTGCGTGACATCGAGGAGGTCGCCCAGCTCGAATCGCTGCTCGAACGCGAGGAGGCGGGCGAGGACCGCGACAGCGCGAAGAAGCTCATCCGCAAGCGCATCGACGACCTCTCCGAGAGCGAGGAGGAGGAGGGCGAACCGGAGGCCGACCTCCCGCCAGAGGAGAAGTACCCCGAACTCGACCACCCGACCGCGGACAAGCGCCACGTCCGGGCCATCGAGGACGGCACCTACCAGGACATGTGGGTGTACTGCGAGACCCAGCGCGGCGAACTGCTGGACGTCTCCCGCGAGATGCTCGGCAAGGCCCGCCAGCTGATGGACGACTACAACGAGGACTACGACGAGGAGGAACGCGTCGTCGCGGTCCTCATCGGCGACGACGTCGAGCGCCTCGCCGACGAGTGCATCGCGCTCGGTGCCGACGTGGTCGTCTACAAGGAGGACGACCGGCTGGAGCGCTTCCGGCACAAGGCGTTCACCGAGATCTTCTGTGACATGGCCCGCTGGGGCGGCGACCCCGGCGAGGGCAACCCCGAGGAGAGCGACTGGCGGGACTACGACGAGCCCCGGTACGTCCTCTTCCCGGCGACGAACAACGGCCGCGACCTCTCCGCGCTGGTCCAGGGCGAACTCGACTCCGGGCTGGCCTCGGACTGCTCTGGACTGTACATCGAGAGCGCCGAGATATCCAACCCGGTGAAGACCGGCAAGCCGGGGACGACGAAGACGTTCGAGCGCATCCTGCACATGAAGCGCCCGGACTTCTCCGGGTTCGAGTACTCGACCATCCTCTGCATCGACAACCCGCACCGGGACTTCCACCCGCAGGGTGGCTCCGTCATCCCGGGCAGTTTCGAGATACCCGACCCCGACGAGAGCCGCGAGGGCGAGGTCATAGAGCGCGACACCGACCTCTCGGACGACTGGTTCCGCGTCGACGTCCAGGAGGCCGACGTGCTCGACAGCGGCGTCGACCTCACCGGCCACGAGGTCATCGTGGCCATGGGCCGCGGCATCGGGGACGACCCGACCCGCGGCATGGAACTGGGCATGGAACTCGCCGACTGCTTCGAGGACGCCGACCTGGGCGTCACCCGTGGCATCGTCACGGGGTCGTACCAGTTCGACGGCCACGTCGAGCAGTACACCCACGAGGAGCGCCAGATCGGCGAGACCGGCCAGATCGTCGAACCACAGCTGTACATCGCCGCCGGCATCTCGGGGGCGGTCCAGCACAAGGTCGGCATGGACGAATCGGACACCATCATCGCCATCAATACCGATCCGGACGCGCGTATCCGGGACTTCTCCGACTACTTCATCGAAGGAGACCTCTTCGACGTGTTACCACGACTCATCGAAGCCGCCAAGACCGGAGAGCTGAGTGCCGCCGTCGCGAACACCGCCGTCGCCGGTGCCGGAGGTGACGACGATGACTGATCGAGAGCACTACGAGGCCGTCGTCGTCGGGGCCGGTCCCGGTGGCGCCGCGGCCGCGGCCCGGCTCGCCGACCACGGCGTCGAGACCCTGGTGCTGGAACGCGGCGTCGACGCCGGTTCGAAGAACGTCTCCGGCGGGCTCATCTACGCCGAGCGGTCCGCGCCGTACACCATCGACGACCTGTTCCCGGGCTTCCGCGAGGAGGCCGCCGAGCGCGAGATAACCGACTACTACATGGACAACCTCGCGGACGGGAAGGTCAAGACGGTCGACCTGACGCCGCTGCACGAGAACGACACGCTGTGGTGTGACGCGGTCCTCAGGCGGAAGATGGACTCCTGGCTCGCCGAGCGCGTCCACGAGAAGTGCCGCGAGACCGGCGGTGGCCTGCTGACCGAGGTCAGGGTCAACGGCCTCTTGCGGGAGAACGGCGAGATCATCGGCGTCACCTGCGACGAACTCGACGACATCGAGGCCGACATCGTCGTGGCGGCCGACGGCGTGAACTCCGAACTCGCCCGCGAGGCCGGCCTGATGGACTGGGAGGACCCCGACGAGTACTTCCAGGGCGTCAAGGCCGTCGTCGACCTGCCGGAGGGTCACATCGAGGAGACCTTCGACATCGGCGAGGAGGAGGGCGTCGCCCGCCTGTTCTCCGGCGACCTGTTCCAGGGCGTCCGGGGCGGCGGGTTCATGTACACCA
Organism: Haloarchaeobius amylolyticus; assembly: GCF_026616195.1. Lineage (NCBI taxonomy): Archaea > Methanobacteriati > Methanobacteriota > Halobacteria > Halobacteriales > Halorubellaceae > Haloarchaeobius > Haloarchaeobius amylolyticus. The sequence continues at coordinate 334,119 of NZ_JANHDH010000001.1, forward strand.
ACGAGGACACGCTCTCCATCGGGACCGTGTTCCACCTGGACAGCATCGCCGCGGAGCGCGCCGAGCCGCAGGAACTGCTCGACGCGTTGCTCACGCACCCGCACATGGGCCAGTGGCTCCCCGACGAGTACGTCGAGCTGGAGTACTCCGCGAAGCTCGTGCCCGACTCGAAGAAGGCGGCGCTGAAGAGCCCGCACCGCGACCGCCTGCTGGTCGTCGGCGACGCCGCCGGCCAGATGCAGGCACAGGGGCCCATCATCAAGGGGATGAACCACGCGGTCACCGCGGGCGCACTCGCGGCCGACGCCTTCGTCACGGCGAAGGGTCGCTCCGGCGTCACGGCCGGCCAGCGATACACCCAGATGCTCGAACGCGAGGGCGTGATGGACAAGCTCCGCCCCAGCTCCTACGAGATGACCCGGCCGGTCACCGAGAACGACACGCTGGCGAACGTCATGGAGGCGGTCGCGAAGTCGCCCGTCGGCAAGGCCGCGCTCGGGCTCGGCATCACCGAGTCCATCGTCAAGCGTGCGTTCAACTCCCCGCGGATGATGAGCATGCTGCCGGACATCCGGCCGGCGTACGTCACCATCCCCGTCCTGCTGGCGAAGACCCAGGGCGTCAGGGTCGAGAGCGAGAACGCCATCGAGACGCCGAGCCTCGAGGAGCGCATCGGTGACCTGACCTACGACACCGACATCGGCAACCCGCACATCACGCTGGAGGACGAGTCCTTCGCGGCCAGCGGGACCGCCGTCACGGCCTGTCCGGTCTCCGCCGAGGGCTTCGGTGGGGGCTGCTACCGCGCCGAGACGGTGAAGACGAACGGCTCCGAGGAGAAACTCGTCAGCCTCGACACGCAGCCCTGCGTCGAGTGCGGGACCTGTGCCGTGGTCGCCGACACCCACTGGGAGCACCCGCGCGGCGGGAAGGGCGTCGAGTACAGGCAGGGATGAGTTCGACCGTGCCGGACGAGCGCGGCGGCGTCGCGACCCGCGTCGACGAACTCGAGGCGGCGGTCGCACGCGCTGAGGACGCGTTCGAGCCGCCGGAGGAGCCCGAGGTGCGCGCGAAGCGTTACTGCCGCGAGGGCGTCGGCCCGACGGTCGTGCTCTACGTCGACTGCCGGACCGGCGGCCCGGAGCTGCCGGCGGCCCAGTGCAGCCGGCTCGAATCGATACTGAACCGCTGGCTCGAACTGTACGCGAACTGCTACGGGGTCGAGTTGAACACGACGTTCGCGCTCCGGACGGCTGCAGAGGTGCTCGTCGAGACGCACAACGCGGTCGACGTGGCACAGTTGCTGACGACGGTGCCGGACCGGCACTGACCGCGGTCCCTATTCTCTTCTGAGAAATCAGGGTGCTGTTCATTCTGGTCGCGTCCCTCTGTGGACGTGATGACCGCAGTCGAGACCATCGAGCGAGTGCGGGTGTTCGTCCTGTTGTTGCTCGCGATGGCGTCCTTCGGCTTCGTGCTCTCGCAGGTGGTCCCCGAGGGCTGGCTCGTGGTCCCGGTGACCATCGGGCTCTCGTTCGGGACCGTCTTCGTCTGGGAGCGCCGGCGGCTCCGCACGATGCCGGAACTGGTGCGCCCGATGACGCCCGAAGAACGCCTCGAGTACGTCGAGACGACCCTGGACTCGTGGACGACGTTCGTCTGGCTGGTCGTCCTCTTCGTCGCCTACACCCTCGTCCTGATGACGGTGACGATACAGGGAGTGCTGGTCTTCGGCGGCGCCCTGGTCCTCTCGTTCGGGACCGTCTTCTTCTGGATCCGACGGCAGGTCGGGCCCGCGAGCGTCGAGGGGTGACGGGTATCGAATCCTCGAACCTACCCGAACAACCATTAAGTACAGTGCCGTGGTATCACTACCCATGAAACTCACTGACAAACTGAGCTTCGACCACGAGGACCGGCGCGAACTCTACGAGTACGTCGAGAGCCACGGGACGGTAAAGCGAAAGGAGGTCGAGCAGGCCCTGAAGATGGACCCGCGGGCGGTCCGCCACCACGTCGCCATCCTGAAGCGCGACGGCTACCTGACCGACGAGGGCGGCGTCCTGAAGGTCGCCTTCGAGGACGAGGCCGCCGCCGAGGAGCACGTCAGCGACGAGGTGGAGTTCGTCATCCGGCAGGCCCACCAGTCCGACCTCTCCGGGCTCATCGGCGCCATCCGGCACGTCGCCGACGAGGGGACCTACATCGAGGCCGAGGAGGTCGCGGACATCCTCGACCACGAGGAGGTACTGTTACGACACAACGAGATCGAATCGCGGATGTTCTTCGTCGCGACCGTGGACGAGGACGTGGTCGGCTGGGTCCACATCCGGGTGCCGGAACTGTCGAAGCTCCACCACACCGCCGAGTTGACCGTCGGCGTGCTCGGGGAGTACCGCGACCACGACATCGGCAGCCACCTGCTGGAGCGCGGCGTCAACTGGGCCAAGCGCAACGGGTACGAGAAGCTCTACAACAGCGTCCCGGCGACCAACGAGGGCGCCATCCAGTTCCTCGAGAAGCACGGCTGGGAGACCGAGGCCGTCCGCGAGGACCACTACAAGATGGACGGCGACTACGTCGACGAAGTGATGATGGCGGTGCGGCTGTAGACCGGTCGGCGTCAGGGCCACTCCGACTCTTTTCCGTCGAGGGGTTCGGTGACGACCCCGTCTTGCTGTCCGAGGCTTCGAGCGTGCGCCACGCAGACGTTCCGGTCCTCGTCCCACGGGACGTGCAGCCTGACCGCCGCCTCGCGGTCGCAGTCCGGTTCGGAACACTCCATACCCCCTCTTGACCGTCCTCGCCCTCGAAGCTATCCCTCGGCTCGCGGGAACGAGAGCCGGACCGCGAGGCCACCGAGGTCGCTCTCCTCGAACGCGAACTGGCCACCGGCGGCGGTGACGAGCCAGTAGACGAACCAGAGCCCGAGGCCGCTGGAGTGGGCGAGGGGTTTCTCCTCGCCCTCGACGATGGCCCGCTTCTCGGAGGCGGGCATCCCGGGGCCGTCGTCCTCGACGACGAGGTCCACGTGGGACAGCGTGTTCGCGACCGAGACCCGGACCGTCGGCGACCCGTCCTGGGTGTGTTCGACCGCGTTCGTGAGGAGTTCCTCCAGCGCCATGCCGAGGTGGACCGTCGCCTTCGCCGGGGCGGTCGCGGGCAGCGAGCGTTCGACCGCGACGCCGGGATGGGTCTCCTCGAACGCGTCCAGGCAGTCCGCGGCGAGTTCGACGATGTCGACCGACTCGCCCGCGCTGTCGAGCGCCCGCTGGACGTTCCGGGCCTTCTCGCTGGTCTCGACGAGCTCCTCGCTCTGGGTGACGATGCGGTCGAGGGCGTCGTCGAGGTCGGGGTCGTCGACGGTCTCGGCGACGTGGCGTGCGTAGTTCACGATGACGCTGAGGCGGTTCCGGAGGTCGTGGCGGAGGACCCGGTTCAGTACCTGTATCTGCTGTTCGCGGTTGTGTTCCCGGGTCACGTCGCTGGCGACCGCGATGGCCTGTTCCACCTCGCCGTCCTCCTGGATGGGCTGGACCTGGACGTGGAAGATGCCGCCCTCGACGTCGACCGTGACGCTGCTCGCGGCCCCCGACAGCGCCCGGGTGCAGGCGTCGACCAGTTCGGGGTATCGGCCGAATCGCTCCTCCACGCGGGCCCCGACGGCGTCGGAGAGGGCGAACGTCCCCTCGGGAGTGTGCCCCTGCACGTCCACCAGCTCGCCGTCGGCGTCGACGACGAACAGCACGACCGGCAGGTTCGCGAGCAGGCGCTGCAACTGGAGTTTCCGGCGCTCGGCGTCACCGCGGGCCGATTCGAGGGCGTCGATGCGGGACTCCAGCGCGTCGCGCATGGCCCCCATCTGGGCCGCGAGCGTCCCGAGTTCGTCGTCCCGGTCGAGCGACGGCTCGGCGTCGTAGTCACCGGAGGCGTACGCCTCGGCCGTCTCGGTGAGTTCGCTGATGTCCCGGGTGGTCGTCCGGCCGAAGGTGAGTGCGACCACGAGGACGCCGGCCAGTGCCAGCCCGACGAACGTGACGATGCCGACGACGATGCGGTCGAGGACCGCGTAGGCCGACGACGTGGGGGCCTGCATGATGACGACCCAGTCGGTCCCCTCGACCGGGGCGTAGGCCGTGACCACGTCGTAGCCGAGTTCTCGCTCCTTCAGGGAGGTCTCCTGGAAGCCGGACTCGCCGTCGACCGCGCGGACCAGCGCCTCGGGGATGGCCTGCTGGTCGGTCAGGTAGGGCTGGAGGCGCTCCTCGGGATTCTCGGAGAAGATGACGATGCCCCGCGAGTCGATGACGTGCGTCACGGTCCCGGGGATGGGTGACCGGAACGACTCGCCGATCTCGGTCACGTCGACCACCGAGACCAGTGCGCCGTTGATGGTCTCGGTCGGGCTCACGAACGCGACGACGGTCCGGTTCCGGGGCGAGGTGTACGGTTCGGAGACGTACACGTCCCCGAAGCCCTGGAAGCGGAGCCGCGGCGGCCACGGGCGGTCGGACAGGTCCTCGCCCGCCGCGTCCTCGACGGTCGAGACGAGGACCCGGTTCTCGCGCATGTCGATGTAGTGCAACCCGAGGACGTCGACGTCGTCGCTCGCGGCGTTGCGGTGCAGGTAGCGCCGGACGGCGTCGTCGTCACCCGTCGCGAAGACGCCGTCGTCGGAGACCAGCCGCACGAACAGTTTGTTGCTGGCGAACCAGTCGTTCAGGCCGTCGGCCTCCGCCTCCGACTGCGAGACGAGCTTGGTCCTCACGTCGGTCTGGACCGCGTCGGCGGTCACCAGCCACGTGCCGGCCCCGACGACCGCGAGGAGGAGGACGACGACCAGCAGGGCGAGTCCGAGCTGGAGGGAGATGGACTCCTCGACGCGTCGAAGCGGCCTCATCCGAGGATACCCTCCCTGCGGAGGACCGAGAGTGCGACGTCCCGGGCGTCCTCGCCCCCGACGACGACCCGGGCGTTCAGCGCCTGCATCTCCTCGGCCGTCTCGATGGTCGGGCCGAGGCGGTCCAGCAGCTCCCCGAGCCCGTCGATGCGGTCGAGGACGCCGGCCCGGACGACCGGGCACGGGTTGTACGGCGGGAAGAAGTCACGGTCGTCCTCGAGGACGACCAGGTCGTTGATGGGTATCTGTGGGTCCGTGCCGAACCCCATCGCGACGTCGATGGTCTCCCCGACGAGGAACTCGTAGCCCAGCACGAGGTTGACGACCGCCACGGTCGGGTCCCACGCCCGTCTCGTCCCCTCGGAGACCCCGTAGTGGTCGAGCAGCCCCGGCCAGCCGTCCGCCCGGTGGTAGAACTCCGGGCCGACCGCGACGGGGACGGGGTTCCCGTCGGCGGCGTACTCGAACAGCCCGGAGAGGGTCGAGATGCCCGTCTCGGCGGCCCACTCGGGCCGAACACAGAGCACGTACGGGTTGTCGAAGGGCGCGGGCGAGAAGCACTCCAGGTCGTAGGCCGCCCGCACGTCCTTCCGCACGCGCTGGTACAGCGTGAGGGGGTCGTCGATACGCGCCGGGGGGCCGTCGTCCTGCAGGTGGACGTACCAGAGGGTGCCGGTGTACTCCCAGTAGGTGTCGACGGCGCCCTCGACCAGCGCCTCCCAGATGGTGCTGGTGCGGCCGTAGCCGATCTCGTGGACCGGCTGGACGTCGAGGACGTGGTTGACGGCTTCGAAGGTCATGAAGCCGAGGATGCGGTTCTCGGTGAAGTGCTTCGAGCCGACGCTGAGCCGGCGGTCGACCGGGATGGTCGGCCCGCCGCCGTCCCCCAGGTCCAGACAGCCACTCACGAGCGACGTGCTCCCGACGCCCGTGGCCGCCCGTGCGAGAAATCGCCGTCTCGACACCCCCTCCATCCGTTGAGGGTAGGAATCGAGGACGTAAGAGCCTCTTGCGGGGGAACTGGTGAGCGCTACTGGTGCCTGTCGCGCTCCGCCATGGCCGCCTCGTCGCCGTAGTGGTCGACGAGCTGGCGCAGTCCCTCGCCGACGGCCCGCATCGCCATCCGGGCGGAGTGATAGTCCAGTTCGTCGGCGACGGCGTCGGCGTCGTGGGCCTGCAGGACCCGGGCGACGAGGACGCGCTCGTGCTCGGCGTCGAGGGCGGGCCCACTCCCGGTCGGATCCACGAGGTGCTTCACGACGAGGTCGCGGAACGGCCCGGGTGCCACGTCGTAGAGGCCGGGGCCGTAAGCGGTCCCGGCGACCGCGCGCCACGCCAGCTCGTCGAGGGAGAGCGACACGTCGGCGTCGCAGGCCGCCAGCGCGGCACGGACCTCGTCCGGGTCCATGTCGCGCAGGGCGTCGGTGAGGACGCCGCCGATGCGGCGGGCGAACCAGTCGGCCTGCCGGTCGTGGAGGGCCTCGCCGGCGGGCGAACACGGCGAGAGCATCACGGCGGAGTACTCCCCGCTCACGTCGTTCCGGGTGGTCGAGAGGTGGACCGTGTGGTAGTCGTTCGCGTCCCAGAACCGGAGCAGGTCGGGGGTCGCCCCGTAGCCGACCCCGAGCCAGTCCACGTCGTCGGCGAACTCCTCGCGGATGCACGAGAGCAGGTGCGAGCCGAGGCCGCGCTCTCTGGCGGCGTGGTGGGTCGCGATGCGGACGACGCGCTCGCCGACCGGGCCGGCGGCGGCCTCGTCGCGCAACTGGCTCGTCAGCACGTCGGGTATCATGTTCCCGTTGATGCGCCCGCCCTCGTAGATGCGTTCGCGGGTCTGCTCGTCGAGGCCGCCCTCGCGGGCCAGCAGGGCGACGCTGACGACGTGGCCGTCGTGGGTCAGCGTCCGCACCGAGAGGTTCGGGGCGTCGAGCAGCCGGGCGAGGTCGTCGGGCTGGGTCTGGTAGTGCGCGAGGACGAGCAGGCCGAAGGTCTCCCGGAGGCGCTGGGGGTCGGCGAGCAGGTCCTCGGGCGTGGGGCGGCCGTACTCGACCGAGTCGACCGTGGCGTCCGCGACGAGTTCGTCGACCGGGGGCCGGGCGTCCAGCCCGAGGGCGTTGAACGACCAGACCTCGACCGGGTCGCCCGCCGCGTACCGGATGGGCGTCGCCAGCCGGTTCTCGCGGACCTCGTGGGCGCTCTCGTCGAGGTGGGCCCGGAACCGCACCGAGAAGCCCCGGCCGGCGCCCTCGTAGCCGTGGATGGTCGAGGCGTAGGCCACCCGGTCGGCCGCGAGGGTCTCGTCCAGCAGCCGGACCGAGATGGCCGCGGCCTCGTCGACGACGAGGAGGTCCGGCTCGGTGGCCTCTGCGGCGGCTTCCGGCGGCGGTTCGTACCTGACCTCGCCGCCGGTCGTCGTCACGAGGTGGGTGTTCTCGTCGGGATGGTCGCCGGCCACGCCCAGCGTCTCGAACAGCTCTCTCGCGCGGTCGAACGCCTCCGCCGCGTTCCGGTAGCTCGGGGCCGTCACGAGCACGTCCTGTCCCTCGGCGGCGAACGCGCCGGCCGCGATGCCGGCCGCACTGGACTTCCCGCGGCCGCGGTCGGCCTCCAGGACGAGTGCCCGGCACGGCTCGCGCAGGAACTCGAAGTCGTGGACGGCCTCGACCTGGTCGGCGGTCCGGCAGGCGTCGTACGCCGCCTCCGGGAACTCGAACTGCGCGGGGTGTGGCACCGGCGGGTCGAGTCGGCGCGGGGCCGGGTGGGTCGACCCGTCGGCCTCGACGGTGTCAGCATCCACGTCGTAGATTGCGATGCCGCGATGCGCCCGCAGCGTCTCCACGAACCGCTCCCGGAAGTGCCCGGTCACGTCCTCGACCGTGAACGGCAGGACGGCCATCCCGGCGTCGAAGTCGTCGCGCCGGGTCGGCCACTCGTCGAGGGGCGGCGCGAGGAGGACGAGCAGGCCGCCGCCGTCGACCGCGCCGACCACCTGCCCGAGGGTGTTCGGGCGCAACTGGTCGTGGGCGTCGACGACGATGCACTCGTGGGTGGTGCCGAGGATGGACCCCGCCTGCCGGGGGCCGACCTGTTCGCACCGGAGGAAGTCACGCTCGCTCACCAGCGCGGTCGCCGTGATGGGGACCGAGAGCGCGTCGAGGACCTGCCGGGCGGTCGCCTCGCAGCGGTCGCGACTACCTGTCAACACGAGTACCCGTCGCTCGTTCACCGACCGGGCCTCGTCTCGCAACCCGGTCGCAACCTCGGCTGCGTCCATGTACTGGCCTTGACGAGCGGGCAGGAAGTGCGTTGTCGTTCCCGGTGGGAGAGTATTGCTCTGCCGACACATCATGCGGTCAACTATAAGTGTACGCGCGACTACTCTCACCCATGCCTGGGGGGCAAGAACACCTGAGCAGCACCGAATACGAACGCATCGTCCGCCGCCTCGTCGAGCAGGGCCACGATGGGGGGAACCCCACGGTCTTCTACGAGTACTTCTCGCAGGACTGCGTCCTCATGTCGGACCCCGAGAGGGCCTTCGGGCCCAGCGAACTGGCGGACCGCATCATCCGGTTCCACGAGGCCGTCCCGGACATGACCGAGCGCGTCCAGAGCATCCACGTCGACGGTGACGTCGTGGTGGTCCGCACGGTCCGCGAGGGGACCTTCGAGAACGAGTGGCGACTGGTCATCGAGGGCGAGGAGCTCGTCTTCGACCCGACCGGCGAGCAGTTCCGTTGCGAACTCGCCTACACCGGCCGGTTCGAGGACGGCGAGATCGTCGAGATCGACGGCTATGGCCACAACGACCTGTGGTTCGCGATGGGTATCATCCCGGACCCGTTCTCGTTCGCGCGCTGACCACCCTCTTTCTCCGGCACTCTCACACGACCGGGGCGACCAGCCCGCGAGCCGGTGCCGTCGACCGGAATCTGTGCCGATTCTGCATGCGTCGTTTTCGCACGCCTGCGAGCGTTTGAACACCCTTATAAGGGGTGGCCCAGTACAAACGAGATACGCCCTACGCGGGGTTGATGATGCTCCTAGCCGCACAGGATTCCGGCCGCCGACTACCCAGCCGGTGGTCAGTGGGGATTCGGCCCCACGACGGCAGGGGAGCGCGAGCCCACGCGTGGGAGTAGGTGAACAACCATGCCAGTCTACGTCAACAAAGAGATCCCAGCCGACCTCCAAGAGGACGCCCTCGAGGCCCTCGAGGTCGCACGAGACACAGGTAGCGTAAAGAAAGGAACCAACGAGACCACGAAGGCCGTCGAGCGCGGCAACGCCTCGATCGTCTACGTCGCCGAGGACGTCTCCCCCGAGGAGATCGTCATGCACCTCCCCGAACTCGCCAGTGAGAAGGGTATCCCGGTCGTCTTCATCGAGACGCAGGACGACGTCGGGCACGCCGCCGGCCTCGAGGTCGGCAGCGCGGCCGCGGCCATCGTCGACGCTGGTGACGCCTCGAGCGACGTCGAGGACATCGCCGGCAAGGTCGAGGACCTGTAGAGGTAATCCATGAGTGCCGAAGAGTCTACAGACGGCTCCACCTCCGCGGAAGTCATCGAGATCGTCGGTAAGACCGGCATGCACGGCGAAGCCATGCAGGTCAAGTGCCGCATCCGCGAGGGGGAAAACCAGGGTCGCATCATCACGCGAAACTGCCTCGGCCCCGTTCGCGAGGGTGACGTCTTGCAGCTGCGCGAGACTGCCCGCGAGGCCGACTCCATCGGAGGACAATAATGGTTCGAACCCGCGACTGTGAGTACTGCGGTGACGAGATCGTTCCCGGGACGGGCACGATGTTCGTCCACGTGGACGGCACGACCGTCCACTACTGCTCCGCGAAGTGCGAGAAGAACGCGGACCTGGGTCGCGAGCCCCGTGACCTGGAGTGGACGAAAGAAGGCGGTGCCCCCCAGGCAGCAACCGAGGAGGACACTGAAGAATGAGCGACGACCACGAGCGCACGTTCGTCATGGTCAAGCCCGACGGCGTCCAGCGCGGCCTCATCGGCGAAATCATCGCCCGCTTCGAGGACCGCGGCCTGAAACTGGTCGGCGCGAAGTTCATGCAGATCGACCAGGACCTCGCCGAGGAGCACTACGGCGAGCACGAGGGCAAGCCGTTCTTCGACGGCCTCGTCGACTTCATCACCTCGGGTCCCGTGATGGCGATGGTCTGGGAGGGCCAGGACGCCATCCGGCAGGTCCGCAACATGATGGGCGAGACCGACCCGGCCGAGTCCGCGCCGGGCACCATCCGCGGTGACTTCGGTCTCGACCTCGGTCGGAACGTCATCCACGGCTCCGACCACGAGGACCCCGGCTCGAACGAGCGCGAGATCGACCTCTTCTTCGACGAAGAGGAGCTCGTCGACTACGAGCAGGTCGACGCGACCTGGCTCTACGAATAACCGCGCCGTTTCTCCCGTTTTATCCACATCCCGTAGCGGCGCGACTGTCGGCAGCGAAACAAATTATAAATACTGCCCTCGTTTGTGTGTGGGTGATGAACACAGAGACCACCCGCCGGGCCCTCCTTACCGCGGTCCTCGGGGCGGGTATCGGGGGGATGACACTCACGGAGGCGCGGAGCTACCTCGACCGGTTCGCGCCGGGGTCGGGGTCGGTGTGGGGCGCCGCGGAGTCGGGAGCCGACGGGACCGTCGAGAGCCCCTACGGACCGGCGACGGTCCGGTACGACGACGACCACGTCCCGCACATCGAGGCGGATTCGGAGGCGGCGGCGTACTTCGCGGTCGGCTACTGCCACGGGGCGGACCGGCTGTTCCAGATGGACCTCTACCGGCGCCTGATGGAGGGGCGGCTCGCGGCGGTGTTCGGCGACCGGGCGGTCGATTCGGACGTGTTCCACCGCCAGCTGGACTTCGCCGCGGCCGCCGAGGCGACGTGGGAGCGCACGAAGGGCTCGGAGACGGGCGACATGGTCGAGGCGTACGTCGAGGGGGTGAACGCCGCCCGCGAGCAGGAGACGAAACCGCTCGAATACCGGCTGCTCTCCTACGAGCAGGAGGCGTGGACGCCGGCCGCCTCGCTCGTCATCTCGAAGCAGATATCGTGGGGGCTGACGGGGTCGTTCCGGACACTCCGGAAGGCGCTGGCCCGGGAGCGACTGGGTCAGGAGACGACCGAGACGCTGTACCCGCGGCTCATGGGCCACGACACGCCCATCATCCGGGGTGGAGAGCCGCCGGAATCGACTCGCCACGAGGACGCGGCGGTCCCGGACCCCGGCATGCTCTCCTGGCTGGCCGAGTTCGAGACCGAGCCGGGCATCGGGTCGAACTCGTGGGTCGTCTCCGGCGAGCACACCGACTCGGGCGACCCGATCGTCGCCAACGACCCGCACCTGAACCTGACCGTCCCGCCGGTGTGGTACGAACAGCACGTCGTCGGCCCGGACCCGCTGGACGTCCGCGGCGTCTGCTTCCCGGGCGTGCCCTTCGTCATCATCGGCCAGAACCACGCCGGGGCGTGGGGCTTCACGAACACCGGCGCGGACGTCGTCGACTTCTACACGTACGACTCCCCGACCGGGGACGCCTACGACTACGGCGACGAGAAACGACAGTTCCAGAGCCGGACGGAGACGGTCGCGGTCGCCGACGGCGAGGACCGCGAGGTGACGGTCAAGCGGTCGGTCCACGGCGCGGTCCTCTCGCAGTTCCCCGACGGGGACGACCTGCGCGTCGCCGACGAACTCGGGGTCGCCTGGACCGGGCTCTCGGCGACCCGGACCGTCGACGCGGTCCGGCAGTTGAACCTCGCCGACGGCCTGGAGGAGGCGAAGGCGGCCATCCGACTGTTCGACGAACCGACGCAGAACTTCGTCTACGCCGACCGCGACGGTAACACCTACTACTGGGTCACGGGCCAGATTCCCATCCGGACGACCGACGGCGAGGTCGTCCAGGGCACGCGGGTCTTCGACGGCTCGGCGAAGGAGGGCGAGTGGGGCGATGGCTACACGCCCTACGGCGAGTCCTCGTGGGACGGGTTCGTCCCCTTCGACGAGAAGCCGGGCGTCGAGAACCCCGACTACCTCGCCACCGCGAACCAGCGCCTCACGAACGACCCCGAACACTACATCTCGGCGGGGTACGCGCCGCCATTCCGCGGAGCACGTATCTACGACCTGCTTGACGAGCGCGCCGCGAGCGACCAGCCGATGGACGCCGAGTTCCTGCGTGAGGTCCAGCTCGACACCCAGGACCCGCGGTTCACCCTGTTCCGGCCGGTTCTGGAGGCGGCGGCAGAGACGGACGACTCGCCGACGACCGACCTCCCGTACGACCCCTTCGAGACCGTGCTCGACTGGGACGGCGAGATGCGCCCGGACTCCGTCGGGGCGCTGGTGTTCGAACGCTGGCTCCGGGCCTACCGCGAGCAGGTGTTCGAGGGGCGATTCGCCGACGCCGGGCTGCCGGAGGACTTCGGGAAGCCGAACGACTGGGTGCTCGGGACGCTGGCCACCGGGGGCGACTGGTTCGAGGAGGGCCCCGACCCGGTGACACACGCCATCGACGCGATGGACGAGGCCACGGCCGAGATCGCCGACGAGGGCTGGGAAGACTACGGGGACTGGAATCGCGTCCGGTTCACCCACCCCTTCGACCAGGACTTCCTCAACTACGACGAACTGCGGACCGCCGGCTCGCCCGGTACCGTCCGCAACTTCCACAGCGAGGGCTCCACGGGCGCGAGCTGGCGGATGGTCGCGACCTTCGACGGGGGCTCGCAGGCGGTCCTCCCGGGTGGCAACTCGGGGGACTACTTCTCCGACAGCTACGCCGACCAGCTCGCGGACTGGGCGAACGGTCGGTACAAGCCGATGGACCGGTCGCTCCCCGACGGCACCGACCTGCGGTTCGAGGAGGTGTCGCGATGAGCGGTAGCGACGCGCTCGCGCCCCTCCGTGAGGACGACCGGCGCCGCCGACTCGCCACGGTGTCGGCCGTTGTGCTCGGCCTCGCGCTCGCCTGGGTCCACTGGCTCGGACTGGTCGTCGCCGGGGCGCTGGTGGCGCTCCCCCAGTCCTCGCTCCGACGCGGCCTCGGGGCGAGTCTGGCGTTCGCCGGGCTGGTGCTGCTCGGGTTCCTCGCCGACCTGGCCCTCGCCGGGGCCCTCGACGGGTTCGCGGGGCTGGGCACGCTCGCCCTCCTACCGGTCGCCATCGGCATCGTCCTCCCCCTGTTCGGGGCGCTGTCCCGAGCTATCATCTGAACGGCAAATAGAGCCAAGTGGGCGTGCCGATACTTCCACACAACGACAGCGTTCGGGTCTGTCCGCCCAGTTTCGATGTTCCTCGCAAACCCATTCACTGCGGCACTGTTCGTCGTCGCTGGTGCGATGCTCGCGCTCGCGGCCTACGCGCTCCGCGAGCGTGCGGTCCCGGGCGCGACGCCCTTCGCAGGGGTGACCGTCGGCATCGTCGTCTGGACTGCGGCACACGGCCTGCGTGTCGGGACCACCGACCGCGAGATCGCCGTCCTCCTGGCGAACGTGGAGTGGGTCGGTATCCTGCTCGTCGCGCCCGCCTTCCTGCTGTTCACCCTCGCGTACACCGGCCGCAAGGACCGCATCTCGTCGCGGGCACTCACCGTGCTCGCGGTCCAGCCCGTCCTCACCCTCACCGTGCTATTCACGAACGCGAGCCACGGCTGGTTCCGGACGGTCGAGGGGTTCCGGCCGGCGGGGCCCGGGCTCTCCGACCTGGTGGTCGCACACGGCCCGGCCTACTGGGCGTCCATCGGGTACGTCTACCTGCTGGTCTTCCTGGGCTCGGCCATCCTCGTCAAACTGGCCGTTGCGGTGCCACAGCTGTACCGCGGCCGGAGTAGCGCGGTGCTCCTCGGCGTCGCCGTGCCGTGGGTCGGGAGCGTCATGACCGTCCTCGACGTGCATCCCGTCCCGGGCCTGAACGCCGGCCCGCTCGCGTTCGCCGTGTCGATGGTCGCGTTCGGGGTGGCGCTGTTCGGCCAGCGGCTGTTCTCGGTGCTCCCCGTCTCGCGGACCGTCGCGGCGGACGCGGTCGTCGAACGCATGGCCGCGGGCGTCATCGTGCTGGACGCCGAGGGCCGCATCACCGAGACCAACAGGGCCGCAGAGGAGGTGCTCCGGGTGGCGGACCCGGTCGGCCAGCATATCGCCGACGTCGACGCCGACCTCGCGGCGGTCGCGGAGGCCGAGGAGATGCGCAAGCTCCTGCTGGAGGACGACGGCGGCCGCGAGCGCTACTTCACCGTCGAGTCGGAACCGATGCACCGCGGCGACGACCTGCTCGTCGGCCGGTTGCTCACGCTGCAGGACGTGACCGACCGGGTGCTGCGCGAGCAGCGCCTGAACGTCCTCAACCGGGTCCTGCGCCACAACGTCCGCCACGAGACGAACATCATCCTCGGCCACGGCGACCTCATCGAACCGACGGTCGACGACGCCGGCGTGCCCCATCTGGACGCGATGCTCGACGCCGCCGACCAGCTCGTCGACTGGTCGGACCGGGCCCGCTACGTCGAACGGGCACTCGACGACACCGAGGTGGAACGGCGCGACATCGCGGTCGGTCCCACCGTCGACAGCGCCGCAGAACGCGTCCAGGAGCGCTATCCGGACGCGTCGGTGTTCACGCCCGCGAGCGCCAACGAGCGCGTCCTCGGCCACTCCACCCTGGAGTGGGCGCTGTTCGAACTCATCGAGAACGGCGTCGAACACACCGACGACCCCTACCCCTCGGTCGCCGTGGACGTCGAGTCGACGCCGCGATCGGTCACCATCACCGTCTCCGACAGGGGACCCGGTATCCCGCCGGCCGAGCGACAGGTGCTCGAGAACGGCGAGGAGACGCCGCTGGAACACGGCTCCGGGCTGGGCCTCTGGCTGGTCAACTGGACCGTCCGGTCGGCCGGCGGCGACATCTCCTTCGCGGTGAACGACCCGGAGGGGACGAAGGTCCACATCACCCTCCCGCGGGCGAACTGAGCGCGTGACCCCGACCCACCGGACCTGAAGACATTTGTCCTGCCGTGCCCCCGGGCCGGTATGGACGACTACTACGAGTCGAACCGGCGCAACTGGGACGAACGCGCCCGCGTCCACCCCGAGACGGACTACTACGACGTGGCCGGCTTCCTCGACGGCGAGTCGTCGCTCTGGCCGCTCGAACGCGAGGAACTCGGCCCCCACGTCGACGAGGGGACCAGCCTGCTCCACCTCCAGTGCCACTTCGGCATGGACACGCTCTCGTGGGCCCGCGAGGGTGCCGAGGTCGTCGGCGTGGACTTCTCGGGTGAGGCGGTCCGGGAGGCACGCATCCTGGCGGACGAGGCCGGCCTCGCCGACCGCGCCGAGTTCGTCGAGAGTGACGTGCTGGGCCTCGACCTCGACCGCGAGTTCGACGTGGTGTTCACCTCCTACGGGGTGCTCGCGTGGCTGGACGACCTCGCGGCGTGGGCCGACACGGTCGACCGACACCTCGCGCCCGGCGGTGTCTTCTACATCGCGGAGAACCACCCCGTCGCGGGGACGTTCGCGTCGGTCGAGGGCGACAGTGCCGAACTCGCGTACCCGTACTTCTCGGACGAACCCCTGCACTTCGACGTCCAGGGGAGCTACGCCGCCGACGCCGAATTCGAACACAGCGAACACTACGAGTGGGCACACACGCTCGGCGACATCGTCACCGAACTGGCGACCCGCGGCCTGCGGATCGAGTTCCTCCACGAGCACCCGTTCTGTACGTGGCGATGCTACGAGGGCATGACCGAGGACGAGCAGGGCTACTGGTGGCTGCCCGAGGATGTGGCGGTGGAACTCCCGCTGACGTTCTCGCTGAAAGCACGAAAGGAGTAGGAACGGCGACGACGGGGATTCAGTCGTCGGCGCTGGCGGTCGGCTCGGCGGCGGGCACGTCTATCTCGCCGGCGTCGAGTTCGGCCTCGATCTCGCGGGTCGCCTGCACGAGGTTGGCCATCTTCTCGTAGGCGACCTCGCGGGGCAGGAGCTTCAGACCGCAGTCCGGCGAGACGATGAGGCGCTCCGGGGGCACGACCTCGAGGCCCTTGCGGATGTTGCGCTTGATCTCCTCGACGGACTCGACCTCGGCGACGTGGGCGTCGACCACGCCGAGTGCGAGGTCCTTCGTGAACTCGTCGTCCGTGAACACGTCGAGCTGGTCGTAGTCACCGTTGCAGAGTTCGAGGTCGAACTCCTCGACGGGGTAGTCGAGAATCTCGGGGTAGATGCGGGAGTAGTCGCCGTAGCAGACGTGCAGGCCGATGCGCACGTCGTCCGGGATGTCGTCCGCGATACGCTCCAGACACTCGCCGACGATGGCGTGGTCGTCCGGCGTCGTCGCGAGCGCGGGCTCGTCGATCTGGATGTAGCGCGCGCCGGCGTCGACGAGCTTCTCGATCTCCTCGTTCACGAGGTCGGCGAGGTCGTAGGCGAGTTCCTCGTCGTCGTCGTAGGCCTCGTTGAACGACCAGTTCGCGAGGGTGTACGGGCCGGTGATGGGCACCTTGACCGGCGCGTCCGAGACCGCGGCGGTGAACTCGTACTCGTCGACCAGCCAGGACTCGTCGTACTCGACCTCGGAGACGACCGACGGCTTGTCGAAGTAGTTGTGGCCCCACACCTTGACGGGCCCGTTGAACTCGTAGCCGTCGATGCGGTGGGCGAAGAACTCGACCATCTCGTTGCGGCGCATCTCGCCGTCGACGACGACGTCGAGGCCGGCGCGTTCGTGTTCGTCGGTGATGAGGCGGGAGGCGTCGTCCTTGGCCTCCTGCCAGTCGTCCTCGTCGAACTTCGAGTCGGGGTCCTCGTACTGCTCTTTCGCGCGGTTGAGCCACTTGGGCTTGGCGTAGGAGCCGACGACGGTCGTCAGGATGAAGTGCTCGTTCGGGTGGTCCTCCGGCTTGAACTGGTCGCGGTTGGGGTTCTGGCTCATGCTGTCACCTCCGCGTCGGCGAGGGCAACGGCCTCGGCGACGGCGTCGAGTTTGTCTTCGTACTTCGCGTAGGGCAGGTAGAACAGTTCGGTGTTCGGCGTCACGTAGGCGGTGTCGAACTCGGCGACGGGCAGGTTCTCGTGGACCCAGTCGACGCGCTCTACGACGGCCTCGGGCTCCTCGACCAGGGTGTTCTGGCCGTCGAGCAGGCCGAGCGAGATGTCGTCTTTGGTGCCGTACTCCTGCAGGTTGTAGAGGTTCTGCTCGTGGTCGCTGACGAAGTCGTAGCCGACGGCGTCGACCTCGGCGTCCAGCAGGTGCGCGTGGACCTTCTCCTCCAGCGCGCCCCAGTAGGGCTGGACGACGACCTCGGCGTCCACAGCGTTCGCGACGGTCGTGACGGCCTCGGGGACCTCCGCGTCGAGGCCCTCGGCGGGTGCGTTCTCGACGAGCGAGGGTTCGAGCAGGAACAGGGTCTCGACCTCGGGGAAGGCCGCGGCCTCGCCGGCGAGGAAGTCCGCGACAGCGTGGAGGAACGCGGTCTCGTCACCGTAGTACTCGTCGGTGGCGAGGTCGGCGAGCGAGTACGGGCCGGGGAGGACGGCCTGCAGGCCGTCGTCGACCAGTGCGGTGGCGGCCTCGAGTTCTGCGGCCACGTCGCCGTCGAAGGTGAGTTCCTCTTGGACGACCGGCTCGCGGTAGAAGTTGTTGTTGTCGTAGTAGCGGACGATGCCGCGGGTCTCGACGCTGTCGTGTACCGTCAGGGGGTGTGCGAGCATGTCGTCCCAGCGGAGCTGGCCCTCGCCGACGAGGTCGACGCCCGAGTCGACCTGCGCCGTGACGACCTCCTCGCGGGCCTGCTCGTACACGGCCTGGATCTCCTCGCCCTCGTCGCCGGAGATGAGGTCGTGCTTCTGGTGGCCCTTGAGGTCCGAGAGGTCCGATTTCGCCCAGTCTGGGAGCGGGAACAGTCCCAGTGTCGTAGAGACGAGTTCTGTCATTCGTACCCGTCGCTTGGAAATGCGGGGCTTTAATATTTTCGAACCTCGCAAATGCGCAGTAGTAATCCGAGCTAGCGAACCAGTTTCAACACGGTCAGCGTCTCGAACGGGAACGACTCGTCGCGCAGCGCGACCGCGCTGAAGCCGTTCTCGGCGGCGCGGTCGACGACCTCGTCCACGCCGGTCAGGCTCGAGACGAGGAGGTACACCGCGCCATCGGGTGCGAGTACACGACCGACCGAATCGAGGAACGGGTCGACCACGGCCCGGCCGTCCTCCCCGCCCGTGAGCGCGACCTCCATCCAGTCGTCGCGGGCGGCCGCCGCGTCCTCGGGCAGGTACGGTGGGTTGAACAGCACCACGTCGAAGGCGCCGTCGCGGAAGGGCGAGACGAGGTCGGCCTGCACGACGGCGACACCGTGTTCCGAGCGCTCACGCGCCTGCCTGCACGCGTGCGGGTTCAGGTCTGAAGCGACCACCTCGGCCCCTGTCTCGGCCGCGACGTGTTCGGCGACGTAGCCCGAGCCCGTCCCGACCTCCAGGGCGCGGCGGGCTTCGCCAGCCTCGCGTTCGCCCATGTCGGCTGCTGCCGCTTCCGCCAGCAGGTGGGAGTCCTCCGCGGGCTGGTACACCTCGGTCTCGACGCCGCGACGGTCAGCGAGGTCCTTCGGCATCTACGAGTCACCTCCGTCGCTATTCCTGCCGCCCTCGCCACCGCCGCCGTCGGCGGCGGCCTCGGCCGAGGACTCCACCCCGACCGCCTCGCCGGTGACCTGGAAGCCACCGGCCTCGGCGCGCCCGGAGAGTTCGCGCTGCGGGAAGGGGATCTTGATGCTCTCGGCCTCGAACGCCGACTTCAGGGCGGTCACGACCTCGGTCCGCGCCCGCCACTTGCGCCGGGCGCTCGGCTTGTCGATCCAGAAGCGGACGCCGAGGACCACCGCCGAGTCGGCGAAGCGTTTGACGATGACCTGCGGGGTCGGCACCGACAGGATGTCCTCGCAGTCGTCGAGGGCGTCCTCGGCGACGGCGACGGCGTGTTCCACGTCGCTGTCGTAGTCGACACCGACCTCGACCTCCAGCCGGAGGCGCCCCTTGCGGGACCGGTTGACCACGCGCTCGCCGCTGACGATGTCGTTGGGGATCATCACGTACTCGCCGTCGAAGGTCTGGATGGCGGTGTTGAAGATGGAGATGTCGGTGACGATGCCCTCGCTGTCGCCGATCTCGACCCAGTCGCCGATCTCGAATGGTCGGGCTATCATCAGCACGAACCCGGCCAGCACGGCCCCGAGCGTCTGCCGGGCGGCCATCCCGACCACGATGCCGGCGAAGCCGGCCCCGACCAGCAGCCCGGTCAGCTGGACGCTCCAGATGCCGAGGATGACGATGAGGCCGATGGTCCAGAGCACCACCTGCGTGATGCGGTAGGTGAGCTGGCGCTGGTGGTCGGAGAGGGCCTTCGTCGAGGCGAGGAACTCCTCCAGGATCCGCTTCGTCACCCGCGAGACGAGGTGGACGGTCAGCGCGACGACGGCGGAGATGGCGATGCGCGGCCCGTCGTCCTGGTTGATTGGCAGCCCGCGCATCGCGGCGACCACCTCGTCCGCCGACCCCCAGAGGCCGACGACGACGGTCGCGGCCCCACCGAAGGTCACGGCGATGACGAGGATGGTCAACACGTCCGCGAGCGCGTCACCGAACTCGTCGCGCATGCGGTCCTGGACCCGGTTCGTGACGTAGCCGAGACCGGCCATCACGCCGAACGCCGCGAGGGTCAGGAGGAGCTTCAACAGCGTGCTGTCGACCAGCGTCGACAGCGAGTTCACCTCCCGCGCCAGCGCGTCCCAGGACGCCAGTTCAGCCATCCGTCACACCACGGCCGACGTCGGCCGCAAGCGTGGCCAGCTCCGCGAAGGTCGCCGGCTCGAGGTTCCCGGCGCGTTTGCTCATGAGGTCCTCGTCGGCGGCGTCGACCACCGCGTCCGCGTCGTCCAGCCCGGAGATGTGGGCGGTGTTGCGGATGGCGTTGCGCATCGTCTTCCGGCGCTGCGTGAACACCGCCTTCACGAAGTCGAGGAAGAACTGCTCGTCCTCGACCTCGTAGTCCGGGTCGCGCGGGGTACAGCGGACGACCGCGCTCTCGACCGCCGGCGGGGGCGAGAACGCCTCCTTCGGGATGGTCTCGACGATCTCCACGTCGGCGTAGTGCTGGGTCGACACCGAGAGACGGCCGTAGTCGTCGCTGCCCGCCTCGGCGACCATGCGCTCGGCGAACTCCTGCTGGAACATCAGGACGAGGGGCTTCTTCAGGGGGAGCAGCCGGAACGTGATCTGGCTCGACACGCCGTAGGGGAGGTTCGAGACGCAGGCCGTGAAGTCGGGCAGGTCGACCCGCAGGGCGTCGCCCTCGACCACGTCGAGGCGGCCGTCGTCGCGCTCTGCGGCGAACTCCTCGCGGAGGAAGTCGGCGAGGTGGTCGTCGCGCTCGATGGCGGTCACGTGGTCGCCGCGGGCGAGCAGTCGGTCGGTCAGCGCGCCGTTCCCGGCACCGATCTCGAGCAGGTGGCTCGTGTCGGCGTCCTCGGGCAGATAGGAGGTGAGTCGGTCGAGGACGCGGTCGTCTACGAGGAAGTGCTGGTCGCGGTTCGGGTCACCACGAACACCGGCGCGCGACAGCAGTCCGTCGGGGTCTCTCATCGATTGGCGCCGGCTACGGGGCCGAACGGGGTAAAACTGCCTACTCGTCGCGCCGCCCGACGAACGTCTTGTACTTGAGGTCGTCGTCGCGCAGTTCCTCGATGATGCGCTCGACCAGCACCTCCTGTGGGTTGTGCAGGCCCGCGACGCGCTCTTCGAGGTCCTCGAAGCTCTGGAAGGGCTGTTGCTTGCGCTGGTCGAGGATGGAGTTGCGCAGTTTCTTGCCGATACCCGGCAGCAGGTTCAGCTGGTGGAGCCGCAGGGTGATGGGCTGTGCGTCGTTGTAGAAGTCCACGAACCGGTCCTCGTCCGCCTCGACGATGTCGGCGACGACGTACTCCAGTTCGGACTGTGCACCTCCCGAGAGGTCGTCGTACTCGACGTTCCTGATGCGTTTGACGTTCTCTGCGGGCGGGTCGACGTCGACGTAGTCGTCGATGCCGACCTCGGGCGTGGACTCGAAGGTCACCTCGAACAGCCGGAAGTCGCGCGTGCCGAGGGCGTACGCGAGCGGGTCCTTGCCGTATCCACTGCGTCCGTCGCTGGACCGGCCGTTCGGAAAGATGTCGAGAACGACAGCCTGGACCGGCGGCTCCTCGTCGCGTTCGGAATCGCTCATTCTAGTTCTATGATAGGGGGACCGCGTATTTAAAAGATTGGCGTGTGGAACCCTCGTCGACCCATCGCGGGCCGGAGCAAACGCTGCGGACCGGGTGGAGACCACCGGAGAAATCTACGGCGGAGACGATACTCGCGTTCAGACGTACTTCGCGACGACGTTGAGGATCTCGTCGAGTTCGTCGCCGGAGAGCGAGTAGCGCTCCTGTGCGTACAGCGAGCGGAGTTCCGTGCGGTCCTGCGGGAGGAGGTTGGTGATCTTGTAGGCCGTGGCCTCGTCCACCTTCTCCAGTTCCTGCAGCTCCTCGACGAGCGCCTGCGAGTCCTCGACGCTCAGCACGGTGAACCGGTTGACGTGCTCGATGGCGCGAGCCAGCTCGTAGCGCATCTCGCGGTCCTCGTCGACTGCCCGCTCGGCCTCGATATCGGCGAGGAGTTCCTTCGTCTCGGAGACGGTGAGATACTCCTCGTCGAGCTTCTCCTTGAATATCGTCATGGGGTTACTGCTGGGCCTTGAGGTGGGCCGGCGCGGCGATGAGCTTCTTCTTCTTGCCGCCGTCGGTGATCTCGACGAGGAAGGCCGAGCCCTGCTTGCCGACGACCTCGCCGGTCTGACCGGAGAAACGCGGGTGGAACCGACCCTTCGCGACCGACGGGTCGATCTTGAGGTGGACCTTCTGGCCCTCCTCGAAGTCCTGGATCGCGCGCTGCGGCGGGGAGGTACCGCGCTCTCGGGGGTGGTTCTTGAGTTTGTTGCGTGTCTTCTTGAGGGGTCCGTGCGAGTTCGGCATAGTCGTACGCCCCTCTTGTCCCGTCGCCATTATAAAACGCACGTTGTTCGCTCGCCCCCGTTCCCGGCCGTCTCGCTGGGTATCGGGCCGTCGGGCCGACCGGCAACGTCACCCAGGGGTTGGGAAGACCTTATACAGAATGGAACACTCGACTGGAAAGTTCTTTATACTGTGTCCAATCAGTTGCTATCGGGTTCAAAATATGGATGTTCGTAGTCGTAATCTGGAAAATAGTATCGGGACGACCAACAGCACCACTGGTGACTTCGACGAGTGGCCAGCCGCGGACGGGACCGGCGCGTCCGGGTTCCACGACCGCACCGGCCGCACGGTCGGCCTCGCCCGCCGTGACGAGCTGACGACCGAGGACGTCAAGGAACTGGTCGAGATGTACGCGGAGTTCGACCCCCCGGGCGGGGCACACGGCCTCCCACCGGTCCGCGAGTCGCGGATCCGCGAGTGGCTCGACGCCCTCTCCATCGGGTTCCACGCCCTCGGCCGGCACCGCGGGCGGGTCGTCGGGCATGCCGTCCTGGTGCCCACGGACGAGGCCGCCTTCGAACTCGCCATCTTCGTCCACCAGGACTACCGCCACGCTGGCATCGGGACCCGGATACTCACCGAGGTCCTCGCGATGGCGGTCGACCGCGACGTCCCGGAGGTTCGTCTCTACGTCGAGCACTCCAACGACGCCGCCATCGGGCTCTACGAGTCCGTCGGCTTCGAGGGGGAGGTCGTCGGCCCCGGCGAACTGGAGATGCGGCTGTCGCTGCCGGCCTGAGACGCGACCGACCCGACGTTCACGGTTCCCGAAGAGTGTCTGACGTTTTTATCATGTGAATGAGAACCATGCAACATGTCCCGCGCTCGGTACGCCGCCCTCCTCGCCGGCCTCGGCGCTGCCCTCACTGGTGGCGTCTACGTGACCGACGTCGACCCGCCCGCCCCCGCCGAGGCGACGAACGCGGCCACGCAACCACTCGCCGGGGCCGACCCACTGTTCGTCCTGACGGTGACGGTCTGGTGCCTCGCCGGCCTGTTCACCGCGGCGGTCATGCGACTCGAACCCACCTCCCCGGGTGACGACAGCCGGTCCGGCTGACCCTGCGCCGCATCGGAGGACTCGCCACGCCGCTGCGCCAGCGCGCAACGCAAGAGTAACCCGTCCCGGCATCGATGCCCCGCACATGACCGACGACGAGGACCATCGCATCGAGACGCGGTCGATCCACGCAGGGCAGGAACCGGACGAGGAGACGGGCGCGCTGATGACGCCCATCTACGCGAACTCGACGTACAAGCAGGACGGCCCCGGCGACCACCGCGGCTACGAGTACTCCCGGACCGCGAACCCGACGCGGACCGACCTCGAGGCCAACCTGGCGAGCCTCGAAGGCGGCGAGTTCGGGCGCTGTTTCTCCTCCGGGATGGGGGCCATCAACACCGTCCTCAACCTGCTCGAATCGGGCGACCACGTCGTCACCGGCGAGGACGTCTACGGTGGGACCCACCGCATCTTCACGCAGGTGTACGAGGACTACGACCTCGAGTTCACGTTCGTGGACATGACCGACCTCGACGCCATCGCTGACGCGATGCAGGCGAACACGGAACTCCTCTGGCTCGAGACCCCGACGAACCCCCTGATGTCCATCGTCGACATCGAGGGCGCCGCCGAGGTCGCCCACGAGCACGACGCGCTCTGTGCCATCGACAACACGTTCGCGACGCCGTACCTCCAGCGACCGCTCGAACTCGGCGCCGACATCGTGAGCCACTCGCTGACGAAGTACCTCGGTGGCCACTCCGACGTGGTCGGTGGCGCACTCGTCACCGACGACGCGGACCTGGACGAGCGCATCGGCTTCTACCAGAACTCCGTGGGCGCGACGCCCGGCCCGCACGATTGCTTCCTCGTGCTGCGCGGGACGAAGACCCTGCCCGTGCGGATGGACCGTCACTGCGAGAACGCCAGCGCCATCGCGACGTGGCTCGACGACCACCCCGCCGTCTCCGAGGTCTTCTACCCCGGCCTCGAGGACCACCCCGGCCACGACGTCGCGGCCGCACAGATGGACGACTTCGGCGGTATGCTCAGTTTCGAGGTCGACGGGACGCTCGAACAGGCCAGCACCGTCGTCTCCGAGACCGAGGTGTTCACCCTCGCGGAGTCCCTCGGCGGCGTCGAGAGCCTCATCGAACAGCCCGCGGCGATGACCCACGCGGCCATCCCGCGCGAGGAACGTCTCGAGGCCGGGCTCACCGACGGCCTCATCCGCGCCTCGGTCGGCATCGAGCACGTCGACGACCTGAAAGCGGACCTCGAACAGGCCTTCGACGCGGCGGGCCTCTAGGGCACAACGACTTTTCTGCTGGCCGTCCCACGATACCACATGACACCGGACGGCGTCCACCCCCTCTCGCTCGAGTTCGACTTCGGGGACCGCGAGCTGACCATCCATCCGACCGTCGTCGAGACCGACCACGGGCTGGTCCTCGTCGACGTGGGACTGCCCGGCGCGGTCGACCGGCTCGAACCGGCGCTCGACGACCTCGGCTTCGCCCTCGCGGACGTCTCGACGGTCATGCTCACCCACCACGACGGCGACCACGCGGGCGGCCTCTCGGAACTCGAGGAGGCGACCGACGTGTTCGTCGTCGCCCACGCCGACGAGGTCCCCTACGTCGACGGGGAGGAACAGCCCGTCAAGTCACCGCCGGACGCCGAACGCTACCCGCCGGTTCCAGTCGACCTCGAACTGGTCGGCGACGAGGTCTTCCGGACCCACGCGGGCCCGATGCGGGTCGTCGAGACCCCCGGTCACGCGCCCGGGCACGTCTCGCTGTACTTCCCCGACCACCGGTTCCTCGTCGCCGCGGACGCGCTCAACAACGACGACGGGTTCGTGGGGCCGAAACCGGAGTACACCCCCGACATGGCGACCGCCATCGAGTCGGTCGGCACGCTCGCCGACCTCGACGTCGAGACGACGCATTGCTACCACGGCGGGACCGCGGACGCGGGCACCGACGCTATCCGGGAGATATACGAGTCGCTGTCGCAGTCTCGCCAGTAAGGAGGCGTGAAACGCAGGAGTGGTTCGGCCAGTTCAGATGCGGCCGACGTTCTCGACGGAGACGGACTCGACGCCCTCGACCTCGGTGAAGGCCTCCTCAACTGCCTCCGTGCCACCCGCGTCGTCGGGCACGATGACGGTCGGGAAGAGGGCGACGAGGCCGAACGCGACGTTGTCACGCTCGACGCCGTTGATCTTCGCACCCTCGGGGAGCGAGCTCTCCAGGCGCTCCTGGAGCTCGTCGAGGTCGATGTCGGGGCTGTTCGGCATTACCTTGATCTTGGCGGCGACTTTTCCCATTGTTACGGACCCTCGAATTGGCAGTTCGGGCAGTTGTACAGGTTGCTCTGCTTTCGGCACTTGGCGCACCGGTAGATCTGTGTCCCGCAGTCGGGGCACTTGAACGCGGCGGCGTTCGTCCCGGAGATGTTGATCCCACAGGAGACGCACCGTCGCCGGGCACGCTGTTCGGAATCGCTCATACCGTGGCTTTCCGTCCGGCTGGTTTTAACGGTTGTCTTTCCGGTCACAGCGCCAGTGGAACGAGTAACACACCCATGCAGTAGACGCGCCGGGTTCCGAGCCGCGGCGGGACCAGTCCGATGGCGGTCGCGGTCACGAACAGGAGCAGTCCGACGCCGCCGGCGAACAGCCACGAGAGCCCGGTGAGCAGCACCAGCGCGCCGACGGAGAGCCGCCGTGGGTCGAGCGCACCCACGACCGAGAGGTAGCGGTCCCCGACCGTGAGGACCAGCCCGGTGGCGACGGCTCCCGCGAGTACGACGACGAGCAGGGCGGTGCCGAGCGCCGGCGCCCCACCGACCCTGTCCACCGCGACCAGCACCCCGGTCCGGGGCGTCCCGAGTGCCACGAGCGCGAAGAGTGCGAATATCGAGTTCGCCGTGTTCACCCCGCTCGTTGCGACGACGTAGCCCCGGTCGCCCGCGTCGCCCGGCAGGACCGCCAGTGCCGCGGTCGCCGCGATGGCGCTGGAGACGCCCGGGAGGTAGCCCACGGCCCCACCCGCGCAGGCCCCGGCGGCCGTCGCCAGAGCTACCGACCGGGGCGCGAGCAGGAGGCCGGTGCCGTCCTGTGGCGGAACCCCGGCGCCCTCCAGCGCGTCGAGCAGGACCGGCGCGCCGAACAGCCCCGCGAACAGCGGGGTCAGGACGCTGGCCGGTAGCGGCGCCCTGGGTTCCAGCGGGAGCGCCACCACGCCGAGCCCACCCGCCAGCGCGAGGACGACCAGCCCGCCACCACGGGCGCGCCACGTCACCTCGGTCGCCAGCGTGAGCGCCACCACGCCGGCCAGCACCAGCGAGAGGTGCGCCCGGATGGTCGGGTAGGCCGCCGTCATCGCCGCGGTCGCCGGCACCGCCACCGGGACCGACACGACCAGCGCCCCGGCGCTGCCAAGCACCGACAGCCGTAGGGCCTCGCGGCCCCGCCCCGCCAGTACCAATCTGTGCCCCGGCAGCGCCGAGGCCGCCATCGCCGCGTCCGGCACCCCCAGCGCCAGTGCGGGCACCGCGTCGAGGAAGGTGTGTGTCACCCCGGCCGCGAGCATCGCGGCGACCACGACCGTCGGCGGCGCCGGCACCGCGGGCGCCACGGCCGCCAGCAACAGCGCGAAGTTGTTCGCGTGGAGTCCCGGCGTCAGCCCGCTCGCCGTCCCCAGCGCGATACCGGCGACGACCGACGCCAGCAGGAACAGGTCGGTCTCGGGCGTGGCCATCGCCGACTCTGGCCGCGGTCTCGGATTTAAAGGATGGCGTCGCCACTGGACGGTCGTCGTCGGTGTCGGTCACGACGCCGTCGCTACCCGGTTGCGTCGAAAGAAAATCGTTGCTGGTGTGTGGCGTGCGAGTTCAGCCGAAGAGGTTGCCCAGGCCCTCGCCCGAGGCGTCCTCGTCTTCTTCCTCGCCCTCGTCTTCGTCCGTCGTGTCCGGCACGTCGGAGACCTCTTCCTCGTCGCCACCTTCGTCGCCACCCTCGTCGGCACCGCCGGCGGCGCCACCGGAGGCTGCACCGCCCGCGGGGACGGCAGCGGCCTCTGCGACGGCCTCGTCGATGTCGACGTCCTCGAGTGCGGCGACGAGCGCCTTCACACGGGACTCCTCCACGTCGACGCCAGCTGCGTCGAGCACGGCGGTCAGGTTGTCTTCGTTGATCTCTTCGCCCGATTCGTTCAGGATGAGTGCTGCGTAAACGTACTCCATTGTTAATTATCCGAACATGTTTCCGAGACCGGCTGCACCGTCCTCCTCGTCGCCGTCGTCGTCGTCTTCCTCGTCGGCGGCGTCGGCGTCGGTGTCCGTCTCGGTCGTGTCTTGGTCGTCAGTCGATTCGTCTTCGGCGGTCTCCTCGGCGGGGGCCGCGGGCGCGGACACGCCGCGCAGCGCCTCCGGGAGTGCCTCCTCGTCGTCGATGTTGGCCGCGAGCGCGCGAACCTGCGCGTCGGCCTTGCGGACGAGGTCGTCCGCGAGGTCCGGGCTCTCGATGGCGGCGTAGAGGCCGAGGCTCTTGGCTTCGCCCGTCGCCTTCGCGATGAGGGTGGGGGCCGTCTGAGCCGTCGGGTACACCGCGTTCACGGACAGGTTCCGTGCGCGAGCCGCTGCGGTCTGGACGTCGCTGCGGTAGGCGTCCACGTCGATGTCGAGGTCCTCGGGGTCGAACACGACGCCGTCGGAATACACGGCGCGCAGGTCCAGACCCACTTCCTTCGGCTCGATGCCGAGTTCGCTCAGGACGTTGGAGAGCTGTTCGGAAACTTCCTCTCCAGCGCTGAGGACGTTGGAGTCCTCGGTGACGTGGATGGAGCCATCCATGATGCGAGCTGCCGCACCGACCTGCTGGAGCTCGCCGACGAACGGACCCGGGTCGACGCCGGTGTCGCCTTCCGGAATGACGATGTCGTTCGGGGCGACCTCCCCGGCGTTGATGGGTGCGGGCGTCTTCGACTCCTCCAGAATCTTGAACAGTGCGAACGGGTTGTCGTCGGTCCCGATGAGGCCGACCTGGCCCTCGATGTGCTCGGTGAGCACCTCGATGCCGTCGTCGACCTCTTCGAGTGCACGCGTCAGCAGCGTGTTCCGACTCATCCGCAGCTGCGTGTCCGGGTAGAGGTCCGCACGCATGGCCTGCAGCTGCCGGCTCGGGATGCCGGCGACGTTGACGATACCGACGGACTCGTAGGACTCGATGATGTCCACGAGCTCGTCGACCTCGTCCTTCTTCCACTGCGGAAGGTTCTGGGTCTTGCGTTCGGCTTCTGCGCTCATCAGGCGTTCACCTCCACCGAGGGGCCCATCGTGGTCTTCACGTAGATGGAGTCCACGTTGAGCGGGCCCTTCTCGAGGTTGGCGTGCAGGCGACGGATGATGACGTCGATGTTGTCGGCGATGTCGTCCGCACTCATGTCTTCTGCACCGACACGAGTGTGGAACGTCCGCCGGTCACGACTCCGGAGCTGCACTGTGTTCTTCATGCGATTCACCGTCTCAACGACGTCTTCGTCGAGGCCGAGCGGGGTCGGCATCTTACCGCGTGGACCCAGAATGGTACCGAGATGACGAGCGACGTCTTGCATCATGTCCTCCTGCGCGATGAAGAAGTCTGTCTCGTCGGCGAGGTCCTTTGCGCGGTCGTCGTCGTCGCCCAGATCGGCCAGTTCGTCGCCGCTGAATACCTCGTCAGCGACGTCTTCTGCGCGAAGGCCGGTTTCGCCTTCGGCGAAGACCACGATTTGGGTCTCCTGGCCGGTTCCGGACGGCAGGACGACGGACTCGTCGACACGCTGTGACGGATCGTTAAGGTCGAGATCTCTCAGGTTGATCGCGAGGTCCACCGTTTCGCGGAAGTTCCGCTCGGGTGCGTCCTCGAGAGCGCGAGAGACTGCGTCTACTATGTCCTGGTCTGCCATCGTTCACCTCCGTAGTACGCGTAGTGCTCCTACGGGTCAGTGAAACAGGCAAAAGCCTGTCTCGTCCGGACGGTGGCCCAGTGGAAACTTAAAGCCGTCGAAGCGAACCCGCACGCGACCCGCGAACCGGCGCGCTCGCTCACGTGCCGGGCGTTTCGTGTCATTCGGTCCCGATGACCGGGGCGAAAAAATCGTCGGTGGTTCGTGGGGAACCGTCGATACCGCGTGGCGGCTCAGGCCGCCACGTCGGCTTCCGGCTCGGGCTCGCTCGGGGTGACGCCGGCGGCGTCCTCGAGGATGGAGCGGCTGCCGAGCAGCACCATCCCGAACCCGACCTTCGCGCTCAGGTCGAGGACCATGAACGCGGCCGTCTCCCAGTACAGGGGCAGGATACCGAGGGTTCCCTCGGTACCGATGAGCCAGACGACGGGGTACAGCAGCCAGAGGCCCATGATGATGTTCCGGAGCTGGCCGAACAGGGTCTGGACCTGCGGGGACTTCGTCTTGGCCTGCTTCGAGAGCGTGCCGACCAGGAAGTACAGCAGCACGAGCAGCGCACCGGTGCTGATGCCCCACCAGACGATGCGGTAGGCGGGCGTCGTCTCGAGGGCGGCGATGAGGCCGGTCCCGATCATGAACACGTCGAGGCCGACGAGCGTGAAGATGGTGTTACGGCTCGCACCCGCGAGGAGTGCGAGGTCCAGTAGCAGCAGCGGCGTGGTGAACAGCCAGTCCGCGTAGCGGGCCCAGTAGATGGTCAGTTCCTCGCCACCGGCGGTGACGGTGGTGACCCCGAACCCGGTATACATCAGGAAGTACATCGCGGCGGCGATGGCCGTGATGAAGATGGTGATGATGTAGAACTCCTGCATCTTCTTGTCGGTGACACCGCGGCCGCGACCCACGAAGTACAGTGTCCCGATGGTCATTCCGATGGTACCGATCAGCAACCAGAGTGATTCAGCTCCAACTTGCGCCATTACACGCACTGTACGGAACGTACAGGCATAGCTAACAGTTCGCTAATTGATAGGTGGTGGGACTGTCTCGGCGGATGGTTAGAGGATATGACGTGAACCCGTCAGCGAGGAATCACCCGCCGGACCAGTGAATTTTTGTCCTTGCGCGGTCTTCTGACCACAATCCCAACGAGGGTGAGAACACCGGGTGAGAACGGACCGATGGGAGACAATAACGACAGAGTAGACGATCATATCTCGAAAGCGATAGTACATGGAAACACCTACGAACGGCTCCGCGTCAGCCGATATAGCTTCTTCTCCGGGTCGCTCGCGCGGAAGTTGACTCACCAGGGCGTGATTACCGCCTCGCTGGTAGCTATCCTGCCGTTGGCCCTCGCGGCACCCCCGGAGCTGGCGGTCGGTGACCCATCGGTCGCGTCACCGAAGGTCGTGCTGCTCGGGCTGTTCGGCCTGGGCGTGGAGGTACTCGCGGGGACAGCACTGGTCGCCGTTGCACTGGCACGGCTCCGACTGGACGACATCGGAGAACGAGCCGCACATCGGCTCCTGAACGTCGAAGACGTGGCATCGATGCTCGGTCTCGGGACCGGCGCCATCGCCATCCTCGTCACGGTGTGCTACTTTGGTGTCGCGTCGGTCGCTCCCGGCGCGCTCGAGACGCTCCGGCCGGCCCACGGCGGCGGCGCGTTCGCGGCCTCGGGCACCGGCCTCACCGTGACGATGCTGGCCGCGCTCGCCGTCGGCATCGGGGTCGCCTTGCTGCTGGCGGGGCGACTGCTCGACGACTCGCTCGGGTACTGACGAGACGCGGCCCTGCCGACCGGCGCGACCGCTAGCCACGGGGAGAAAGCGAAGAGAAGTCGGCTTATTCCTCGGTGAACTGCTCGTCGTACTCGCCGCTGTCGAGGCGCTCCTTGAACTCGCGCGGGTTCTCACCTTCGATGGTGACACCCAGCGAGGTGCAGGTCCCGACGACCTCCTTCGCTGCGTTCTTCAGGTCGTACGAGAGCAGGTCGGTCTGCTTCTGCTTGGCGACCTTCTTGACCTGGTCGATGGTCATGTTGGCGACGAAGTTCTCCTGGGGTTCGCCGCTGCCCGTCTCGAATCCGGCCTCGTCCTTGATGAGCGCGGCCGTCGGCGGGACACCGACGTCGATGGTGAAGGAGCCGTCGTCCTCGTACTCCACGGTGACGGGGACCTCCATCCCGTCGAACGCGGCGGTCTGTTCGTTGATCTCGTTGACGACTTCCTGCACGTCGACGGGTGTCGGACCGAGCTCGGGGCCGAGCGGCGGGCCAGGGTTGGCCTGCCCGCCCGGGACGAGCGCTTCGATAGTTCCAGCCATATGTGACCGGTGTCTCGCGGCGTTTTTAACCCTTACTTTTCGTGGGTCCACTGGAACCGCGGAACCGGGGCCGTCGTCGCGCACCGGAGAGCCCGGTGACCCCACGTCACTCGACCGACTCCGCGAGCCACGAGCCGAAGGCGTCGGTCACGTCGGCCTCGTCGAACCGCTCGATGCACGGCACGTCGTAGGGATGGAGTTCTTGGACACGCGCGACCAGCGCGTCGTAGCCCGCGTCGGTCGTCTTCGCCAGCAGTATCTCCTCGTCGTCGTCGTGGACCTCGCCCTCCCAGCGGTACGTCGACCGGCAGCGGACCCGGTTGACGCAGGCCGCGAGGCGTTCCTCGACGAGCGTTCTGGCGATGCGGCCGGCCTCGTCCGGCGGCGCCGTGATGTAGACGGTCGGCATGCGCGATGGTTCGAGGCCGGGCACGAAAAGGCTCCGTCGGCGTCGGTGGTTCCCCGACTCCGGACCAGGTCGTTTCGCTCCCCGACCGCTCTCGGGGGTCTCGCTACTCCTCTATCGGGTTGAACGTCCCGTCGATGTCCCACTCGTGGATGCACCAGGGGTTCCCGACCTCGTCGTCGACGATGCGCCAGGACTCGACCTCGTCGTTCCACGCCTCCTTCCGGCCGCACCGCTCGCAACTGCGGGCGGTGGGTTTGCGAAGCTTCGTCATGTCCTGACGTTCCGTTGCGGGATATATAAGCCCCCACGCTCTTGGCGACACCTACCGTAACTCTGGTATGGCGACGAGACGTGCGGCACTGCTCGTCGTGGGCAGTGGACTCACCGCCGTCGCAGGGTGTCTCGGGGGTCCCGGGGCGCCGACGCAGACCCGGCGGACAGCCACCAGAACGCCAACTACCACAGGTACGACAATGTCATCCAGAGCCGCGAGCGAGTTCGCCATCGAAGCCACCGCGTTCGACGAGGGAGCGTCGATTCCCGCCCGGTACACCTGCGACGGTGCGGACGTCTCGCCCGAACTGACCATCGGCGGCATCCCCGAGGAGACCGCCAGCCTCGCCCTCGTCGTCGACGACCCCGACGCACCGGGCGGCACCTTCGACCACTGGCTGCTGTGGAACCTCCCGCCGGACACGGTGAACCTCCCGGAGGAGGTCCCCCACGGCGAGACGGTCCCCTCGCTGGGCGACGCCCGGCAGGGGGAGAACGGGTTCGACTCGGTCGGGTACCGCGGGCCCTGCCCGCCGACGGCCCACGGCGCGCACACCTACCGGTTCACGCTCTACGCGTGCGACAGCGACCTGGACGTGGCCGGCGGTGCGGCAGGCGACGAGGTCCGCAGCGCCATCCGGGACGCACAGATCGCGGAGACGCGCCTCACCGGCACGTACGACCGGGGCTGAGCCGTCTCCACCGCCCCGGCCTCCCCGCGTCCAGAACCGGCCGCACCGGTACAACCAAGGCCTCGCCGCCCGTCGTTTTTTACTGTCATGATAAAACTGGTGAACCTGCTGGTCCGCGCGGACGACCTGACCCACGAGGAGTTCGTCGAGTACTGGTACGAGGAGCACGTCCCGCTCGCGAAAGACCTGCCCAACGCCAAGAAGTACGTCACGAGCGTCCCGAACAGCCCGGAGCACAGCGAGTACGACGGCATCGTCGAACTGTACTTCGAGGACATGGGCGACCTGAAGGCCGCGTTCGACTCCGAGGTCGGCAAGGAGGTCATGGCCGACCTCGAGACGTTCGCCAAGCCCGACGAGGGGCCGACGCTGTACGTCGAGGAGACGGTCCAGCTCGACGACGACGCATGAAGACGGCCGGACGCGTGGTCGAGGGGCTCGCGGCCCTCGACACGGAGTTCGTCTTCGGCTACCCCGGCGGCCGCGTCATCGAGGTGTTCGAGGAGCTGTCCGAGCACCCCGAGATTCGGGTCGTGCGCCCGCGAGACGAGCGCGAGGCGAGCGTCATGGCCGAGTCCTACGGCCGCATGACCGGCAAGCCGGGCGTGCTGGCCGGGCAGGGGCCGTGGATCGGCAGTCTCGGGAACATCGGCCAGATGGAGGCCCGGCTCGCCTCCTCCCCGATGGTCGCCATCACCGAGGCCTCCGAGCGCGGCGACTACTCCACGCTGGCGCCCTACCAGCAGTCCCGCGGCGACTACGGCGGGCTCTCGCTCCCGAAGATCCTCGACGGGGTCACCAAGGAGTGGTGGTTCCCGCGCACGCCCACGGAGACGGTCCGGTCGCTCCAGCTGGCGTTCAAGCACGCGACCGCCGGCCGTCCCGGCCCCACCGCGGTCATCCTCGACGGGGACGCCGTCTCCGAGGAGTTCCCCGATGACTCGACCCCGGCGGTGTGGGACGAGGAGCGCCAGGTCCGCAACTGGCAGTCCCAGCCGACCGATTCGGACGTGGTCGACGCGGTCGAGGCGCTCCAGACCGCCGAGCGTCCCGTCATCCTCGCCGGAAACGGGGTCCACGCCGCGAACGCCTACGACGAACTGGTCGCCTGCGCCGAGGCCTACGACGCGGTCGTCACCACGTCCTACCTCGGCAAGTCGACCATCCCGGAGACGCACGAGCGCGCCGCCGGCGTCATCGGCTCGTTCGGCCACGAGGGCGCGAACCAGGTCGTCTCCGAGGCCGACACGCTGCTCGTGGTGGGCTGCCGGATGAACCCGATGGACACCAACTGGCAGGCCGAGTCGTTCATCCGCCCGGACGAACAGACCATCGTCCACGCCGACATCGACACCCGGAACGCGGGGTGGGTCTACCCCGCCGACGTCGGCCTCATCGGTGACGCTGCGGAGTCGCTGGCCGCGCTGGCGACCGAAGGCGCCGCCGACAACGAGTGGGCGCTGGACCGCGCCGCCGAGGCCCGCGAGGACTTCGCGGTGCCCGAGTGCGAGTCCGACGACGTCCCCATCAAGCCCCAGCGCGCCTGCAAGGCCATCGAGTCGGTCGTCGGTTCCGACACCGTGGTCACCGCCGACTCGGGGAACAACCGCTTCTGGCTCCTGAACTACCTCCAGACGCCCGATACGGAGACGTACTTCGGCTCCGGCGGCGTCGGCGGGATGGGCTGGGCGGCCCCCGCCGCGGTGACGGCCGCACTCCTCGGCAAGGACGCCATCTGCGTCGCCGGCGACGGCGGCTTCACGATGACGATGACCGCCGTCGAGACCGCGGTCGACCACGACGTGGCCCCGACGTTCGTCGTGCTCAACGACACGAGTCTGGGGATGGTCCGCCAGATGGACGACTCCATCCCCGGCGTGGAGTTCCACGACACCAACTTCGTCAAGGTCGCCGAGGCCCTCGGCGGCCGGGGCCAGCACGTCACCGAGCCCGCCGACCTCGTGCCCGCACTCGAGGAGGCGAAGGCCGCGGACGTGCCGACCGTCCTCGACGTGCGCATCGACCGCGAGGAGGACATGGCGGAGACGCTGCAGTCCTCGTTCTACGCCGAGGTCGGCGGCCTGCACGAGTAGGTGGATCGCCGCCCGCACCCGGGCAGTAGCTTCTTCTCGCCCGTCGTCGTGGACCGGGTATGAACGGGCGGGCGGTGTTCGGACTCCTGTTTCTCCTCCTCGGCAGTTGCTGGACCCTGCTCTGGGCGGTGAGCCCGCCGGACCCCTACCAGCCACTGCTTCGCGTCACGGCCGGCTCGCTGGTCTTCGACGGGTTCGGGACATCTCTGCCGGGCACCGTCGCCCTGCTCGGGCTCGGGCCGGTCGCCATCGGCGGCGTCCTCTTCGTGACTGGCTGGGTCGAGTCGACCGCGAACCGTCTCTGAGGTGAGCGACGCCGAGTGCGGCCGAACGGGCCCCAGATTCCTGTTGTACGAACAACATTATAGGACAACCAGTTCGTAAAAAACGGCCATAGAGCGGGGGTCGGCTATACAAGACACAGGTCAGTCAGCAGATGTATGGCAGACAGTGACAGCCATGGACGGGGGACAGTCTCGCGCCGCGACCTGCTCCGAGCGGGGACCGGCCTGGCCGCAGCCTCGGTCGCGAGCGAGACGACGCTCGCCTACGGCGGGGACGAGCGCGACCCGACGACGGTCACCATCCGGCGCGACGGCTACGGGGTACCGCACATCTACGCACCGAACGCGGACGGCCGGCCGCCCGTGTTCTTCGGGTTCGGCTACGCGGTCGCCACGGACCGCCTGTTCCAGCTCGAACTCTACCGGCGGTACTACCACGGGACGGTCGCCGAGGTGTTCGGGGCGGACTGGGTCGAGTTCGACGCTGCGGCCCGCCAGAACACCTTCACCGAGACGACGCTGCCCGAGCAACTGGAGAACATGGACCCGGACAACCGGGCCATCCTCCAGGCGTTCGCCTCGGGTATCAACCGCTACATCGAGTCGGTGCGCGAGGGGGACCGCGAGTTCCACCGGGGGTTCGTCGAGAACGGCTTCGAGCCCGACCCGTTCACCGAGGAGGACGTGGCGGGGATGTACGTCGCCAGCATGGCCTTCTTCAGCGGGTTCCAGCTGGAGACCCTGGGCGCGCTGGTCGTCGACATCCTCGGAGGGCAGGTCGGCGAGGAGCGCGCGATGGAGCTGTTCCACGACCTCAACTGGGGGAACGACCCCGGCTCGCCGACCTCCAGCGTCCAGCCCGAGGACGCCTACGTGCCGCCGTACACCCCGGCCGGGGACGACGCCGGTGCGGGCGCGACGGCCGCAGCAGGAAACGAACGCGGCGCGACGGGCGAGCAGAACCAGCCGACGAACCGGGTGACGGGCGGCGAGACCCGCGTCCCGACCGACGCGCGAGGCGTCCACGAGGCCGAGATGGACCGGGTCAGGACGCTCGCGAAGGGGCTCGACGACCTCGGCCTGCCGATCAAGTACGGGAGCAACGCGCTGGCCGTCCAGGGCGAGGTGACCGACAGCGGCGACGCGATACTCATGGGCGGCCCGCAGATGGGCTTCTCCACGCCGTCGGTGATGTACGAGGCCGGCCTCCACGGCCCGGACTTCGACGTCGCGGGCATCACGGTCGCCGGCTACCCGTTCATCATGTTCGGGCGCAATCGCAACGGCGCGTTCACCTCGACCGCCGGCATCGACAACTGCATCCAGACGTTCGTCGAGTCCATCGAGACCCACGAGGACGGCCCCGACACCTACGAGTTCCGCGGCGAGGAGCGCGAGGTGTACGCCGAGGAGCAGACCATCCCGGTCGCCGACGGCGCGGACCAGACCGTGACGCTCCGGCGGACCCACCACGGCGTCGTCACCCAGTGGAACCCCGAGGCAGGCGAGGCCATCGCGCAGACGAAGTCCTACGCCGGGCGGGACATGAACTCGTGGGCGGCGTTCTTCGAGTCCCAGTTCGCCGAGTCCGTCGAGGAGTACGGCGAGGCGGCCCGCCAGTGCGACTACGCCCTGAACTTCATGTGGGCCGGCGAGGACGGCGACATCGGCTACTTCCACCTCGGGCGCTACCCCGACGCCGAATCCGTCGAGTGGGACACCCGCCTGCCGGCCGACGGCACGCAGTACGAACTCACCGAGGACGACTACCTCCGGGCCGCTGACGGTGAGGTCCCCTACAGCATCAACCCGCCGCGGGGGTACTCGGCCCAGTGGAACAACAAGCCCGCCCCGGACTGGAACAACGGCGACCTCAGCTACTCCTGGGGCACCGACCACCGGGTCCAGCGCATCATCAACCTCGTCGAGCACGAACTCGACACCACGGGGTCGGTCGGCTACGACGACCTGAAGGACGTGGTCTACGACATCTCGTTCGCCGACCTCCGGAGCATCCGGTACCGCGACGCCCTCCTCGACGCCCTCGAAGGCGCCGACCTCACCGAGACCGAACAGGCCGCCCGCGACGCGGTCGCCGGGTGGGACCACTACCGACAGGGTGCCGGCGAGGACTTCTCCGGCCTGTATCCCGTCGGCTACGTGGTCTGGGACGCCGCCTTCTCGAAGGTCACACAGAACGTCTTCGCGGACGAGTTCGGCGGGGCGTACGGTCTCGCCTCGTTCTTCCTCACCTACCGGTACGGCCGCGGGACGCTGATGCGGGTGCTCAACCCCGACGAGACCGAACTGGACCTCGCGGCCGACTACGCGAGCGACGGGGCCGAACAGGCCTTCGTCGACGCCTTCCGGGAGGCCTGTGACGACCTCGAAAGAGACTACGGCAGCGACGTCGACTCGTGGCGGGAGCCGGCACGTATCGACTCTCTCGACAACATGGCGCTGTTCGGCATGCCCATCGGGGTCGGCGACGCCGGCGACATGCCCTGGATGAACCGCGGCACCGAGAACCACTTCGTCCGCCTCGGTGACGACCCCCGCGCCGAGAACGTCCTCCCACCGGGGAACTCCGGCTACGTCGCCCCGGACGGGACCGAGAGCGAGCACTACGACGACCAGCTGGACATGTTCGTCGACTTCGAGTACAAGCAGTTGCTGTTCGACCACCGGGACGTCCGCCGGGAGACCTCGACCGAGACCGTTCTCCAGCTCGGGGACCGTGGCAACGGGAGATCCGACGACGACCATCCCGGCCGCGGCAAAGGAACGTCGGGCGATGGTCACCCAAGCCGCGGGAAGGGGAGATCCGACGACGACCACCCCGGCCGCGGTAAGAAGTAGCGACCAGACAGGGGGGAACTCAGTCGGCCTGCTGCGGCCGCGCCTCCCCGACCGCCTGCCTCCCGGTTCCGGGTGCGCGCTTCCTGAGCAGCCAGACGACGCCGACCATCGGAATCGCGGTCAGGAGCGTCGTCGCGCCGACGATGCCCCAGTCCGCGAGCGTCAGGGGCACGACGTCGAAGGCGCGCTGGAGCGGCCCGACGTACAGCACCGCCAGTTGCAAGACGAGTGAGGCGAGGACGGCGACGGCGAGCCAGCGGTTCGGCTCGGGGTGGCCCGGGATCCACCGCACGACGTAGAGCTTCGCGAACTCCACGACGACGAAGGTGGTGAACACCATCGTGACGAGGTACTCGGTCGTGCTGCCACTCGTCACCAACCAGTAGACGAGCCCGAGCATGACGACGGTCGACGAGAGGCCGAGCCCGGCGATGGTCCGGCGCATCTGCGGGTCGAGGATGCCCTCGCTCCGGTCGCGAGGCGGCCGGTCCATCACGTCGCCGCTCTCGGGGTCGACGCCGAGGGCGACCGCCGGCAGGCCGTCGGTGAGCAGGTTGATCCAGAGCAGTTGTGCCGGCGGCAGGATGAGCAGCCCGTACAGCGAGGCGATGAACACGAGCAGCACCTCCGCGGCGTTGGCCGACAGCAGGTAGGCGACGAACTTCCAGATGTTGTCGAAGATGGTCCGGCCGTTCCGGATGGCCCGGGCGATGGTCGCGTAGTTGTCGTCGAGCAGGACGAGGTCGGAGGCCTGCTTGGCGACCTCGGTCCCGCGTTCGCCCATCGAGATGCCCACGTCGGCGTGTTTCAGCGCCGGTGCGTCGTTCACGCCGTCCCCGGTCATGGCGACGGTGTGCCCGTTCGCCTGCAGGGCGCGGCAGATGGCGACCTTGTGCTCGGGGAGGACGCGGGCGAACACGTCGTGGGTCTCGACCGCCTCGTCGAGGTCGCCCTCCTCCATCGCGTCGATGTCGTTGCCGGTGACGACCTCGCCGGAGAGCCCGACCTGCTCGCCGATGACGGCCGCGGTCCGGCGGTTGTCGCCGGTGATGAGCTTCACGTCGATGCCGGCGTCGCGCGTCTCCGCGATGGCGCCGCGGACCTCGGGCCGGGGCGGGTCCTGCATCCCCTGCAGGCCGACGAACACGAGGTCGGATTCGGGGTCTGCCGGGTCGCCGTAGGCGAATCCCAGCACGCGAAGGGCCTGGTCGGCGAAGCCGTCGGCCATCTCGTGGACCTGCTCGCGGGTCGCCTCGTCGAGGTCGACCGGCCCGTCTTCGGTGAGAATCTGCGAGGAGTGTTCGAGGACCGTCGTCGGAGCGCCCTTGACGAAACTGCGGTCGTCGTGGACGGTCGCCATCCGCCGGCGCTCCGAGGAGAACGGAATCTCGTCGGTCCGGGGGCGTTCCTCGCGGAGGGTCCCGGGGTCGAGACCGACCGCCGCCGCCGAGTCGACCAGTGCGACCTCGGTCGGGTCGCCGTTCTCGCCGGTAGCGTCGTTGCAGACCGCGCCGATCTCGAACAGGAGTCGCTCGCGCTCGTGGTCGAGGTCGGTGTCCTCGACGGCGAACTCGCGGCCGTGGACCCACGCCTTCGTCACGGTCATCTGGCCCTCGGTGACGGTCCCGGTCTTGTCGGTGGCGACCACGTCGACCGACCCGAGCGACTCGACCGCGGGGAGTTCGCGGACGAGCGCGTTCTGGTCGGCCATCCGGCGGACCCCGAGCGCGAGCGTGAGGGTGACCACCGCCGGGAGCCCCTCCGGGACCGCGGCGACCGCCAGCGAGATGGCCGTGAGGCCCGCCCGGAGGAGGCTCGCGCCGCCGGCCACGAGCACGCCGCCGATGATGGTCGCGAGGACGAGCACGCCGAGGCCGACGCGCCGGCCGAACCTGTCGAGGTCCTCCTGGAGGGGCGTCTCGCGGTTCTCGACGGTCCCGAGCTCGGCCGCGATGGCCCCGACCTGCGTGTCCATCCCGGTCGCGTAGACCACCGCGCGCCCGGACCCGCGCACGACGGTCGTCTGCTTGTAGACGAGGTTGTCGCGGTCGGCGACCGCGGTGTCGGCGTCGAGGACGCCGGTCTCCTTGGACTGCGGGAGGCTCTCGCCCGTGAGCGCGGCCTCGTCGGCCGCGAGGTCGCTCGCCCGCAGGAGCCGGGCGTCGGCCGGGACCGCGTCGCCCGCCGTCAGTACCAGTACGTCGCCGGGGACGACCTCGGGCGCCGGCACCTCGACCTGTTCGCCGTCCCGGAGGACGGTCGCGGTCGGCGCAGCGAGCTCGCGCAGGGCGCGCAGGCTCTCCTCGGCCCGGTAGTCCTGCACGAACCCGAAGATGCCGTTGAGGACGACGATGCCGGTGATGAGCGCGGCGTCGACGCCGTGTCCGACCACCGCGGCGACGATGGCCGCCGCGATCAGCACCCAGATGAGCGCGCTCTCGAACTGGGCGACGAAGATGTCGACGACGCTCCGGCGGTCGCCCTCGACGAACTCGTTCCGTCCGTACTCCTCCAGCCGTCTCGCCGCCTCGTCGCTCGACAGGCCCTCCTCGGCGGTGTCGAGTTCCCCCAGCAGCGTGTCTGTATCGACGTCGTGTTCGGCCACGGGTCACGGTTCGACCGTCTCCCTCTTGATAATTCGTGCTGAGCTGTCAACATCGGAGAACCTCTGGGCGGGCGTGCGTCGATTCCTCTGCGAGAGGGACGAAACGTTCTCGACCTGCGTCTCGGCCCGCCTCGCGGCCTGTCTCACCGCTGGAAGACGCCGCGCACCGACCAGACGAGGCCCTGCCCGACGTTCCTGACGAAGCCGGCGAGCCCGGTCCGGGGCTCGCGCACCGACTCGAACCGCGCGAGTGCCTCGTGCGAGACGTGGACCACCTCGCCCGTCACGGCGCGGTTCTCGGCCGCGTCGCCGACCCGCAGCAGGGTGACCCGGTCGTCGGCCCGTCCGACGACCCGGTACACGCCCGCCGGATGGTCGCTGTCGGGTGGCGGCCGGTAGTGTTCGCCAGCCTCTACCATGGTGGTGGGTCACGTCGCCAGGGCCTCAATCTTGGGGTCCGTCAGCGGTGGGTCGCCACCGGGCGACGGGAAGGTTTTTGCGACCTGTGGCAGAATTTGCGACCATGGCAGACAGCACGGTACTCGTCACCGGTGGTACGGGCTTCATCGGCTCCTACGTCGCGAAGGACCTGGTCGACCACGGCCACGACGTGGTCGCCTACGACCTCTCGACCGACGACCGCATCCTCTCGAAACTCGGTATCGCCGACGACGTGACCATCCGCCGCGGCGACGTGAGCGACTCGACAGACG
Organism: Haloarchaeobius amylolyticus; assembly: GCF_026616195.1. Taxonomy (NCBI): domain Archaea; kingdom Methanobacteriati; phylum Methanobacteriota; class Halobacteria; order Halobacteriales; family Halorubellaceae; genus Haloarchaeobius; species Haloarchaeobius amylolyticus. The sequence continues at coordinate 375,357 of NZ_JANHDH010000001.1, forward strand.
TGGTCCGCGCGGTCAAGGAGACCGGCACGACCCACATCGTCCACCTCGCGGCCCTGCTGACCAACACGGCGCGGGACAACCCCCGCGCCGCGATGCAGGTCAACATCGAGGGCACGAACAACATCTTCGAGGCCGCGCGCACCCTCGACGACCAGGTCGAGCGCGTCGCCTGGGCGTCCTCCGCCGCGGTGTACGCCCCGCCGCACAACTACGACGACGGCTCGGACTGGTGGGTCTCCGAGGACGACCTCGTCTACCCGGACACCCTCTACGGCGCGACCAAGGAGTACAACGAGCACCAGGCCCGCGTCTACCACGAGGACCACGACCTGTCCCACGTCGCCATCCGACCGACCGTCGCCTACGGTCCCTACCGCGAAACTGGGGGAAGCGCCTTCCTCGCGAACATCATCGAGAAGCCCGCCGTCGGCGAGTCCTTCTCGGTCGAGTACGGCGACCAGGAGATCGACTGGCAGCACGTCGAGGACATCGCCCAGGCGTTCCGTCTCGCCGCGTTCACCCCCGACGAAGAGCTCAGCCAGCGCGTCTACAACGTGCGCGGCGAGCTCGCCACCATCCGCGAGGCCGCCGAGACCGTCGAGAAGATCATGCCCGACGCCGACATCGAGGTCTCCGACGAGGGCGAACTCCCCTGGACCCAGCGTCTGGACATGACGAAGTTCCAGGAAGATACGGGGTACGAGGTGCAGTACGACCTCGAATCCGGCTTCCGCAAGTACATCGAGGTGCTGCGGGAGGAAGCGGGACTGGACCCGGTCTGACGGAGTCGATTCGAGCTCCTCGGACACTCCCGCGACGACTGCTTCTTGTCTGGTGTGGTGGCGCGTGCTGACGAGTCGGTCGACCGGTAGAGAGACCGCGATTCGAATCGCGCGAGGGAGGACTGGAGTGGAGCGAACGCGGAACGGACGGAGTCGGCCGGGGAGGGCGTGGTGCGGTCGGGTCACCGACGCCAGCATCCGTCTGCGGATTACGGACGCAGACCAGCCGGTCCGGGATATCGAGCCGAAATCGCAGCAGCGACCGCCTTCCCGGCACCTATCGTACTATCTTGCCGACACAAACACCAAGACAGATGGCCGACAACCGGGGGAACGATTGATTCGACATGGTGGCTGGACTCGACATCGGGACGGCGGTGCTGACTGCTGCACGGGCCGGGGACGGCGACGCGACGCTCACCACGGCCGGGGCGTCGGTCGTCGCGGTCCCGACCGCGACACTCACGGACGCCGGGTTCGACCCGGCCGACCTCTGCTGTATCGAGCGCGACGACACCGTCTTCGTCCTGGGCGGGGACGCGTCGACGGTCGCCGAGGCGACCGATGCCGACCCGGAACCGCTCTTCTCCAACGACGTGGTGATTCCCCGCGAGCACGACGCCGCACTCATCGGCGCACTGGCCGACGACGTGCTCGCCGGCGACGAGGGTGAGGCCGTCTGCTTCACCACGCCGGGGCGATTCCTCGACGCCGACGAACCGACGACAGACCACCGCGAGGCCGTCGCCGAGGGCCTCTCCGGGGAAGGCTACGACCCGACGCCGGTGAACACCGGGCTCGCGGTCCTCTACGACGCGCTCTCGGACGGGAACTACACCGGCCTCGGCGTGGCGGTCCGCCCCGCCGTCACGACGGTCTGTCTGGCGTTCTACGGCGTCCCGGTCCTCGGGTTCTCGCTGGGGAAGGGCCGCGACTGGCTCGTCGAGCAGGCCGCCGCGGAATCCGGCGAGTCGGTCGAGGCCGTCGCGGACGCACGCGAAGAGTTCACCCTCGGGCTGGACACCAGCTCGGACGGCGTCGAGGGTGCACTCGCCGACGCCTACAACGACCTCCTCGCGGACGTGTCGGCGGCCATCCAGCGCGAGGCCGACGAGGGCGACCTGCAGTCCGGGGTCGCCGCGACGGTCGTCGTCGCCGGTAGCGGGAGCGTCCCCGGCATGGAGATGCTCCTCGGCGCGCAACTCGACGCGGCCCCGCTTCCCTTCTCGGTCGACGACGTACGACTGGCCGATGACCCCGCGAACAGCGCGGCGCTGGGAGCCCTCGCCGCCGCAGAGTCGGGTGTCGACGGTGACGAGGGAATCGCGGCGAGCGAGGAGGAGGAATCCGGAGACGGTGACGCCGGCGAGGACAGCCAGCAGTCGCTGACTGCCGCGAGTGCCAGTACGACGGCGACAGCCGCGGCAGGCACGAACGACACGTCCCCGCCTCCGGCACGTGGCGACCCCGAAGGCGAGAGTTCGAACCGCGCCATCGAGCAGATGTTCGAGCGTCTCGGCAACCGCGAGGACGAGATCGCCAGCATCCGCGAGGACCTCGACACGGCCGCGGCAGACCTCGATTCGCTCCGGGACGACCTGGCCGCCCTCGATGCATCCGCCGCCACCACCGACGACCTCGATTCCGTGGCCGGGGACCTCGATTCGCTCCGGGACGACCTGGCCGCCCTCGATGCATCCGCCGCCACCACCGACGACCTCGCGGCCGACGTGGCCGAGGTGACGGCGTCGGTCGACGACGTCCGGGCAGACGTGGAGACGCTGCAGGCCGGCCAGGAGTCGCTGACGTCCCGGGCCGACGAGGCAGCCACGGAGCGCGAGACACAGGCTGCGAGCATCGACGAGGTCGAGTCGGCAGTCGACGCACTGGAGCAGGACACCGACTCGCTGGCCGACGACCTCGAATCGGTCGACGAGAGCGTCGATGCGGTCCGCGCCGACCTCACCGACGCCCGGGACCGGCTGGACCGCCTCGCCGAGACGGCGGCCGAGACCGACGAGGTCGCCTCGCTCTCGCAGGACCTCGCGGCGCTGGCCGAGCGGGTCGAGACCCTCGCCGACGAGGGCGCGACCGACGAGGACCTGCAGGCGCTGCGGTCGGACGTGCTGGAGGTCGACATGGCCATCGCGGACCTGCAGGAGTCGTTCGCCGACCTCGAAGCGGGCAGCGCCGACGCCGAGACGGTCGCCGCACTCCGGGAACGCACCGCGACCGTCGAGGACGAGGTCGAGACGGTGGAGGAGCGCGTCACCGAGGACGTGGACAGCGTCGGGGAAGAGGTCGCGGCCGTCAGGGACGAGGTCGACTCGCTCGCCACCCAGCTGGCGACCCTCGACGACGCGCTCGAGGAGGACGTGCCCGACGCCGAGACCGTCTCGGCAGTCGAGAACGCGGTCGAGGAGACCGACGCCGCGGTCGCCGACCTCGAGTCCGACCTCTCGTCGGTCCGCGAGCGTCTCGAGGAGCAGGCGGCCGCGACCCCGGACGCGGACGACCTGGACGACCTCGCCGGTGACGTCTCGCGCCTCCGCGCCGACCTGAACGCCCTCGAGGAGTCAGTCGCGGCGGTCGAGGCCGAACTCGATGATGGCGACCCCGTGACAACCGAGGACCTCGCAGAACTGGCGACCCGACTCGAGGACGTCGCGGCCGCCACCGCCGACGCCGACGCGGTGACCGACCTCCGCGACTCGCACTCGTCGCTCTCGGCGCGCCTCGACGACCTGGAGGCCGATGTCGTCACCGGGGAGGACCTCGATTCCCTGCGCGAGGAACTGGTCACGGCGGACGACCTCGCCGACGTCCGGGACTCGATGCTCACCGGGGAGGAGCTGACCGCCCTCGAAGACCGGCTGGCGACCGCCGAGGCGCTCGACGCGCTCGAATCACGGGTCGTCACCGAGGACCGGTTCGCGGACCTCCGCGAGTCGGTCGCGACGGAGCAGGACCTCGCCGACCTCCGGCACGCCGTCGAGGACCTCCGCGAGGAGCGCGAGGCGACCACGGACCCCGCCGACGGCCCCGCCAGGGCGGGCTTCCTCGACCGCTTCGGTGTCGGTCTCGGCGGCGGGGCGGTCGTCGCGGGCGTCCTCACCCTCGCGAACTCCGTCAGCGGCCAGGGGATGGCGATGGCCGTGGGTGGCGGTGCGCTGGTGCTCGGACTGGCCCTCGTCGCCGTCGTCTACATGGGGAGCGAGGACGCCGTCGCGGCAGAATAGTAAGAATCCCGACCCTGGTTACTCCCGGGGAAGGGAGACGTTCCGAAGCTCGCCACCGCACTTCGGGCATTCGTTCTCGTCGGGGTCTTCGGTCCGGAGACCGCAACTCAGACACTCGTACTCTGTCGAGGTTGTCATGATGGTCTCTGTAGGGGACGCGATATGATAAGGATTACCGCGTCACCGAGTAACGTGATAACTGGTGGTTCCATGGCGTCCTCGGGACGCCAGTCGTTGCCAACGCTGCGTCGAATCGTCGCCCCGTCTTCGCATCTGGTGACCAACCCCGCCAACAGTCAACAGTCGGATACGCTATAAGTCGGGGCGGTCGGGGGCACCAACTGAGAACCACCTACTAGGCGTTTTCGCAAGACACAAGCCTTGCATCCATTTGATGTGTTCGCCGAGCCCATATATAAACCCCGTCTATGCAGGGGCGAACGGCTTTACCCTATTTTTAATAATGAATCATCCATGGCACGGGGAAACAATGACCATCTGGTTTCGGGTCGGAATAAAGAGACGAGCATCGGGTCTCGTCGCGCGTTCTTGAAGCTTGCAGCGGGCGGCAGTGCACTGAGCCTCGCCGGCTGTCTGGGTAACATCGGCGGCGCAGGCGGGACCGACGACACACTGACCTACGGTGTCGTCAGTCCGATGTCCGGCGCATACAGCGGTCTGGCGCCGGGCCAGCGCAACGGTGCGAAGCTGGCCATCAAGACGCTCCAGGAGTCCGAGGACTTCGACTTCGAGATCGAGGGTGTGTACAAGGACGGGAAGACGGAGGACACCGCGTCGGTACAGGCCGCCCGCCGGGCGGTCGAACAGGACGGCGCCAACTTCGTCATGGGGGCCATCTCCAGTTCCGTCGCGCTCGCACTGAACGAACTCGCGAAGGACGAACAGGTAATCTACAACCCCGGTGGGGCCGCCGTGCCCATCACCGGGAGTGGGTGTAACGAGTACGTCTTCCGTGCCGAGACCAACACGGCACAGATCGCGGAGGCCGTCTCCGAGTACACGGTCAACAACCTCGGGACGGACGTCTGGTTCCACATCGCGGACTACGCCTACGGGACCTCGGTCCAGAACCGCGTCCAGATGCGCATGGAGGAGGCCGACTCGAACGTCAACGTCGTCGGCACCTCCAAGTCCGAACTCGGGGCGAGCAACTTCGACTCGTACATCTCACAGATCGACAACTCCGACGCCGAGGTCGTGGTCCTCGGGATGACCGGCGGCGACCTCATCTCGTTCGTGAGCCAGGCCGTCGACAGCGGCCTCACGGAGAACGTCGACATCATGGCGCCGACGATGACCTTCCAGGTCGTCCGCGGCGCACTCGGCCCGAAGGCGTACGGGACCTACGGCGGCGTCCGCTACGTCGCGGACATCGACAACCCGAAGAACAACAGTTTCGTCGACGCCTACAAGAGCGAGTACGACGCGGTCCCGGACAACTTCGCCCGGGTCGGCTACCAGTCCATCATGATGACCGCCGAGGGCGTCAAGGAGGCCGGCTCGACCAACGTCGACGACGTCATCGACGCGCTCGAGGGCCTCGAGATGGACAGCATCCTCGGGACCAACCAGTTCCGGGCCTGCGACCACCAGGCGCTCAACCCGACCTGGATGGGCAAGTGTGTCGAACCGGAGTCGGGCGAGATGGCGGACGTCGAGTTGCTGAAGAAGGTCGAGGGCAAGGACGCGATGATCCCCTGCGACGAAACCGAGTGCTCGCTCTAAGATGTCGACGCTACCACTGGTCTCAGGTGCAGCCATCCTCGACCAGCTCATCAACGGGCTGACCGTCGGGATGGTGTACGTCCTCCTCGCCGCGGGTCTGTCCATCATCTTCGGCGTGATGGACGTCATCAACTTCGCCCACGGCGAGTTGCTGGCCCTGGGCGCGTACCTCGCCGTCGCCCTCTCGACGGCCGGCATCGGCAACTTCTGGGTGGCCCTGCTGGTCGCGCCACTGGCGGTGGCGGTCCTGGGCGGCGCGATGGAGCGGCTGACCATCCGGCCGCTCTACGGGCGCAACCCGCTGTATCACATCCTGTTGACGTTCGGGCTGGTGCTCATCTTCGTGGACGCCATCGAGCTGATATGGGGGACACAGTCCCTCGGGACGCTCGACACCGGCGCGCTCTCGGGGACCATCACCATCCTCGGCTTCCAGAAGCAGCTGTACAGCTACTTCGTCATCATCGCCGGGTCGGTCGTCGCGGCCGGCGCGTGGCTGGTGCTCGAGAAGACCCGGTTCGGGCTCGTCGTCCGCGCCGGCTCGATGGACCGCGACATGGTCCGTCACCTCGGCATCGACATCGACCGCTACTACACCCTCGTCTTCGCGTTCGGGGCGTTCCTGGCCGCCGTCGGCGGGGTCATCCTCGCCGGCCGGCAGTCGGTCGACCCCGGCATGGGTGCCGGCGTCATCATCCCGGCGTTCATCGTCGTGGTGCTCGGCGGCCTCGGGAGCTTCCGCGGCGCGGTCGCGGGTGGCCTGCTCGTCGGCGTCGTCCAGACGCTGGTACGCTGGCAACTCCCGTTCCTCGAGGGGCTCGTCGTCTTCCTGCTGATGATCGGCGTCCTGCTGGTCCGCCCGCAGGGCCTGTTCGGCAGCCCCGAGTGGCACGACCCCGGCGAGTCCGGTGGCGACCTGCTCACGGGCGCCGGCGGCGGCCTGCTCACGCCACAGCAACGGAAGTTGCTCGGCGGGGGCGTCGTCGCCTTGCTGTTCCTGGCGCCACTCGGCATCGGGAACCTCTGGGGCTCGTACTTCGTGAACACGTTCCTCGTCGACATCCTCATCTGGGCGCTGTTCGCGCTCAGTCTCGACCTCGTGATGGGCTACACCGGCCTGGTGTCGCTGGGCCACGTCCTGTTCTACGGGGTCGGCGCGTACGCGACGGTGCTGTTCGCGCTGTACCTGCTCCCGTCGGTCTGGATCGCGCTCCTGGTCGGCATCCTCGTCGCGGCACTCATCGCGTGGGTCGTCGGGTACCTGTCCATCCGGGTCTCCGGCGTCTACTTCTCGATGATCACGCTGGCGTTCGCCGAACTGTTCGCCAGCCTGACGGTGAAGATGCCGGGCCTGCGCGCGGAGATCAACCCGTTCCTCGCCTCCATCGGCGTCCCGACCATCCCGCCGCTCACGCAGGGTGAGGACGGCATCGGGGCCGGCGAGCTGTACTACGGACTCACGTCCGGGCCCGAGTTCGGCAACGTCGCCCTGCTCGGCGACATCATGCTGAACTACTACGTCGTGCTCGTGCTGGTCGTGGTCTCGTACTTCGTGGCTCGCCGCCTCATCGACGCCCCCTTCGGGAGCGTCCTGCAGTCCATCCGCGAGTCCGAACAGCGCGCGTCGTTCCTCGGCTACGACACGACCGCGTACAAGCGCCGGGCGTTCGTCGTCAGCGGGGCCCTCGGTGGCCTCGCCGGCGGCCTGCGCGCGACCCAGACGCTGGGTCGGGCGTCGCCCGGGTTCCTCGACTGGCTCCTCTCGGGCGAGGTCATCGTCATGACCTTGCTCGGCGGGATGGGGACCCTGTACGGCCCGATGATAGGGGCGGCCGGGTTCATCTCGCTGCAGGAGCTGCTGCTCGAACAGGGTATCGGCTACTGGCAGGGCGTCCTCGGCGTCGTCTTCGTCCTGTTCGTCATCTTCGTCCCGCGCGGCCTCGTCTCGGTGCCGTCGCTCATCAAGCAGCGCCAGCAGGCGATGTCCGGCGGGGAAGGTGGCTCTCCCGACGCCGAACCCACGGAGGTGAGTGACTGATGGCGACCGCACACGACGCGACCGACTCGTTCGACACCGGCGACCCCGTGCTCGAGACGCGTGAGCTCACCCGGCGCTTCGGCGAGCTGGTTGCCACGGACGACCTCTCCATCGAGGTCCAGGCCGGCGAGTTCCGGAGCATCATCGGCCCGAACGGCGCCGGGAAGACCACCCTGTTCAACCTCGTCTCGGGGGCGCTGTACCCGAGCGAGGGGGCGGTCATCTTCCAGGGCGAGGACGTCTCCCGGCTCCCACCCCACAAGCGCGTGAAGAAGGGCATCGGGCGCTCGTTCCAGATCACCAACGTCTTCGGGGGCCTCTCGGTCCGCGAGAACGTCCGACTCGCCGCACAGGCGACCGTCGGTGAGCGCTCGCCCGTCCAGAACCTCTTCGGCAACAAGGACTCGTTCCCCGACCTGAACGAGCGCACCGACGACGTGCTCTCCCGGGTCGGCCTCGACGGCCGCGGGGACGAGCGCGCCTCGGCGATGGCCTACGGCGACCGGCGCCGGCTGGAGATCGGCCTCGTGCTCGCGACCGACCCGGACCTCGTCATGCTCGACGAGCCCACCGCGGGCATGAGCGCCGACGAGACCCGTGCCACGATGGAACTCATCGGGGACGTCCTCTCGGACAGGACCGTCCTGCTCATCGAACACGACATCGAACTCGTCATGAACGCATCCGACCGCATCACGGTCCTGAACCGCGGCTCAGAGCTCGCGACCGGCGCACCAGAAGAGGTCGCGGAGAACGACGAGGTCCAGCAGGCCTACCTCGGCGGTGGTGTGGTATGAGCCTGCTCGAACTGGAGAACGTCCACGGCGGCTACGGGGAGACGGAGGTGCTCTCCGGCGTCACCATGGACGTCGAGGACGGCGAGGTCGTCTCGCTGGTCGGCCGCAACGGCGTCGGCAAGACGACCACCCTGCGGAGCATCGTCGGCGTCGTCGAGACGTCGAAGGGTGCCATCCGGTACCAGGGCGAGGACATCACCGAGGCGTCCGCGGAGGACGTCGCCCGGAAGGGCATCGGCTTCGTCCCGGAGGAGCGCCGGGTCTTCCCCGGCCTGACCGTCACCGAGAACCTCCGGATGGGCCGCTTCGGCGGCAGCGACACCGCCCACCGGCGCTCCGTCGAGGACATCTGGCAGCTCGACGCCTTCGAGAACCTGCGCGAGCGCAAACAGAGCCGCGGCGCCGACCTCTCCGGCGGGGAGCAACAGATGCTCTCCATCGCCCGGGCGATGGTCGCCGGCGCGGACCTGCTCCTGCTCGACGAACCGACGGAGGGGCTCGCGCCCATCATCGTCGAACGCGTCGCCGACCTGGTGACCGAGTTGAACGAGGAGGGCATCTCGGTCCTGCTGGTCGAGCAGAACGTCGCGGTGGCGAGCCAACTCGCCGACCGCGTGTTCATCCTCGACAAGGGCCAGATCGTCTACGAGGGCACGCCAGAGGAACTGGACGAGAACGAATCCGTGCGCGACAGGCACCTCGGGGTGAGCATCTGACGGGTGCGCCTGTCGCCACCTGAAGCTATTTACTGACACGAAAGATGGTTCAAAACATGGTCTACAACGAGATCGAAACCGCATCACGAGCAGAGGTCACAGCACTGCAGAGCAAGCGCCTTCGCGAGACCGTCGAGCACGTCTACGAGAACGTGCCGTGGTACCGCGAGCAGTTCGAGGAGCTGGGCATCACGCCCGAGGACATCGAGACCATCGACGACATCACGAAGCTCCCGTTCACCACGAAGGAGGACATCCGCGACAACTACCCGATGGACCTGTTCGCGGTCGACCGCAGCGAACTGCGGCGCATCCACGCCTCCTCCGGGACGACGGGCAAGCCCAAGATCGTCGGCTACACCGAGGACGACCTCGGCGTCTGGCGCGAGGCCATGGCGCGCTCGCTGAAGGCGGGCGGCGTCGAACCCGGCATGATGGTCCAGAACGCCTACGGCTACGGGCTGTTCACGGGCGGCCTCGGCTTCCACGACGGCATCCAGGAACTCGGCGCCTCGGTCATCCCGACCGGCGGCGGGAACACGGCCCGCCAGCTCGACATGCTGCAGGACCTCGAATCGGACGTGCTCTGTTGCACCCCGTCGTACTGCCTCTACCTCGCCGAGGAGGCCGAAGAGCGCGGCATCGACCTCAGCGAACTGCCCCTCTCGCGGGTCGTCATCGGTGCCGAGCCGTTCACCGACCCCATGCGCGAGGAGATCGAGGAGGCCCTCGGCGTCAGCGCGGTCGACGTGTACGGCCTCTCCGAGGTCATCGGCCCGGGCGTCTCCATCGAGTGTACCGAGGCCCAGGACGGCCTGCACATCTGGGAGGACCACTTCTACCCGGAGGTCCTGGACCCCGAGACGGGCGAACCCGTCGGCGAGGGCGAGGAGGGTGAACTCGTCATCACCTCGCTCACCAAGCAGGCCCTGCCCATGATCCGGTACCGCACCGGCGACATGACCCGGCTCAACTACGACACCTGCGAGTGTGGCCGCACGATGGTCCGCATGGACAACATCACCGGCCGCGCCGACGACCTCATCATCGTCCGCGGGGTCAACGTCTACCCGAGCCAGATCGAGGAGGTCATGCTCGACATGGAGGACGTCGCGCCGTACTACCGCATCGACCTCTACCGGAAGGGCAACCTCGACACCATGGAGCTCACGGTCGAGTACCACGAGGACTACGAGGGCACCCACGCCGAACTCGAGGCACAGATCGAGAACCGCCTCAAGGACGTCCTCGACGTCAAGCCCGACGAGATCGAGGTCGTCGGCCCGGGCGTCATCGAGCGCACCGAGGTCGGCAAGGTCAAGCGCGTCTTCGACCACAGAGAGGAGTAAACTCCTCGCGAGCCCCCGCTTGCTTCGCTCGCGGGGACACCGCGAAGTGTAACCTCTTCGCGAGCCTCACTCGCTTCGCTCGCCGATCGCTGTTTTTTACCCTGGCTTGCAAGCTAATGGAGAACGTACTTACAGCCGTAGCGTCGCGTCCCGTACGTGACGTTCAGCATCTGCGTCAGAGAGTCCTGCGGCGACCACGACCGGTTCGGCGTCGCCGTGACGACGCGGATGCCCGGTATCGGAGACCTCTCGCCGTTCGTCTCCCGACACGGCGCGGTGGCCGTCCAGGGTCACGTCACGGGGGCACTCGGCCCGCGGCTTCTCGACCTGCTCGCCGATGGCTACTACCTCGACGACGTGATCCAGACCGTCCTCGGGCCCGAACTCGACCCGGAGAACCGGCAGATACACGGGGTCGACAGCCACGGGACGGCCACCTACACCGGCGAGGGGTGCAACGACTGGCGTGGCCACCGGAGTGGCACGAACTACACCGTCGCCGGCAACCTGCTCGCCTCGGACGCAGTCCTCGACGCGATGGCCGAGTGCTACGAGGACGGCGACCGTGACGAGGACCTCGCGAAGCGGCTCATCGACGTGCTCGAGGCCGGCGAGGACGCGGGGGGCGACCGTCGCGACCTCGACATCCAGTCCGCCACGCTCCGGGTGGTCGACCCGGAGGCACCACTCGGAGATTCGTACTACAACGACCTTCGGACGAACGCGACGCGGACGCCACTCGCGGACCTGCGGGAGCACTACGAACTCGGGGTCGAGGGGCGGGCGGTCGTCGCGGACCGGTACGACTGGGAGTGAGAAACAGCGGGAGTCCCGTCCTCAGCCCGACGAGAACCGCCGTCCGGCGTCACCATCGCGGTCGAGTCTGGCCGCCACGAACCCGACGACGCCAGCCACGAGCAGGACCGCCGGCACGCCGAACAGCAACACCGTGAGCCCCATCGACATGCCGGCGCCGAGGTAGAGGCCCAGGCCGAAGGCGACCGTACCGAGGAACCCGAGGACTGCGCCCCCGGCGGCCCAGAGCCCGCGGGTCACGCCCTCGGTGGGGGTGCCCGTGGCGGTCTGGTCGCGGTACCAGAGGCCGACGAAGGTGGCGAACAGGGCGGTCAGGCCGGCGTAGACGCCGACCGGGAGCCCGACCAGCAGCGAGAACTCTATCTGCGGTGCCAACAGGGCTGTCACGCCGACCGTCGTGAGGACGAACCCGAGGATGGCGGCGAGGACCGCGACCAGGGCTCTGACTATCGTCTTCATGAGTGATACTACGACAGCCGCGGATATATCGAGCGATGCCGGCTCTCGTGCGCTGAGAACGACGATTCGCGTGTCTCCCCGGAGACTACAGCAATCACTTGTCCTTTGCGAAGAAGTACCACGGTTCGGCGAGACGTTCGACCGTGACGCGACCCGCCCTCCCCGTCCTCCTGGTCGTCTGCGTCCTCCTCGCCGGCTGTTCGGGGCTGCTGCCCGGCGACGGGACGCCGACCACCGACGGCACCGAACCCGCGACCGAGTCCCGCCAGCCGACCACGACAGCCCCGGCGACCGCCACGACGCCGCCGACGCCGGCACGGCGAACCGCCGTCCCCACGGTCGAACCCCTCTCACCGCCCGAGGAGCCACCCGAGCCACGGGCCGTCGCGACCAACTTCTCGCACGACCCGGCCGTCGACACCGTCTACCGGCGGGTCGAGACTCTCCGCGGGGTGACGGCCCGCGAGCAGGTCAAGGTCGAGGCACACGCGGTCGCCATCGTGGACCAGGAGGGTGAACCCATGGAACCCGGCGACCCCTTCGACTACCCCGACGACGCGAAGCACCTCGGCGAGTTGCAGGCGAAGGTCCTCCAGTTCTACAGTTCGAGGGAGGTGCCACTGCTCGGTGCGGCCGCCTCGGGCTTCGCCGACGAGACCTCGGTCGGGGTGATGAACGAGGAACGCTACGAAGGGCTGTTCTCCGAGTCGTTCGAGGCGTTGCTGGTCCACGAGTTCGTCCACACGCTCCAGGAGCAGTACGGCATCACCGAGCGCGAGCGCTACCGGAGCACGACCGACGGGTACTACGCCCGGCTGATGCTCACCGAGGGCGACGCGACCCTGACGACGTACCGGTACTGGCGGCAGTACGACCTCCCGGGCCGGAACCCGCTCGCGGCCCGGAACCGGACCGAGCCACGGGGCTACTGGACGTTCGGCTTCAGCGACAAGACCCGGTACTACGGGGCGCTGTACCTCCAGTCGGTCCCCGCGGACCGCCGGAACGACCACGTCGCGAACCCGCCCGATACGACCGCCGAGGTGATGCACCCGAACCAGTCGTGGGACCTGCCCGGCCCGGCCGTGACGGCACCGGCGCCCGACGACTGGTCGACCGCCTCCCGGAACCGCGTCGGGGAACTCGCGGTCCGGTACGCGCTCCGGACGAACGACGTGCCCTACCGCCGGGCAGCCACCGCCAGCACCGGCTGGTGGAACGACTCGCTCCGGACCTTCGACCGGCCCGACGGCGTCGCGGCCAGCTGGGCCACCCGGTGGGCGAGCGAGGAGGACGCGACCGAGTTCGCCGGGACCTGGCGGGACATGCTCGGCAACCTGAACGCGACCGAGCGCGACGGGGTCCTCACGGTCCCCGGGACCGACCACCGGCCGACGATGCACTACGTCGTCGTCACCGACGGACGGGTCGTGTACGTGGCTGCGGCCGAGACGCAGGCGCTGGCCGAGGCGGTGGCTGAGTCGTTCCCCGTGGACGACCGCCGTATCGAGGACGACCCGCGCAAGTGAGTCACCCGGACGAGGACCGCTGTCCTGGCGCTACACCGGAGTCGCCTCCGCCCACGACGTAGCCGACGATTGCTGCGACGAGCACGACGGCCGGGACCCCGAGCACGAGCATCCCGATGCCGATGCTCGCGTCGAAGACGAGGTACAGGGCGAGGCCGAGCGCGGTCGAGAGGACGAAGGCAGCCACGCTCGCGACGGCCGACCATCGGAGGCGGGCTGCGGTCCTGCCAGGTTCCCCTGTGGCGACCCGGTCACGGTACCACAGGCCGACGTAGGCCACGAAGACGGCCGTCGTCCCGGCGTAGACGCCCATCGGGAGACCGATGAGCAGCGAGAACGCTATCTCTGACTCGAAACCGGCGGTGACCGCGACGGTGACGAGGGCGAACCCCAGGATGCCGGCGACGAGGGCGACCAGTGCGCGAAGGAACGTATTCACGATGAGTGATACGTCAGCCGAAGAGATATATGCCGCTGGCGGCTCTCACGGGCCGAGAACGTGCTCCCGGGCCCCACGTCCTCCTGGTCAGTCCACGAACCGGTACACCCGGCCGCGGAAGGTCGCCACGCGGTCGCCGTCGGCGGTCACGTCGATGCTGTACTCGGCGGTCCGCCCGGCCATGTGGGTCTCCTCGGCCTCGGCGCGGAGCGTCTGGCCGACCTCGACCGCCTCGAGGTAGGACATGTTGGTCTCCAGTGCGACCGCGGTGGTCCCGTGGGAGTTCGACGAGGCGGCAAAGGCCGCGTCGGCCAGCGAGTACACGGCGCCGCCGTGGGGGGTCCCGTGGAAGTTCAGCATGTCCTCGGTCACCTCCAGTTCCGTCACCGCGGTCCCCGCACCGAGGTCGACGAGTTCGATGCCGAGCTTCGCGCAGAACGGGTCCGATTCGATGTGTTCGCGGGTCTCCTCGGGAATCTCGCTCATGACTGCACCTCCTGGACGCGCCCGCCGTTGACGAACAGTTCCTCTGGCGGGAGCCGCCCCTCCGGGTAGTCGTCGTGGTACTCCATGAGCTGGAACAGCGTCCCGGTCGGGTTCGCCGGGGAGACGAACGCCTCGGTCCAGGTGTCGAACTCGGCGTAGTCGACGACCCGGAGGTCCGCGTCGGCGGCTTCGAGTCCGTCGATGACGACCTCGATGTCCGCCACCTCGAGGGTGACGTGGTGGAGGCCCGCGCCCTCGCGGTCGAGGAACTCCGTCAGGAAGGAGTCCTCCTCGATGGGTTCGATGAGTTCGATGCGGGAGGCGTCGCCCAGCCGGTAGTAGACCCAGCGAAAGCGGTCCTCGACGGTCTCGTCGGAGAGCTTCTCGCACCCGAGCGCCCGCAACACGGGTTCCGCGTCGGCCACCGATTCGACGGCGATGCCGACGTGGTCGACCCGTATCGGTGTGTCGTGTGTCATCGGGGGACAACACGACCGGGGCACCCTTAGCCCTTCAGGTGGTCACACGCCCGGCCGGTATCGGTACTCCGCCTCGTCCTCAGACGTGGTCGGCCAGCACGTCGTCGAGCGTCTCCGCGACCGTGTCCGGGTCGGGGTCGGTGATGGTGAACTCGCTCGACTCCGCGGCGAACTCCTCGAAGTCCTCGATGCCGCCCTCGGGTTCGACCTGCACGACCGCGGTGAGGCCGTCGTCGTCAGGGACGAACACCGCCTCGAGGTCGCCCGAGTCGGCGTACTCGTCGGATTGCGGCACGAAGTCGAACTCCTGGACGAACGGGCGCGCCGGGTCGACCGTGTGGGCCTCCTTGCAGTCGGCCTCGTCGAAGGCGTACCCGAGGGCGTCTGCGGCGTCGAAGAAGGCCTGCCGGTACGGGTCGGGGTCGACCGTGATGGAGTCCCTGTCGGTCGGGTCGATGGACCAGTCGATGTCGAGGCCGGTCTTCAGCCAGACGTTCGTGCTGCCGACGGTGACGGGGGTCGCCGCGGGGACCGTCACGTCGACCTCGATTGTCCGGTGCGACCCGGCCGCGATGGTGAAGTCCTCGGCGGCGGTGGTCGAGTCGATGACCGCCGTGGCGTGACTGGTCCCGGCCCAGTAGCGCGTGACGAACGCGAAGGAGATGCCGTCGACCTGCTGGTCGGCGTCGCCCCCGTCGACCTCGACGGTGAGCGTCAGTTCCGTCCCGGGCGTCACCTTGTTCCGGGGCAGGACGGTGTCGACCGTGGCCGCACCGATGCCCACGCTGGAGAGTACGCGTCGCATTGGGCGGAAGATGCACTGGCGGGTAGTTAACGGTTCGGTCGGGTGATAGGAACGGGGGGTCGGGCGGGGGAGGTGACGCGGGACAGGTCGTGACGGTTCGCGACCGGGTCGGCCCTGCTCAGGCGTGCCGGCGGACGATGCTCTCGAGTTCGTCGCGGATGGCGTCGCGGTCGGGCTCGGAGAAGGTGAAACTCGCCTTCGACTCGTCGGTGTCGGCCCACTCGGAGAGGACGCCGCCGCGACGGTCGATCTCGAGGTACACCGTCACGGACTCCCGGGTGGGTGCGCAGATGACCTCCAGTTCGTCGAGCTTGCCGCGGAACTCGCCGCCGCGGGGCTTGAACTCGAACTCCTGGGCGTAGGGCTGGCTGCGGCCGAACGGCGCCTTCTCGACCTCGGCGCTGTAGAAACTGAACCCGAGGTCCTCGACCGCGTCGAACAGCGCCTGCATGCGCTCGTCGGGGCGGACCTCGATGTGGTCGGTGTCCTTGGGGTCGACCGCCCAGTCGATGTCGAGGCCGGTCTTCAGCCACACCTTCACGTTGCCCATCGTCAGGGGTGTCCCGTAGGGGACCGTGACCTCGACGGTCTCCTCGCGGTGCTCGCCCTCATCGATGGTGAAGTTATCACCGACGCGGAACTTGTCGATGACGGCCTGCGAGTAGCCGTCCTCGGTGCGGTACCGCGTCATCAGGGCGAAGTACATGTGTTCGATCTCCTGTTCGGCCGACCCACCCTCGATCTCGACGGTCGCCTCGACCGTCTCGCCGGGTTCGAGCGACGTCTTCGGGAGGATGGTGTCGACGTTGGCGGAACCGATTCCCACGCTGGAGAGCACTCGTTTCATACCGGTCTAGGCTACTCCCAATCGTATCATAAGCCTTTGGTGAGTACTCCGATAACTCGGTTCCGTGTGGGAGTCTATCACCGTAGTTTGATATGGACTTCCCCGGTAGTGCCCTCTATGTACGAACGCACCTTCATGGAAGGGACGCGGGGTACCCAGGCGGTCGACTGGGAGGAGCGCATCGACGTGAAGCGACTGCGCGAGGAGCGCTACGCGAAGGCGCTCGCCCGCCTCGAGGACTCCGAGATGGGCTCGATGCTGCTGGTGTCGGACCCGAACATCCGGTACGTCACCGGCCTCGCCATGACCGGCGGGTCCGGCGCCGACCACTACACCCTCCTGACCGAGGAGGGCGACATCGTCCACTGGGACACCGCCGACCACGCCAGCAACCAGCGGTTCAACTGCCCGTGGCTCCACGACATCCGCTACGCCTGCCCCGGCCTCGGGAACGTCCCGCGGGCCTCCGGGTCCGACTCCGCCCGCGGCTTCCTCAAGCAGAAGATGGCCGACCTCGTCTACGAGGCGATGGAGGAGTACGGCGTCCACAAGGAGCCGATGGGCCTCGACGTCGGCAACCAGGGACTCATCTCCGCCTTCGAGAACAACGACGTGGAGGTCCGCACGAAGGACTGTGTCGACCTGATGCACGACGCCCGGAAGGTCAAGACGAAGGACGAGATCGAGTGCCTGCGCCAGGTCGCGGCCATCTGCGAGGCCGGCTTCCAGCAGGTCGTCGAGAACGCCCGCCCCGGCAAGCGCGAGTCCGAGGTCTGGGGCGACGTGACGAAGGAACTCTGGCGCCACGGCGCGTTCGTCGGCGGCGGCTACCTGACCTCCGGCCCGAACACGTGGCCGAAGCACCAGGCCAACACCACCGACCGGATGATTCGCCCCGGCGACATCGTCTACGCCGACATGTACAACATCGGCTACCTCGGCTACCGCTCCTGTTACTACCGGACCTTCTCCATGGGCGAACCCACCGAGGCCCAGCAGGACGCCTACGAGATCGCCCGCGACAACCTCTACGACGTGCTCGACCGCATCGAGCCGGGCGCGACCACCGACGAGATCTGCCAGGGCTTCCCGGACATGGAGGGGGAGCACGCCGACTGGTACGGCGCGACCGACCACTGGCAGATGACGACCAACCACTGGGCCCACGGGCTGGGTCTCCAGCTCTACGAGGTCCCGCTCATCTGGCGCGGCCTCTCCCCGGACCACCCCATCGAGATCGAGGAGGGCATGACGATGGCCGTCGAGACGATGGAGCCCGCCGACCGGCAGGGCGTCCGCGTCGAGGAGATGGTCGTCGTCCGCGAGAACGGCGTCGAGGTGCTGAGCCAGTGGCCCGTCGACGAGATCACCCGCATCGACTACTGAGGCCGGCTCGATAGCTGCCGATACCGGTTCGTCGTCATCGTTTCTGTGGCCGGAACAGCCGCCTACGACTCTACCTCGTACGTCTTGAAGTAGTGGAGGCCCCGTCGCCGTGCCCAGACGTCGTAGCTGCTCGTGAGCGTCTGCGTCGGCTCCTCGGACGGTGGGCTCCCACGTGCGAACGAGTCGCCACCCCGGGACAGGTACGCCGTCGTCCCCGGCTCCAGTGGCTCCTCGAGTCTGTAGTCGATGACGCCCCCGTCCTTCGCGCGGTCGTAGACCTGGAACACCGACCCCGCAGCGATCGCGCCGCCGGACTCGATCCGGAGTCTGACGAACGAGTCGTCGTCGGTGACGGCGACCGAGAGCTTCGGGGCCTGCTCGCTCGCCGTCGCCACCCAGGACGGCCGCGAGACGGAGACGGACCCGATGGAGTCGACGGT
Source organism: Haloarchaeobius amylolyticus (assembly GCF_026616195.1). Taxonomy (NCBI): domain Archaea; kingdom Methanobacteriati; phylum Methanobacteriota; class Halobacteria; order Halobacteriales; family Halorubellaceae; genus Haloarchaeobius; species Haloarchaeobius amylolyticus. The sequence continues at coordinate 393,710 of NZ_JANHDH010000001.1, forward strand.
GTACTCCACCTCGAGGACCTGTTCGCCCCCGTCTCGCAGGTCCTCGGCGAGGCGCGCGGACAGGCTCCTGATGACCCCGTCCTCGTCGACCGTCAGCTCGCCCGAGGCGACGTCCGTGATGGTGCCGCCCGTCCCGGGGTCCACCACCCCCTCCTCGTCCAGCGAGTCGGCCTGGACCCGCCAGATGGTGGTCGGGCCGGTCTGGACGACCTCGGGCGCCCCCCAGTTCCCGGCCTTCAGGAAGGCGTTCAGTTCCCGCTTCCACAGCGTCCACTCGTACCGCTTGTCGTTCCTGTGTCTGTCGTTCCCGTAGGTGTAGGAGCCGCCGAGGTCCTCCCGCCAGTAGGCGTTCTCGTCGGTGCGGAAGAGGTCGACCCTCGACCCGTCCCGGCCCAGCAAGGACCCCAGTATCGCGCCGCCTTCGCTCCGGTACTCGCGGTCCCGGTACACCTCGGTCTGCGAGAGGTTGAGTTTCCTCTCGGCCACCCGGAAGCTCGTCTGCCTGAGCGCCTGGGTGTGACTGGGCAGCAAGAACAGGTTCGGTCCCGCCTCGTCGAGGCCCGTCGGGTACGGGGCGGGCTCGGCCCTGGTCGTCTCGGTCGCCGTCTCCACGTCGGTCGCCGTCTGCGTGCTCGCGGGGCCGGATTCGGTCGCCGCCGTCCGGTCTGTCCGGGTGCTCGCGGAATCGAGTCGAAGACAGCCCGAGGCGCCCACCAGCCCCAGCGCAGCGAGCAACTCCCGCCGATGCATGGCTCAACCGTATCTGACGGACGATGTAAAGCTACTGGCAGGACGGCCGACCGTGGCTCGGCGCGCCGGCCCCCCGGACTACTGGGACCCTGCGGTGGCCGTCTCGCTCCCCTCAGGCGTCGCGTCGGCCGTCTCCCGCCGGTGGAGCCAGACCGCACAGCCCAGCGCGATGAGGCCGTTCAGCGCCGCGATGCCGAACGCGACCCGGTAGCCGAACAGGGAGTAGACCCGCGAGCCGGCGACGAGTTCGCCGGTCCAGTAGGCGTCCAGTGCCGCGCCGAGGACGGCCGGGAAGATGGCGCCGCCGAAGAACCCGAGGGCGTTGACCGCGCCGGTCGCCGTCCCGCTGACCGACCCGTGGAACCGTTCCCTGACGACGGTGTAGGCGATGGTGAAGCCGCCGAGCAGGAACATGACGGTGAAGAAGGCGGCCGCGACGAAAGCGAGGGGCGGGGTCTCGAGGGCCGCGATGAGGGCGTAGGCGAGGGTGTAGACGACGCCGGCGGCGACGATGAGGCCGGTGCGTCGACCGAGGTAGTCCGAGAGCCAGCCCATCGCCGGCGAGCCGACCACCAGCCCCGCGTTCCCGAGCAGGGTGTAGACGGACGCCTCGGACACCGAGAGCCCGTAGGCCTGCACGAGGTAGGGGATGCCCCACAGCCCCATGACGGTGAAGTTCGTCCCGATGACGAAGAACAGCATCCCGCCGAGGACCCAGGTCTCGCGCTCGGAGAGGACGAGCCGCGCGTTGTCGACCGTCTCGCGCGGGGTGAGGTCCGGCGGGTCGGCGGTTCCCTCGATGGTGTCGAGACCGGCGTCGGCCGGGTCGTCCCGCACCACGAGGAAGATGGCGAGCGTGCTGACGAGGCCGACCGCACCGACGGTGAGGAAGGCGGTGCGCCAGCCGAAGTCGGCGACGAACAGGGCCAGCGGCGTGGTCGCGATGATGCCGCCGACCGCCGACGCCGAGAGCGTCATCCCGGCGACGGTGGCGAACTCGCCCGTCTCGAACCAGTTCGCACAGAAGCGCAACGTGGCGATGTAGATGACGCTGGCGCCGACCCCGATGAGCGCCCGGCTGGCGAAGCCGGCGAGGTAGGTGTCGCTGGCGGCGAACCCGAACACCCCGACGGCCATGACGAGCGAGCCGATGGTGGCGACCCGGCGGGTCCCGGTCTGGTCCGCGAGCATCCCCGCGACGAGTTGCATCGGCGCGTAGATGTAGAAGAAGGAGGCGTGAAGCAGCCCCAGTTCCGCCGCGCTGGTGTCGAATACCTGGGTGAGGTCGTCGGCCAGCACGCCCGTCGACACCCGGTGGAAGTTCACGAGCACGAAGGCGGTCGCGAGGGTGAACCACCCGAGCCACCGCCGCCTGGTCGGGTCGCGCCAGAGTGACATTGGTGCGCTAACGCACGGCATACACCGGGAAAATTGTGTGGGACACAGGCACGATGGCGTGGGTGTCGAAAGCCATCGGGTCCCCGACACGACGTCGCACACCGGCCGAAGCTTCAACAGCCCCCTCCCTGTAGCTCTCCCCGATGGTCGAGAAGGACGCCGTCCGCCGCGGGTACGACGACCTGGCGGCGACGTACGACGCACAGCGCGACAGGGCGGGCCACAGCGTGGCGATACTGGAGGCGTTCCTCGACACGCTCGACGACCCGGACCGGGTGCTCGACGCCGGCTGTGGTGGTGGGCGGCCGGTCCTCCGGCGGCTCGCCGAATCGACGGAGGCGGTCGGCCTCGACATCTCGGCCGAGCAGGTACGACTGGCGAGGGAGCACGCCCCGGCCGCCGCGCTCCTGCAGGGCGACATGACCAGGCTCCCCTTCGCGGCCGACAGTTTCGACGCCGTGGTCGCGTACTGGTCGCTCATCCACGTCCCCGAGGCCGACCACCAGGCGGTCCTCGACGAGTTCGCCAAGGTGCTGCGGCCGGGTGGCCGGGCACTGGTCTGTGAGGCCGCCGAACCGTGGAACGGCGAGAACCCGGACTGGCTCGACGCCGGCGTCGAGATGCAGTGGAACATGGCCGGCGCCGAGGTCACCCGGGACCAGTTGCTCGCCGCGGGGTTCGAGGTCGAGAACGTCTGGGGGGCGCCGACCGCACTCGAGTGGGACCGACAGGAGCACGCGGACGGCGGCGACCTCGAACTCCTCGACGCGGGCGAGGCCGATGCGGACGACGACGAAGACGAGGACGAGTCGCCCTGGACCTTCTTCGCAGTCCGGCTCCCGGACGCCTGAGCGGCCGGCAGCCTGTCGGCCAGCCGACGCACCTGTCAGGGGGAAACTCCCTTGGTCGTGGCTCGCCATGCACTGTCCATGAGTCCCGACGACAGACCGACCGTGGAAGACGTGATGTCGAGCCCGCTGGAGACCATCTCACCCGACGCGACCGTGATGGAGGCGACCCAGCGCATGCGCGAGCAGGACATCAACGCACTCGTCGTCCCGACGAACCCGCGGGCGATCATCAGCAGCACGGACGTCCTCGACGCCGTCGCCGACGGGCAGGACGTCACGCAGTTACAGGTGTCGGACGTGATGACGACCGACGTGGAGACCGCGGCCCCCGACCTCTACATGGAGGAGGTCGCCGCGATGATGACCACCTACGGCATCAAGCACCTCCCGGTCGTCGACGACGACTACGTCGGCATGATCTCCTCGACCGACGTGACGGCGCACATGTCCTGACTCCCCCCGAGAAGCAGTTTACTGTCGCGCCAGCACGGCGCGCTCGCTCCCGTCGGTCCCGGTGACGACACCGGCGACCGTGCGACCGTTCAACGATTCTGCCGGCACACGGACCAGCAGCGACGATATCTGGACCTGCTGGGTACACATCGACTCTTTCTCCTCGACCGCCGCGTGCACCCGGAGGCGCCGGCCCTGCTCGACCGTCGTCGCGGCCAGCGACTCGCAGGCGTTCGGGACCTGCTTCTCCAGGGCGACGATGGCCTGCGAGGCGAAGTCGGTCCCCTCGACGAAGGCGGCCACGTCGCTCTGACCGTCGAGCGAGAAGGCGTCGGCCGAGGTGAGCGTCCGCACCCGGAGGTGGGGGCCCTGTCCCCCGGAGACGGTGAGGCCGTCGTCGTAGAGGGCGCCGGTGTGGCGGGCGTGGACGGCCTCGTGGTCGACCGACGTCGGGGCCTCGACCGCGTAGGTCTCCGGCGAGCCGCCACCGACGCCGAGGGACACCGTCTCGGGCGCGCGCTCGCCGGACTCGACCCGGGCCAGCACCGTCTCGTAGGTGACGGCCTGTGCGCCCATGTCGGCCTCGTCGATGGTCGCGCTCACGCGCAGTTCCGTGCCGGCGCGGGCGACCGAGTCGAGCCCGAACTCCGTCGAGATGCTGGAGAGGTACGTCTGGACCACCAGCAGGTCCTGGGCCGCGAAGTCGGTCTCGTCGACGAAGGTGCGGGTCGCGTCGTCGAGCGCACCGGAGACGAACTGGTCGGCGCCGTTCGCCTCGGTCAGGACGGTCGCGTAGCGGTCGCCGGTCGCGTCCGGGGCGATGCCGTCCTCGACGACGAGGGTGTTCGCGCGGTAGCTGTGTGTCTCGAACGAGAGGTCCTGCGGGTCGTCGCTGCCGGTTCCGTCCGGCGAGTCGCCGGGGGCGCTGCTCGTGTCCGCCAGGCAGCCGGCGGCACCGGCGAGCGCGGCGGCACCGAGGGTTCGGAGGAGGGTTCGTCGGTTCGTTCGCATACCTGGGGCAACGGGGTGGGTACATGAAGCCCTTCGCCTAGCTCAGAGAGTTATTTCACCGATATCGGCTGTCACGACGCTCGTACTGAAGGTTTGGCGAATTGAAACCTCGTCGCCGCGATGGCTCAGAGATATGCTGGTTCGCCGCCAACGATGGCTCATGACCGGAGAACCAGAGGGACAGGAGGAGACGACGACCGACGCCACGGGACGGGGGTGGGCCGACATCGCGGTCGCCGTCGTCGCGGCCGGCACCTACCTCGCGGCGTCGCAGACGCTCGGGACGGTCGAGGCGATCGTGGCGGCCGTGGTCCTCGGCGGCCTCGTCGCGGTCGCGCTGAACTACACCAGTTTGAGGTAGATGTTCTCCTCGTAGCTCTCGCCCCCGATGGTCGTGGTGGCGCGTTGGACGTGCTCGAAGCCGAGGCGCTGGTAGAACTCGTTGCCGGGGTCGTTCGCGGTGAGCACCAGCGCCTCGACGCGGTCGACCCCGCGGGTGGCGAAGTCGTCCACGGCTACCTCGACCAGCGACCGGCCGACGCCCTCGCCGCGGTGGTCGGGGTCGACGTACACCCGCATCAGCGTCCCCGTGTCGTCCGCGACGACGCCGTGGGCGAACCCGACGACGTCGTCCTCGTCGACCGCGGCGAGGACCATCGTGTCGGCGGCCGCGATGTCCGTCCGGAGGCGGTCCTCGCCGTACCACTCGTGGACGGTCTCGCGGATGCTCTCCCGGCTGACGATGTCCGGGTAGTCCTGTTCCCACGAGCGCTCGGCGACTCGCTGGATGGCGTCGATGTCGTCGACGGTTGCGGGCCGGTAGTCCATGCTAGATGCTAACGCAGGCATGTCGGATGACTGTTTCTCCGTCGCGGCGGGCAGAGGCGGGGTCGGCCGCGCCCACGGGCGTACCCGGTACCGCGGGGGTCAGCCCTGTGCCTCGTCCTTCTCGTCCTCGGTTGCCTGCCGGCGGGCGATGGTGTCGGCGTCGACGTAGTAGACGAACCACTGCGTGAACCAGTCGGCGTGGACCTGGGTCGCGGTCCCGTTCTCTGTGCTCTCGCCGCCGGTGTTCGAGTAGCCGGTACAGCTCACGAGGACCTCGTAGCCGTCGCGGACCTGCTCGACCGAGTGGACCTCACAGGAGAGGTCGACCTCGGTGTGTTCGCTGTACCAGAGCTGGTTGTACACCCAGTTGTACTCGTGTTCGTGGACGAACTCCCGGGCGGTCGCACGGGTCAATTCGTCGGGGCGCTCGGGACGGGACTTCGGACCGCCGGGGAAGGCGACCTCGGTGTCGGGGTAGCTGGTCCCGGTCGCGGAGGTCGGGTGGGTCCCGGAGTCCGTCTTCGGGGTCGTCCCGGGGGTCGTGGCGACGGTCGTCTCGGTGCCGGTCCCGCCGCCGAGCGAGCCGTCGAGACAGCCCGCGAGGGCGGCGAGGCCGGCGCTGGCGGTCCCGGCGAGGAAGGCGCGGCGCGTGGAGGAATGCGGAGCGCGGGGCATACTGTCAGGTAGCTGTCGACCGGGTAAGTGCTTTGTTCAGGCTGAAAGAAGGATTTCAGTCGCGTTCGGTGCTGACGAGCCAGATGCCGGCTGCCATCACGACGCCCCCGGCGACGAAGCCGGCCCCGACCGACTCGTCGAGGACGAGCACGCCCAGTGCGGTCCCGACGACCGGCTGGACGAAGAAGAACACCGCGACGGTCCCGGCGTCGACCGACTCGACGCCGCGGTACCAGAGGTACCACGCGGCCGCCGTGGCCGCGACGCCGAGGTAGCCGACGGCCGCGACCCCGACCGGCCCCGGCAGGGCGGGCACGCCGACCACGGCGAGTTCGGCGGCCGCGAACACCGCCATGATTGGCACCGCGGCGGCCGCCGAGTACGCGGTCGTCGCCAGCGCGGAGTACTCGCGCACGAGGGGCGTCCCGTGGATCGTGTACACCGCCCAGGCGACGCTGGCGACGACGAGGCCGAGGATGCCGAGCAGGCTCCCGCCCGCGAGCGCCGTGAAATCGTACTGGCCCGCGAGCACGACGACCGTGCCGAGGACCGCCAGCCCGACCCCGACGGCCCGGCGCCGGGTGACGGTCTCGCCGAGGACGAGCGCGCCCAGGGCGACGGTCGCGACCGGCGTCAGGATGGTGACGAGCGACCCCTGGCTGGCGTTCGTCAGGTCGGTCCCGACGAACTGCGTCACGAGCGTCAGCGCCACCCAGCCCGCGAGGGCGGCCACGCGCCGCCACTCCGAGCGCGGCAGGCGCTGGCCGTCGTACCACACCACGGGCAACAGCACCGCGGCGCCGAGGGCGACCCGCAGGAACGCGAGCGTCACCGGCGGGATGCTGGCGAAGCTCCACTCGCTGACGACGAACATCCCGCCCCAGAGGGCGGCGGCGGTGAGGGGAGCGAGCGCGAACGCGAGTCCGCGAACGCCCCGGAACACCTCACCCACCGAGGTAGAGTCTGGACACTTCGGGGTTGTCGAGCAGGTCGCCGGCGCGGTCCTCGAACTCGACCGACCCCTGGTCGAGGACGTAGCCGCGGTCGGAGATGCCGAGCCCCTCCTTGGCGTTCTGTTCGACCATCAGGATTGCCGTCCCGAGTTCGTTGACCTTCTTCACGTTCTGGAAGACGTCCTGGACGATGTTCGGCGCGAGGCCGGCGCTCGGCTCGTCGATGAGGAGCACGTCCGGCTCCATGACGAGCGCCCGGGCGAGCGCCAGCACCTGTCGCTGGCCGCCCGAGAGCGTCCGCGCCTTCGCCTCGCGCTTCTCCTCCAGTACGGGGAAGCGGTCGTAGAGGCCGTCGATGGTCGACTCCAGCCCGCTCTCCTTGGCGACGCCACCCATCCGCAGGTTCTCGTCGATGGTGAGCGACCCGAAGACGTTCTCGACCTGCGGGACGTAGCCGACGCCCTTGCGGACGAGGTCCTCGGGTGCGGTGTGGGTGATGTCGGTGTCACCGACCGTTATCTGGCCGGCCCAGGGGTCGAGCAGGCCGAAGACGGTCTTGAGGACGGTCGACTTGCCGGCCCCGTTCGGGCCGATGATGCAGACGATCTCGTCGGCGTCGACGTGCAGCGAGAGGTCGTAGAGGACCTGTGCCTCGCCGTAGCCCGAGTCGACGCCCTGCACGTCGAGTGCGCGCTGGGCGCTCATTCGCCACCTCCGAGGTACGCCTCGATGACACGTGGGTCGTTCCGGACCTCGTCGGGGGTGCCCTCCATGAGGACCCGGCCCTGGTCGAGGACGATGATGGGGTCCGCGAGGTCCATGATGAACGGCATGTCGTGCTCGATGATGCAGAACGTCTGGCCCTCCTCGTTGAGTTCCCTGACGAAGCGCTTGATGTCGTTCGCCAGCGTCGGGTTGACGCCGGCGACCGGCTCGTCGAGCAACAGTACGTCCGGGTCGGTCGTGATGGCACGCGCCAGCTCGACCAGTTTCAGCTGGCCGCCCGAGAGTTCGGTCGACGGCTGGTCGATGAGGTGGTCGATCTCGAAGCGTTCGAGCAGGTCGATGGCCTGGTCGATGTTGGCCGACTCCTCCTCGGTGACCGAACCGGGCGAGGTGAACAGCGAGACGACCGATTCACCCGCCTGCGGGCGCGGCCCGACCAGCATCGCCTCGCGCACCGTCATGCCCTCCAGTCGCCGGGGCGTCTGGAACGTCCGGACGAGCCCGGCCCGCGACACCTCGTAGGGCGGGTCGTCGGTGACCTCGTGGTCGTTGACGAACACCCGCCCGTCGTCGAGGTCGTAGAACCCCGAGACGAGGTTGAACAGCGTCGACTTGCCGGCGCCGTTCGGGCCGATGAGCCCCGTGATGGAGCCACGTTCGACCTCCAGGGTCACGTCGTCGGTCGCCGTGAGGCCGCCGAAGGACTTCTTCAGACCCTCGGTCCGGAGGACCGGGTCGTCCTTGTTCAGCACCGCGCCGGAGTAGTCGAGTTCGTTCAGGCTCACTGGTTCTCACCCTCGCTGGAGCGCCGGGCGCCGGGCCAGATGAGCTCCGACCGCGGCGGCAGCAGGCCGGCCGGCTTGAACCGGACGACCGTGATGATGAGCAGACCGATGAACAGCAGGCGCATCGACGCGAGGTCGAGCCCGGCGAACAGGGAGACGTCGCCGATGAAGCGCGTCCCCTCCAGGATGGCGATGAGGGTCATGCCACCCAGGATGGCCCCGCGGTTGCTCCCGGTCCCGCCCAGGATGACCGCGACCCAGATGTAGAACGTGGTCAGGGGCACGAGGTCGGAGGGGTCGATGTAGAGGTTCACGTGGACGTAGAACGCCCCCGCGATGGCCATGATGATGCTCCCGAACACGAACGCCTGCATCTTGAGGCTGAACGTGTTCTTGCCGAGGGCCTTCGCGAGGTCCTCGTCGGACCGGATGGTCCGGAGGACACGACCCCACGGCGAGCGCTGCATCCGACGCAACAGCAGGTAGACGGCCCCGATGAGCACCACGACGATGGCCAGGTTGGTCGCCTCCTGGGTCAGGGGCAGCCCTTCGAACAGGGTCGGGATGCCACTGATGCCGGAGCTGCCGGCCGTCCAGTCGCGCTCGTTCCGGATGACGAGGCGGATGACCTCCGCCAGCCCGAGGCTCGCGATGGCGAGGTAGTCCTCGCGCAGTTTGAGCGTCGGGATGCCGATGAGTATCGCGATGAGCGCGCTCACCACGATGGCGGTGAGGAACCCGAAGACCGGGTGCAGCCCCAGCTGGAGCGGTGAGTTCGGCGACGTGAGCAACGCCGTCGAGTACGCGCCGATGCCCCAGAACGCGGCGACGCTGAAGTTGATGAGGCCGGCGTAGCCCCACTGGACGTTCAGCCCCATCGTGAGCAGGACCCACGAGCCGCCGAACGCCATGGTCCGCAACACGTAGGGGAGCTTGAGCACCCCGGCCGCGAGCAGCATGAGCACGAGTGCAGCAGCGATCGCGACCACCGTGACGGCGAGGCCGTCCTCCTCGACGGACTCGCGCATCGAATCGACGACGCTCATGCCGCATCACCCATGATACCGCTGGGTCTGGCCAGCAGGATGGCGACCATCAGCAGGAACGCCACCGCGGGCGCGTAGTCGATGCTGAGCGGGATGCCGAAGGTGTCGAAGATGAGCGGCGTCAGCTCGTGGACCATCCCGATGACGAATCCACCGAGCATCGCGCCGTAGACGCTGCCGATTCCGCCGAGGATGACCGCGGCGAAGACGACCAGCAGGATGTCGAAGCCCATGCGCGGGCGGACGAGCGTCTCCAGGCCGAGGAAGACGCCGCCGGCCGCCGCGAGCGCCGCGCCGATGACCCACATCGCGAGGGTCACCTCGCGGGTCCGGATGCCGCTCACCCGGGCCAGCGAGGGGTTGTCCGCGGTCGCACGCATCTTCCGGCCCAGCGTCGTGTACTGGAGCAGCAGGTGCAGGCCGACGACGAGCACGAACGCGATGAACACGATGGCGATCTTCCGCGGCGTCACCGAGACGGAAAGCGCGTCCTGGATCGCCGGAATCGGCCCGGTCCGGGTCACGCCGTAGCGGGTACCGCCGGTCTCTAACGGACTCAGGTAGACCAGCGCCCGATAGGACAGCGCGACCCCGATGCTCGTGATGAGCAACTCGATGGAGCCCGCGTCGGTGTTCTTCAGCGGCTCGTAGATGATGCGGTCCGTCGCGATCGCGACGACCGCCGCCAGCGCCATGCCGACGAGCAGCGCCGCGAAGAACCACGCCGGTAGCCCGAAGATGCCGGCGCTGCCGAGCATCGGCTTGAGGACGCCCGCGGTCGCCAGCGCGCCGAACGCGCCGACGGTCATCGTGTCGCCGTGGGCGAAGTTCGCGAAGTCGGCGATGCTGTAGACCAGCGAGAGGCCGATGGCCGCGAGCACGATGATGCTGCTGTACACCACGCCGTTGACGACGTACTGGAGCGGGTTGACGCTCACCTGCAGGACGAGGCTCACGCTACCGACCCCCGTACAGGCGTAGTCGAGCACGAAGCCGAGTCCCGTGTCATCTTAGCTCGTGATGTAGTCGCCGAAGTCGTACTCGTGGTTCGCGACGCTGTAGACCTGGTAGAACCCCGGCGGGTCGCCGTTCTCGTCGAGGTCGACCGGGCCACTGACGCCCTGGTAGTTGATGTCGCTCGGGCTGCCGCCGTCCTGGAGGATGGCTGCAGCCTCCTCGAAGGTGAACACCTCCTCACCGTCGGGGCGGGTCACGTCGCGGACGACCGACTCGATGCCCGAGCCGGTGAAGTCGTCCGCCGCGGTGACCGCGATGGCCGCGACCGTCACGGCGTCGTAGGCGTACGCGGACCAGACGGTCGGGGACGCGTCGAACTCGCTCTCGAAGTCCGAGACGAAGGTCTGGTAGTTGTCCTGGGACGCCGGGGCGCTCTCGGTGATGCCCATCATGCCGTCGAGGCTGCCCTCGGGCGTGTTCGCGAGGATCTCGTCGGCGACGGTCGACTCCGCACCGAAGTAGTCGACCTGCTCGTTGTAGCCCTGGTCGAACGCGTTGTTGGCCATGACCGTGAACTCGTTCGCGTAGGTGAGGAAGAGCCACGCGCTGGCGTCCGTGCCGGCCATCTCCGCCAGCAGGCTGCTGTAGGTGGACTGGCCCTGGTCGTGCGGTTCGTTGTACGCCACGGTGCCGGAGAACTCGTCGGCGAAGACGCCCTGGAGGCCCTGCCCGTAGTCGTTGTTGATCCACGTCACGGCGACCGTGTCGTGGCCCTCGTCGGCGACGAACTGCGCGAGCGCCTTGCCCTTCGCGGCCCCACTCGGACTCATGCGGTTGAGGCCCTTGCGGGTCGTGAGCTCCGGACTCGTGGAGTTCTGGCTGATCTGGACCACGTCGTTGCCCTTCACGACGCTGTCGTAGATGGCGATGGAGACGCCACTGCCGACGGAGCCCAGCAGCAGCGGGACGCCGTCCTGGTTGACCAGTTTCGAGGCCGCGTTCACGCCCGCCTGGTTGGTACTCTCGTCGTCCTCGACGGAGATCTCGAGCGTGCCCTCGCCGTTCGGGCCGACGCCGACCTCGTTGATCTTCGAGAGGGCGAGCTCCTTGCCGCGCTTGTTGCGCTTGCCATAGGGTGCCAGCGAGCCGGTGAGCGAGTCCACCATCCCGATGGTGTAGGTGCTCATCCCGCCGTCGCCGCCGGAGCCGCCGTCGTCGCCGCCACCGCCGCCACCACCGCCCCCGCCATCGCCGCCGGAGCCACCGTCGTCACCGCCCTCGGTGTCCCCACCACTGCTCTCGAAACAGCCGGCGCTGAGCGCGGCTATCGAGACGCCTGTTCCCATCAGTATCTCTCTGCGTGACAATCTGCGATTCGTATCTGATTGCATGACGAACTGTCCCACGGTACCACGAGGCGATGGTTAAGGTGGGTCCCGACCATGGTCGGGACTCATTTTCGTTCGTGAACGTTCTGCTGAAACGTATGGTCGGGTGGTGATTTAGGGGGGTAGTTCCCCGAGTGTCGTGGTATGATACCGCCTATCGCATCGAACTTCGTCGCGGGCGAGACACCCGCCGCCGCCATCGAGCACGCCGAACAGACCTCGACGCGTGACGTGGGCTGCATCCTGAACCTGCTCGGCGAGCACTACGAGGAGCGCCCGCCCGCGGACGCGGACGCCGACGAATACGTCGAGCTGGTCGCCGACATCGCAACCAGTCCGGCGACGGCGTGCGTCTCCGTCAAGCCGTCCCAGATCGGGCTCGACCTCGGCGACGACGTGTTCGCGGAGAACTTAGAACGCATCGCGATGGCCGGCGCCGAGCACGACGTGTTCGTCTGGGTCGACATGGAGGACCACACGACCACGGACGCGACGCTGGACGCGGTCGAGGAACTCGGGCACGCGACCGACGGGAACGTCGGCGTCTGCGTGCAGGCGAACCTCAAGCGCACGCCCGAGGACCTCGAACGCCTCGCCGAGGTCCCGGGGAAGGTCCGCCTCGTGAAGGGCGCCTACGACGAACCGAAGTCGGTCGCGTACAAGAAGAAGGCCCGCGTGGACGAGCAGTACCGCGACCTGCTGGAGTACATGTTCCGGGAGTTCGACGACGGCGTCGCCGTCGGCAGCCACGACCCAGAGATGATCTCGTTCGCGCGCGACCTCCACGCCGAGTACGGCACCCCCTACGAGGTGCAGATGCTCATGGGCGTGCGCGAGAGCGCGCAGTTCGACCTCGCCAGCGACGACGTCGAGGTCTGGCAGTACGTCCCCTACGGCGACAAGTGGTTCCAGTACTTCTACCGCCGGGTCCGCGAGCGCAAGTCGAACGCCCTGTTCGCGCTGCGGGCCGTGCTGACCGGGTAGGAACGCACAGAACTGGTTCTCTTGGGCGAAATCCGCGGCCTTCCACGACCGAAACCGCGAACATCTCGACTCGCCAATAGACTGTATGGTCGACCTCGAAGATCTCGTCGACGCCGTCGACGACATCGAAGACATCGTGGAGGAACTCACGGACCCGGCGGAGTTCCTCGAGGACCTCGTCGAGAACCCGCTGCTGGTCGTGCTCGCACTCGGGGCTGCCGCCGCCGCGGTCGTCACGGTCCTGCTGGTGCTGGCGACGCTTTTGTTCCTGGTGTTCGCGGTCGGTCCCGTCGCCGTCCTCGTCACGCTCGCGGTCCTGGGACTCTTCGTGACGATGCTCGCCGTCTCCGGCTTCGTCTACCTCCGGACCGATATCCCCGCCCGCGTCCAGCGGAAGATCGACGCCGCGAAGGAACGCTCCGATACCAGCCGGAAGGAGGGCGCTGCGATGAGCGAGGAGGAGGCGATAGAGGAGCTGAAGACCCAGTACGCCGAGGGCCGACTCACCGACGCCGAGCTCGAGGACGCGCTCGAAGCGGTCTTCACCAGCGACACGCCCGAGCGAGTCGTCGAGCGAAACCGGTGAGTCCGCGGTCCTCCCCGTTCTTCCGACGGGCCGCAGTAGCTCTTCCCCTGTCGAAGGTCGTGTTCTGTCTGCAGCACGAGCGAACGGAGCTACTCGAACTCTGTCAGCAGTTCCGTGCGAGATAGAGGGGATGTGTTCAGTAGATGCTGTCCGCGACAGCCACCAGATGGGACCGATGATCGCCCTACGCTGTTCTGAACGAACCCTGTCTCTTCATCCCGATGTAACGGCGGTTTTCGACACCATCTTCCGCCCGTGCTGGAGTACAAGGGCCAAGACTATCAGCCACCACAGCCCTGCCCCGAGGACGATGGAGATGATCCCTGTACCGTCCAGCAGGCCACCAGATCCGGCGAGAACCGGACCCAGGTTCACGGTTCCATGCATCAGCATCAGCGGGAGTACGCTCCCGTCGGTTACGTTCACGAATGCCCCGAACACGATGGATGCACCGATGACGAACAGGGTATACTGGACGAAGAAGACCGGTTCGAGGCGGTACTGTTCATGGCCGATGAACAGCGGGAGATGCCAGACCCACCAGAGGACGCCGATACTGAGCCCGGCGGTCAATACGGACATCGATTCCTGAACGCGTGGCTGGAGGAATCCACGCCAGCCGATCTCCTCGACACCGCCGAACAGGAGCATCTGCGCAAGAACGAACAGCACGATGATAGGCAGGCTCCCCGGCGGTGAATACGACAGCGATCCTCCACCGAGTGCGCCGACCACGGACTGGACGTTCGTGATGAACAACGGGATGAAGAGCGCGATGCCAAATAGAGTCGGATGGAGTCGCCAGTCGAGTACGCGTCCGAGCCAATCCCCAACCGGGACATCGCTGACCCAGACGACTACGAGCGCAGCAATCGGAACGCCCCATTGCCGTCCCAGAGTGACGGGTAGTACCTCCCCCCAGTTGAAGATGTAGTAGAGTGCGTCCCACGTCCAGGTCCAGCCGAAGGCGATGAGAACGAATGCCCTGAGCTGGTGGGTGCGAGTCCACTCTCTGAGCATGTGGAATGGCTGGTATCAGCCTGTCAAAAATGTTGGTGAATGCTATCGGGTAACTCACAATATCCATTGCCGTACACGTTTCGGAACGCCGATGAGAGGCATCGAAGGCGAGTGAACCGACCGATATGTGCTCTACATTCAGCACGACCTCGTCAGACTATCAGAGAACCACCTCTTTCGGAGACCCGCTCAGTTCGAGTCCGGGTCCAGAAGCTTCGACTCCGCCTTCCGGAGGTGCTCCAGCAGCGTCGTCTTCGAGACGTCGAGTTCGGCGGCGAGTTCGCGGGTCGAGACGCCGCGGGGCCACTGGTAGTAGCCGCGTTCGCGGGCGTGCTCGAACACCTCGCGCTGGGTGTCCGTCAGCGAGTCCATCCGCCAGCGCTTCTCGTTCAGGGGCGTGTCGAACGAGGTGATGCTCGCGACCTCGATGTCGGCGCCGGCCTCGTCGCGGACCGCGTCGAGTTCGGGTTCGACCTGGTCTCTGGTGCCGGAGAAGACGACCTGCCAGAACTCGCGCCCGCCCTCGATGCGGCAGGGGGCGTTGTGGACGAACCCGTGCTTGAGCAGCGTCGGGCACACCATGTCCCGGGGGTGGTAGTCGAGGAAGAACTCGCGGGCGACGTTCCCGGGTGTCGTCGACTGGCCGGCGTAGTCGAAGCGCTCCTGGAGTTCGTGGACCTCGCCCGTGAGCCGGGACGCCTCGATGGTCGCGAGCAGTTCCTCGACCTCGCCGGTGGTCTCGCCGTAGGCGGTGAACAGCCCCCTGACGGTCTGGTCGACGGTGCCGTCCGGCCCGTCGTAGATGGCGTGGGCGATGACCCCACCCGCCACCTCGTCGGTCGATTCACACGCCCAGCAGTTCGGGTGCCACAGGTCGAGCGTCAGCCGCGTGCCCTGGAACGTCCCCTCGTCGTTCGGCCCCACTGTCCCTGACATTGTAGTGGGGACTGTGCCGAAACCTCAAGAGTATGTTGCCAACAGTTCACATACTTTCATATTCATACTGCCATTGAAGTCGCCGCCGCGCGAGATGCCCCGTCCAGCCGTCAGAGCGGTTCCCACGTCCGCGGCGACTGGTTGAGTCGCTCGCAGCCGTCCGCGGTGACGACGATGAGGTCCTCGATGCGGACGCCGAACTCGCCGTCGAGGTAGATGCCGGGCTCGACCGAGAACACCATCCCCGGTTCGAGTTCGAGGTCGTTCCCCTCGACGATGTAGGGCGGTTCGTGCACGTCGAGGCCGACGCCGTGGCCGGTCCGGTGGATGAACTGCTCGCCGTAGCCCGCCTCCTCGATGACCTCGCGGGCGGCGCGGTCGACCGCCTGTGCCTCGACGCCCGGTTCGACCGCCGCCACGCCCGCCTCCAGTGCGTCGCGGACGATGGCGTGGACCGCCTCGAACCGGTCCGGGGGGTCGCCCGCGAAGACGACGGTCCGGGTCTGGTCGCCGGGGTAGTGGTCGACGTACGCCCCGAAGTCCAGCACGACGGGGTCCCCGCGCTGAATCTCGCGGTCGCCGTGGCTGTGGTGGGGTTTCGCGCCGTTCGGCCCCGAGCCGGCGATGACGTCGAACGCGAGGCCGTCGCCACCCATGCCCGCGAGGGTCGACTCGACCTCCTCGGCGAGTTCGCGCTCGGTCAGCCCGATGGCCGCGCTCCCGAGCTTGCGGACCTCCTCGCTCGCCTGGTCGGCCACCTCGGCGGCCCGCCGGAGGGCGTCGAGTTCGGTCTCGTCCTTGCGCAGGCGCAGGTCGTCGAACACCTCGCTGGCCAGCCCGAAGGTCGCCTCGGGCAGGGCGGCCTCGAGGTCCTGCGTGAACAGCGCCCACATCGTGTCGTCGACGAGGAGGTGCCGGCCCCAGAGGTCGAGTTCCTCGGCGACGGTCTCGACCGCCGCGACGGGGTCGTCGCCGTCGCCCCACGTTCTGACATCTGTGACCCACGACTCGTCGCGGATCTGGGAGGCGTACAGCTCCGGGACGAGGAAGACCGGGTCGCCGGTCGCGGGGACGAACAGGAACAGGTGGCGCTCGGCCGGTTCCTCGTGGAACCCGCTCGCGTAGTACAGGTTCGGACTGGGGAACAGTACGGCGGCGGCCGCGTCGACCGATTCGAGACGGTCCTGACACGCACGCGCTCGTCGCTCGAAGTCGTTCATGCCACCACGTAGGTCAGGGTGCATGAAGTAGTTCCTGTGTACCGGTTTCTCGGATGTGATGTCGCGGTGTGGAGTCGGCCGGGACGTGGCATCGAAACGTACGCTTCCATGCCGATGGGGGAACGACTTTCACCACTCCCGGCAACAATTACGACCATGAAACTCGGCACGGGACTGTTCACCTGTCAGCGGCGCCCGGACGACGACCGGAGCACGACCGAGATCTACGACGAGATGCTCGAACTCGGCCGGACCATCGACGAGGCCGGCCTCGACAGCATGTGGGTCTCCGAGCACCACTTCACCGAGGACGAGTACCTCCCGGGGACGATGCCCTCCCTGTCCGCGCTCGCGGCCCAGACCGAGAACGTCGAGCTGGGCACCTGCATCGCGCTCGCCCCGCTGTACGACGGGGTCCGCCTCGCCGAGGACGCGGCGACCGTCGACCACATCTCCCACGACCGTCTCACCCTCGGGCTGGCCATCGGTTCGAACCCGAGCGAGTTCGAGGCGTTCGGCGTCCCCATCGAGGAGCGCGCCGACCGGCTCGCCGACCAGGTGAAGCTCCTGCGCGCCGCGTGGTCCGAGGGACCGCTCGACTACGACGCGGAGTTCCACGACATCGACCCGAGCGTGAACGTCACGCCGAAACCGGTCGACAACGACGTCCCCGTGATGCTCGGGGGCGCGGCGAAGCCGGCGGTCCGCCGGGCCGCCCGCGAGGCCGACGCGTGGTGTGCCCCCTCGAAGCTCTCCATCGGCGGGCTGAAGAAGCGCGTCGAGGACATCCGGAACGTCCGCGAGGAGGAGGACGTAGAGGGCGACTTCGAGGTCTACGTCATCAAGCACGGCTTCGTCGCCGACTCCGAGGAGGAGGCCTGGGAGACGATGAAGCCCGGCTACTTCTACATCCAGCGCCGGTACGCCGAACTGTTCTCCGGCGAGTCGGTCGACGAGCTCCCCGAGGACCGCAAGGAGGAACTGAAGAAGCAGGCCATCTACGGGACGCCCGAGCAGGTCACCGAGCACCTCGAACGCTACCGCGACGCGCTGGGTGACGACATCCACGTCATCTTCCGCACCTACCACCCCGGCATCGGCACCGAGACGATGAAGGAGTGCATCCAGCGGCTCGGGAGCGAGGTCGCACCCGAGTTCCGGTAGTCGCCGGCCCTTCTATCCTTCTCGCCGTTCTCGCCACTCCTCGTCCAGCAGTCCCCAGCTCAGCAGGTCGTGGTAGCTCCCGTCGACGTACGCCTGCCTGCGGGCGGTCCCCTCGTGGGTGAACCCGGCCTTCTCCAGCACGCGCTGTGACCCCTCGTTGAGCGCGATGGTCTTCGCCTGCACCCGGTGCAGCCCCAGCGAGTCGAACGCGTACTCGAGGCCGAGTTCGACCGCGGCGGTGGCGTACCCGTCACCCGTCGCGTCGGGCAGCACGAAGTAGGAGAACGTGCAGATGCGCGACTGCCAGTGGATGCGCTTGACCTGCAGGAGCCCGACCAGCCCGTCGGCGTCGATGGCGAAGGGGACGTGCCGGTCGTCGTCCTGCCAGCCCTCGACCATGCGCTCGAAGGACCCCGGCGACTGCGGTTCGACCGTGTCGAGCATCCGCCACACGGCGGGGTCGTTCCAGCCCGCCCGGAGCGCGGGCAGGTCGTCTGGTTCGATGGGCCGGAGCGACACCCGGCCGTCGGTGAGGAAGGCGTGGTCGGTCATGGGTCACGATGGCGCGCTCGCGAGAAAGAGGCGTCGGAGTCCGCCCGGACCGGCCTGCCGGCTTCACTTGCGACGGTGGTGGGGGCAGCGCGCGCATCCGCGACCGGGAGGTTCTTTCTGCCACCCCGCGAACTCCCGCCATGGGATTCCACACGTTCCCGGTCGACCGCGCCGACAAACTGGAGGACGAGTCGCGGTATCGCTACTGCTCGCGCGAGGAACTGGTCGCGTCGCTCTCGCTCTCTGGCGACGAGACGGTCGCCGACCTCGGGAGCGGGACAGGGTTCTACACCGACGACGTGGCGCCCTTCGCGGCGAAGACCTACGGCGTCGACGTCCAGAGCGAGATGCACGACGTCTACCGCGAGAAGGGCCTCCCCGAGGGCGTCGAACTCGTGACCGCCAGCATCGGCGACCTCCCCTTCGCCGACGGTGAACTCGACGCCGCCTTCTCGACGATGACGTACCACGAGTACGCCGACGACGCGGCCCTCGCCGAGCTGGCCCGGGTCCTCGGCCCGGACGGCCGACTCGTCACGGTCGACTGGTCCGGTAACGGCGACGGCGAGTCCGGCCCGCCGACCGAGGAGCGGTTCACGCTCGAGGAGGCCATCGCCCACCACGAGAGCGCCGGCTTCACCGTCGAGACGGCGAGCGAGCGCCCCGAGACGTTCCTGCTCGCGGCGCGCCTCGACTGAGCGTCACGGCCGCCCCGCCGAGAGGTGAAGTGCCCAATCGTCCACTTCTCTTCGAACACCGTGTATAATGACCTAGAAGGAACTTCATCAGTATACCTATGTTACAGGATAACCCTTAACGGTGAGAGTTCGTTACACACTACCACGATGGTACGAACCGACCCATACACACCGACCACCACGGAGTACGAGTGCGTCCGCTGTGGCGCACGCTTCGACTCCCCACGAGCGTCCTGTGACCACCCGATGTGTCACGGGGAGATCCGGAACGTCTCGGTCTCGCGGGAGTAACGAACAGTCCGGCGACCAGCACAGGTAGCGACTCCAGTCGGGTCGCAGCACCTCGATTCTCTCTCGGTCTCGCGCCAGTTCAGAAGTCCGGGAGGTCCTCCGGCGGCTCGTACTCGGCCTCCCAGTCGATGTACTCCTCCTTGAGCACGTCACAGACCACCTGCCCGAGTTCGGTCAGCGAGGCGTTTATCGAGGAGACGGTGCCCCACGACTGCAGGTCGGGGTGGTACTGGCGCTCCTTCCAGTCCTCGGGGATGCCCGGCGCGTGGTAGCCGACGCGGTCCGCGAAGTCGTCCCAGAAGAAGTCGAACTCCGCGAAGAGGTCGAGGTCGCGGGCGATCTCGAACTCCTCGACCGTCAGGTCGGTGTGTTCGGCCCACTCGTTCCACGAGCGCTCCCACGCGCCCTCGTGGAGGAAGGCCTCGAGTTCCTCGCGGCGGTAGTCGGCGTCGGCGGCGACGGAGGCGTCATCGTACTCGTTCGGGTCGACGAACTCCAGTTCCGGCGGGGCCGGCGTCTCGACGGATAATCCCATACCCGGCCATACGGACCCGTCGAGGATAAGGATACGCGACACCGGTCCGGCGGTCGGGCAGGTCGTCGGTCAGAGGGTGCCGTCGGCGCCCATCTGCCGGACCTCGTCGGCGCGCGCCCGGATGGCGTCGAGTTCGTCGTCGGACTTCCGGTCGACGTGGGAGTACAGCAGGCCCATCCGGTGGTTCGACCGCAGGGTGTCCTCGTGGCGGGCGAGGAACTCCCAGTACAGCGAATTGAACGGACAGGCGTCCTCGCCGGTCGTGGCGTCCTCGTCGTAGGGGCACTCGGCACAGTAGTCGGACATCTTGTCCACGTAGTTCGCCGAGGAGACGTACGGTTTCGTCGAGAGCACGTCGCTGGCGAAGCTACCCATCCCGACGACGTTGGGCGTCGTGACCCAGTGGTAGGCGTCGGCGAAGCCGAAGTGGAACCAGCGGTTGAGCTCCTGCGGGTCGGCGCCGTAGAGGGTGGCGAAGTTCGAGAGCACCATCAGGCGCTCGATGTGGTGGGCGTAGCCGTGGTCCCAGACGTGGCCCACGCACTCGGAGAGACAGCGCATGTCGGTGTCGCCGGTGTAGTACGCCTCGGGCAGGGCGTGGTCGTGGCCGAGCTGGTTCGCGTCGGCGAGGTCCGGCATCGAGCGCCGGTAGACGTGCCGGACGAACTCGCGCCAGCCGACGACCTGCCGGACGAACCCCTCGACGCTCGGGAGGTCGGCCTCGCCGGCCTCGTACGCCGCGATGGCCGGGTCGACCACCTCGCGGGGCGTCAGCAGGCCGAGGTTGAGGGCGGGTGCGAGCAGGGCGTGGTTCAGCGACCACGACCGCCGGAGCATCGCGTCCTGGTACGGGCCGAACTGCGGGAGGCGGTTCTCGACGAAGTCCTCGAGTGCAGCGAGGGCCTCCGCTCGCTTGACGGGCCATGCGAACCCCTCGCCGTCCCCCCACGTCTCGAACTCGTCGGCGACCCACGCCTGCACCTCGCGGGTGGTCTCGTCGGGCTCGAACGCGGGCGGGTGCGGGAACCGGACCTCGGGCCGGGGGAACTCCCGGTTCTCGTCGTCGTAGTTCCACTCGCCGCCCGCCGGGTCGCCATCCCCGTCCAGCAGGTAGCCCGTCTCGCGGCGCATCGTGCGATAGAAGTCCTCGTGTCTGTACGTCTCGCGGTCGCCGGCCCACTCGTCGAACCGGTCTGCCGAACAGAGGAACAGTTCGTTCTCGACGACGTCGAGTCGCCCACCCGCCTCGGCGACGAGTGTCTGGAACCGGTCGGCCGCACCGTGACTCGCCGGCTCCATCAGGACGAGGTCGTCGTCAGGGTGCGCCTCGACGTGTTCGGAGAGTCCCTCGCCGAAGGTCTCGACCTGCCGGTAGTCGACGGTGTACCCCGACTCACGGAGTCGGTCCCGGAAGTGCCGCATCGCGCTGAACACCAGTGTCAACTTCTGTGCGTGGTACGGCAGCCGCCGGGCGAACCCGCGCGCCTCGATCATGAGCACGCGGTCGTCGCCCGGGTCGGCCGCCGCGAGCGGGCCGACCTCGGTGGTGAGCTGGTCGCCGAGCACCCAGATGGTCATACCCGAGAATGGGGGCGACAGCCGTAAAAGCACGAACCCGAACGGGTCGGCGGACCGGCGGGACGAGTTTCCGAGGCAGAAACTATCACACTGATTTTATTATGCAGCGAAATGACGGAGCAAATGCATATGCCCGCTATCGAGACGACCGCCCTGACCAAACGCTTCGGCGACGACGTCGTCGCCGTCGACTCCCTCGACCTCCGCGTGGAGGAGGGGGAGATATTCGGCTTCCTCGGCCCCAACGGCGCCGGGAAGTCGACGACCATCAACATGCTGCTCGACTTCCACCGACCTACCTCCGGGTCGGCGACCGTCCTGGGCTACGACGCCCAGGCGGAGGTCGACGAGATCCGCCAGCGCGTCGGCGTCCTCGCCGAGGGGCTGGAACTGTACGACCGCCTCACCGCCAGAGAGCACCTCGAACTCTGCGTCCAGATGAAAGAGGCGAGCGACGACCCCGACGCGGTCCTCCACCGGGTCGGCCTCGACGACGCCAAGGACCGCAAGGTCGGCGGCTACTCCAAGGGGATGCAACAGCGCCTCGCGCTCGGGATGGCCCTCGTCGGCGACCCCGACCTCGTCATCCTCGACGAGCCCTCCTCCGGGCTCGACCCCAACGGCATCCAGCACATGCGCGACATCCTCCGCGAGGAGGCCGCAGGCGGGACGACCGTCTTCTTCTCCAGTCACATCCTCTCGGAGGTCGAGGCGGTCTGTGACCGCGTCGGTATCATGTCCGAGGGGGAACTCGTGACCGTCGACACCATCGACAACCTGCGCTCGCAGTCCGGCGACGCGGGCGAGGTCGAACTCACTGTCGAGGCCGTGCCCGAGGGCATCCGCGGCCGGCTCGAACGACTGGAGGGCATCACGAACGTCCACATCGAGGACGACGAGGTGACCGCGTACTGCAACAGCGGGACGGCGAAGATGGCCGCCATCCGGACAGTGGACGACGCCGCCACCGTGACGGACGTGGTCGCCACCGAGACCTCCCTCGAGGAGCTGTTCAACCAGTACACCGGCGGTGGCCGCGACGGCGACGTCGAGGAGCGTGGCGAACCTGCCGAGGAGATGGAGGTGCCGGCATGAGCCTCCAGGGCGTCGTCCGGAAGGACATCCTCGACGTCCGGCGCGCCAAGCTCATCTGGGGCGTCGGCATCCTGTACACGCTCTTCACCGTCCTGTACTTCTACGGGACCGGCTCCGGCGGTAACAGTGGCGAACTCGCGAACCAGCTCATCGGGATGGCACAGATCGCCATCCTCATCGTGCCCCTCGTCGCGCTGGTCGCCGCCTACCTCTCGGTGGCCGGCGAACGCGAGTCGGGGAGCCTGAAGTTCCTGCTCTCGTACCCGAACAACCGCCTCGACGTGGTGCTCGGGAAGCTCGTCGCCCGGTCGGCCATCGTCGGCGCGTCCGTGCTGTTCGCCTTCGTCGTCGGCCTCGGCCTCGGCTTCTACTACTTCGACAGCGTCGACCTGGGCACCTACGTCGGCTTCGTCGGGTTGACGCTCGTGTTCACGCTCGTCTACGTCAGCATCGCGGTCGGCATCTCCGCGGCGACCGCCTCCCGGTCCCGCGCGATGGGTGCCGCCATCGGCTCGTGGTTCGTGCTCAACGTCTTCTGGAACGCCTTCCCCATCCAGCCGCGGACCATCGTCCAGTTCGTCGCGGACAAACTGGGCGTCGAGGTCTCCGAGTCCGTCCTCGCGCTGGTCTCCTCGCTCAGTCCGACGGCTGCGTACCTCGTCTCGCTGGACTACGTGTTCACCCGGAACCCGATGACGGGGAAGGGCATCGAAGGGATGAGCCGCCCGGACGTCTGGTACCTCGACCCCTGGTTCATGCTCGTCATCCTCGCGTTCTGGGCGGTCGTCCCGCTCGCGCTCGGCTACTGGCGGTTCCAGCGCGCCGACCTCGGGTAGGCGTCTCCCAGCTCCACCAGCCCCAACAGCCGCTCTCTGTCCCTCGTTCTCATACCGGCCCGAAGGTTAAGTGACCGACACGAGTCGTCTTGCCTATGCCAGAGTTCGTCACGCCACCACCGGTCGAACGCGGCGATTCGGTCGCCGTCGTCGCCCCGGCATCGAACGTCCCCGAGGAGTTCTCGCACGTCTACGAACTGGGCCTCGAGCGCATGCGCGAGGTGTTCGACCTCGAGCCCGTCGAGTACCCGACCGCGACGAAGGGGCCCGAGTGGCTCGCCGAGAACCCGGAGGCCCGCGCACAGGACGTGATGGACGCCTTCGCGGACCCCGAGGTCTCCGCGGTCGTCGCCAACATCGGCGGGAACGACCAGCTCACGGTCCTAGAACACCTCGACCCCGAGGTCCTGCGCGAGAACCCGACGCGGTTCTACGGGTACTCCGACAACACCAACCTCGCACTGTACCTCTGGAACCACGGCATCGTCTCGTACTACGGCGGCTCGACGCTGCTGGAGTACGCGATGGACGCCGAGATGTTCGACTACACCGTCGAGTACCTCGGCCGCGCCCTGTTCGACGAGCACGTCGGCGAGTGGGCCGAGGCCGACTGCTTCACCGACCAGGCCGGCGACTGGGCCGACCCGCGCTCGCTCGAGTACCACCGCGACATCGAGCCCGCCGACGGCCGGACCTGGGCCGGTGCCGAGGAGACCGCCGAGGGCCGCATCTGGGGCGGCTGTCTCGAGATTCTCGACCAGTGGTTCGTCCACGACGAGTGGCTGCCCGAACCCGAGGACCTGGAGGGGACCGTGCTCGCGCTGGAGACCAGCGAGGAGATACCCGACCCGGCCTGGGTCACCGGCTGGCTCCGGGCCTTCGGCGAGGCCGGCTACCTCGAGGTCTTCGACGGCGTCCTCGTCGGCCGGCCGTGTGCCCGCAACCACACCGAGGCGGGCGACAACCCGGCACACGAGCGCGAAGCGTACCGCGAGCAACAGCGCGAGGCCATCGAGTCGGTCGTCCCGCAGTACAACCCCGACGCGCCCATCGTCCTCGACTGCGAGTTCGGCCACACCTACCCGACCTGTCCCGTCCCAATCGGTGGGGTCGCGGAGATCGACCCCGCGGACGAGACGGTCACCCTGCGCTGACCCGGCAGAACAGTAGCGAGTTTGTCATCTCTCCTTTCTGCGAATCGATTTTTGTGGGTTCGGCCCCTCAACTCTCCCATGACCCCCGACGACCCCTCGCCCCTGCAGGACAGGTTCACCGTCTACGTGACCTTCTGTCTGACCGGGCTGGTCGCACTCGCGTTCGTGACCGGGCTCGGCATCCGGGGCAACCTCGGCGTCGTCGTCGCGTTCGTCGTCATGGGGCTGCTTGCCGTCGGCCTGCTGTTTCTCTACGGGCAGCACTTCACCAGGCAGGGCGAGGCCGCCGACCCACCGCTGGGCCCGAACGGCGACGGTCGCTGAGCGTCCCGGGTCGATGCATCCGTGGCGGCACGACCCGCTCGCGAACGAGGTTTTTCACGGTCCGGTCCCTCGAGGGAGTCGTGCCTGCCATCCGTCCCGCGACCCGCGACGACGCCGGTGCCATCCACGACATCTACGCCCCGTTCGTCGCCGAGACGGCCGTGTCGTTCGAGACCGAGGTCCCGTCGCGCGAGGCCATCGCCGGGCGCATCACCGACACGCAGGAGCAGTTCCCCTGGCTCGTCTGTGAGGTCGACGGGGCCGTCGCGGGCTACGCCTACGGCCACGCTCATCGCGGCCGGGGCGGCTACCGCTGGTCGGCCGAGTCCTCGGTGTACGTGGCCGAGGCGCACCTGCGACGAGGGGTCGCTCGCGGCCTGTACGAGTCGCTGTTCACCGTCCTCGCGCTGCAGCGCTACGTGAACTGTTACGCCGGCATCGTCCTCCCCAACGACGCGAGCGTCACGTTCCACGAGTCGATGGGGTTCGAACGCGTCGGCCGGTACGAGGACGTCGGGTACAAACACGGCGAGTGGCGGGACACGCTGTGGCTGCGTCGGGAGCTCCGGGAGCCACCGGCGGACCCGGCCGAGCCGCGACCGTTCCCGGCGGTCCGGACGGACGACGCGTTCGAATCGGCGATAGAGGCAGGAGAGACGTCGGTGCGGTGACGGTGGCGACGGTCAGTCCTCCTTCCCGTTCACCGCGGCGTCGTAGAGTTCGTGCCCGCGGTCGGACTCGATGGTCAACTCGGGCACCGCGACCGGCTCGCCCTCGTCGTCGATGGCGACGAACACCATGTACGACTCCGTCGTGAGTTGCGTCTCGTTCGACCGCAGGTCCTCGCGGTACACCCGCACCCGGACCTTCACGCTGGTCCGCCCTGCCTCGTAGACGTAGGCCCGGATGAGCGCGGCGTCGCCCTGCGGGATGGGCCGCCGGAAGTTCGTCTGGTCCATCCGGGCGGTGACGCAGGTCTCGCCGGCGAAGCGCATCGCGGACATCGCACCCACCTCGTCCATCCACTTCATCACGTTCCCCCCGTGGGCCGACCCGAGGATGTTGGCGTCGTTCGGGTTCACGATGGAACGGTTCTCGATGTAGGTGTCCATCAGACTCGGCATGCGACGGCGTTTCCCGCGGACGCGGAATAGGTTACCGGGTTCTGCCGGGACGAAGTATATCACCGGGGCGGCCGAGGCCCGACGTGGTTCCCCATGGACGACCACGACCCCGACACCACCGCCGACGAGACGCACGCGAGCTACGACCAGCACGCCGAACGCGCCGACGAGGACCACGACGACCTCTGGCGCACACCCTGGGGCGACAACCCGCTCCAGGAGCACTACGCCTGGCCGGCGACGACCGACCTCCTGCCCGACGTCGAGGGCGCTCGCGTCCTCGACGCCGGCTGTGGCGTCGGCGACCACGTCGAGTGGTTCACGGACCGCGGCGCGACCGTCGTCGGCGTCGACGTCAGCGAGGAGGCCGTCGCGGTCGCCCGCGAGCGCCAGGGCGACCGGGCGACGTTCCGACAGGCGGACCTCACCGAACCACTGGAATTCGCCGACGACGGCGTCTTCGACGTGGTCGTGAGCAACCTCGTCCTCGACCACATCGCCGACCTCGAGCCCGTCTTCGCCGAGTTCGAGCGCGTCCTCGCCGACGACGGGACGCTCGTCGTCACGATGATCCACCCGATGCAGTTCTACCTCGACGCCGCGGAGGTCACGTCGTACTACGACCGGACGCCGGTCGAACTCGGCTGGGAGGCCGGGACGGTCACGTCCTACCACCGACCCCTCGGCGACATCGTGACCGCGCTGACCGGCGCGGACCTGCACCTCGACGTGCTGGCCGAGCCGGAACCGGACCCCGGGTACGCCGAGCACGCGGCCGAGAGCTGGGCGGTCCTCGACCGGCCGCAGATCTGCTGTCTGCGAGCCGTTCCTGTCCGGTGACACGACGCCAGACCGGGCGAACGGCCTTATCCACTTTCCTCCGACAACCGTTTACGGTGTGAGAAAGAAGCGACGTGCAATGAGCGAATCTGCCGACTCGCCGGCGCCGGACCCGCTGGGCCCGCCGGGTGACGGCGACGGGTCCGTCACGGTGCTCGGGACGGCCCACGTCTCCGAGAAGTCAGTCGAGGAGGTCCGCGACACCATCGCGGCCGAGCGGCCCGACGTGGTCGCGGTCGAACTCGACGAGGGCCGGTACAACCAGCTCCGCGGCGAGACCCCCGAGGACATCGAGCCCCGGGACCTGCTGAAGGGCAACACCGTCTTCCAGTTCATCGCGTACTGGATGCTCTCGTACGTCCAGACCCGCCTCGGCGAGCGCTTCGACATCCAGCCGGGCGCGGACATGCTCGCGGCGGTCGAGGCCGCCGAGGAGCACGACCTCGGCGTCGCGCTGGTCGACCGCGACATCCAGGTGACCATCCAGCGTTTCTGGCGGCGGATGTCCACGAAGGAGAAGGTCCAGATGATGGCGGGTCTCATCTTCGGCGTCGCCGACGCGCTCGTCGTCGGCGTCACCATCGGCCTGATGCTCGGGTTCTTCCTCGGCCCGCTGTTCGGGCTGGCCTCCGGGCCCCTGTTCGGCATCGAGGCGGCGACCATGCAGGGAATCGCGGGTGGCGGCCTCGTCGGCCTCGCCGCGGGCTACCTCCTCTGGGAGTTCGGCCTGCGCAGCCTCACCGACGACCAGGCCATCGCACTGGGTGCGGCCGGGGCGGTCACCGTCGGCGGCGCGGTCGCCCTCTCGGGCGTCCTGAACCCCCTCGTGGGGAACGTGCTGGGGACCGGCCTCGGCCTCTCCCTCGTGGGCGGCCTCGTCGGCGGCGTGGTCGCCGGCGTCGGCGTCGGTGGCCTGCTCGGGCTCGTCATGCTCGGGCTCGGCTACGACGCCGCCCCCGAGGAGGACTACGAGGAGTTCGACATCGAGCGCATGACCGACGCCGACGTGGTGACGGCGATGATGGAGGAGTTCCGCCAGTTCTCCCCCGGCGGCGCACAGGCGCTCATCGACGAGCGCGACGCCTACATCGCCCACAAACTGGTCGAGCTGCGCGAGCAGGGCTACTCCGTCGTCGCGGTCGTCGGTGCGGGCCACCGTGCCGGCATCGAGAGCTACCTCGAGAACCCCGGGTCGCTCCCGCCGCTCGAGTCCATCTCCGGCACCGACCGCTCGCGACGGTTCTCGTTCTTCAAGGCGTTCGCGTACACGCTGGCGCTCGGCTACGTCGCGTTCTTCTTCCTGCTCATCATGGCGGGCGTGGGCAACCTCTTCCTGCTGAAACTGTTCGCGGCGTGGTTCCTGTTCAACGGCGTCATCGCGTTCACGCTGGCGAAACTGGCCGGGGCGCGCTGGACCTCGGCCGCGGTCGGCGGCGCCATCGCGTGGCTGACGAGCCTGAACCCGCTGCTCGCCCCCGGCTGGTTCGCCGGCTACATGGAGTTGCGCCACGACCCGGTCAACGTGGGCGACATCAACACGCTCAACCAGATCCTCTCCGACGAGGAGAGCCCCCTGCTGGACGTGGTCCGCCGGATGTTCGAGGTCCCGCTGTTCCGGCTCATCATGGTGGTCGCGGCGACCAACATCGGCAGCACCATCGCCAGCGTGCTCTTCCCGGTCGCGGTGCTGCCCTGGCTCGCCCAGGGTCGCATCGAGAACGTCGAACAGCTCATGGACCTGCTGCTGCGCGGGGCCCAGAACAGCGTCGACATCATCACGGGGGTGCTCTGAGATGGTCCAGTTCCGCTTCGCCGACGGCGAGTTGAAGGACCTCGGTATCGCGTGGATCGCGCTGTCGGTCGCGTTCGGTATCCTCATCATCGGCCCGAGCGCCATCACCCGAATCGACCCGGCCGCCGCGCTCGACCTGCTGCTGTTCGCGGCGGTCACGGCCGGCATCGGCTTCCTGCTGCACGAACTCGCGCACAAGTTCACCGCGATGCACTTCGGCTACCCGGCGGAGTTCCGCGCCGACTACAACATGCTGCTGCTCGCGGTGTTCAGCGCGATGGTCGGCTTCCTGTTCGCCGCGCCCGGCGCGGTCTACCACCCGCGGACCAGCGAGAAGGAGAGCGGCCTCATCGCCCTCGCGGGGCCACTCACGAACGTCGCGCTCGTCATCGTGTTCTTCCCGCTGCTCGCGTTCGGGGGCGTGCTCGGCCGAATCGGCGCCTTCGGGGTCTTCATCAACGCCTTCCTCGCCGGCTTCAACATGATCCCCTACGGCCCCCTCGACGGCCGGAAGGTGCTGCGCTGGAGCAAGCCCACGTTCGCCCTGACGTTCCTGCTCTGTGGCGGGCTCGGCTTCGCGGCCTTCTTCGGCTTCTTTCCCACGCCGTTCTGACAGGTCGGTGCCTCCCTCGTATTGAGGTTTCTCCCGGGTGAGTAGTCAGTATTTCTACTCTCGGCCCCTCTTGTCTCCCATGAGTGTCAGTAGACGTACCGTGCTACAGGGGGGTGGCCTCGCGGCGGTGCTCTCGCTGGCCGGCTGCCTCGAAGGGTTCGCCTTCGGGGGCGGCAGCGGCAGCCCAAAGATGTCGGGTCCGACGACCAACTTCGTGTACGACCACAGCGACCTGCTCGAGGGGAACCTCTCCTTCTTCATGCAACTCGATGGGTCGGCGCTGGGGACCACCCGCGTCCCGAGCGACACCGACGAGCGCATCGAGGACTCGGTCGACGCGGTCGGCTCGGTCGACGAGCTGCTGGCCGTCGGCTACGTGAAGTCAGGCTCGAAGCAGCAGGCGGGTGGGACCCTGCTCGCCCGCGGCTCGGTCGACTCGGGGGCGGTCGCGACCGACCTCGTCCGGAAGGGCCTGCGTGATGCGGGCGACCACGCCGGCTACGACGTCTACCGGGCGGACGTGACCGGCGGCATCGACGTGGCGACCGCGGTCGCGGGGGATGCCATCGTCTACGGGGTCGGCTCGCCGGCGGTCCCGGCGGTCGACGCGGTGACGACGATGATCGACGCCGGCCGCGGGAAGGCGGGTCGCCAGCTCGACCAGAGCAAGCGCGCGAAGGCGCTGGTCGACCGCTACGCCTCGCGGGAGACGCCGCCGACGGGCTACTTCGTCGTCGAACTCGACGACAAGGCGGTCGACGACATGTTCCCGTCGCTCGACGACGGCGTCCGGGACCTGTTCCGGGGCGCCAGCGCCGCCGGGTTCGCCTTCGACGTGAGCGGCGGTGGGACCACCGTCGAGGCGCTGTTCCTCTACGACACGCCGAACGGGGTCGCCGCGGGCACGGCTGCCGCGGAGGCGCTGCTCGGCCGCATGGCCGGTGACGACCCGAACCTGCCGGCGCCGCTGGTCGGCGCGTGGAACGCGAAGGCGTCGAGCAGCGACTCGGCCGTCGCGGTCACCTTCGGCACCGAGACGGCGTCGCTGTGGTCGCTCGTGACCGGGCCCTTCCTCGGTCTGGCGGCCCGCCTGACCGACATCGACACCTCGGCGGCCCCGAACGTCGGGTTCTCGTACCGCTACCGGGACGACGCCCGGGTGACCATCACCCACGAGGCCGGTGACGCCTTCCAGGACGTGAAGGTCGTCTACACCAGTTTCGGCGAGCGCGTGACCGAGGACTGGAAGAAGAAGGGTGACGTGGTCATGGGCGACAAGTACACCACGAAGAACGGGGTCAGTTTCGACGAACCGCTGCAGATCATCTGGTACGGCGGGAACGTCCCCATCATCATCGGCCAGTACGACCCGACGGCGGACGACGACGAGGAGGAAGAGACGGACGAGTCGGCCTGAGACGGCCGGTTCCGGTCCGCGGCAACCCGGCCCGGACCGACCCGCTTATTTCAGCGTGACCCAGGTCAGGAACACCAGCGCGACGAGTTGCAGCCCCCGGAGGACCGCGACGGACTGCTGGACGGCGGCCGATTCGCCGTAGAACATCTGCATGCTGAAGAAGAAGTACAGCGCGGTGGCGTTCTCCAGCAGCAGGACCACCGCGAACGCGATGAGCCCGAGCGTCAGCGACGTCCTGAACGTCCGGTAGTTCTTGACCCAGACCGCCGTCAGCACTGCCAGCAGTACAACGTTGATAGCCGCGAACGCGCTCGCGATCGCGAGTGTCTGTCCCATTGCCATAGTCAGTCCATGTGTTGGATTATCTCCTCGAACGTCTCCCGGTGGTGTTCGAACTGGTCGGTGAGGAAGTACAGCGCGCCGTAGTCGTCGCCGCCCTTCTCCACGACGTTGTGGTCGAGCAGCATGTCGAGGTGGTGTCGGACCGTGTTGTAGTCCACCTCGATGTGCTCGGAGAGCTGGTTGGCGTTGCGCGGTCGCTCCGAGAGCGCCCGGATGATCCGGACGCGGTTCGTGCCGCCGCGCGTGCCCACCAGCAGGTACCACAGCGCCTTCTCCATCGATTCCTGTCTGTCCCGTGCACGACCTGCCTACTTAGTGACACCGTTCCGCGCCACCTGCCCGACACCCGGGTCACCCACTCACCGTCTTGCGCACCCACCCTGTCGCGCCGCTGGGGTACGACTGCGAGTACTCCTCGGGCTGGACCGCCCCGGTCCCGTCGACGGCACGGACGACGACCTCCGTCTCGCCCCCGGGCGTGAACCGGTGGCGCCACATGCGCCAGACGTCCTCGCCCGGCAGGGGCTCGGACAGCTCGGCGTCGGTCCAGGTGTCGCCGCCGTCGGTCGAGACCTCGACGCGGTCGACCCCGCGGGTGCCGGCGTAGGCGTGGCCCGCGACCTCGACGGCGCCGTCCGCGAGTTCGTTCGTGGCGTGGAGCTTCGCGACCGTCTCGACCGGGCCGGTCCCGTGCCAGCCGCGCTTCTCCCAGTAGCCGTCGACCGCCTCGTCGAGGAACTCGAGTTCGGTGATCCACTTCACGTTCACCTCGCCCCAGTGGCCCGGGACGAGCAGCCTGACGGGGCGGCCGTGCTGCTTCGGGAGCCCCATCCCGTTCATCCCGTACGCGAGGAAGCCCTCCTTCAGGGCGGCGTATGGGAACTGGACGAAGTAGCCGTCGGCGGCGCGGGCCATCACGCAGCCGCAGTCGCTGGAGACGCCGGCCTCCTCGATGAGGGCCGCGATGGGGATGCCGGTCCAGAGCGCGTTGTCCATCTTGTGGCCGTTCAGGCTCTCGCCGACACAGCGCAGGGTGACGAAGCGGTGCTCCGGTTCGCGACCCGTGAGTTCGTCGTAGTCGAGCGTCACCTCCTGGTCGACTTCGCCGGTCACGGTGAGGGTCCATTTATCGGGGTCGGGCGAGGGGTCGAACGAGTTGATGTCCGTCTCGTAGAACTCGCCGATGGGCGTGACGAGGCCGCCGAGGCCGGCCACGTCGAACGACTGCGCCGCGGCGTCGTTCAGTAGCTCGTCGGTGTCCGACTTCGTGGCGAGTTCCTCGGTGGCCTCACCGGTCTTCGGGGCGCTACCGCCGATGGCGGACCCGAGGCCGGCGTAGGCCGCCGTCCCGAGGAAGACACCGACGAGCCGCCGGCGCGCCGGGTCGGCCCGGGCGTCGGGGTGCGTGGAATCGCCGGCGGCGGTCCCGGAGAGGCCGAGGGTACCGGCGGCGAGGACGATGCCGGCCGAGAGGCCGGCGGCGACCGCGGGGCCGAGTGCGCCGGTCGTGCCGGCGAGGAGGGCCGCGACGATGGTACCCGTGGCGACGGGCGCCAGCAGGGGCTGGGCGAGGCGGCGCGAGAGGGCGAGCGCCAGCAGGGACGGAACTGCGAGGCCGGCCACCGCGATGGCGATGGCCAGTCCGATGTGCAGGACGTGGCCGGCCGAGCCGAGGTACTGGATGGCGTACCTGACGACGACGTCCGGCGTCGCGTTCACCACCGCGGCGTCTATCGGGGCGACCACGAACGACTGGCGCGACCAGCCGGCGAGGGCGTACGAGCCCACGACGGCGGCCACGCCGGCCAGCGCCGCGAGGACGAGGTCGGGTCGGCTCGGTATCGGTGTTCGGTCTCGCATCTCCACTGGATGGGAGGCAGGGGGTGTAGAAAGGGATTTTTCGAACTGTCACCAGAATCCTTCTAGAATTCGTCGGGGCGACCCCGGCCGGACACCGGTGGGCTTTTGCGCGTTCACGTGGCGCGAACTCGTATGACCGAGGACGAGGACGAACTCACCTACGCCGACGCCGGCGTGGACATCGAGGAGAGCGAGGCGGCGACGGCGGCGCTACTGAACGCGGTCGGGAACGTCGTCGACACCGAGTACGCGGGCCTGCTGGACATCGGCGACCAGTACCTCGGCCTGGCGACCGACGGGGTCGGGACGAAACTGCTCGTCGCGGAGGCGCTTGGCGACTACTCCACCGTGGGCATCGACTGCATGGCGATGAACGCGAACGACCTCGTCGCGGCCGGGGTCAAGCCGGTCGCGTTCGTGGACTACCTCGCGGTGGACGAGCCGACCGAGGAGTTCGCCGAGCAGGTCGGCGAGGGCCTCGCCGAGGCCGCCGACCGCGCCGACGTGGCGCTCCTTGGCGGCGAGACGGCGGTCATGCCCGAGGTCGTCTCCGGGCTGGACCTCGCGGGCACCTGCGCCGGGCTCGCGACGAAGGAGGCCGTCTTCGACGGCGAGGCACAGGTCGGCGACAGGCTCGTCGCGTGGCCCTCCTCGGGCATCCACTCGAACGGGCTCACCCTCGCGCGCAAGGCAGTCCAGCGCGAGTACGACTACGACGACCCCTTCCCGCCCGCCGAGGACGACCGCACCATCGGCGAGGAGCTCCTGGAACCGACCCGCATCTACACCGACCTGCTCGAACCCATGCACGAACACGGCGTCCACGCGGCCGCCCACGTCACCGGCGGTGGCTGGACGAACCTCCTCCGGATGGGCGAGTTCGAGTACGACATCACCGAGCCCTTCGGCGCGCCGGCCATCTTCGGCCTCGTGCAGGACCTCGGGAACGTCTCGCCCGAGGAGATGTACCGCACCTTCAACATGGGCACCGGCTTCGTCGCGGCGGTCCCCGCCGAGGAGGCCGAGGCGCTGGCCGACGCCACCGAGGACGGGAAGGTCATCGGCGAGGTCACCGAGGGCGCGAGCGTCGAGGTCCGCGGCCTCTCGCTGGACTGACGGTCAGTTCGAGTCGGCCGGATACACCCGTTTCAGGTACGTCATCACCGCCCCACCCCCGACGACCAGTGCGGCGCCCAGCCCGAACAGGGGCAACACGGCCCCGATGACCGGGACGGTCAGTTCTCCCCGTACGACGAGGGCGTACAGCAGCAGGAACGCCCCGGCGATGATGGTGATACCGGCCGCGTCGCGGACGCGATTCTCCGAGACCATACCAGTTTATTGCCATTGGAAATACAAAGTGTTTGGTCCCGCACCGGAACTGCTCGCGCCGTGGGTCGGTCGGTCACCGGAACCGTCCCAGAAACAGCACAGACCGGCCTACATCACCGATTCGGCGTAGAAGCGCACCAGCCGACACTCCGGACAGACGTGCGCGACGACGGGATTCCCCTCCATGCTCAGGGCCCCGAACAGGCCGCCGCCGGCCTCGACGCGGATGTCCTCGGACCCCTCGCTGGTCCCGTAGTCGGTCTCGACGAGTCCCACGTCGCAGTCCGGACAGTAGTGTGTCATGGGAGACGTTGGCGCGCGACGGATAAAAACCTCTCAGCGGAAACGCACCCCGCACGCGGCCGCGAACCGCCCGAGAGCGGTGCGATGCTTGCAGGGTCAGGACAGGTGCGTGGCGATGTCGGCCTCGGTGATGATGCCGACCATCTCGCCCTCCTCCTTGACGATGACCGCGTCGTGGAGTTCGAGCAGGTTGTCGATGCTGTCGAGGGTGGCGTCGCGACCGACCGTGCTGTAGCTCTCGTTCATGACCTCGGCGACGGGCAGCTCCTCGATGTCGCGGTCCTCGCGGTGGAGCCGGATGTCGCTGTTCGAGATGAGACCGACGGGGGTGCCGCGCTCGTCCACGACGGGCAGCTGGGAGTAGCCCTGCTCGCCCATGATGTCGATGGCGCGCCCGACGCTGTCGTCCATCCGGACGAACTCCAGTTCCTCGTGCATCACGTCCTCGGCGCGCTTGATCTCGCCCTCGGCCTCGTTGAGTGCCTCGACGATGCGCCGCAGCGTCGAGAGTCGCGGGTCCACGTCACCACCCTCGATGCGGGCGATGAGCGGCTGTGAGACCTCGGCGGCGTCGGCGAGTTCGCTCTGGGTGAGGTCGAGCCCCTTGCGACGTTCGCGGAGGTCTGTCGGGGTGGGAAGCTCCATACAACCCGATAACCCCCGGTTATAAAATAAGCTTTCGGGGTCCTACGCGTCCTCGTCCTCTTCGCGCTCGATGGTCTCGACGACCTTCAGGGGGACGTCCCGGAGCGCGCCGCCGACCTCGCTCTTGGCGATGCGCTGGGCGTGTTCCTCGCTGTCGGCGTTGAAGACCTCCATCTCGAGCACGAGGCCGACGAGCGCGGTATCGGCAGCGATGTAGGCGGAGTCGAAGTCCTCGCCACAGGCCGGACAGCCCGTGAGCCCGACGTTCACCTCGACGTAGTCCTTCCCCTCGTTGTTGAGGCGCTTGCCGGCCTCGCTCACCGCGACGCCGATGGCGTCGTCGATGTTGTCCACGTCTCGCACCAACCAGGCGGCTTCCATCGCAACCAGATAATTGCTCATACCGCGACCATTGGGCCGCAGCAAGGCTTGCTTTGTGGTTCGTCCTGCCCCGCCGACGCGAGCGACCGCCGACCGTCCCGTCGCGCAAGCCGAGCGTATTATTCTCATAAGTTACGGGAATCCCGGCCATGCCTGAGCGATGAGAGACCGAAATCCCGCCGAGATTCGCACCTCCAGTTGGATAGAAGCAAAGTCGAATTGAATCGCACGACTGCGTCGGGGTGCGTCCGCATCGCACGGCGCTGTCTGGCAGGAACAGTTATATACTGGCTGGTCACTGGCTTCAGGCGAAGGCAGATGATCGACCGGGCCACCCAAGCCGCCCTGTTCGCACTGTACCAGACCAGCATCGCACTCGGCATCGTGCTGATGCCGCTTGCACTCGCGATGCGTCGCTTCGGCGTGTCGCTGCCGGTGCACCGGCTCGTCGAGCGGTTCGGCGGTGCCTACGAGGAGACCGCTGCGAACTGAGCACGACACACGACCACCGATTCTCTCGGACCCACGGAGCGAGCCGCCGCCATCGGCAACGCCGCCCTTTTATACCGGGGCGCGTGTTAGTGCCGACCAATGCGAACGCCACGCGCGGACGACCCACAGATTCCGGACGCACTCTCGCTCGAACCGGTCGACCCCTACACGCCACAGGTGGGGTCGCTCCCGGAGACCGAGGTCGAGGAGGCGGACCTCGAGAACGTCTCGAAGACCGGGACGACCACGGTCGGCATCACCACCGAGGAGGGCGTCGTCATCGCCACCGACATGCGCGCCTCCCTCGGCGGCATCTTCGTCTCGAACAAGGACGTCCAGAAGGTCGAACAGGTCCACCCGACCGCGGCGCTCACCCTCGTCGGCAGCGTCGGCGGCGCCCAGTCGTTCATCCGCTCCCTGCGCGCCGAGGCCAACCTCTACGAGGCCCGTCGCGGCGAGGAGATGTCCATGCAGGCCCTCTCGACGCTCGCGGGCAACTTCGCCCGCGGCGGCCCCTTCTTCGCCATCAACCCCATCCTCGGCGGCGTCGACGACGACGGGCACCACGTCTACTCCATCGACCCCGCCGGCGGCGTCATGCGCGACGACTACACCGTCACCGGCTCCGGCATGATGGTCGCCCACGGCCTGCTCGAACAGGAGTACGAGGACGACCTCTCGAACGAGGAGGCCAAGACCGTCGCGGCGCGCGCGGTCCGCTCGGCCGCCGAGCGCGACACCGGCTCCGGCAACGGCGTCTTCCTCGCCGAGGTGACCGGTGAGGGCGTCGACATCCGCGGGCACAAGGACTTCGACGAGGTCTGCTGACGGGACGTACCTGCGGACCGGCCGGCTCGGCTGCAAGGGGCCCCATACCACGATATAACGGATAGTTCAGCCGGTCGGTCCTATCGGTCCTGCGTGCCTACCGTTCGGTAACCTGTGCTTCTCCCCGGTCGAAGTTGCCCATAGGTAACCCCTGGTCTCGCGTACAGTGAATATCACCCTCAGATGGGGGTGGGGAACGTATGACGAAACAACACAACCCACGGGTCACTCGCCGGCAGGTGCTGGCAGGACTCGGAACAATCGGTGTCGCGAGCGCTGGTGCCGGGCTCGGCACGACCGCGTTCTACAGCGACAGAGAATCGCTCGAAGGCTGGCTCGAGGCCGGTCGCGTCGACCTCATCCTCGACTACCGCACCACGTACAAACCGTGGGAACGCTACGACCTGCACGACGTCCCGATGGACGCCCGTCCGGCGGTCGTGGCCGGTACCGGCGGGATGACCTACGAGATCGGCGCCGCCCCGGCGGTGCGTGACGAGAACGGCGAGGCCATCAGCCACGAGGACTGGGGCGACATCCAGACGTCGCTCCCCGTCTGTACGCTCCCGGTCCCGACCGACCTCACGGACGACCGGAACCCGGACGTCCTCGGCGGCCTCACCGTCGAGAACGACCCCGAGAACCAGTACCTGCCCGGCTACGTCGACGGGCAGGACAACGGCGAGAACGGCCCGGTGATGTTCGTCGACCTCGACGACATCAAGCCCTACGACGAGGGGGAGACGACGTTCAGTCTCCACCTCTGTGGCAACCCGTCGTTCATCACCGCCTCGCTGGCGGACATGCTCGACCTCGAGGACTCGGACGAGACCGAGAACCCGATCGAACCGGAGGTCGAGGCAGGCGAACCCGAGGCCGGAGACCGAACCGATGAGGAGATGGCCGTCTGGGACGGTGGCGAACTCGCCGACTACATGTACGTGATCATCTCCGTCGACCAGGACTGCGACAACCTGACCGCGAACAACATCCTGACCGAGTCCGACGTGGACGACATCCGCAGCGAACTCGAGATCGACGGGGACTTCGACGTCCTCCGGAACAACGTCCTCTACGCGGGGTCGCTCGCCGGCTGGAAGCAGCTCCTCGCCGAGGGCGTGGCCCTGCCACCCTCGGGCGCCGGTGCTGCCGGCAGCCCGACGATGGAGAACGGCGTGGACCAGGGACAGATATCAATCACCGAGGAGGATGACGGCTGTCACCGCCTCGGCAAAATCGAGTGGGACGACGACGGCGGCGAGTACGACGTCGAGGAGGACGATGACAACGACGCGAAGCTGACCGACGCCGCCGGTGCAGTCGGCGACCAGTTCGTCATCACCGCCAACGACGACTCCGGCGCGTTCGTCTCCCTGGAGGTCACCGCCGTCGACGACACGGACGACCCGAAGGAGACCACGTTCGAGATACTCGGTGGGAAC
Organism: Haloarchaeobius amylolyticus; assembly: GCF_026616195.1. NCBI lineage: Archaea > Methanobacteriati > Methanobacteriota > Halobacteria > Halobacteriales > Halorubellaceae > Haloarchaeobius > Haloarchaeobius amylolyticus. Next base: position 431,915 of record NZ_JANHDH010000001.1, read on the forward strand.
GTCGGTATCTGTGGCGCGGTCGTAAAGGGCGGCGGTGGTCCGAACACCGACTTCGAGACCCTCCCCGAGGACCAGGACGACGACCAGTTCCAGGTCTTCGAGTACGAGTGCCTCGAGACCGGCGACGAGTTCACCGTCGACTCCAGCGACATCATCGTCGGGAACGACCAGCAGTCGGCGATCTCGAACGTCCAGCTGTTCTACTGTGAACTGTTCGACGACGAGTTCGACCCGGACCCGGAGGGCGAACCGGGCGACTGTTTCGCACCCGGTGCCCACTGCTACGTCTTGGAGTGGTACCTCCCGTGCAAGGAGAACGACCCGGACCGCTTGGGCTTCACCGACCTGCCCGTCTACGGTGCCATCGACCAGAGCGGCGCCCTGATCGTGGAGCAGGACGACGACACCGACGGTCAGGAGGGTGCGAGCCGCCTGAGCTTCAACGACGAACTCCGCCAGCGCGGCTTCGTCGACGACGAGGGCGCGACCATCGACGTGAACGTCACGCAGACCGACTCGTGCCACATGACCATCGAGTTCGAGGCGGTCCAGTGCCGCCACAACACCGGCGGAGAACTGGCCACCCAGTAAACCGACCGGTTGCCCCGACCGAACACCTTCTTTCCTGTTTCCGTGTCTCGAAGCCGTACCCACAGGCCGACAGGCCAGGGTTCGAAACCGGCCGACAGCAGCGTGGCAGAGGGAGTGGTTACCGCGTGGTAATCGCCCGTTCGGCGACTCCTAGTATCAGATAAGGTTCACTTCTGTCCCGCAAAGCGACTCATAGGTAACCCCCTGTTCCGCCAACACGTGGACGACACCCAGTGGGGGTGCGACGACACATGAGTTCGAAACTATCACGCAGACAGGTTCTGGCTGGCCTGGGCACCATCGGGGTGGCCAGCGCCGGTGCCGGACTGGGAACGACCGCCTTCTACAGCGACAGGGAGTCGCTGGAGGGCTGGCTGGAGGCCGGCCGGGTCGACCTCGTCCTAGACTACCGCTCGACCTACGTTCCCTGGGAACGCTACGACCTCCACGACGTGGCGCCGGAGGACCGGCCACCGATCGTGCCCGGGACCGACGAGATGGTCTACGAGATCGCGGCCGCCCCGGCGGTCCGGAACGCCGACGGCTCGCCCGTCGACTTCGAGACGTGGGGGAGTCTCAACACCGACGTCATCGACCCCTGTTCGCTCCGCGACCCGACCAACCTCGCGAGCGAGGAGAACGACCTCGACCTCGGCGACTTCAGCGTCGTCGGGCCCGAGGGCAACTACCTGCCCGGGTACGTCGACGGCCACGAGGACGCCATGTTCATCGACCTCGTCGACCTGAAGCCCCACGACCGCGGGGAGACCACGTTCTCGTTCCACCTCTGTGGCAACCCCTCGTTCATCAGCGTCGAGCTGGTCGAGGAGATGGTCGACGGACGACCGACCACCGGCAGCGAGGAGGACTACCGCGAGGGCATCGACGAGCCCACCGAACCCGAGGTCGAGGCCGGGGAGGACCCCGAGGACGAGACCTTCGACGGTGGCGAACTCTGTGACTACCTCTACGTGGTCGTCTCGCCGGACCCGGACTGCGACAACATCAGCAACGCCGAACTGTTCACCGAGTCCGACCCCGACACCGAGGTCGCACCCGTCTACGCAGGCTCGATGTCCGGCTGGATCGAGATCATCCGGAACGCGCCCGACGGGCGCCTCCGGCTCCCGCCCGTCACCGGCAGTGCGAACGACGGGGACTGTTTCGAGCCGGGCGTCCACTGCTACGTCATGGAGTGGTACCTGCCCTGCATCCAGACCGAACCGGAGGACTCGCCGCTCTACGGCTTCGACGACCTCCCGCTGGTCAACAACCCGCTGGCAGAAGGGAGCTTCACCCAAGAACTGCTCGCCCGCGGGTACGGAGACGGCGACGACGGCGTCCTCTCGGCCAACATCACGCAGTCCGACACCTGCCACGTCGGCATGACGTTCACCGCCGAGCAGTGCCGCCACAACACCGAGCCGCAGTTCGAGTTCGAGGGCTGCCCGGACTGCGAGGAAGGCCAGTTCGCGGTCTTCCAGAACGGGCAACAGCTGGGCTGCATCGACGCCGTCCAGACCGACCAGACCATCGCGGAGTTCTACGGTCTCCAGAACTTCGTCGCCACCGGCGACATCGAGTCCCGCCTCGACTCCGACGTGAGCAAGATCATGCTCGTCGACGCGGCCGACGGCCTCGCGTTCGTCGTGGTCAACGACGAGAACAACGGGACCGGCGGCGCGGCCTCGATGGAGTTCGTCGGCTTCACGCCGGCCCAGAACCTGCTCGTTGAGGACGACGACGCCTCGACCAGCGACGACTACACCGTCACCGGCGGCGTCCTCGAGGCTGCCGACTGGCAGTGGGCGAACGCGAAGACCGACGGTATGGCGGTCGGGCCGATGCCGGGGAGCTTCTCCATCGCGGTGACGGCGAGCTTCAACGGCGACGCCGACCAGCCGCCGCTCGACCCCGGTGTCATCAGCAAGTGGGTCGCCCATAGCGACGACGGCAGCGAGATCGAACTCGACATGTCCGGCGTCGACAACACGGTCGTCATCACGACGCCCGACAACTGCGTGGACCAGATCGCGTTCTGATCCGACGACGAACGTGTGGTACCGCTGACTGTGCGGCGACCGGCACGCCTGGTGCGGTCCGGGCCTCGTGCTCGGAATCTCTTCTGGGTCGGTCCTGTCGGACACACCGACGAGTGACGAGCTACCTGTGCCTGAACCGGTATCGACCCCCGATACCCCAATCCGTATCGAGCCCTGCCCTCCGACCGGCATCACGGTGTCTCGGACTGTCCCCGATTACCGGGTATGGCGCACATACCCTGGGTCAGGGGAGCCTGAACGTCCGGTAGGAGAGCCCTGCCTTCGTTCGGTTCTCGGCTAACCAGCGGTTGCATTCCCCGAAGCGCCTCATAAGGAAATGGGTCCCAGTCCTCGTCTCAACCAACACCTGGCGACCCAGGTGATCATCAACCAACAACCATGGCAAACAAGATCTCACGCCGGCAGGTGCTGGCAGGACTCGGAACAATCGGCGTCGCGAGTGCGGGTGCGGGTCTCGGCACGACCGCGTTCTACAGCGACCGCGAATCGCTCGAGGGCTGGTACGAGGCCGGCCGCGTCGACCTCATCCTCGACTACCGCTCGACGTACAAGCCCTGGGAGCGCTACGACCTCCAGAACGTCCCGATGGACCTGCGTCCAGCGGTCGTGGCCGACACCGATGGCATGACCTACGAGGTCGCAGCCGCGCCCGCGGTACGTGACGAGAACGGCGAGGCCATCAGCCACGAGGACTGGGGCGCCATCCAGACGTCGCTCGACGTGTGTGCACTGCCGGTCCCGACCGACCTCGCAGACCAGCGCAACCCGGACGTCCTCGGTGGGCTCTCCGTCCTGAATGACCCCGACAACGACTACCTCCCGGGCTACGTCGACGGCGCGTCCGCGATGTTCGTGGACCTCGACGACATCAAGCCCTACGACGAGGGCGAGACGACCTTCAGTTTCCACCTCTGTGGCAACCCGTCGTTCATCTACGCGGAGCTCATGGACGAGGACGCCGACGGTCTCCCGCTCCCGCGCTCGGGTGAGGACTACCGCGATGGCGTCGTCGACCCGACCGAACCCGAGGTCGCGGCCGGCGACGACACCGCCGAGGTCGGCGAACTGTGCGACTACATGTACGTGGTCGTCTCGACCGACCCCGACTGTGACAATCTCTCCACGCCGGGCAGCGACGACGACATCCTCAACCCCTTCGGCGAGGAGGGCGAGGCCGGCAACGTCCTCTACGCCGGGTCGATGACCGGCTGGCTCGAACAGTTCGGTCCCGACTTCTCGGGCCGCGTCCGCCTCCCGCCGGTCGTCAAGGAAGACGGCTCCGGCGTCGCGGGCGACCCCGACGTGGACGCCGCCTGTTTCGAACCGGGCGTCCACTGCTACGTGATGAACTGGTACCTCCCGTGCAAGGAGTTCGACGCCGAGCGGCTCGGCTTCACCGACCTCCCCGTCAAGGGCGTCCTCGTGAACGGCGAGCCGCTCTCGGGCGGCGAGGACGGCATGGAGGGCGTGACCTTCAACGACGAACTGCGCGCCCGCGGTTACCAGGACGAGGTGGACGGCCTCGACGTCACGAAGGACGTGAACGTCACCCAGACCGACACCTGCCACGTGGGTCTTCGCTTCACCGCCGAGCAGTGCCGCCACAACACCGGCAGCGACGTCGAGGTGGAGTTCACGACCGTCCCCGGTGAGGGCTGGGCGAAGCTCGAGGAGAACTTCAACAGCGACGGCTCCAAGAGCGCCGAGGGACACGCCCGGCACGGGAACACCCCGCAGGACCAGCTCGCGCTCCGGACGACCGGTGACGCCGTCGTCGACGGCTTCGTCGGGCACACCTACACCGGCGACTTCGAGCCGTTCTCGTTCGAGTACGACGACGCGACCGGGATGTACACCTTCACCGTCGGTGGTGACAGCGTGAGTGGTGCCATCGCACCCGCGTTCGCCGGCGGGCGCATCGCCATCCAGACGAAGGCCGACGAGGCGGAGGTGTCGGTCCAGAACGTCGCGCTCGAGCTGGACGGCGTCGCACAGACGCTCTCGGGTCCGACCACCGTCTCCTCCAGCAACGCTGGCGACGGGAGAGACCTCGACTACCTGCTCATCAACACCACCCCGGCCGACCTGACGAACGGCTTCACGGTCTCCGGTGAGGTCAAGGTCGTCGACAACGGCGCCCCGAACCAGGAGTCGTTCGGCTTCGACGTGGTCGTCGAGTGAGCGAGACACGGTAGCGACGACGCGAGGGCGGCCTCCCTCGCCCGGTTCCTTTTATACGAACGCGCCGAATCACCCGGTAATGAAGACCATCAAGGACAGCGTTCACGACCACATCGAGGTCGACGGTGTGGCCCGGGCGCTGCTGGATACGCCGGAGGTGCAGCGACTCCGGCACATCACACAGCTCGGCACCGCCTCGCTGGTCTACCCGTCGGCGAACCACACACGGTTCGAACACTCCCTCGGCGTGTACCACAACGCCTGCGAGGCCCTCGACCACCTCGGCATCGAGGGGGAGAACGCGGAGAAGGTCCGGGCCGCCGCCATCCTCCACGACGTGGGCCACGGCCCGTTCTCGCACAACCTCGAACCGCTGACCCACCGGCGCACCGGCAAGTACCACGACGACGTCCACGAACTGTTCGAGCGTGGGACCATCGGCGAGGTGCTGCGCGAGCACGACATCGCTCCCCACGAGGTCGCCGACCTCGTCGCCGGCGACGGGCAGTACGGCCAGATCGTCTCGGGCGAACTCGACGTCGACCGGATGGACTACCTCGTCCGCGACGCCCACCACACGGGCGTCCCGTACGGGACCATCGACCACGCGCGCCTGCTCCGCGAACTCACCTTCGACGACGACGGCGAACTCGTCCTCGACGAGGGGAACGTCCAGACCGCCGAGAGCCTGCTCGTGGCACGGGCGCTGATGACCCCGACGGTGTACGGTCACCACGTCGCCCGCATCTCGAAGGCGATGCTCCGGCAGGCCGGCGAGCGCCTGCTGGACACGACCGAGACCAGCGCCGGGGAACTCCGCCGGATGGACGACCACGACCTGCTCTCCACGCTGCGGAACACGGAGACGACGGCGGAACTCGCTCGCCGGTTCGACCACCGCGACCTGTTCAAGCGCGCGGTGTGGGCCGAGTACGACGACGTGCCCGACCACCTGCTCGCGGCCGAGCACGAGGACATCCGCGGCTGGGAGCTCGAGATCGCCGACGAGGCCGGCGTCGACGTCGGCGAGGTCATCCTCGACGTGCCCGGCGACCCGTCGATGCAGGAGTCCTCGACGCGGGTGCTGGTCAACGGTGAGGCCCGCCGCCTCGACGAGCAGTCGCCGCTGGTGCAGGCGCTGCAGTCCGCCCAGCAGGCCCAGTGGCGCCTGGGTGTGTACGCACCGGCGGAGGCGACCGACCAGGTGCGCAGTGCGGTGGTCCGGACCCTCGACATCGAGGAGAGCGCGCTCGTCTCGGAGGTCGGTGCGGGCCTGCACGCGACGCTCGACCAGTTCGCGGAGGGAGCATGATACTGGAAGGCACCATCCTCGCCGGCAGCGACTTCGAGCCGGTCGAGGGCCGCGTCGTCGTCGAGGACGGCGAGATACAGGCGGTCGAGGAGGCGCCGGTCGAGAGCGACGACATCGTCCTGCCGGCGTTCGTCAACGCCCACACGCACATCGGCGACTCCATCGCGAAGGAGGCCGGTGGCGGCCTCTCGCTCGAAGAACTCGTCGCGCCCCCGGACGGGCTCAAGCACCGGCTGCTCCGCCAGACGAGCTACGAGGAGAAGGTGGCGGCGATGCGCCGGTCGCTCCAGTTCATGTACTCGGGCGGGACCGCGACCTGCGTCGAGTTCCGTGAGGGCGGCGTCGAGGGTGTCCGGGCCATCCGCGAGGCGGCGGACGGCCTCGCCATCGACCCGGTCGTACTGGGCCGGGAGACCATCGACGCGATGCGGCTGGACGAGGCCGACGGCTTCGGGGCCTCGGGGGCGAACGACGCCGAGTTCGGCGAGGAGCGCCGGGCGACCGCCGAGGCCGGCAAGTTGTTCGGTATCCACGCCGGCGAGGCCGACCCCTCGGACATCGACCCCGCGATGGACCTCGACCCGGACTTCCTCGTCCACATGTGCCACCCCGAGCCGCGTCACCTCGCCCGCGTGGCCGAAGAGGAGACCCCCATCGCGGTCTGCCCGCGCTCGAACCTCGTCACGGACGTGGGGCTCCCACCCATCCGCGAGTGGCTCGACCGCACCACGGTCGCGCTCGGCACGGACAACGTGATGCTCAACTCGCCGTCGATGTTCCGCGAGATGGAGTTCACGGCGAAACTGTGCGACGTGACCGCGACCGAGGTCCTGCGCATGGCGACGCTCTCCGGTGCGGAACTGGCGGGGTTGAACTACGGCTGCATCGAACCGGGCCGCGAGGCGAAACTGCTCGTCCTCGACGGCGACTCGGACAACCTCGCCGGCGTCAGGGACCCGGTCCGGGCGGTGGTCAGGCGGGCGGGAACGAGCGACGTGTCCGAAGTCGTGGGCTGAACCGGGGATACAACTAAAGCCTCCGGCTCGCGTACGTGGTAGCATACCGCATGTACGACCGAATCCTCGTCCCGACCGACGGCTCACAGGGCGTCGAACGCGCCATCCAGCACGCGGTCGACCTGGCGGTCGCCCACGGCGCGACGCTGCACGCAGTCTACGTCCTGAACTCGGCGAGTTACGGTGGCGTCCCCATCGAGACCTCGTGGGAGGGACTACACGACATGCTCGAGCAGGAGGGCGAACACGCCATCGAGCGCGTGCAGACACTCGCCGACCCCGCGGACGTGCCCGTCGTCGGGACGATACTCGAGGGTTCGCCGAGCAAGGAGGTCGTCCGCTACGCCGAGGAGAACGACTGCGACCTCGTCGTCATGGGCACCCACGGCCGCGGCGGCATCGACCGGCTCCTGCTCGGGAGCGTCGCCGAGCGCGTCGTCCGGTCGTCGTCGGTCCCCGTGTTGACGGTGCAGGTCGGCGAGGAGGCGTGACGCGTTGGCCGAGTGATAGCTCGCCGCAAGGCCCATACTATCCCACGCCGAGGCTAGACCAATGATGGACCTCGGCGACAAGCTTGTCGCGCTGGCCGCCATCGGTTTCATCAACGCGATGTTCGCGCTGGTCCTCCCGTGGATGGCGATGTTCTCCGCCATCGCGTCGCTCCCGCTGGCGGCGGCCATCGTCTTCCGCTAGCCCACGTCCCGGCGAGGGACCCGTCAGTCCTCGCCGACGGGGCGCAGGTGCTCGCAGTCGCCGGCACTGACGCGGGTCGTCCCGTCGTCCGTCTCGACGAGCAACGCGCCCGGGAAGGCCACGTCGACCGCGTCGCCGATTATCTCCTCACCCGGCGTCTCGACCCGGACGCGCTGTCCGAGCGTGAGCGAGGCGTCGCGCCACGCCGGCAGGACCGCGTCGGTGTCCTCAACGAGGTCGTGGAACTCCTCCAGCACGCGCTGGAGGAAGGTCCGGCGGTCAACGTCGCCGACCAGCTCCCGGACCGTCGTCGCGGTCTCCGGGAGGTCGGCGGCGTCGATGTTGACGTTGACGCCGATGCCGACGACGACCCAGGAGACGCGGTCGGCCTCGCCCTCCATCTCGGTGAGGATGCCGGCGAGTTTCTGCTGGTTCCCGCCCACCTCGACAAGGACGTCGTTCGGCCACTTGATGCCGGCCTCGACGCCGGCTTCACGTGCAGCCCTGGTGACCGCGACCGCGGCCGCCAGCGTGAGGATCGGGACCTGTGCAGGGGGAATCTCGGGGCGAAGCACGACCGACGCCCAGACGCCGCCGCTGGGGGCGTTCCACTCGCGGTCCAGCCGGCCGCGGCCGCCGGTCTGTTCGTCGGCGACGACCACCACGTCGGCGGCGCCCTCGCCGGCGAGTTCGCGGGCGCGCCGGTTCGTCGAGTCGATGCTCTCGTGGTACTCGACCTCGTAGGGCGCGTCCAGCCCGTACTCGATGGCCATGCCGCCGTAGTCGGGCACCCCGGCGAGCCGGTAGCCGTCGTCGCCGCTCTCGACCGTGAACCCCGCCTCCCGGAGCGCCTCGACCTGCTTCCAGACCGCGGCGCGGGAGACGTCGAGCGCGTCCGCCAGGGCCGGCCCGGAGATGGGGCCGTCGGCGAGCGCGTCGAGCACCGCGCGTCTCGTCTCGTTCATGCGCCCGCCTACGCCGGGTACCGTCTTGAAACCGTCCGAAGGAGTCTCGGTCCGCACCCGCCTACCACCGGGTGTGAGCGAACGCTCGAGCGACCAGTTCCTCCGGGTCGGGGCGCTGGTCGGGACCATCGGCTGGACCGTGACGCAGGTCGCCGCGTGGCTCGGCGCCGGCGCGCTGCCGGTGCTGGTACTCTGGGTCGGCCTGCTCGGGGCGATGACCGTCGTGGGGCTCGCCCGGACCCCGCCGACCGTCCGGTTCTCGACGCCCTTGCTGGTCTGGGGCGCGACGAACGGGACGGCGACCGTGTGGACCGTCGCGGCGGTCCTCGGCGCGCCGGTACCAGCCACAGCCCTGGCGGGCTGGCTGCCGTGGCTCGGGTCGTTCACGGTCGCGTACGCGGCGACGGCGTGGTTCGTCCCCGCTGCACGCCTCGTCTACGGCGCGGCGAGCCTGTCTGCGGCGGGGCTGGCGGTCGCGCTGCTGGCGCTTCCGGCCCTCGCGCCCGTGACGTACCTGCTGGTCGGGGCGGTCCACGTGGTGCCACTGGTCGTCGCGACGCGGTGAGAAGCGAAAACGAGAACGAGGCCGGCTCAGTTCGCGCGGAACTCGCGGAGCTTCTCGCGGCCGTCGGCGACGAGGTCGTCGAGGTACTCCGCGAGCGTGTTCTTGGCGTCCTGCGGGTGGAGTTCGCCCGATTCGAGGTCCGCCTCGAGGCTCTCGTAGTCGTCGTAGACGAGGTCGCCGCCGTACTTCTCGGGGCGCTCGACCGTGACGGACTCGAAGCGCGGGAAGACGTGGTACTGGTACAGTTCGAGCACCGGATTGTGGCGCTCGTTGCCCTCGTCGTCGGGCTCGGGGTCGGCCGTCGGCGGGCAGAACGCGGAGGTGACCTTCTCCTTGAGGTCCTCGGAGGAGTCCTCCATCGAGATGGTGACGCCCTTCGAGGAGGACATCTTGCCGATGCCGGTCGTCAGGTCGGCGAGGATGGGCGTGTGCAGGCACGGCCGGGAGTCGTAGTCCAGCGTCGGCATCTCCTCGCGGTGGAGCATGTGCACCTTGCGCTGGTCGAGCCCGCCGATGGCGAGGTCGAGGTCGAGGTACTCGATGTCCAGCGCCTGCATGAGGGGGTAGACGACGTGGCTGACCTTCGCGGTCTCGCCGGACTGGAGCTCGGCCATCGCGCGCTGGGCGCGGTTCAGGCTCGTCGAGAGCTCGAGTTCGTGCAGGTCGAGCACGTAGTCCTCGTCGAGCTGGAACTCGCTCCCGTAGACGAACTCCGTCTGGGCCTCGTCGAGCCCGTACGCGAGGAACTGCGCGCGCATCTGCTCGGCGGTGTCGCGGATCTCCTCGAACGTCCCCTTCCCGTTGAGGTAGGCGTGTACGTCCGCGAGCAGGATGACGACCTCGAACCCGGCGTCCTGGAGGTCGATGAGCTTGTTCGCGGTGAGGAGGTGGCCGACGTGGAGCACGCCGGAGGGCTCGTAGCCGACGTAGACCCGCTTCCCTGTAGGGTCCTCGGCCAGTTCGCGAACCTCCTCCTCCGTGATGACCTCCTCGGTGTTCCGAGTGATCAACTCGTAGGTGTCCATACGGGGAGAGATTCGCCGCGAGGGTTTGAAGGTTTTCTACCTGTGCTAGTGTGTCAGACGGGAGCAGGGCGGCTCAGACCGGCGGACGGCAGCCCACGATGGATGCCGACAGCTCGGGTGGCGACTCCCGTCACGACGGGAGTCGGCAGTGTCAGAACGGCTTGAGGACGTCCTCCACCCCGTCGCGGACCGCACCGGCGATGTGGCCGCTGGCGGCGCCGAAGCCGGCCCCGATGCCAGAGCCGACCGGGCCGAGCGGGCTGCCGATGGTGGCGCCGATCTCGGCACCCTTCTTCGCGCCCTCTTTGGCGTGCGAGTCCTTGCGCATGCAGGGAGGCTTGAGTGGGTTCATCGTCTCGGTTCGCGGCTACGGTCGCGGTGTATAAAGTTCCTGACCCCGGACAGGTTCCCGTGACATCGATGTTATCAGGTTGGGTTCGGTGCCATCTGGTTGCATTAGTGTCGCCTGAATTATAAGTCGGTTCGTTCTCGTACTAGGTAACGCGATGAAACCACACTGGACTTCGACCGACGACAGCACCGCTGCACCGACCACCGGCCTCGACACGGAGGTGGCCTGAGATGGCGCTCGAACTCACCGGCTCCGCAGGGCTCGTGTTGCTCGCCGCCCGCGTCCTCGTCGGCGGCGTGCTCGCCTTTATGGGGCTGAACCACTTCATGAACACCGAAGACATGGCTGGCTACGCAGCGATGAAGGGCGTCCCGGCACCCGAGCTCGCGGTCACGTTCTCGGGCGGGATGCTCGTCCTCGGCGGGTTGAGCATCGTCCTCGGCGCCTACGCCGCCATCGGGGCGGGCGCCATCGTGGTGTTCCTGCTGGTGACCACCCCGATGATGCACGACTTCTGGACGATGGAGGACCCCGAACAGCAACAGAACGAGATGACCGCGTTCCTGAAGAACGTCGTGATGCTCGGCGCGGCACTCGGGTTCCTGGTGCTCGCCGGAACCGACTGGCCCTACGCGGTCGGGGTGGGCCTCTAGATGGAGATCGACCCCGCCGAGGTGGAGGGCTCGCTCTACCGCACCCTCTCCGGGTCGGTCGTCCCGCGGCCGATCGCATGGGTCAGCACGACGAGTGAGGACGGCGTCGACAACCTCGCGCCGTTCTCGTTCTTCACCGTCGCGGCCATCGACCCACCCATACTGGTGTTCGCGCCGGTCGACGGCCCGGACGGCCTGAAGGACACCCCGCGGAACGTCCGCGACACCGGGGAACTCGTGGTCAACATCGTGACCGCCGACACCGTCGAACAGATGAACCAGACGGCGGCGACTCTTCCCCAGGAGGAGAGCGAGTTCGACCACTCGGGTGCGACCCGCGCCGACTCGACGCGGGTGACGCCCCCGCGGGTCGCGGAGTCGCCCATCGCCTTCGAGTGCGACCTGTACGACCTGCAGGACGTGGGCGGTTCGAGCCTCATCCTGGCCGAGGTCGTCTACGTGCACGTCGACGACGCCGTCACGACCGACGGGAAGGTCGACGTGGAGAAACTCGACGCGGTCGGCCGTCTCGCCGGGTCGTGGTACGCGAGCACCGGGGACCGGTTCTCGCTCGAACGGCCACCGTAGCGACCAGCGATTCGAGGGTCCTCACTCCGTCTCGTTGCGCTCGCCCGGTTCCTCGAGCAGGATGCGCGCGATGTTCGACAGCGCCCGCTGGCACACCGGGACGTAGCCGGCCGCGAGCAGTGGTACCTCGAAGACGACCCGGCACTGCTCCTCGCCGAGGTACTCCGCCCGGTGGCCGGTCGCCGGGATGCCCGCCACGTCCCAGGTCCAGCGCTCGCCGTCGGCGAACGTCACCGCGAAGGAGACCCACGGCCCGCCGAGGACCCGGACCTTCCCCTCGTCCCCGGCCGAGATGAACCGGTCCGGAGCCTCTACGTCGGTGACCGTCGGCCCCCAGTCGGGCCAGCGCCACGTGTCTGTGAGCAGTTCCCACGCGAGCATCCGGTCGACGGGGAGGTCCCGCGAGACCTCTATCCGGCGCCCGTCGGGGGTGCGTGCGAGCCGGACCTGTGGCCGTGATTGCATGTGGTACACCATGGCATACTGTCGCATAAGGGTACCGTCGGGTGCCCACCGACCGGCCGGAAGGGCGTTTACGTCACCTGATTGACCGGCGGGGCCGGTATATTCAACTAGGCCGCGACCTTGGCTCAGGACGACGAATGATAACCGTCGAGGACCTCCGAAAAGAGTACGACGGGTTCGTGGCCGTCGACGGCAGTTCCTTCACCATCGACCGCGGCGAGGTCTTCGGCGTCGTCGGCCCGAACGGTGCCGGAAAGACGACGACGTTGAAGATGCTCGCCGGCCTCATCGAGCCGACGAGCGGCCACATCTCGGTCGCCGGGCAGCCCGCCGGCGACGCCGACATGCGGCGCAACCTCGGCTTCCTCCCCGAGGAGTCCCCGCTGTACGAGGAGATGACGGCGCACTCCTACCTCGAGTTCTTCGCCGACCTGTACGACGTGCCCGACGACGTGGCGCGAGAGCGCATCACGACCGCCCTGGACCGACTCGACCTCGAACACCGGGAACGACGCATCGGCGACATGTCGAAGGGGATGAAGCGCAAGGTCGCCATCGCCCGGTCGCTGGTCAACGACCCGGACGTGCTCATCTACGACGAGCCGGCGTCCGGGCTGGACCCCCTCACGACGAACTACATCATCGAGTTCACCGAACAGCTCGCCGAGCAGGGCAAGACCATCGTCTTCTCGGCGCACAACCTCTACCACGTCGAGAGCATCTGCGACCGCGTCATCGTGATGAACCACGGCGACATCATCGCCCGCGGGACCCTCGAAGAGATCCGCCGCGAGCACGGCCGGACGACCTACCACGTGTTCACCGACGTCCGGGTCGAGGACTGCGAGCGCGTCGGCGAGGGGCGCTTCGAGACGGTCGTCTCGGACATGGCCGCGGTCGACCGCATCCGGTCGCAGGCAACCGCCCGCGGTGGGTCGGTCGTCGACCTCCAGACGGAGAACCCGAGCCTGGAGGACATCTTCCTCGACATCGCCGGGGAGACGCCGGAGGAGGCCCGCGAGACGGAGACCGACCGGACCCTCGGGGAGGCCGAGACGTGAGGAAGCCGGGGTTCGACCGGGTCCTCTCGCTCCGCAAGACACTGCGCATCGCCCGGTGGGAGGTCGCCCGCAGCGCGGGCACCCTCGACCGGCAGACGGTCGCCCTCGCGCTCGTCCTCGTGGCCGTCGGCGCCGTGGTCGGCCCGACCGTCGTCGCCGACGGCCCCGGCCTCGACGAGGGCATCTACCGCGTCGGGGTCGAGACGGACTCTCCCTACCACGACGTGGTCACGAACACGAGCCAGTTCGTGGCCAGACCCGACCACGCCAGCGCCAGCTCCCTCAAAGCGGGCGAGATAGACATCCTGATACCCGAACGCGGGGAACCAATCCCGCGCTCGACCCGGAAGGGACAGGCGGCCTACGCGGAGTTCCGGACCGCGGTCCAGGAGTACAACGACCAGCTGATGGGCGAGGAGTCGAACCGGAGCGCCGCCTTCCCCGTCGACGTCCAGGTCCAGTACGAGAGCCGCGGCGGCAGCGAGTTCACGGGCGGGACCGGGACCGGCGGCACCGGCGATGCCGGCACCGGCAGTGACGGCGCCGGTGGCGGTAGCGATGCCGGAACCGGTGGCGGCACCGACGGCGGGCAGGCCGGCGACGGAACCGACGGCGACGGGCAGGTGCAGGCGCCCCGACTCGGCGGTTCCTCCATCGTCAGCGGCTCGACCGCGGGCTCGCCGAGCAACATCAGCCCGCCGTTCCCCTTCGCCTCGCTGGTGCTGGCGTTCCTGTTCATCGTCCCGATGAACTTCGTCATCCAGGCGTACGGGAGCACCATCATCAACGAGCGCATCAACCGCCGCGGCGAGTTGATGCTGGTCTCGCCCGTCTCGCGCCGTGACATCATCGCCGGCAAGACCCTGCCCTACCTCGCCGCGTTGCTGGTCATCACGGTCGCCATCGCCATCCTCATCGGCGGGTCGGCGGTGTCGGTCGGGGCGGTCCTCCCCATCGCGCTGGTGTTCCTCGCGGCGACGTTCGTCGGCGGGATGTTCGCGCGGTCGTTCAAGGAGCTGACCTTCGTCACCATCACCGTCTCCGTGTTCATGACCTCCTACGTGTTCGTCCCGGCCATCTTCACGGACGTGACGCCCATCGCGCTCATCTCGCCGCTGACGCTGGTCGTCATGGACCTGCAGAACGAGGCCGTGACGGCGGGCCAGTACGTCTTCTCCACGCTCCCGTTCTACCTGACCGCGATGGCGATGTTCACCTTCGGCGCGGGTACCTACCGCGAGGAGGACATGTTCAGCCAGCGCCCGGTCCACCAGAAGGCGCTCGACGCCGTCGCGACCCGGGTGCGGAACAAGCGGACGGTCGCGCTCGTGACGGCCCTGTTCCTCCCGTTCGTCTTCGTCGCGGAGTTGCTCGCCATCGCGGTCCTGTTCATCATCCCGCCCGCGCTGTCGGTGCCGGTGCTGTTCGGGGCCATCGCGCTCATCGAGGAGACCGCGAAGAGCATCCACGTCTACGCCGGGTTCGAGTACTCGCGGTTCGAGCGGTCGCCGAAGACCGCGGTCGTACTCGGGCTGGTCAGCGGGCTCGCGTTCTTCCTCGCCGAGAAGCTCACCCTGCTCGTCCAGCTGGTGCAACTCCAGACCCTCGAACTGGGTGGCCGCGCCTATCCCGGTGCGGCGGCCGCCGACCCGGCCAGTGGGGTCGACCCCCTGGTCGTCGTCGGCCTGCTCTTGCTCCCGCTGGGGCTGCACACCGTCACGGCGACCATCTCGGCGCTGGGTGCCCAGCGCTCGAAGCGGGCCTACGCCGGAGCCTTCGTGCTCGCGGTCGTGGTCCACGTCGGCTACAACATGGGGGTGACCGGCCTTGTCGGGTGACCCGCCGCGTCCCGAGCACGGGAGCACTGCCGCCCGGCGGGAAGACGAGGCGAGCGACGGCAGCGGCGCGTCCTGGCGTGCCCGGCTCACCATCGCCCGCCGGGAGATCGCCTCGCTGCGGAGCGAGAAGACCATCGTGCTCGCGCTACTCATCCAGCTGTTCGTGGCGACGTTCTCCTCGTTCCTCGTCGTCGGGCTGGTGTCGCTGTACGACCCCGGCTCGGTCGACGGCTACCAGCTCGACATGGCCGTGACGGGCAACGCCTCCGACGAGGTGCTGCAGGCGGTCCGCGGGCAGTCCGGCATCGACCCGACCCGGTACGCGTCGGTCGCCGACGCGAGAGCCGACTTCCAGGACCGGCGCGTCGACGCGGTGATGGTCGCCACACAGGGCGCGAACGGGACGGTGTTCGTCACGACCAGCGTGCCGAAGGAGAACCTGCGGACGACCATCATCGTCGTGCAGGTCCGGGATACGCTGGAGTCCATGGAGGAGAACCTCCGCCGCGAGTACGCAGGGAGCCTCGAACACCGGGTGCTGGAGGTGCCACAGAAGCGCGGCTCCAGCCCCTACTTCGGGTTCACCTACACCGTGCTCGTACCCCTGCTCATGTTCCTCCCGGTGTTCATCAGTGGCTCCATCGCGGTGGACTCGCTGACCGAGGAGATGCAACGCGGGACCCTCGAACTGCTGCGGGTCGCGCCCGTCTCGCTGGCGGACATCGTCGACGCGAAACTGCTCGCGACGGCCATCCTCGCCCCCATCCAGGCCGCGGTCTGGCTCCTCCTGCTGTGGGTCAACGGGACGAAAATCGCGAACTGGCCGATGCTCGTGGCCGTCGTGGCCGGCCTCTCGTTCACCGTCGTCACCGCGGGACTGACCATCGCCCTGCTCGCCTCGGACCGCCGGCAGGCGCAGTTCCTCTACTCGACCGGGGTGCTCGGGGCCATCACGGTGACGGGCCTGCTGCCAGAGCACCCGGCGAACACCATCGCCCGGCTCGCCATCGGCAGCCCCGGGACGTACACCTGGGTGTTCGCGGCCGGCTACGTCGCCCTCGGCGTGGTGACCTACCTCGGGATGCGCGTCGGGATGCGCTTCGTGAACGCCGAGTCGGTCTGACCTCCGGCTTCTTGGTCCCGCTCCCCCTCTGTTCGCCATGGACCCTCGCATCACCGTCGTGACGCTCGGCGTCGACGACCTCGACGCCGCCATCGAGTTCTACCGTGACGGCCTCGGGCTGCCATTACGCGACCGGGAACCGGACAGCGACATCGCCTTCTTCACCCTGACGGGCACGTGGCTCGCGCTCTATCCCTGGGACGCGCTGGCCGAGGACGCGACCGTCTCCCCGGACGGGGACGGGTTCTCGGGCGTGACCCTGGCGCACAACGTCCCGGACCGGGAGGCCGTCGACGCGCTGCTGGCCGAAGCGGTCGCAGCCGGTGCGGAACTCGTCAAGGAGCCACAGGAGACGTTCTGGGGCGGCTACTCCGGGTACTTCGCAGACCTCGATGGCCACCTCTGGGAGGTCGCTGCACCACGTCTGGACGGGATGTGACTACAGCTCCCGGAGTATCATCGGGAGCGCGACCATCTTCAGGCCGAGCAGCACGAGGAGGAAGAACCCGACCATGCCGAAGAACTGCAGCGCCGGCACCGGGTTCCAGCCGTCGTCGTCGTCCGCGTGGAACACGTCGTAGGTCACGCTCTCGCGGAGGGTCTCGCCGTCGGTCGTCTCGACGACGACCGTGATTGTCCGGTCGCCTTCTTCCATGAACCGGTAGGTCGTCTCGGTCCCGGTGGCGGTCGAGCCGTCCGGGAACTTCCAGGTCACGGACTCGACGTCGGCACCCAGGACGCTCACCCTGAACTCCTCGCTGTAGTTGTAGACGGCCGTCTCCGGGCCGTAGATGTTCACGTCGGGTGAGTCGGACTCGTTCTCCTGCAGGGCGAGGGAGCCGGCGTCGGCCGCCGCCGGCGCAGCGGCGAACAGGCAGGCCAGCGCGAGGACCGCGGCTGCGAGGTGGAGGGCACGCATATTTCACCCAAATCACGTCGGATACCTAATCAATGCGGCGATGTTTTTCACCCCGGCGGTCGTGGCCCCGTCCATGGAGTACACCACACTGGGTGACACCGGCATGGAGGTCAGCCGCATCTGTCTCGGCTGCATGAGCTTCGGCACCTCGGACTGGCGCGAGTGGGTCCTCGACGAGGAGGCGGGCATCGAACTCGTGAACCGGGCGCTCGACCTCGGTATCAACTTCTTCGACACCGCGAACATGTACTCGGACGGCGAGTCCGAGCGCGTCCTCGGCAAGGCCCTGGAGGGCCAGCGCGACGAGGCCGTCGTCGCCACCAAGTGCTACTTCCAGATGGACGAGGACGACCCGAACTCGGGTGGCCTCTCGCGGAAGGCCATCGAGCAGGAACTCGAGAACTCGCTCGACCGCCTCGGCATGGACACCATCGACCTCTACCAGATCCACCGCTGGGACGACGACACGCCCATCGAGCAGACCATGCGAGCGCTCGACGACGCGGTCCGCCGCGGGCAGGTGCGCTATCTGGGCGCGTCCTCGATGTGGGCCCACCAGTTCGCCGAGTCGCTGCACACCAGCGACCGGCTCGGCCTCGACCGCTTCGTCACGATGCAGAACCACTACAACCTGCTCTACCGCGAGGAGGAGCGCGAGATGCTCCCCCTCTGCGAGCGGGAGGGCGTCGGCGTCATCCCGTGGTCGCCGCTGGCCCGGGGCTACCTCGCGCGGCCCCACGAGGAGTTCGACGCGACGACCCGCGGGCAGTCCGACAGTCACGCCAAGAACCACCCGTACTTCGAGGGTGGCGGCCGCGAGGTGAACGAGCGCGTGCAGGAACTCGCCGCACAGGAGGGTGTCGAGATGGCCCAGATCGCCCTCGCGTGGCTCTTCTCGAAGGACACGGTCGACGCACCCATCGTCGGCACCACCAGCATCGAACACCTCGAGGCCGCGGTCGAGGCGCTCGACATCGACCTCTCGGACTCCGACGTCGAGTGGCTGGAGGAACCGTACGAGCCGGTGCCGGTCTCCGGCCACGACTAGACGGCTGTTATCGTCTCACGTGCCGGCCAACCGGTGTTTGGCCGGCCTTTGTGGTGTCTGGCGACCCGAGCATCGACCGAGATGTTCGACGGGAGTGCAGCCATCGACGTGGAGGTGCTCGGCCCGACAGACGAGGAGGAGCCGTCGCTCGCGGTGGTCGGCGGCATCCACGGCGACGAACCGGCCGGGGTGCGCGCCATCAGGCAGGTCCTGGAGGAGCCGCCGGACCTGCAGCGCCCGGTGAAACTCGTCCTCGCGAACCCGCCCGCGACGGCGGCCCACCGGCGGTACCTGGATACCGACATGAACCGCTCCTTCCCCGGCTCAACCGACGCGGACGCCCGGGAGGAACGCCTCGCCGCCGAACTGGCGAGCGAACTCGCCGACTGCACGACCCTCTCCATCCACACCACGCACAGCCACGACGAACCCATCGCGCTCGTCGACCGGGACAACCCGCGGGCACAGGAGGTCGCGGACGCCCTCCCGGTCGAACACGTCGTCGACGAGCAGCAGGCGGCCGACGGTGCCTTCACCGGGTGCGAGGGCGTGGTCTCCGTCGAGGCCGGTCGCCAGCTCTCCGAGAACGCGACCGAGAACGCCGTCTCGCTCGTCCGGGCGTTCCTGCAGTTGACCGACGCACGGCCGGGCGAGCCCGACACCGTCGACAGCTCGTTCTACTCGCTCCGCGAGGCCGTCGAGAAGCCCGTCGACGGCGAGGCGGCCGAACTCGTCGTCGACAACTTCGAGCAGGTCGAGGGCGGGGAGACCTACGCGAGGGCGGACGGGACCGAACTCGTCACCGAGGAGCCCTTCGTCCCCATCCTGATGAGCGAGTGCGGCTACGACGACATCTTCGGCTACCGCGGCGAGCACGTCGGCGACGACCTGGAGAGCGCCCGCGAGACGTGGGGGGTATCGGTCGAGGCGTGAGTCGCGCCCGGGGACTCAGTCCGTCCCGGCCTGCTCGTGCGTGTGGTGGAAGAACCAGAGTTCGCCGCCGGGGCGGGGCTCGAAGCAGACCCGGCGGTAGCGCTCGTTGTCGAGCAGGTTCACCATCACGCCGGACCGGTGTGCCGAGACGGAGTCGTAGTCGTGGTCGCAGACGGGGCAGGCCGGCGGGGCGTCGGCTGGCACGTCCATGCCGTCGCTACGGGCCACACCGAGAAAGTCGGCGCGCCCCCCGGCACCGGGCAGGTCCGCCTACTGGAACTCGCTCGCGACCTCGCGGATGGTCTCGAACTCGTCGTCGGCGTACGCGATGAAGCGCACGTCCGAGAGCGACGTGGGCTCGTAGGCCGCGAGCTCCTCGCAGATGAGGCGGGCACCCTCGCGGAGGTCGAACCCGGCGACGCCACAGCCGAGGGCGGGGACGACGAGCGACTCGCAGCCGCGCTCGTCGGCCGCCGCCAGCGCGTTCCGGGTCGCGTCGCGGATGCTCTCCTCGGTGGCCTGTCCGTCCCCGTAGTGCGGCATCGCGGCGGCGTGGACGACGAACTCGGCGTCGAGGTCGAAGGCGTCGGTCACCGCGACCGCGCCGAGGTCGACGGGGCCCTTCGCCATGGCCGCCTGGTTGATGCCGTCGCCCGCCCCGCGACGGAGCGCGCCGGCGACGCCACTGCCCATGCGGAGGCTCGTCCCGGCCGCGTTCACCAGTGCGTCTGCGGACTGCTGTGCGATGTCTCCCTGGACGACGGTGAACTCCATGGTCGACCCTGCACGCGAGAGCTGGTTAAATCCGTCCCCGGACTGCTCCGGCCGCACCGGTCCCGGGGGTGACGTGTCGAACCGCAAGGTTTAGATTTAGGTTTGCCTAAAGGACTCGTATGAGCGATGGACAGCTGGACGAACCGGAGTCGGTGCCACAGGTCAAGGCGAACGAGACCAGCCCCGGCCGGCTGGTCTTCTCCGAGCAGGGGAACACGGACGGGTGGATCGCGACGGACTACACCGTCGACGCCGAACCCTGAGACGGCAGAACGGACCGTTCTCTCACTGGAGAGCGTGTCGTCCGCGAGGTAGTGGTGGATGGAGTGGACGAACTCCTCGAGTTCGGGGAGTTGCTTGCGGACGGACTCCTGGGTACTCCCCCATCGTATGCGCTCACTGATATCTTAGACGTTTGTCGCCGTGCCATGGCACGGTCTGGACCGCACCGGACCGCGGGAGGTGTCGCGACCGGCTCGGCCGTTGGTCGTCGTGGGCAGTGTCACCAGTGGCCTCGCGCGCGCACGGTCCGGCGCTGGCAACGATTGCCGGCGGTTAATTCGCTCATGAGTAAATTTTTAGTCCCGGCGGTCGCATGTACTGGTATGGCAACGAAGACGGCACAGCGGAAAGAGCGGCTACTCGTCGGCGGTGAGTGGGTCGACAGCGAATCGACGCTCCCGGTGACGGACCTGGCCGACGGGGGACACTTCGCGGAGGTCGTCGCGGCCTCCCCGGAGCAGGCGAACGACGCCCTCGCCGCGGCACACGAGATGAAGGAGACGCTCCGGCAGACGACGGTCGTCGAGCGAGCGGAGTGGATGTTCGAGATCGCCGACAAACTCGAGGCACGCGAGGAGGAACTCGCGGAGGTCATCGTCCGCGAGGCGGGCAAGCCCATCTCCTCGGCCCGTGGCGAGGTCGGCAGCGCGGCCGAGCGCTTCCGGCGCGCCGCCGAGGAGATCCGTCAGATCAAGGGCCAGTACCGCGAGGGCACCACGGCGGGCCACGAGGGCTGGGAGGCCATCGTCAAGCACGAACCCATCGGGACCGTCCTCTGCATCACCCCGTACAACTACCCCCTCGCGACCACGGCGCTGCAGGTCGCCCCGGCGCTCGCCGCGGGCAACAGCGTCGTCCTCAAGCCCGCGACGAAGACGCCCGTCAGTGGCGCCATCCTCGCGGAGGTCGTGAACGAGGTCGTCCCCGACGGGACGCTCAACTTCGTCACCGGCAAGGGCTCCGAGATCGGTGACGTCCTCGCCGGCGACGACCGCATCAACGCGGTCGCGATGACCGGCTCCTCGGGCGCGGGCAAGCACGTCGCCAAGGAGTCCGGCATGGTCAACCTCCACATGGAACTCGGCGGGAACGCCCCGGCCATCGTCTTCCCCGACGCCGACATCGACGAGGCCGCCGCGGCCGCCGCGAAGGGCTCGCTCAAGTACGCCGGCCAGCGCTGCTCGGCCGTCTCCCGCGTCCTCGCCCACGAGGACGTCCACGACGAGCTCGTCGCGAACATCGAGGAGAAGATGGGCGACTGGGTCAAGGGCGACCTCTTCGAGGAGGACACCGACCTCGGCCCCCTCATCTCCGAGGACCAGGCGGACTGGGTCGAGGAACTGGTCGACGACGCCATCGAGAAGGGCGCGACGCTCGTCGCCGGCGGCGAACGCGACGGTCGCGACTTCGAGCCCACCCTGCTCGCGGACGTGCCCCACGACGCCCGCATCGTCCACGAGGAGCAGTTCGGCCCGGTCTGTGCCGTGACGAAGGTCGCCGACGAGGACGAGGCCGTCGAACTGGCGAACGAGGGCGACCTCGCACTCGACGCCGCCGTCTTCACCGCCGACTACGACCGCGCCATGAACCTCGCCGACGTCATCGACGCCGGTGCGGTCCGCATCAACGGCGCCCCGAGCCACGGCCTCGGCGACATCCCCTTCGGCGGCAACAAGGACTCCGGTATCGGGCGTGAGGGCATCGACGCCTCCATCCACGCCTTCCTCCGGAAGAAGAGCATCGTCCTGTAGGCCGGGGCCCGCTCTCCGCTCCCCGTCTTCTCCGTTCTGTCCCACCGTCTCTCTCCTGGCACCGACCCGTCAGCAGCTGCGCTTTGCCTCGGCCGACGACGACCCTGACTCGCCCGGCGTCCCCTCCCGCAGGAGGTCGAAGTCCCCGATGGGCTGTGTGCCGACCTGCGAGACGACCGGGCCGTCGGTCGTCCGGTCACCCCAGTCGTACTCGGCCAGTCCCCCGGCGCTCTCGGTCGCGGTCGCGAGTGCGTCCGGGTCGGTGCTGTCGGCGAACGCGACCGCGAGGGTCAACCGGGCGGTGTCCGCCGGGAACGTCCACGAGTAGAGCGTGCCGAGACGGCCGTCCCCGGCGTCGTCGGTGCGGCCGCCGAAGACGTCGACGGTCCCGGCCGCGGCCCCGGCGAGGTGGTCGTACGCGGTCGAGGTGTCGGCCACCGAGGGAGCCCCACCGGAATTCGCGTCCAGTGCCGCCCGGACGCGGGCGTCGGTCCCGAGCACGATGACACCAGAATCGGCGGCGACCGTCTGACCGTCGAGGTCGAACAGTGGGACCTCGCGGTAGCGACCGGCGTCTGTGAGCCCGCCGTCGGCCAGCGTTCGCACGAGGCCGTCGGTGTCGACGCCGAGGACGAACAGCTGGTGGGCGGTGAGGACCGCGTCGACGTCGCCACGTTCGAGTGGGAGGCCCACGGTCGCGGGGTCGTACAGGGCCCCGATCTGCTGGCCGACGGTCCCGGGGAACCGGTCGCGGACCGCCTCCAGACGTCTCGCGTCGACGTAGATGAGGTCGAGTGGGGGCTGCCCGTCGTCGCCGTCACTGCCGGGGACGTACCCAGCGAGGGTCTCCCGGGGTGTGCCGCCGGCGCCATCTCCGCCGAGCCCGGGGATGGACGCCAGGCACCCGGCGAGCGAGCCGAGGGCGAGCGTCGCCCCGACGCCCGAGAGCACCGTCCGTCTCTGTACCATGTGCGGCCCTTACGGCTGGACCCGGTAATACGGTCGGACCGCGACCCCTGTCGCCGCTTCCCGGCAGACGAAGAGGCCGGTCCGGGTCAGGGCAGCGTGAACCGCGCCAGGACGGAACTCACGCCGTCCTCGGCCCAGACGATCTGGATCGCTGCACCGGACTCGGCACCGCTCACGTCGACGGTGAGGGCGTCGCCGGCCTGCACGGACTCGTGGGTCTGTGCCCACTGTGCGGCGGTCGCCTCGCCCTCGAGCCGCACGGTGAGGTTCGCCGCCTGCAACTCGTCGCCGCCGTAGTGGGTGATGACGACTTCTCCGGCGTCGGGGTCGTACTCGAAGTCGAACTGGACCTGTGGCGCCCGGGTCCCCCGGGTCGTCCGCTCGCCCGGGTCGCCGTCGGTGAGCAGGTCGAAGTTCTCGGTCGGGATGGTCCCCGTCGCGAGCAGGACCCTGCCCCGCGACTCGACGGTGAACTCGCCGTAGTCCCGGAAGCCCCGGCGGTCCGCGAGGTAGGCCGTGAGGTCGCTCCCGGCCGGGACCTCGCCCTCGGGGTAGGCGATACCGACCGTGACCGTCGTCTCCGCGGGCCCGAACGTCCAGGCGTACCCGAAGCCGGTGCCCGAGGCGACGACCCCACTGCCCTCGATGTCTCGGGGAACCATCACGGCGAAGTGGCCGCCGGGGAGCGCCTCGCGGACCGTGGCGAGGTCCTCGCTCGACCCGACGTAGCGCGGTTCCTCGCCGTTCTTCGCGCCGAGGACCGCCGCGATGGTCTCGGTCGGCGCCTCGGCGTCCTGCACGACGACGACGGTGCCGTCGACCGCCACGCAGGTCAGGTTCGCACCGTCGACCGAGCCGGTGTACTGCGTCCGACCCGCGACCGTGCCGTCCTCGGTGAGGCCCGCATCGGTGAAGGCGGTCGCGAGGTCGGCGTCGGCCGTGCCCGTCGACGCGAGGACGAGAGCACTGGACTGGGCCTGGACGACGGCCTCGACGGTCCCCTGTTCGAGTTCGAGGAGCGACGCCGCGCCGAGGGCCGTCTTCCGGAATCGCTCGTAGCCGTCCTCCGCGAACGCCTCGCGACGCTCGTAGATGGTCGCCGCGTCGGCGGTGAGGAGTTCGAACTCGCCGCCGGCGGGCGGGAAGGCCTCGGGTGCTGGCACCCACGAGAGCAGGGCGTCGACGGCCGAGGAATCCCCTGCTCCTGACTGCGTCGTGGTCGCGGTGGCCGTCCCTGTCTCGTCGGTCGTCTCCGACGGCGACGTGGTCGTGTCCTCTCCACTGCTCGACTCGTCGAGACAGCCGGCGAGGCCGACCAGTGACGCTGTACTCGTGAATCCGACCTGTAGCAATCGGCGGCGGGAGGGCGAAGGCATACCTGACCGTACTGGAATCGAACAGATAACTGCTGTGTCTGGTCGGTGGCGTGCCACGCCGGCGCAGGGCATGGGTGGCGTCCCCGTCCCGGCACGACCCGACTCGACCCGGCCCGGAGTCGCCTTTTTGCCCTGGGGCCCCGAACCCGATGCCGTGACCGACCCCGGCTCGGATTGCCAGAACGACCCGACCGCCCCTGCCCGCACCACCGAGACGGCGGTCAGGGAGTCGCTGCTCGACACCCACGGCGACCTGCTCGCCGCGGTCGGCGACTGTGCCGACGAGGTCGCCGCGGCGTGGGACGGCCCCGCCACCGACCGCCGGCAGGTCGTCGAGCCGCTGACCGCCCTGCTCCGCCAGCAAGGAATCCTCGAACGGCTTCCCGGAGTGCTCGCCTCGGCGGTCGAGGCCGCGGGGTACGACCTCCGGGCGAACCCGGTGCCGGCGCCGCCCTACGTCGTCGTGACCGGAACCGGACCGGTCCTGCGCGCTACCGTGGCCGACGGCCGGCTCGTCGTCCGGTTCGAGTGCTTCGAGCTCCGGCGGGAGGGCGGGGACGGCGAGACGCCGGCCGGCCGCACCCGGTACGTCAGGCGCGAGGGAGCCGCCGGCGACTGCCTCTCGGTCGAACTGAAGCGGTAGCGCGCAAGCCGTACCGGCGAACGTAGCTTTTTGTCGACCCGCGCACTCACCGCGTCCATGCACGAGAGCGCCGCCGAGTTCGTCGCACAGGCCCGCGACCGCTACGGGTTCGTCCCGGACGTGACCGAGTTCCCGGAGGGGACGAAGACCGCCGCCGACGCGGCCGACGCCATCGGCTGCGACGTGGCCCAGATCGGCAGCAGCATCGTCCTCGTCGCCGACGGCGAGGTCGTCGTGAGCGTCACCTCGGGCGCGAACCGGGTCGACACCGACAGACTGGCCGAACTCGTGGGGGCCGAGTCGGCCCGGATGGCACAACCCGACGAGGTGAAGGAGGCGACGGGCTGGAGCATCGGCGGGGTCCCGCCGTTCTGCCACGAGACCGACCTGCCGGTGTACCTCGACGAGACGCTGACCGAGTTCGAGACCGTGTGGGTCGCCTCGGGCACCCCGACGACCGTCTTCCCCATCGTACCCGACGAGTTGCTGGAGTATTCGGGCGCGACGGTGGCCGACGTGGCGGAGTGAACGGGGCCAGTCACGTGCCAGCACACCACCGTTGCAAGTGAAGCTCTCGCAGACGGCGGCGGGTCGATACCCGCGAAATGGAAACCGTCAGGCACCTTTATCCCCGGGCCACGAGACGGTCTAGCTGATGGGAACGTTGACAGGCTTGTTCGCGCCGGAACGGGTCGCCGTGGTCGGGGCGACCGACCGCGAGGGCTCGGTCGGGCGCGCGATACTGGAGAACCTCCGCAGTTTCGACGGGGACGTCGTCGCGGTGAACCCGAGTCGGGACGAAGTACTCGGGGAACCGTGTTACGACGACCTGCAGGGCGTCCCCGACCCCGTCGACCTCGCGGTGGTCGTCGTGCCGGCAAAGTACGCCATCGACGTCGTCCGAGACGCCGGGGAGGCCGGCGTCACGAACGTCGTCGTCATCACCGCCGGGTTCGGCGAGACCGGCGGCGAGGGGGCGAACCGTGAACAGGAGCTGAAGGCGGTCGCCGAGGAGTACGACCTGAACCTCGTCGGGCCGAACTGCCTCGGCGTGATGAACACCGGGGTGGACATGAACGCCACCTTCGGCCCGGAGATGGCCCTGCCGGGCAACATCTCCTTCATGAGCCAGTCCGGCGCGTTCATCACCGCGGTGCTGGACTGGGCGAACGACCAGAACATCGGCTTCAAGGACGTCGTCTCGCTCGGCAACAAGGCGGTGCTGGACGAGACGGACTTCGTCCGGTCGTGGGGGGACGACCCCGACACGGACGTCGTCCTGGGCTACCTCGAGTCCATCCAGGACGGCCGCGAGTTCATCGAGGCGGCCCGCGACACCACCGACGACACGCCGGTCGTCGTGGTCAAGTCCGGGCGGACCGACGCCGGGGCGAAGGCCGCGTCGAGCCACACCGGCGCCATCGCCGGCAGCGAGGCCGCCTACGAGGCCGGCCTCGAACAGGCCGGCGTCCTGCGTGCCGAGTCGGTCCAGGAGCTGTTCGACTCGGCCCGCGCGCTGTCGGGCCAGCCGCTGCCCGAGACCGACGAGGTGGCGGTCATCACGAACGCGGGCGGTCCCGGCGTGATGGCGACCGACGCCATCGGGGACTCCTCGCTCTCGCTCGCCTCGTTCACCGAGGACACCCTCGACCGGCTCAAAGCGGAGATGCCGGACGAGGCGAACATCTACAACCCGGTCGACGCCATCGGGGACGCCGACATCGAGCGCTTCGAGACGGCCATCGACATCGTCCTCGACGACCCGAACGTCGCGGCCGCCGTGGTCGTCAGCGCGCCGACCGCGGTCCTCGACTACGGCGACCTCGCCGAGGTCGTCGTCGACCGACAGGCCGACCACGGGAAACCGCTGCTCACCTGTCTGATGGGCGGGGAGCGCACCGGCGCGGCGGCGGAGACGCTGCGCGAGGCCGGCATCCCGAACTACTTCGACCCGGCCCGCGCCGTCGACAGCATCGACGCGCTGGCGCGCTACCGGCGCATCCGGGACACCGACTACGAGGCCGCGACCGAGTTCGACGTGGACCGCGAAGCCGCCCGCGAGGTGCTGGAGCAGGCGAAGGTCCGCGACGACAACCGCCTCGGCGTGGAGGCGATGGAGCTGCTCGACGCCTACGGCATCCCGACGCCGGAGGGCGCGGTCGTCGACTCGCCGGCAGAGGCGGTCCAGACCGCCGCCGACATCGACGGCCCGGTCGTGATGAAGATCGTCAGCCCCGACATCCTGCACAAGTCCGACATCGGCGGGGTGAAGGTCGGCGTCGAGACCGACGACGTGTACGACGCCTTCGAGGACCTCATCACCCGCGCCCGGAACTACCAGCCGGACGCGAACATCCTGGGCGTGCAGGTCCAGGAGATGGTCGACCTCGACGAAGGGACTGAAACCATCGTCGGGGTCAACCGCGACCCGCAGTTCGGCCCGCTCGTCCTCTTTGGACTGGGCGGCATCTTCGTCGAGGTGCTGGAGGACACGACGCTGCGGGTCGCGCCCGTCTCCGAACCGGAGGCGCGCGAGATGATCGACGACATCCAGGCGGCGCCGCTACTGCGCGGGGCCCGCGGCCGCACCCCGGCCGACGTCGACAGCGTCGTCGAGACCATCCAGCGCCTCTCACAGCTCGTGACCGACTTCCCGCAGATACTGGAACTGGACATCAACCCACTGGTCGCCGGCCCCGACGGGGTCCAGGCGGTCGACATCAGACTCACCGTGGACACGGAGGACCTATGAAATCGTTACTCGTCACCGCGAACGCAGAGAGCACCGGCAAGACAGCAATCACCCTGGCCCTCGCCAGCATCGCCAAGGAGCGCGACGGCAGCGTCGGCTACATGAAACCGAAGGGCACGCGCCTGCAGTCGAACGTCGGCAAGACGCTCGACGAGGACCCGATGCTCGCGAAGGAGCTGCTGGGCCTCGACGCCGAGATGCACGAACTCGAGCCCGTCGTCTACTCGCCGACGTTCATCCAGCAGGTCGTCCGCGGCCGGGAGGACGCCGACGAGGTGCGCGAGCGCATCCGCGACGCCTACGACAACCTCGCCGCCGAGTACGACCAGCTGTTCCTCGAGGGCGGCGGCCTGAGCACGGGGAACATCCTCGACATCGCCGACGGCGACATCGCCGAACTCGTCGACGCCGAGGTCCTGCTCGTCTGCAGCTACGAGCGCATCAACGACGTCGACGAGGTGCTGGCGGCGGTCGACGACGTGGGCAAAGACCGGCTCCGGGGCGTCGTCTTCAACCGCGTCGCCGACGGGGTCTACGAGGAACTGGAGGACGACGTGGTCCCGTTCCTCGAGAAGCAGGGCGTCCCCGTCGTCGGCATCGTCCCGCGCGAGAAGCACCTCGCCGGCGTCACGGTGCAGGAACTCGCCGACGAACTCGGCGCGGACGTGCTGACGGACGTGCCGATGGACGGCTTCGTCGAACGCTTCAGCGTCGGCGCGATGGGGGCCGACGCGGCCCTGCGCGGCTTCCGCCGGACGAAGGACGCCGCCGTCATCACGGGCGGGGACCGCGCCGACATCCAGTCGGCCGCGCTCGAAGCGCCGGGCGTGAAGTGCCTCATCCTCACGGGTGGGCACCGGCCGTCGGGGGCCGTCCTCGGCAAGGCCGCCGAGAAGGGCGTCCCCATCATGGTCGTGCAGGCGAACACCATCACGACGGTCGAGCGCGCCGAGGACGTCGTCCGGGTCGGGCGCACCCGCGACGAGGAGACCGTCGACACGATGGTCGAGATGCTCCGGAACCACGCCGACGTCGACGCGCTGCTCTGACGGGGCGACCGCGGGTCCGGTCGCGGCCGCCAGATGTGTAGGCCGGGACCATTCGGGGCCGGACCCACTCGTCTCTCCCATGGAACTCTCGACCTGGGTAATCGCGGCTGGCGCGGTCATGTTCGTCATCCCGGAACCGATCACCTCCGTCCTCGGTGCGGTCACCGCACTCGCCGGGGGGGTCATGCGCTACGGCTTCGGTATCTGAACCGGACCGATGTGACGACCACGCGCAGGCACGCCAACGCGTGCCAAAGGATTTTTTAGCGGTCATCACGGATGGGTAGAAAGTGATACAGCCGACCGGACCGGGCGGCCGAGGTGGCCGCCGGTGATATCCGAGGAGACCTACTGGCTCCTCGTGCAGGCCGTGACGGTGCTCAACATCGTCGTCCTGAGCGTCGGCTTCGCCCTGTCGCTCATCGCGGTCCGCGGGTTCAGCGGCGCACCCATCAACCGGATGCTGAAGCCGATGCCCGTCGTCTTCGGCGCGTTCATCCTCACGAACGCGCCGGTCGCCGCGTTCTACCTGTTCGAGTTGCCCTACTACCGGGCCGTCTTCAGCGTCGTGTTCACCGTCGCCGTGCTCGCGGCGGTGGTCGCGGCCCTGCAGGCCGTCTACCTGCTGACCGAACGGAGGGACCTCTGATGGCGCTTGACCTGGTGCTCGACACCCTGTTCCGGGACCTGCTCCGGGTGTTGCTGGAGAACCCGTTCCAGGTCGTCACCGCCCTCAACATCGGCCTCTTCCTGGCGGCCTCCCTGCTGTTGCTCTACCCCGCCGTCGCCTACGCCCAGAACGTCGCCTACACCGAGGGCATCGTGGGCCTCTCGGTCGGCCTGTTCCTCGTCACCGTCTCGAACGTTCTCGGCCTGCTCATCGAGTACGACGTCATCCTCCCGGAGCTCTACAGTTCCTTCCTCGTCACGAGCGTCCTGAACCTCGGGGCCTCGACCTGTGCGACCATCGGCATCTACTACTTCGCGCGGCAGTTCATCGACACCGACCGGTCCTCCTTCGAGACAGAGACGCCGCCAGCGACCACCACCGACACCGGAGGGTTCGAAGATGCCGAGGACGACTGAGCCCGACCCGCTGGCGGTCGACGCCGGCACCCAGGCGCTCGTGCTCATCTCGTCGCTGCGGTCGCCACTCACGCTGCTGCCCGGGTCGGCGTTCGAGAACCTGCTGGTCGTCTCGACGACGCGCTCGCCGGCGAAGGTCGAACAGCTCGTCCGCGAGCGCGGCGGCGACCCGAACAGGGTCGGCGTCGTCCCGGTCTCCGG
Organism: Haloarchaeobius amylolyticus; assembly: GCF_026616195.1. Classification (NCBI taxonomy): domain Archaea; kingdom Methanobacteriati; phylum Methanobacteriota; class Halobacteria; order Halobacteriales; family Halorubellaceae; genus Haloarchaeobius; species Haloarchaeobius amylolyticus. The sequence goes on from NZ_JANHDH010000001.1 coordinate 462,189, forward strand.
GTCGCCGGTCGACTACGACGGCCCGATGTGGACCGCCTCGGTCGTCCACCCGAACGACCTGAGCGGCATCGACCAGCGGTTCGCACGGGGGATGAACTACGTCAAACCAGGCGAGGGCTGGGTGGTCTTCGACAACGTGAACGTCCTGTTGATGTACGCGGAACTCTCGGGCGTCTACCAGCTGGTCGAGTCGGCCGCGGCTCGGACCCGCGACCGGCGGGCCAGCGGCGCGTTCGCACTGGTCCGCGATGCCGTCGGGGACTCGACCTACGAGCGGTTCAGGGAGATATTCGACACCGAACTCGACGAGCGCGGACGGGAGTCATGACGCGTCGAGCGGGTCGGTCTGCTCGCCGGTGATGGTCTCCCAGGCGTCGGTGGGTGTGAGCATCCCGACGACCTCACCGTCGCGTTCGACCAGTGCGAGCTCCTCGCCGGCCTCCTGGAACTGGTCGATGGCGTCGGAGACGGGGGTCCCGGCGTCGATGGTCATGGGCTCGCCCGTGCAGTCGGCGAGGTCGGTCTTGCCCGCCCGGAGGCCCTCGATGTTGCGCAGGACGGCGGGGGTGTAGACGGCCCCGCGGTAGTCGTCGAAGCCGTCGCCGACCAGCGGGAACCGGGTGTGTGGGTGCTCCTGCATGCGTTCGAGGGTGGTCTCAAGGTCGTCCGTCGCGTGCAGGACGACGGCCTCGTCGATGGGGACCATGATCTCGCTGACTGGCGTCTCGCCGATCTCGAACGCCGCGATGACCTCCTGCCGGCGCTCCTGCGGGAGGTTGGACCGGCTCAGCACGTCGCCCATCTTCGTCCGGAGCTCCGCACGGGAGGTGAGCTGGTCTTCCTCCCCCTCGAGTTCCTCCTCGGCCCACGAGCGCGTCATCTCGACGCCGAACAGGGCCAGGATGGCCTTCGCGATGCGGTCGGCGAGCCGGATGAACGGCGACATGAGCTTCGTCCACAGCGAGAGCGGTCGCGAGCCGTACTTCGCGGCGGTCTTGGTGCGCTCGACCCCGAAGTACGTCGGCGCCTGCTCGCCGATGACGACGTGCGAGAAGTTCATCAGCGCGAAGGCGGTGAGGGCGGCGACGGCCGCGTGCGAGCCCGGCTCTGCGAGCCCTACCGCGACGAACAGCGGGTTGATGGCTGCCGAGAGCGCGGGCTCGGCGACGACGCCCAGCCCGATGGAACAGACCGTGATACCGACCTGGCAGCCCGAGAGGTATATCTCGAGCTCCTCGGTCATCTCCCAGGCACGTTCGAGCCCCGGGTGGCCGGTGAACTCCGACTCGGAGAACTGTCTCACCCGCGTCATCGCGAACTCGGTCCCGACGAAGAAGCCGTTCGCCAGCAGGAGGACGAACCCGCCGAGGAGTCTGACGGCTGTAAGCAACTCGCTCATCGGTGCACGTTCCGAGGCCGGACGCCTTAGTTGTGGGGTCTATCGTGGCGGTGGCGGCCTGTCGGCGCCGACACCGCGGACGCGTGGCTCGGTAGGAGAGTCGGTCGGTGACAGAAACAAGGGGGGAAGTCCCCCTCGGTCAACGACCGGCTCGGGCAGGGCCGGTCGTCGAGGGCCGGATTGTCAGAGGCACCCCGGCATCCATACCAAACGGGGTGAGAGATTTATCTTCATCCACTCGGGATGTCACCGGGTGTTGAATCATTGTATAAAAGATTTTTGTGTATTTATGTACTGCGGGCGCGAGCGGCCGGCCCGCGAGCCGAACACTCAACTACGAGGCCGTGGGAGCGGGTGATATGTTCCCGACCATCGAGTACCTGGAGTGGATCGCGGGCAAGCCCGAGGCCGCAACCCACGACCTCGGGTCGAGCGACCTCCGCGGCACCTTCCAGCACCAGCGCGGGCCGATCCCGGGCCGGCTGGCCGGACTGGACGACCCGCCGCCGGAACGGGACCTCGACCGCCAGCTGGCCGACTGCTACGGGGTCGACGAGTCGAACGTGCTGGTCACCGCCGGGGCGACCATGGCCAACTTCGTCGCCATCGCGACCGCCATCCAGCAGGCAGGCGACACCGGTGACGCGTCCGGTCCGCAGGTGCTCGTCGAGAAGCCGGGGTACGAACCGCTCCGGGCGAGCGCGCGGGCGCTCGGCGGCCGGGTCGACCGGTTCCTCCGCCCGCCCGAGGACGGCTATCCGCTCGTCCCCGGCCGCGTCGAGGCCGCCCTGATGGACGACGCGGGGCTCGTCGTCACGACCAACCGGCACAACCCCTCCGGCGAGTTCACCGCGGTCGAGACGGTCGCCGAGACCGCCCGCGCCGCCGACGACTACGGTGCCCGGGTACTCGTCGACGAGGTGTACGCCCCCTACGTCACCGACCTGACGACCGACGGGCCCTTCGGAGCCCCGACGGCCGCCGGCGTCGAGAACACGGTCGTCACCGGCTCGCTGACCAAGTTCATGGGACTTGGTGGCCTGCGCGTCGGCTGGCTCCTCGCCGACGCCGACTTCGTCGAGGCGGCCCGGTCGGTCGCGTGGCACCTGCCGGCGCTCGCCGAACCGAGCGTCGCCCTCGCGGCGCGGGCGCTCGAGCACCGCGAGGAACTCGTCCCGGCCCAGCGCGACCTGCTCGCGGCGAACCACGAACTGCTCGCCGGCTTCGTCGCCGAACGCGACGACCTCGCGGGCGAGATTCCCCCCGGCTCGTCGTTCGGGTTCGTCGAACACGCGTCGGTCGGCGGCGACGACCTCGCGGCCCGGGCGTGGGAGGAGTACGACCTGCTGGTCGTCCCCGGCCGGTTCTTCGACCGGCCCGAGGCGGTCCGGCTCAGCCTCGGCCGGTCGGCCGGCCACTGCGAGGAGGCCCTGGCCGTGTTCGGCGACCTGCTCGACACCCTGTCGTGACCGTCTGACCAAGAATTAAGACCCGTCTCGCCCTCAGGGTGCGTATGGACGGGACACCGCAAGAGATAACGAGCCTCGTCGGTCGCGAGGTCTATTCGAACAACGGCGTCTTCGTTGGGGAGATCGAGGACGTCCGCCTGAACATCGACAACAGAACCGTCACCGGACTCGCGCTGAACGAACTCAATCCCGAACTGTTCAACGGCCGCCTCGAGAGCGGCGAGCGCGGCGTCCTCATCCCGTACCGCTGGGTGCGCGCGGTCGGGGACGTGGTGCTGGTCAACGACGTCATCGAACGCCTGAAGAAGCCGGACCAGGACGAAGAGGTCGCGGCCTGACTCCGCGTCTAGCTACCGTTTCCTGACTCGCCGCTCTCGACGCCCATCGCCTGGAACAGTTTCCGCTTCACCGCCTCCTCGGTGAGTTGCAAGAGCGTATCGCGGTTCTCGTCGTTGGTCTCGATGCCCGTGAAGATGCCCAGCGAGATCTCCGCGCTGGCCTGGGTGGAGTGGCCCGCGGCCTCGCCGATGTCGCCGTAGGCGTCGGCGAGCACCTTGCCGATGTTCATCCGGATGTCCTTCGAGCGTGCCGCGAGGAAGATGGTGTCGTCGGCGATGCCGAACACCGCGGTCGTGGTGATGCCCTCGAGGTTGAGGAGGTGCTGGGCCGCCTGCGCGAGCGCCTCGCGGTCGCGGATGAAGCCCGCGTTCGAGACGAGGTGACTGCCCTGGACCTCGCGGTTCTGGATGGCCTCGGCGAGCACGTCCAGCGTCTCCGGGCTCATCGACGGCGACTCGACCTGCTCCAGCAGGTCGTGGTTGGCGAAGGGGTAGAGGTACGCCGCGGCGGTCAGGTCCGCCGGGGTGGTATCGCGCTTGAAGTCCAGCGTCTCCTCGCGGATTCCGTAGAGGAGGGCGGTCGCGACCGCCTCGTCGACCTTCATGTCGAACTCCTGGATGTACTTCGTCATGATGGTCGACGTCGAGGACATGTTCGGGCGCACGTCGAGGAACGCCGCGTCGAGGTCCTCCTCGGGCTCGTAGTGGTCGATGATGACGTCGACCGAGATGTCGAGCGAGTCGCCGCTCTTGGCGTGGTCGACGAGCGCCATCGTGTCGTACACCTCCTTCTCCTCGATGTCGGCCCAGTTCAGCAACTCGATGCCGAGCAGGTTGACGAACGCGCGGTTCTCCTGGTGGCCGATGTCGCCGAGGTAGCAGATGTCGGCCTCGACGCCGAGGTGTTCGGCGATGGCCTGCAGCGCCGCCGCGGAGGCGATGGAGTCGGGGTCCGGGCTGTCGTGGGTGAGGATGGCGACGCGCTCTTTGGTGTCGGTGAGGACCTCCGCGAGCTGGTTCGCCTTGTACTCGAGTTCGCCGGATTCGAGCGAGCGCATGGCCGCGTCGGCGATGACCGACGACGGGTTGATGACCACGTCCGCGCCCATCTCGGTGAGTTCGTCCCCGGAGACGGGGTCAGAGGCCCGCACGACGACGAACTGCTCGCCGCCCTGCTCGCGGATGTTCTGGACCGCGGCCTTGTTCGACTCGATGTCCGAGGCCATGATGAGGACCACGTCGCAGTTGGCGACCTCCTCGGCGACGGCCTCGTCGCGGATGTCGGCGGTCTGGGCATTGAGGTCCTGGTCGCGCAGCGCCTCGACGCGGCCCTCGTCGCGGTCGACGATGAGGACGTCCTTGCCCTGCTCGACCAGTTCTTCGGCGACGGCGTGGCCGACGCTCCCACACCCGAGGATGGCGTACTTCGACATCGAGGAGATGCTGACCCCGGCACTCATGTTGTCAGACACCTTTCGCCCGGGGCACTTAACGGTCCCGAAGGCGCCGGGTCGCCCGGAGACGGGGGCGAGACGGCTCGTCGCGCCGGTTCGTGGGTCGCGGCCCACCCGGGCCACCTCGCCGGGACCGACGGCCCGCCGTCCCGGCGCTGGCACGTGATTGGAACACTCACCCGCGGCTGGTTCGAATGATAACCCTTTTTAACTACCACCAGTAACGATGAGATGCAGTTGGGCCGGTAGCTCAGTTAGGCAGAGCGTCTGACTCTTAATCAGACGGTCGCGTGTTCAAATCGCGCCCGGCCCGCTTCTTCGACGCGCGAAAAACATTCGCGTGTCTCAGCAGTTCTCCCGGGCAGTTACAAGTAATTGCACTCGATCCGGGAGTTAGTTGCACGGGTTTCCGACGGCGAGTCCGCACCCTGGAGTGGTCCGGGTCCACTACGTCTTGCGGTTCTACTCGTTCAAACGCACCCCACAGAGATAACGTTGCCGCAGGCTCGCCCGCGCGGGGCACCTGTTTCACCGGAGAACGCCCCCGATTCCAGCCTCCGACCCGCGACTGCCGCGACACTGACCCGAAAAGCATCGACCACCGAATGGGTCCGTAATCTGGCACCCCCAAGAGGTTAGTAAGTCGTCAGTGGCGATGTACCCGATCGGAGGGTTAGTCGCTCACAGAATTTTGGAAAATTGGAGCCTCGCGTATGGGCGTGTCTCTTAGCGTTAGTTAGTCCCAGCGTTCGATCTGCTCGTCGGTAGGGATATAGAACCGGTCTGCTTCTGGGTCGTGCGGCTTATCCTCTGGTACGTCTTCTATGGAGACCGCTTGGATGACCGAGTTCCTGTGGGATGCGCCAAGGTCATCGTCCTCTAATTTGCTCTCTGCTTGGCGTATGTTCTTGCGGATTGCCTCCGGGTTCACGTTCCTCGCTGTGGCCCAACTTTTCGTTTCTTCTGACGTGTTCCCGAGGACCCAGTAGTCCAGTGCTTCTGCTGGGCTCATTTCGTAACGGAACACCAGTTCTTTGAATCGCTGATGGGTATGGGCGATCCCATCTTTCCATCCTTCGGGGTACTTTACGAAGACTGGGAAAAAGAAGGGGTCTTCGTAACTGCGGGAAATGCTTCCAGGGATTTCGAGTGTAATGCCAATGTCTTGAAAAGAATTGAGGTGAGCGTGAGCCACTGCGTTCAGCTGGGCAGGGTCGAACTCAATGTCAGCTCTCCGCAGTTCTTCCTGTAGTTCGTACTCGTTGAATGCGAGCCATACACCATCGCGGTTTTCGATGACCCAGTTGTCCATTCCAGTGTTGAGTCGGGCGTGTTTGAAGTGTTCCAAGAGATTGCGCTGTATGGCTCGCTCTAAGTCTGCATCAGTTTTGGACAGGTCCTCCATGGTAAACTCATTGTTCTCTGCGAACGGCCGGAGGTAGCTGTTTGAGACTCCCATACACAACATATAGTTGGGGAATTATAAAAATCCACCGGGCAAAACAACCATAAGTTGTACACAAGGAACCCACAGTGATTTCTTCGATTATATATGTTCAGGCTGCTGCTTGCGCTGGGGTCTTCGAAATGATATATTCCATAGGACCAAATTGAGCAATCTCCCACGTTTGAGTACGCCGCCGTACCGAACCACGTTCTGCATCCGCCCATCGGTGCCGTGATGGTCTCGTCTCTATACATTCCCATCCAGTAACTTGCCCGCCACCGACCGCGTGGGCACCCTGATTCATCGAAGAAGCGCCCTGCTCACTGCTCCACTGCCGTCGTTCACCTGTCCATCAGGGGTACTCTCAGTCCGCGGTCGCCCTGACCGGTTGGTCGGCCGGTGGGGGTCCCTTGACCATCGGAGAACCGCGACTGACTATGCCCACCACCTTCCGGGGTGTCGTCCAGACCTCTCCACAGTCTCACCGCCGTAGCCAACAACCCTCCGGCCTCATGCAACCTCTCCCCTTGGGGCTGTCGCGTCGGTCCATACCTGGGGTGGCGGGGCAGGCACTGCCGGGGTTAGCAGGTCGTCAGGCGGGGGGTTCTGAGGGGAAGGGTTGGCCACTCGCGGAAATACCGTTTTTTATCTCTACGTGTGGTGCGTGCGATACGGTATCACGGCGGGTCGAGCCAGGCGTAGCCCCTGTGATGTCCCCAAGATCGCGGCGGCGGGAAGTGCGAGGGGCGAGGTTCTTCGGTGAGTGCGACCTCCGGTCAGTCATTGTAGCGGCCGAGCCTGCTGGGCGCGGCCTTCGGGGCTGTCCGGGTCCCGGCCGCATGGACGGTCTGAATGAGCCCTGTGTGTACTCCGGCCCGGTCACCCCACCGAGAAGTCCTGTGGCACGGAGAACCCGCCGAATCGGTCACCACTCCTCCTCGGAGTCTCGTAGGAGGGTGGTGCTCATGCCGCAGGCGTTCTCCGATGAACGCGACCTCCGGTCGGTCTGCATATCGCACTTTATCACACTGGATTCTTCCTAATGAGGAGAATTAGGCAAAATCAAGTGTTCACCGTGGAAGCACGATACCGTGGTCACCGACGAAGTTAACTCGGTAGTCAAACCAACAGAGGTCCTTCCCGCGCTTCTCCTGCTGGAGGTCTCCTCGCTGAGCAAGGTCTTTCAGTACCTTCCGCGTCTGGTCCTGTTTGACTGGATCGTCGGATAGCGTCTCGACTGAGTTTTGAATCTCCGTAGTCGTTCGAGACTCGCCCTGGTCGACGCCAAGCTCGTGTAATGCCTTGCACACCTGCATCAGTCCTACGCTGGAACTCGTGGGTACAATCCGCCACGATTCTCGTTCCACGTCCACCCAGGACGGGATTGCCCCGGTGTAGACGTAGACTGTCGCGCCGTGCGACCCGGTGCCGTTGGCCCGGCTGAATCGCATAATCGCCTGGAGGACATCATACTCGCGGAAATGCTGTGAGACCTCGTTCCCGATGGGGCCAAAATCGAGAGCCTTCCCGCCCCTGCGGTTTCCATCCTCCCCCTGTGCTGCCTTGACCGACTCACCCATCAACGCACACCAACGCTCAATATCGCGGTCGGACCGCTGTGGAGCACCGATTATCAGTCCCACATCACACTGGGCCAGTGCGTTCGTGCCTGTGACCATCCCGTAATGACGAACATTTTCTTCTGGAATGAAGCCATCAAGACCGCGCTTGAGAAGCTCGTTTCTGGCCTTCTTCGACGTTATCAATCCTACATTCTGATTGTGATTGCACACGTATTCGATGACGGCCATATCTCGCCCCGGATTTATCCAGTATGAACTGAGATACGGCTCAATGTTGTCGGTCAGTTGCACGATGCGGAGTTGGAGGGTATCTCGCAGATAGACGTTCGCATCATTCCGGGATAGCACCTGAATGACCTCTGTCTCAGGTCCGAGACAATATCGCCAGAGCACGGGAGATGCCGTACCATCAAGGCCGACCACTGAGGCCGCAGTTGAGAGGTCTGGCTTGCTCGCCAACCAGATTTCACCGTCCTCTGGGTGCCTGGCCGCGGTGTAGCCGCCACCTATGTCAACCCACCTCCACCCGTTCTCCAGCCAGTCCCAGGAGAGGGCGGCTCGGGTGAGTTGTAGTCCATTGATGTGCCCGTGCTCGGTCCGGTGCCAGTTCGCTTGAGAAGGTAGGCAGGTACTCGACTGACGCCATGCTTTAATCTCGGCCTTATTCGACCGATTGTAGAATGCTGCCTCAAGCTGAGCATAGTTCTCGAAGGGGAGGGTAGGCTCGTTCTTCAGAAATTCAGACACAATCTGCTGATATTCATCGGAGTCAAATTTCTTGAGAAATGCGTCTCCGGGGAACTCGTCTATGAATACGACCCGGCCGTCGATGTACTCGGAGACATAGGCGTGCTGGTGGTTCCCGATAATCACGTCTACCGTCGCAACCTCCTCTGGGTCTCGGAATTGAGCCATGTACGGGCACTCCGGACCACAAGGTAGTTCCTCCCCAAAGACGGTCCGGGCATTCTCGTGGAGCCACTTGGCGGACCTCCCCCGGTTGTATTTGCGGTTGAATTTGGTTTTCCAGGCGTCTCCATGTTCGTTGTTTTTCCCTGCCGTGGGGCAGTCTCGGTAAAAGGACGGGATTTGGTAGTAGGTCAATCCCTCCTTTTCACATCCCGCGATGTGTTCTTCAGACAGGTCCGTGCGCGAGGTGAGAATGGTTCCGGGGACGCCAAGCTCGCTCAGGACACTGGTGGCGGACCAACTTTTTCCCATCGACGGGAGCGCGTTCACCACGACCGGGTGGGGCACCTGTGCGGCGTCGAGGACCGCCTGTCGGCACAGTTGACGGGCGTGATCGATGGTCGGAGTCGAGACAAAGTTGGCACTGTAATTGATGGCAGTCATAATATTCAGAGTGGAGGTGTAGCCGCTGAGACAGGTTGATTACGTTCGAAAATACGAGGAAACGCAGCAGAAGCTCAGCAGATTCTCCTCATATAAAAACATTGTTGAGAGAGAATTTAAACTTGCTGGTGAGGTTGGCACTCACCGAGCAGTCGCCGAGAATTGTGTCCCTCAGATACACTTATTCCCGGGAGGATATTAGAACTTGTCGCCGTGTTCAACATTAAGAAACACAGGCATTTGGTTCCAGACGGTGGGTTTGAATAAAGGCCCTTACAACGCGCCGGGACCAACCAGTGAATACCTTTTCACCCGTCGCCACTGGACGCACCCTGGGCGATTCTGAGGCTTCAGGTCACCTGACAGCACCGGAAGTGTTCGCAAACCCCGCAGGCGTCTATTACACCGGATAACCCACCGGGTCGAACAGCACTCGACCACGGGTGGGTTGCTGGAGTCTTCGGATGCCGGTGTCAGTTTTCCAGTGTGGGAGGTGGTTTGTGTGGCGCGCTTCTTCGCTGAACCAGACGGTCCACGGGAGACGCTACAGGCGCTTCACATAGGCACGTCTGAGCAGTCGTTTGACCTCCTTGTCGTCGGTGTCGACGGCCTGCTTAATCTTTTCCAGCTCGTCCTCGGTGAAGGCTGCAAACCCACACTCTCGTTTCTCGTAGGTGTCCCAGAGCGTGATTGCCAATATCTTGTTCTCTATCACCCATTTTTCGCGGTCGTTGGACGCGGCGCGGTACTCGTCAATCAGTTGTTGCACACTGGTCGGGTTGAAGTCGTAGTTAGTCATAGTAGCCTCCGGTCTGCTGCTTGCTCTGGGCGCGGTCTGCCGCCGGTTCGAGGTCCCAATAGTGGGCGTACTCGGTGGTCTTCTCCTCGATGGTCCGTTTGTCGTACACCTTGCGGATGATCTCGGGACTCACGTTCATCTGGAGCGAGACCGCCTCGATGGGGATGTCCCGCTTGCGTGCCTCGGTGATAGCGGCCTTCCGCATTCCGTGCGGGCTGCGGGACGATGGGCAGGTCGAGGCACTGTGTCTGTTCTGGTTCCACTCGCAGGTGGTCGGGTTTCTGTTGTGCGGGCACTCCCCACTGTAGACGCATGGCAGGGTCGCCCGGTAGATGATGTTACGGATTGTCTGGCGTGCTGGTCTCCCGAACCGGGTCGTAATCAGGGGTTTCCGCCCGTGTTTGTCGGTGATGTCGTTCCGGTTCGTCTTGATGTAGTCATCGATGACCTCCGCGGCTGGCTTCGAGACGACGATTGGTCGCTGGCCGTCTTCCCCGTTCTTGAGCGGGGTCTCGGTCTCCGGTCGGTGCTGGGCATTCAGGCGGCGTTCTCCGCTGTTCCAGTCGTCCAGGTCGAAGCTCCGTAGGGTGCCCGTCCGAACACCGGTCGCCCAGAGAATTTCGAGAACCACGTGGTCGAGGCTCGCGTACTCGTATTTGCGGTAGTGCTTGATGATTCGCTTGGCAATCTCGGGTTCGATGAAGGCATGGCGCACACCTTCTCTCGGAGCGAGTCTGGTGGGTTCGACGTACACGTGGAGTCTGGGTAGGACGGCCTGGAACGCCTCACACTTGCGGATGAACACGCGCAGGGTGTGTAGCTGGGTGTTGAGGGTGACGTTGTTGAGGTCGCCATCGTCGCGCCGCCAGATGGAGAACTTGGTGAAGTCTCTCGGGGTGAGGTCGTTGAGGTTGGTGATGTCCTGTTCGTCGCACCAGCGGATGAAGTGGCCGAGTCTGGAGCGGTGTGCGGTGAGGCTTGAGGCCGCGAGTTCGGTCTTCCGCGTGTCGAGGTAGAGGTCGACTGCCTCTCGCGGCGTGATCGGTTCCAGTTCGTAGCCGGTTCGGTGGTTTGATTCCATGTTTGGTGGAACCGAAGACAGAGTGGTGGCCTGGCAATCCCAGTTGGGCACCCGTCTGGATTACTGTGCGATTATTTTCCGAGGCGCGCGCAGCGGTTCATTCGCGCCCGGCCCGCTTCTTCGACGACCGATTCACAGTCAGTCACGACGTTCTCGGACTCTTCGGTGACCCTTCTCGAGCCCGGGCCGTGGTAGCTTCTTCCGACTGCAAGTCAGGGATGCTCTGCACCAACATAACCTGGTCGGTCAGCCGGGTGAAAAGGCGAGTCGAGCCGGGGTCGGGTGGGGCGGACCCCCGGCCCGGACTGCGTAGATGGGATGGCGATGAGGGGTGGGGTCACGTGGTGGGCGGGGCACGTGACCCGTGAGTGCCGGCGGCCGATGGGGGCGACGGTTGACGGAGGGCCATCCGGCACGCAATGCGGGGATGCATTGCAATCGGAAGTCACGGTTCCATCGTAATGAGTTTTCTGTTGGTGTGTCATGTCAGGAACCAGTTACCACTGGTCGGGTACTGCTCGCAGAAAGAACGTGGGCTCAGTCCTGCGGACCGAGTGGTTCGACCTTTTCACTGCCACAGGACGGGCAGATACTGTACGCGGTCTCGAACTCCTCGTCGCAGAACTCGCACCGGAACGCCGCGGTCGATCCCGCCTCACCGCTCCGGAACGCGTTCTTGATGGATTCGATGACGCCCATGGCGGTCACGTTGGAGTTCGACCCGATTCATGTTAAATGTTGACTATACTCACGAATCCCGGCAGAACCGACCTGTCAGCGACCACAGTTCTTCGAGACCCGGTACATCCCGCGAGCGAACCCCTGTAGCCCCGACGTTTTTGTCGTCGCTGGCCGTGTGTCACGATGGCATGTCCGACTTCGAGACGTTCACCTGTTCGGAGTGTAGTACGGATTTCAAGGCGCTTCCGGGTGCGAATGCCGCGGAGAACGAGTTCTGCTCGCCGGCGTGCGAGACCGCCGGGAAGGGACTCTGAGGACCGGGGTCAGTTCCCGTCCGGACTGTAGTTCGGTGCTTCGTCGGTGATGAGCACGTCGTGGGCGTGGCTCTCGGTCTGGCCCGCGGCCGAGACGCGGACGAACTCCGAGCGCTCCTTGAACTCGGGAATGGTCTCGGCGCCGACGTAGCCCATGCCGGACTGCATCCCGCCGACGAGCTGGTGGAGTTCCTTCGCGAGCGGGCCCTTGTAGGGAGTCGCGGCCTCGACGCCCTCGGGGACGTACTCCTCGTCCTCGTCGTCGTCCTTGAGGTAGCGCTGGCCGTCGCCGGACTGCATCGCGCCGACGCTGCCCATCCCGCGGTACTGCTTGTACTTCTTGCCCTGCATCGTGACGACGCGGCCGGGGGCCTCGTCGGTCCCGGCGAAGTACGAGCCGAGCATCACCGCGTCCGCGCCGGCGGCGATGGCCTTGATGGCGTCACCGGAGTAGCGGATGCCACCGTCGGCGATGACGGGCACGTCGTGGCGCTGGGCCACGTCCGCGACCTCGGAGACGGCGGTGATCTGGGGCATCCCCGACCCACTCACGACGCGGGTCGTACAGATGGAGCCCGGGCCGATGCCGACCTTCAGGCCGTCCGCGAAGTCGACGAGGTCCTCGGCGGCCTCCTTCGTGCCGATGTTCCCGACGACCACGTCGGCCGAGACGTTCTGCTTGATCTCGCGGGCGCTGTCGATGACGTTGAGGTTGTGCGCGTGCGCGCAGTCGATGAACAGGACGTCCGCACCGGCCTCGTCGGCGGCGACGGCGCGGTCGACCTCGAAGGGGCCGACGGCCGCGCCGGCGATGAGGCGCCCGTCGTCGTCGCGGGCCGCGTTGTCGTACTCGCGGCGCTGGAGGATGCCCTGCATCGTGACCAGGCCGATGAGCCGGTCGTCCTCGTCGACGATGGGGACGCGCTCGATCTTGTGCTCGTACATGAGTTCGAGCCCCTCGCGCGCGGTGACGCCCTTGGGTGCCGTGATGACCTCCTCGGTCATGGCCTCGCTGACACGGTCCTGCTCGCCGACCTCGAGGTACGGGCGGATGTCGGTGCCGGAGATGATGCCGAGGACGCGGTTCTCCTCGTCGACGACGGGGGCGCCGTTGACGCCCTCGCGCTCCATCATCTCGTCGACCTCCTCGACGGTCTGTTCGGGCTGGGCCGTGACCACGTCACGGATGATGAGTTCGTCGGCGCGCTTGACGCGCTCGACGTGTGCGGTCATCTCGTCGACGTCCAGATTGCGGTGGATGACGCCGAGCCCGCCGTTACGGGCCATCGCGATGCCCATGTCGGCCTCGGTGACGGTGTCCATCGCCGCGGAGAGAACGGGAACTGGAAGCTCCACGTTCTTCGACACGCGAGATGTCAGGTCCGCCTCGTCCGGTTCGACGCGGCTCTCCTTCGGTCGGAGCAGTACGTCGTCGAACGTCAATGCCTCTGGGACACGGAGCTTCTGGGAGAATGGCTCGTCCTCGTGAGCGTCCTTCGCCATATAAGCGGTCCGCACGAGGCCCACAAAAGCGTTCCGAGACAGTCGCTCCGTGGCGTTCCCTTGCACACCCCGTGTGGGGGGACAGTCCCAGTGCACAGATACCAGAACTATCGGTGGTCACTGTTCACTGGCTACGAGACATAGCGCCTCTTTAAAAATAGGCCAGTAATTCGTTGGCGTATGGCCACTCGTCTCACACAATCCTTATCAATTCAGGTCCCTGTGGTGTGAGTATGAACTCCGCCATCGACTTCGACGCGCGCACGTTCGCCCAGGTTCGTGACGACACCGCACGTTCGCTGGCGGAGACATTTGCACTCCTTCGACCCACCAAACGGTTCGCCGACGCCCTGCCGTCGCGTCGCCGCCGTTACCACCCCGGGGCCACGGGTCAGGCCCACCCACCAGCCGGTCGATGAGCGCGTCACGCCACCCGGTCGCCCTCAAGCTCGAGGGCATCGTCGGCGGGAAGACCCGCCTGCTCGCGACCGTCATGGGCCTCTCGCTCGTCGACGGTATCTTCCCGGCACTGGTGCTCGCCGGCGCGCTCTCCGGCCCGGTCGGCATCCTCCAGGTCGGCCTGCTCGTCTTCGGCGGCAGCGCCACCGTGGCGGTCATCCTCGCCGAGATGGACGGCACCCACCGCGAGATCGTCACCAGCGTCGCCATCGTCGGTATCGGCATCGTCGCCCTCGCGGCCGTCGAGGCCGCCATCGCGCCGACCATCGAGAGCGTCCTCGACACCGAGACGTTCAAGCGCGCCGCCGCGCTCGTCATCGCGGCCGTCGCCGCCAAGACCGCCTCGGCCCGCGTGGGGGAGTACCTCCCCCGGCCCGCGGTCGTCGTCGGCCTCGGCCTGCTGGTCAGCCTCGACCTCTCGAACCCCCAGCTCGCCCTGGCGCCCGACGTGGTCCTCATCGCGAAGGCCACCGCCGCGGCCGCCGTGGGCGCCACGTTCGCCCTGCTGGTCGCCATCGCCGGCCCGCACCTCCGCCAGCGCATGGACGTCGACCGCTTCCGCTTCGGTAGCGCGGTCGCCCTCGGCCTGCTCGCGCTCTCCATCGCGGGCCTCCTCGAGGTCAACTCCGCCCCGCTCGCGGTCATGCTCGTCTCGGCCGTCCTCGCACTGGACCCCAGTGCGGGTGAGGAACAGCCGGTCGATGCCGCCAGCGAGCACGCGGACTGCGCCGACTGACCGCGGTCCTGACCGGAGGGCTTACGGCCGTCCGGCGTTCCATTCCTCCCATGACAGGCAATCGCGTCGTGGAGGGTCGCATGGTCACCCCCAAGAGCCTCGCCGAACTCGTCGAGGGCGAGTCCGTCATGGAAGCCGAGAACATCGAAGACGCCGACCGGGAGTGTCCCGACTGCGGCGGCGACGTGCTCAAGGTGGTCTACATGCCGAGCGTCACCGAACTCGTCACCGGCTACAAGTGCCAGGAGTGCGAGTGGGGCGAGGCCGACCGCGACTGAGCGGTCCCTCGAATCGGTCTGAATCGAAACCCCTTTAGTGCGAACCGCCAAACGAGAGAGCGAAGGGGACGTGGCCAAGCCAGGCATGGCGACTGACTCCAGAGGCCACGCGCCCGGGACGAAACTCCAGCTGATATACCGAGCGGCCGACTGATCATCGGTCCGCGACGACGACCCTCTGGAGTTCCGAGGCGCACACACCGGAGATATCAGTCGATCGGGGGTTCAAATCCCTCCGTCCCCATTCTTTCGTGGCACCAGACGGCGAGCAGAGGGTGTCCCCTCTCCGGAACCACCGGCCGTCGGCTGCTTCTGCCAAAAGCTCTTTCCGCTGGCCGTGGGTCGGTCCGACATGGCAACGCGACGACAGTGTATCGCCGGTCTTTGGTGTGCGGTAACGACGGCCACCGCCGGCTGTACCGGGGAGTCGATGACGCCGAAAATCGAGCACAGGTTCTCCCTCGACCGGGGTGAACGGCACTCGTTCTCGCTGCAGTTCGACGAGGACGTTGTCTACGAACTCGACGTCACGGCACGGGGTGGCCGGGTCGACGTGACGATGCTCGAAGTGGATGGATTCGTGAACTTCCTCGACGACGTGGAGCGTCCGTACGAGTACCTCATCGAGCCGTACGTCCAGGGCGACGGGGATGACGCGAAGAAGGGGTCTGCCCCGTCGGGCCGGTACTTCCTGGTGGTGGACAACAGCAACGAGTGGACGCCGCCGTCGAGCAGCGACCCCGTGACGGTCGCACTGACGTTACGGTCGCGAGAGAGAACCATCTTCGATTGAGAACCGCCTGCACGTCGGCCCGCTCGTCGCCTCCTTTCAGCAACCGGCCGACGGCTGACCGCCCTAGTCCCCCAGCAGCCGGTCCACTACCCCACGCTTCCGGGCACGCTCGGCGAGTAGCACGGAGCAGTCGACGTCCTCGACGACGTCGAGCACGAGCGAGCCTCTGACCAGTCGATTCAGGAGGCCGCGTTCGGTCGCGCCGATGATGACCATGGTCTCGTCGGTGGCGGCACGTTCGATGGCGTTCTCGACGTCGCCTTCCTCGACGTGGATGGTCGCGTCGGCGAGGTCGTGGTCGGCGGCCCACTCTTCGAGGAAGGCGGTGCCGTCCTCGACGGCGTCGGCGACGTGCAGGAGCGTGATGTCGGAGTCGTACTCCGACTGGAGCAGTTTCGCGACCTCGGCGGAGAGGTCGGAGTCGGGGCCGCCGGCGGTCGGGACGAGGATGCGGTCGGGGTCGAAGCCGCGGTCCTTGAGGACGAGGAAGTCACAGGGTAGGTCGGCGGCGAGGTCGTCGACCGCGCTCTCGACGCGGCCGGGGGAGCCGAATCGCTGCTTCCCCCAGCCCATGACGACCATGTCGGCCTCGTGGGTCCGGGCAGCGTCGAAGATCTCGCCGAAGGACTCGTGCGAGAGGATGGTGTGGGTCTCGACGTCGACGCCGAAGGTCTCGGCGTCGCGCTCGGCGGCGTCGAGCACGGCGTGGTAGTCCTCCTCGAGTTCGTCGGCGTGGGCCGCGGCGTGGCCGAGCGAGGTCTGGTCCGGGGCCGTGACGATGTGGACGGCGTCGACGGTGCCGCCGTGCTGGCGGGCGATGGCGCTGGCGAGCGTGATGAGGTCCTTCTCGTGTTCGGGGTTCGCGAGGGGGACCATGACGCGGTAGTCGCCGCCGTCGGGCTGGACGGTGTCGGCGGCGGAGACGGCCGCCTGGGGCAGTTGCTCGGACTGTTCGAGGATGTACTGGCTCAGGATGCCCTTCTTCTCGGCCTTGTCCTTCGCGTAGACGAGGTACCAGACGAGGCCGCCGGCGACGAACACCAGCGAGAGGCCGATCTCGATGGGTTCCATGAACGCGATGAGGCCGAAGGAGGTGAGCGCGCCGAGGATGGGGACGATGGGGTAGAGCGGGACCTCGAACTCGGGCTGGTACTCGTCGACGTCGGCCTCGCGCATCACGATGAGGGCGAGGTTGAGCAGGCCGTAGACGATGAGGTGGAGGACGCTGCCGGCCTTCGCGAGTACCTTCACGTCCCCGATGGCGATGAACAGCAGGATGAGCCCGCCCGTGACGGCGATGCTCCGGTACGGGGTCGCGAAGCTCGGGTGGATGGCGTTCAGTTTCGCGCTGATGAGCTTGTCACGGCCCATCGCGAAGTTGATTCGCGAGGACGCGAGGATGGAGGCGTTCGCACTGGAGGCGGTCGCGAGCAGGCCTGCGAAGGTCAGTAGTCCGACGCCGAGGCCGGCGAGGCCGACGGTCCCGAACGCGATGTCGGCGACGTCGAGGACCGGCGTCGTCGTGGCCTGTGGGCCGAGCTGGCGCCAGTTCACGACACCCATCAGGACGACCATGATGATGGCGTACATGGCGGTCACGATGGCGACGCTGCCGACGACCGCCAGCGGGAGGTTCCGGCCGGGGTTCTTCAGCTCCTCGGCGACGGTCGTGATCTTCGCGAAGCCGAGGAAGGAGACGAACACCAGGCCGGTCGCGGGGAGGACGGCCGCGGCACCGCCCGTCTCCTCGGGGAAGAACGGCCGCAGGGTCGAGAGGTCGGCCTGCATGATGCCGAGGACGGAGAAGACGGTGAGGATGCCGACCAGCAGGGTCACGATGACGATCTGTATCTTCCCGGTCTCCTTCGCGCCGACGTAGTTGATGAGCACGAACGCCGACCCGGCCAGCAGCGCGCCGAGCTGGAACTCCGAGAGGGCGAGTGGCCCGAGCGTGAGGGTCGGGAGGGGCAGGAAGGTGGCGAGGTACTCGCCGAAGCCGAGGGTGTAGAAGGCGCTCGCGAACGCGAGGCCCATCCAGTTCCCCCAGCCCGCGATGGACCCGAAGATGGGCCCGAGCGCGTGGTTGACGTAGTAGTAGCTGCCGCCAGCCTTCGGCATCGCGGTGCCGAGTTCGGACGCCGAGAGCGCCGTGAACAGCGAGATGACGCCGCCGACGACGAACGAGAGGGCGACCGCGGGGCCCGCGGCGGCCGCGGCCTGGCCGGGGAGGACGAAGATGCCGGCGCCGATCATCGTGCCGACGCCGATGGTCAGCGCCGAGAGCAATCCGAGGTCCTTCGCGAGTTCCTCGTCGTTCGCCGTCATCCCTCCGTCTCCTCCGGCAGCGCGACGACGGGACAGTCGGCCTCCGTGACGAGTCTGAGGGTGCGGTCGCCGGCGAGGAACTGGACGAGTCGGGAGCCACCACGTGGCCGGAACACGATGGCGCTCGCGTCGACCTCGTCGGCGTACTCGACGATCCCCTTCACCACGTCGCGTCGGTACACCTTGCTCGTCTCGGCGTCGGGGAACGTGTTCCGGAAGGTGGCGAACGCCTTGTCGGCGACCGTCTCCGACTGTTCGACCGGCGTCTTGTCGGGGACGCCGTCGCCCTTCTCGACGACGTGGACGACGATGATGCGCCCGAACGTGTGCGCGCCGAGTGCGTCGAGCGCCTCGGCCGTCCCACGCGCGTCTGCCTCGGTCGCGACCGGTACCACTATCGTATCGGTGAGTGTGCGTTTCATTCTATCTGGTAGTGACAGAATTCGACCGCCCCACAGCTGGGGCAGGCGTCGGTGTCCGGGTCGACCGTGGTGCCACAGTTCCGACACTCCGAGAGCGTCTCGTCCGGGGTGAACAGCCGTTTCAGTAGCGTCGGGAGCGTGGCCATGACGGTCTGTCTCATCGGATCGACGTCTCCGGTGTGCAGAACGGGTCGAGGCCGTCGTCGTCGTCACCGGAGCCGTGCCGCGAGAGGACGGTGACGATGTCGTCGGGTTCGACGACCGTATCGCCGTGGGGCGTCAGCTCCTGGTCGTCCCGTTCGATGCCGATGATGAGCGTGTCGTCGTCGAGGATACCCTGTGCCACCGCGTCCTCGATGGAGAGGCCGGCGATGGGGGCGTCCGGCTGGACGGGTATCTCGACGATGTTGGCCTCGCCGGTGAGGCTGATGAAGTCGTTCGGCTGGCCCGTGGGCTGCTCGACGTCGGGGTTGAACGGGGTGTACGGGCTGAAGAACTCGTCCTCGACGAGGTCCTCGTCCTCGATCTCGATGCCGAGTTGCGAGAGGTTGCGAGCGACGCGCTGGAGGTCCTTGGTCGTCTCGCCGACCGCCAGCACGTGCAGGTTCTCGCGCCCGGTCATCAGCGTCCGGACGTTGATGACGCCCGGTATCGCTCGCGCCTTGTGCGCGAGGGCTTCGCGCTCCGGCACGGGGACGTTACACAGGTAGAGGTTCGTGAGGTTGCCGCCAGCGCGCTCGAAGTCGAGGTGGACCGGGTAGCCCCGGATGACGTCGTTGGCCTCGAGTTTGCGTATCCGGTTCCGGACGGTCGCGCCCGAGACGTTCACCTCCTCGGCTATCGAGGCGGCGGTGTTGCGGGCGTCCTGCATCAGTGCGTACAGGATGCGCCGGTCGATATCGTCGAGTCGGTGGTCGGTGTTCGGGTGTGTCATGCCTGGAACCTGGCCGCGTACGGTTTCGGTTTCACAAACGAGTGGCTAGTATATTGCTTTAATCATTCCCACGGCCACTTCCGATTTCGATTTCCGAACCGACTGCTGGTCGCAGGCCCCGAATCGGCGCGGACGGGAACGGCGTCACAGCCCGGTCAGCCTCCCTGTCTGGGCCGGACACGCGAACACGTTCGCGTGTTCCAGCCCGCTGGGAATAGAAACCAGTATTCATTACGAACCGATTCGAAGGTTCGGACAGACAGTTACATGCCGACGCGTCGCCGGACCCTGCAGGCGCTCGCCGCCACCGGAACGGCCGGACTGCTCGGGAGCACCGTCTACGGGCAGCTCTCGGCGTCGAAGGACGCGCCGACGGCGCTCGTCGCCGGCTCGCTGCTCACGGTCGCCTCGAACACCGAGGGTGCGAGCATCGAGGCGCACGGGTCGGCGACCGTCGCCCAGCTCGTCCGCGACGACCTGCGGGACCCGGACGCGGTGGCCCTCGCCGACCCCGCGCTGTTCCGGGGCATCACCGACGAGTTCACGCTGTTCGCGACGAACGCGCTGGTGCTGACCTACGACCCCCAATCGGCCCGGGCCGGGCAGATACGGCAGCACTGGCGCGAGGCGGTCCGGGACCCGGACGTGGCGGTCGGCCGGACCGACCCGAAACTGGACCCGCTGGGCTACCGGACCGTGATGGCACTGCGACTCGCGGACGGAATCGACGCCGAGAATGTCCTCGACGAGTCCCGCATCTTCGCCGAGACGGGCCTCCTGAACGCCCTCGAGGCCGGCGGCATCGACGCGGCGTTCACCTACCGGAACATGGCGGTCGAGCGCGACCTCCCCTACGTCGACCTCCCGGCGAGCATCGACTTCTCGGACCCGACCCACGCCGAGACCTACGCCACGGTCAGCTACGACCTGCCCGAGCAGACCGTGCAGGGCGCGCCCATCAGGTACGGCGTGACGGCGCTGACGCCGGCCGGCGAGCCGTGGGTCGAGACCCTCGTGGCCGAGGACCGCCGGCTGGAGATGGCGGGGTTCACCATCCCGCGGAGCTACCCGAAACTCGGCCGGCCGTGACTGGTGGAACCCGGACACGACCGCGTCGTTTATCGGTCGGGCCCGCCCGGGTTCGAGTATGACGCTGGCGAGGGAGACGCGCGACGCGGCCGACGACCACCCCTTCCTGCTCGCCGCCCTGCGTGCGGGCGTGGTGAACTACTCTGCGGCCGCACGGTTCCTCTCGGTCGACGGCGAGGAGGAGGCGGTGGCGACGGCGCTCCGGCGCTACGCCGACGCACTCCCCGACTTCGAGACGGGTAACCGGGACG
The DNA here is from genome assembly GCF_026616195.1 of Haloarchaeobius amylolyticus. Classification (NCBI taxonomy): domain Archaea; kingdom Methanobacteriati; phylum Methanobacteriota; class Halobacteria; order Halobacteriales; family Halorubellaceae; genus Haloarchaeobius; species Haloarchaeobius amylolyticus. The sequence goes on from NZ_JANHDH010000001.1 coordinate 482,897, forward strand.
TTCGCGTCACCATGCAGAGCGGCATCGCACCGGTCGACGAGGACGACGGGACCGAGCCACTGCTCCGGGTCGGCGAGCAGGGCTACACGAAGGCCAGCGGCGGCGGCGCGACCGCCATCCTCGCGACCGGGATGGTCGACGCGGCGCTCTGCCAGCAGGTGCTCGGGCGGCTGGAGACCGACGGCGTGGGCGTCTCCGCCCTCGGGTTCGACGCGGACGCGCTCGTCGTGCTGGTCGACCGCCGGGAGGCAGCCAACGCCCTGCGCGCCGTCGAGGCCGCCGCCGAGGCCGTCCGCGAACCGGCGGGTGACACGCCGTGACCAGTCACCGTATCGGTTAAAGGGGCTGCAGGGGAACAAGCAGGTAATGACCCTGTACGTGTCGAACACGTTGACGGGCGAGAAGGAGGCGTTCGAGCCACAGGACCCCGACGATGTGCTGCTCTACTACTGTGGCCTCACCGTCTCCGACCCCGCCCACCTCGGCCACGCCCGCGGCTGGGTACACGTGGACGTGATGCACCGCTGGCTGGAGCACCAGGGCTACGGTGTCCGCCACGTCGAGAACTTCACCGACGTGAACGAGAAGATCGTCGCCCGTGCTGGGGACCCCGACCTCGGCGACGACGAGGCCGCGGTCGCCGAGCACTACATCCAGGACGTGCTCGACGACATGCGCGGGTTGAACCTCAGGCGAGCCGAGGTCTACCCCCGCGTCTCCGAGCACGTCCCGGAGATCGTCGACCTCATCGAGACGCTGGTCGAGGGGGGCCACGCCTACGAGTCCAACGGCTCGGTCTACTTCGACGTGACCACCTTCGAGGACTACGGCAAGCTCTCGGGCCAGCAGGTCGAGGAGATCGAAGAGCAGGGCGACCCGGACGAACTCGCGGAGAAGCGCCACCCCGCGGACTTCGCGCTCTGGAAGGCCGACGGCGTCAAGCCCGAGTCTGTCCGCGAGCACCGCAAGGCGGGACACCCACTCGGCGACGACGAGTGCCCCAGCGGCCAGACGTGGGACTCGCCGTGGGGCGAGGGCCGGCCCGGCTGGCACATCGAGTGCTCGGCGATGTCGATGACCCACCTCGACTCGACCATCGACATCCACGTCGGCGGGCAGGACCTCGTCTTCCCCCACCACGAGAACGAGGTCGCCCAGAGCGAGGCCGCCACCGGCCAGCAGTTCTCGAAGTACTGGCTGCACGTCCGCCTGCTGGAGACGAAGGCCGAGAAGATGTCCTCCAGCCTGGGCAACTTCACCACCGTCTCGGACCTGCTGCGCGAGGAGGGCCCGAACGTGGTCCGGATGTTCCTCGTCTCGACGGCCTACCACAACAAGGCGGTGTTCAGTGACGAGACGCTGGCCGAAGCCCGCGAACGCTGGGAGCGCCTCGAACGCGGCTACCGGACCGCGGTCGACGCCTGTGACTCGACTGGCGCCCGGACGAAGGTCACCGACCGCGACCTCCGGTCCGCGGTCGAGCGTACCCGCCGGGAGTTCGCCGAGGGCATGAACGACGACTTCAACACCCGCGAGGCGACGACCGCGCTGCTCGAACTCGTGAGCGCGGTGAACGCCCACGTCGGCGAGCGCGACGAGTACGACTACCGCGCGCTGCGAGACGCCATCGACGCGTTCGAGGAACTCGGCGGCGGCGTCCTCGGCTTCCAGTTCGGGGCCGAGACCGACGGCGAGGCCAGCATCGCCGACGAGGTCGTCCAGCTGGTCCTCGACGTGCGCGAGGCCGAACGCGAGGCCGGCAACTACGAGCGCGCCGACGACCTCCGCGACGAACTCGAGGCCATCGGCGTCACCGTCGAGGACACCGACGACGGCGCGACGTTCCACTACTGACCTGTCGCCACGGTGGAAGACCGAGCGACGTAGGCGAACAGACTTTTGTTTCGTGCCGATTGAGCGACCGTATGAAGCTGACACGACGGACGCTGCTGGGTAGTGCGAGTGCTGGAATCGCTGCCACCGCCGGGTGTCTGGGCATCCTCTCGGGCACGAGCGAGTTCACGGCCGACCAGGTCGCGGTCGACTCCCAGGTCGCGAGCGAGACGAACTACGTCAAGCAAGAGCCCAAAGAGCAGACCATCGAGAAGACGTTCTCGGCGGCGGGTCAGGAGAAGACCGTCAAGGTCGTCAACTGGATCACGCAGTACTACAAGACGCTCGACCTGCCCATCGCGTCGGACCAGAAGGCGGGCGTGTTCGCGCTCATCTCCTCGCCGAAGGTGGAGGTGCTCGGGCAGTCGTTCAACCCCCTGAAGGACTGGGACACGCGCAAGTTGGCGGCCCAGCTCCAGTCCCAGTACGAGGGCTTCTCGGTCGGCCAGGAGGTCGACCAGTTCGCCGTCCAGATACTCGGCTCGGCGAAGACCGTCAGCAAGTTCGAGGGGACGGCGACCCTCGGCGGGAGCGACGTCGACGTCTACATCCTGCTCTCGGGCGCGGTCGGGCACGAGTCTGACTTCGTCGTCCCGATGGCGGTCTACCCGCGCCAGATCGACGAGCAGGCGAACGTCCGCAAGTTGATGCGGAACCTCGTCCACCCGGCCTGAGACGGGGCGTTCGCCGCCCGGTCAGTACTGCCGGAGGTCGACCACGTCGACGTGGACGCGGACGTAGGACACCCGCGAGTCGAACAGGTCGACCGGTATCACGTCGAGTTGCATGCCGACGAGCGACGCGTCGTAGGTGACAGTCGTGCTCTGTTTGACGGCGATGGGGCCGGCGACGATGGCACCCGTGACCGACGACGAGCCGGTCGCGACGCAGACGTCCCAGCCGACGCACTGGCTGGCCCCGGTCAGCTGTGCAGCGTTGGCCTCGCCGGGTGCCAGCGCGGGGGTGGCCCGCGGGGCGTAGATGACGCCCTCGAACTTGGTCGACCCGCCGGCGAACCCGACCTGCATGGTCGAGGGGCCGAACACCTGCGCGTGGCGGGCGTCGCCGTCGGTGACCAGGAACTCGCTGTTGCGCATCGCGAAGTTGCCGGCCGCGTACACCCGGAGGACGCCGTCGCCGCCCGCGCCGACGACCGTGACGTCCCCGCCGTCCAGGACCACGTCGCCCGGCACGACCAGCGTCACGTTGCCCGCCGACAGGTCGACGACGAGGGTCTCCCCGGTGAGCGAGAGGTCGCCGCTCCCGTCGACGAGGTAGGTGCCCGAGGCGAGGACCGTGGTCGCGTGGGCGGTCGGGTCGAACGACAGGACGCCGGCGGTGCCCGTGACTGCCTGACCCGAGACGGGCCCACAGCCGGGGTCACAGACCGTGACCGAGCGCGACTGGAAGGTGCCCGGCTCTGCCATCGTGGTGGCGCGGTCGACGGTCGCGGCGACGACCCAGTCGAGGCTCGACAGGCCGTCGTCGTGGTGCTCGGTCGTGGTGCCCGTGATGGCGCCCGCGCCCTGGACCGTGACGGCGCCGCTGGCGACGACCGACCCGTCGACGACCGAACTGCCGGTGCCGACGTAGATGTCGCCGTCGGCCCCACCGGTGGCGACGGCAGCGTTGTCGAGTCGGGGCGTCGTCTGTGCGCCCGGGACGAAGGTCATCGAGACGGTCTGAGCAGGCGCATCGACGACGACCGCCGACCCGGCGAACGACCGGAAATGCTCGGCCCAGACCGTGTAGTACGGCGATTCGACCGTGACGGTGGTGGGCGTCCCGTCGACGAACACCGTCCCGGACGCACTCGCGAGTGGCTGTTCCTTCGCGACCGTCAGCGTCCCCGACGAGAGGTCCGAATCCCCGTCGAAGGCGATGACCGGCAACGAGAGCGTGTCGTCGCGGTAGGAGAGCTCCGGCGTCGAGAGGACGACCGTGCCCGCCTCGGTCACCTTCCACAGCCCGCCGCCCTCGTAGACGAACGTCGCCCGCGGGTGCTCGTAGACCACCGCGGTCAGGTCCTCCTCGAGAAGCGTCTCCGACGGCGTCTCGACGGTTATCGTCCCGGTCGTGAGCGTGTACACCCCGGTCGCTCCCGCCGCGGGTAGCCGGACCGTCGTCGCGCCCGCCTCGGAGTGTGCGACGCTCTCGACCCGGTGCTCGAACGCGAGCATCGCGGCCTCTGCGGTGTTCGTCTCCGCGGTCGACCTGGTCTCCGTGAGGACCGTCCCCGCGAACACCGCGATGCCGGCGCTCGCGACGACCACCATCGTGATAACTAGTAACACACCGACGACTGTACTGACCCCCCGTCCTGCTGGTACTTCTGCGTACACGTGACTCTCCCCGTTTCCCCTGTCTCCGTCTCGACGGCGTCACACTGTGTCGCGCCGCTCCCCTGGGACAGGCCCAACCAATAGGACGTTAGATATGTATAAATAGTTATTCTAGCGGGGCTTCACGAGAGAGCGAGTCGTTCGTCCTCGTCACCGTCGTCGAGTTCGACCTCGTGCAGCGAGACGTGGAGGAAGGTGATCGGCGGCGGGAACAGCTGGTCGTCGATCTGGAGCGACGGTTCGACGTTGGTCAGGTAGGGGTCGTGGGTGAACTCGGTGTTCTGTTCGAGCTTCGTCGGCCCGCCGATGATGGCGCCCACGAGGTTCGAACTCCCGGCGACGACGCAGACGTCCCAGCCTTCGCACTTGCTCTGGCTGGAGAGGGCCGCCTCGTTCTCCTCGTCGTCGTCGATCGCCGGGTAGTCCCGGGGCGCGTAGATGGTCCCGAAGAACTCCGTGTCGCTCCCGCCGGTGATGGCGACCTGCATGTCCGAGGTGCCGTAGATCTGCAGGCGCGAGGAGTTGTTGTCGTAGCCGGCCTGGGCGTTGTGCAGCCCGAAGTTCCCGGTCGTGTACACCCGGAAGGCGGCGTCGCCGGTCGGGTTGTTGATCTCGAGGTCCGCGTCGTCCAGCGAGATGTTCCCGTCGAGGACGAGCGTGACGTTCCCGTCGGAGAGGTCGACCCGGACGTCGTTGCTCGTCAGGTCGATGTCCTGGTCGTAGAAGTACGTGCTCCCGTTCTCCATCGTGATGTTGTTGCCGGGGTTGTTGGGGGTGAGGACCGAGCTGTTGTTCCGGGCCCCCTCCACCTTCCACTCGATGGCCGGGTCGAGTTCGTACAGGCCGGACTCGATGCCGGACTCGATGGAGCCGGTGATGCTGCCGGCCCCGCTCACGTTCACGTCACCCTCGGCCCGGACCGGCCCGTTGATGACCGCGTTCCCGCTCTGGACCGTGACGTCGCCCTCGTCACCGCCGGTCGCGTACACGCCCTGTCTGAAGTCGCCGTTCAGGATGGGCCGGCCGAGCTTGACCTTCACCGTCTCGTTGGCGTGGTCCACCGAGACCGCCCGCTCGCTGGTGTGCTTGCGCAGGTAGTCCGCCCACCCGCCGTAGTACTCGCTGTGGATCTTCACCGTCACGAGCTCGCCCTCGACGTAGCCGACGCGGTTGATGGGCGACATCGTCCGGTTCTTGCGGATGTTGACCACGCCCGAGTCGATGCGCTCCTCGCCCGAGATGATGGGTATCGGGAGGTTCAGCGTGCCGTCGCGGTAGTAGAACTGCGGCGGCGACACCATGACCGCGTCGTCACCGGTGCCGCGCCAGACCCCACCGGCCTGGTAGGCGTACACCGTCTCGCCCCTGGTGTACTCGATGGAGCCGAACGACTCGTTCGCGATGTCGATGTTCTGTGTGTAGACCTCGATGCGCCCGGTGTCCTTGCGGTGGATGGCTCCCTCGCGGGTCCGGATGTCGAAGTTCGTCTGGTCGCTCGACCCCTCGCCGAGCGCCACCGAGTTGACGTTCTGCTCCAGCTCGACGAACACCTGCTCTATCCGGACGTCCTCGGTGTCCTCTCTGGTCTCCTCGAGCGTGAGCCCGCCGACCACGACGATGGAGACCGCGCCGATCGTTACGACGGCTACGAGCAACACGATCGCCAGCAGTGCGCTCTGCCCTCGGGCTGTGCCGTCCTGTGTCCCCCGACACGACGTACCGTCTCCCCCCCTCGTGGAGAGACGTCTCATACACTGCTGAGTAGTCACGGGATTATAAATAAGAATTGTAAGGTCAGCCGTACGAAATCAGTTGTTCTTTCTGATGGTTGTATAGTACTAACTGAATAATCTCAGAACAAATCCCTGATAGGGCCCAAGAACTAGTCTAGAGCGTTTCAGGCGTCGACTGTCAGCAAACGGAACTCTGGCCGCAAGTTTCAATAGTACAACTACTACTGGTGTCTCGGCGCGAACATGAACGTTGTGGCCCTGCATCCCCGGGGAACCGCGACCTCTCCGACGAGCAGGGACGTCCGCGCATCGACCCCGTGTGCTGCGTGGTCGAGGACGACCCGCCCGGCCGTGTCACCGTCCTCGAGGGCGACGTCGTGGACCGAGACGTGCAGGAAGGTGATCGCGGGCGGGAAGAGGCTGCGTTCGAGCTCCAGTGACGGCTCCTGGTCCACGAGCGCGGTGTCGTAGACCAGCCCCGTGCTCTGGCCGACGTAGGTCGACCCGCCGACGATGGCACCGACGACGTTGCTGTTCCCCTGCGCGAGGCAGGTATCCCAGCCGTCGCACTCGCTGGCGGTCCCGACGACGCCCTCGTTCGGCTGGCCGGGTGCGAGGGCAGTCTCCTCGCGCGGTGCGTAGATGAGGCCGTAGAACTCCGTGCTACCGCCGGTGAACCCGACCTGCATGTCCGAGGTACCGTACACCTGGACGTACTCGGGGTGGCCGCTGACGCCAACGATACCGTTGTGGAGGCCGAAGTTGCCGGTCGTGTACACCCTGAAGGCCGTGCCTGCCGACCCGTTGGTCACGTGGATGTCGCCGCCGTCGAACGAGAGGTTCCCGTCGACCAGCAGCGTCACGTTGCCGCCAGCGAGGTCGACGTCGACGTCCTCGCCGGTCGAGACCACGTCGGCGTCGACGTAGTACGTCTGCCCCCCGTCGAGCGTCTCGGTGAAGGGGTCGGGTCGCGGGACCGATGCGTTCCGCTCCGCGTCTGCGACGAGTCGTTCGACGACCGGGTCGATCTCGGTCAGCGACGCGTCGACGTTCGACGCGACCGTCCCGTCGATGGAGGTGCTCGACTTCGTCTGGACGTCGCCCTCGGCGACCACCGGGCCGTCGATACCCCCGGCACCGCCGTCCGCATCCACCGTCACGTTGCCGCCGGCACCACCGGTGGCGTACACACCGTGGTCGAAGCTCCCCTTCGCCAGGGGCCGACCGAGGCTGAGGACCACGGTCTGGTTCGCGTGGTCGACCGAGACGGCGACGTCGTTGGTCCGCTCGCGGAGGTACTCGGCCCAGCCGGCGTAGTACTCGCTCTGTATCTCGACGGTCACCAGCCGCCCCTCGACGTAGCCGACCTGGTTGACGGACGACCTGGTCCCGCGCTTGGTCGCCGTGACGGGACCGTCGGTGAGCTGCCCGTCGCCGGTGACGATGGGGACCTGCACGTTCAGCGTCCCCTCGCGGTAGGAGAACTGCGGCGGGGTCACCATCGTCGCGTTCGCGCCGGTGCCGCGCCAGACGCCGCCGGCCTGGTACGCGTAGACGTCGTCGCCGCGGCGGTACTCGACCGCCCCGAGCGAGACGTTCGCGATCTCGGTCCCACCAGAGACGACCCTGAGGCGGCCATCGTCGCGGCGCTGTATCGTGGCGTCGCTGCGGTCCACGTCGAAGTCGACCTGGTCGACCCGGCCCTCACCCAGGGCGACGCTATCGACGACGCGGTCGAACTCGCGGAAGGCGAACTCGACGCGCGTGTCTTCTGCCGCTGCTTGCTGCTGCTGGACCGTGACGTGCCCGGCGACGAGGACGCTGACGACCCCGGCGGTGACGAGCAGGGTCAGCAGGGCCACGGCGATGGCCTCCGACTCACCACGACTGCACATCGCTGCCGGCCACCGTCGCCCTCGCCCGTCGGGCCTCGGACTACGACGTGTCATCACAGAGTAAGAAGGCTCCCGCGGGGATATCGCGAGAGGCTATCCTATGTGCGTCCGTGGCCGCGGCACTGGGAAGACACTCGTCTCCTCTCCGGTGTAAACCGTGTTCTGAGACCACCTCTCTTCCGTCTCCGGGCGATAAGGCTTCACCGATAGCTACCTAAGGAGATTGGTAGCAGAACGTAACATGTCCCGCCGGGTGCTCAGGCGGCCTCGACGACGATGCGCTCGTCCTCGTCACCGTCGTCGAGCCGGACGTCGTGGACCGAGACGTGCAGGAACGTGATCGGCGGCGGGAACAGGCCGTCCTCGAGCTGGAGCGTGGGCTCGGTCCCGACGAGGCTCGGGTCGTGGGTCAGGCCCGTGCTCGACCCGACGTAGGTCGGGCCGGCGACGATGGCGCCCTCGATGTTGCTGTTCCCCGTCGCGATGCAGACGTCCCAGCCGTCGCACTTGGTCTTGGTGTCGATGGTCGCGACGTTGGTCTCGCCGGGGTCCAGTGCCGGCTCGTCCCGCGGCGCGTAGATGGTGCCGTAGAAGGCGGTGCTGCCCCCGGTGAACCCGACCTGCATGTCCGAGGTGCCGTACACCTGGAGGTGCTGCGCCTTGCCGGTGATGCCGCCCTGCCCGTTCTTCATGCCGAAGTGGCCCGTGGTGTAGACGCGGAACGCGGTCCCCGGACTCGGGTTGTCTATCTCGATGTCGCCGTCCTCCAGCGCGATGCTCCCGTTGACGATGAGCGTGACGTTCCCGCCCGAGAGGTCGACCTCGATGTCGTCACCGGTCGAGACGATGTCGGAGTCGACGTAGTAGGTCTTGCCCTGGTCCAGTTCCTCGGTCAGGGGGTTCGGCCGCGGCATACTCGGGTCGTCCTTCGCGGCCTCGACCTTGCGCTCGATGGCGGGGTCGATCTCGGTCAGGTCCGCGTTCACGTTCGGCTCCTCGGAGCCGTTGATGGAGTTGTTCTTCTTCTTGTCGATGTCACCCTCGGCCTTCACCGGGCCCGTGATGCCCCCGGCGTTCCCGTTCGCGTCGACCTTCACGTCGCCCTCGGCGCCGCCGGTCGCGTACACGCCCTGCGCGAAGTTCCCGTCGATGAGGGGTCGCCCGAGCTTGACGATGACCGTCTCGTTCGCCTCGTCGACCGAGACGGCGACGTCGTTGGTCCGCTCGCGGAGGTACTCGGCCCAGCCGGCGTAGTACTCGCTCTGTATCTCGACGGTGACGAGCTGCCCTTCAACGTAGCCGACCCGGTTGACGGGCGACCGCGTGCCGTTCTTTCGCACCTTCACGACGCCGTTCGAGAGCCGCTCCTCCCCGGAGACCACCGGGATGGGGAGGTTCAGGGTGCCGTCGCGGTAGTGGAACTGCGGCGCTGCCACCATGACGGTCTCGTTGCCGGTGCCGCGCCAGACGCCGCCGGCCTGGTACGCGTACACCGTCTCGCCCTTGCGGTACTCGATGGAGCCGAAGGACTGGTTCGCGAGTTCGCTCCCGTTCGCGGTCACCGTGATGCGACCTGTGTTCTCCCGGTGGACGGTCCCGTCGCGCGACCCGAGCGCGAAGTCGACCTGGTCCGAGCCGTCGTCGCTCAGCGCGACCGAGTCGATGGTCCGGTCGAGTTCGAGGAACGTGTACTCGATGCGCTTGGTCTCGCTCTCTTGCTGTTGCTCCTCGAGCGTCAGCCCACCGACGACGAGGATCGAGACGACGCCGATGGTGACGAGACCGATGAGCAGCACCATCGCTACCACTGCTGTCTGACTGCGGTCCCCACCGCGTGCCTGTCCGGTCACCTGTCCCCCCCGGGTGCCCACCCCTGTGGATGAGGGACGTATCATCGTGAAAGGAATTGCACCCGACACGTAAATAGAAATCGAATTTTTTACTATATTTCCTGAATGAGACACCCGTTGCTGGAGTAAACTCAATACACAATTTCAGAAAGAAATCCTCAGGAAATCTTTGAAAGGCCCTAAGAGACGTTCAAGGCGTGCTGAATGTTGCCGGTAGATGGCCGCAACATTCTTTCGTCCGTGTCGGCCGAGACCTGACTGGCAGTCGAACCGTCGTGACCTGTCCGACGTACTCGGTGGAACTGGTCAATCGAAGAACATCCTCGTAACAGGAGGAAACCCGGTCGTCGCTGACTGCGACCGACGAGAAGAGATGCTGCCCGACGCCCTCAGTGCGCCACCGCCGCGCCAGCGTGGTCGGCGACGACGATGCGTTCGTTATCGTCCTCACCGTCCTCCAGTTCCACCTCGTGGACCGAGACGTGGAGGAACGTGATCGGCGGCGGGAACAGGCCGTCTTCGAGCTGGAGGTCCGGGTCGAGCGTCGAGAGGCTGGAGTCGTAGGTCATCTCGGTGCTCTGGCCGAGTTTGGTCGGGCCGCCGACGATGGCGCCGTGGATCTCAGAGCCACCCTGGATGATGCAGACGTCCCAGCCATCGCAGGTGTCGGCATTCTTGTAGCGGTCGTAGACAGGATTCGCCTCGTTCGAGTCGAGTGCCGGCTCGTCGCGGGGTGCGTAGATGGTCCCGTAGAACTCCGTGTTCGACCCGCCGGTGATGTAGACGGTGGTCTCGGAGGTCCCGTATATCTGCAGGCGTTCCGGCTCGTCCTCCTCGCCGGCCACGCTCTTTTTCATCCCGTAGTCGCCAGTCATGTAGACCTTGAACGAGGCGTTGCCCGTCTCGTTGTTGATGTTCAGGTCCTCCTTTTCGAGGTAGAGACTTCCGTTCAGGATAAGCGTCACGTCACCGTTCCCGAGGTCGACGTCGATGGACTGACTGTCAGCGACGACGTCCGAATCCGCGAAGTAGGTCTTTCCGTCCTTCAGTTCGGTCGTCGCCGGGTCGACTGTCGTGATGGAGCTACTGTTCTTCGCCGTGTCGACCTTCGTCTCGATCACCATGTCGATCTCCGAGAGGTCCGACTCGACGTTCTGTTGCGTCGTCCCGGTGATGTTCCCACTTCCCCCCGTGGAGATGTTCCCTTCCGCCCGGACCGGCCCGTTTATCTGTGGGCTGCCGTTGTCGACGGTCACATCCCCATCGGCACCGCCGGTCGCGTACACCCCCTGGGTGAAGTTGGTGTCCGCCATCGGCCGCCCGAGCTTGACCAGCACCGTCTCGTTCGCGTCGTCGACCGAGACGGCGACGTTGTTGGTGCGGTCCCGGAGGTACTGGGCCCAGCCGTTGTAGTACTTGCTCTGGATCTCGACGGTCACGAGCTCGCCCTCGACGTAGCCCACGTTGTTCACCGGGGCCATCGTCTGGTTCTTGGATATCTCGACGACGCCGGAGGAGAGCTGTTGTTCGCCACTGACCGTCGGAATTGGCAGGTTCAGCGTGCCGTCGCGGTAGTGGAACTGCGGCGAGGCGACCATGCTGGCGTCGCCACCGGTGCCACGCCAGACGCCGCCAGCCTGGTAGGCGTAGACGCTGCCGTCCCGCCTGTACTCTATCGAGCCGAAGGACTCGTTCGCTATCTCTGTCCCGTTGGCGGAGACGACGATGCGGCCGGTGTTCTTCCGGAAGACGGCGCCCTCTTTCGTTCTGATGTCGAAGTCCACCTGCCGGGTCGCACCCCCACCGAGGGCGACGGAGTCGACGCCCTCGTCGAGCTGGACGAACACCTGCTCGATGCGCTGGTCCTCGGCATCGTCTTTCGATTCCTGCAGGGCGACACCACCGAGGACGACGATGGACACCGAGCCGATGGCGACGATGCCCACGAGGAGGACGACGGCGAGGATGGCGGACTGCCCTCGCTCGTCCCGGTGTGTCACACCACGAGTGCCGTCGGGTCCGCTGCCCCCAGCAGCCGGACCGTGGGTCGGGAAAGCACCTCTCATCACATCGAGACTGGCAGGGACCGAACATATAGGGGGACTACGGTTGTGGACCGTTTTCGCCGTTCACACGGGCGTCACGCGGGTACGACGCACCCGTGCTTTCACGCGGTGCACGCAGAAAGAAGAATCGAGAAGAGGCTTTGAACGGTCTCGGGCGTTTCTGAACTATTCAACGAATTCACACGAACGGGCGATTGCCGCGAGGGGGGCCCTCAGCGCGGTTGCCACTCGGGCTCTCTGTCCTCGAAGAACGCGTCGATGCCCTCGTTCTTGTCCTCGTTGGCGAACAGCAGCGCGAAGAGTTCGGCCTCGTACTCGATACCCTCTTCGAGGCCCATCCGCGAGCCCGCCTTGACGGCCTTCTTGGCGATCTCGAGTGCGAGCGGGGACTTCGCGGCCATCTGGCCGGCGAGGTCGTAGACGCGCTCGTCAAGGTCCTCCTCGGGGTAGACCTCGTCGACGAGCCCGATGTCGTTGGCCTCCGCGGCGTCGATGAGTTCGCCAGAGAGGATGAGCCGCATGGCCTGACCCTCGCCGACGAGGCGGGGGAGGCGCTGGGTCGCGCCACCGCCGGGCATGATACCGAGGTTGATCTCGGGCTGGCCGAGCTTCGAGCCTTCCTGTGCGATGCGCACGTCACAGCCGAGCGCGAGTTCGGAGCCGCCGCCGAGGCAGTGCCCGTTGATGCGGGCGATGACCGGTTTCTCCAGGTCGTCGACGTACTCGTACACGCGGGGGCGCTTGGAGGCGTCGCGCTGTTCGATGGCGTCGCGCTCGCGCAGTTCCGTCACGTCCGCGCCCGCGACGAACGAACTCGACTCGTCGGAACCGGTGAGGACGACCACGCGGATGGCGGAGTCGGCCTCGACCGCGTCGAGCACCGACTTGAGTTCGCGCCGGAGCTGGGCGTTCAGCGCGTTCCGGGAGTCCGGCCGGTTCAGGACGACGGTCCCGACGCCCTCGGCGTGGTCACCGACCGTGACGTCCACGAGGTCGCACTCCTCGGCGGCCGCGACGGCGTCGGCACCGTCCGACTCCGCGTCGGTCGCGTCCTCACCCATCAGTCGTCACCCCAGTCGCCGCTCGTGCCGACGATCTCGCCGTCCTCCCAGACGTAGAAGCCCTCGCCGGTCTTCTTGCCGAGCTTGCCGGCGCGAACCTTCTGCTTGAGCAGTTGCGGCGGGCGGAAGCGCTCGCCCAGCTCTTCGCGCAGGTACTCGAGGATGTCGAGACGCACGTCGAGCCCGACCACGTCACCCAGCTCGATGGGGCCCATCGGGTGGTTGTACCCGAGTTCCATCGCGGTGTCGATGTCCTGCGGGGAGGCGACGCCCTCCTCCAGCATCCGGATGGCCTCCACGCCGAGGGAGACGCCGAGACGCGAGGACGCGAAGCCGGCGGAGTCCCGGACCGTCACGGGTTCGCGGTCGATACCGGAGACGAACTCCTGGGCGAATTCGACGGTGTCCTCGCTGGCCTGTTCCGGCACGACGATCTCGACCAGTTGCATGATGTGGACCGGGTTGAAGAAGTGCAGTCCGACGGCGCGCTGGTCGTGGTCGAGCGCGCTGGCGATCTCCGTGACCGAGAGCGAGGAGGTGTTCGAGGCGATGACGGTGTCGTCGCCCGCGAGTGCCTCCACGTCCTCGAAGGTCTGCTTCTTCAGGTCCATCTTCTCCGGGACCGCCTCGACGACGATGTCCGCGCCCGGGACCGCCTCGTCGAGGTCGACCGCGGTATCGATGCGGTCGAGCGTCTCCTCCATCTCGGCTTCGGTGACCTTGCCGCGGTCGACCCCGCCCTGGAGGTTCTTGCGGATGCCCTCTATCCCGTTCTCGACGTACTCCTGTTCGATGTCGCGCATCGTGACGGAGTGGCCGGCCATGGCGCAGACCTGTGTGATTCCGTGCCCCATCGTGCCTGCTCCGAGTACACAGACTTTCATGAACGATACCGCTCGGGCGAGGGCCGTAAACGTTGGCGCTTCGGCAGGCAAGCGTATGATTGTCAGTGCCTGACAGGGCCGCGACGACGGCCAGATTCGGGGTCAGTGCTCGGGGTCGTACAGCCAGAGCTGGTTCGGTGCGTGCGGGCCGTCCTCTCCGACGAGGACGCGCCCGTCCGGGAGCACCACGACGTTGTCCGGCCCCCAGAAGGTGGTCTGGGAGCCGGCGACCGCGGGCTCGATGCGGGCCACGTCGAAGTCGGTGTCGAGCCGTGCCCGGTACAGCACCCCGTAGGGGTGACGGTCCAGCACGATGTCGTCCCGGGGGCGGGCGTCGAACCCGCTTGCGTCGGCCGAGCGCATCGTCCCCCGGACCGCGGAGACCACGATGTAGAGGAAGTCACCCGGTTCCGCGCCGGGGCGGACGTTGACGCCCTCCATCTTGTTCCACTCGGCGGTCGCTCCCCTCGCCAGGGCGGCCTGCCGGGATTCGAGGAACGCGACGCGGTCGTCGGCGGCCTCGCCGGCCGCCCACGCCTGTACGTCGTCGCGGGTGAGGTACCGGGCGGGCGAGTCGGTCTCGCCAGCGGTGCCCTGCGTGTCGCCGACTTCCTGCCCCTCGTACTCGGCGACCCAGCGAGCGATCTCGGCTTCTCGTCCGTGCGCCAGCCGAACCCAGTCCACGTCGAACCCGACGGTCGCCGGGTCCGTTCCCGGGTCCTGCGTGAGTTTCGCGGCGAAGAGCGTCCCCGCCGAGAGGTCGCCCGGCGCGTCGGCGACGAACTTGAACAGCACGCCGCCGGCCGCGTCGTCGCTGAGATACACGGTACGCCGGTCCGGCATGACAACCGCGGCCTCGTGGGAGAACCGGCCGAGTGCGAACCGGCGCGTCGGTGCTGGTGTCCGCGCCAGCGGCTCGGTCACCTCCACGATCCAGCCGTACCGGTACGGGTTCCCCGGCCGGCCGAGGTAGCGTTCGACCTGCAGGTGTGCGTCCTTCCAGGTCGTGCCCGCGTACCAGTTCGCCGCCGGCGGTTCGTACTCCTCCGAGAGCAGTGGTGTGCCCCACGGCGACACCGTCCCGAAGCAGGTGTTCCAGAGGCCGTCGAGCGCCCGGAGGTCGAGGTTCTCGGCACCCCGGACCTGCCAGCCCGCGCCCGTCCGCTGGAGGTGCAGCCTGCTCACCGCCGCCGGGATGTGTTCCCACGCCGTGTAGAGGTAGCCCTGCGACGGGTCGTCGGGGAAGGCGACGAACCCGTTGAAGTCCGGCTTGCTCGCGTCGGTGAGCTCGGTTCCGTCCGCCGCGTACGTCACGCCGATGCGCTCCCCGGTCGCCAGCCGGTCGCCGCCGTTGCAGAGCACGCGATGGGCCCCGATGCACGACCGGAAGACGCGCTTGCCCTGCCGGGTCCAGGGGTAGGTGAGCGCGTCGACCGTCGCGGGGAGCGCCGTCAGGTCCACTCCCTCGAAGACGCCGATGCCGCCGCAGTCGTACGGTTTCTCGTTGCTCGCATCCGGGTGGGCCACGTTGCAGAAGAGCGTCCCGTCGTCCGTGAGGTACAGCCCGGTGAACTCGGCACCGAGGACCGTCGTGGCCACTCGCGTGAGCGGCCCGGTCGCACAGTCCCAGCGGGTGAGGCGGTCGCCGACCAGGCCGCCGCCGACCCCGAGGGCGACCGCGCCGGCCCCGAAGAGGCCGAGGCTCTGCCGGCGCGTGAGTTCGCGGCCCATGTTCTCTGAGTGACGTAGGCACGCGAGGGTGATTACCTCGCGGCGACCCCGTCACCACCCCGGAACGTACCCACCACCCCGGAACACGCTGCCTACCCGGGAACGTGCTCCCCACGGAGAAACCTCGGGGAAGGTGGTTCCCCGGAAGTTAGCGCCAGCACTGACACGTCATCTTATGCCGTCAGAATACGTACATCCGCCATGCAACTCGATACCGCACTCACCGCTGTCCGTCGAACCGTCGCCCCCTACGGCTACCCTGTCCGGGTCGTCCTCGCCATCGTCGCGTCGATGGTCGGCAACGCCGCGTTGCTCGCCATCGCGCTCGCCCTGTCGGTCGCGCCGGGGTTCATGGCGCTCGCGTACCCGCCGGTCCTGTTCCTGACCGTGGTCGGGGCCGCCGGCGCCGCACTCGTCTACTGGGTGCTCACCACCCGGGTCGAGAACCCGGACCGGACGTTCAAGCGCATCGTCGTCGCCGTACTCGCGCTGTCGTTCATCCCCGACTTCGGCCTGCTCGTCGCTGACGAGGCGGCGACGCTCGCCGGCGTCATCGTCCTCATGCTCATGCACGTGGTCGTCGCGGTCGCGTGCGTGGCGTTGCTGCCGGCCGGGCAGATCGTCCCGAGTCCGGAGCCCGAGGCCGAGTCTGAACCGCGGTAGCGACCGAACCGACCGGTCTCCCGATTTATCTCGTTCGCTCCCTGGAGAAGGGGCGCTGCGGGAGCGGAGTCAGTCCTGCGGTCTAATCTTGAAACCGTACCTCGTCACACCCTCCTGCGTGTAGATGCGGCGGATGACCGTCTCCACCGGATCGCCGACGGAGAGCGCGTCGGGTGCCGCGTCCGTCACCTGCGCCGGGGCGCTCACCGACCCCGACGTCGGGCCGTCGAGTGCGACCACGGCGACCGCGAAGTCGCCGGCCTTCGCCTGCTGCTCGGCGAACTCGGGTGGGGCACCGCCCTGCGAGATGGTCGTCAGGGCCTCGACCGTACCTGTTCCTGCCAGCTCGACCGGCTCGTAGTCGCCCAGGGTGTTGCACTCGCTGCAGGCGCCCTCCGGCGGGAAGTTGAGCGCCTCGCACTCGGGACAGCGCCCGGCTTCGAGCCGGTAGCGCTGCGGGATGCTCCGCTTCCACGACGGCACCGAGACGTAGGCACCGCCGCCCGAGGGCGGTCCGGAGGTGACCTCGCCGCGCTGGCGGAGGTACTCGGCGTAGCTGAGGGGTTCGTCGCCGTCGAGGCGGAGCGAACACGGCAGGCCGGCCTCGCACTCGAGGACGAGGGCGTCCGACCCGGCACCGCTGCCGAAACTGACGCCGAGGATGGTCTGCTGGTCGTCGTCCGCGAGCGCCGTCGCGAGGCCGAGTGGGACGCTCGCGGCGCCGGTATCGCCCAGCTCGTGGACGGTCGCGCAGGCCGCGATGGTGTCGGTGTCGACGCCGAGGCCGCCGGCGACGCGGTACGGGAGCCGGCCGTCGGGCGACTGGATGGCCGCGGCGTCCGGGTCGAGCGCCTCGACCTGTGCGGCCGCGCCGGTGACGACCTCGCGGAAGGCCTGGCGGTCGTAGTTCGTCACGTCCAGCCCCTCGATGCGGTCGCTGCCGGTCTCACGGAACCGGGTGCCCGGGTAGGGCGTGGCGTACTCGGCACGGTCGGTCACCTGCGCGAGGCCCTCGTCGACCACGACGAAGGCGGCCGCGCCGGCCCCGGCGGCGTGGTCGACCGCGTCGTCGAGGTGCCCGCGGGGGCAGTCCGCGACGACGACGAGGCCGATACCGTCGCCGAGGTCGGCGTCGATGGCCGCGAGCAGGGCCTGCGTGCCGGCGCGGGTGCTGCCGGAGAAGGAGCGCCGGGCCGCGGTCTCGGGGACGCCGAGCATCGCGCCAAGGCGGGCCGTCAGGTCCTCCTCGGCCATCGGGGGCGTCGTGCTCGCGAAGGCGAGGTAGGAGACGTCGTCCCCGTCGGTCCCGTCCGCGTGCAGGACGTCCCGGGCGACCTCGGCGGCCATCGTGAGGGCGTCCTCGTCCGCGCCCGCGACCGCCTTCTCGTCGATGCCGCCCGCCTCGAAGCGTCCCCACGCCTCGGCGAACTCGTCCGACGTGATGCGGAACCGGGGCGCGTAGCCCGCGACCGCGCGGAACCCGTTCGTCATCACGCGCTCACCTCCTCGTCCGCGGCGGCGCCGTCCGGCCCCTCGCGCTCGAACAGGTGGACGACCGCGGCCCCGCCGCTCCCGCCGACGTTGTGGGTCAGCCCGCGGGTCGCGCCCTCGACCTGTCGCTCGCCGGCCTGGTCGGTCAGCTGCTTGAACGCCTCGACCACCTGCCCGGCGCCGGTCGCGCCGATGGGGTGGCCCTTGGACTTGAGGCCGCCGGAGGTGTTCACGACCACGTCGCCGCCGTAATCGGTCGCGCCGGAGGCGACGAGTTCACCGGCCTCGCCCGGTTCGCAGAACCCGAGGTCCTCGTAGGCCATCAGCTCCGCGATGGCGAAGCAGTCGTGCACCTCCGCGAAGTCCATCTCCGTCGGGTCCATGCCGGCCATCTCGTAGGCCCGGTCCGCGGCCATCTTCGACGCCGGGACGTTCGTGTAGGTGTCGCGCTGGAACAGCCCGACGCGGTCAGAGGCCGCGCCGACGCCCGCGACCCGGACGCGCTCGTCGGTGAACTCCTCGACCACGTCCTCGCTGACGACGATGGCGCAGGCCGCCCCGTCGGTCGTCGGACAGCAGTGATACAGGGTGAGGGGGTCCGCGACCGTGGGCGCGTTCATCGCGTCCTCCAGCGAGCACTCGAAGCCGAGCTGGGCGTGGGGGTTCATTGCGCCGTGGCTGTGGTTCTTCACGGCGACGTGGGAGAGCTGTTCCGTCGTCGTCCCGTGCTCGGCCATGTGGGCGCTGGCCATCTGGGCGTACACGCCCGCGAAGGTGGTCCCGGAGAGGCGCTCCCACTCGGTCTCGCCGGAGACGCCCAGCCAGTACTTCGTGGCGTCGCTGGACATGTCGGTCATGATCTCGACCCCGCCCGCCAGCACCACGTCGGCCATCCCCGACTTGACGGCCTGGACCGCCTGCCGGACCGCGTACCCGGAGGCGCCACAGGCGTTCTCGACCCGCGTCGTCGGGACGCCGTGGAGGCCGACGTGCTCGGTCACGGCCGGCCCGGAGAGGCCCAGCTGGCGACCGCCGACACCCAGTGTGCCGACGACGGCCTCGTCGAAGTCGTCCGCGTCGATACCGCGGTCGACGCTCTCGACCGCCGCCGTGAAGGCGGTCTCGAACAGCGACCGGTAGCTCTCGTCGGGGAACGAGCCGAAGTCGGACTGGCCCGCCCCGACCACGTACGCATCACGCATACGGGGGGGTTCACCCGCCCCAGTGAAATAGCCCACCCCGTCTACACGCGGGCCGGTCCGCCCACCGTGCCAGCATGTGACCAGTACGTATCTTTATATTTCGAGAGGGGGATATGAACGATATGGCACTCAATTTCGACGAGCGCAGTTCGGAGAACGGGTTCTGGATCAACGCCGCAATCGGGGGGGTCGCGGCCATCGTGCTGTCGTTCGTCCCCTTCTCGCCGGTCCTCGGCGGCCTCATCTCGGGCTACCTCGAGCGAGACACCCGCCGTAACGGGAGCCTGAAGATCGGCGCCGCGTCCGGCGCCATCTCGCTCATCCCGATGTTGTTCGTCGGGGTGTTCTTCGTCGGGTTCGGGTTCCTCGGGGCGCTGGGTGGCGCCGATGCAGCGATGGGGGTCGTGTTCATGCTGTTCCTCTTCGCCATCATCGCCGTCATCGGGGCCATCTACACCATCGGCCTCGGCGCGGCCGGCGGCTTCCTCGCACACGTCCTCTGGGAGGACGACTGGGAGCGCTCCCGCAGCGGCGGCCGCCAGGCAGGCTACGACGAGCCGGCCTACGAGACGCAGCAGCACTGAACCTGCACCCGTCACGGCCCCGGGGTCGGGGCCGTGGGAACCGGACAGTAGACACACGTCGCCCGCGTGTAGACGGGGTACCATTTATACGGGCACCGGGTGAACCAGTCGCTCATGGTCTACAGTTACGAACCGCATTACTTCGAGGACATGGAGGAAGGGATGACGTTCGAGAGCGCCGGCCGGACCGTCACCGAGTCGGACTTCGTCTTCCACTCCATGTTCGCCGACGACTGGACCGAACTCCACACCAACGCCGAGTACTCCGAGGAGGGGCCCTTCGGCGAGCGCATCGGTCACGGCCCGATGACGTTCATCCTCACGACAGGGATGGTCCAGCGCTGTGGCTTCGTCGAGCGCACCGTCATCGCCTTCCTCGGCATGAACTACATGGACGTCCCGAACCCGCTGACCATCGGCGACACCATCCAGTCCGAGTTCGAGGTCACGGAGACCAAGGAGTTCGAGTCCCGCGAGGATGCCGGCCTCGTCGTCATCGACTCCGAGACGACCAACCAGGACGGCGAGATCCTCCTGCAGGGCGACATGAAGTTCATGTTCAAGCGTCGTGACTTCTACGGCGACAAGCCCGGCCACCCCTGAACAGCCGCCTCTCTCCCTATCGTTCGCTCGCCCGCCCAGCCGCCGGTGTCGCATCCTCGGTGGGCTCGGCGGGTCGTGCGCCCACTGCCAGCATGACGAGCGCGAGCCCCGTCGTCGCGACGGCGATGCCGAAGACGAGCCCGATGCCCCACGGTTCGGGCGACGGGAGCCCCAGCCAGAGGGCGACTGCGGCGAGGATGGAGACGCTGCCGGCGACGAGTGGCCACTGCCAGTTCGGTTCGCCGCGGATGCCGACGCCCAGGACGAACTGGGCGACGCCGACCGTCAGGAACAGCGCGACGAGCAGGACCCAGAGCGAGAGGAGGCCGAGGGACGGGTTCGCCAGCACGAGGATACCGAGCGCGGTGAACAGGGCCGCGACGAGTCCCTGCCAGACGACGCCGCGCCAGTCACGGGCCGAGAACGCGTGTGCGACCTGGATGGTCCCGCCGACGACCAGTATCGTCCCGAGCACGACCGCGAGCGAGACGCTGCTCACGTGCGGGAAGACGATGGCGACCAGCCCGAGCAGGCCGAGGGCGACCCCCACCGAGAGCAACACGCGTCGGCTCTCGTAGAGCCCCGGCTGGAGGTCGCCGGGGGCGGGTTCGTGTCCGAGTTCGGTCGACATGGCTCCGGTACCGTCCGGGGTCAGACGCCGCCGGGTCTCGCGGTCGGCGGGGTCGGTTCCTCGGCCTCGACGGCCTTCTTCGTCCCCATCGCGACCATGATCATCGAGATGCCGGTTGCGAGCAGGTGCACGCCGAACAGCAGGCCGATCGCCCACGTCGCCGTCGAGGGGAGGCCGAGGAACAGCAAGACGGCGACGAGGAGGCTGATGCCCCCGCCCACGATGAGCCAGGCGGAGTTCGGCTGGCCGCTGGTCTGCAGGCCCAGCACGACCTGGACGATGCCACTCGAGACGAGGTACGCGACGAGCAGGACGGTCAGGGACGCCAGCCCGAGGACGGGGTTCGCGAGGACGAGTATCCCGGCGACGGCGTAGACGACCGCGAGGATGGTCTGCCAGACGAAGCCGGTCCACCGCCGCGCGGAGAACGCGTGGGCGATGGTGAAGAACCCACCGACGACCAGCGCGGCCCCGAACAGCAGGGCTATCGAGACGCCGGTGAGCAGCGGGAAGACCGCCGCGAGGATGCCCATGACGGCCAGCGCGATGCCCACCACGAGCAGGGCCCGCCACGAGTCCTCGATGCCGGTCTGTTCCGCGTCGGTGCCCGCGCCGGTCCCAGCGATGGTGTCTGCACTCATGAGTTGGTCCCCGAAGGGTAGGGCGCAGAACGGATTAGCTAATCTTCGGGTGCGCCCGAGAAGTCGCCCGCGCTTGCAGGTCTCGGGAGTCCTGTTCGTCTCGTGTCGCATCCCGCCGCGAGGTGCTGACACCACCCGGACAGGCGGCGCAAGAAGCAGGAGACAGAGCGACGGTCACTCGTGTCGAGTGCCCCACTGGACCTCTCACCGTCCTGTGTCGAGCAGCCGTTAGTCCCCTCGCCGGCGGAGACAGTCACGGACCGGCACAGAGTTGGTAAGCCGCCAGGGCGCCTACCCCTTCCAGCCATGGCCGAGGTGTACTACGTCATCAGCGACCTCCACATCGGGGGTGACGAGGAACTCCAGGAGTGCGCGTTCGAGTCGGAGCTCATCGAGTTCCTGCAGACCCTCGCGACCACCGACGAGGACGCCGAACTCGTCATCAACGGCGACCTCTTCGGCCTGTGGGAGTTCACCGAACTGACGGGGCTGGCGAAGTTCGACGCGCTCGTCGAGCACCACCCCGACCTGTTCGAGCAGTTCCGCAGGACCGGCGAGACCGTCGACATCACGCTCATCCCGGGGAACCACGACGCCGAACTGGCGGGCTACCCCGAGTACGTCGACCGGCTCGCCGCCTACAACGTCGACCTCCAGCCCGAACTCCACCTCGTCCGGCCGGTCGGCTCGAAGCGCCTCTGGATCGAACACGGGATGCAGGAGGACCCGAACAACCGGCTGCCGCAGTTCGGCAACCCCTTCGCGAACCCCCTCGGCTACTTCGTCAACCGGCACGTCACCGGGAAGGCTGGCCAGCTCTCGAAGCGGGGGCGGTACAACTGGCTGAAGGACATCCAGTCGGTGACGCCGCTGGCCGACATCCCGGCCTGGATGATCTCGAACTACTACTACCGCGAGATGAGCCCGTTCCTCCGGTACGCCTCGCTCCCGTTCCTGCTGCTGTTCAACCTCACGCTCCTCTGGGTCGTCGGGGCGACGCTGGAGCGCGTCGGCCTCCTGCGCACCAGCGTCTTCACCGACGCCGCCCTCCTCGGCCAGTTCGGCATCGTCGGCGACGTCTTCTCGCTCGTCCTCTTCATCAACTTCGTCGTGATGGGGCTGCTCGTCGCACTCGCCATCCCGGCGTTCGTCCTCGCCCGCGACGTGAGACAGACGCTCCGGCGCTTCGGCATCCTCAGCACCGAGACGGTCGTCGAGGAGGAGGACGCCCACTACGTCGACGCGGCACTGGACGTGTTCGCCTCGACGCCCGACGTGGTGGCGTTCATCTACGGGCACACGCACCGACCCTCGCTCAGGCGCATCCAGAACCGGGCCATCGTCAACACGGGGACCTGGCTGAAGCGCTTCGACCGGGTGCCGGTCCGGTTCGGGCTGCTCCCGCCGGTCTACCGCCCCGCGTACTGCCTGAACTACTTCCGCATCCACGAGTCGGCGGGCCGGGTCGTCATCGACTACGAGGTCATCGAGAAGACGGCACCCCCGGAACTCACGCTGCTCCAGCGCCTGCTCGTCAGCCGCCACACCCCGGCGACGCCGGTCCCGCCGCGGACGGTGCTGGAACCGGACGAGCCGCGGACCGTCTCGGCGCCGGTCACACCTGCTCCTCGATGACGGACTGCTCAGACTGGTCCGGTGCCGGCGACCCCCTGAGCGCGCCGACGGTCATCGAGAGCCCGACCACGACGAGACCGGCCCCGCACAGCAGGCCGAGCGCCCACACCGCCCGGCCCGGGAGGTCGGCGACGAGGAGCGTCGCGACGACCAGCAGCGCGGCCCCGCTGAGGACCGCCTCGCGCCGGGGCGGGACCGGCGTCGCGACCGCGGTCGCGAGCCGGAGCAACCCGGTCGCGCCGTAGAGGATGGCGAACAGGGTCGCGAGTCGCGTCTGCCCGAGTGGGACCAGCAGGAGTGCGAGCCCGACGAGCAGGTAGCCCATCGCCTCGGCGACCCCCGTCAACCCCGCCCTGAGCGAGTCCGCGACCTTCGCGTCGGCGACCATGGCGATGCCCGCCCCGACGAGCACGACGCCGAGCCAGAGCCGGACGATGCTGCCCGCCAGCGCCGGCATCGTCGCGACGAAGACGCCGAAGCCCACGACGATGATGCCGAACGCGAGGCGGACGCGGCTGGCTGCTCGCAGGTCGGTCGTCGATGCCGGTGGTGCTGCAGTGTCGGTCCCCATGTCCCTCGTTCAGGATACGGCCCGGACGGGCATAGCGAGGCATTGCTGGTCTGGCGATACCTCAACCCTCGTGGGCTCGCCGGCGACCGGGGCGGCTCCGGCGACAGCCGTCCGCATATTCTCCCGGGACTGGCCGATAGAATTTAGCCGGTCCCCGTCTGCTATCGAGTCGATAGATGTCGATATTTCCACATTCACAGGTCCCGACCGTCGAGGTGTTCTCCGTCGACGACGTCTCTCCAGCGGCCGTCGCGGCCGTCGAGTCGGTCTACGAGGAGACATTCGGAATCCCGGTGACACGTCGCGGCGCGCTCGGGGAACTCGACCGGGACCGCGACGACGACCCGCCACGGGCCAGTGCGTACCTGCGGACCCTGGCCGGCGCGTCCGACGCCGACTTCGCGTTCGCGGTGACCGACAGGCCCCTCCGGCTCTACGGCGGCGACGAGGTCAACGGGATGTTCCACGACGGGGAAGGGGTCGCGGTGGTCACCATCGACCAGCTGGTCGACGGCGACGAGTTCGATGCCGACGCGCGAGTGGCCTTCGAGCGCCTCGTGCGCCAGTTCGCGGGCGGCCTGTTCGGGTTCCAGTCCCACGAGGACTGCGTCATGGCCTCGACCGAGGCGGACCGGGGCCTCGCGGACATCCCGGACGACTTCTGTGACGACTGCGCCAAGCGCCTCCGCGGCGAGGACACCGCGCCCGAACCCGACGAGTGGCACGTCACCACGAAGGAACTCGAGGAGTTCGAGACCGCGATGCGCTGGGCCGACGGCGACATCAGACTCACCGAGTACCCCCTCATCGCGCTCGGCATCGCCTACAACACCGTCGAGGACATCGGCGCGAGACTGCCGAGTATCGGCAGCAGGGCGCTCCCCCGGTCGGTCCGTGCGAGCATCCACAAGACGTACCGGTCGGTCCGGTTCGTCGTCAACGCCGTGCTCTTCCTCGTCCTCGCCGGCGCGACGTTCGTCCTGTTGCTCGACGGCTACGGGGCCCTCACCGGGAGCGAGGCCTCGACGGCGGTGGCGTTCGGCGGGCTGGTCGTCGCGGTCGTCCTCGGCATCGTCGAACACGCCATCGTCACCGGCATCGTCGGTGGCCTGTTCCAGGGGTTCGCCGAGGGCGCCCGCGAGGGCCTAGGCGCCGAGGAATAGCTGGGCGATACCCGAGAGCCAGAGGAACGCCGCGAGGCCGACCGTCGAGAGCACGACGCCGATGGCGACGGACTTCACGAGCGAGAACCGGCGTTCGTCCTGTAACGTCTCGCGCACTTTGTTCGCCAGCAGCGCGTCGCCGACGTCGCCCTCGACGACGATGGGTTTCGCCACCTCGTCCTCGCGCGTCTCGTCGATGGTGGCCCGCCCGAAGACGTACACCTCGTCGCCGGGGGCGAGGTACTCGTACTCGAACTCGCGGTCCTTCGACATCCCGAGGTCGGGGAGGTCCCGGTCCTCGGCGAACGCGGCGACCCGTGCCGGTGGGTCGTCGTAGCTCTTCACCTCGAACGACGCCTGCCGGTCGTCGGTCAGGTCCAGCGTGAATGCGGCCGGGTCGACGCGGGCGCGCCCGTGACCGTCGTCGACGACGAAGGGGACGCTCTCGCGTTCGTCCACCTCGGTCGACCACGCCGTCGTCGTGTGGTCGCGGACCGTCAGGTCGTAGCAGACGCAGTCCTCGTCGCCCACCGGCACCTGCACCGTCTCGCCGAGGGGCTGGACCGTCCCGCTGACGGCGACCGTCCCGAGTGCCACCGCGTCCAGTCGCGAGATCGGTGTGTCGGTCACCGCGTGGTCCTCGCGGTAGCGCTGGAAGCCGTCGCTGACGTACTGGAGGCCGACGAACACCGAGAGGAACGACCCGACCAGCAACCCGACGTAGAGCAGGACGCCGAAGACCATCTACTGGCTGGCGAGGTCGAGGCGGTCGTCCAGGTCCACGCCCTCGTGGGCCTCCGCGGAGGCCACGAAGGGTTCGCGCCGGCGGTAGTTCCGGTAGTCCGCGATGAACCGCTCCGGGACCTGGTTCAGCCGACTGTTGTACGCGGCGACGGCCTCGTTGTACTCCTCGCGACGGTTCTCGAGGCGCTGTTCGAGGCGTTCGATGCTGCGGGCGAGGTCGTCGAATCGGTCGCTGGAGTCGAGTTCGGGGTACTCGCTGGAGAGGTCGTAGAGCTCCTGGGCGGACTCACGGAGGACGACCAGCGCCTCCTGGGCCTCCTCGGGGGACTGGGCCTCGATGGCGCGTTCCCGGGCCTCGAGGACGTCTTCGAGGACGTCCTTCTCGTGGGAGACGTGCTGTTTCGTCAGGTCGGCGAGGTTCCCCAGCTCCTCGGCCCGTCGTTCGAGCAGGACCTCGACGTCGCTCCAGGTCTTCTGGCAGCGCTCTCTGGACTCCACGAGGTTGTTGTGCGCGCTTCCGAGGTACCTGAACAGGCTGTACCCGACGAGTGCGACGCCGAAGCCGGCGACCACGAGGACGAACGTGTTCATCGATACACCCTGCATTCGGGTGGAGGGTAATGAAACCGAACGGTCCGGCTGGACAACAGGTCCGGACATCGGCATGAGAATTCAGCCTCGCCCATTTTCCCCGTGCTGTCGTCTGTCCGGTAGGCATGAGCGACGCTGCCGGGGGCGGCGGGGAGTCCATCGAGACCGAACTGTCGCGGGACATGAGCCTGTTCGACGTGACGTTCATCGGGGTCGGGGCGATGATCGGCGCGGGCGTCTTCGCACTGACGGGCTTCGCGGCCGGCATCGCCGGGCCGGCGCTCACCCTCGCGTTCTTCCTGAACGGGCTGGTCGCGATGTTCACCGCCGTCTCCTACGCCGAACTGGGCGCGGCGTTCCCCGAGGCCGGCGGGGGCTACCTCTGGGTGAAGGAGGCGCTGGTCGACCCGAACGGCTTCTTCGCAGGCTGGATGAGCTGGTTCGCCCACGCGGTCGCGTGCTCGCTCTACGCGGTCACCTTCGGCGTGTTCCTCACCGAGTTCGTCGTCCTCGGGACCGGGCTGGAGTCCGACTTCGTCCTCTTCGGCTTCCTGACCCGGCTGCTCGCGGAGAAGGTGCTCGCGGCGCTGATGGTCGCGCTGTTCGCGTACATCAACTACCGCGGGGCCGAGGAGACGGGGAAGGCCGGCGTCGTCGTCACCGCCATCAAGATCGTCATCCTCGCGCTGTTCGTCGGGTTCGGGATACTCGCGACCCTGCAGACGCCGAACTGGCCGCAGAAGTTCGTCGCCAGTCCGCGCTTTGCCCCCGGCGGCCTGTTCGGCATCCTCGGGGCGATGGGGTTCACCTACATCGCGTTCGAGGGATACGAGATCATCGTCCAGTCCGGCGAGGAGGTCGTCGACCCCGGGGAGAACATCCCGAAGGCGGTGTTCTACTCGATGGTCATCGTCGTCCCCATCTACGTCCTGGTCGCCTTCGCGGCCATCGGCGGCATCACCCCGACCGAGGAACTCGTCGCGCGGGCCGGGGGCGTCTCCGGCGACCCCGCGAGCGTCCCGACGTGGGAACTCCTCGGCGGCCTC
The DNA here is from genome assembly GCF_026616195.1 of Haloarchaeobius amylolyticus. Lineage (NCBI taxonomy): Archaea > Methanobacteriati > Methanobacteriota > Halobacteria > Halobacteriales > Halorubellaceae > Haloarchaeobius > Haloarchaeobius amylolyticus. The sequence goes on from NZ_JANHDH010000001.1 coordinate 509,917, forward strand.
GGCGAACTGGGTATCATCGAGGCCGCCGCCCAGTTCGTGCCCTACGGCGCGCCACTGCTCCTCATCGCGGGGCTGGCGGCGACGATGAGCGCCCTGAACGCGACCATCTACTCGTCCTCGCGGGTGTCGTTCGCGATGGGGCGGGACCGGTCGCTGCCGCCCCTGCTCGACACCATCCACCCGGAGAAGCGCACGCCCCACCTCGCCATCTTCCTCTCGGCGGTCCTCATCGTCCTGATGGCGGTCACGCTCCCCATCGAGAGCGTCGCCGCCTCGGCGGACATCATGTTCATCCTGCTGTTCGTGCAGGTCAACTGGACCGTCGTGAAGATGCGCGCGACCCACCCGGACCTCCCCCGGACGTTCGAGATTCCCTACATGCCCTGGCCGCCGCTCATCGGCATCGCGCTCCAGCTCTTGCTGACGCCCGTGCTCATCTACGAACTCGGACTGGAAGCAATCGGCATCGGGACCCGGAACGAGGGGCTCATCGCGCTCGGGGCGACCACCGTCTGGATGCTGCTCGGGCTGGCGCTGTACTACGGCTACTCGCGCCAGAAGGAACTGGAGAAGTTCGAGGAGGAGACGCCGACGGTCGTCGCCGAGGAGACGCCGGCGTTCGACCACGAGGAGACCATCCTCGTGCCCATCGCGAACCCGGCGTCGGTCGACCAGCTCGTGCGGACCGCCCTCGACGTGGCCCGCGAACGCGACGCCAGCGTCGTGGTGACGAACGTGGTCTCGGTCCCACAGCAGACCCCACTCTCGGAGGGCCGCGCCTTCGTCGACCAGCAGCGCGCGGTCCTGGACGCGGCCATCGACTTCGCCGAGGAGTACGACGCCGAGGTCCCCGTCAGCGGCGTCATCCGCATCGGTCACTCCGTGTCGACCGCCATCCTCAACACCGTCGAGCAGCGCGACGCCGACCTCGTGTTGCTCGGCTGGCGTGGCCGCGGTCGGCGGCGCGACTACATCCTCGGGAGCAACGTGGACGAGGTCGTGAAACGGGCGCGCTGTGACGTGCTGGTCCAGCGCATCGGCCAGCCGACGGCCGTCGACTCCATCCTGCTCCCGACGGCCGGCGGGCCCCACGCCGGGCTCTCCGTCGAGGTCGCGTCGGCCATCGCCCGCCGGACCGGCGCGAGCATCACGGCCCTCACCGTCGCGGTCGACGGGGAGGAGGGTACCGGGCGCCGGCGGGCCGAGGCGGTCCTCTCCGAGACGGCCGACCGGGTCGAGGACGTCCCCGTCGAGACCGAGTTGGTGACCGCCGACTCGGTCACCGACGCCATCGTGGAGGCGTCCGCCGACCACGACCTCGTCGTCATCGGGGCGACCCGGGAGGGCCTCTTCCAGCAACTCGTCTTCGGCGCCATCCCGGAGGAGGTGGGCCGCCGGGCTGACGCGACCGTCATCATGGCCAAGAGCGACCTCGGCCTGCGGTCCCGGGTCGAACGCCTCTTCGGCGCGGACTGACTCTCACGAACGAACAGGGACGTTTTTCACGCCGCCGGCCGCAGGGAGTGACATGAGCCTCCCGAGCGTCGTCGACCCCGACGACCCGCGAATCATCGACACGCACGCCCACCAGCCGACGGAGGAGTTCCTCTTCGACGCCGGCGGCGAGATGATGCAGGACGCCGCGAAGCGCTTCGGCAAGGAGATGGTGCCGAACTCCTACGAGGAGATGATCGAGGAGTACCGCGCCGTCGGCATCGATAAGGCGGTCCTGCTCGGCTGGGACGCCGAGACCAACACCGGCAACCCGCCGGTCCCGAACGAGTACGTCGCCGAGGTCCGCGACGAGCACGACGACTTCTTCGTCGGGTTCGGGAGCGTCGACCCCCTCAAGGACGACTGCGTCGAGGAGGCCCGTCGCTGCGTGGAGGACCTGGACCTCGTCGGCTTCAAGTTCCAGCAGATCGCCCAGGGGTTCGACCCCTCCGACCCCGAGCACGACGAGCTGTGGGACACCATCGAGGACCTCGGCGTCCCGTGTGTCTTCCACGGCGGGAACTCGACGCTCGGCGCCTGCGCACCCGGCGGGCGCGGCCTGAAGATCAAGTACGGCGACCCGATGCTGCTCGACGACGTGGCGGCCGAGCACCCCGACCTCCAGATACTCATCGCGCACCCGGCGTTCCCGTGGGAGAAGGAGCAACTCGCCATCTGCCAGCAGAAGGGCAACGTCTACATGGACCTCTCGGGCTGGATGCCGGCGTACATCGACGACCAGGTGCTGCACTACGCGAAGACCCTGCTGAAGGACAAGGTCATGTTCGGGACCGACTACCCGATGCTCGACCCCGAGAAGTGGCTCCACCAGTTCGCCGAACTGGACTTCCCGGAGGAGGTCCAGCGCAAGATCCTCTGGGAGAACGCAGAGGAGTTCCTCGGCCTGAACTGAGTCTCGACCCCCGACCGCACCAATCGCTTTTCTCGCTGGCCGTCTCGCCTAGGGCATGGACCTGCACATCGACCACGTCGCCACCGCCTGGACCGACCGTGAGGCCGCCGAGGCCGCCTGCCGCGCCGTCGGCCTCCCGACCACCTACGGCGGCGAGCACGCCGACGGAACGACCGAGATGAGCATCGTCGGCTTCCCGGACGGGAGCTATCTCGAACTCATCACGGCAACCGGCGAGGCCACCCCGAGCCGATGGCCCGAGTTCATCCGGGGTGACGCCGGCCCCTGTGCGTGGTGCATCCGGACCGAGGACCTCCGCGGGGCGTTGCGCCGGGCACTCGACACCGGCCTGCGCGTGGCGGGCCCGGACCGCGACGGCCGCGAGCGCCCCGACGGCCTGCACGTGGAGTGGGAGACGGCGATCCTCGGCGACTCCCTCGGCGCGACGCTCCCGTTCTGCATCGAGGACCGGACCCCGCGGCGCTACCGCGTGACCCCGCACGAGGACCTCGCGGACGGGCCACTCCGGGGTATCGCCGAGGTCGTCGTCCTGACGAAGGACGCCGCGCCGCTGGCACAGGACTTCGACCGGGCGTTCCGCCTCCCGCAGCCCGAGACCGTCGACCCGACCGGGTTCGGCGCGACCCTGCACCGGTTCCCCGGCGCGGCGGTCGCGCTCGCGGAACCGACCGGCGACCGCCTCGGCGGGAGGCTCGACGACTTCGGGCCGGCGCCCTGCGCCGTCCTGCTGGAGGCGACCGACCTCGACCACGCCCGGGACGCCTTCTCGCTCGGAGAGCCGGTCTCGTGGGGCGAGGACCGCGTGGCGTGGTTCGACCACCCGCGGCTGCACCGGCAGATCGGGGTCGTCGAGTACGCGCACTGAATCGACGCGGGGGTTCCCCGGAGCCAGACCGTTTTTCGCGAGGCGGCACCAACCTACGCCCGTGTTTCCCTCCGTCGAGACCGGCACCCTCGCCGGTCACCCCTTCGTCAGGACCGGTGACGGTCCCCGGACGCTCGTCGTGATTCCGGGCCTGAACGACCCGCTGCACACGGTCGGCGACTCGTGGTGGTTCCCGCGCCTGATGGCGGTCTACCTCGGGCGATACGCCGACACCCACACCGCCTACATGGTCAGTCGCCCCCACGGCATCCAGCCCGGGACGACCGTCGCCGACATGGCCCGCGACTACGAGGCCGTCCTCGACGCGCTCGACGCCGAGGAGACGCCCGTCGACGTGATGGGGCTCTCGATGGGTGGGTTCCTTTTGCAGGCACTCGCCGCCAGTGACGACCGGGTCGACCGCGCGGTCCTCGGGCTGTCGGCGGCACGCCTCGGCGACGAGGGGCGCGCGGTCGTCGAACGCTGGCGCGACTGGGGCGAGCGCGGCCGGTGGGGACCCATCTACCGCGAGGCATACGGCATCGTCGCCGACGGGGTCCTCGCCCGCGTCCTGCAGACCGGGTCGGTCGGCTACGACCTGCTGTACGACCCGGTCGACCCGCAGGACTTCCTCGTCTCGGCGGACGCCTGCCTCGCCTTCGACGGCCGCGACCTGCTCCCCGAGATGGACTGCCCGACGCTGGTGGTCGGGGGCGACGCGGACGTGTTCTTCACGGCCGCGGACTACCGCGAGGCCGTCGGCGCGCTCCCGGCGGGGACGCTGGCGATGCTCCGCGGGGCGGGCCACGAGTCGGTCATCGAGCACCCGGACGCCTTCGACGGAAGCATCAGGCGGTTTCTCCGGGACTGAGACCGACCAGCCGTCTTTATCGTCTCACTTACTGTATCTCTATTCATGACTGAAACTATCGAGAAGACCCTGCACCTCGCGAAGTGGGAGACCCGGTTCGGCGCCTGGCTCATCGACGTGGTCCTCGTGAGCGTCGTCCTCGGGGTGTTCGACGAGTTCCTCGTCGGGCTGCCCTCGCTCCTCTCCGTCGAGTTCGGCACCATCGGCGGGTTCAGCACGTTCGCGGGCACCAACGGCCTCGCGCTGTTCGTCTACTGGACGCTCTCGGAGGGCATCTGGGGGCAGTCCGCCGGGAAGATGGTGTTGAACCTCCGCGTGACCGACCGGCGCGGGAACCACCCGGACTTCCTCGCCGCCGCGGTCCAGGCGTTCGGGAAGGCCTTCTTCCTGCCCATCGACTGCCTCGTCGGCTGGCTGGCGATGGAGGGCAAGAAGCTCCGCCTGACCAACCGGCTCTCGAACACCATCGTCATCTCGGTCCCCGCCGAGGAGCCCGAGGGCGTCGAGTACGTGATTCCAGAGGAGTGATACTTTTGTCGGGGCGGTGAGAAGCCGCCCGTATGGTCCTCGACCTCCTCCAGACTCGGGGTCTCTCACCGAGTCGACTCGGCCTCGCGCTCGTCCTGCTCGTCTTCGGCGTGGTGACGACCGCACTGGAGAACCCTGACTGGCCGACGCTGCTGTTGTTCGGCTCCGCGACCGTCTTCTTCCTCGCCGCCGCGTTCCGGCAGTTCAGGGAGCACGCGCTCTACGAACTCTGTTTCGCGGTCGTGATGACCGTCTGGGGCGTCGCCCTGTACGTCGGCGGCAACGAACCGCGGTTCCTCGTCCTCCTGTTCCTCGGTGGCGGCCTCGTGGGCACCGCGCTCGAACTGGTCAACTACTGGCAGGGGACGACCTACGGCCGACTGGCCTGAGCCGTCAGTCCCACTCGGGGTCCCGGCCCTCGAGGAAGGCGTCGACGCCCTCCTCGTGCTCGTCGGACATGTACGCCTGCACCTGCATCATGTTCTCGTAGTCGAGCGCCTTCCGCCAGTCGTTGTCGAGGTTCTCGTGGATGGCCTGCTTGGTCATCCCGATGGTGCGGGTCGGCCGGCGCGAGAGCTTGCCGACCATCTCGTCGACGACCTCGTCGAGTTCCTCGGCGGGGACCGCCTCGTTCACGAGGTCCATCTCGGCGGCGTCCTCGCCGTCGAAGAACTCGCCCGTGAAGGTGAGGCGCTTCGCGGTGCGCAGGCCCACGAGTCGCGGCAGGGTGAACGTCGCCGCGGTGTCGGGGATGAGGCCGACCCGGATGAACGCACAGGAGAACGTCGCGTCCGGGACCGTGTACGCGAAGTCCGCGGCGGCGACGAGGGCCAGCCCGGCGCCCACGCAGTCACCGTTTACCTTCGCGACGATGGGCACGTCGCAGTTCAGCATCTCGGTGGCGGCGCGGTTGAACGTCTCCGCGACGCGCTCGTAGGCCTCGCGCGGGCCCTCCTCGCGCTCCTTCATCGCCTGGATGTCCCCGCCCGCGGAGAAGGCCGGGTCGTCGCCCGTGATGACGACCGCGTCGTGCTCGACGGGGTCGGCCGCCGCGACGGCCTCCGCGAGTTCCTGGGCGACCTCCAGGTTCATCGCGTTCATGACGTTCGGTCGGTCGAAGGTGATGGTACGTACGCCGTCGTCGTCCTCGATGCGCATACACGATGAACTTTCCAGGGGTGCTTAATTGTTGGTCATGGTTCCTGTTCCGGCCACGTCGGCGGTCACTCCTCGGCCGTGGGCGGCTCCTCGGCCGTCGTCATCTCCTCGCTCGGCGGCTTCCGCGTACACTCGCCGGTGACCACCTCGAAGCGCGCACCACCGTCCTCGCCCTCGGTCACGTCGATGGACCACCCGTGTGCCTCGGCGATGCTCTCGACGATGGAGAGCCCGAACCCCGTGCCCTCGTCGGCGGTCGAGTAGCCGTGCTCGAACACGTCCTCTCGTTCCTCTGGCGGGATGCCCGGGCCGTCGTCGGCGACGTAGAAGCCGTCGTCGTCGCCGTCGAGGGAGCCGACCTCGACCCGGACGCTGTCGCCGCCGTACGCCACGGCGTTCGAGAAGAGGTTCTCGAACAGCTGGCGCAGCCGCGGCTCGTCGGCCTCGACGACGTACTCGGCGCCCGGGACCGAGAGCGAGGCGTCGTCGGACTCGATGGTCTGCCAGGCGGCCTCGGCCACCCGGCAGAGGTCGACCGGTTCGGTCTCCTCGACGCGCTGGCCCTCGCGGGCGAGCGTCAGCAGGTCGTCGATGAGCGTCTCGATGCGCTCGTGGGCTCGCTCCACCCGGTCGAAGTGCTCGGGGTCGGGGTCCTCGCGGGCGAGTTCGAGCGACGTGCGGGCGACCGTCAGCGGGTTGCGGAGGTCGTGGCTGACGACGCTCGTGAACTCGTCGAGGCGGTCGCGCTCGCGTTCGAGTTCGCGCTCGCGTTCGATGCGGTTGGTGATGTCCCGGCCCTCGGGCACCAGCAGGACCACGTCGCCGTCCTCGTCGGTGACGGGTTTGATGGAGAAGTCGACGCGGGCCAGCCGGTCGGCACCGATGACGTCCATCTCGGTCCGGACGAACTCCCCGTCGGCGGCGCGGTCGACGAGGTCCCTGACGTGCTCGACCTCGTCCTCCGGGAACCAGGGCGTGTTCCAGAGCAGGTCGCCGACCACGTCCTCGCGGTCGAACCCGCCGAACTCCAGGGCGGTGTCGTTGGCCTCGAGGATGGTGCCGTCGGGTTCGAGCAGGCCCATGAACTGGAACGTCTGGTTGAAGATGGCCTCGAACCGGAGTTCGCGCTCTTTGATGTCGGTGACGTCGGTGATGACGCCCTCGATGGAGCGCAACTCGTCGCCCTCGAAGACCCCCCGACCCTGCTCGAACACCCACTTGCGGGTCCCCTCCTTCGGCAGGATTCGGTAGGTGAGCTCGAACGGTTCCCGCTCGCCGAGATGGTCCTGGACCGTCTCCCACACGTCCTCGCGGTCGTCGGGGTGGATGACGTCGCGGCCGAACGAGACCGTCCCGGACTCGATCTCCTCGGGGTCGTATCCGGTCAGCTCGCGACAGCCCTCGCTCACGAACTCCATCGTCCAGTCCCGGTCGTTCCGACAGCGGTAGACCATCCCCGGGACGTTGCTGATGAGCGTGGCCAGTTTGCGCTCGCTCTCCGCGAGGGCCTGCTTCGCCCGGTAGGCCTCGGCGGCGCGCTCGATGCGGTTCGCGAGGACGGCGAACTGTTCGCGGCCGGTCCCCTTCTGGAGGTACTCGGTCACCCCCTCGCTGATGGCCTCGCTCGCGATCTCCTCGCTCCCTTTCCCGGTGACCAGCAGGAACGGGAGGTCCTCGTGCGTCGACCGGACCCGGTCCAGTAGCTCGAGGCCGTCCAGCTCGGGCATGTCGTAGTCGCTGACCACGCAGTCGAAGGAGGTCCCTTCGAGTGCAGACAGGGCGGCCTCGGCGCTGGTCACCGCCGTCGTCTCAAGCCGGTCGTTCTCCTCCTCGAGGTAGTTCGACAGCAACTCCACGTAGTTCTCGTCGTCGTCGACACAGAGGACGCGGACGGTCTCGTCCCCGTCGGAGAGCGTTCGGGTCTCGAAGCGCCTGCTGTCCCGACCGCTCGTCGACGGGTCGGAATCGTCCTCTCTCCTGGTGAGGGCTTCGCCAGCGACCACTCCCTCGACCGCGTCGGCCTGCTCGCCGGGGTCGGGACCGCGACGCGGTATCGGTTGCTGCCAGAACCCCTGCCTGCCGTACTCCCTCCACTTCATCGTACGTTTGTATGCTAGTGACCCACAAAGTTAACCGGCGGGCCTCGAAACTCGGATGGAGACAGCGTGTCTGACTGTCCCGCCGCGTGACGCTCGCGTGCCGCACTGGTGCAGGGGCTCACGAGGCGTGGTACTGGCCACGGATGGACCCGTCTCTGGGGAGTTGGGTTCGTCAGGAAGGGGGTTGGGGGGAGTATGGGGGTGGCGACAGCGGTTCGCTGTGAAATCGCCAACTAATGGTATGGTGGGGATGGGATTAACCGTTGATTCTATTCTGTAAGTGTCTCGGAAACCCCTACTCTAAACAGTTAGAGTAGAGCGTCTGACAGCACGCGCCCGGACCCTGAGCAGACAAGCACAGCGGCCCGTGTTGCATGGGTCATGAACCGTTAAGAGGTTCCCCGGAGCACACCCGGACATGGACATCGAGGAGTTCTTCGAGACGATGCCGTTCGCCGACCTGCTCGGCGTGGACGTGACCGAGGCCGAGGACGGCCACGCGGAGGGTCGCCTGGAGATGCGCGAGGACCTGTCGTGGAACGCCGACCAGCTGATGGCCCACGGGGGCGTGACGTTCACGCTCGCGGACACCGTCGGCGGCGCGGCGCTGGTCTCGCTGGTCGACCAGCCGGTACCGACCATCGACATGCGCATCGACTACCTCGCTGCTGGCACGGGCGACCTCTACGCCGAGGCCGACGTGGTCCGCTGCGGGAAGAACGTGGGGACGGTCGACGTGGACGTGTACGCCGCGGACGACGACACGCTCATCGCGGACGCACGCGGTGTGTACAAGACGGGCTAGCTTCCGGCGTACCCTTCTCCAGTCACTCGAACACCTGCGCGAACAGTGCCGACTGGCCCCGTCGCAGGCGTTCGAGGAACGCCGACTTGCTGATGCCGAGCGCGTCGGCCACCTCGCCCGCCGTCACCTGCCGGGGGACCTCGAAGTACCCCAGCTCGTTGGCGGCCCGGAGCGCCTCCTCCTGTGCGGGCGTGAACCCCCACCGGCGGGCGACGACCTCGTCGTCCTCGCTCCCGAGCGGGTAGATCCGTTCGAGCGTCACGCCGACGGTCTCGCCCGCGGCTTCGAGGACCCCCTCCAGCACGTCGTACCCCACGACCGCGCCGGTGTAGGTCTCGATGCCGTCGCGGTACCGCAGCGACTCGGCCATGAACCCCGCGTCCGAGAGCGTGTGGACGACGCAGGGGTGCTTCGAGAGACACCGGAAGTTCACCCGGTCGTCGGTGTGCGAGGCGTGGAGGTACCGGATGCGGTCGTCGGCGTCGAGCACCTCCGCCAGTTCGGGGCCGGCACCCGCACTGAACCGCAGGAGTGCGTTCTGGTCGCTCCGACGCTGTGGCGGGCGAGCGTCGACGCTACTCCCGGTCTTGCGCGTCGCATCGGCCAGCGGACAGTCGTCACCGGTCACCCGGAATTCGACCACGAGGCACTCGTCTATCACGAACGTCTGTTGGAGATAACTGTATATAAACCCAGTGTATGGGCGGGTGAATCGGTTTGTTGCTGGGGCGGATAATTGTGGATGAACGACCATGGACATCGAGGAGGTCAAAGCACGGGCCGGACCCCGGGAGTTCAGCCCCAAGGACGACATGCCAGAGGAGTATCGCAAGGCCGCAACACGGATGATCCAGTTCCACGCGAACTCGGAGATCATGGGCGCGTACCTGGAGAAGCCCTTCATCCGCCAGGCGCCGAGCCTCGACCGCAAACTCGCGTTCAGCGCGAAGGTGCAGGACGAGATCGGCCACGGGCAGTTGCTCTACCGCGCCGCAGAGTCGCTGGGCATCAAGACCCGCGACGAGATGCTCGACGAACTCGCGGAGGGGAAGGGGAAGTTCCTGAACTGCTTCCACTACCCGATGGACTCGTGGGTCGAGACGCCCATGATCGCGTTCTTCGTCGACGGCGCCGCGATGCGCCGCCAGGCCACCCTGAAGTCCACCTCGTGGGAGCCCTACGCCCACGCGATGGACAAGGTCTGTTTCGAGGAGGGCTTCCACGTCAAGCACGGTGAGGCCATCCTCTACGAGCTGATGACCGGCTCGAAGAAGGAACAGGAGATGACCCAGGAGGCCTTCGAGCTGTGGTGGCCGCGCATCATCCAGTTCTTCGGCCCCACCAACGAGAAGTCGACCCACCACGGCTTCGCCAGCGAGGTCGGCCTGAAGCAGATGTCCAACGACGAGCTCCGGACCGCGTTCCTCAACGCGTACATCCCGAAGGCCGAGAAGTACGGCCTCGAGATCCCGGACGAGCCGCGTATCCACAAGAACGACGACGGCACCTACGAGGTCGTCGAGGAGGACCTCGACTGGGACGAGTTCTTCACCATCGCGAAGAACGACTACGACGGCAGCCACGAGCAGATCAACGGCCGCCAGCAGGCCCAGGAGGCCGTCGAGTGGGTCCGCGAATCGATGGACCGCCACGAGAGCCGCGTCTACGGCGGGAGCCAACCGCAGGCAGCCGACTGAGAACCATGATCTGGGAAGTATTCCGACAGGAGAAAGCCGGTGGGTACCACACCCACTGTGGCAACGTGCACGCGCCGGACCGCGAGATGGCGCTCATGTTCGCCGAGGTACAGCACGCCCGACGCAAGCCGACGAACAGCCTCTGGGTCGTCCCCCAGAAGGAGATCGGCGAGGTCGACACCGAGGACGCGAAGTTCGGCGGCACGACCGACAAGGCCTACCGCTGGGCCATGACGTACAACTTCGAGGCCGCCGCCTCGGAGGTCGAGGAGTCCGAGAGCGAACAGGCGACCGCAGAGCGCGAACGCCGCGCACAGGTCGAGAAGGCAGGTGGTAACTGATGGCAGCAGCCGAGACACTCCCCGAACCGCAAGAACTGTCCGAGGACGAGCGCGAGGCCATCGAGCACCAGCTCTACCGGCTGGCCGACGACGAGTTCGTCATCGCCGAGCGCTACACCGAGTGGCAGGTCAGGGCACCGACGCTCGAGTCCGACCTCGCCCTGGCGAACATCGCCCAGGACGAGTACGGCCACGCCCGCCTCTGGTACGACCTGCTCCAGGACTGGGGCGCGACCGAGTCCGACCTCATCTGGGAGCGCCCGGCCGACGAGTGGCGCCACGCCACCCTCTGTGAACTCGAGTTCGAAGAGGGCGACTGGGCCGACGCCATCCTCCGGTCGTACCTCTACGACGTCGCCGAGGACATCCGACTCCGCGCGCTGGCGGAGTCGTCGTACCCGCGCATCCGCGACCGCGTCGGGAAGATCCTCGACGAGGAGGGCTACCACCGCGAGCACGCCGAGAACTGGCTCGACCGGCTCTGCGAGGAGGACGACGGCCGCGAGCGCGTGCAGGAGGCTCTCGACCGCCTGTTCCCGTACGCGCTGACGCTGTTCTCCCCGACCGACGAGGCGGTCGAGGACCGCATCGTCGAGCTGGGTATCCGCAGCGAACCCCTCGTCACGATGCGCGAGGAGTGGCTCGACGAGGTCGTGCCCTTCCTCGAGTCCCTCGGCCTCAGCGTCGACGACGCCGAACTGCCCGAGCAGTACGACATGCACCACTCGGCGTTCCAGACGCCCGACGAGGTGGGCCGCGACCAGTCCCACACCGACGCCTGGTTCGACCTGTACGACGACTTCACGCACACCTACGAGGAGCTGGGTCGCGAGAGTGCGAGCCGCATCATGAAGGACCCCGACGATGAGTGACGTGTACGACCCGGACGACGTGCCGGACTCGGTCGACCCGCAGGACGACGACTGCGTCGACCCCGCCGGCACGAGCGCCTGCGCGTACACCGAGTACGTCGAGGGCGAAGCGAGCGACGAGGTCCCCGCGACCGGCGAGGACAGCGAGGGCCTCGAACGCGACGTCTGGGACGTACTCTACGAGATCGAGGACCCGGAGATGCCAATCTCCATCGTGGACCTCGGACTCATCTACGGCGTGACCGCGGACGAAGGGACCGGCGAGGTCACCGTCGACATGACGCTGACCTACTCCGGGTGTCCGGCCCGGACGATGCTCCAGGACCAGATGCGCGAGGCCGTCGCGGGCGTGGAGGGCGTCTCCGACGTGGACCTGCGGCTCGTCTGGTCGCCGGAGTGGAACCTGGAGATGGTGACCGAACAGGGCAAGGAAGACCTGCGCGAGTTCGGACTGAGCATATGAGACGACCCGACCCATCCGTCACGACCAGCGGCGACAGCACGGGCGCGGAGTGCCCCTACTGTGGCTCGGAGAACACCGTCCGGGACCACCCGAAGGGCCCGTCGCTCTGCCGGTCGATGCACTACTGCAACGACTGCGACCAGCCGTTCGAGAAGATGGAGTAATCCCCGCCAACTCTTTTTGTACCGGGGGCGCATCCACGAGGGTATATGGACGAGCGGACGCTGGCACGACTCCACGGCCCACATGCCGTCTTCCGCCGGATGGTGTCGATGGCGGGGGTCAAGCCGGACCGGAGCGCGGACCCATACTACGACGAGATGTACGTGCGCGTCCACGAGGACCGTATCGAGACCCCGGCGGGCAGCGTCGACTCGTCGCTGGCGACGTACGGGACCGTCTCGACCGACGTGCTCCCGGGTAGCGAGGTGGCACACGACGGCCCGGTGACGGCCATCTTCGACATCCGGGAGACGCTCCAGTGGCTCGGGTGGGTCGCCACCGACCCGACCGACGACCTCACCGTCGAGTTCGTGGGCGACCCCGAGACCGGGAACGCCTCGGACCTGCAGGTAACGAACGGCCGGGTCACCGCCCACATCGACTGCTATCGCGACCCGGAGCTGTTCGAGCAGATAACCATGGAGCTGCCTAGACGGTTCACCGCGGACGAACGGTTCCGGCTGGAGGACGGCTCGCTGGCGCCGACCGTGGTCGAGACGACCGCCGAGTCGATGCAGCGCATCGCGGCCGGCGTCGAACTCGACTCGCACCTCTCGTCGTACCCGTTCGTCGTCGAGGACGGCGAGTTGCGCCTCGTCCTCGAGAACCGCCAGTACACCCGGGCGGCCGGGACACTGGAGGCGACCGTCGAGGGACCGGACGTCGCCAACGAGTACGACGAGGCGTTCGCGGCGCTGTTCGACGCGGTCTCCGGGGACCTGACGGTCCAGACCGGCCCGGGCGAGCCGCTGGTCGTGGTGCAGGAACGGCCGGCGTTCACGCTGCGCTACGCGGTGATGCCGAAGGTCTGGTAGAAGGCGGCCCGCCTCAGCTGGGTCGCGCGAGGTCGAGTGTGTAGTCGGAGCGGATCCACGCGTCCCCGTTCTTGGAGTCGTAGATTTCTACGTGTCCCTCGTCGGTGTCACGTGCTCTGTAGCGGTTGTTGATGTCTGGCGGGCCGGTCTGGGTCTCGTCGTTCGTACTGTTCATGGGTTGTTGCGCGGTCGCCCGCGTCTATGCTAATTGATACCGATGACCGCGTAGGTATAAGCCTTCCGGGGTGACTGGTTCCGCGGATATCGAGAATATAATGGTCACTAAGGTCGGCCGGTCGTGCCCCGGCGAGAGGCTACCGAAGCACCTCGCGCACCGGGAGACGGCCCCTACTCGTACTCCTCCCGGAGCCGCTGTGCCGCGCCCTGCCGGGACTTGAAGTACCGGCGCTTCCCGTCCCGGGTCCGGACGGCCCAGTCGTAGTCGTTGCTCTGTGGGACGTACCAGTGTTCGTCGTGGGTCTGGAAGACGGGCGGGAGCGCCTCGCCACCGTCGTTCCCGACGGTCGCTTCGGCCTCCGCCGTGTCGGCCTCCGCCGGTTCGTTGTCGGCAGGTTCGGCGTCGGCAGGTTCGCTGTCGGCGCGCTCGGCCTCGTCGTCGACCGGTTCGACGAGCAGGTCGAGGTCGTGGTCGTGGCCGTCGCCGTCCATGGCGATTCCGAGGTCCGAATCGCGCGAGACCGCCCGCAGGGTCGCCGCCATCAGCCGGTCCTGGGTGTCCCGGACCGGTTCGCCGTCGGCCGGCGTCACCTGTTCGTAGGTCCCGTCGCTCTGCATGAGCCAGCGACGACGGTTGTCGGTGAGTTGCGTCTCCAGGATGAACCGCAGCTGCCTGCGGATGTCCCGGCTCTCGACGGGGGTCACCGCCTCGACGCGGTGGTCGAGGTTCCGGGTCATCCAGTCGGCCGACCCGATGTACCACTCGGGGTCGCCGCCGTTGCGGAAGTAGAAGATGCGCGAGTGCTCGAGGAACCGGCCGACGATGGAGTGGACGGTGACGTTCTCGCTGATGCCCTCCAGCCCGGGCCGGAGCCGGCAGATGTCCCGGACGATGAGGTCGATGTCGACGCCGGACATGGAGGCCCGGTACAGCTCCTCGACGATATCGGGGTCCTCGAGCCCGTTGATCTTCACGACGATGCGGGCCTCCTCGCCCCGGCGGGCGCGCCGTGCCTCCCGCCGGATGCACTCGGTGAAGCGCTCGCGGAGGTTCACCGGCGCGATGAGGAGCTTGCGGAACTGCTCGTCGAGGGTCGGGCCGGTGAAGAAGTTGAAGACCTTCGTGAGGTCCTGCCCGGTGTCGCGGTCGGTCGTGAGGATGCCGAGGTCGACGTAGCCCTTCGCGGTCTCGGAGTGGTAGTTCCCCGTGCCGACGTGGGAGTAGATCTTCACGCCGTCGGCCTCGCGCCGGACCACCAGCGCGGTCTTGGTGTGGGTCTTCAGCCCGACGGTCCCGTAGGCGACGTGGATACCCTCCTCTTCGAGCTTGCGCACCCACTCGAGGTTGTTCTGCTCGTCGAAGCGCGCCTTCAGCTCGACCATCACCGCGACCTGCTTGCCGTTCTCGGCCGCGTCGATGAGGCTCTGGATGATCTTCGAGTCGCTGGCGGTCCGGTAGATGGCCGCCTTCACGGCGAGGACGTTCGGGTCCTCCGCGGCCGCCTCGAGGAAGCGCTGGACGGTGCCCTCGAAGGAGTGGTACGGGTGGTGCGCGAGGATGTCCCCCTCCTGTATCTCCTCGAAGATGTTCACCTCCTCGTCCTCCTGTCGGCCGAATGGGTCGCGTTCGGCCTGCAGCCGGGGGTGTGGCTGCGGGGTCCACTCGTCCAGTTTCAGGTCCGGGCGGTCGAGGTCGGCGATGTCGAAGAAGTCCCGGAAGTCGATGGGGCCGCGTCGGCGGTACACCTCGCGGTCGGACAGGTTCAGTTGCTCCTTGAGTATCTCCAGCGAGTACTCTGGCATGTCCTCGGCGACCTCGAGCCGGACGACGGTCGCGAACCGGCGCTGCTCGATGACCTCCTCGATCATGTCGATGAGGTCCTCGGCGACCTCCTCGTTCCGCCGGACCTCGGCGTTCCGGGTCACGCGGAACTTCGAGACGTCCCGGATGTCGATGTTCGGGAGGAGCAGGTCGATGTTGGCCTCGATGAGGTCCTCCAGCAGGACGTAGCTCTGCTCCTCGCCGGGCACGTCGACGAGGCGGGGCTGGTTCTGTGGCACCTTGATGCGCGTGAAGGTCACGCCCTCGTCCGCCTGTGACTCCGAGAGCACCGCCAGCGAGAGCGAGAGGTTCGAGATGAACGGGAAGGGGTGTGCCGGGTCGAACGCGAGCGGGGTGAGCGTCGGCTGAATGGACTCCTGGAAGTACTCGCGTAGTTCCTCCTGCTGGCCCGGCGAGAGCGCGTCGTGGTCGTAGAAGTCGATGCCCGCCGCCGAGAGCGCCGGTTTCAGCTCGGTCTGCCAGGACTCGGCCTGGCGCTCGAACATCGGGCGCGCCGCGTCCACCACCTCCTCCCACTGCTCTTGCGGGGTGCGGCCGTCGGGCGAGCGTTCCGTGACGCCGGCGTCGATCTGCTGTTTCAGCCCGCCGACGCGCTTCATGAAGAACTCGTCCGTGTTCTTCGTGAAGTACGCCAGGAACCGGAGGCGTTCCAGCGGCGGGTTCCGGTCGTCGAGCCCCTCGTGGAGCACCCGTCCCTGGAAGGCCAGCTCCGACAGCTCGCGGTTGAGGTAGTACTCGCTGTCGGTCAGGTCGACGCCCGCCGGCGACCACGTGGTCGCCGCCTCGTCGTCCTCAGGCATGCGTCCGGCCACCTCGCGGCCGGGGCTCGGAGCCGCCGGCACTCGTGGTATCGGTCGTCATTGTCGTAGTAGACGGCGATTACACGGATGAAACCTTTGGGAAGCGTATACTTTCGGGAAAATAACCATACATGAGGCTATTTACCGATATATCGTCCTCGGGAGTGGCTAGACCCGCCCACCGGCCCAACCACTCGCGGTATCGGGACGCCTTTACAGACCGGGCGTATACGACCGCCACATGAGCGAGGACGCACCGGGGTCGGGCTGGTTCGCCGGCCTGGACCGCGACGAGACGGACGCCGCCGCCGACGCCATCCGGTCCGGCGCCGCGGCGGCACCCGCGGACTGGCCGGCACAGGCCGTCGAGTCCGGCTTCGCGGCGGACGAGGACGACTACTACGCGGCGCTCCACGAGGCGACGGTCACCGCCACGCGGGCCGCCGCGACCGAGCGCGAGCGCGCCGGCGACCAGCAACTGGTCCACGCGGTGCGGGCGATGGACGACTGCCTGCGCACCGCGAACGAGCTGGCCGAGCGCACCAGCGAGTGGGCGAACGCGCTGTTCGACGACGACCGGGCCGGCATCCAGTACGCCCGGGACCTCGCCGGTCGCAACCCGGCCGGCCCGGACGAGACGCAGGTCGTCTCGCTGGCCGAGCGCGTCGTCGCTCTGGCCAACGAGGCGGACGACCTGGAGTCCTACGTCGAGACGCGGGCACCCGAGGTCGCGCCGAACCTCGCGGCGCTGGCGGGGCCGGTGCTCGCGGCGCGGCTCATCTCGCTGGCGGGCGGGCTGGAGTCGCTGGCGAAGAAGCCGAGCGGGACGGTGCAGGTCCTCGGCGCGGAGGACGCCCTGTTCGCCCATCTGCGGGGACACGCCTCCTCGCCGAAGCACGGCGTCATCTTCACCCACGAGTACGTCCGCGGGACGCGCCCGGAGGACCGCGGGTCGGCCGCCCGCGCACTCGCCGGGAAGTTGAGCATCGCGGCCCGCGTGGACCACTACTCCGGCGAGCGCAAGCCCGAACTCGACGCGGAACTCGACGAGCGCATCGCGACGATACAGGCACGTGCCGAGGACGGTGCCGCCGGCGCCGACGGGGGTGACGGCGAATGACGCTCCCTGAAGGCGTCCCCGCGAGCGAAGCGAGCGGGGGCTCGTCGGGCCGTCTGCCCGACGGCGTCGAGCGACGCACCATCTCGGGCGACGAGCGGCTCGCGACGAAGGGGACGCCGGTCTACGGCGAGCCGACCGACGGCGAGTGGCGCGCGTGGGACCCGGGTCGCTCGAAGCTCGGGGCGCTGTTCGCCCGCGAGGTCGACACCGGCCTCGCCGGCGGGGACACGGTGCTCTACCTCGGGGCGGCCAGCGGGACGACCGTCAGCCACGTCGCCGACTTCGCCGGCCCCACCTACGCGGTCGAGTTCGCGGCGCGCCCGACCCGGCAGCTCGTCGGCGTCGCCGAGGACCGCCCGAACCTGTTCCCGCTCCTCAAGGACGCCCGCAAGCCCGACACCTACGCCCACGTCGTCGAGAGCGAGGTCGACGCCATCGTGCAGGACGTGGCGACGCGCGGGCAGGGCGAGGTCGCCTGCCGGAACCGGCAGTTCCTCGCGGACGACGGCCGGCTGGTCGCGGCCATCAAGGCCCGCAGCGAGGACGTGACCGGCGACCCGAGCGACGTGTTCGACGCCGTCCTCTCGGACATGAAAGAGGAGTACGAGATACTCGCGACCGAGCGACTCGACCCGCTCCACGACGACCATCTCGGCGTCGTGGCGCGTCCGCGGTAGGAACGCCCGACTCCAAACGGCTTTTTAGTTGTCGCCGCGAACCACGGTCCGATGGAGCGAGGGTCGCCTGACGTGTTCGCCGAGGAGGGAACGCTCGGTATCGAGGAAGAGTTCTTCGTCGTCGACGAGCGTGGCCGCCCCGTCTCGGGGAGCGACGCACTGGTCTACGAGGGCGACCCGCCGGAACTCCTCGAGGACCGCATCGACCACGAGCTGTTCAAGACGGTCATCGAGACGCAGACGCCGAAGTGCGAGTCGCTCGCGGAGGCCTCGGACCAGTTGCACGCGGTCCGCGAGGCGCTGACGGGGTACGCGGCCGAGCACGGCTACCGGGTCGCGGCCGCGGGGCTGCACCCGGCCGCGAAGTGGCGCGAACTCGAGCACGCCCAGAAGCCGCGCTACCGGGCGCAACTCGACCGCATCCAGTACCCACAGCACCGGAATACGACGGCAGGGTTGCACGTCCACGTGGGCGTCGACGACGCCGACAAGGCGGTCTGGGTGTCGAACGAGCTGCGCTGGTACCTGCCCGTGATGCTGGCGCTCTCGGCGAACTCGCCGTACTGGAACGGCTTCGACACCGGGCTCGCCTCGGCGCGGGCGAAGATATTCGAGAACCTCCCCAACACGGGGATGCCGACCCGATTCGCGGACTTCGAGGAGTACCAGCGCTTCGAGAACCTCCTCATCGACACCGACTCGATCAACGACCGCGGCGAGCTGTGGTACGACGTGCGCCCGCACTCGGCCCACGGGACCGTCGAGGTCCGCGCCCCCGACGCGAACGCCGACCCCGACGTGGTCATGGCGTTCGTCGAGTACACGAAGGCGCTGGTCGAGGACCTCTCGGCGCGCTTCGAGGACGGCGAGACCGGGACCGGCGAGGAGGGGCTGCGCCGGGAAGTCCTCGACGAGAACAAGTGGCGGGCCATCCGCCACGGCCACGACGCCGCCTTCGTCGCGCCCGACGCCTCCGGCACCGTCTCGCTCGGCGAGGTCGTCGACACCGAGTGCGAGCGCCTCGGCGTGACCGGCATCCGCGAGATATACGACGACGAGAGCGGAGCGAGCCGACAGCGTCGCCTCCACGAGCAGGAGGGGCTCGACGCGGTGTGCGAGTCGCTCGTGCTCTGAGCAGGCCGGGCGTGCCACCCGAGCAATGGGTTTTTACTGCCAGGTTCCTTTTGTCCTTCTTGAGAGGACATGTCTGCGGACGATACCACTGATTCCGAGGACCACGGGACAGAGAGCGACGCCGGCGAGGAGCGAACCCCCCGCGAGCGCATCGAAGAGGGGCGCGACCGCGCCGTCGAGGGCTTCGACCAGGGGCTGGTCGACCTGCTCTCCTGGGTGCTCGACACCGAGACGCGCGCGAAGATCTACGTCTTCCTGCAGAAGCGGCCGGGGAGCACGAGCGAGGAGATCGCCCAGGGCACCGGCCTCTACCCGAGTACGGTCCGTGAGGCGCTCGCGGCCCTCCACGAGGAGGAGGTCGTCCACCGCGAGAAGCGCCAGAGCAAGGGCGCGGGCAACAACCCCTACGAGTACACCGCCATCCCGCCGAGCGAACTCGTCAGTGGCATCGTCGGGCAGGTCCAGGAGGAGCTCAACACCGTCTTCAACCTCGACAAGATGCTCGACCGCGAGGGCCACGAGGCGGACGACGAGCGCACCAGCGAACCCGTGACCATCACCGTCGAGGAGGTCGACGACGGGGACGACGAGGCCGACGAGTCCGACGCCGAATCCGACGACGCAGGCGCCAGCGACGACGGCTCCACGTCCGCCGAGTAACCTGCTGTTTCCGACTCTTTTATTGCGAGGGCAGGCATTGCACCGTCCATGAAGGTTGCGCTGGGCGGGACGTTCGACCCCGTGCACGACGGCCATCGTGCCCTCTTCGAGCGAGCGTTCGAACTCGGAGACGTCACCGTCGGACTGACGAGCGACACGCTCGCCCCGAAGACACGGA
Source organism: Haloarchaeobius amylolyticus (assembly GCF_026616195.1). NCBI lineage: Archaea > Methanobacteriati > Methanobacteriota > Halobacteria > Halobacteriales > Halorubellaceae > Haloarchaeobius > Haloarchaeobius amylolyticus. Next base: position 529,670 of record NZ_JANHDH010000001.1, read on the forward strand.
ACGTCGACCGGTACGTCCGGTCATACGACGAGCGAAAGCGCGACCTGGAGGCCGAACTCGCCGCCATGTCCCGGGGCATGGAGCGCGAGTTCGAGGTCCGCGAACTCACCGAACCCACGGGCATCGCGACCGAACCCCAGTTCGACTACCTCGTCGTCTCACCCGAGACGGTCGACGGCGCCAGAAAGATCAACGAGATCCGCGAGGACCGCGGGCACGACCCCCTCGAGATAGCGGTCGTCGACCACGTGCTCGCCGAGGACGGCGACATCATCTCCAGTACCCGCATCGTCAACGGCGAGATCGACGAACACGGGAACCTCACGCCCGAGCGCAAGGGCCGCGAAGCCACCCGCTGAGTTCGCTCCTCACCACGACGGCGGTTCGAGCCCTGCCGATTCGAGCACGTCCTTCCACCGTTGCTGGATGGACAACCGCGAGACGCCGGCAGCCTCGGCCACCTCCGTCTGTGAGCGCCCGTCGCTCGCGATGAGCGCCCCCGCGTAGAGACTCGCCGCCATCGCCGGTTTCTTCGACCGCTCGGACTCCGGCACCGACGAGAGAAAGAGGTCCACCGCGTACGACCGCGCGTCAGCGTCGAGTTCGAGCCGGTCGGCAGCGGTCTGGAGCTCGGCCAGCCACTCCTCGTTGTCCACCCGGTCTCGTGCGCTGTACATACCCCGCCGTACTGCCTTCGGGGACTTAAACCACCGGACCGAACCCGACAGGTTCTTACTTTCCAGCGGAAAAGTCGGAGTCGCGCGTGGGTAGCCAAGCCAGGAAACGGCGCAGCGCTTAGGACGCTGTCTCGTAGGAGTCCGCCGGTTCAAATCCGGTCCCACGCATTGCTGCCGCGAACAACTCGTGAGCGGCAGCAATCGGACGGACCGGATTCTGAACCAGCGAGCGAACGAAGTGAGCGAGTGAGGTTCAAATCCGGTCCCACCTGTTCGGCCCTGTCGAACCTCTCAATAGGTGATAGATTTCAGTAGCTCTGCTGGATAGAGGGCGCGAATCGGTCACGGATGGATTGCCTCTGGCAGGTAATCCAGAAATGGCTGACATACCCCAAAGGATTCATCGTAGTACGCTGTTCGTGCGGCTATGAAACGTCGGACAGTATTGGCCTCGTTCGGGACAAGTGTGGTCGCAATATCTGGATGTACTGTCCTTGGTTCGGAGGGTTCAGGTCCAGAGTACCTCGATCAGGAGCCGATAGTTTACTACCGAGACGATTTGAGACTTTCACTCACCGATCGCCCTGTCCATCTGGGGGACACCATCGAGTTCGAAGTCACGAATACCAGCGATTCGTCCGTCTCCCTGGGATGTAAGAACCCATGGGCACTCCAATACCAGACCAGCAAGGGGTGGAAGCACGTGACATGGACGGGAGAGCGGTTCTATCAACTCTGCCTGACTCAACTCGGAGCTGGGAAGTCACGCACTGAGCAAATTACCCTCTCAGAGCAGGCACTAGAAGTCAACGCATCCAACCTCCAGCAGCCATTGACCGAGGGGGCATACCGGTTCGTCCTGATAGGGTCTGCTCCATATTTAGCTATTCAATTTAATGTCGTTGGCTGAAATCGAAGCAGGTCGAACCAATCTGCGCCCTGCTGACTGCATCCTCTGTATCTTGCGCGCCGTTACTGACAGCTCGCCGGTCCTCGGTCAAGGTCGTGATGAATACAGGGCGCGAGTCGGCCGAGAGTGAATCGCTACGAGTGGCACGCTGAACCAGTCCTGCGGGGTTGTTCTGGTTGACTACCAGCGAGAGACCACGGCGATCGTCATCAGCACTGGACCGATTCTAACGCCGAAAACCAGGAACCTACACTAGGCCGAGGTCGATGGCGGTGACGACATCTCATCACCATCCTCTCGGTGGGTAGACCCTCGTATCCCGGCGATTCCGGCGCCGAAAAGGAGAGATCCACCGGCGATGAGCATGAAGGGCTCTGCGCCGAGAATGAACATGACGGGCTCCCCAGACCTTCGGTAGGTCGTTTCCGTGAAAAGCGGATAGGGGAGCGCATTCCAGGCGATAATAATCGTCCGGAACACCTCGAATAGGACGATTCCTCCTCCCACAACTGGCACGACGGAGAGACGCTTCCTCCGGATGGACAAAGCCGCCCCAACAACCCCAACGGCTCCTACTCCTGCGAGCAACCACTCTCGCCGACCGAGTGCTTCCCCACCGGCGTTAATCGTCCCCTGGTACCCCGGTGCAACGTGGAAAATCCCCTGCTGTACCCCGACAATCACCGTCACGAAGCCAGCTACCGAGAGGATTATTGCATTGACACCGTGGGTATTGAGGAGTCGACTCGTTCTTCCAAATCTCATATATCGAATATATACGGAAGAATAGTATAAACACCAGGGTCAGTATGCGGGTCCACCGTCGATGATGGAGTCACCCTCTGCGTGTGTCACCTGAATTCTGGTAGGCTCTAGAGACTTCAACAGAGCTACCTGTTCTGGAACCCCAGTCACCGACTGCGCAGCCCAGGTCTGTTTCGCTGCGAAGCGCAAGCGGAGCGAGTGAGGTTCGAATCCGGTCGCACCGGTCCTCTCGACACACCCGACACTCCTGCCACAGAGACTCTTCTTGCACACGTCACGTCCGGATAGGAATCCTTCAGCAGGCCTGACACACTATCTCACGGCTGAATCGGCCACCAGAAACATATATCGAAACGACGAGTCTTCGGGCATGCAATCGAGGCGGGGTGTCTCGTCGGTCGTGAGTACGGTGCTCATGGTCGGCATCGTACTGATAATGGCCGTCACGGCGAGCGTGTACGCGCTGGACTTCGCGGACGAGAAGCGCCAGCCGTCGCCGCAGATGCACGCGAACCTGGAGCCGGTCTCGGCGAGCGACGGGACGGTGGCGGTGACGGTCAACGGGGGAGAGAAACTGGAGATGCAGAACCTGGAGGTGGTCATCCGGAACCACGGCAACGACAGTCAGGTCCGGCTGGTCGCGTTGCGGGCGTCCGGGAGCGCTCTCACGTCGGCCAACCTCGAAGGGGTCGAGGGGATGGTGAACAAATCGAGCGCGGAGGGCGAGCTCGTCACGACCGCGTCGACGGACGGCGTCCTGGCCGCGGGCGAGCGGCTCGCGGTCGATCTGCCGAACGTGACCCAGGGCGACCGGGTGACGATACTGGTGGTGCACGTGCCGACGAACAGCGTCATCTGGCAGGAAAGTACGAACACGACCGCCTGAAAGAGACGGGGCCCTTCGTACCAAGCCCACAAACCTTTTTCACCCCGGGTTAGTTCTTACGCCCAATGGCGAACCTGGGCGAGCTGTTCGGCGAGATACTCGCAGACGTCGACGCGATAGTGCTCTTCTCACCGAGTGGCTCGTATTTCGAGCGCTTCTCGGAGCTGGAGGAGCCGGAGGTTGTCGTCGTCGGGACGGAGAACACGGTCGACGCCGATTCGTTCGTCGAGTTGCCACTCGAGTTCGAGAACGTCGCCGAGCGGGTGCGCTTCGGACTCGAGGGGGCGCTCGACGCGGGGCTCCTCGACGACGGGGACGTGTTGCTCTGTGCGACGAGCGTCTTCGACAGTGGTATCGACACCATCTCGCGGGTCAGGGCCGACGCCTCGAAGCAGTCCGGCGTGTACGACCTGTTCTCGAACTCCCGGGCCGAGCCGAACGTCATCAAGAACGTGCTCGAGCTCGCGGTCGAACTCGGGAAGAAGGGCCAGAAGGGCAAGCCCGTCGGCGCGCTGTTCGTGGTCGGCGACGCGGGGAAGGTCATGAACAAGTCTCGCCCGCTCTCGTACAACCCCTTCGAGAAGAGCCACGTGCACGTGGGCGACCCCATCGTGAACGTGATGCTGAAGGAGTTCTCCCGACTGGACGGCGCGTTCGTCATCTCGGACTCGGGGAAGATCGTCAGCGCCTACCGCTACCTCGAACCGTCGGCGGAGGGCGTCGACATCCCGAAGGGCCTCGGTGCCAGGCACATGGCCGCGGGCGCGGTGACGCGTGACACGAACGCGACGGCCATCGTGCTCTCCGAGAGCGACGGACTGGTTCGGGCGTTCAAGAGCGGCGAGTTGCTGCTCGAGATCGACCCGGAGGACTACTGACGATGCTCGGGTGGCTGTCGACCGCGGGCCGAGCGGACACGCTCTCCGGTGGCGTCCCGTTGCTACAGGACGGGACCACGACCACCGGAACCGGGACGTCGACCGGGAACGGCACCGGGCTGGACCTGAGCGCACTGTTGCAGGAACCGCTCGTACTCGCCCTCGGCGTCATCGTCGCGGGGGTCGTCGTCGGCATCCTCGTCGGGAAACTGAACAAGCGCCTGCTCCGGGCGGCGGGCGTCCCGGACATGGTCGAGGGGACGCCGTTCGAGTCGAGTGCGCGCAGTCTGGGCACCTCGACGGTCGACATCGTCGCGCGGCTGAGTTCGTGGTTCATCTACGGTATCGCGGTGCTCGCGGCGGTCCACGTCGCGAACATCATCCGGACCGACCAGTTCTGGCTGAGCATCGTCTGGTTCGTCCCCGACGTCTTCATCGCCATCTTCGTCCTCATCGTCGGCTTCGTCGCGGCCGACAAGGCCGAGTTGTTGACCAGCGAGCGCCTGCGCGGCGTGAAACTCCCCGAGGTGAATCTCCTGCCGCGGCTCGTGAAGTACAGCGTCATCTACATCGCGTTCCTCGTCGCGCTGAGCCAGATCGGCGTGAACATGCTCGCGCTCATCGTCCTGCTCGCGGCGTACCTGTTCGCGCTCATCTTCCTCGGCGGGCTGGCGTTCCGGGACTTCCTGCGGGCCAGCGCGGCCGGGATGTACCTGCTCCTGCGCCAGCCGTACGGCATCGGCGACGAGGTGGAGATCGGCGACAAGCAGGGCGTCGTCCAGGAGGTCGACCTGTTCGTGACCCAGATAGAGTCCGGTGGCACGGAGTACATCGTGCCGAACAACCGCGTCTTCGAGAACGGCGTGGTCAGGATCCGGGAGTAGTCGCCGCCAGTCGCTGCTTCTGCCTCAGTCGTCGCCGTCGGCGTCGCGCATCGCCCAGTCGCTCATCGGGCGGGCCGGCACCCCGGCCACGGTCTCTCCTGCCGGCACGTCCTCGGTGACCAGTGAGTTCGCCGCGACCTGTGCGCCCTCGCCGATCTCGACGCCGGGGAGGACGATGGCGCCGGCGCCGATCATCGCCCGGTCGCCGACGACCACGTCACCGACGCGATACTCGTCCTGCAGGAACTCGTGACAGAGCACGGTGGCGTCGTACCCGACGATGACGTGGTCGCCCAATGTGATGTGCTCGGGCCAGAACACGTCGGGCGTGGCCTCAAGCCCCCACGAGACGCCCTCGCCGACGGTGACGCCGAGCAGGCCGAGCAGCCAGTTCTTCAGCCGGAGGGAGGGCGAGATACGGACGAGCCAGACGACGGCGTAGTTGAACGCCACCCGGAGCGGTGACTTCGCGTCCGGCCAGTGCTGCAGGGAGTTCAGCGGGCCAGGCGTCGGGTGCGCGGTCACGCGTTCGTGACGGGACTCGTCGTCGCTCACGGGGTCGGCTTCGGCGCCGGGGGCCATGAACACCCCGGTCGCGCGGCCGGACGGGCCGCCGGGTCGGCGCCCGCCGGCGACGTGTTGATTCCCGCAGCAGCCCTAGAGGTGCCATGGCAGACTCGTCCGGACTCATCGGGGACGTCGTGGAATCGCTCGTTGAGACGGTGACGGACTGGCCGCACGTCAGGCAGGAGGCACACCGCTACGGCGGAACCGCCTTCCTCGTTGACTCGCGGGAGATCGGCCACGTCCACGACTCGGGGATGCTCGACATCTCCTACCTGAAGGCGCTCCGGGACCGGCTGGTCGAGGCGGGCGAGACCGGCGTCCACCACCTGCTCACCGATTCGGGGTGGACCACCTACTACATCGAGTCCTCCGACGACTTCGAGCACGCCCTGTGGCTGGTACGCCTGTCGTACCTGTACCACGTCCGGGTGCTCCAGCAGCGCGACGGGGGCAGGTTCGACGACGTGGACGTGGCCGCCGAGCTGGACGCGCTGGACGTGAGCGAGGCGGTTCAGGCGGCGTTCGAGCGCCGGGAAGAAGGGACGGCGGCGTAGGGGTCGGCTTACTCGCCGCGCAGTTCGGCGACGTGGTCGATGCGGCGCTGGACGAGGTCGGCCTTGCCGATGTCGTGGCGGATGTGCAGGCCGTCCTCGCCGGCGACGGCCAGCGCGTCCTCGGCCTGTTCCTCCGCCGCGGCGATGGTGTCGGCGACGCCGACGACCGCGAAGGCGCGCGAGGTGGTCGTGTAGATGCCGTCGTCGCGCTCGTCGACGGAGGCGTAGTACAGTAGCGCGTCGCCCGCGCTGTCTTCATCGACGGTGATCTTCGTGCCGGCCTCCGGGTTCGTCGGGTAGCCGGCGGGGGTCGCGTACTTGCAGACCGTCGCCTTCTCCTGGAAGTCGAGCTCCGGCAGGGGCTCGCCGTCGCGGGCCTTCGTCAGAATCTCGTAGAAGTCCGTGTTCAGGACCGGGAGGGTGTTCATCGCCTCGGGGTCGCCGAACCGGGCGTTGAACTCGACGACCTTCACGCCCTCCGCGGTCAGCATGAACTGGCCGTAGAGGATGCCGCGGTAGTCGTCGAGGGCCTCGACGGTCGACCGGAGGACGTTCAGGGCCTCGACGCTGTCGGCCTCGGTCATGAACGGGAGCTGGAAGCTCGCGTCGGTGTAGCTGCCCATGCCGCCCGTGTTGGGGCCCTCGTCGCCCTCGTAGGCGCGCTTGTGGTCCTGCACGGCGGGCGTGATGAGCACGTCGTCGTTGGCGACGATGGCCTGGATGGTGAACTCCTCGCCCACGAGGCGCTCCTCGAGGACGACCGTCTCGTAGTCGGAGTCACGGAGGTACGCCTTGGCCTCCTCCTTGGTGATCTGGTCGCCGGTGACGCGGACGCCCTTGCCGCCGGTCAGGCCGGCGGGCTTGACGGCGAGGTCGCCGTCGTACTCGTCGATGTACTCGCAGGCGGCCTCCATGTCGTCGAAGACGGCGTAGTCCGGGCAGCCGGGGATGTCGTGCTCGGCCATGAACTCGCGCTGGAACGACTTGTCCACCTCGATGCGGGCGTCGGCCTGCTTCGGCCCGAAGGCGTAGACGCCGGCGGCTTCGAGCGCGTCGACGACGCCCTCGGCGAGGGGTTTCTCCGGCCCGATGACGGCCAGCGTCGCGCCGACCTCCTCGGCGTAGGCGACGACCGCGTCGGGGTCGCTCGTGTCCAGTGTCTCGAAGCCCGCGGCGATACGGGCGATGCCGGGGTTGCGGTTGCCGGCGCAGGCGTACAGGTCGAACTCGTCTCGGTCGGGAGACTCGTCGAGCGCCCGGGCGATGGCGTGCTCGCGCCCGCCGCCGCCGACGAGCAAGAGGGTATCGGACATACGCGATACCGGTACGCATGAGAGTGTAAAGGTTGCCCTTCCCGCGAGCAGAACTATACACGTTCGTGTCGGTTCCCCGGCGCTGGGTCGTGTGGGCGACGGGAACCGTCGGCCTCCCGAGTCGCACGCTTTTACCGGCTGACGAGCCAAGGGGGAGGCATGAGTGACCCAACCGCGCGGAACCGGCTCGACGAGGAGGCATCGCCGTACCTCCGACAGCACGCGGACAACCCCGTCAACTGGCAGCCGTGGGACGAGGCCGCCCTCTCGAAAGCCCGCGAGGAGGACAGACCCATCTTCCTCTCGGTGGGCTACTCGGCGTGTCACTGGTGTCACGTCATGGAGGACGAGAGCTTCGAGGACGAGGCCGTCGCCGAGGTCCTGAACGAACACTTCGTCCCCATCAAGGTCGACCGCGAGGAGCGCCCCGACCTCGACTCCATCTACCAGACGGTCTGTCAGGCCGTCACGGGCCGCGGTGGCTGGCCCCTCTCGGTGTGGCTCACACCCGAGGGCAAGCCCTTCTACGTCGGGACGTACTTCCCGCGGGAGGCCAGGCGCAACATGCCCGGCTTCCTCTCCCTGCTGGAGAACGTCGCGGAGTCCTGGAACGACCCGGAGCAGCGCGAGGAGATGGCGAACCGGGCCGAGCAGTGGACCCGGGTGGCGAAGGACCAGCTGGAGGACGTCGAATCGCCGGGCGAGGACGCCCCCGGCGAGGACATCCTCTCCGACGCCGCCGGCTCGCTGATGCGCAGCGTCGACGCCGAGTACGGCGGCTTCGGCAACTCCGGGCCGAAGTTCCCGCAGGAGGCTCGCCTGCACGTCCTCCTGCGCGCCTTCGACCGCTCCGGGCGCGAGGGCTTCCGCGAGGCCGTCACGGCGAACCTCGACGCGATGGGCGACGGCGGCCTCTACGACCACGTCGGCGGTGGCTTCCACCGCTACTGCACCGACCGCGACTGGACGGTGCCCCACTTCGAGAAGATGCTGTACGACAACGCCGAACTCTCCCGGATCTTCCTCGCGGGCTACCAGGTCACGGGTGAAGAGCGCTACCGCGACCGCGTCGAGGAGACCCTGGAGTTCGTCACCCGCGAGCTCCAGCACGACGACGGCGGCTTCTTCGCGACGCTCGACGCCCAGTCCGCGAACGCCGAGGGCGAGCAGGAGGAGGGCGCGTTCTACGTCTGGACGCCGGAACAGGTGCAGGACGTGCTCGACGACGAGACGGACGCCGAGCTGTTCTGCGACCGCTACGGCGTCACGAGCAAGGGCAACTTCGAGAACGGCCAGACCGTGCTGACGCTCTCGGCGAGCATCGAGCAGCTGGCCGAGGACCACGACCTGCCCGAGGCCGAGGTGGAGGCACGCCTCGCCGACGCGAAGCAGACCATCTTCGAGGCCCGCGAAGAGCGCCCGCGACCCCGCCGCGACGACAAGGTCCTCGCCGGATGGAACGGCCTGATGCTCTCTGCGTTCGCCGAGGCCGCCATCGTCCTCGATAAGGGCTACGCAGAGCCCGCCGAGCAGGCCCTCGCGTTCGTCCGCGAGCACCTGTGGGACGAGGAGTCGAACCGGCTGACCCGCCGCTTCGCCGACGGCGACGTGAAGGGCGAGGGCTACCTCGAGGACTACGCGTTCCTCGCCCGCGGCGCCTTCGACCTCTACCAGGCGACCGGGGACCACGCCCACCTCGACTTCGCACTCGACCTCGCCCGGACCATCGAGCGCGAGTTCTGGGATAGTGAGCAGGAGACCGTCTTCTTCACGCCGGCCGGCGGCGAGGACCTCGTCGCCCGCCCGCAGGAACTGCGCGACCAGTCGACGCCCTCCTCGCTGGGCGTCACCCTCGACGTGTTGCTCTCGCTCTCGCACTTCGCGCCCGAGGACGACTTCGAGACGGTCGTCGAGTCGGTGCTCACCACGCACGGCGGCCGCATCGAGTCCAGCCCGCTGGAGTACGCCTCGCTGGTGCTGGCGGCGGACCGCTGGAACACGGGCGACCTCGAGTTGACCCTCGTCGCCGACGAGCGCCCCGAGGAGTGGCGCGAGACGCTCGCCGAGACGTACCTGCCCCTGCGTCTGCTGGCGCCCCGGCCGGCCGACGAGGAGACGTTCGAGGGCTGGCTGGCCGACCTCGACTGCGACGAGGCGCCGCCGGTCTGGGCCGACCGCGAGGCCCGTGACGGGCCGACCGTCTACGCCTGCAAGCAGTTCACCTGCTCGCCGCCGACCGACAGCGTCCGCGAGGCTATCGACTGGGCGCAGGAGAACCTCTGAGACGAGCGGTTCGGCAGAACGGGAGACGGCGTCTCAGACGTACTGTTCGAGTTCCTCGGCCAGCCACACCGCGATGGGCCGGTCCTCCTCCTCGACGAACCGGGCGAGTTCCTCGCCGGAGTCGGCGTCCTCGACGACGATCGTCGGGATGTACTCGATGCCGTACTCCTCGACGCCGGGGCCGACCTTCGAGCCGTCGTCCGCCTTCTCGACCGGGTAGTGTTCGACGTCGTCGACCTCGGCCTCGGCCAGCGCCGCACCGAAGTCCGGGAGCTGGCTGCGGCAGTCCTTGCACCAGTCGCCGCCCCACACCTTCACCACGATGTCGTCGGCGAGGGCGCGCCACACGTCGAGGCTGTCCTCGTAGCCTGCGCCGTCCCACGTCGGGGTCGGGCGCATCGTCTCGAGTTCCATGCGCACCGATTCGCCACCGAGCAGTAAAAAATAGACGTTAGTCACATTCGCCGGTCGCGGCGGGCGACCCCGGCTCGTCCGCGGGCGCGAGTTCGTCCACGAGGGGGTACGCGCCGGTCTGCCGGCGGACGATGCCGGCGACCATCCGGCTGCGCTCGCTGTAGGCGTGGGCGAGGTCGAGCGCCTCGGTGGCGTCGGCCCGGGTCGCCACGGGGACGTGCCAGACGCTCGTGCCGGCGGGGCCGACCTCGAGGACGAGGTACGCCTGCGGGAACGAGCAGACGGCGGGGGAGACGAGTTCGCGGACGCCCGCGGTGGCCGCGACGGCCGGGACGTGGAGGTGCCCGGAGAGGTACAGGGGGGCGCCACCGCCGGCGAGCACGTCCGCGAAGGGGCCCGGGTCGCGCATCGGGAAGGAGCCGCGCCAGGAGTGCCCGCCGGTCGCGTCGAGCAGTCCCGGCAGGTTGTGGTGGCCGACCACGAGGGGCGCGTCGTGGCGGGGCAACTCGTCGGCCAGCCACGCGCGCTGGTCGGGCGAGACGGTCCCCTCGTGGGTGTCGTCCAGCGAGCCGTCGGGGGCGTGCGCCGTGTTCAGCCCGAGGATGGAGACACCGCCGGCCTCCACGGTGAAGGGGAACCCACCCGGGGTGTACTCGCGTTCGAAGCGCGAGAGGGGCGGCACGGCGTGCTCGTCGAAGGTCTTCGGCACGTCGTGGTTGCCGGGGACCGCGACGAACTCGTGGTCCAACTCGCCGAGCACGTCGCTCACGAGTTCGAAGTCCGCGGTCGCGCCGTTCTCGGTGAGGTCGCCGGTGAACACCACGAGGTCGACGTCGTGGTCGTTCAGGTCGGCGACGGCCCGCCGGAGCAACGTCTCGGTCCGGTGGAACACCTTCCACGAGCCGGTCTCGCGCGTCGAGAGGTGCACGTCGGAGACGACCGCGATGCTCGCGGGCTCTGTCGTCGCTGGCTCTGCGAAGCGTGCGAGCAGCGCCGGGCCGTCCCGCCGCAGGGGAACGTCGGCGAACGAGTCGCCGGCGGCGAACCCGCTCGGTCCCGACCCGTCACCGGCGAGCCAGTCGGTCGTTGCCGCGGCCGCGAACCCGGGGTTCCGGCCGCCCACCGTCGACGTCCCATCGTCGGCGTCCATCAGTCGACTGTGGCTAGGTGCGACGAGACATAACGCTGTCGCGCCACCGTTTATCACGGGTCGTCTCCTTTCTTCACCAGTTTTGCAGTCGTCTCGCCCTCGCATCGGTCTCTCGTACTGGCGCGACCGCGGCAACCCGCGCAAGCGCCGGGCGTTCGAATCGCTCGCCGACCACGCTGCGGTGGTCTGGCTGGACCCGGAGCGCGAGCACCACGACCTCGCGACCCTCGGGCTGGACCTGTTCCACGCGGCCAAGCGACGGCCCGCGTCGCTGGCCGACCTCGACCGGGCGGCCGCCGCCGGCATCGAGACGGTGAACCCGGCGGCCGCGGTCGGGCAGACCAGCGACCGGCTCGCCCGGCACGAGGCGCTCGTCCACGCCGGGGTGCCGGTCCCCCGGGCCGAGTTCGGGTCCGCGGCGACCGTCTCGCTCACACCACCGGTTCTCGTGAAGACCCGCGAGGAGGGGCGCGAGCACAGCCACGACCACGAGTTCGTCACGGCGGGGCCGGTCCGGTACGACGGCGAGCGACTGGTCGAGGCGTACGTCCCGCACACCGCCAGCGTGAAGGTCCACGTGGTCGGCGAGGCGGTCCGGGCGGTTCGCGAGTCGCCGGCGGGGCTGGCGTCGGTGCCACTCGACCCCGGCCTCGAGTCCATCGTCCGGCGGGTCAGGCACCTGTTCGGCCTCCGCGTGTTCGAACTCGACGCGGTCCGGCTCGGCGCAGGCAGTCAGGTGCCAGCCGGGACGCTCGTCACCTCCACCGCCGAGGCGACCGCCGACTGGGTCGTGGTCGACGTGAACCCGGTCGTGAGCCTCGCGGGCGTCCCCGACGCGGTCGCGGTGTACCGGGACTTCCTGGGCGGCCTCGTCGGCGTCGAAGTCCCGGCCCGCGTCTCGCGGGACCGGCCCTGACGGCCGGGGCACGTCCTGCCGGAGTCCACGGGTGGTTTATCCGTGGCCGCACAATCCCGTGGTATGTACCAGAGCATTCTGGACGCCATCGGGTCGCCACTCGTCCAGGTCTCCTCGCCCCCCGGCGTCACGGTCGCCGCGAAGGTCGAGTCGTTCAATCCGGGCGGGTCGGCGAAGGACCGGCCGGCCCGCGAGATGGTCCGGGCGGCCGAGCAGGCCGGCGAGCTCTCCCCGGGCGACCGCCTCGTCGAGCCGACGAGCGGGAACACCGGTATCGGGCTCTGCATGGTCGCGGCCGCGAAGGGCTACGACATCACCATCGTCATGCCCGACGACATGTCCCAGGAGCGCCGCGAGATCATGGAGGCGTACGGGGCCGACATCGAACTCGTCACCGGCGACATGACCACGGCCCGGGCGCGTGCCGACGAGATAGAGGAAGAAGAGGGCGCGGTCCAGCTCCGCCAGTTCGAGAACCCGGCGAACCCGCGGGCACACTACCGGACGACCGCCGAAGAGATACTCGAACAGGTCGGCGACCGCGAGATAGACTACTTCGTCGCCGGCGTCGGCACCGGCGGCACCTTCTCCGGCAACGTGAAGCGGCTGAAAGAGGAGTTCCCGGACATGACCGCCGTCGCCGTCGAACCCGCCTCGAACGCGGTCCTCTCGACCGGCGAGGCCGGGAGCGACGACTTCCAGGGCATGGGCCCCGGCTTCGTCAGCGACAACCTCGACACCGACCTCATCGACGAGATAGAGACGGTCGAACTCGACGAGGCGGAGGCCGCGTGTCGCCGGCTCGCCCGCGAGGAGGGCATCCTCGTCGGCCAGTCCTCCGGCGCGATGCACGTCGTCGCGAACCGGGTGGCAGAACGCATCGCGGACCCCGAGGCCGAGTGCCCGCCGGGGCCGGCGGAACTCCGCGAGGAGGGCGAGGAGGCGCTCGAGGCCGACGGCGGCGACTACGACGACTGCCCGCTCGTCGTCACCGTCTTCTGGGACTCCGGCGAGCGATACATGTCGCTCGGGCTGTTCGACTGACGGCCGGGGAAGTGTCTCGGGGGAGCGGTCAGCTCTCGACCGTCGCGGTCCCCGCCACCGCGTCCCCGCCCGTGCCGCGGCGCAGGAACTCGACCAGGGCCGTGTTGAACAGGAGTGGTTTCTCGCGGGGCGTCCAGTGCCCGCAGTCCTCGAACACGACCAGTTCCGAGTCCGCGATGCGGTCGTGGGCGCGGCGCGACCACCCCACCGGGAACAGGGGGTCGCCCTCGCCGTGGACGAGCAGGACCGGCAGGTCGAGTTCGTCGAGGCGGTCCGCGTAGTTCGTCTTCACGCGGCCGCCGGGCCCGATCTCGTTGCGCTGGAACCTCGTGAACGCCCGGCCCGCGCCGGTCTCGCTGGCGCGCTGGCGGACGTCCGAGACGAACGCCCCGGGCACCGCGTTCGGGTCGTGGACCACGCTCCCGAGCCCGAGCGCGGCGGCCTCGTTCGAGACGCCCATCATCGACCAGCCGGCCGCGTTCGCCCCTGGCAGGTGGGCGAGGGTGTACCAGACCGAGCCGGCCGGGACGGTCGACCCCAGCCCGTAGCTGTCCACGAGCGAGAGCTTCTCGACGCGCTCGGGGTGCGCGAGCGTGTAGCCGAGGGCGGCCGCCCCGCCCATCGAGATGCCGACCAGCGAGACGCTGTCGAACGCGAGCGCCTCACAGAATCCCTCCAGCACCTCGACGTAGCTCGCGATGGACGGCTCGGCGTGCGGGTCGCTGTCGCCGTAGCCCGGCCAGTCCGGGGCGTACACCCGGTAGCCCGCGTCGGCCAGTTCCTCGATGGTCAGTTTCCAGGACAGTCCCGCGTCGTCGACGCCGCCGCCGTGCAGGAGCACGACGACCGGGCCGGAGACGCCGGCCCGCCGGTAGTGGATGCGTCGACCGTCGACCTGGGCGACCCCGTGGCCCCCGGTCATGCGCCGAACTCCTCCGCGCTCACCCGGACGACGACCGTCTCGTCCACGTCCGGGTGGAGGTCGTACTCGGGCAGGCCGTCGTCGGTCCGTTGCACGAACAGCGGTTCGACCAGCGACGGCGGCCCCTCCTCGTTCGCCAGGACTCCGTACATCTTGCAGTACTGCCCGGTCTCGTCGGGCTTGACTGCATCGTTTCTGACCTGTGTCGCGAGGTCCCGGGAGAGCCACTCGTCCTCGACGATGGAGGGTTCGCGGACGAACACGTCGTCGACGAACCGCACGAGGTACCAGTTCAGGTCGTTACAGAGCGAGACGGCTGCCCCGACGCTCACCGTCCGGCAGGCGATGGCGTTCTCGAACGGTTCCCAGAGGTCGTACGTCGAGAGGGCCTCGCGGGCGGTCTCGCGCGAGAGCAACTCGTACCGGAGGACGGAATCGTCCGAGCCGATGAGACAGACGTCGGTCACTGGCGGCCATTGGAGGGCGGGGGGTTTGTGGATTTCGCTCAGAAGGAGACGCGCTCGGCGCGTTCGACCGCCTCGCGGGCACGCTCTCGCAGGTCGTCGGGTTCGGCGGCCGCGACCGCGGCGACCGACCCGTGGGTCTCGGGCTGGGCCGGCACCATCCGGTTGCAGCCCGCGGGGATGGTCGAGTCGTGGAACGTCCCGATGTCGCGGGCCGCCTCGACGATGTCGGCCTTGTCCCACGTGAGCAGCGGGCGGTGGACCGGCAGGTCGATGGCCTGCGAGGTGACCGCGAAGTTCTGGCCGGTCTGGCTGGACTTCTGGCCCAGCGCCTCGCCGGTGACGACGCCCGCGGCCGCGGTCTCGCCGGCGATGAGCTCGCCGACCACGTAGAGGAACCGCCGGAAGACGAGCATGCGTCCGGTCTCGACCGCGTCCACGAGGGCGGCGACCACGTCCCCTGCTGGAACCTTCCACAGTGTGAGGTCGAAGTTGGGCGCGTACTCGGCCAGGGTGCGCACCGTCTCGACCGCCCGGGCCTCGTGGTCCGGACCGCCGTAGTCTCCCAAATCGACGTACACCGGCACGACGGGACTCCCGCGGCGCATGAGTTCGAAGGCGGCCACCGGCGAGTCGATGCCGCCGCTGACCAGCGCGACCATGGGTGCCTGCGTCCCGAGCGGGAGGCCGCCGGGGCCGTCGACGTGTTCGAGGAAGACGAACGTCTCGTCGCCGCGGATCTCGACGTGGAAGGTCAGGTCCGGGTCGTCGAGGTCGACCGCGGGCTCGAAGTCGTCCTCGACCGCCTCCCAGATGGCCTGCCCGCCCCAGCGCTGGGCGTCCTCGCTGTCGAATGGCAGGGACTTCTCGGACCGGCGGGCGTTCACCGCGAACGTCCCGCCGTCGTAGTGCGCCCGGGCGGTCGCGACCAGTGCCTCGGTGATGGCCTCGCGCTCGGACGGGACCGACAGGGCCGGGCTGGCGGAGACGACGCCGAAGGCCTTCGCGGCGGCCTCGGTCGCGGCCTCGACCTGTGCCTCGTCCGTCCTGACGAGGATGCGCGACCAGGGCTGCTCGACGGTCGCGTCGACGCCCGCGGCCGCGAGCAACGCCTCGACGTTCTCGACGAGGCGGCGCTCCATGCGTCGCTGGACGCCCGTGCTCTTCACGTTGAGGTCGCCGTGGCGCACGACGACCGTCCCGGCCCCCGGGGGATGCATGGCCGGGAGTACCGCATCGAAGTTTAAACGACCGTCGGATACCCCGGACACCGCGAGGGAGGCAGCGTTCTCCTCTAGCAGGCCTGATAGGTCCTCGAAAAGGGTCATACTGACCGGGGGCCAAGGGTGTACTGACCGATGCCCGCGCAGGACCCCGTCCCGCAGCCCTCCGGAGACGGCGACCTCGTCAGCGGCCGCGCCGAGACCAGCGTCGGCACCCTCGGTCCCGTCGGTGACGACGGCCGAACACCCACCATCCTCGTCGTCGACGACCAGCCGGAGATGGCCGAGGCCACGGCCGCGTACCTCGAGCGGGAGTACGAGGACGCCGAGGTCGTCACGGCCACGAGCGGCGACGAGGGACGCACCATCATCGACGACCGCGAGATAGACTGCGTCGTGAGCGACTACGACATGCCCGGTATGGACGGTCTCGCCTTCCTGTCGGTCGTCCGCGAGCGCGACGCCGGGCTCCCGTTCGTGCTCTTCACCGGCAAGGGCTCCGAGGAGATCGCCAGCGAGGCCATCTCCGCCGGTGTCAGCGACTACCTCCAGAAGGGCGGCATCGACCAGCTGGCGCTGCTCGCGAACCGCGTCAAGAACCTCATCGACAAGCGCCGGGCCGAGGAGGCGCTCCGCCTCCGCGTGCAGGCCATCGAGGCGGCCCGCGAGGGCATCGCCATCCTCGACGACGAGGGGCGGTACGTCTACATGAACGAGGCGTACGCCGCCATGCACGGGTACGAGGTGGCGGAGTTGCTCGGGGAGACGTGGGAGGTGCTCTCGACCGACGAGGAGGTCGCGGTGTTCAGCGAAGAGATCATGCCTGAGCTCTCGTCGGTCGGGACCTGGCGCGGGAGCGTGACCGGGGTCCGCAGCGACGGCTCTCGCTTCCCGAAGGACCTCTCGATGGCCCACATGGACGGTGGGGGACACGTCTGCGTCATCAGCGACATGACCGACTACGTGGCAGTGAGCGAGGAGACCGTCGCCGAGCGCGTGTTACATGCCCACGAGACGGGCGCGATGCTCGTCGAGGGCGAGTCCATCGTCGGGGCGAACAACGAGTTCCTGACGCTGGTTCGACACTCGCGCGACACCTTGCTCGCGCTCACCGTTCCCGCGCTCGGTGCCGGACTGACCCGGCTGGTCGAACGAACGCGCGAGACGGGCCGAACACAGGAGGGAACCGTGACGCTCAGTGCGGAGTCGGGGACGACCACCACTGTCCGGTGCCGGGTCGCGGTCGTCGACCCGCAGAGGGAGTCGGTTGCGGTGCTCGCGTGGCGCGCCTGACCGGGGAGCGCCGCGCCTCCCCGTCGAGCCTCAGAAGGTGGTCAGTTCGCCGTCGATGACGCGACGGGTGATGTCGGTCACGTCGGCGAGCTGGCGGTCGATGATGGCCGTCACGTCCGCCTCGATGTCCGCGAGGTCGACGCCCTCCTCGGTGACGACGTGGGCGTCTGCGACGTGGGGCTGGTCGATGGGGCGGCCGATCTGGGAGAGCAGGCGGATGCGCAGGTCGCGGATGCCGTCGACCTCGGCGACGACGCTCTCGGCGATGTCGGTGCTGAGGAGGTTGTAGATCTTCCCGATGTGGTTGACCGGGTTCTTGCCGGAGGTCGCCTCCATCGACATGGAGCGGTTCGGCGTGATGAGGCCGTTGGCGCGGTTCCCGCGGCCGACGGAGCCGTCGTCACCCTGCTCGGCGGAGGTCCCGGTCGTCGTGAGGTAGATGGCGCCCTCCTCGTAGTCGTCGGCGGTGTTGACGTGGACCTCGACCTCGCGGTCGGTGTGCTCGTGGGCGACCTCGGTGACGTAGTCGCGGATGGACTCCACCTCGTCGATGTAGTCGTCCATGCCCTCGACGTACCGGTCGACGATGGCGGCGGCGACCGTGATGTCGATGTGGTCGCCCTCGCGTTTGCCCATGATCTTCACGTCCTGACCGATGGCCGGGTTCTCGTCGTGGTACTCGCCGTTGAGGCGACGCTCGGCCTCGAGGACGATCTGCTCGGTCTCGCTCTTGGGCGCGTGGCCGACGCCGAAGGAGGTGTCGTTGGCCATCGGGACGGCGGCGCCGTCCTCGCCGAAGACGGTCTGGAGGTCGCCCGAGCCCTCGCCGAGCTTCACGTCGACGACGATGTCGGTGCCGAACTCCAGTTCCGGGAAGTGCTCACCGAGGTACTCGCGGGCGGCCTTCAGGGCGACCGTCTCCGCGGGGATGTGGTACTCCTCGCCCGACTCGTCGACGTAGTGCTTGGTGGCACGACCGACGATGAGCAGGTAGATTGGTTCGATGACCTCGCCGCCGCCGAAGGCCGGTGCGGCGCTGCCGGCGACCAGCTGGGTCTCGTCGGTGTTGTAGTGGAGGACCTGTCCGACGCGGTCGAGGTAGGTTCGTGCGAGTGCCTGCGAGACCGCCTCGGCGATACCGTCACAGATAGAGTCGGGGTGGCCGATGCCCTTTCGCTCGACGATCTCGACCTCCTGGTCTTCGACCGCGAGCCTGTCGATGGGCTCGACGCGAATATTGCGCTCTGTCATTACCCGGAGTTGACCACCCCAGTTTCTATAACTTGCGGAAAAGGCCCCGCGACAGAATATTCTCGACGGTAATAGAGCGCGTCAGGTGTCCGACACGCGCCCGACCAGTCCGACCAGCGCGTCGCGCCGGAGATACGCCACCAGCGAGCCGACCCCGAGCACCGCCACGATGGCGGCGAACTCCCACGGGTCGCCGGTGGCGAGGCTGTCGCCCGCGTAGGCGACCGCGAGGAACGACGGGAGGCGGCCGACGACCACCAGCAGGAGGAACCGTCGGCCGGAGACCGGCGAGAGGCCGGCGATGAAACAGAGCGCGTCGTCGGGGAACGCGGGGAAGAGGAACGCGAGGAAGAGCCCGAGTTCGCCGTGGTCGTCGACGAAGTCGTCGAAGCCGTCGAGCACGTCGGCGGTGACCCAGTCCTCGACCGCGGGGCGGCCGTACGCCCGCGCGAACAGAAACACGACGTGGCTCCCGATGGCCACCCCGAGGATGGAGTAGGCGGTGCCGGCGACCCAGCCGAAGAGGAACCCGCCGACGCCGCCGAGGGTCTGCCCGGGGATGGGCGCGAGTATCACCTGGACGGTCTGGATGGCGACGAAGACGACCGGGGCCAGCCGGTCGAACCGCGCGAACTGGGCCGCGAGCCACGACTGGTCGGTCACCCGGGGCTCCACCTGCACCACCAGCCACGCCGCGAGCACCGTGCCCCCGACGAGCACCACCGCCGACAGCAGTGCCTTGCGGCGGTTCGCCCGCGAGGTGAACACCGGCCCGTCGGGCAGCCAGTCGCCGAGCATCCTCACCGCCTCGCGGCCGCCAGCCAGGCGTTGACCGCGTACTTGTTCAGGTAGCGCAGCAGGGAGGCGCGCTGGCCGTGGGCCGTGGTCCGGCCGGCGCGGATGGCGTCGAGGATGGCCACCGGGTCCACGTCGGTCCGGTGGCCCGAGTCCGCCACCTCGACCGTGGTGAAGCCGTCACCGACCGCACTCGGCGTGTGGGCGTCGCTGCTGCCGACGCCGGGGAGGCCGTTCCGGTCGGCGTAGGCCGCGGCCTGCCGGTTCCGGTACGAGAGCAGGGTACAGGCGTTGAAGATCTCGACCGCGTCCGGGTCGGCAAGGTGGCTCCGGCGGACCCCGTGACTGGTCAGGCGGAACGGGTGCGGGACGACCGCGACCCCGCCGGCGTCGCGGATGGCGTCCATCGTCTCCCCGAGCGGGCGGTGGGGTTCCGGGCGCTCGGTGACCCCGAGCGCGAGCAGGTGGCCGTGGGCGGTCGACACCTCGACGCCGGGCAGGGCGACCAGCCCGAAGTCAGGGGCCAGCTCGACCGCACGTCGGCTCCCCACGATGGCGTCGTGGTCGGTCACGACCAGCCCGTCGAGGCCGGCCGCGGCGGCGTGTTCGAGCACCGCCTCGACCGACGCCGAAGCATCGTAGGAGAACCGGGTGTGGACGTGGGGGTCGATCCGCAGCGTCCGTGTCATAGCCCGAGCGCCGCGAGACTGAGCCCGAACTCGACCCACAGCACCGCCGCCGACACCACCACGCAGGCCGCACCGACCACCCAGTGGACGAACTCGGTCTTCGGACTGCGGTAGTCCGAGACCATCAGGGGACAGACGACCATCGTCGTCGCCGCCGCGGCCCAGCCGTTCCAGAGGCCCAGCGGGGCGACGGACAGCACGAGGAGGTAGTTGAGGACGACGACCGCGTTGACGTGGACGACGGTGATGCCGTGGTAGTGGCTCGTCCCCGTGTCGTCCTCGATGAAGCCCTCGTTGTTGTGCCGGATGAGCCGGAGGCCGCCGAACGCGAGGACGCAGAAGCCGACGACCGCGCTGGTCGCGATGCGGAGTATCTCGCCCTCCGCGCCGAGTACGAGGCGAGGGGCCAGTTCGTAGTAGAAGAGCAGGGCCGCGGTGACGAGGTAGACGAAGATGTCGATGAAGGAGTCGACCTGTCTGCCGAGCGAGGAGGTCACGTCGAGTCGGCGCGCGAGGTAGCCGTCCAGCTTGTCGAACAGGAACGCGACGAACATCACGACGACCGCGTAGTTGGACTCCCCGGAGAGGAACAACAGCGACGCCGTCCACGCGAAGAACAGTGCCACGAGGCTCACGTAGTCGGCGACCGTCAGCCGGTACAGGATGTTGCCGGGTTCGTACCGGAACCCGGTCCGTCTCGCGCTCCGGCCGAGTGTGCGTTGCAGGTGGCTGCCGGCCCGCTCGCTTTCGTCTGACATTCTGTGGCTAGACGTCGTGAAACCTCCCGCTAAAGTCTTCTGGAAATATAAATAAATAGACTATATACTATATAGGTTACGTGCGCCGCAGGAGTTCGCTCCGGTGCTCCCACCCGAACAGCCCGACGTAGCGGGCCGGCGTGGCCTCCGTGAAGCCCCTCGACTCGAACACCCACCTCGACGGCTGGTTGTCGACCGCGATGAAGGCTGTCGCGGTGGCACAGCCGAGTTCCTCGCGGGCGAAACGGGTGCCCTCGGCGACCAGCGCGGAGGCGATGCCGCGCTCGCGGTACTCGGGTTCGACCCACAGCCGCCAGACGTAGACGCCGTCGAAGCGCACCGTCGTCTCCAGTGGCTCGACGTGCTTGGCGCGGTCCGTCGTGAGGAACACCCAGCCGACGACCTTGCCGTCGTCCACGTCCGTCTTGCCCAGCCGGGCCAGGACGACGTGGTCCTCCGCCGCCAGTGACTCGAACTGCTCGTCGGGCCACTCGGGAACGGTCGCCGCCTCGTGGACCGAGAGAGAGACGCCCGCTGGCGGCTCGCCCGGCGGTTCTGCACCGAGGTCCTTCCGGTACAGGTGCATCAACGAGAGCTTCAGGCCGCGCGACTCGAGGAACTCGTAGAACCGGCGGCCGTAGGTCGTCCGCGTCAGGTTCCAGATGGGAACGTCCATCGACTATGTAGATGGTGTCGAAAGAACGTATTTACTGTTCCGATGCCGCCTCTGCCAGCAACAGCCCGAGGTACGACGTGCGAATCTGCTCGTCGGGGTCGAGCCCGAGCGAGCGCAGTACCTCGAACGCGCCCTCGCGGGCGTCCTCGACCGCCCCCTCGTCGGTCTCGACCTCGCACTCGACGTACTCGCCGAGGCCCTCGACCGCGTCCAGCGTGACGGTGTAGCCGTCGAGGGCGAAGCGTTCGCGGCGCTTGCGGACCGTCGCGGCCGGGTCGAAGCCCAGTCGCGCGAGTATCTCGTCCATCGTCTCCCCGTCTTCGACCAGCGTCTCGAACTCCTCGCGGGTCTTCGACTCCGCCTCGACCAGCGGCCCCTTGTACGTCACGTTGGCCTCGAACGCGGCCGGGTCGACGCGCTCGAACGCCGCGGCGGGCGGGGCGTCCTGGTCCAGGCCGCCCTCGATGGTCGCCTCGCGCCGGATGCGCAGCGCCTCGTCGGTCTCCGCGAAGTCGCGGTGGGGCGCGTCGTAGTACACGTCCTCCTGGACGACGGCGTCGACCGGGACCGCCTCCTGTGCGGCCAGTCGCTCCCGGACCGGGCCGTGGGCCGCCGCCACCTTCACTTCCACCTCGTACATGCCAGTACCGTGAGCGAGGGGCATCAAAAGCGTAGCCGTTGGGCCAGAAACGTGGTTCTTAAATGCTGACCGTGAGACGGATAACGTATGACCGATGACCAAGAGGCCGAACTGGCCGACGCTGAGGACGAAGTGAGTGAGGACGCAGCAGCCGAGGAAGAGGCTGCAGAGGAGGCAGAGACGACAGGACTGCAGGACGGCGACTTCATCAAGCTCGAGTACACCGCGCGAACGAAGGAGAGCGACCAGCTGGTCGACACGACCGACCCGGAGGTCGCCGAGGAGGAGGGCGTCGACGACGAGGGTCGTCCCTTCGAGCCCCGCGTCATCGTGCTGGGCGAGGGTCACATGTTCGCCGCTGTCGAGGACGAGCTCCGCGGCAAGGAGGTCGGTGACTCCGGTCACGTCACCATCCCCGCCGCCGAGGCCTTCGGCGAGTACGACGACTCCCAGGTCCGCACCGTCAGCGCGGAGAAGATCCCCGAGGACTCCCGCCGCCCCGGCGCACAGGTCCAGATCGACGGCGAGCAGGGCTTCATCAACACCATCATCGGTGGCCGCGCCCGCGTCGACTTCAACCACCCGCTCGCGGGTGAGGACCTCGAGTACGACTACGAGATCGCCGAGGTCGTCGAGGACAGCGTCGAGAAGGCCCAGGGCCTGATGCACATGTTCTTCGACGTCGACCTCGACATGTGGTTCGAGACCGACGAGGTCGAGGAGGAGGTCCGCGTCGAGTCCGACGAGGACGACGAGGACGCAGAGCCCGAGTTCGAGACCCAGACGGTCGAGAAGGAGACGCTCTACATCGAGTCCGACCCGCAGCTGCAGATGAACCAGCAGTGGATGTTCGGCAAGCAGCAGGTCGCACAGCAGCTCATGCAGCACCTCGACATCGACCGTGTCATCGTCCAGGAGACCATCGACGGTGGCATGGGCGGCATGATGGGTGGCATGGGTGGCATGATGGGCGGCGCCGGCGGCGCCGGCGGTGCCGACGCGGCCGACATCGAGGAGGCCCTCGCGGAGGCCGACATCGACGCCGAGGACATCGAAGCCGACCTCGACGAGGAGTAAGTCGCCGACCTTCTCTCCGTTTTCACCGTCACATAGCGACAGCACTCGCGCCGCGAGCGACACCGACCGGGCGCTGTCGCTCGTGAGGAAGTCGAGAGAGAGAGAACGAAGTCGTCGGAACTAGTTCCTGTACCAGTCCTTCGCGGTCCGCGCGAGCGTCGTGAGGTCCTCCAGTTTCATCATGCGGAGCATCCCGAGGAGGTCGCCCTTGTTGGCGGACTCCAGTTTGTCGGCTGGCATGCTGTGGAGGTCCCGCATCAGCTCGTCGTAGCGCTCGTTGGAGACGCGGTACAGCATCTCGGTCATGAACAGCCGGGTCTTGACCTTCGGCGCGACGCGCTCGTGCCAGAGCTGGTCGTAGATGGCGAGTTCCGAGGCGGAGGTGTCGCGCTCGCTGTGGGTGAGCACCCGGTCGGCGGTCGCGGCGGCGACCCGGCCCGAGCGCATGCACTTGTCGATGCCCTCGCCCCAGAGCGGGTCGACCGTCGGGACGGTGTCGCCGATGGCCATGAAGTTGTCCGTGCTCATCCGGTCCGGGAGCTGGATGTGCGCGGAGCCGCGGTGCTGGATGCCCTCCTTGCGGATGGCGTCGTCGAAGCGCGGGTCGGTGTCGACCCAGTACTGGAGGTAGTCGTCGATGGTGTAGCCCGACTTCGAGTTCTGGCGGTGGCTCTCGTTCTGGAGGTAGCAGACACCGACCTTCGCGGTGTCTTCGCCCGTGTGGAAGATCCACGAGTAGCCGCCGGGGGCGATGTCGTGGTCGAGCCGGAGCATCATCGCGTCGGTGAGGTCGGCGTAGCCCTCGGCGTCGACGTCGATGCCCTCGTACTCGAACTCGATGCCGATGGCCTGCTTCTCGCGCTTGAGGTTGCAGACGTCGAGCTTCTTCGCGAGAGGGGCGGCCGGGCCGGTGGCGTCGATGACGATGTCGGCGTAGACCTCCTCGTCGCCGTTGTACTGCACGCCCACGATGTCCCCGCCCTCGGTGATGGGCCTGGAGACGCGGGCGTCGAACCAGTACTCGGCGCCGTCGGCCACGGCCTCGTCGACCAGCCAGTTCTTGAAGTCGGCGAACTCGAGGACGGCGCCGGGCTGGTGGCGCCGGTAGTGGTGGTTGGGGGACTCGAGCACCACGTCGTCAGTGAAGTTCATCACGACCTCGTCGGGGATGCCGAACGCGGCCATGGTGGAGGGGAACGTCCCCGCGGTCGACTTGTTGCTCCTGCTCGGGAACTCGTCCTCGGCCTCGGTCTCGAGTACGACCACGTCGTACCCTCGCGAGGCGAGGTCTCGTGCCGCCTGCCCGCCCGCGGGGCCCGCACCGGCGATAACCACATCGTATGTTTCAGTCATGGTAGAGTAGGCGTCGTCGCGACGTCCGATTGCGCGTTACCCACCTGTTCAGTACCCTCCATGTAATTTGTTCTGATTTGGACTACTGGTGTTTCCCGGCGGCCCCCATGCATGAATGTCTCTCGCGGTAGTATCGGTCGAACCCGCAAAAGCGCACTGCCTGAGGCAGGGTCGGTCGCCGGACTCGCTATGCGATGTCGCGCGAGGTGTCGATGGCGACCTGGTCCGCGAGTTCGAGCTTGACCGTCTCGGTGAGCGCCTGGCCGCCGCGGAACTTCGGCACCGAGAGACGGTTCTCCAGTTCGGTCCCGCGGACCTGCGTGGTGAGGTCGAACACCACGTCTGCCATATGCTTCGTGGTGTCCCGGTTCGTCGGGATGTGGTGGCCGTTCAGGCAGTGCAGGAAGGCGATGGAGCCCGTGTTGACCATGTGGGTCTGGAGCTCGGTCATGAAGCTCCGGTAGCGGTTGCGGTCGCCGCGTTCGAGCACGTCGGCGGTGTCGATGATGAGGTTGGCACCCTCCGGCAGCGCCCGGATGAGGCGGTTGGCCTGGTCGAGCGGTTCCGACCCCGAGATGTCCCGGACCGTCGGGCTCCCGACGGGCGCGTTGGTGTTCTCGATGGCGTCCCGGACCGCCTGGTCGGAACGCTCGGTCGTCAGGTAGAGGGTGCCGCGGGCGGCGGTCAGCTCGTACAGCAGAAGCTCGGATTGACTCGCAGGGTCCACGGTGAACGCCACGATCGCCCCCGGTGGGAGACCACCGTTGAGCTTCCGGTCGAGCACGTCGATACCAGTCTCAAGCCGCCCAGCCATCTACGTCTCGGTTAGCAGCCGCCACCTAAATAATTGTTTGCGTACCCAACTCCCGGGCCGCGGTCTCGTAGGCCCGCCAGACCCCGGCACACTCCAGCGGTTGGCTCGCCGGCGGGACGGTCGCGAGCACCGGTGCGCCGAGGAGGTCGGGCACGCCCTCGGGTGCGTCGCGGGTGCGAGTGAGGACGACACCGGCGACCGTCGCGTCGAGCTGGCGCGCCATCGCGGCGGTCTTCGCGGCGTCCAGCAGCGACTGGGGCGTGCTGTCGCTCACGAGGACAACGGCGTCGACGGCCCGGAGTGGCTCGACCGCCGGCGGGCCGGCGCCACCGGGCGTGTCGACCAGTGTGGGCAGGCGGTCGCCGTCGGCGAGGGCCCGCAGGGCGGCGACGACGTCGGTACTGGTCCCTGCGCCGGGAGTCGGCGCTCCGACCAGGCGGACCCCGGGGTAGGCGGGAACCGGGCTGTCGGCCGGGGCGGCAGGGTCCCCGACCGTGGCCAGGGTCGGCTTCCGGTCGCACCCCGCCAGCGTGTGCAGGTCGGGCATGTCGCAGTCGGCGTCGACGACCCGGACGGGGCGACGGCTGTCTCCGAGCGTGGCGGCCAGCGCGAGCGTCGTGGTGGTCTTCCCGACGCCGCCCTTGCCGCCGGCGATGGCGAGCATGGGGACTCTGGCCGCGCCATGGTACTTGAACGGTCGCCGAGCGATGGTTTACAATATACGTAAACTACTTGCTCGCCGGGGTCGTCTCAGCAGCTATGACAGCCAGGTCTGGCCCAGTACCGGCGACGCTGGTCGACGAGGTCGCGGACCGACACGACGTTGCCAGCGATGCACTCGGCACCGCCCTCGACCGGATCCACGACGACCTCCACGAGGGGGCAGACGCCATCCACGTCTACTACACCGGCTCGAACCCCGACGTTCCTGCGTACGGAGCCGACCTCGACGCACAGACGGTTCCCGAACCGGTCACGGGGGCCGCCGGGCTGGTGACCGTCGTCTGGGTCGACGATGCGACCTGGGACGGGCTGACCGACCGATTCGACCTGTCCGACGAGCTTGCGGCCGCCGTCCGGGCAGTGCACGCGACCCACGCCGGGGACGTTGCCCCGGAGACCGTCTCGGACGACACGGCCACCTCGCTCGCACCCCTGGTACTCCCGTCCCTGCGGGTCGCCACCCTCGTCCGCGCCGGTCTCTCCCACCAGCAGGGGGCGGTCCAGACCCTCCGTGAGCAGGGATTCACGCAGGCCGACATCGCCGGGCGGCTCGGCATCGACGTGGGGACGGTCAAGTCCCACTGCTACCGCATCGACGAGAAGGTCCGCGACGCCCGGCGGCTGCTGGAGGTCCTCGGAGACGCGACCGACCGCGAACAGTGAGGTTGAAGGTGTGTGGCCGAGGTCATCAACCTGATGCGTCACGACCACCTGCTCACCGCGAAACAGCTCTCGCGGGCGGACATCGAGACGGTGCTCGACCACGCCGCCGAGGTCGACGAGAACCCGGCGGCGTTCGGCGAGCGCCACGCCGGGAAGCTCCTCGGGCTGTGCTTCTTCGAGCCGAGCACCCGGACGAAGATGAGCTTCGAGGCGGCGATGAAACGACTCGGCGGCGACGTGGTCGACATGGGCCCCGTCGAGTCCTCGTCGGTCAAGAAGGGCGAATCGCTGGCCGACACGATGCGCGTCGTCGAGGGCTACGCCGACGCGCTCGTGCTCCGGCACCCGCTGATGGGGGCGGCGAAGATGGCGAGCGAGTTCGTCGAGGTGCCGCTGGTCAACGCCGGCGACGGCGCGGGCCACCACCCGACACAGACACTGCTCGACCTCTACACCATCCGCGAGAACGCCGGGCTGGACGACCTGACCATCGGCATCATGGGCGACCTGAAGTACGGGCGCACCGTCCACTCGCTGGCGAACGCGCTGACGAACTTCGACGCGAACCAGCACTTCATCGCGCCCGAGTCGCTCAAGCTACCGCGGTCGGTCCGCTTCGACCTGCACGAGGCGGGCGCGAACGTCCGCGAGCACACGGAACTCGACGCCATCCTGCCCGAACTCGACGTGCTGTACGTCACGCGCATCCAGCGCGAGCGCTTCCCCGACGAGAACGAGTACCAGCAGGTGGCCGGCGAGTACCAGATCGACGCCGAGACGCTGGAGGAGGCCTCGGACGACCTGTCGGTGATGCACCCGCTGCCCAGGGTCGACGAGATCGCGGCCGACATCGACGACACCGCGTACGCGAACTACTTCGAACAGGCCCACAACGGGGTGCCCGTCCGCATGGCACTGCTCGACCTGCTGCTGGAGGGAGACCGATGAGCGACACCGACAAGGAACTCCGCGTCTCGAAGATCCGCAACGGTACCGTCATCGACCACGTCCGCGGCGGCCAGGCGCTGAACGTGCTGGCCATCCTCGGTATCGATGGGACGAGTGGTGAGCAGGTCTCCATCGGGATGAACGTGCCGTCGGGGACGCTCGCGACCAAGGACGTCGTCAAGGTCGAGGGCCGCGAGCTGAGCCAGGACGAGGTCGACGTGCTCTCGCTCATCGCGCCCGACGCGACCATCAACATCGTCCGCGACTACGAGGTCGTCGAGAAGCACCGCGTCTCGCGTCCGGACTCCGTCTCGGGCGTACTCGCGTGTCCGAACCACAACTGCATCACGAACGCCCAGGAGCCGGTCGACACCGAGTTCCAGGTGCTCCGTGACGGCGTGCGCTGTAGCTACTGCGAGACCATCGTCCGCGAGGACATCGCCTCACACATCACCACCAACTGACACGTTCCGCCGAGCAGGGTGGGTTCGTTCACGGTTTCGTTACAGTACACCACCCCAGGGAAGGAACCTGCTCCAGAAAGGACTAAATAGTCACCGGACGAACCAATTACCATGTCGAAGAAGTTCAAACTCGTACTTGCCCTGGTCGCAGCCGTCCTCGTGTACAAGATGGTCGCCGGTGGATCCGGCACCGCCGTCGAGGTCGACTACGACGTCGAAGAGTAGACCCGCCACGCGACTGGTTCCCGCATTTTTCGAAACACGTACCCCTACAGGTTCCCCAGCCACGGGTATGTACGGCGTCGTCACGCGCAACGAACCGGAACTCGACTGGTCGGAGTTCGACCGGGCGTTCTACGAGGTCAAGGACGTGACCGGGCGGGCGGTCGAACCCGTCGCCGAGGCGGTGAACATGGTGTCCTGCTTCGGCGACACGGCCGCCGGTGAGGCGAAACCGGAACTCATCCCCGTCACCGAGGACGGTGAGCAGGCCACGCGGGAGCGCCCGTACTTCGACTGGGGCTACATCTGTCCCTCCCGCGAGCGCTACCGTGAGGGACTGCTGGAGATGATCGAGGACTGCGCGGCCGAGAACGAGGACGTGCGCCTCGACGACGTCGGGTTCCCACGCGAGGAGTACTGCTACTGCGAGCACTGCAACGAGGCCTTCGCCGAGAGCGAGTACGACGACCGCTTCGCGTGGCGCGCCAGCGTCATCACCGAGTTCGTCGCCGAGGCCACCGAGCGCATCCCCGGGAAGACCTACCTCACGCTGTATCCCGACCCGTACCCGGGCCACCTCTACGAGCGCGCGGGGCTCGACCTCGACGCCCTCTCGGAGTACGTGGACGAGTTCGTCGTTCCCCTCTACGACATGGCGTACTCGACGACGTACTGGCTGGAGGTCATCGCGTCTGGGTTCCAGGACGCGCTGTCGAAGCCCTTCTCTATCGAACTGTACGCGGTCGACGTCGACATCGACAGTCTCATCCACGCGACCGAGGTCGCCGACGCCTACGCCGAGGACGTCTACTTCGGCTACGACGCGAGCCAGGCGAGTGCGGCCATCCGCCGGATGAAGGCGGACTCGCAGGACGGGGAGACGTTCGGGGACTTCGAGTAGGCTGCCCAGTCCTGACGCGGTTCAGAGCTGCATCCGCATCGAGTGGTACTGCTGGGTCATCCCGTAGTCC
Source organism: Haloarchaeobius amylolyticus (assembly GCF_026616195.1). NCBI lineage: Archaea > Methanobacteriati > Methanobacteriota > Halobacteria > Halobacteriales > Halorubellaceae > Haloarchaeobius > Haloarchaeobius amylolyticus. The sequence goes on from NZ_JANHDH010000001.1 coordinate 558,857, forward strand.
TCGAAGAACGCCTTCCCGCCGTCGTTGTCGACGTGGACCGAGAGCGAGAAGAACCCGCAGTCGCGCTCGCGACCCCACGCCACGAGCCGGTCGAGAAGGTCGGTCGCGACCCCCGCGCGGCGGTACTCGGGCTTCACGTAGAGGCCGTCGCAGTAGACCGCGGGTGGCCGGTCGTAGATGGGCGGCGTGGGCGAGACCGCACCGGAGACGTTCCCGGCGAGGTCACCGCTGTCGGTCTCGGCGACGAACAGGACGCGGTCGTCCTCCTCGAGCCAGTAGCTGATGTCGGGGTCGGTGCGGGCCTGGTCGGTGAGGTTGCTGTATTCGGGTTCGCGTTCCTCGGCCGCCTCGTAGGCGGGCACGAGGAGGTCGCGGGCGATTCGTGGCTGGTCGTCGGCTGTGGCCTGTCGGTATCGCATGGGTGGTGAGTCGGCTCTGTGAGCCGTGTGTGGGCCGTCGAAGCGAACGACGGCGTCGCGGCTGGCGGGCGGTGCGGACCGGTGAGGTGGCCGGGAGCGGCCCGACCACCGACTCAGAAGAGGGTCATCCTACCGTCGACTTCGTGGACGGCCGACAAAAACGTACTCCCGGTGTGTCACCCGGTCAGCTCCGGCAGGTTGCGCTCGCGCCACGCGAGGAGGTCCTCACGGTCGCGGGTGTCCTCGGGCAGGCGGTGGAACCACCGCGCCGCCGAGATCTCGTCGTCGGGGTCCGTGATGTCGGGGTCGGTCGTCTTCGCCCGGGCGGCGTACACCGGGAGGACGCCGCACATCGACTGCTCGCCGCTGACGATGCGGAGCCGGGTGAGGATGGCCAGCCCGTCGTAGCTCACCTCGACGCCGGCCTCCTCCCGGAGTTCGCGGGCCGCGGCCTCGCGGTAGCTCTCGTCCCCGTCGATGCCGCCGCCGGGCAGCACCCAGAGGTCGACGCCCTCGTGGCGGACGAGCAGGACCGCCCCGTCGGTCCGGTAGACGATGGTGTGGGCGCCGTAGGGGGCGCCGGTCCGGTTCGTCCGCTCCGCCAGGGTGCGAAAGCGCCGGCGTGAGACGTACCGGGTCCGGGTGACCTCCATCGGGTCGTCGTGACGGTCGCGCAGGTCGTGGTACCGCTGCTGGGCGAACTGGTCGGCCTGGTCCGCGAGGTACCAGAGGTCGTCGACCCGCATCACGCCGACCCGACGGAGGGCGGTCGGTCGGCACCGATACGAGCGAGAGACCGGATAGCGAGGGGAATCATTGTGATGACCTATCGTATCGAGGAGCAAAATCGCTTCGACACGGGAGAACCCTTCGGTGCCGGCACGCCCGACGGTTGGCACGGGGTTTAGGAACGGGACGCCCCGATTCCGAGGTGCAATGACTTCCGCACTGTTCGTCGTCAGCGAGGAGGGCTACTGGGCCGAAGAATGCATCGAGCCGCTCACGACGCTCGACGAGGCCGGCGTGGACGTGACCGTCGCGACACCGACCGGCGAGCCGCCGGTCGTCGACGAGGCTTCCCTCGACCCCGACGACGTGGGCGAGGAGACGGCCGAGCACTACCGCGAGTTCGACGAGACGGACGACCGACTGAACGACCCGGTCCCGGTCGCGGGCGAGGAGGCGGCCGATTACGAGGCGGTCGTCTTCCCCGGCGGCCACGGGACCGAGTGGGACGTGAACCAGGACAGCGACGCCCGGCGGCTCCTCCGGGACGCCGTGGCCGGTGACGACGGGGTCGCGCTCGTGGTCTGTCACGCCGTCGGAATCCTCGCGTTCACCCGTGACGACGCGGGCGAGTTCGTCGTCGAGGGCCGGGACGTGACCGGCTTCCCGAACGCGTGGGAGCAGGACATCGTCGACGAGTACGACCGGATGCCCGACGGGCGCAAGCTCCCGTACTGGGTCGAGGACGAGGTCGTCGCCGCGGGCGGGAACTGGGACGCCGAACTCGACAGCGACACCAGCGTCACGGTCGACGGCGACCTCGTGACCGCCCGCGGTCCCGGGTCGTCCGCCGCGGCGGCACGGACGCTGCTCGACGAACTCGGCATCGAGGCGCCGGCCTGAGCCGGTTCGTCACGACGACGACCAGCCGCCAGCGACCGGGGCCGGGCGCGAATCAGTCCCTTTTTAATCGGTCCGTGGGTACGCCGAGGTATGAGCTTCGAGGAAGACGACCGCGTCGTCCTGCACGACAAGCACAGCGAGTACGACGGCCAGACCGGCAAGATCACACAGGTCATGGAGACCATGTTCGGCGACGCCACGTACACCATCCAGTTCGAGGACGGCCAGGAGCAGGGCATCCCGGAGGACCAGCTCGAGGCCGCCGCCGACGAAGACGACGAAGAGTAATCCACTTCTCAGATGCCGAAGGTTCCGTTCCACTACGTCGACCTGCGCGCGTTCTGCTACGCGACCGAGGACGAGAAACGCGTCGAGGAGGCACTGCGCTACTACCTCCCCGAGGACTACGAGATCGAGCGCATGGTCAACGAGGGGCACCACGGCGACCGCATCGTCGTGCTCTCGGCACGGGTCGAGAACGCCGACGACGTTCGCCACGTGCTCGCGAAGGTGGCGGAACTGGCGGACATCGAGTCCGTCATCGGCGAACTCGACGACCGGGTGACCGAGAACTGCGAACTGTTCATGCGGCTCGACAAGCAGGCCGCCTTCGCCGGCGAGACCGCCCTCGGTGAGGGCATCACCTTCCGGGCGAAGGTCGAGGCCTACCCCGCCAAGAAGGCGGCCGCGGTCGAGAACGCCCGCGACACGCTCGAATCGCTGCGCGAGCAGTGAGTCGAGCGCCCCGGGTGACCGAATCGGAAGCGTAAGGTGCCTGCTGGCGGGAGCACGTTCTATGTACGAGGCCGTCCACGCCCACCCCGACGGTGAGACGACAGTCGCCCGGTTCGCACACACCGCCGCCGAGTACGGGTACGACGGCATCGTGGTCCGCAACCACGGGGATGCTCGCGCCGAGTACGACGCCGAGCGCATCGCCGAGGAGTACGGCATCGACGTGGTCCGCGGCCTCGAGGTCCGCGCCGACGACCAGAACCAGGCGTCGGGGTACGTGGGCAACTACCGCCGCCAGTACACGCTCTTGCTGCTACACGGCGGCTCGAAGTCCCTGAACCGCTTCGCGGTCGAGCAGCCCCGCATCGACGTGCTTGCCCACCCGATGCGTGGGCAGGGGGACTTCAACCACGTCCTCGCGAAGGCGGCCGCCGAGAACGGTGTCCGCGTCGAGTTCAACCTGCACCACGTGCTCCGGCAGACGGGCGGCCAGCGCGTCCAGAGCCTCCAGTCGCTGCGCAAGTTGCGCGAACTCGTCGAGAAGTACGACGTGCCCTACGTCGTCAGTGGCGACCCGTCCTCGCACCTCCAGTTGCGGGCCGCCCGCGAACTGCTCGCGGTCGGGGAGACCATCGGTTTCGACCGCGAGCAGATCGCCGAGGGGCTGCGCGAGTGGGGTCGGCTCGCGTCGCGGAACCGCGAGCGCGACTCCGACGCTTTCATCGAACCCGGCGTGCGTAGAGGTCGCTATGAAGAGACCGATTGAGGAACACGCCGCCCGCTTCGACGAGATGGCCGGTCGCTACGACGACGAGGTCAACCAGACGGACGAGTACAAGGCCTGCGTCTCGTTCGTCCTCGACCACGCGAAGGAGGACCTGACAGCCGAGGACACCGTCCTCGACCTCGGCTGTGGCACCGGTGCCATCGGCCTCGCGCTCGCCGAGCACGCCGGCAGAGTCGTCGGCCGCGACATCAGCGAGGGCATGCTGGAACAGGCCCGCGAGAAGGCCGCCGAGGCTGGACTCGACAACACCGAGTTCGGCGAGGGCACCTTCCGGGAACCGAACTTCGAGGGAGACGTCGACGTCGTCGTCTCGAACTTCGCCATGCATCACCTCTCCGACGAGGAGAAGCGCGAGGCCATCCAGGCCATCGCCGACCTCGGCCCCCGCAAGTTCGTCCTCGGCGACGTGATGTTCTTCGGCGAGCCCGACCCCGACGAGCCGTTCTACTCGCCGGAGGTCGACGACCCCTCGACGGTCGGCCACCTCGCCGACGCCTTCACCGACGCCGGCTTCGTCCTGACCGCGGTCGAACCGGTCCACGACCAGGTCGGCGTCCTCGTCGGCGAGCGCGTGGCCGTGGACGAATGAGCCCCATAAGTCGATGAAGCACCTCCCGAAGCATCTCCGGCCGAAGCGGCGCTACCTCGCCGTCGGCATCGAGTCGACGCCCGACGCGTCGTTCGCCCGCGGCGACTTCCAGCGCGAGCTGTGGTACGCCGCCCAGAACCTCGTCGGCGACGTGGGCAGTGCCGACGCCGACCTCACCGTCATCCAGTTCCACTTCGAGGACGGCGCCGGCGAGGCCATCGTCCGCGTGCGCCACGGCCACACCGAGCCGGCCCGGGCCGCCATCGCCTGCATCGCCCGCATCAACGGGGCCGACTGCGGCCTCCACGTCCGGGGAATCTCGGGCACGATACGGGCCTGTGAAGAAAAGTATTTAGGACGCCCGTCGGAAGGTGCGAGACAGAGAACCGTCGCGTTCGAGCACGACGACCGGGCCGCTATCGAGCGAGAATCCGTTCTCGACGTGCGGGTCGACGGCGAGTACATCGGCGCGACGCACCTCGATTTCGAGTGATCTACAATGCAGGGACAAGCGTCACAACAGGCGTACGACCGGGGTATCACCATCTTCTCCCCGGACGGTCGCCTCTACCAGGTCGAGTACGCTCGCGAAGCGGTGAAGCGAGGGACCGCCAGCATCGGCGTCCGAACGAACGAGGGGGTCGTCCTCTGTGTGGACAAGCGCATCCGCTCGCCGCTGATGGAACGGTCGAGCGTCGAGAAGATCCACAAGGCCGACGACCACATCGGCATCGCCAGCGCGGGCCACGTCGCCGACGCCCGCCAGCTCATCGACTTCGCGCGCCGTGACTCGCAGGTCAATCAGCTGCGTTACGGCGAGCCCATCGGCGTCGAGACGCTGACGAAGGACGTCACCGACCACATCCAGCAGTACACGCAGGTCGGTGGCGCCCGCCCCTTCGGCGTCGCGCTCATCATCGGCGGCATCGAGAACGGCGAACCGCGCCTGTTCGAGACCGACCCGTCGGGCACGCCCTACGAGTGGAAGGCGCTGGCCGTCGGCGCCGACCGCGGCGAGATACAGGACTACCTCGAGACGAACTACGACGACGCTGCCGACCTCGACGGCGGCATCGAACTCGCCCTGCGCGCACTCGGCGAGGTGAACGAGGAGGGCCTCCGCCCCGAGAGCCTCGGGATGGCCACGGTCGACGTGGAGTCCGAGCGCTTCGTCTCGCTCACCGACGAGGAGGTCGAGGAGTACCTCGACGACCTCGACCTGCTCGCGCCCGAGGAGAGCGAGGACGCCGACGAATCTGCCGACGAGTCGACCGAGGAGTAACCCCACCGCCCCCGGTTCGGGAAACACCTTTTTAACCACACCGCGTAAGTTTCGCGTATGATTTCACTTGACGAAGCGGTGACGGCGCGACTGGAGAGCCACGGCGCACGCTTCGAGGTCCTCGTGGACCCTGACGCCGCGCTGGCCATCAAGCGCGGCGAGTTCGAGGGCGACCTCGAGGACGTCATCGCGGCCGAGGACGTGTTCGAGGACGCCTCGCGCGGGGACCGACCCGCCGAGGACGACCTCGAGAAGGTCTTCGAGACGACAGACCCGATGGCGATCATCCCCGAGGTCATCAAGCGCGGGGAGATACAGATCACGGCCGAGCAGCGCCGCGAGATGCAAGAACAGAAGCGCAAACAGCTCATCCAGAAGATCGCCCGGAACGCGGTCAACCCGCAGATGGACAACGCCCCGCACCCGCCGGACCGCATCGAGTCCGCGCTGGAGCAGGCGGGCTTCCAGGTCGACCCGATGGAGCCGGTCGAGAGCCAGGTCGACGACGCCCTCGACGCGCTCCGCCCGGTCATCCCCATCCGGTTCGACGAGGTGACCATCGCGGTCCACGTCCCCGCCGACTACGCGGGCAGCACGCAGGCGAAGGTCCGCAACTACGGCGACCTCGAGCGCGAGGAGTGGCAGAACGACGGCTCGTGGGTCGGCGTCGTCACCTTCCCGGCCGGGATGCAGAACGACTTCTACGACATGGTCAACGACATGACCAGCGGGGAGGCCGAGACGCGCATCATCAAGGACGAGGACGACCTGAGCACGCGGTAACGGTCGGGGTCTCGGCGGCTCGACGCCCCACCAGCTGTTCCTCCGGCGGTGATTTGGCCCGCACTGTAAGGACCCACGGGGCGACCGTTCGACCACATGGAAACCAGCGACGACAGCGACGCCGAACGCGACGACCCCGTCACCGACCCCGCTGGCGCCGCCGACTCGACGGCACCGTCCTCGTGGCAGGGGCTGCGCCACTCGGTCCTCCTCGAAGCCGACCGCCGACTGGTCGCGGGGGCCTTCGTCCTCCTCGTCTTCGGCCTCGTCCTCGCACTGGGGGTCCTCGGAATCATCGGGACGGCGAAGGGGAGTGCGGTGATTCCGGTCTTCGGGGCGACCATCACGGGCGTGTTCACCATCGTGAGCGTCGTCCTCTCCATCAACCAGCTCGTCCTCTCGCGCGTGCTCGGGTCGCCGGGGGAGATCGCCGAGAAGATGGACGGCTCTATCGACTTCCGGGAGCGCATCGAGGACCGGAGCGACGTGAGCGCGCCGCCGACCGACCCGGCCGAGTTCACCCGGCTGGTCGTCGACACCCTGCAGGACCGGGCCGAGAACCTGGAGTCGGGTATCGCCGAGTCCGACGACGAGGACGTCGACGACGCGGTCACCGAGTTCGCGTCCGACATCGAGGACTACGCCGACGGCGTCGACGAGAAACTCGACGAGCGCGGCGCCGAGACGTTCGACGTGCTCTCGGCCGTCATGATGGACAACTACTCCCAGAACATGCGGTCGGCGCGTCACCTCCGCGAGGCACATGCTGACGCGCTCTCGGAGTCAGCGCGCTCGACGCTCGAGGACGTACGCGGGCTGCTCCGGGCCGTCGGCGTGACGAGACAGTACCTGAAGACGCTGTACGTCCACCAGGAACTCGCGCGGCTCTCCCGGCTGTTGCTCTACGTCGGTGCGCCGTCGCTGCTGGCGATGGCGCTGGTCGTGCTGGCGTACGCGCTGTCGACGGGGCCGCCGGTCGCGGGGACCGCCCTGCTGGTGGTGGTGGCCGCGGCGCTGGCACTCGGGTTCGCGCCCTTCGCGGTGCTGTTCGCCTACGTGTTGCGCATCGCCACCATCGCCCGCCTGTCGGCCTCTATCGGGCCGTTCACGCCGAAAGAAGAGTCGCCGGGAGCCTGAAGAACTACCCTTTCTTGAAGCCGACGAGGAAGCCGCCGGTGAAGCCCGCGCCGACCGAGAGCGTCGAGAGGATGGGCTCGATCCAGCCGGCCTGGATGTCCTGGGTGTTCTGGGCGGCCCCGAGGATGCCCCCGGACAGCTCGTCCCACTTGACGGTGATGTAGCCCTTCGATTCGAGGAACTTGAACAGTGCCAGCTCCAGCCCGACCAGGACCGCGATGATCTTGGCTATCTTCTTCGCAGCGAATCCGATGATGCCACCGATGACGGCACCCGAACCGAACTCGAGGCCGAGTTGTTGCGGATTCAGCTCCAGCGGAATCATACACATAGAGGTATGCCGCTTTCTGATAAGTCTTTTGGGGCGTTCTACCGCCGTCACCGCCACCGTCCCCGACTGGCCCGCCCCCTCGCCAGCAAACATATCACGAAGATGGAACGCGCAACAAGAGATTCAAGAGGACGGGGCGGCAATGTGCGAGTATGACAGCACGACGACCAACAGAGGTGCAGGCCCGGCGAGGCTGAGACCGCCCGCCGGCCGGGATGGCGCCCGGTCGGAGCGACCTGCAGCCGGAGATACAGTAGTCACAACGCCGGATACGTCTCATGAAGGCACTCATCGCGAAACGCGTCGATTCAGGTACCGCCGACGTCACGGAGATCCGAGAACTCGCACGAGCCGCCGGCTACGAGGTAGTCGGTGAACTGACACAGTCCCGGAAGGCCGACCCCGGCCTGCAGTTCGGAGAGGGGAAGGCGGACGAACTCGCCGAGTGCGCCCACCGCGAGGACGCCGCGGTCGTCATCTTCGACAACCGCCTCGGCCCCTACCAGACGTACAACCTGGGCCAGAAGCTCCCCGAGGGCTGTGAGGTGATGGACCGCTTCACGCTCATCCTGGAGATATTCGGCCAGCGTGCCCAGACCCGGAAGGCACAGCTCCAGGTCGAACTCGCCGAACTCAGGTACGAACTCCCGCGCGCCGAGGCGAAGACCAGCCTCGCCAAGCGCGACGAGCACCCCGGCTTCATGGGCCTGGGTGAGTACGACGAGAGCCGCGAGCAGGACATCAAAGACCAGATCAGCCGCATCCGGGACGAGCTGAAACGCATCGAGCAGACCGAGGAGAAGCGCCGCGAGCGCCGCCACGAGGCCGGCTTCGACCTCGTCGCCCTCGCCGGCTACACCAACGCCGGCAAGTCGACGCTGATGCGCCAGATGGCGGCCGACCTCGACGTGGACGAGAACGAGGACCTCCACCCGGACCTCGACGCGACCGCCGAGTCCGAGGACCGGCTGTTCACCACGCTCGGGACGACCACCCGCCGGATGGACCTCGACACCCGCGACGTGTTGCTGACCGACACGGTCGGGTTCATCTCGGACCTGCCCCACTGGCTGGTCGAGTCGTTCAAGTCCACGCTGGATTCGGTGTACCGCGCCGACCTCGTCCTCCTCGTCGTGGACGTCTCCGAGCCCATCGAGGAGATCCGCGAGAAGCTCGTCACCAGCCACGACACGCTGTACGAGCGCAACGAGGCACCCATCGTCACGGTGCTGAACAAGATCGACTCGGTCGACGACGAGGAACTCGCGGAGAAGCGCGAGGCGCTCTCCGCGCTCGCGCCGAACCCGGTTGCCGTCTCCGGCCAGGAGGCCCTCAACGTCGACCAGCTGCGCGAGCGCATCGTCGACGAGCTCCCGGACTGGGAGCGCGAGCGCCTCGTCCTCCCGATGACCGACGACACGATGAGCGTCGTCTCGTGGATCCACGACAACGCGAACGTCGAGGAGGTGAACTACGGCGACGACGACGTGCTCGTCGACTTCGAGGCACGGCCCGCCGTGGTCGAGAAGGCGCGCTCGCGGGCGGCAGACCTCTCGACGCCGTTACAGTAGGCCCGCGTGGCCCGTCGCGATCTGATCTTCTGCCCCGAACGTCTCCAGTACGTCGTCGGCGAAGCCACGCTCCGAGAACACGGCCACGGAGTCTCCCGCCCGGATGGTCGTCCCGCCCTTCGGCGTGACGACGCCGCCATCACGCTCGATGGCGACGACCAGCACGTCGGGGGCGAGCAGCCCGGACTCGTCGGCCTCCGAGAGCCGACGGCCGGCGATGGGGGCCTCCTCGTCCACTCGCACCTCGAACACCTCGGCGTCGTCCGCGAGGTGCATCCAGTCCGAGACCGAGGGGCGCTGGACGGCCCGGAAGAGGTGCTCCGAGATGAGCTTCTGGGGGTTCTCGACCACGTTCGCGCCGGACCGCCGGAACAGTGACATGTGGTCCGTGTTGTGGACGACCGAGACACGCGAGGGGACGTCGTACTCCTCGGCGAGCAGCATCACCATGATGTTGGTGGCGTCGGACTCCGCCGTGGAGATGATGGCGTCGGCCCGGCGTGCCCCCGCCTCTTCGAGCGTGTCTGCCTCGGTCGCGTCGTCGTTGATGGCGAGGCAGTCGAACTCGCGGGCGACCTCGGACGCGGTCTGCTCGTCGGCGTCCACGACGACGACCTCGTGGCCGGCGCCTGTCGCCATGTCGACGAGCGGCCAGCCGATGTCGCCCGCACCCACGACGATGACGTACATCAGTGGTCACCCCGGAGGCTGTCGTCGGCCGCCCAGACGGTCAGCGTGAGCGTGTCCGACTCCTCGCGGAGCCGCCGGCTGGTCGACCCGAACGCGAGCTGGCGGAGGTGGTCGTGACTCGGCCCCCCGATGACCAGGGCGTCCGCGTCCGATGCGGCATCGGAGAGCGCCTCGTGGACCGTCCCCGACAGCAGCCGGGTCTCGAGGGGGACGTCGTCCACGCAGGCCGCCGCCGCGTCGAGGAGGCCGTCCTCGTCGCCGACGTGGGCCAGTTCCGCGTCCGCCGCTGCGATGTGCGCGAGCGCGCCGACGGTCTCGGCGACGCTTCCTCCGTAGGGGCCGGTCCCGACCGCGCCGAGGACCGTCTCGACGCGGTCGAGTCGCCAGTCGTTCGGGGCGAGGACGACGGTCGCGCCGGTGGCCTCGAACACGCTCTCGGCGACCGCGGCGCCGAGGTCGTCGGACACCACGACGATGCCGGGTTCCTCGGCCGTCGCCGTCGTCTCCAGCGCGTCGGCAGGCGTCTCGGCCTCGACGGTGTGCCACTCGACGGTCACCGAGTCGTCGACGAGCTCCCGGACGTGCAGTGCAGTCGAGGCCGTGTGCCTGGCTGTCTCGGCCGGGAACGTCTCCTGCTGGTCGGCCGCGACGACCTCGATGGTCGGCTCGAACCCTGGTGGGAGTCCGTCGCCGGCCAGTTCGACGGCGAGTTCGACGATTCCGTCGGCGATCTTCCCATCGGTTCTGACGACCAGTGCGTGGTGTGCGTTGGACATGGTTCTCTCCCGAACGACGGTCGTTCGGCGTTGCTGTCCGTGTCCGAACCGCCCCTCGAACATAAACGCACCGATTAAATTACTGATTCAGTAAATATATTGCTCTATATTTCGCATCCAGTAATCTCGTCGCGGGCAGGAAGATTGTAGGTCGTCGCGCCCACCAGCCAGTGTATGAGCGACCGCATCGACGAGATCGACCGTCGCATCATCTACCGGCTGATGGGGGACGCCCGGAACGTCTCGGCGCCGATGATCGCCGAGGAGATGAATGTCTCGGCGGGCACCATCCGGAACCGCATCGCCCAACTGGAAGAACGCGGCGTCATCCAGGGGTACCACGCCAGCGTGGACTTCGAGCGAACCGGCGCGCCACTGACGAACCTCTTCATCTGTCGGGCACCCGTCCCGGAGCGCGAGACCATCGCGGAGAAGGCCCTCCAGGTGCCCGGGGTCGTCAACGTCCGCCAGTTGATGACCGGCGGCGCGAACCTCCACGTCGTCGCGGTCGGCGGCGACATGGCCACCGTGACGCGGATCGCCCGCGCTCTCACGGAACTTGGGGTCGAAATCGAAGACGAGCAACTGGTCCAGAAGGAGCGCACGCGGCCCTACGAACCGTTCGGCCCCCAGGAGGACGCACGCCGGAGCGCCCTCGCGGACATGATGCAACTCGCCGGCGGCGCCGAGGTCGTGGAGGTGTCGGTCGCGGACGACGCCCCGATCGCGGGCCTGACCCTGACCGAGGCGGCGGACGAGGGGCTCATCGGGGAGAACGTGCTCGTCGTCGCCATCGAGCGCGACGGGTCGGTCATCACGCCGAAGGGCGACGTGACCGTCGAACCGGACGACCTCGTGACGGTGTTCTCGCGCTCGGGGGCGTCACCGGCCGTGCTGGAGACGTTCACCGGCGAGTGAGGGTGGCCGGCCGGGGGCGGCCTACGCCGGTATCGACACCTCGTCGCCGGCCTCGCCCAGGTTCGCCCACAGGTCACCGCTCTCCTGGACGACCACCTCGAACTGGAGGGGGCCGGCACCGACGGCGGCCCCGTGGGAGTTGAACGAGACGACCTCGTGGGTGTGGTGTCGGTCCGAGACGGCGGTCAGGCTGTAGAAGCCTGGGTCCCCCTCGAAGTCGGTGACTGCGCGGGGCTCGTCGGCGGCCGGGGCCTCGAACGTCCCCCAGATGGGACGCTCGTTTGACCCGTCCCGGGGCGCGTACACGAGCGTCAGCGAGAGCAGTTCGGGCTCGCCGGTGTCAGACCGGAGAAGCATGCGGTCGAGGGTCGCGGGGTCGTCGTCGTCATCGTCCATCGCCGAGCAACCGGCGAGTCCGACTGTCGCGGCCGCGGTCAGGCCGGAGAGGAGGGCACGTCGTCGCATGGCTCGACAGTCTGTCTGAAAACGGATAGTTTCTTGGGTGGCCGCTACAGTTCCCGTTTCTCCTTCGAGACCACCTGCACGCCCTCGATTCTGGTGTCGGGGTACTGGCCGTCGGCATCCTTCTCGGCAGCCTTCACCATGTCCCAGACGACGTTGAGGCCGGTTGTGACGCCCTCCAGGGCCTCCATCTCGCAGCCGGTCTTGCCCGTCGTCTCGACCGCGACCCGCAGGGTGACGTGGTCGTCGGCCACGTCGAAGTCGGTGTCGACGTTGGTCACGGGAATCTGGTGGCACATCGGGATGGTCTCCCAGGTGTGCTTGACCGCCTGGATGGCCCCGATGCGGGCGGTCGCCAGCACGTCGCCCTTCGCGACCTCGTTGTCGCGGATGGCCTGAATGGTCGACGGCTGGAGGTGGATCGTCCCCTCGGCGACGGCCCGCCGGGCCGTGTCTGGTTTGTCACCCACGTCGACCATCTGGGCTTCACCTGCATCGTCGGTGTGGGTCAACTCGTCACTCATCGCGACCACCCCACATGGCGTGGGGAATCTCGGGCAGCAGGTCCGAGGCGAGCAGGCCGTACCCCTGCTCGTCGACGACTGCGTCGCCCGCGGCGCCATTCACGTAGGCCGCGATACCGCCGGCCTCGACGGGGTCGTGGGTGCTCGCGAGCGCGCCGCAGATGCCCGCGAGCACGTCGCCGGTCCCGCCGACGGTCATGCCCGGGTTCCCGGTCCGGTTCACCCGGGTCGTCTCGCCGTCGGAGACCACGTCGTAGGCACCCTTCACGAGGAGCGTCTGGTCGAGGTCGCCGGCGAACGATTCCACGAGGTCCATGCGTGTCTCCCAGTCCTCGTCGGTCTCGCCGCCCATCGCGGCGAGTTCGCCCTGGTGGGGCGTACACAGGAGGTCGGCCTCGGTGTCGGCGTCGGGGACGACCCGGAGCGCGTCGGCGTCGACCACGGCCCGGCCGTCGTAGCTCTCGAGGAACTCCCGGACCGCGTCGAGGGTCCCGCTGGCCCGGCCGAGGCCCGGTCCGAGGATGACACAGTCGGCGTCGAGGGCGCGGTCGAGCAACTCGTCGACGTGCCGGGGTCGGAGCAGGTCGCCCGCGAGTTCGTGGACGATGAGCCCCTCCTCGTAGCCCTGGACCTCCCCGGCGACGTTCTCGGGGCAGGCGACGTGGACGAGGTCGCAGCCGGCCCGCATCGCGGCCTGGCCGGCGAGGGCGGGCGCGCCGGTGTAGGGACCGCCCCCGACCACGAGGACCTCGCCGAAGTCGCCCTTGTGCGCCTGCGGGTCGCGCGAGAGTGCGAGCAGGTCGCCCTGCTCGACGAACAGCTCTGCGGCATCCGGGATACCGATGTCCGCGACGGTGATGATGGGGGCGTCGACCGCCTCCAGCCCGGGCTTGTCGTCGTGGAAGGTGACGACGTGGTCGGCGTGGACCGCCACGCCCGCGGACTCGCCGGTGTCCGCGTCGACGCCAGAGGGCACGTCGACCGAGACGACGTAGGCCGAGGAGTCGTTGATGGCCTCGGCCGCGGTCGCCTCCGGTTCGCGAAGCGCCCCCGTCACGCCGGTTCCGAGCATCGCGTCGACCACGAGGTCGCAGTCGGGGAGCGAGAAGTCGGCCGAGTCCCGCACCTCGCGGGCGTCGTACTCGCCCTGCTGGAGGGCGTCCCAGTTCTCCCGGGCGATGTCGGTCGTGATGGTCTCGGCCCGCCCGAGCAGGATGGTCTCGACGTCGAACTCGTCGAGAAAGCGCGCCGCCACGAAGGCGTCGCCGCCGTTGTTCCCGCGGCCCGCGACGACGACGACCTGGTCACCGGGGTCGGCGTGCTCGCGGACCACCCGGGCGACCGCGTTCCCGCTCGACTCCATGAGCTGCTTCCGGGGGACGCCGAGCGCCTCGGCGTTCCGGTCGACCTGTGCCATCCGGTCGCTCGTTATCATGGCCGGTGGTTCGGGCGGTGGCAGGTAAAGAGTGGCGTCGCGTCCGTCGAACCCAGAGGTGGAGTCGAGTATCGAACAACCGGGTGGCGCGTGCTGGTTCGCGTGCTGAACGAAGTGAAGCCGCGAGGCGGAGCCGCGCGAGGGATGAGACGCGCAGTGTAGTGGAGCGCAGCGACACGGAACGAGCATCCAGTCGGCTGGGGAGGGCGAGGCTGCTGTCACGACGCAAGCTCGAGTGAACCTGTTCTCGAAATCGCTGCCGCCAGCGACAACCGACACAGGGACTCTCGACGCAACTCCGCAACCGACGACCACCGGCCCACCACACAGAAGAACTTCGTACTCGGCGCCGAGTTACCATCTATGACACTCCCGCTGGTCGGCCTCGGTACCATGGGTATCGACGACCCGGACGCCATCGCGTCCGCCCTCGATGCCGGCTACCGCCACCTCGACACCGCACAGATATACGAGAACGAAGGCGTCGTTGGCGAGGGACTCGCAAAGAGCGACGTGCCCAGAGAAGACGTCTTCCTCGCGACGAAGGTCTGGGCGACCAACCTCGCACCCGAGGACGTCCGCGAGAGCACGGCGGCGAGTCTCGACCGCCTCGGCGTCGATTCGGTGGACCTGCTCTACGTCCACCGGCCCATCGAAGCCTACGACCCGGCGACGACCCTCCCGGCGTTCGACGACCTGGTCGAGGACGGCCTCACGAAGCACGTCGGCGTCTCGAACTTCACGAAAGCCGAACTCGCAACCGCCCGCGAGCACCTCGACGCCCCCATCTTCGCCCACCAGATCGAGTACCATCCGTTCTTCCAGACGCCGGAGCTGCTCGCGGACAACCGCGCCCACGACGAGACCGTGGTCGCGTACTCGCCGCTGGCGCAGGGCAAGGTGTTCGACGACCCGACGCTGCAGGACATCGCGGATTCCCACGACGCGACCCCGGCCGACGTGGCCATCGCGTGGCTCTGCCAGAAGGAAGGCGTCGTGACGATTCCGAAGGCCGCCGGTCGGACGCACCAGGAGGGCAACCTCGCCGCGGCCGACATCGGCCTCAGCGAAGCCGAGTGCGCCCGCATCGACGACCTCGACCGCGGCGAGGAACTGTTCCCGGAATAGCTGCTCTTACCGGCGAATCCGGAAGCCGTCCTCGCCCTCCGGCTCCTCGTACTCCGCCTCGACAGACTCGACCTCGGCGGCGGGACTGCCCTCGTGACACCACTCCACCATCGACTCGACCTTTTCTTCAGGCCCCTCGAAGACGGCCTCGACGCGGCCATCGCGGAGGTTCTGGACCCAGCCGTCGATGTCCTTCTCCTGGGCGGTGTCGCGAGTGTTGGCCCGGTAGTAGACCCCCTGGACCCGACCCGAGACGAAGACGTGTGCGCGAGTGCGGTCATCCCCTGACATACGTTCACGTTCGGTCGGGAGCCGGAAAAACGTTCTTCGGCGCGCTTTTCCCACCCGACGCCCAAGCCTCGCGCATGTCCCAGCATCGCAGCAACGTCGCGCCCAGCACCCTGGGCATCGAGCTCCAGGACGGCGGTATCGCCGTCGAGTACACCGACGGGCGCTCTGTCTTCTACCACGGCGTCCCCGACAAACAGGAGGGGAGCGTCGAGTGCCCGCCCGGCAAGCTCGTGCAGGTCCTCGTGACGGACCCGACCGAGACGGAGGGCGTACTCGTCTACGTCAACGACCGCAAGACCAGCGACGACATCCTCGAATCGACCGGTGTCGGCCGCCTGCTGCTCGACACCGGCGAGGAGGAGGAGCTGTTCCCCGGCGTGACGGTCAAGCGCGGCGGCGTCCGCGTCACCGTCGAGGCCGACCCGGAGGAGGCCCGCGGGCGGGTCTTCGTCTTCGCCGAGGACGAGATGAGCGAGCACTCCTACGAGATCGTCTGATGCCCCTCCCGAAGCGCTGGCACGACTTCGACCGCTCGGTCCTCGGGACGGTCCCCGACCGGCTCGGGATGTACGAACTCGGCGACGAGGACGGGACCGTCGTCGCGGTCGGCCACGGCGTCCTCCACGACGAGCTGAAGTCGGCGCTCTCCTACCGCGACGCGGCGAAGGTCCGCTGGGAGGTCGTCCAGACCCGCGAGCAGGCCGCCGAACTGGCCGAGACACACCGCGAGCGTCTCTGAGCTGTCGAGACGGCTACTGGATATACCCCGGCTCCTCGCCGGTACACGCCGATTCGTGTGCCTTCGCGTCGTCCCGGTCGTCGAGCATGAGGCCGCAGTCCTCGCACTCGTACCAGGTCTCGCCGTCTCGTTCTCGTTTCACGACCAT
This sequence comes from Haloarchaeobius amylolyticus, assembly GCF_026616195.1. Lineage (NCBI taxonomy): Archaea > Methanobacteriati > Methanobacteriota > Halobacteria > Halobacteriales > Halorubellaceae > Haloarchaeobius > Haloarchaeobius amylolyticus. The sequence continues at coordinate 575,231 of NZ_JANHDH010000001.1, forward strand.
GCTGGAACCATGCCGGCCGACACCTTTCAACCTCACCCGGAGTTTCGAGGCATGCCCAGAGGACAATTCTCAAGTCACGTCGATGAAAAGAAACCGGTATGAGTTCCCAGGCAGGGACCGACCTGGTCATGACGGTACGAGCCGCCGAGAAGCGCGACGCCGGTCGCGGTGTCGCACGCATCCCCGAATCGGCCCGCAAGGCTCTCGGGGTGCTGAGCGGCGACACCGTCGTCATCGAAGGGTCCCGCCGGAGCGTCGCGAAGGTCTGGCCCGCCGGCCCCGACGTCCCCGACGGCGTCATCCAGATCGACGCCGACACGCGGGCCAACGCGGGCGCGAAGGTCGGCGAGAGCGTCACCGTCTCCGCCCGCGAGGTCGAGGACGCCGAGGTCATCCACCTCGCCCCGCCGGAGACCCTCGAACGCGTCCCCACCGGCATCATCCAGCGCGCCATCACCCGCGACCTCGAGGGCCGGCCGGTCAGCGTCAACGAGCGCATCCGGCTGGAGCGCATCTCCTCGACGCCCTTCCGCATCGTCTCGACCACGCCCGACTCGCCGGTCCGCATCACGAGCGCCACCGAGATCGTCGTCGAGGGTGAGGCCTACGACCCCGAGCGACGCGCCCCCGCCGGGACCGACGGCCAGCCGAAGACCGCCGACGGCACGCAGTCGCCACCCCCGGAGAAGCCCAGCGGCGTCACCTACGAGGACATCGGCGGGCTGGACGACGAGCTCGAACTCGTCCGCGAGATGGTCGAACTCCCGCTCTCCGAGCCGGAGCTGTTCCAGAAGCTCAACATCGACCCGCCCCGCGGCGTGTTGCTCTACGGGCCGCCGGGCACCGGGAAGACACTCATCGCGAAGGCGGTCGCCAACGAGGTCAACGCCTCGTTCATCAACATCTCCGGCCCGGAGGTGATGTCGAAGTACAAGGGCGAGTCCGAGGAGAAGATCCGGGAGACGTTCGAGCGAGCCCGCAAGGAGGCGCCAGCCATCGTCTTCTTCGACGAGATCGACTCCATCGCGGGCAAGCGCGACGACGAGAGCGACGTGGAGAACCGCGTCGTCGCCCAGTTGCTCTCGCTGATGGACGGCCTCGAATCGCGCGGCGACGTGGTCGTCATCGGCGCGACCAACCGTGTCGACGCCCTCGACCCCGCGCTCCGTCGCGGCGGCCGGTTCGACCGCGAGATCGAGATCGGCGTCCCGGACGAGCGTGGCCGCCGCGAGATCCTCGACGTCCACACCCGCGGGATGCCCCTGGCCGACGACGTGAGCCTCGACAAGATCGCCAGCCGGACCCACGGCTTCGTCGGGGCCGACCTCGACAGCGTCGTGAGCGAGGCCGCGATGGTCGCCATCCGGAACCGCCCCGCCGAGGGCGAGGAGCGCGAGGCGTGGAACCGCAATCCCTCCGTCTCGAAGAGCGACTTCGAGTCCGCGCTCGCGTCGGTCGAACCCTCCGCGATGCGCGAGTACATCGCCGAGCAGCCCAACGTCGACTTCTCGGACGTGGGCGGGCTGGAGGACGCCAAGCAGACGCTCCGGGAGGCCATCGAGTGGCCGCTGAGCTACGGCCCGCTGTTCGAGGCTGCCAACACCAGCCCGCCCTCTGGTGTCCTCCTCCACGGCCCGCCGGGGACCGGGAAGACCCTGCTCGCACGCGCCCTCGCCGGCGAGTCGGGCGTGAACTTCATCCGGGTCGACGGCCCGGAACTGCTCGACCGCTACGTCGGCGAGTCCGAGAAGGCGGTCCGGAAGGTGTTCGAGCGCGCCCGCCAGTCCGCGCCCTCCATCATCTTCCTCGACGAGCTCGACGCCATCGCGGGCGAGCGCGACGGCGACACCAACGAGGTGACCGAACGCGTCGTCTCCCAGCTCCTGACCGAACTCGACGGCCTCGCCGAGAACCCGAACCTCGTCGTCCTCGCGGCGACGAACCGGATGGAGTTCATCGACCGCGCCCTGCTCCGGCCGGGCCGCCTCGACACCCACATCATGGTGCCCGAACCCGACGAGGCGGGCCGCCGGAAGATACTCGAGGTCAAGACCGAAGGCAAGCCCCTCGGCGAGGACGTGGACCTCGACGAACTCGCCAGCGAGACGGCGGGCTACACCGGGGCCGACGTGGAGGCTCTCGTCAGGGACGCCTCGATGCGGGCCATCCGCGAGCTGGCCGACGGGCTCTCACCGGAGGAGGCCAACGCGAAGACGGACGAGCTCGTCATCGAGCCGCGCCACTTCGAGGCCGCCAAGAAGCGACTGTAGCGAGGCGGTACCGGCCGACCGGTGTCTCGCACCCGAACTTCCTTGTGACTGGTTCCCGAACTGTTCGGCCATGAGTGACGTCGTCGTCGACCAGCTCCCACCAGACGAAGCGTTCGCCCTCATCTCTCACGAGACGCGCTTTCGCATCCTCGAGGAACTCAACGAGGCCGACGAACCCCTCGCCTTCGCCCGGCTCCGCGAGCGCGTCGGCATGCGCGACACCGGCCAGTTCAACTACCACCTCGGGAAACTGACAGACCGGTTCGTCCGGAAGGTCGAGGACGACGACGGGTCGGCGGGGCGGTACAAGCTCACCGCCGCGGGCAAGCGCGTCGTCGGCGGGGTCCTCTCCGGCGGCCTGACCAAGACCATCGATGGCGAGACCGTCCCCGTCGGGTCGGGCTGTCTGTTCTGCGGCGAGGAGATGGAACTCGCCTTCGAGACCGACCGCATCCGCGTCCAGTGCCCAGAGTGCGGCGAGATGTTCACCGACATCGAGGTGCCCGCCGGCGTGATGGAGGGCCACGCCCGCGAGGATGCCCCCGCGGTCGTCGACCGCTGGCTGAAACGCTACATCCACATCGACGAGTTCGGGTTCTGTGGGACGTGTGACGGCCCGCTCTCGCGCCGGGTGCTCTCCAGCGGGGACCCGGACCCCCCGGACTGGCTGACCGAGGACGACGGCTGGGAGGTCGCGGTCCGGAACGAGTGCGAGCGCTGTGGGGACAGCTCGTACAGCGACCTCGGCGCGGCGCTGCTCTCGCACCCGGCCATCGTCGCGTTCCACCACGACCACGGCATCGACGTCCGGGAGACGCCCCTGTGGGAGCACGACTGGCTGTCGACGAAGACGGCTGACGTGGTCGAGGAAGACCCACTCCGGGTCGAACTCTCCTTCTCGCTGGACGACGAGCGACTCGTCCTCGTTGTCGACCGGGGGCTTACCGTGGTCGAGGAGCACCGCGAAGCGGTCTGAGCAGAATCAGGGCGTCAGCACGACGTACGCGACGAGGTAGCCCGTGATGGCGAAGGTCACCGTCGCCAGACTGGTGCCGAGGCCCTGCAGGACCGTCTCGCGGTCGTAGCCACGTGCGACGACCAGCGAGGGCATCGCGCCGACGGCCACGCCGACGCCGATGGTCCCCAGCGCGAAGTGGTACGCGAGGTCGAGCGTCGGCGGCGGGATGACGAGCGCGGCCGCGGCGAACCCGCCGCCGAGGACGGCCCGCGGGGTGACGTAGCTCAGTAGCCGACGTTCGGTGAGGCCCATCGCGGTCCAGATGGCGGCCCACGCGAGGCCGACCTCCAGTGCGAACAGCGATACGAGGTTGACCGTCGGGTCGGGCGCGATGGCGAGTTTCTCGGCGGGGCCGATGGCGGAGAGGGGATAGAGGAACGACGGCGGCGTCCCCATGAACACGTCGCCGAAGGGGTGCGAGAGCAGGCCGACGGCGGCCGCGGCCGCCACGAGTCGCGTCGCGAGGTCGCGCCGGACCGCCCAGACGGTGATGCCTGCAGCCGCGAGCACGTACAGCGAGAGCGTCATGAGACCGATGAGTTCGTGCGAGGAGAGGACGACGGCGAACAGCGCGGCGAGTGTGGCCCCGAGGCCGCCGAACGCGAGTGCGGGGTGGGCGTCGTCGCGGAGCGCCGCGGCGAGGGAGCCGACGACGGCCACGCCGAGGGCGCCGACCACGAGCGAGTGTGTCAGTTTGCGGTGGACCGCCCACGACCCGGCCTCGGCCCAGACGTACTCGGTGGTCGGGAAGACGTTCTGCGGCCCGGCCTTGACGACGACGTAGACCGTGTAGGCGAGGTCCACGTCCGGGACCATCCCGAAGGCGCCGGCGACGAACGCGAGCGCCAGTGCTCGCGAGCGACTCAGGTCGAGGTGCCGCCCCAGGGCACCGCCGAGTGCGAACGCCAGGAGCCCATGCCCGATGTACACGCCCCAGTATCTGGAGGGGTCGACCAAAAACCCGATGGGTTCGTGAGGTGTCGGCCGCCCTACACCCTGGCGTAGGCGTTCCAGTAGATCTCGCCCGCCCGGTGGCGGTCGTCGTAGGCGCGCAGCCCCCGGCCGAGCACCCCGGTCGCCAGCAGGTCGTCGTACAGCGTCGAGTGCGTGTAGTCGACGAAGGTGACCGGAATCACCAGGTCGCCGTCCTCGCGGAGGACGCTCCCGACCGTCGTGTAGGCGTGCTTGTGGCGGGCGTCGGTGACGACGCCGCCGAAGACGGGCGCGGTCTGTGCGTGGGCGGGGACGGCGTGCAGCGCCTCGATGGACCGGTGGACGAACTCGTAGCAGAACAGGCCGGTGTTGCGCCCGTCGAGCAGCGCGTCGAAGGAGGTCGGCGACTCGAAGTGCCGGCGCAAATCGCCGTGGCCCATGAGGACGTTGTCCTCGAGCGAGCCGGCGGCGTACCGCGGGATGTCGTACCCGGAGTACTCGCGGAACCCGCCGACGAGGCCCTCGATGACCGCCTTCGGGTCCGCGGGGTCGGCGTCGGTGAAGGTCCGGACCGTCTCGGTGCTGACCGGGCGGTACCGGCTCCCGCGGAGCCGCATCACGCTGAAGGGGCGGGCCTCCGCGTTCCGGACGCGCTCGAAGAAGTCCTCGTACTGGTGGAACTCGAACCGGACGTTCTCGACCTCGCTCGCGTTGGCCTCCCCGAGCATCGCTGCGAGCTGGGGGTCGTCACGGACGAGTTCCGTGGCGACGCCGGGCAGGCCGTACTCCTCGTCGATGCTCGCTGCGTCGGCTGGAGACGCTGCCAGCGAGAGGACGGGGTCGGGGTCGCCCTCGGGGGAATCCGCGACGTGTATCTCCCCGCCCTCGACCGCGACGCCCCGGTCCGTGACCGTCGTCTCGAAGGGACTCGGGCCGAGGCGTTCGCCCGCGAGCGTGGGCAGGTCCTGCGTCAGGAGGTTGGTCCCTACGAGGACGCCGTACCCGAGGAAGATGTTGTCGACGGCCTTGCCCGCGCCGAGGGCCCCGAGCCCGCCCATACCGGCCACGAGCCGGCGGCGGGTGAGCGTCGGGGTCTCGCGGCTCTCCGCGTCCTCACCGTCGGTAGCGTCCCCGGTGCCGTCACTCGGCGTCGGCAAGCGTCGGCGGACCGCCTCCCAGTTCACACGAGACGCTTCACGGGCGTGAGGGTAAACCTTGTGTCACCGGTCGACTGCCCGGGCGTCCTCAGCGGTCCACCAGCACCGTCTCGCCCGCCCGGACGGTGTCGCCCTTCGACACCCGGAGGTCCGATTCCTCGACCGCGGGCGGGAACAGCACGTCGGCGCGACTCCCGAACGCGATGTGACCGAGGCGCTCGCCGCGGGCGAGCTGTTCGCCACCGTCGACCCACGGGTGGATGCGGCGGGCGAACGCGCCCGCGATGAGCGTGACCTCGGTCGGCCCGTCGTCTGTGGCCAGTTCGATGTGGACCTTCTCGTTCCGGTCCGAGTCCTTCGAGAACGCGGGGCGGTGCAGGCCCGGCGAGTGCTCGACCGACTCGACCGTGCCGGCGACCGGCGCGCGGTTCACGTGCACGTCGGTGACGTTCATGAACACACCGACGCGGAGGCGGCCGTCGTCCTCCTCGCGGACGACCGAGACGCGGCCGTCGGCTGGCGAGACGACGCCCGACTCGGGTGGCGACCGCGGCGGGTCGCGGAAGAAGTGCAGCGTCGCGGCCCCGAGCAGGACACAGACGAGGCCCGCGATGGGCGTGGCCACGACGGTGGCGATGGGTGCGAGCGCGAGCGGGACGGCGGCGAAGCGGCGGCCCTGGGGAACGAAGCGCATCGGTCTCGTCTGGGAAGCAGGCGGCGAGTGGTTTCAGCGTTTCGGGGTCGGGATACCCTAATTGGTATGAGTACGCTGGCGAGTGACGCATACAGATTAGAGCGCAGGGCTATACATTCGGATGTTGATACTACCAGTATGCAGTACTCCCCCAACTGCCCATACTGTGGCACGGCGAACACCGTCTCGACGCCCCTCGCGGGGCCGTCGTCGGATTACTACTGTCCACTGTGTGACCGGGCGTTCTGAGGCTGCATACTCCCCACCCCGCCGACACCCCCCAACTCCCCCCCTTCCCCGTCGGCGGGGCCGTTTTCGACCTACCAGAAGCTCTGCGTGCGGGCGTACTGGCGCTCCTGCGTGAGGATGTCCCGGTAGAAGTCCTGCTCGTCCTCGCGGAGCCTGTTGATGATGCGGGCCGCGTTGTGCGGGCCGACGCCACGCGCCGCGAGCGCGATGACGGCCTGCTTGCCGTGGCTCTGGACGAGACTCGCCGCCCGGTAGGCGCGTTCGGTCTGTTTCTCCTGTTCCTCGTCCTTCTCGCTCGCCCGGACCGCCGTCACGACCTCGTCGGCCCACGGGTTCAGCGCCGCGATCTGCGTCGACCCGCACTTCGGGCACTCGGGCTGGTCGCGGACCCGCCGGACCTTCTTCGTGCGCTCGTACTCCTGGCAGTGCAGGCAGAACAGGATGACGCGGTCGTTCTGGATGCGCTCCTTGACCGTCTCGATGACGCTCGCGTCCGCGTTCTCCGGCGAGAGCAGCTCCTTGCCGGCCGAGCGCCCGTCGGTCCCGATGGGGCTCAGGTCGCCGTGGAGGACGACCTCGAGGTCGTCGGCCTGGATGGCCTCGAGGACCGCACTGGTCGCCTCGACCGCCAGGTCCTCGTGGAACACCTCTCTCACTGCTTCGTCGTACATCGGTGTGTCCCGCAGGGCCGCGAGCAGACGGTCCCCGGAGATGCCCGAGCCCTCCCAGCGTTTGAGCGCGCCGAACTTCGCGGCGACCTGCGAGAGCCGGAACTTCAGCGAGTCGGAGTTCTTCAGACTGAGTTCGATGAGTGGCTCGACGTGGTCCGGGTCGGTGGTCCGCAGGACCTCCTCGACCTCGCCGAGGGCGACGCCCGAGGGGACCTCCAGTTCGATGCGATACGGGTCCGTATCCAGCCCGACTGTCGAGCCGGTGCGCTGGCCGAGCAGCGCCGAGAGCAGCCGCCCGAGGGTCGCGTTCACCTTGTGGCCGAAGGGGGCGTTCACGACGAAGGTGGTCGCCCGGCCCTCGACGACGAGGCGGTCCGCGGTCGGCATCGGCGCCTCGGCCTCGACCTGGCGCTCGAACTGTTCGAGGGCGGAACTCGCCGTGTGCTCGTCGGTGGGGTAGCGGGAACAGAACTCCCGGGCCACGGACTCGCGGGGCGCGCCGCGGGCGAACTGCGGTTCCGCGACCGCCCGCATCTCGCCCACCTCTCGGGCCACCGACTCGGGCACCGGAATCTCCTGGCCGACCCACGTCGGCACCTCGCCGGCGGGGTCCTCGATGGGCGAGACCTTCACCTTCGACGTCTCGTCGTCGACCTCGACGATGCGCCACATCTCCCCGCGCTGGATGAACACCTCGCCGGGGGAGGCGAAGGTGGTGACGAACCGCTCGTCGAGGGTCCCGACCTGCTGGCCGGCGGCCATGTCGTACACCTCGTAGGTCTCCTCGTCGGGGATCATCGAGAGGTTCGCGTAGACGTACTGCCAGGTGCCGCCGGTCTTCTCGATGGTGTCGGCCTGCTCGTCCAGCCAGACGACGCGGTTCCCGTGGAGTTCGCGGACGACCGCCCTGAAGTCGTCCTCCGAGAGGTCCCGGAAGGGGTAGGCGCGGGTGACGAGGTCGTACGCCTTCCGGCCGGATATCTCGCCGAAGTCCATCGCCAGCCCGGGGATCTGGTTGGCGACCACGTCCAGACTGCCCTCGTGGATGCCCGCCGGCTCGACCTCGCCGGCCTTCGCCTGCCGGGTGATGGCCAGCGCCTCGAAGGTGTCGTCGGCGCGGGTCGTGACGATGGTCCCGGCCGAGACCTCGTCCCGGCGGTGGCCGGCCCGCCCGACGCGCTGGAGCAGGCGGGCGACCTGCCGCGGGCTCTGGTACTGGACGACGTGGTCGATGCGCCCCACGTCGATACCCAGTTCCATCGAGGAGGTACACAGCAGGGCGTCGATGTCGCCGGCCTTGAACGCGTCCTCGACCTCGATGCGGGCCTGCTTCGAGAGCGACCCGTGGTGGACGCCGATGGGGAGGTCGAGTTCCTTGAACCGCGAGCCCAGCGCCTCGGCGGTCTGGCGGGTGTTCACGAAGATGAGGGTGGACTCGTTCTCGGCGACGATGTCCCGGATGGTGCGGACGTGACTCGCCACCGACGCGTCGGTCATCAGCTCGCTGGCGAGCGTCCCGTCCTCGTCGGTGACGTCGGGCTCGACCACGCGCAGGTCGAGGTTGCTGCCCACGTCGACCTGCCGGATGGCGCAGTCCGCCCCACCCGTCAGGAACGCGCCGACCGCGTCGGGGTCGCCGACCGTCGCCGAGAGGCCGATACGCTGGAAGTCGCCGGCGAGTTCGCGCAGGCGCTCCATCGCGATGGTCAACTGCGCGCCGCGCTTGGAGGCCGCGAGTTCGTGCACCTCGTCGACCACGATGTGCTGGACGTCCTCCAGCGCGACTCGCAGTTTCGACCCCGTCAGCATCGCCTGTACCGTCTCGGGCGTCGTCACCAGCACGTCAGGCGGGTCGTTGGCCTGCTTGCTGCGCTGGTAGTCGCTGGTGTCGCCGTGGCGCACGTCGATGTCCAGCCCCAGTTCCTCGCCCCACCAGTCGAGGCGCTCGCGCATGTCGCGGTTCAGCGCCCGCAGCGGCGTCACGTACAGCGCGCCGATGCCGAATCGCTCCTCGCCGACGAGCGCGTCGAACACCGGCAGCATCGCCGTCTCCGTCTTGCCCGTCCCGGTCGGCGCGACGACGAGGGTGTGTCGACCCTCGGCGATGGCCGGGATGGCGCGCGCCTGCGTCTCGGTCGGGGTCCTGAAGCCCCGCTCGGAGAGCGCCCCCCGGACGACGTCGCCGAGCACCGTGAACGCGGCTGCGTCCGCTGTCATCGCCAGCACTAGCGAGGCGAGGGGGTTAATCCTCTCGGACGACGGCCGTCACCTTTATTTCACGCCTTCCAGTTGGCGAGTTGAGCAAAGCGACTATCTCCTCCTGTCTCGGTCTCTGATACACGAAATGAGTGTATCCGGATGGTATGGGGGATACACCATCGACGCCACCAGGGATGGCGTGACGGTGCGGAAGGGGCTCGACTTGGAAACGTTACCGCTGCCGGCCATCAAGTTCGCGTTCGAGTCGGCGCGCGAGGCACCCGTGGGCGTCCGGTTGACCGAACAGCTCCCGGAGGACGTGACGTTCGACGACGTGGCGGTCCACACCGACCACGACGGCGTGAACTGGACCGGGTTCGAGGACGGCCGGCTGGTCTACACCGGCTCGGTCCCGCCCGGCGAGACCGTCGTCACGCTCTACATGGTGTGGCTGCAGCGACCCGAGCACATCTATCGGTTCCTGACCGAACCGTACCTCCGGGTCACCTCGGACCCGAACGCGCCGTCGCTCCGGCCCGTCGGCGTGGAGACCGACGTCCGCAGCGTCGACCGGGGGTTCTCGCGGGCCGACCGGTTCACCCGCGTCCTCGACGACGTGGAGCGGTCCCTCGGGACGCCGGTCGCCCCGGCACAGCCCGAGAGCCCCGGTGAGGACCAGCCGCCCGAGACGGAGGTCCAGGTCGACCACGGGACGACGGCGTGGCCCCACCCGGTCCATCGGGCCGGCGAGGGCGACCTCGACCTGCCGACGAGCGACGACATCGACGACCTCGCCGAAGCCTCGGGCGGCCCCGGCGACCACCTCGTCCGCGTCGAGACGACCGACACCTACCACGGCGGCGGCGCCGTCGTCGTGGTCCAGGAGCTGGCGAACGCCTTCGACATCCGGGGGCGCCGCCTCGCCGGCGAGGGCAACGTCGACGTGGTGGAGGCCGTCGTCAGGACCGACCAGCCGACCGAGCGCATCGTCTCCGCGCTGGCCGACCGCTCGCAGGTCTCGGACGTGCTCGTCTCGCCGCTGTTCGAGTCCGACGCGCCCGAGCCCCTGCCCGCGGCGGAGGGCGAGTCCGAGTCCCAGTCCGAGGACGCCGCCGCCGAGTTCGCGGCGATGCAGGCCGAGTTCGACCCGGTCGACGCGGCCGAACTCGAGGCCGAACTCGACGAGGTCTCGTTCCCCGGGCTGAGCGACGACGACGAGCTGAGCATCGACGAACTGGTCGCGTCGGTCGAGGACGACGGGTCTGGCGACGAGGAGACGGCGGTCGAGGAGCCGGCAGTCGAGGAGGGCACGAGCGACGACGTAGAAGCAACCGACGAGGCCGGGGCGACCGCCATGCCTGCCGCCCCGGACGCGTCCAGCGCCGAGGGCTCGGCGGCCGACGTCGCAACTGTCGACACGGCCGACACAGAGACTCCCACTGCCGACGGGGGGACAACCAGCACCGCCAGCGCAGATGTCTCGACCGAACCCGACGACATGGTCTGGGTGACCGAAAGCGAGCCGACCGCGGGTGGCGAACCGGCCGCCGAGAGCGAGGCGCCGACAGCAGCGTCGGCTACTGAGTCGGGGACAAAGGACGAGAACAGCGTCGACACGAACACCGACGAAGACGCCGACTCGAGCGACGGGCCGCCCGCGTGGGGGAGCACGTTCGAACCCTTCGCGGAGCCGCCGGCCACCGCTGCCGAGCGTCGCCGGGACGCAGAGCCGTCCGAGGACCTTGAGGTCCTGCGCGAGGAGATCGCGCGGCTCACCGACCGCATCGCGGAACTCGAGGCAGAACTCGAGACGGCCCGGTCGGAACAGCAGCCCGAGACCGGCCGTCAGACGCGCTGATACGCGCCGAGGCGCGTCCCGTCGAGCAGGTACGCCTGCCCGTCGGCGAGCCCGGTGGGGAGGAACGGCGCGAGGAACTCGTTCTCCGTGTTGACCCACGTGCCACCGCAGAGGTCGTTGAACGCCGGGAAGACGACCAGCTCCGGGTGTCGCCAGTCGGCCACGAGCGCCTCGTCGCGCGCCGCGAACGGCTCGCGGGCGAGGTCGCCCCGGAGCCAGACGCGCTCGATGCGTCGGCCACCGACCTCGTCGGTCAGGCGGACGCAGGGGTGTTCGTGGCCCATGCAGACGACCGCCGCGCCCAGCACCTCGGCCGACGGCCAGGTGTGGCCGTGGGTGAACCCCACGTCCCCGAGCCTGACGCCGGTCCCGTCGGTGACCTCGGCGTCGATCCACGACTCGACCTCGCCGTCGTGGTTCCCCTTGACGACGGTGGTCGGCAGGCCGAGTTCCTCCAGCAGGACCTCTATCTCGCCGCGTTCCGCGCCGCCGGGCCCCCCGATGGAGTGCATGATGTCGCCCAGGACGAGGAAGCGGTCCGGGTCGGTCTCGGCCGCGAGGTCGAGCAACTGCTCGCGGCGGTCGCTCGCCTGGCTCCGGACGTGGACACCGCGCTCGACACGGAGGGCGTCTTCGATGCCGGCGTGGAGGTCCGCGACGACGAGGAGTCGCTCCTCGCCCGTCTCGACCACGGCGGCCGGGCTGTTCGGGATCGGTTCGACCGCGGCCATCAGATGGGCTTGAGCGTGTCGTCGTCGGGCTCGTAGCACTGCCCCCCGATGAGGGCGTTCTGGATGGCGTCCTCGACGTCGGCCTCGGCCGACCCGGTGTCGGCGACGACCTGCTCGACGAGTTCCTCGCGGTCCGCGCCGTCGCCGTCGTCGAGCTCTTTCATGACCTCCATGACGTAGTCGTCGAGGTCGACGTCCTCGGCGGGTTCCTCGTCGGCGTCGGTGTCGTCGGCTTCAGACTCGGCCTCGTCCGCGGATGCCGCCGCGGTCTCGGCTTCCGCCGGCTCCGAATCCGGCTCGGCAGCTGCATCGGCTTCGTCGTCGGCTTCCTCCTCGGCCAGTTCGTCGGGCGACGGCGTGTCGATGTCGGCGTTCCCCGGCTCGTCGACCTCGGAGCCGGAGGTGAAGTCGGTGCCGAACTCCTCTTCGATCTGCTGGCGCTCCTCGTCGTCCATCTGGTACATGCCCTCGGAACCGGTGTCGGCGGCCGCCGGCTCCTCGGTGGCCGGTTCGTCAGCAGTCGGTTCCGGCTCCTCGGTCGCCGGCTCGGCGGCCGCGTCGTCGCCGCCGAGGTCGCCCGGTTCGAAGTCGCCGATATCGTCGTCGTCGGCCGAGTCGAGGCTCGATGCTGGCTCGGGCTCTTGCTCGGGTTCGGCCTCGACTTCTGGTTCCGATTCGGGCTCTGCCTCGGCCTCGACTTCCGGTTCGGACTCGGTGTCGGCGGTCGCTGGCTCCGTCTCCGGTTCGGGTTCCGACGTGGTGTCGTCCGTACCGGCCGGTTCGGGCTCTGATTCCGGTTCGGCATCGACCGAGGCATCGGTAGATTCGGCCTCTGCGTCGCTGGTGCCGGAGTCCACTCCCGCGCTCGCGGCAGCGACCTCGGCGTCGGCTTCCTCGGTCGGCTCGCTCTCGCTTGCCTCGTCCGCCGCAGCGTCGCCCTCGGCCGGTTCCGGCGGCTCGACACCGGCGCCCGGGTCGACGGGCATCACGCCGAAGGCGGCACGCTCCGAATCCCGGAGGTCGCCCCAGGTGACGGTCCCGTCGCCCTGGTCGCCGGGGGCGAGGCTGCTTCCCGAGACCTCGTCCTGCTCGCCCGCGACGACGCGGGTCGCCTCGATGGCGGTCTGGCGCAGGCCGTCGAGGTACGCCGGGGTGGTCTCGTAGTGCTGCATCGCGAGGGGGATGCCCTTCGAAAGCCCCTCGGGGACGCCCTCGGCCTCGAGTGCACCCGCGAGGGCCTCGCCGTGTTCGTCCATCGCGGCGGCCTCGGCGTAGGTCGCGACGCGCTGGAGGGTCTGCTCGGCGGTGCCGACGACCCAGCGGTCGCGGGTCTCGGCGTCGACCACGTTGATGCTCTCCGGGCGGATGGAGGTGTAGACGCGGTCGGAGTCGTCCGGCGAGAAGGTGCGGGCCTTGCCCGTCACGGCGACGAACTGCGGCGGCTGGGCCTGTTCGAGCGCGGCCATCTCGTCGGGCTGGTACTGCCCGGCGTAGACGACGAACGCGCCGGTCGGGTCGACGATGCGCCCCCGGAGCACGTCCTCGTTGACCGATTCGACCTCGGTCAGGACGCCCACGACGAAGATGCGGTTGACCCGGGCGCCCGAGGGCGTGACGACGTAGTTCGGGGCGCGCTCCTCGTCGGACTCCTGGTGCGAGAGCGTCGCGTCGTCGAACTCGCTGGCGAAGAGGCGGTAGGCAACCTCGCGGCGCTGGATGCCACTCATGCGTCCACCTCCGAAAGCAGCGCCTTCGCACGGTCGGCCGGGTCGTCCTCCGTGCGGCCGAACTCGGTCGCGTCGAGGTTCGCGCCGTAGTCGTCGACCGAGAAGTGCCCGCGGACCCGGAACTCCGGGCCGACGATGGCGTCACGGATGCTGTCGGCGACGACCTCCTTGTCCATCGCGTCCCGGGCCTGTTGCTTCGCGTCCTCCAGGGTGCCGTCGTACACCTCCTCGGTGAGGTCGCGGTCGAGGACCACGGTCACGGTCCCCGTCCCGTCGTCGAGGATGGCCTTCACGCGCAGGTCGTCGACGCCCTCGACGTCGCCGTGGGCGCGACACTGGCCGTTCTGGACGACGCGGTTGCACTCGGGGCAGCGCTCGATGAGCCCGGAGCCGTCCCGGACTGCGATGATGTTGCCCACGAGTGCGACGTCGTAGATACCGCCGGAGGCGACCGCCTCCGCGATGCTCATCTCGCTGGCCGCGGAGCCGACCTCGACGCTATGGTCGAGCCCGGTGACCGTCGAGAACTCGGAGACGTTCACCTCCGGGACGCCGCGGTACTCCCGGACGTAGGCGTTCTCGATGCGGACCGTCCCGCCGTTCTCGATGGCCGGGTCGGGCTCCCAGCAGGTGAACGGCAGTCGGCCGGACTCGTCGCCGAACACGCCGCTGAGGATGTCGGTCTCGCCGTTCCGGCCGTCGATGGTCCGGCGTTCGACCTCCTCGACGGCGACCTCGACGGTCACGCCGCGGTCGCCGGACTGCAGGTCGCGCAGGCGGGCCTCGCCGCCGATCTCGTAGGCCACCTCGAGGTCCTCGTCGAGGAACGAGAGCGAGGTGCTCTCGCCGAGGTTGAGTTCGGGCCGGCCGTCCCACTCGCGCACGCCGGCGTTGCCGATCTGGACGGTGTCTCCGGCCGAGAGGCCGAAGTCGGTCCAGGCCGTGTAGGATATCTTCCCCGTGTCGTCGGCGAGTTCGCCCTCGAAGATGACCTGCTCCTCGCCCTGGGTCTGGATGGACCGCTTGCCCACCGTCAGGACGCGGGCGGTGACGCTGACGTTGCTGTCGTCGGGCGTCACGTCGCCGATGGTCTTCTCGGATGGCGCGGAACTGCCGCCGCCGGAGTCGTCGCCGTACTTCCGGCGAAGGCTCTGGACGGCTTCGTCCATCGGGACGCTGTACGACACCAGGTTCTCAAGGTCGGATTTGACCTCCTCTTTGTCGACACCGAGGTCGGAGGCGAGCTCCTCGGCGCGGTCGTCGAGACTCATGCGAGAGCGTTCGGCGGCATCGTTTAAAAGGATTCGTGGGCGTGTGGGCGAGAATTCGGTGTTGGAGTCGGGTCGCTCCGTCGGAATCCAACCACCCACCCTGGCGCGCACTGGTGAGGGTGCTGAGCGACAGCGAAGCCCCGAGCCGGAACTGTGCGAGGGACGACCGAAGCGAAGCGGAGGGAGTCGGCTGGGGAGGGCGTGGTGCTGTGCGGGGCGGTGGCGGTCTTCCACTGCCATCGGCACGAGCGGGCTGCTTGTCGCCACCAGAGACACCAACAACCGCTGTACCAACATCCAACTCGACGACTCCGAAGCCACCCACCAGAACCGACAGCACCGAAACCAGTTTCCCCTCCTGCCACCCAACCCGAACCATGCACGTCCACGTCAACGCCGCGATGAGCGCCGATGGCAAGCTCGCCTCGCGCACGCGAGCGCAGTTGCGCATCAGTGGCCCGCAGGACTTCGAGCGCGTCGACCACGTCCGGGCGCAGAACGACGGCGTGATGGTCGGGGTCGGGACGGTGCTGGCCGACGACCCGTCGCTGACGCTGGACGACGAGGAGCGCATCGGGAAGCGCGAGTCGACGGGCCAGCGCCCGCACCCGGCCCGGGTCGTCGCGGACTCGAAGGCGCGCACACCCACCGACGCCCGAATCCTCGACGACACCGCGACGACCTACGTCTGCGTGAGCGAGGCGGCGCCCGACGACAGAATCGCAGCCCTGGAGGACGCCGGTGCAGAGGTCGTCGTCGCGGGCGAAGAGCGCGTCGACCTCGCGGGTGCGCTCGCCGAACTCGAATCCCGCGGCATCGAGCGCCTGATGGTCGAGGGCGGCGGCGAACTCATCTACTCGCTGTTCGCGGCCGGTCTCGTGGACCAGCTGACGGTGTACGTCGGCGCGATGGTCGTCGGCGGGCGCGACGCGCCCACACTGGCCGACGGCGAGGGGTTCACCGCGGACTTCCCCGAACTGGAGCTGACCGGCGTCGAGCGCGTGGACGACGGCGTGCTGCTGCGCTGGCGGGTCGCCTGAGCCGGGTCCCGATGGTGTCGGCGTGTCAGGAACTGGCGAGGAACCGCCGAACCAGTTAAGGCAACTGTGGTCCTAGATATCGTCTGTCATGGGAGACACGAAGCGCGGACGCGAACGCAAGCACCTCGGCAAGGAATCCCAGATCATCGAAGAGGACCTGGAGTACGCGAAGAAGGTCCAGATGGGCGAGGTCAGTGAGGAACCGCCGCGCACCGAAGAAGAGGAGGAGGTCATCGACATCGAGGTCGACCTCGAGCTCGAAGCGGACGACGACTGACCTCCGGCAGGCGGCTACAACTCGAACGTTTCTTCGACGAACCGGTTCACCCGAGCAGTGGCGATGCCGCGAACCGCGTGCTCGGCCGGCGGAATCTCCTCGGGGAGGGCGACCTCGTCGGGCGTGAACACCTGCCCGACGACCACATCGCCCTCACCGGCACGCTTGCGCGCGACGAGGTCACGGGCTCGCGCCAGCACGGACGGGTCCTCGCGGCCATCCGCCTCGCACTCGTCGAGGAACGACGGGAAGTCGAGGGCGGGGAACGCGTGCGTGTCCCGGACGTACCGCGCGTAGAGGACCGCCCGGATGACGTACAGGGTTCGCTTGACCGTCTGGTCGCAGGTCCCCTCGGCGTAGCGGTCGTCGGCTTTCGGGACCTTCGACGGCCCGTCCCCGACCGGCTCGCCGACCCAGTGGGTGTCGGTCTCGTCGGTGACGACCAGCGCGGGCTCGCCGTCTCGCAGCACCCGGCGCTCGATGTACTTGCGGTACTGGTGCTCGGCGAGCGACCGGTAGTGGTGGTACAGCCGGATGGGCCGGAAGTCGCCGGCCACGTCGGCCTCGAGACGCGCCAGGGCGTCGCACTCGCGGTAGCGCAGGGGCGAGTGCAGGAACTCGAGGGTCGAGGGGTTCGAGTCCGCGAGCAACTCGCCGAAGCGCCTGACGTTCCAGCCCGTCAGCTCGAGGTCGGGCCCGTGTTCCGTCTCGACGCTCGGGACGTACTCGCCGAGGGTCGCGTACCGGACGGGCGACTGCCGGAACAGGACCGCCACGTCGTAGTCGCTGTCCTCGCTGGCGAGCCCCCACGCCCGGCTCCCCACGTCGCGGGCCGCGAGGACGGTGCAGTCGTGGGTCGCTTCCAGCTCGTCGATGGCGGCCGCGAGACTGGGCGGGGCGGTGGTCATACTGAGAAGCTATCGGACCCGGTACTTGGGTCTGTGTGGGCCGTGGTCGCAGGCGCCGTTCGCCGGGTCAGTGCTGGTGGCCGGTCGCCTCGCCGAAGGTGACGCCGAAGCGCTCCTCGAAGAGGTCCATCGCGGCCTGCTCGACGGCGTCGAGTTCGGGGTCGTCGCCCTCGCCGTGGTGGACGATGTGGTGGGCACGGGAGGCGAAGGAGAGCATCGCGATGTCGCCGACGACCTCGGCGGGGCTCTGGTCGCCCTCCGCGAGGAGGTCGAGGAGGTCCGCGGGGAGTGTGACCTCGTCGCTGTCGTCGTCGGACTCGATGGTGAACGTGATCGTCTCGATGTCGTCTGCCATACTGCAGGAGTCGGCCTTGGCACGTAAAGCCTCTATGGGTTCCGTGCCCGGTGCATGCACGGGCGGCCGGCACAGCGCCGGCCGCAAGGCGCGCCCGTCGCTACTCGTTCAGTGGCGCGGACCGCTGCTGGACCGGGATGGCCCCGTGGAACTCGAAGCGCGCCCCGCCATCGGCGGACTCGGTGAGGTCGACCGCCCAGCCGTGGGCGTCGGCGACCCGCTGGACGATGGCCAGCCCGAAGCCGGTCCCGTCGGCGTCGGTGGTGAACCCGCGCTCGAAGACGGTCTCGCGCTTCTCGGGTGGGATGCCCGGGCCGTCGTCGGCGACGAAGAAGCAGTCGTCGGTCACCCCCACCGTGATGTGGACGTCGTCGGGGCCGTGGTCGAGGGCGTTCCGGAACAGGTTCTCGAAGAGCGTCTGGAAGCGCTCCGGGTCGGCCTCGACCGTGGTGTCCGCCGTGACCTCGAGGGTGGCGTCGGGAGCCGGAATCGAACTCCACGCCAGCGTGGCGACGGTCGCCAGTGAGACGGGTTCGACCGCCCCGATGTCCTGGCCCTCCCGCGAGAGCGTCAGCAGTTCGTCGATGAGGCGGTCCATGCGCCGGGCCGCCCGCTCGACGTCGTCGAGGTACGAGACCTCCGCCGTCTCCCGGGCGAGTTCCGTGTTCGCGATGATGACCGAGAGCGGACTGCGCAGGTCGTGGCTGACGATGCTGGTGAACTCGTCGAGGCGCTCGTTGCGCTCTCTGAGTTCGCGCCGCTGGGACGCCTGTTCGAGGGCGGCCCCCGCGTTCCGGCCGAGGATGGTGAGCAACTCGACGGACGGGTCCCCGAACTGCCCGGAGTGTGGGACCCCCGCCACGAGCAGGCCGCGGTCGCCGAGTGGGACCAGCAACACGACCGACAGCGGGAGTTCGGGATGCGCCCGGTTCGCGGTCGACCCGAAGTCCTCGACGAGGACGCGTTCGCGTCGCTCGAAGACCGACATCTCGAACGTCCCCTGCTTGATGTCCGGGAGCGTGAGCGACTCGTGGCCGGTGAGGACGCGGAGCCCGTCGGTGCCGGCGAGTGGTTCGAGCGGGCCGGTGTCGCCATCGCGCGTCCAGACGCCGACGAACGACTGGTCGAAGACGTTCTGTGCGACGTTCACCGTCGTCTTCGCGATGACCTTGGGGTCCTCCGCCTCGAACAGGTCGCGACTCGCCTCGCTCAGGGCGGCGAGCTGTGTCTCGTGGTCCAGCGGCCCCCGCCCCGACCTGACGACGAGGATGGTCTCGCCGGTCGACGCCCGGACGATGGTCACGCGGCGGCTCTCGGGGTAGTCCTCGGCGGCGCGCCCCGAAGCCGCCGTGTCTTCACCGCCGTCGCTCGCCGGCGTCTCGACGCGGATGCGGCCGAACCAGCGACCGGTCCGGCCGACCGCCTCCAGTCCCTCCTCGACGACGCCGTGCTCGACCGGTGGCAGACACTCCCGCCAGTGCGCACCGAGCAGGTCCGCCGGGTCGTCGTACCCGTACATCGCCCCGTAGGTCCCGTTCGCGAAGACGTACCGCCCGTCCGGGTCGAGCGCGGCCACCCCTACCGCGCACTCGTCGACCGGCGGCACCGTCTCTGTGTCCGCAGCCCCCATGGTACAGAGTGATACACCACAGGAACCCGTAAAAAACAGTAGGTAGAGTATTCAGGTCGGTGAGTTCTCACCGCGCTGAGTTGTCGCCCCAGCGGGTACTCAGTCGTCGGCCTCGGCCGTGGACTCGGCGCCCGCGGCCTTCGTCGCCACGTGGCTCTCGAGGTACTCGTCGGCGTCGAGTGCGGCCTTACAGCCCATCCCGGCCGCGGTGACCGCCTGCTGGTAGTGGTAGTCGACGACGTCGCCCGCGCCGAAGATGCCCTCGACGTGGGTCTCGGTCTGGCCGCCGCCGAAGCCGCCCTTCGTCTTCAGGTAGCCCTCGTCGTCCATCTCGACGCCGGTGCCCTCGAGGTAGCCCGTGTTCGGCGTGTGGCCGATGGCGTAGAACACCGCGCCGACGTCCATGTCGTACTCCTTCGTCTCTGGGTCGTCGAGCTTGGCCGTCGGGTGGCCCTCGGGGTGCTCGACCAGCGTGACGTGGTCCATCCCCTCCTCCTGGGAGCCGTGGAGTTCGGTGACCTCCGTGTTCCAGAGGACCTCGATCTCGCCGGCGTCGGCCTTGTCCATGACGCGGTCGATCCAGACGTCCTCGGCGCGGAACTCGTCGCGGCGGTGGGCGATGTACACCTTGTTCGCGAACTTCGTGAGGAAGGAGGCCTCCTCCATGGCGGCGTCGCCCCCGCCGACGACGAGCATGTCCTCGCCGCGGAAGAACGCGCCGTCACAGGTCGCACACGTGGAGAGCCCGTAGCCCATCAGCTCGTCCTGTCCGGGGATGTCGAGCGTTCGGGCGGACGCGCCGGAGGCCGCGATGACGCTGTCGGCCGTGTAGACCGTCCCGTCCTTGAGTTCGACGCGGAACGGGCGCGAGGAGTCGTCGACGTCCGTGATGATGCCGTTCTTCGTCTCGGCGCCGAACTTCTTGGCCTGCTCTTTCATGTTGTTGATGAGCTCGGGCCCGGAGATGCCCTCGGGGAAGCCGGGGTAGTTCTCCACGTCGGTCGTCAGGGTGAGCTGGCCACCCGGCTCGTCGCCCTCGATGACGAGGGGCTCGTTGTTCGAGCGCGCCGCGTAGATGGCCGCCGTCAGGCCGGCGATGCCGGTCCCGGCGACGATCATCTTCCGGTGCTCGGCGACGTCGCCGCCGCCGTCGGCTGCGACCAGTCCGAGCTTCTCGTCGAGCTCGCCGGTCTCGTTCAGGGCGCAGGTGTCGTCCCAGCCGCCGATGAGTTCGTCGTCGATGAACACCTCGGGCGCGGTCTTGCGGCCGTTCGCGCGCTCGACCATCTCCTCGAACAGCTCGTCGTCGCCGGTCACGTTGTACGTGACGTACTCGACACCCTTCTCGTCGAAGAGCGCCTTCGCTTTGTCACAGTACGGGCAGTTCTCCTTGGTGTAGATCTCCACGTGCGGCGAGTCTGTCATGCCTGTTCCTACCGCCTGTACTGCTTTTATAGTTGCGTTGTGCTGCACGACTTGCGCCATCCTGTCTTGCACTAGCATGGCACGACTGTCCGGGTGGACAGGCCGCGCCCGTCACGCCGGCACTCGTCGTCCCGTTCCGTCGCTCGGACGACTGGACCTCGTTGAACTCGACGTCGACCGACACGTTCGTCCGCGTCTGCTGTTCGATGGCCCGTTCGAACGTCGAGGCGAGTCGGGGGAACTCCTGGTCGACGGGCCGGTTGACGACCACGGTGACCGACCGCGCCGGGTCGGTCCCGGCGACGTCCAGCCCCGTCATCTCCGTCTCGACGGCGACCAGTTCGAGGGCGGCGTACTCCTCCTTCTCGAGTACGTCGGTGACGGCCTCGTTGGTCTGCGTGTCGAAGGACGCCTTGCCGGCGAGGACGGTACCCGCGGCGGTCACGATGAGCAGGAGCACGACGAGCGTGACGAACGTCGGCCAGTGCTTGCGGGGCGCCCGCAGGCTGGACAGCCCCTCCCAGTCGTCGGGGCGGTAGCCGAGGTACCACAGCACCGCGAAGCCCGAGAGGTTCACCGCGACCGCGTTCGCCACGAGGAGGACGAACGCGCCGATGGCGACCATCGGTTCGCCCCACGCGATGCCGATGCCGACCGCGGCCGCGGCCGGGATGAGCGCCGCGGCGATCATGACGCCGACGAGCGAGACGGGGAGCGCGGTCGCGAGCCCGAACGCGCCGGCCGCCCCCGAACAGACCGCGACCGCGAGCGACAGCAGGCCCGGCGAGACGCGCTTGGCCACCTGCCCGACGCCGGCGACGTGCAGACTCACGGGCAGTAGCTGGCCGAACCGGATACCGACCCCGAGCAGGGTCGCGCCCACGACGGCCATCGCGTAGCCCGCGAGCTGGGTCCGCACGCCGAGTTTCACCATCCGGCGGTCGCCGAGGGCCATGCCGACGCTCGTGATGAGCGCCCGCCCGACCTGTGGCGCGATGACCATCGCCCCGACCACGATGGCCGGCGAGTCCAGCAACAGGCCGATGGCGGCGACGACCGCGCTCAGGCCGGTCATCGAGTAGTAGGTGAGCGCGTTCCGGTGCATGCCCAGCGCCTTCCCGCGTATCTCCTCGCTGGCGACCGTGTCGTCCTCCTCGACGCCCGCGACGAACCGGTCCTCAAGCTCGTCGTAGTGGTTCGTCTTGGCCGTCTCGGCCGTCGAGATGACGGTGTAGCGTTCGTCGTCCAGCCCCGCCTCGCGCAACTGGTCGAGGACGTAGTCGACGGCCTGGATGGGGATGGGGAACTCGATGACGACCGCGTCGTCGTCCTGGCGGGCCTCCGACGTGATGACGTGGTCGATGTTCTCGTCTTCGAGCACGTCGAGGAGGTCGTCCACCTGCGATTCGTCGACCAGCACGCGTACGAGACGCATTTCCTCTGGGTTGCGCCGGCCCCCGGATAACGATGCAGCCAAGTCCTCTCGCGGGTGACCGGTGGGGTTCGCCACAGGTCGACGACGAAGGGCTTACCCCCGGCGCTCGCATCGACTCGGGCATGGCCGCGGACCTGCACGAGAAGACGAACCGGTACCACGACCTGCTCGCCGAGGCCCTCGACGCCGCCGAGGTCGCGCCCCAGACGGACACGCCGATGGGCGAGGCCGCCCTGGAGTGCCTGGAGATGGCCGAGTCCTACCTCGACGACGGCGAGCACTTCCGCGAGCAGGACGACTGGGTGAACGCGCTGGCCGCGTTCTCCTACGGGCACGCGTGGCTCGACGCCGGCGCGCGCATCGGGCTGTTCGAGGTGCCGCGGGAGGGCCACCTGTTCACGGTGTAGCTCGCTCGCACTCGCGCCCGAGACCGCCGGGACCGCGGCGGATCTCGCCGCCCGTTGGCGATGGAATTACATGAGGGGCCCGTGTCGGGGGTAGACGATGGAGGCGGTCCTGTGGTACGTGTTGACCGGGACGCGCGGTGGCGAGAACCGCGTCCGCATCCTGCGGGCGCTGGACGAGCGCCCACGGAACGCCAACCAGCTCGCCGAGGACCTCGACCTGGACTACAAGACGGTGCGACACCACCTCGACGTCCTCGCGGAGAACGACATCGTGAAAGACAGTGGCGACGACTACGGGGCCATCTACCTGCCGACCGACCAGGCCCGCCACCACTGGGACACCGTCGAAGACATCATGGACAAGGTGGACTGAGTATGGCCGAAATTGGGAAAGAGTATAACCACGGTTGCAGCAAACGGAGGAATAGATGAGCATCTGGGTCGACCTGGCGAAGGCCGCGACGGTGGCCAACGTCGTGTTGCTGCTCTCCCTCGGGTACGTCTGGGGTCGGAACTTCGTGAAGTTCCGCTCGAAGCACACGATGGGCCTGCTGGTCTTCTCCGCGCTGTTGCTCATGGAGAACCTGCTGATCCTCTACTACTACCTCATCGACCCGGACCTCTCGGCGTGGTGGCACAACGAGAGCCTGGTGCCGACCGTCGTCTGGCAGTGGCAGATGGCCATCCACGCGCTCCAGACCATCGGCCTCGGGTTCCTCGCCTGGGTCACCTGGGACTGACGCGGTCGACACGTCCTGCCGCCCCGGCCTGCACCGTTCTCCGCGACCCGCCTTTTTATACACCTCCGCGTTTCCTCCCCGATTCTAGTCATAGTGTCGCCGAACCCAGAAACCGCAACACTGCGACGAGACTGTGGTCAGAATTGGGTGAGCGTTGGGTCGCAGTTCGGCAAATCGGTTTTAATACCCTGTCCGACGTCCTGTGTATGCGGCAACGCATCACCACGCTGGTGGTCGTCGCGATGCTCGTCAGCACGGGGCTGGCGGGCACGGCGGCCGCCGGTCAGGGCACGACCGCGGCAGACGCAGCGGTACAGTTCAGCGGACAGACCTCCGGCGGCTCGACCGTCGTGGTCGACGAGGTGACCCTCCCCGAGGGTGGCTTCGTCACCATCCACGACGCGACGCTGGGTGACGGGAAGACGCTCGAGAGCGTGCGGGGGACCTCCCAGTACCTCGAACCGGGCACGCACGAGGACGTCACCGTCCACCTCGACGACACGCTCTCGTCGGACGCCACGCTGTTCGCGATGGCGCACCAGGACACGAACGACGACCGGACCTACTCCTTCGTCGCGTCGAGTGGCTCGGTCGACGGGCCGTACACGGCCGGCGGTGACATCGTGATGCAGTCCGCCGACGTGGCGGTCTCCGCGACCGTCTCGATGGCCGACGGCCCGGTCGCGAACGACACCGTCGTCGTCGACCGCGTCGAGTTGAGCGAGGGCGGCTTCGTGACGGTCCACGACGCGACCGTGACCGAGGGCGCCGTCTTCGAGAGCATCCGCGGGACCTCCCAGTACCTGAGCGCAGGCGTGCACGAGAACGTGCGCATCACGCTGGAGCAGCCCCTGACGGAGAACACGACGCTGGTCCCGATGGCGCACAGGGACACCGACGGTGACCAGACGTACACCTTCGACACGTCCGAGGGTGAGGCCGACGGGCCCTACACCGCCGACGGGAGCGCGGTCGTCGACACGGCCGCGGTGACGCTCGCCGACGAGGCGACCGCGACGTTCGACGCGCAGGCCGCCGGCGGCCACCGCGTCGTCGTCGACTCGGTCTTCCTGCCCGAGGGCGGCTTCGTGACGATGCACGACGCGAGCCTGCAGGACGGCGCGGTCTTCGACAGCGTCCGTGGCACCTCGCAGTACCTCGCCCCGGGCTACCACGAGGACGTCGCGGTCGTCCTCGACGAGCCGATGACCGAGGACGGCTCCCTCATCGCGATGCCGCACATGGACACCGACGGTGACCAGGCCTACGACTTCGTCGAGAGCGAAGGCGGCGACGACGGCCCCTACACCGCCGACGGTGGCGCCGTGGTCGACGCGGGCAACGTCACCATCTCCGCGAGCGTCTCGATGGCCGACCAGCCCTCCGACGGGCACACGGTCGTCGTGCAGGACGTCGACCTCTCCGAGGGCGGTTTCGTGACGGTCCACGACAGCTCGCTGTTCGCGGGGGCGACCTTCGACAGCGTGGTCGGCACCTCCGCGTACCTCGAGGCCGGCCACCACGAGAACGTGACCGTCACGCTCGACAGCCCGATCCGGTCCACGCAGACGCTGGTCCCGATGGCGCACCAGGACACGAACGACGACCAGACGTACTCCTTCGTCGAGGACGAGGGCGGCGCTGATGGGCCCTACACCGCAGACGGCGGTGCCGTGGTCGACACGGCCCGCGCCTCGGTCCAGGCGACCGTGACGTTCCAGGCACAGGAGACGATGGGTGAGACGGTCGTGGTCGACTCGGTGACGCTCCACGACGGCGGCTTCGTCACCATCCACGACGCGAGCCTGCAGGACGGCGCGGTCTTCGACAGCGTCCGCGGCACCTCCGCGTACCTCGCACCGGGCACGCACGAGAACGTGACGGTCACGCTCGACCAGCCGGTCGAGGAGGACTCCACGCTCATCGCGATGCCCCACCGCGACACGAACGACGACCAGACGTACGCCTTCGTCGAGAGCGAGGGCGGTGCTGACGGCCCCTACGTCGCGAACGGTGCGGTCGTCTCCGGCGCGTCCGTGACCTACACGGGCGAGTCGATGACGGAGACGACGATGACGACGACCATGGACGAGGGAACCACCATGGGCGAGGGGACCACGATGATGGACGACGGCACGGGTGACGACGCCGACAGCGGCGGCTCGCCCGGCTTCGGCATCGTCGCGGTCGCGCTCGCACTGGTTGGCACGCTGGCATTCGGTATCCGGCGCGCCGGTCGCTGACATCCCTCAGCGGCCGCCAGCGTTATATTCTTTGGAGTGTCGAAAGTGATATCAACCTTTTTTCGATTACCGATGGCCTGATAAGCTTTGAACTCATGAGTATTTAAACCCACCAATAACTTTAAGTAGTTTGCGGTCTTACTTAGAGTGAGGACGGGTCCCCGTCTGGGCGTGAATTTTTCCACCCATACCGGCACCTGCCCGCGGCCATCACGAGGGAGATACATCATGAGCGACACCACCACCCGAACGACCACCACTGGCGAGGCAGAGAAACAGGTCCAGCGCGAGCAGACCGACTGCCCCGAGTGCGGCGGCGACCTGATCACCGACAGCGACCACGGCGAGGTCGTCTGTGGCGAGTGCGGGCTCGTCGTCGAGGAGGTCAACATCGACCACGGCCCCGAGTGGCGCGCGTTCGACTCCAAGGAGAAGGACGAGAAATCGCGCGTCGGCGCCCCGACGACGAAGATGATGCACGACGACGGCCTGTCGACCAACATCGGCTGGCAGGACAAGGACGCCTACGGGCGTGCCCTGAGCGCCCGCCAGCGCCAGAAGATGCAGCGCCTCCGCACCTGGAACGAGCGCTTCCGCACCCGCGACTCGAAAGAGCGCAACCTGAAGCAGGCGCTCGGCGAGATCGACCGCATGGCGAGTTCGCTGGGCCTCCCGGCCAACGTCCGCGAGACCGCGTCGGTCATCTACCGCCGCGCGCTCAACGAGGACCTCCTGCCCGGCCGCTCCATCGAGGGTGTGGCGACCGCGGCCCTGTACGCCTCCGCGCGACAGGCCGGGACGCCCCGCAGCCTCGACGAGATGGCCATGGTCAGCCGCGTCGACAAGATGGAGCTGACCCGGACGTACCGCTACATCGTCCGCGAGCTCAAACTCGAGATCAAGCCGGCGGACCCCGAGAACTACGTCCCCCGGTTCGCCAGCGAACTCGGCCTCTCCGACGAGGCAGAGCGCCGCGCGCGCCAGCTCCTCGAGAACGCCCGCGAGGCGGGCATCCACTCCGGGAAGTCCCCCGTCGGCCTCGCGGCCGCCGCGGTGTACGCCGCCGCCCTGCTGACCAACGAGAAGGTCACGCAGAACCAGGTCTCGGACGTGGCGAACATCTCCGAGGTCACCATCCGCAACCGGTACAAGGAGCTGCTCGACGCCTCCGACACCTCGCTGACGTCCCTCTAGGCGCCCCCTCGCCGACGATGGCTGGCTGACGGACGGTACCGCTTACCGCGACAAAGTTTTTCACACCCACCTGTGTTAGGTACGGCCATGGTGGAAACCTACGTCCGCCTCATGTGTCCGGAATGCCGGAAAGACTGGGAGTCGAACCCCGGCTCCTTGCCCGGACCGCGGAAGAATTTCAGTTGTCCGAACTGCCACGCGACGCGTCGCACCGCGGAGTTCATGCGGACAGAACACGACCTCGACGCGCTCCGGCAGCTCCAGTAGCGGTTTCTAGCCCTGACTGACCGACGACAGCGCGCCACAGGCGTCGCACTTCAGGACGGTGGTGCCCTGTCGCTCCTGGAGATGGGTGTCGGGCGACCCGCACTCGCTACAGGTGACGTATCCCTCGACGTACGCGTCCAGCGCGTCCGCGACGCGGGACTGTCGGAACGACCCGGTGAGGCGTGCGCGCCCGCTCTCGTCGATGTGGCCGCTCGTCCCCAGCTCGTTCTGGAGGAACTTCATGACGTGGTTCGCGTCGCGGTTGAGCACGTCGACGGTGCCGTCGAAGTTCTCGTAGACGGTCATCTTCCCCTCCTGGCGGACCTCGGGGTCCGGGACGCTGAAGCGGTCACCTGACGCCTCGACGTCGGCGGACTCCTCGATCGCTCGGTCCAGGTGGTCTTCGTAATCCATGGGGGAACGTTCGGGCCGAGCGGATGAAATATCTTGATACTCCACCGAACTGGGTTCTTCTATCGCAAATATTGCTTAATTCAACCCCGAAAACGTATTTTCGGTGTGCTCTACCCATTCAGACCGCCAATCTACTGACGCCGTGTGTTAACGCGACTCAGGATAATAATATAACCCTTGAACCGGTAGACCAGTTTGGTTATGAAGAAGCAGGAGCTCATTCACCTTCACGGCCTGCTGGCAGAGGTAAGCAATCACTACGACACACGGACAGAGGACGACCTTAGTCTCGACGAGTACGAGTCTCTTGGTATTCGCCCAACGTCCATCCACAAATCGAAAACCGACCACAAGGCAGCAGTCTTTGCACTGGCGACCGGAATCACTTCGGACATGCACGAGGAGCAGACCGAAGAGACCGTCGCCATCTCCGCAGACTGACGACGGCGCGCAGTCCTACGCTGTAACTTACCCCGAAAAGAATCCTCCCTACCGACCGGTCTCGCGTTACTCTATCAGGTCCTCGAACTCCGGGAGGACGTCCTCTTCCTCGTCGTCCGCCTCGCCCTCGTCGCCGACAGCCTCGCCGCCGTCAGGTGAACTGACCTCCGGTTCGACCTCGGCCTCGTCGTCGGTCTCCTCGTCGAGTTCCTCCTCCTCGATGACCTCGACCTCGAGGACCTCGAGCGGGATGTTGGTCAGGCGCTGGCCGATCTCCTTGCGCGCGATGCGCGAGGCGTGCTCCTCGCGCTCGACGTTGAAGACCGTCATCTCCAGTTCCAGGGCGACGAGTGCTTCGTCGGCTGCGATGAAGGCGGGCGGGAGTTCTTCGCCACCGGGGGAGGTCCGCGACCCCATGTTGATCTCGACGTAGTTGAGGTCGGGATTCAGCATCTCGCCCGTCTTCGAGATGGCGATGCGGATCGCCTCGTCCTCTGTCTCGACGTCGTAAACCGGCACTGCAGCCTCGACGACCACTCTGCAGTTCATAGTCGTTTTTTCATTCCCGGGCAAGTAGTATCAAGGTTGGCCCTGACACGGTACCCCGCCCGCTGCGACCCGAAAGCCAGAAACGTCCCCACGCCAACGCCCGGGTGATGGAAACCGGGACGATACCGCTGTCGTCGCTCTCCGGCGGGTTCGACGCACACGTCACCCTCGAGAGCGGCCAGTCCTACCTCTGGCGACGCGAGGACGGCCGGATGTACGAGGGCGACGACGACGGCTCGCCGTGGTACTACACCGTCCTCGACCTCGACGAGAAGGACCGCGACGCGACGCCCGTCCCAGACGACGCCGGCGACGACCCGACCGTCGTCCGGGTGCGGGTGACCGACGAGGCCGTCGAGTGGGAGTCCTCGGTCGACGCCCACGACCTCGTCACCCACCTCCTGCGGCTCGACGACGACCTCGACCGCATCATCGCCGACGCGCCGGACCGCGACCTCGTCCACGAGGCGTACGAGGCCCACCGGGGGCTGCGACTGGTGCGTGACCCGCCATTCGGTTGCCTGATATCGTTCATCTGCTCGGCGCAGATGCGCGTCGAGCGCATCCACGAGATGGTCTCCTCGCTGGCGCGCGCCTACGGCGACGAGGTCGAGTTCGACGGGCGGACCTACCACGCCTTCCCGCGGCCCGAGCAACTCGCCGCCACGACCGAGCAGGACCTGCGCGACCTCGGACTGGGCTACCGCGCGCCCTACGTCCAGCGCACCGCCGAGATGGTCGCGTCGGGCGAGGCCCACCCCGCGGACTTCTTCGACATGGCCTACGAGGACGCCCGCGACGCGATGACGACGTTCGTCGGTGTCGGCGACAAGGTGGCCGACTGCATCCTCCTGTTCTCGCTGGGCTACCTCGAGGCCATCCCGCTCGACACCTGGATGCAGACGGTCGTGGCCGACTACTACCCCGAGTGCGACCGCGGCAACTACGCCGAGACCTCGCGCGCGCTCCGGGAGACCTTCGGCGGGCAGTACGCCGGCTACGTCCAGACGTACGTCTTCCACCTGCTCCGGACTCGCGGGGAGTGAGCCGGCGAGGATGAGCCGGTGGCGAGTGAAAGCTTGATGTAGCAGGCAACGGAGCACCGCGTATGCACTACTTTTGCACCGGCGCGACGGGCTTCGTCGGCGGGAGACTCGCCCGCCGGCTCGTCGACGACGGCCACGAGGTGACGGCCCTCGTCCGCTCGCCCGGCGAGGCGGCCGACCTGGAGGAGTACGGGGTCGAACTCGTCGCCGGGGACGTCACCGAGCAGGCGAGCATGCGCGAGGCCATGGCCGGCACCGACGGCGTGTTCCACCTCGCCGCGCTGTACCGACTCGGCGTCGACGACCCGGGCCTGCTCGAGCAGGTCAACGTCGAGGGCACCCGCAAGGTCCTCGAACTCGTCGACAAACTCGACATCCCGAAGGCCGTCTACACCAGCACGCTGGCCGTCAACTCGGACACGCACGGGGCGCGCGTCGACGAGGACTACCGCTTCGAGGGCGACCACCTCTCGGTGTACGACGAGACGAAGTGGCGCGCCCACCACGAGGTCGCCGCACCGATGGCCGCGGGAGGGGTCCCCATCGTCACGGTCATGCCGGGCGTGGTCTACGGGCCGGGCGACACCAGCCAGCTGCGCGACCTCTGGGTCGACTGGCTGCAGGGCGACCTGCCCGTCATTCCCCGCGAGACCGCCTACTGCTGGGCACACGTCGACGACGTCGTGGACGCCCACGTCGCCGCCATGGAGCAGGGCGACCCGGGCGAGGACTACATCGTCGCGGGCGAACCGTACACGCTGGTCGAGGCGTTCGCCATCGCCAGCGACATCGTGGGCCGGGACCCGCCCCGGGCCGTCTCGCCGACGTGGTTCCGGGCGCTGTCGGTGCTCGCGGGCGCCGCGGAACACGTCGTCTCGCTGCCCGACGCGTACAGTTCGGAGGCCCTGCGCGTGCTCGCCGGGACGACCTACCTCGGGGACAACGCGAAGGCCAGGCGCGAACTCGGCATCGAGCACCGGCCCTTCGACGAGGGCCTGCGCGAGGTACTCGAACACGAGCAGGCCCTGCTCGGGCAGTCCTGAGTCGCGCGCCAGAAACAGTTCGGCGCGTGCAACAGTGATTCGACCCGTCACCGCGAGACCACCCTGAGCGACCGGTAACGACGCGTTATGCGGGCTTAGGGGCGGTGAAATGCCACCGCCGGCGGCGTGTGTCACCGGCGCCGCGTCGGCGGTCGGGACGGGTGCGTCGCCGCCACCGTTCCAGCGCGGGAGCGACCGGGAGGACCAGCGGGGTTGATGGCCGACCTTGCTCTGCAATGGTGTATGCGGTACCTCGTCACGGGTGAAACCGGGTTCGTCACGCACCGACTGGTCGACAGACTCCTCGTCGGGGGGCACGAGGTGACAGTGCTGGTGCAGAACCCCGAGGAGGCCATCGACCTGGCGGAGTCCGGCTGCATGGTCTGTGGCGGGCACGTCGCTGCCAAGGAGCGCATCCGCCACGCCTTCGAGGACGTGGACAGGGTGTTCCACCTCGGCGGGCGGTCCCTCGCCGACCACCGTGACCCGGCAGCCATCGCACGCGTCAACGTCAGGGGAACCCGGAACGTCCTCGAACTCGCCCGCGAGCACGACGTGGAGAAGGTGGTCTACCGGGGGAGCCTCGCCGCGAACTCGGACACCGGCGGCATGCTCGTCGGCGAGGACTACCGGTTCGAGGGACCACATCGCTCCGTCTACGACGAGACGATGTGGCGGGCACGCCACGAGGTCGCGGAACCCATGGCCGCCGAGGGGGTGCCGGTCGTGACGGTCCTGCCCGGCGCCATCTACGGCCCCGATGGCAGGCTCTCGCTGCGCGACCGGACGGTCGACTGGCTCGACGGGACCCTGCCGGTGGTCCCCCGCAAGACGGCCTTCTGCTGGGCGCACGTCGACGACGCCGTCGAGGGCTACGTCGCCGCCATGGACCGCGGCGTGCCGGGCGAGACGTACATCACCGCGGGCGAGCCCCACACCCTCGCCGAGGCCGTCCAGCGCGCCAGCGAGGTCCTCGGTCGTGACCCGCCGCGGACCGTGCCGGCGGCGTGGTTCATGGGGGTGTCGCGACTGGCCGAACTCGCGGAGCGAGTCGTCTCGCTGCCCGACGAGTACAGTTCGGAGGCCCTGCGCGTGCTCGCCGGGGCGACCTACCTCGGGGACAACGCGAAGGCCAGGCGCGAACTCGGCATCGAGCACCGCCCCCTCGCGGAGGGCCTGCAGCAGGTGCTGGCGCCCGAGCAGTTGACGCCCGGCCCGGCCTCAGACGGGCCCAGGTCGGCCACGTACCAGGGCTGACCACGCTGGCGGGAGCGGCTGGAGAGACCTCTCGCGGTCGCCCGCCGTCTGCCGCACCCGCCGAAGCACTGGCCGAATTCGCACCCACCGCAACCCCCAAGTTCACGTCCGTAGTCCGGACTGACATGGACGGTCACGGTCGCGCCACCGCCCCGGCCGCGGGCACGGTGCTCAACGCGCTCGCCAACGGACGAGGCTGTGCCTTCGCGATAGACCTCGAGACGACCGCAGAGGTCACCCTCGACGACTCGGGGGCGTTCCGCGGCGAGGTCGCGGAGGCTGCCGACGCCGACACCGGCCTCGTCGAGCGCTGCGCGGAGCTCGCGGTGGCCCGGTGGGGCGACGACGCTGCGACGACCGGCGCACACGTGCGGACCGAGAGCGAGGTGCCGATGGCCGCCGGGCTCAAATCCTCGAGCGCCGCGGCCAACGCCACCGTACTGGCCACCTGCGACGCGCTCGGGGTCGACCCGGACCCACTCGACGCCTGCCGGCTGGGCGTGCAGGCCGCCCGCGACGCCGGCGTCACGGTCACCGGCGCGTTCGACGACGCCAGCGCCAGCATGCTCGGCGGCATCACCGTCACCGACAACACGCAGGACGAACTGCTCGCCCGCGAGGCGGTCGACTGGGACGTGCTGGTCTGGTGGCCCGACCAGCAGGCATTCAGCGCCGACGCCGATACGGAGCGGTGCAGACGGGTCGCGCCGATGGCCGACCTCGTCGCGGAACTCGCCCTCGACGGGCGCTACGGCGAGGCCATGACGGTCAACGGTTTCGCCTTCTGTGGCGCGCTCGGCTTCCCGACCGACCCGATGCTCGAAGCCCTGCCCGACGTGGACGGCGTCTCCCTGTCGGGCACCGGCCCCAGCTACGTCGCGGTGGGCGACCGCGACACGCTCGAATCGCTCGCAGACACCTGGAACCAACGAGACGGACACACATGGCTTACGACGACACGACAGACCGGCTGCCGGACGACATGACCCTCGACGAGCTCCGCGAGGAGATCGAGGAGATAGACCGCGACATCGTCGAACTCATCGCGAGACGGACGTACGTCGCCGACACCATCGCGCAGGTCAAGGCGGACCAGGACCTCCCGACCACCGACGAACAGCAGGAGCAGGCGGTGATGGACCGCGCCGGCGCGAACGCCGAGCGCTTCGAGGTCGACGCGAACCTCGTGAAGGCCATCTTCCGGCTGCTCATCGAGTTGAACAAGGTCGAACAGCGCCAGAACCGCTGACGAAGCCCGTCTTCTACTCGGGGCGTCACAAGTTCACACGCCCGGGGAACCGTTTTCCCACGCGCCCGAGTCGCTCTTAGCCATGCTCGACGCAACCGAAGAGCCGGTGCCGTCCACACGCGTCCTCAACGGGGTCGCGGTCCCCGGCACCGAGTTCGACGAGGAGGCCGACCACTACCCGGACCACGAGGGCACCGTCGTCCGGGCGCTCCGGCGCCACGTCCGCCGCGGCGACCGCGTGGTCGTCGTGGGTGGCGGCTGGGGCACCACCTCGGTCGTCGCGGCGCGGATGACACACTTCGAGGGGGCGGTGACGACGTACGAGCCGAGTCCGAGGATGCTCGCCATCCTCCGGCGAACCATCGACGTGAACCGCGTCGCCGACGTGGTGAGCGTCGAACACGCCGCGGTGGGGACCGTCTCGGCGAACAGCGAGCGCATCTTCGGGGAGGCAGACGGCGAGCAGGTCCCGCCCGACGAACTGCCCGACTGCGACGTGCTGGACCTCGACTGCGAAGGGGCCGAACTGGAGATACTTCGCGGGATGCCCTGCCGGCCCCGCCTCCTGACCGTCGAGGCGCACCCACACGTCGGCTGCTCGCAGGCGGCGGTCGAGGCCGAACTCGACGCGCTCGGCTACGAGGTGCTGTGGAAGGAACCGATACGCCCCGGCGACGACATCGTGAACTACGTCGCGATGCTGGAATCGGCGTGAGCTATCGTCGTCACGCCTCCTCCGCCAGCGGGAGCCACACCGAGAACACGGCCCCTTCCGGGTCGTTGTCCGCGACGGTGACCCGGCCGTCGTAGCTCTCGACGAGCGTCCTGACGAGGTAGAGTCCGATACCGGTCCCCGGGCTCCCGAGGCCCCGCTCGCCTTTCCCGAACACCGTCTCCTTGTGGTCGTCCGGGATGCCCGGCCCGTTGTCGGCGACGCGAACGACGACCTCGTCGTCATGGACCGCGGTCGAGACGGTCACATCGGCGACCTCCTTGTCGTTGTGGATGACGGCGTTCTTCAGCAGGTTCCGGAACACCGAGTTCACCAGGTCGTTGGCCGGGACGGTCACGTCGGCGACCGGGGTCTCCACGGCGATGGCGGCGCCCGGGTTCCCCGCCCGGACGGCCCCGACCTCGCGCTCGAGGACCGGACGGAGGTTCACCTGTTCGGTCTCTCCGACGTCGGCCAGCAGCACGTCGGAGATCTCTCTCGCGGTGGTCGTCAGATCGACCGCGTGGTCGGCGCTGTCGCAGATGGCCTCGACGTACTCCCGGTGCTCCTCGTCGAGGTCGTCCACGATGGATTCCGCGTACGCCAGCACGAGCTGGAGGTCGTTCCGGATGTCGTGTCTGAGCACCTGGTTCAGGAGGTCGAGGGTGTCGCGCTGGCGCTCGATGCGCTGTTCGTGTTCGACCCGGTCGGTGATGTCGCGCGAGTAGACCGAGAGCCCGTCGTCGTCGGCGAACACCCGTATCTCGACCCAGTAGTCGTACGGTTCGGGCAGGTACTGCTCCAGTCTGGCCGGCTCGCCGGTGTCCATCGTCTCGCGGTATCGCGTCGCGAGTTCGTCCGGTATCGAGTCGCCGAAGGCGTCCCAGAGGTTCCGGCCGACGACCGTCTCGGGGTCGACGCCCGTTCGCTCCGTGATGCGCTCGTCCCAGAAGGTTATCTCCCAGTCGGAATCCACCGTGAAGACCGCGTCCGTCGTCCGTTCGAGGAACTGGTAGCGCTCGGAGAGGTCGATGGCCGTGAACATCGCCCCCTCGGCCGCGCCGGACTCGTCGTAGAGCGGTTCGGCCGCGGCCCGGTAGCGGTGCTGGCCCCACGGCTCGACCAGGGTGAACTCGCGTTCGACCCGTGACTCCGTCTCCATCGCCTCTCGCTTGATGTCCATGGTCGGGGCCGCTACCTCCTCGGAGAACAACTCGGCGTCGCTCTTCCCGATGACCTCCTCGGGCGCAGGTTCTGGCCCCGAGTTGTGTACCCACGTGTGCCGGAGGTCGGTATCCACGAAGGCCCCGTTCATCTCCCCGGTGTCGAGTACGAGTTCGAGGAACCGCTCGATTCGCTCCGGGTCCCGCCGTCGCTCGTCCGCATCCATTCCGCTTCGACACTCGTCGTGCTCGCACTTAGAGACTCCTGCCGAATCGTTCTGGGGTGCCCTCCCGCACCGGGGCAAGACCGATAACCCAGTACACTGGAGTACAGGAACGTGCAACTCATCGAAGCGACCGAGGACGACCTCGACACGCTCGTCGAGTGCTGGTACACCCTCGCGTCGGGGATGGAGCAGTACTCGGCGTTCAACGAACTGTCCTACGACGACCCCGACGAGGTCCCCGCGGACGGCTTCAGGCGCCACCTCGAGAGCGACGACGTGACCGAGTTCCTCGTCGAGGACGGCGGTGAGCTCGTCGGCTGGGTCACGACCCGCGAGGGCGAGCACCCGTCGCGCGAGTACACGCGCTTCACCAAGATCGTCAACCTGCTCGTCAGGGAGCCATACCGGAACCAGGGCTACGGTGCGGAGGTCGTCTCCCGCGTCGAGGCCATCGCCAGGGAGAACGGCTGTGACCACCTGAAGGTCGCCTGCGAGTGGGAGAACGACGGTGCCCGCCGGTTCTACCGTGACACCGGCTTCGAGCCGAAGCAGGTGACGTTCGTGCAGGACCTCGAGTGACCGGCGGGAGAGCCGCGGCCGACCCGACGTTCTCTCCGTGCGAGAACCTCGCATACGTTGATATCTCCAGCACGCCTCTCTAGCCCCCATGCCGACAGTACGGACGAACGACATCGAGACCTACTACGAACGACGAGGGGACGGTCCCGCCATCGTGTTCGTCCACGGGTCCATCGTCGATTCGGGGATGTGGGCCGACCAGGTGGCCGCCCTGCGTGGGGACTTCACGACCGTGGTCTACGACGTTCGCGGGCACGGCCGGACCGGGGGGTCGAGTCGCGACCGCTACGACGTGGCCCTCTACGCGAGCGACCTGCACGAACTCGTCACGGCGCTCGGCCTGGAGCGGCCCATCGTCTGCGGGCACTCGATGGGTGGCCTCGTGGCGCAGGCCTACGCCGTCCGGTATCCCGACCGGCTCTCCGGGCTGGTACTCGTGGATACCTTCGCGCCCACCATCCACACCCGGAGCGAGTGGTTCCTCCGGCGGGTCGCGATGAACGCCTTCGTCCCGCTGGTCCGTGTGCTGGGTATCGAGCGACTGGAGCGACTCAACGTCTGGGTCTCCGAACGGGTCTCGACGGGCGCGAGTGGCGACTACGAGGCGGTCGAGCGACTGCGCGAGGACGGCCCGACCATCACCACCCCGGAGTTCACGAAGGTCATCAGGTCGATGTCGCGGGCACACGAGTACCCGCTCGACCTCGAGACGGTCACGGTCCCGACGCTCGTCATCTACGGCGAGCAGGAACTGGGGTTCGTAAAGCGCCACGCGAAGGAGTTCGCCGAGACGCTCGCGGACTGCGAGGTCGACGTGGTCCCGGGTGCGGGGCACGCGTCGAACCTCGACGACCCGGAGTACTTCACG
Organism: Haloarchaeobius amylolyticus; assembly: GCF_026616195.1. Classification (NCBI taxonomy): domain Archaea; kingdom Methanobacteriati; phylum Methanobacteriota; class Halobacteria; order Halobacteriales; family Halorubellaceae; genus Haloarchaeobius; species Haloarchaeobius amylolyticus. Next base: position 611,478 of record NZ_JANHDH010000001.1, read on the forward strand.
GCCGCAGTGCGGGAGTTCGCGGCCCGGGTGTCCCGGCGGGACGACCGGGCCGGCCCGGAGGCGGGAGACGATGCCGCGTCGGCGGCCGGGTGAGGCCGTCCGAGCCTCGATAGCGACGCTGCTCAGTACTCCCAGAGCCGCTGGATGCGCCCCTCGAGGGCCGGTTCGGACTCGCAGAGTTCCCCCGCACGTCGCTCCCCGTTGACGTTGACGACGTGGACCTCGCCGCGCTTGCCGTCGTAGACGTCCTGGAAGTCGTAGACCACGCCGACCACGTCGACGTCGTCGGGGACGTCGTCGCTGTCGAGGAGGAACTGGACCTGCTGGTCGACGTTGTACTCGACGAGCGAGTTGATGGACTCGGCGCGGCCACGGTCGTCGGGCAGCGACTCGACGCCCTCCTCCAGGTGCGGTGCGAGGATACCGATACAGTGCTCGATACCGGCCGGCTCGGACCCGCCCTTCCCGGCGAGGAAGTCGTAGGTGGCCGTGACCGCGCCACAGCCGGTGTGGCCCACGACGATGACCGTCTCCGTCCCGGTGTGTGCGACCGGGTAGAGCACGTCGCCGGCGACGACCTCGCCCGCCTCGGTCCGCTGGATCACGCGGTTGCCGATGTTGCCACAGGTGAAGAGGCGCCCGGGCTGGTCGTTGCCCCACATGTGGTCCTGCAGGACCCGTGAGTCCGAACAACAGACCGTGACGGCGTCCGGGAACTGGGCGTCCTGTACCTCGTCGAAGCGTGACTCGAACTCCCTGGCGTGCTCGAGATTGTCCGCCAGGAGGTCCACGACCGTCTCGTTCATGCCACACATGAGACGCGTCCGGGTTATAGCACCTGCCCTTCCCGTTAAACGTTGCGCAGGTCTTTTTTAAAGAGTCCGGCAGGGTACGAGCCGTGCCGGGTGAGAGCGATTTAAGGGGCTGTTGTCGCTACTGTGGCTGTGGACTCTCCCTTCGAGATCCTCGGTGTCAGCCAGGAGGCCGACGAGGACGAGGTCCGCCAGGCCTACCGGCAGCGGGCGATGGAGACCCACCCGGACCAGGGCGGGTCGAAACGCGAGTTCCAGCGCGTGAAGGACGCCTACGAGGCCATCTCGTCCGGGGAGGTCGAGGCCTGGCAGAAGGAGAACGGGAAGCGCGGGCCGCGCCCGCGCCCGGAGCCCGAGCCCGAGCCGGCCGCGCCCGAGGAGTTCCAGACCGAGGTCGAGTACCTCGAGTACCAGGTGCTCGACGACTACGGCTGGTCGCTGGACGACGAGGACCTCTTCGAGAAGGCGCGCAAGGCGGGGCTGGACGATTCGGACCACGGCTACTTCGTCGTGACCGGCGACGACTCCCTCCTCGAGGCCGCCGAGGACGCCGACCGGTCGTGGCCGTTCTCCTGTCGCGGCGGCGCCTGCGCGAACTGCGCGGTCGCGGTCGTCGAGGGCGAGATGGAGGTGTTCGTCGACCACGTCATCCCGCCCGAACTCTCGGAGAAGGGCATCGTCCTCTCCTGCATCGGGACCCCGACCACGGAGACGATGCAGGTCGTCTTCAACGTCAAGCACCTGCCCGAACTCGAGGACCTCTGGCTCCCGCCCCGGCCGAACTGAGGACGAGGAAACCGCCGAACCGGGTCAGTGCGACGCGTCCGTACGCGGCTGAACGTTCTGGTTGAGGCGGAACAGGTTCTCCGGGTCGTACCGCGTCTTGACGGCGACCAGTCGGTCGAGGTTGTCCCCGAACAGCGTCTGGGACGGGTCCTCGTGGAAGCCCGGGAAGTTCCCGTACCCGCCGACCGCCCCCGCCAGCCGCCGGACCGCGTCGATGCTCTCGCGCGCCCAGGCGACGTTCGCGTCGGTGTCGGCCGGGTCCTCCCAGTTCGCCTCGAAGGTGAGCAGGTAGCTCCTGTCCCGGTGCCAGAACGCGCTCGCGTCCTGGGGCCGGTCCGCGATGGCACCGCCGAGTTGCCAGACGTCGACGGTCGAGAGCGTCGAGGGACTCGCCCGCCAGCGCTCCACCAGCAGGTCGACGAGTTCGTCGTCCAGGTCGTCGAGGTACGTCGCCTTCCAGTAGTAGTTGAGCCCGTCGGGGTAGTCCTCGTCGAGCATCGACTGGAGGTCGGTGTAGGCCATCGGGCCACTCAGGTCGGCGATGGGCGTCCCGACCTCGCGGAAGGGTTCGAGGACGGCCGCGCCAGCGTCGCCCGGGTCGAGGTGGCAGCCGAGGACGGCGACCATCGGGTCGCCCCACTGCTCGGGCGGGACCGCCTCGAGTTCCGGCACGAACCCGAGGAAGGGGATGACGGCCGCCTCCTCGGGTGCGTCGGCCGCGAACTCGCGCAGGAGCTGGAACACCTCCGTCGCGTGGTCGGCGGCGTGGAGGACGAACAGCCCGGAGACCTCGGGGCCGACCTCGTGGCAGGCGAACTCGAACGAGGTGACGACGCCGAAGTTCCCGCCGCCACCCTGCAGTGCCCAGAAGAGGTCCGGGTGCTCGGCCGCGCTGGCGGTCAGGACCTCGCCGGCGGCCGTGACGACCTCGGCCGAGACGAGGTTGTCACATGATAGGCCGAACTGCCGGCGCAGGTGCCCGAGCCCGCCGTTGAGCGTCAGGCCGGCGATGCCGGTCTTGCTGACGACCCCGAGGGGCGTGGCCAGCCCGAACAGCTGCGTCTCCCGGTCGACGTCACCCAGCGTCGCCCCGCCCTCGGCGCGGACCGTCTGCGCGTCAGGGTCGACGTGGACGCCGGTCATCGCCGAGAGGTCCACGACGAGGCCGTCGTCGCAGACGGCGGTCCCGGCGACGTTGTGGCCGCCGCCGCGGACCGCCAGCGACAGTCCCTCCTCGCGGGCGAACCCCACGGCTGCGACCACATCGGCGACGCCCGAACAGCGCACGATGACGGCCGGCCGTCGGTCGATCATCCCGTTCCAGACCCGGCGTGCTTCCTCGTACGCCTCGTCGCCGGGAGCCAGTACTGCACCGCGAACGGTCGCCGCGAACGACTCCAGCGCACCCGCGGGGACCGAGGTCGTCGGCTCCCTGTCGGGGTCTGGAGTCCGTCGTTTGACGGGCATACGCGAATCTAGGGGACGGTCGCGAATCAGGGTCCGCCCTTACGACAGGACAGAATCAGACAGAAAACTGTCTGGAACCGTGGAAAAACGCAGGAGAGAGGCCGTCTCGTCGCTCAGTCCGCGGCGTGACGGGGGGCGTAGCCGCACGCTTCGCACTTCAGGTAGTTGTCTACGATACTGACGCTGCCAGCACAGTCCGGGCAATCGAAGACCGGTTCTGCGGGGGGTTGTCGAACTGCCATTACCTGAGAGAGTCCAGACAAGGTAGATAAACCTTCTTATTACGACGACAAAACAATATTATCGAGTATTATTGTCATTGGGTGTGGTCGCAGATAGCCCCGGGAAGCACATCACGATGGGTCGGCAGTGAAGAAGGCAGGCCAGCAGGCGTCGCAGCAGTCAGTCCCGTCGTCGCCAGACCAGCGCCCCGGCGACGAGGGCGACTACGGTCGCGATACCGGTGAAGCCGGGAACCGCGCTCTGGGAGTCGCCGCCAGCGCCACCGGTCTCCGCGGTGGGGCCCGTGGCGGTCGCCGACGACTGGCCGGTCGTGGCACCCGTCGTCGTGGGTTCGGGCGTGTTGATGAGCGGTTGCGTGGTCGCCTGCGCGTTCTGGACCTTCTTGACGTCGAACCGGGAGCTGACCGTCTCCTCGCCGACGCGGATGGGCTGGTCCCCGTCGACAGTGAACTCGCCGTCACCGTCGGCCGCGTGGAGGATGGCCTCGAGTTCCGCGGTCTCGCCGGTCGCGAGCGAGCCGAAGAACGACTCCGAGACGGCCACGCTCACGTTGTCGTGCGAGCCCGCATCGAGGCGCTTCGTGCCGACGACCTCGCCGGTCGTGCCGTCGTCGGTGACGTTCCGGAGGGCGACGTAGCCGGGCCGGTCGAGGTCGACGCCACGGACCGTCACGGCGGCGCTGTCGACGCGCTGGGTGGTGAACCCGCCGGTGACGACCCGGACCGCGCCGTCGGCGCTCTTGCCGACGGTGACCTGCTGGCCGGCGTACTGGCCGGCGATGCCCTGGATGGGCGTGTCGCTGCCGGGCTCGAACTCGCCGTCGCCGTCGTCGCGGTGCAGGACGAGCCAGTACGTGCGGGTGCCGTTCTGGTCGGCCCAGTACTCGTCGTCGACGGCGACCTCGAAGTCCGAGTGGAAGCCCTGCGAGACGCTGGCGTGGCCGAGTGGCGGGCCGATGGACCCGTCGCGGTCCTGGTGGACGACGAGGTGACCGGGGTTGGTCATGAACATCGATTCGACGACGATGGTGCCGTCGCTGGAGACCTGCGCGTCGACGCTCAGGTGGTTCCCGTGGGCGGCCGCCGGCGTCACGACGGCCGTGACCGCTGCGGCGACCACCACCAGACCGAGGAGGAGGGCGAGGGGGCGGCGCATGCTCGCACCTGCGGATTCCACGAAAAAAGGGTTATCGCTAGACGCGCAGGGTCGCGCCGTCCATCTGGAGGAACGCGCGCTCGTACCCCTCGTGTCGGGCGACCTGCGGCGGCACGGTGACGGTCAGCTGGACCTCGTCGCCCGATTCGACCACGGGCATCGTGGCGCCGTAGTGGTAGTGGAGCTCGGGGTCGATGGCCCGGGCGAGCTTGCCCTCGTACAGTGTCTCGCCGTCCCGGGTGACGGTCGCGTCGAGGCCCATCATCGGCAACAGCAGGTCGTTGTAGGGCGTCCGCGCGGAGACGTAGAGGTACGCCTGGTCCGAGTCGGCGAAGCGGCCGCCCACGACGGCCTTCGTGACGAGGTCGGCGTCGTCGACCCGCTTCGTCCCGATGGTCATCCCGGGGAGGTCCTCGGGTTCCGGGGCGATGCCGATGGGCATCATCCCCATCTCCATCGGCCGGATGGCGCCCTTTTGGCCGGCGGCCTCGAGGTCCGTGACGGTCATCTTCTCCCGGACCTGCTCGTCGAACTCGAAGTCGACCTCGGCGGTCGCGGGCTCGCCGAACTTGTCCGCGAACGAGCCCATGCGCCCGATCTGGACGCCAGCGACGGACAGTCTCGCGGTGTAGCTGCCGTCGCCGGGGAGCGAGAAGTTGCCGCCGTAGTGGAATCCCATCCGCTGGGAGAGCATCGGGTAGATGACCTCCTCGCTGACGAGTTCGCCGTCCTGGAGGAGCTCGACGGAGAGGCTGGTGTCGGCGAGGACCTGCCCGCTCTCCTCGTGCCAGACCTGTGCCATCAGGTGGACGGCGTGCTCGTCGGACTTCTTCTTGGGGGAGCGCTCGGTGCCGGTGACGGTCCAGAAGTCGTGGGGGACCGCGAGCAGGAGGGCGAAGGTGTAGTCGCCCTCGGTCACTGGCCCGAACGTGGCCATGCCCTCGCGGAAGGACTGGACGTAGACGCCGGCGGGACCGTCCGGCGCGCTCGTCGTCGGCGGGCTGGTCGTCGGGGGACTGGTCGTGGTTGCCGTCTCGGTCCCGGTGGAACCGTCACCGAGACAGCCGGCCACACCGGGGAGTGCGGCCGCGGGGAGGGCGCGGAGGAGTCGGCGGCGTCGCATGGTGCGGTGTAGCGAGAAGTTGCAAAAAACCGTTGTGGTTCACGGGTCGAACTGCCGGAAGCGGGCGGGAACGGCCAGCCTGCGGGTCAGGCGACCGTCGTGACCACGGGGCGGGAGAACACCCACAGCGACAGCACGGTGTACCCGAGCATCAGGACGACCATGGGGGCGTGCCCGCGTCGCGCCAGGTCGAGCGAGCCGAACACCCGGAGCGACACCGCGTGGGCGGCGAGTACGGCAGCGACGTGGCCAGCGACGACCAGCACCACCTCGGTCCCCCAGATGGCGGCCGGCGGGACGAGTGCGAGGGGCGTCGCGGCCACCGGCTGCTGGGTCGCCAGTTCGACGAACGTCAGCAGGTTCCGGAGGACGTAGGGGTAGTTGTGTGCGAGGTCGTAGCCGACCGCGATGGGCAGCAGGGTCGCGCCGAAGGCCAGCGTCGCCCGCCGGGGATTCCCGTCGCCGAGGCCGGCCGCGACCCGGACCGTGAACCAGAACAGCGCGAGGAACGCGACGAAGCCGCCGACGTAGAGCAGGAGCTTCGTGTAGACGCCGAGCCCGAGCGTCTCCAGCGTCCAGAACCGGAGTTGCTGGTACTCGGGCGTCGCCTCCAGCCCGTCGAAGCTCACGGTGTAGACCGCCGCGACCGCGAGGGCGGCCGAACCGCGGTCCGGGAGGGCCTCGCTGCAGGCACGCCACGGCGAGGTCTGGACGACGTGGAACGCCTCGCCCGAGTCGGCCCGGCGGATCGAGAGCGGGGCGACCCGCCCCACGAGTCGGTAGAACGCGGCCAGCGGGTCGGCCTTCGCGAACCACTCGCGACCCCAGACCACGCCCCCGACCAGCATGACTGTCGCGTACAGGGCGACGGTGACCGCGGTCAGCCGGGGGCTCGTCGGCACCGCGCTGAGGTTCTCCGCGAAGCCGACGAGGACGAGGAAGCCGAAGGCCGCCGGCCAGGTCCCCAACGTGGCAGGGTACTCGCCGAGGGCGGGCTCGTCGCCCTCCAGTCGCGCGAGCAGGTCGTACAGCGTCTCCCACGGCGAGAGCGACCGCCAGGGGCTCCCGACCACTGCCGAGACGACGAGCAGGCCCTTGAACCAGACCGGCCAGACGAACACGGTCGCGAACTCCTGTGGGGTCTGGGGCCCGGTCAGGCCGGTGTAGATGGCCACGAGGAACCCGACGAGGAAGGCGGTGCGAGCCACCAGTCGGAGTCCCTCGCCGATTCCGGCGGGGACCCGGACCAGCACGTCCTCGCCCCCCACGGGTTCCGTGTCCAGCCGGCTCACGACGACCGCGGTCGCCAGGACGGCACCGCCGGCCCCCAGGAACAGCAGCATCGGGGGAATCGGCGGCGCGACCGACGTGTTCCCGTGGGCGCTGACCGGCGCGACGAGCGCCAGCGACGCGACCACCACGGCGGTCAGCAGACGGGTGAGCCGACTCATTGCCAGCGAGTCTGCCCGCACCCCTCAAAATCCCGTTGGTTCGCCGGTCGAATCGCGGCTGCGGACGGGCAACGTTTTTCCAGCGTGTCCCGAACCGCCAGCACGATGCGCACCCGCACGCTCGTCGCCCTGCTCGTCATCGTCGCCGGCCTCGTCGGGGTCGCCTACGTCGGCCTCTCCGGCGGCCAGGGCGGCGACCTCACGGTCGCGTGGACGAGCGACACCACGGTCGCGGGCGGGAGCAACCACCACGAGCCGGCGGTCGCGGTCGTCGACGGCGAGCCACTGGTCTTCGCGCCGGTCAGTTCGACCAACGCCTACGACAACTGCGCCCTCGTCGCGCTCGACGCCGAGACCGGGACAGAACGGTGGCGCGACCCGGTCCCCGCCGCGAACTGCACCACCCACTCGGTCGCGGACCCGTCCGTGGTCGACCACGACGGCGACGGCGCCCGGTCGGTCCTCGCGACGACGACCGAGCGAGACCTCGTCGCCTACGACCCACTGACGGGGACGGTCGAGGACCGCTACCCGCTGTCGGCCTACGGCTACTCGAAGCCTATCGTGGCGAACGTCACCGGCGACGCCGCCCCGGAGACGCTGGTCGCGGACGTCCGGGGACTCGTCCAGGCGCGCTCGCAGGCCGGCGCGGTCGTCTGGTCGGTGAACCGCTCGACATACGTCTGGGCGACGCCCGCCGTCGCCGACCTCGACGGCGACGGCCACACCGAGGTCGCCATCGCGGGCCGGGACGGCGTCCTCGCGGCCTACGACGCCGACGGCGCGGCCGTCTGGGAGACCACAGTCGCGGACGCGGTCACCTGGATGACGACCGGCCAGCTCGATTCGGACCCGGCCCGCGAACTCGTCGTCGGCACCCAGCAGGGACAGGTCGCCGCGGTCGACGGCCGGACCGGCGAGCCGGAGTGGCAGCACGACCGGAAGCTCCTCTCGGCGGTCCACGCCGTGGGGGAGGTCGACGGCGTCCCGACCGTCTTCGCCACCGCGGGCGACGGCTCGCTGGTCGCCCTCGACGGCCGCGACGGCTCGGTCCGGTGGGAGAGCACCGTCGAGACCGAGAAGGTCACCATGATGCCGCCGCCGGTGCTGGGCGACGTGGACGGCGACGGCACGGCCGAACTCGTGGTCGCGAGCAACGACGGCGGCGTCTCGGTCGTCGCGCCGGACTCGGGCGACGTGCTGGCGAGCCACGGCCGCGACGTGGACGTGCTCGCGCACCCGGTGCTGGCCGACACGGACGACGACGGCCGCGAGGAGATCTACGTCATCTACACGGACGGGCGGGTGCAGCGACTGGCGTTCGAGGCGTGACGTCGAGGCGAGCGGCCTCCGTCACGACCGACAGCCGGTGTAGACGGCGAGCGCATTGGGTTCCGGACTGAAGACGAACCCGTGCTCGACGGGCACGACCGGGACGCCGGAGCTCTCCTCGACAGTCCAGCGCCGCTTCCCGGTCGATACCGAACAGCCGACCAGGCCATCGGTCGTCTGGGCGACGACGGTGTCACCCGCGACGACTGGCCTGGCGAACGCTGTCGCGTCCGTCGTGCGCTTCCAGCGTCGCTTCCCGGTGGCGACGTCGAGGCCGTACAGGCCCGTCTCGTCCGCGACGACGACGGTGTCGTCGGCGACGGTCGGCGGCGAGATGCGGCGGCTGTCCAGTCCGGTCGACCAGCGGCGCTCGCCCGTCTCGGCGTCGAACGCGGCGACCTCGTAGGAGGGGTAGCTGACCAGGAGCAGGTCGTCGGTCAGCGCCATCACCGACTGCACGTCGACCCACTCCTGCTGCCACCTCGTCTGTCCGTCCTCGGGCGACAGGCAGTAGATGCCCTGCTCGCGCGAGGAGGCGACCGGGACGTACACGCCGGCGTCCCCGACCGTCACCGGGGCGTGGACCGCGCCGCCCTGTCGCTCGTCGCCGAAGGTCCGCTCCCAGCGCGGCGTACCGTCAGCCGCGTCGAGTGCGAAGACCGTCCCGTCGCTGTCGCCACCGTACACCGTCGACCCGGCGACTGTAGGTGTCGGCTGGGCGTGGGAGCCGCCGCGAGGACGGCGCCACCATTCGTTCCACGCTCGGTCGTACGCGCGGAGCGTGTTCGTCCCGTCCGGGGCCGTGCAGCAGACGAGGACAATGTCGCCGGTCAGCACGGGCGGGCCGGTCACGCGGGCGTCCAGGTCTGTCGTTTCCAGCGTCTCCCCGTCGCCGAGCGACCACTGGCCGAGGAAGCCGGCGTTCGGCGCGCGCCGGCCGCCCACGACGACCTTGTCGCCGTCGACCGCGACGCCCGCCGGGTCGAGGTCGTCACCGAGGTCGGTGCGCCAGTGGACGCCGCCGGCCGGGACGTCCGGAAGCGTGGTGTCGGCTCCGGTGTGGCGCGCGTCGTGGCCGACCTGTGGCCAGTCACCGGCACCGGGCGTGACGGTCGAGCAGGAGGTGGAAGAGGACAACTGCGAACAGCCGGCGAGGGCGGTCGTGAGGCCGGCGCCGACGGTGGCGAGGAGGGAGCGACGCGAGAGTGACCGGCGAGGATGTGACCGGCAGGCGGTGGATGGCCGGCGGGCGCGGGAGGGGATGGACATAGCACAGCACGCGGCCGGACGGGCCAAAAGTCTTCTCGGATACCGGATGTGTCGGCGGCCGGTGCTCAGGCCAGCGGTTCGTCCGGCCGCGACAGGTCGTAGGTGTCCCGGACCGTATCGGCGAGCAGGCCCTCTTTCGCCAGCGCGATGTAGACCACGACGAACTCCTCGCCGGCGGGCCGCAGTACGAACACCTCGCGGTCGCCCGGCTCCTCGTTCTCGTTCACCCGGGCCACGAGGGGTTCGATGGGCCGGCGCCCCGAGACGAACTCCTCGTAGAGGTCGCCGGCGCCCGGCGGTTCCCCGAAGACGTAGAGCACGCCGTTGACCGCGCCGTCGGTGTCGCGGGTGACCTGCGAGGCCATCGACTCGCCCTGGGCGCGGGCGTTCTGCCAGGCGTCCTGGGCGGCCTCGAACAGGTTGGTCACACCGTCGGCGTGGGCGTAGAGCGTGCGCTTCTCGACGGTGAGCGATTCGACGGTCGGGTCCTCGGTGGCCCACGAGAGGTCGGCCGCGACGACGTAGCCCGGCCGGAGGTTCGCGACGGTCTCGTCGAGGTCGCCGTGGCCGGCGTGGGCCACGTCGACCAGTTCGTAGGCGTCCTCGGTCGGCTCTGTGGGGTCCTCGGGGAGCGAGACGAACGTCCAGACGTCGTCCTCGCGCGGGTTGGCGAGCACCCGGAAGCGACCGCTGGTGGTGGTCATACCCGAGTCGTTGTGTGTCGGGACGGGTAAGCGTCGCGTTCGCGGGCGAGGCGAGCAGCGAGTCGGGGCGTCGCTACGCGGGCGGTTCGCAGGCGATGGCCTCGGCGCCGAGCGCGACCGCGAGCGTCGCGTCCTCGCAGTCCGGCAGGCTCGCATCGTCCGGAACCGCCCAGTCGACCCGGACCGTCTCGGCCGCTCCCGGGACGAGGCAACTTCCCGCAATCGACGGGTCAGCGCCGACCCAGAGGTTACCCTGCGCGATGTCGGTCAGTACCGACTCCATGGTCCCCTCTCCGAGGACGGTCTCTACCGGCGTGCCCTCGTCGTCGCCGATCTGGACGACGGTCGCCTCGACCATGGGAAGCAGGTCGCTCGGCACGAGTTCCTCCGTCAGCGGGAACTGCCCCGGCATCGGCCGGGCGACCCCGTACTCGGTCTGAATCGGGATGACCGTCGCGTCGATGGCTGGTGGCCCGTCGTCTCTGCAGGGCCGGCCCCGCAGGAGTGCCGCCCCCTTTCCGCCCACGAGCCGCAGGTTCAGCCAGACCGACCCGTAGTCGCCTGCCGCGAGGCCGGTAAAGTCGACCGTCGGCCCGCCCCCGTCACAGCCGAACGCGTCCGCCGCGTCGACGAAGGCCGCCTGCCCGCCCGGCTGGACGACGCCGTTTCGGGTCGTCTGCCAGGCGAGTTCCACGGTCGGTGTCTCTGCGACTGCTGGCGCCCCGCTGGGTGCTGGTTGCGCTCGTGCTGGCTGTGCTGCCGGCTGGATTGCGGCGCTGGCGCGCCCGCCCCCCAGACTGGTGCCGACTCCGGCACCGAGGAGGGCGAGCAACCGCCGTCGCCGTCGGTGGTACGTCGTCATGTCTGTCCCCCCGGACGTCGTGTACTACGGGATGCGCACGCTTAGCACAGACACATGGTCCCCAGCGAGACGATACGAGTTCGCGACAGGACGAAGAGCGAGCCCGGGAGGGCTCAGGAGAGGCTTGTCTGGGTCGTCGCCGTCCAGGCCGCCGGGTCGTGCAGGCGGTTGCCGAACCAGTCGTCGGTCCGGACCTCGACGGTGTTGCGGAACACCTCGCCCTGGGCGCAGGGACCGGCCCGGAGCCAGAGGAGCAACTCGAAGACCTGCCCGGGTTCGACGGTCCCGAGGTGCCAGACGCCCGTGGTCGGGTCGAACGTCTCGTCGTAGGTCAGGCCACCGCCGGCGTCGCCCTTCGAGAACTCGGCGAGCATCGCCACGGTGGGGCCTCGACGGACCCGCAGGGCCTCCACCTCGAGCCAGCCGTACTGGTCGACGAGACAGTTACTGAAGCCGGCGACGGCCTGCCGCTGGCCTTCGATTCCCGGAGGGCGTTGCGGGACGACCCGGACGTTCCGGGCGGTCCCCGGGCCGTCGTTCCGGACGCGGACGATGTAGACGAGGGCCCCCTCGCGCGGGGCGTAGGACTTCGACGTCACCGAGAGACTCGGCCGGGTCCCGGTCGGGCACGGAACCGCCGTGAACCGCAGGTCGAAGCGCGCCTCGTCGTCGGCCGCCACCGTCGCCGTCTCGGGGAGTTGCCAGGTGAGCCGGACGTGGGGGACCGACCGGTCGGTCGTGCAGTCGAGCGTCGGGGTCGCGAGGTCGCCGTCGAGTGGTACCGGTCGCTCGGCCACCGCCGCCAGCACCTCCCGGAGCGTCCCCTCCGCGAGGACGACCGTGGCTCGTTCGCCCACGCCGACGTGGCCGGTCTGGACGAGTTTCGCGGTGACCGCGTCGGCGAGTGGCACCGTCGCCATGGGCGTCGCTGCTGGCCCGGACTCCGGTGCGGTGTTCTCTGTGGGTCCCTCGGGCTCGGCTGTCGCCGATTCGGTGGTCGCGGTCGCTGTCGCCGTCGCCGGAAGCAGTCGCCCGGTCACACCGACGATGCCGTGCCCGCCGACCGGCTGGACGAACAGGTCCAGCTGGCCCTCGTCACCCGGCCGGATGCCCGTGAGGTCGAGCAGTGGCTGGTCGCCGGAGGCGCCGTAGAGTGCGTTCACGTCGAGGAACTGCTCGCGGAACGCCCCCTCGATGGCCCGCGGGTCGACCGACGGGTAGCGGTCCCGGTACTGCGCGCGAGAGAGGAGCGGCGCCTGCACGCCCGTCCGGTCGGCCGGGTACGCGTCGACCACGCGGCCGTTGAAGCGCTCCTCCCAGGCGACGACCAGCCGCAGGTCCTCGGGTTCCTCGGGGGTCAGGTCCGCGATGCGGTGACTGCCCGCCGCCATCTCGCCGTCGTGTGCGACGGGCGCCGCCTGGCCGGCGCCGGTGAGGGTCCCGACCGCCAGGCCACCGCCCGCCAGCCGCAGGAGCTGTCGCCGTGTCAGATGCTTTCTTGCCATAGTATCGTCGTGGTCCCGGCACGCTCGCGCCCGCGACCATCGCGTCGGCTGGGTCGCTCGCGGGCCGGTCCCAGGGTCGGTTGCGACTAGGCCAGCATCCGATATAATATAGACTGTCCGACACTTACGCGGCGGGAGTAACCCGGCGGTCAGCGGGCAGAGCGGACCTCGGGGGCTGCTGGCCAGAATCGATTCTTTGAAAACCTGTTCGGCCGTTGTACGGACGATGACCATCCCGACGTTCGTCATCGGCATCGCGGGCGGGACGGGGGCAGGCAAGACGACTGTCGCCCGCGAGGTCGCCGATACGGTCGGCGAGGCCGTGACACGCATCCCACTCGACAACTACTACGAGGACAACTCAGACCTCGCGATGGCAGAACGCGAGGAGCTCAACTACGACCATCCCGAGGCCTTCGAGTGGGAGCTGCTCATCGACCAGCTCGACTCGCTGTTGATGGGCCAGCCCATCGAGATGCCCCAGTACGACTTCACCGTCCACAACCGCAAGGAGGAGACGGTGACGGTCGAACCGTCCGACGTCATCGTCGTCGAGGGTATCTTCGCGCTCTACAACGAGGCCATCATCGACATGTGCGACCTGCGGGTGTACGTCGAGACCGACGCCGACGTGCGTATCCTCCGGCGCATCCGGCGCGACGTCATCGAGCGCGAGCGCGAACTCGCCGGCGTCATCGACCAGTACCTCTCGACGGTCAAGCCGATGCACGAGCAGTTCGTCGCGCCGACGAAGAAGAACGCCGACGTCATCATCCCCGAAGGGGCCAACCAGATGGCCGTCGACCTGCTCACCGAGAAGGTCGAGGCCGAGACGGACACGGGCGCGCCCGACCCTGACGAACGTCGGACCTGGGAGCGCGAGGTCCACGAGGACCGAACGACCGTCGAACCCTCCGAGCCACCGGTCGAGGACGCCGATTCCGCCTCGCCGCGGTGACGGGAGAAACAGGCAATTTTTATCTGCGTGGGGGCGCGTACACTGTTCACATGAGCACTGGAACCGAGGCTGACGCCGCCGAGATGCGGAGTCCCCACGAGGCCGACGACGGCTTCCTCTCCCGCAACGCGTGGCTCAAGCCCTTCGCCCTCGCCGAGGCAGTCCTGCTGGTGATGCTGATCCTCCTCGACGTCGCGAACGACCTCTTCAGCTGGATGCGTGGCGGCTTCAGTCAGGCCATCTTCGGCATGCTGGTGTCGCTGTTCTTCCTCGGCCTCGTCGCGGCCGTCATCATGCTCAGCCTCAGCGCGTACCGCTACGTCACCGAGACGTAACACAGCCAGCCGCTCCCGCTTCTCTCTCCATCCTATCCACCAGCCGCAGGGCTGGACGCTTACGCCAGCCCCGAGAGCAGGTTCCCGACGCCGTAGGCAACCGACGCGGCCAGCATCCCGACGACCAGCATCTCGATGCCGTTGAGGACCCACGAGCGGTCGGTGACCAGACTCCGACTCGCCCCGACCGCGAAGAACGCCACCGCCGTCATCGCGATGGAGAGTTCGAACAGCGGGGCGGCCGACAGCAGGTACGGCAACAGCGGCGTCCAGCCCGCGAGCACGAACGCGAGGAACGTCGCCAGCGCCGTCCGGCCCGGGGTCTTGCCGTCGTCGTCCCGGCGCTCGCCCTGTGCCTCGGCGTAGTCGAGTTCCGACCGCCGGCTCAGGAAGTTGCTCATCCCCATCGAGAACCCGTCGGCGAGCAGGTTCGCGACGCCGAGGATGAGGACGATGCGCGGCTCCAGCGCGGCCCCGGCGACCCCGGAGACCACCGCGAAGGTCGTCACGATGCCGTCGTTCGCCCCGTAGATGACCTCCGCGATGTAGCGACCCGACTCCCCGACGTCGTCCCCGAGCAGTTCTCGCAGCATCGCCCGGGTGTACTCCTCGGACGACCAAGAAGTTCCCTCCCGTCCCCGTCGCCAGTGTTCCCGTCTCCCCTATCAGCGATGGTGTCCTCTCTCTGTACATGCAGACCGTCCTCGTCGCCATCGACGGGTCACCACTCGGTGACCGGGCGCTCGCGTACGCACTCGACCTCTACCCCGACGCGGCCATCACGGTCCTGCACGTGGTCGACCCGGTGGAGGCGGTGTACCTCGCCGAGGCGAAGGGTCCCAGCGAGGGGCGCTCCTACGTCGAGGCCGCCAGAGAACACGGTGCGGAGCTGTGCGACAGGGCGGAAGCGGTCGCGGCCGACCGCGGCATCGCGGTCGACACGGCCGTCGAGACGGGGAACCCGGCCCGGGAGATCCTGCGCTTTATCGACGCCAACGACGTCGACGCGGTCGTCATGGGCAGCCACGGTCGGAGTGGGCTCTCGCGGGTCTTCCTCGGGAGCGTCGCGGAGACCGTCCTCCGGCGCTCGCCCGTCCCGGTGACGGTCGTCCGCTGACTCTCCCCTAGCGCTCCACAGCGGGGGCCTCGTCGACGAGGACGACCGCCTCGCCCGAGATGACGAGTTCCTCGTCGTCGTCGAAGACCTCCGTCTGGAGGCGATAGCGGCGCTCCCCGACGCGGTCCATCACCTCGCAGACGGCGGTCACGTGGTCGCCGAGGTGGACCGGCCCCCGGAAGCTCAGGTTCTGGTTGAGGTAGATGACCAGTCCCGGGAGCTTCGCGAGGGCCGCGCTGATGACGCTCGAGACGAGCGCGCCGTGGACGATCCGGCCGCCGAACCGGGTCTGCTCGGCGTAGGCGTCGTCGAGGTGCAACGGGTTCGTATCCCCGCTCAGGGACGCGAACTCCTCGACCTCCGCCTCGGTCAGTCGCTGGGAGAACCGCACCACGTCGCCGACGCTCAGGCCCTGGCTCTCCCGGTCCTCGTAGGCGTACTCCCAGTCCTTGCCCGTCTCGACGGTCGTCTCGTACTGGAACCGCGGCAGGTAGTACGACAGCTCCGTCACCGACAGCACGCCCACGAGCGCCTCCCCCTCCGTGACGACCAGCTGTTCGATGTCCTCCTCGCGCAGGAGGGACGCCGCGTGCTCGACCGACCGGGACCGGTCGACCGTCACCACGGGCGAGGACATGAACGAGTCGGCGGTCTGTGTGGTGAGGTCCGCCCCATCCGCGATGAGGCTCACCAGGTCGCTCTTCGTGACGATGCCGACCGGGTCACCGTCGCGCGTGATGACCAGCGAGCCGACGTCCGCGTCCCGGAGACGCTCGGCGCAGGTCCGTACCGTCGCGCCGGCGGAGACCGTCTCGATGGTCTGGCGCATCACGTCGCTGACGAGGGTCTTGATTCGCATGCGAGGGACTACTCTCGGCAGTATGGTAATTGCATCGACTAGAGGGGTATCCGGTGGAGTCGGGTGTCGATGCCCCTGATGCCCTCTGTCCATTACAAATCATGGCAACCACGGATTACCGTCCCCGCTGAACTGCGGAGCAGAGGCGGACACCACGGCATCGAAATCCTGTCAGGTTCCGTGCTACCGGGGTGGCCGCCTCTCGGTCGTCTGCCGGCCCGAGACGAACCGGGCGAACCCGTTCGTTCTCACCGGCTCTCACCCTTCGTCTGCTGACGATACCCGATGCCTCGAGCAAGGGTACTCTCTAACTCGCCTGGTGTCGGCGGGAATCTGGGAACAGGGACGAAGTCGAGAGTCGGCTCTGCTCGTGAATGCGATTCGGCAGCAACAGCCGGTGGAGCGGATTGTGAACCTCACTCGCTCCTTGCAGTCGCTCGCTGATTCAAATCCCTCCAGTCACTGATTCACCCGCTCACGAGTGCCGAGCACACGAGGTGCTCGGCGGCGTAGTTCGCGGGAGAAGTAAGCCGGTGGAGGGATTTGAACCCTCGACCTATTCCTTACGAAGGAATCGCTCTAGCCAGTCTGAGCTACACCGGCGCGGGCGTACACTCGCTCGGGCCCGCGTCGGGCACTCGAACGCATCTTCACGTACTGCGATGATACCAATAAGGGTTGCGAATCGACTCGACCATCACCGCCGCGTCAGGCGAACGTCGAGGCAGACGTTGTACTCGTGGGGCGCGTACGACCGGACGGTCTGGCGGGTCTCGACGGTCACGTCGTACTCGGGTTCGGCGGTGGCGCGGATGGCGCGCTCGCCCGGGCCGAAGCGGTCGTCCTCGTGCTGGATGTCGTAGTAGTGGAGCACGCACTCGTCGCCTGCGAGTGCGACCGCGGTGTCGACGAACTCGTCGGCGCTGTGGGGCAGGTTCATCAGGACGCGGTCGGCCCAGCCCTCGTACTCGCCCGCCACGTCGCGCACGTCGCCCTGGATGGCGGTCACGCGCTCAGCCACGCCGTTTCGCTCGGCGTTCTCCCGCAGGTACTCGATGGCGCGCTCGTTCAGGTCGACGGCGACGACCTCTGCCTCGCGCTTCGCGGCCGGGATGGCGAACGGGCCGACGCCCGCGAACATGTCGAAGACGTGCTCGCCGGGCTGGACCTGCTCGACGACGCGGTGGCGCTCGGTCGCGAGCCGGGGCGAGAAGTACACCTCGGCGATGTCCAGCGCGAACTCGGTGCCGTACTCGCGGTGGACCGTCTCCGTGTCCTCGCCGACGAGCACGTCCCAGTCCCGGACGCGAAGCTCGCCCTTAATC
The DNA here is from genome assembly GCF_026616195.1 of Haloarchaeobius amylolyticus. Classification (NCBI taxonomy): domain Archaea; kingdom Methanobacteriati; phylum Methanobacteriota; class Halobacteria; order Halobacteriales; family Halorubellaceae; genus Haloarchaeobius; species Haloarchaeobius amylolyticus. Next base: position 628,781 of record NZ_JANHDH010000001.1, read on the forward strand.
TCGGAGGCGCGGTTCACGACCGTCGTGACCGGCAAGTCCGAGTCGACGATGGCCCGTGCCATCTCCATCGCGACCTCGGGGTCGTCCTCGTCGACGATGGCGATGTCGCCCAGGCGCTCGTGGCTCGGCTCGTAGCCGAGGATGTCAGCCGGCGTCGTCGGAGTCCGGCGATTCTCGGCGTCGTACTCGACCACCTCGTACTCGGCCGGGACCGCGGCCGCGTCGGTCACGGGGATGTACACCCAGCCGTCAGCAGCAGAAATCTGGTACTCGTCGGAGAGCAGGTCCGCCTCGGCGAGGGCCTGGCGCGTCGCCTCGCCCGCCGACCGCTCCACTCGCACGCAGGGGACGTTCATATCGTGTGCGAACCGTGCAGGCGTCCTAACGCTGACGCTTCGCGGTGGCCCCTCGCGCCCACGGGTCGAAACGTTATAGCCCGTCATGGCGCTACGGACGGTATGCTCACCTTCATCGGCCTCGGCCTGTACGACGAGCGCTCCATCACCGTCGAAGGGGCGGAGCGCCTCCAGGCCGCCGACCGGGCCTACGCGGAGTTCTACACGAGCAAGCTCATCGGTGCCGACGTGGCGGACCTCGAAGCCTACCACGACATCGACATCGAGGTCCGCGACCGACCCGGCGTCGAACAGCACCCCGAGGACATCCTCGACGCTGCCGAGTCCGAAGACGTGGCGTTCCTGACCGCCGGCGACACGATGATCTCGACCACCCACGTCGACCTCCGCCTGCGCGCCCAGGAGCGCGGCATCGACACCCGCATCGTCCACGGGACGACCGCCCAGACCGCCACCAGCTCGCTCACCGGCCTGCAGAACTACCGCTTCGGAAAGGCGACGACGCTCCCCTTCGAGTACGCTCACGGCGGCGACGACGTGCCCGAGAGCGTCCGCCGCACCATCGACGCCAACCGCGAACAGGGCCTGCACACCGTGGTCTACCTCGACATCAAGGTCGGCCGCGGCCCCGACGGCGACGACCCCGACCACGAGGAGTACATGACCGCGGACTACGCCGCGACCCTGCTGGCTGAATACTACCCGGACACGCTCGGCGTCGTGGTCGCCCGCGCCGGCAGTCCCGACCCGCTCGTCGCCGCGGACCGGCTCTCGGCGCTCGCCGACCGCGAGTTCGGCGACCCGCTCCACCTGCTCGTGATTCCCGGCGAGCTCCACCTCATCGAGGCCGACGCCCTGCGCGACCTCGCGGGCGCGCCCGAGGACCTGCTCGACGCGTAGACGCAGAACCAGAATCGCACCGTCTCTTTCTCTCCGGTATCGCCCCACAGAGCTGTCGCTGTGTGGTGTAGCGTCCGAAAGAAAGCGGAGTGCGTCAAGGACCGGACGAGGTCCGGTTAGTTAGCGATTAGTTCTGGCGGCGGACCGCGAGCAGCGCAGCAGCGACGAGCGCGACGAGCGCGACGCCGATGCCGAAGCCGGGCTGACCACCGTTACCGTCGCCGTCACCACCGTCGCCACCGGACGTGGTGGTCGTGGTCGGCGGCTCGGTCGTCGTGGTCGTCGGCGGAGCCGTCGTAGTCGTGGTCGGCGGCTGCGTCGTGGTCGTCGTCGGCGGCTGCGTCGTGGTCGTCGTCGGCGGCTGCGTCGTCGTGGTCTGGTCCGATTCAGCGACCTGACCCTCAGCGGAGTCGTACTGGCTGCCGTCGTAGCGGACGGAGACCGTGTAGTTCGTACCAGCAGGCACGTCGCTGAAGTCGAGCTCAAGGCTCCAGGTACCGTCGCTGGAGACCGTTGCCGTGCCCGGCTTCAGGAACGGCTCGTTCTGGTCGTCACTGTTGACACGGACCGTGACCTCGGAGCCAGCAGCGAGCGTGCTGGTCCCGGAGATGCTCTGGTTCGTGGCGGAGGAGACGATGACCTCGTCGTTCGCGTTCTTGTCGAGGGTCACGTCGACTTCCTCGACCTCGAACTCGGTCGTGACGGTCTGGTCGGAGCTGGCGAGGACGCCTTCACCGACGGTGAAGTTGGCCTCGTACTCGTCACCAGCCTGGACCGATTCCCAGTTCCCGCTGCGGTTGGCCTGAAGGCCGTCCGTCGGGGTGATGAGGTAGTACGTCTCGTTGTCAGCGTCGGCGATGACGGTCGTGTTGTCAGCGCCGAGTTCGATCATGCGCGGCTGGCGGTTCTGACCGGGGTTCGTCTGCGTGACCGCGAGCGATGCGCTCGTGTTGGAGGTCACGTTGAAGAACTGAGCGGAGGTGTTCGGACCGCCCTGCGTGGCGGTAACACCCTCGAGACCGGAGGCCTCGAGCTCGTGGATCAGGACGTCGCCAGCGGCGATGGAGCTGTCCTGCGTGATGGTGCCGTCCTCAACGGCTGCGAGGATGTCGGAGACATCCGAGACGGACGCGCCCTGCGGGGCCGTCCACGTGCGGAGGTTGTCGGTCGTGCGGTCGCGGATGTTCAGGGTAGCGACAGCCTCGGCGTCGTCGCCGTAGTTGTCGCTGTCGCCCTTCAGGACCTCAACGTCGTAGTCACCGGTGTCGATGAGGCTGCCACCGAGGCCGTCCTGTTCCGGGTTCGCAACGGTGTCGTCGCCTGCTGCGGTGAAGGCAGCGGACGTGTTACCGGTGTCACCGAGCAGGAACGTGTTGACCTGAACGGTCGCCTCGCCGTCGCCGTCCTCGTCAACGACGGTCAGGTTGGCCTCGTAGCCAGCCTCGTCGCTACCGATGTGGACGACAGCGGAGTCGGTGTTCTGGAAGTTGACGGTGATGTCAGCGACGTCACCGATCTCGTCGGTGTAGATACTCTGGGCGAAGCTGACCTCACCGGTCGCGGCCTCGTCGACCACGATGGTGTCGGTCGTCAGGGACTTGCCCGTCTGGACGTCGGTCACTTCGACCGTGTAGTTGCCGGCGTCCTGAGTACCGAAGTCGAAGGTAGCCTCACCGGAGCCGTCGAGCGTGACGTCCTGCGAGGAGACCTCGTCGCCGTTGGAGTCCAGGAGGACACCCTGGACCGTCGCACCACCGCGGTTCTCGCTGACGGAGACCGTCAGGGAGTCGTCGGTCGTGATGGACGTGTCGTCGGCGGATGCGTCGAGCGTGAGCTCGCGCAGGTCGAAGGTCGTGGAGTTCTCGAAGCCGTTCTCGTAGACCGTGAAGCCGTAGGTCGCCGAGACGTTACGGTTAGCCGTGTTGAACACGTACGTGGAGCTGTTCGCACCAGTGGAACCGTTGAAGATGACGGAACCGTCCTTCGTGACGTCCAGACCGGTGTCGGTCTGGTTCGCGATGAACGCGACCTTGCCACCGGCGTAGAAGTTCTGGCCCGAGGTACCAGCGTTGACCGTGTAGCTGGTGATGGTCGGGCTGACGTCGCCGAGCGTGTAGGTGCCCGTCGTGTAGTCAGCCGACTCGATGGTCACCGTAAGGGTGTCCGTCGGGTCGATGTCTTCGGTGGTCGACGTAAGGACGAGGGTACCCGTCGTACCGTCGTCGGTAGCGTCAACGTTGTAGTCGCCAGTGACATCGTTACCGTTCTTCGTGACGGTGATGTTCGGACTGAGGCTGGAATTCGATGCTTCAGAGAGTGCAATCTCGATGGTGGACGTACCACCGTCGTCGTACTCGACCGCGCTGTTTACCGAAGGCGCGAGTGTCGAGTCCGCAGCCGCACTACCGGAGAACGCGATGACGCCCGCGAAGACGGACGTGACCATCAGCGCCGCCAGCAGAATGCTGCGTGCTTTGTCTTTGTTTCCTGTCATAGGTTGTAATGTAGGTTCGTTTCGGCGGCGACATCACCTTTCGCACCCGACGCCTGTGGGGGGCGACCGGGTGTACTCGGTACTGTCACCATGGGTAGGGGTACATCAATAAGCCACGGACCATTGTTATAAATGCTTTGTGGTGAAGCCGTGGTGATGCGAACACGTCTCACACCCCTGCAGACGTGCTTTCGCCGGGTTTCGGCTCTGGCGTCGCAATCGTCGTCACCGACACAAGATACTTAAAGTAGTTCGCAATCGGATTGCCGAGAAACAGATAGAATCAGTGTGTTGAGGCCGTCACGCACCGATTGAGTCGAATTCGAGTTATCACTCGCGTTCCAGAAGCTCGACCTCGTGACCGTCGTTGGTCTTCGTGAACGCGTACATGTCGTCACAGCTCGCGGGGTCGCGGTAGTCGGCGGCGTCACGGGTCATCAGGTCGTCCCAGGCGTCGTCGAGGTCGTCCACGCGCACGCAGACGTGGCCCCAGGAGTCGCCCTGGTCGTAGGAGCGACCGTCGTAGTTGTAGGTCAGCTCCATCGTCATCGCCTCCTCGGGTGCGTCGCCGGGCTTCATGAAGTAGAGCGCGAACGTGTCGAGTTCGGAGCGACGGACGAGGTCGTAGTCGAACTTGCGGCTCCACCAGCCGATGGCGGCGTCGGCGTCCTCGACACGGACCATGGTGTGGTCGATGCTCCACCTCGCGCCGTAGTCGCGCTCGACGATCTCGACCTCGTGGCCGTCGGGGTCTGTCACGAAGGCGTAGGAGCCGCCGCAGGAGTCGGGGTCGCGGTAGTCCTCGACGCCCTGGGCCATGAGTTCGTCGTAGGCGTCGTAGACGTCGTCGACGCGGACCGCGATGTGACCCCACGCGTCGCCCATCTCGTAGGTACGGTCGTCGTGGTTGTAGGTGAGTTCGAGGGTCGCACCGGCGTCGTGCATGTCCTCGGGGCCGAGGTAGACGTTGGTGAAGGTGTCCGCCTCCCAGCGACCCTTCTCCTCGTAGTCCAGGTGTGTCTGGTACCAGTCGAGCGAGGCCTCCAGGTCTTCGACACGCATCATCGTGTGGTCGAGCGTCGCTGACATGGGCGGGGATACGTCGATGGGCCGCATATGGGTACCGGAACACGAAGGCCAGACGGGGTACCCGGGGACGGGAACCGAACCATCGCCCGACCCCCCGCGGGAAGAGATATGCGGCCTCGTCCGGTATCTGAGAACATGAGCGAACCGGACAGCCAGCAGTCCACAGGGCGGATCGAGACTCGTGGCCCGCCGCTCCCGAAACCGGTGTTCGAGTACCTCGTGAATCCACTGCTGAAGTTGCTGCTCCGGTCCCCGCTGCACGGACTCCTGAGCGACACCCTGTTGCTCCTGACCTTCACCGGGCGCAAGAGCGGGACCCAGTACACGACGCCGGTGGCGTACGAGGAACTGAACGGCGACCTCTACGTCACCTCCCAGACCGACCGCGTCTGGTGGAAGAATCTCCGAGGTGGGGCACCGGTGACGGTACGGCTCAGGGGGGAGCGACGCGATGCCACGGCCACCGTCATCGAGGACGACGAGGCGGTCGCCGAGTACGTCCGGGGGTTCATCGACCGCCACGGGCTGGACAAGGTGAGCCGGCTGGCCATCGCCATCGAGGGCGAGAGGGTCCCGTCGGTCGAGGAACTGGCGGCGGGCCTCGGTGACACCGTGGTGGTGCGCATCGAACTGGAGGAGGAGCGATAAGCGAACCCGGACCGCGCCCACGCGTGCGTGATGAACTATCCTACGAACTGCCTCCGAACCAGCGGCCAGTACAGCCACCACGCGAGCACGATGGCGACGAAGCCACCGACCGGGATGGCGGTCTGGTTCGGCCGGGCGAGGAAGCCGAAGGCGAGCCGGAAGCTCGTGATGCCCGCGAGTACGAGGAGGCCCCCCGTCACGCGAGGGTCCTCGCGGCCGGTCGCATACGCAGCCACGGCGGCGGCCAGCGCCGCGAGGAGTGCGAGCGTCGCGAGTGGCCACGCCTGGAGGAAGGGTGGGAGGCTCGCGAACCCGCCGGTGAACCGGAACAGGTAGTCCTGCAGCAGGGTGAGGTGGAACGGCTGTGGGTCGAACAGGGCGAAGGGGAGGACGGCCGTGAGTTCGCCGTTGGCGAGAACGACCGCCCAGGGGCACAGGAACACGAGGAGGATGGCGCCGACCCGGCCGAGAGCGGCCCGGGAGCCAGCGGTGTCGCGGGCGGTCACTTGCGGAGGATGAGCTTCAGCACGTCCTCGTCCTGGAGGACGTGTTCCTTGCCGACCTGCTGGCCGTCGTGTTTCGCACTCGGGCCACGGATGCGGGCGAACCGGAAGCGGTTCTCGATGTCCCCGCCGAGTTCGGGCAGGGCGTCCTCGATGGTCGAGCCCTCGGGGACGACGAGGGGTTCCTCCCAGTCGACGCCGCGGCCGGGCTTGTCCATGTAGACGCGGATGAGCCCGAGGTTCTCCCAGATGCGCTCTTTCAGCGCGTCGAGGCCCTTCTCCTCGACGGCCGAGATGAACGTCACCTTCTCCGGGTCGAGGTCGCGCTTCCGGAGTTCCTCGTCGACGTGGCTCTTGTAGTCGGGGTCGATGAGGTCGGCCTTGTTGACGGTGACGATGGAGGGCGTGTACACGCGGTTGTCCATGATGCCGTCGATGAGCCGGTCGATGTCGAGTTCCTCGCCGAGGTTGACGTCGGCGTTGACGTAGCCGTGCTCGCGCAGCACCTGCTTGATGGTGTCCTCGTCCATCGGCTGGTCGACCGTGGAGGTGACCTTGATGCCGTCCTTGATCTTCTTGCGGATGGTGACCCGCGGGGGCTTCTGGTCGATGCGGATCTTGTTGTTGTAGAGCTCCTCGCGGAGGCGGTCGTACTGCTCGATCTCGAACACGGAGAGGACGAACACGAGGAGGTCGGCGCTGCGGACGACCGAGAGGACCTCCTTCCCGCCACCGCGGCCCTCCGCGGCGCCCTCGATGAGGCCGGGGACGTCGAGGAGCTGGATGTCCGCGCCCTTGATGTCGACCATGCCGGGGTTGACCGTCAGCGTCGTGAACTCGTACTCGCCGGTCTCGGAGTCGGCGTTGGTCATCGCGTTGATGAGCGTGGACTTCCCGACGCTGGGGAAGCCGACGAGGGCGACCGAGGCGTCGCCGTGCTTCTCGACGGCGTAGCCCTGGCCGCCACCGCTACCCGACTGTTGCTTCTCCAGTTTCTCCTTCTTCTGTGCGAGCTTCGACTTCAGCCGGCCGATGTGGGCCTCCGTCGACTTGTTGTAGGGCGTGTTGGCTATCTCCTCTTCGATCTCCTCGATCTCCTCTTTCAGCCCCATTTGGTGATACGTCCGCTGTCTGCACCGAAAAACCTGTCCACTCGCGTCGTGGCGCGTCGTGGGACGCGTCCCCACGAGCCGTGGGTCCGAACACTTCGGTGCATTAATATCTAACGGCCGAGACGGCGGAAACGAGGCATGCCAGACCCGTCGCAGCTCCGTGACAGCACCCAGATCGTGATCCCCGACGACGCCCTGACAGAGGTGCGACAGGACCTGGACGAGGAGTTCGTACTCACCATCCTCGACGAAGGGAGCCACTGCCGGCTGGTCGGTAGCCCGGTCGAGATAAAACGGGCGAGCCAGTTCCTCGCCCGCCGCGGCGTCTCCATGCCCTGACGACCGGTCCCCGGACAGGTCCCCGCACTCGTTCTCACCCAATCGCGAAAGGTACCGCGCCTGCTCCTACGACTGCCGAAGCGAGGAGAGCGCCGCCAGCGTCCCGGTCGCGTGAGCCCCCTCCAGGACCACGTCGGCGGCCGCCTTCGCGGCCTCGTCGGCGTTCGCGGTCGCGTAGCTCCGGCCGACGCGCTCGAACGTGGACACGTCGTTCTCGGAGTCGCCGATGGCCACGAAGTCAGCCGGCTCGTACCCCAGCCGCGGGGCGACCGCCTCCAGCAACAGGCCCTTGGACATGTCGCCCTGTTTGACGTGGAACGCGTAGCCGGTATCGACGACCTCGACGCCGTGGTCGGTCGCGATGCGTCGGAGCAACTCCTCGTCGGCGTCGCGCCGGATGGCCACCTCGGTCTCGCGCCAGCGGTTCACGAGGTCCGAGCGCCCCCAGCCGAGGTCGCCGCCGTTCTCGGTGAACGCCTCGACCGCGGCGGTCGCGGACTCGCCGTCGCCGTGGACGAGCACCTCGTCGTCGACGAAGCCGATGCCGCCGTTCTCCGCGATGACGCGCTCCTCGATGCCGATGAACTGGCAGAGCGCGACCGGGTAGGGGAACGCCTTCCCGGTGGCGATGACGACCGGCGCGGGCCAGTCGCGGATGGGGTCGAACACACGGGGGTCGAGCCCGTGGTCGGGGCGCGTGAGCGTCCCGTCGATGTCGAGGACGAGTGGGGGGAGTTCGGTCATACCTGTGCTCGGGGCAGGTGGCCTAAATCGTTCACGCTCCCGGTCGGAAGACGGTGGTCAGTAGAAGGGACTCACTCGTTCTGCAGGTCGTACAGCCGCCTGAACACGAGTGTCGCGAACCGTGGCTCCAGTCGACTCGGCGGTCGGCCCGCGCGGTCGGCGGCCTGGTCCGCCCGCACGCGCTCGGTGATGCCTGCCTCGGCGAGTTCGTAGAGGAACCGCTTGACGGTCGCGGCCGAGAGGTCCACGTCCGGCGCGGACGCGATGGCCTCGGCGGCGTCGCTGACCGACGCTGCCGCCGTCTCGTCGAGTTCGAGCAGCTGTCTGAGCACGAGCTGTCGGTTCGCCGGGAGCGTCAGCACGCGCCCGAGCGAGACCGACGGGCGTGGAACCGCGTCCATCCCGCCTTCGAGGTCGCGTTCCCGGATGTGGTCGTGGCCCGCCACGGTCGCGAGGTGGGCCGCACTGAACAGGCCGGCGAGTGCGTCGTGGGCGTCACCGTCCGCCCAGTCCGCGAGTCGCCGCACCTGCCCGTGTTCGATGGCCTGTCTGGCGAGGCCATCCGACGCCCGACCGGTGAGGACGTCGACGAGCGCGTGGCGTTCGTACGCCGGAATCTCGATGTGCTCGGGCGGGCACGCGTCCGCCGGGAGGTCGCCGGGTGCGTCGCGCCCGACCGCGATCCACGCCAGCGAGTCCTCGAAGTGCCCGAAGGTCTCTGCGAGCGATGCGAGCGAGAGCGTGCCGGGTTCGCCGACGTGGTCGACGGTGACGACCGCGTTCTGGCGGGAGCCGGACAGCAGGTCCGCGAGCCGGGACCGGAGCGCGTCGCTCCCGACGCCCTTCTTCGGGACCGATTCGTCGAGGATGCTGTCGAGGACGGCGTGGTACAGCCCGAGGTCGGTGTTCGCCTGCCGGGCGTCGACGTAGACGAACGTCGGGGCCGGCGCGGTCTGGGCCCGGGTCGTGGTGTGGATGACGGACCGCGACTGGGAGATGAGGCGGTCGAGCGAGGTCGTGAGCGAGGTGAGGACGGCCGACTTCCCCGAACCGGCGGGTCCCCAGACGTAGGCGTTCATCGGGAGGTCGCGGTCGAAGACCGGGTCCAGGTAGTCGAGCAATCGCTCCATGACCGGCCCGCGGCCCGTCGGTTCCTCCATGTGGACGACCGGGCTGATGGCGTCGTACTCGAGGATGATGGGCGCATCGGTGCCGTTCCGCTGGCGGCGACGTATCCGCGTCTTCAGATCCATTCTTGTGGGTATCGTATGTGAAATGCTGGTCTCACTGCGGTCGTATGGGAGTCGGAAATAAAAATCGCCTGCCCAGAACGGTCAGGGGAGCGGCACCCAGCCGGCCTGGGGCAGCACGCCCGCCATCGCCAGCACCGCGATGAAGAACGTGTTCACGACGATCGCTGCTGCCGGCGGGTCGAAGTGCGTGTCCGAGTGCGCGTAGAACACGCGCTGGACGACCTCACCGGTGAGTGCGCCACTGATGCCGAAGGCGGCGCCGATGGCCAGCGCCGGGAGCATCGGCACGGCCTCTGCTGCCGGGACGATGGCGAGCGCGGCCGTGCTCGCGGGCAGCGAGATGTGGTGCGTGACGGGAATCTGCTCGACGCCGCAGTTCAGGAACACCAGACTGGCCGCGCTGATGCCGAACGCGAGGAAGTAACTCCCCGTCGTGACCGCGATGTAGGCCGCCAGGATGCCGACCGTGAGGCCGATCATCGCGACCCCGCTCCACTCGTACTGGTGCGGGAGCCACGGCTCGACCTTCAGGCGCTCCTTCGCGACGGCGGTGCCGCCGTCGGCGACGACCTCACCGCCCTCTGCGGTCTGGCGCATCTCCTCGGCCTTGAACGGCCCCATGTCGAAGATGCTCGAACTCCGGACCTTGCCGATGATGGAGTAGCCGAGGATGAGCCGGTGGAAGACGGCCGACAGGACGACGCCCATGGCGATGGGGTCCCACGGCATCGCGAAGCCGAAGGAGACCTGCCGGACGAGCATCCCGAGGATGCCGAAGACACCACCGACCGCGAGCACGTCGGGCTTCGTCCCGAGCGCGTGGGCGATGTTCTTGGCCTCGTGGTAGTCGAAGCCGGTGTCCATGTACCCCTTGCGGGCGGCGTAGGCGGCCGCGGCCGCGCCACCGGCGAAGGAGACGTGCGGCCCGAAGACGGGGCCGAACGCGATGCTACCCGTGATGCCGAGGGTGAACGCGTCGGAGGCGATGACGCCCGCGCCGGCGAGTTCAGCCTTCAGGATGTTGGCGGCCTCGCCCACGATGACCATGAAGCCCGTGAAGATGAACGCCGGGAGTGCGCCGAGTGCGGCCCCGAACGCGCCGCCGGCGAAGGCGGCGATCCACAGTTCAGGTTGGGCGAGCGCCTCGATGACTGCCTCGACCCCCATCGTCAGTCACCACCGTCCTTCGCCCAGTCGAGCGAGCGCTCGACGGCGTCGTGCCAGCGGCCGAACTTGCGGTCCATCTCCGCCTCGTCGGCGTCCGGGCTGAACTCGCGGTCGACCTGCCAGTTGTCGCGCAGCTCGTCGACGGTGTCCCAGTAGCCGACGGCGAGGCCGGCCGCGTAGGCCGAGCCCAGGGCGGTCGTCTCGTCGACCTCCGGCCGGGCGATCTCCGTGTCGATGATGTCGGACTGGAGCTGGCAGAGGAAGTTGTTCTTGACCGCCCCGCCGTCGACGCGGAGCCGGTTCATCTCGATGCCGGAGTCGGCCTCCATCGCCTCCGCCACGTCGCGGGTCTGGTAGGCGATGGATTCGAGCGTCGCACGGACGATGTGCTCGCGACGGGTGCCACGGGTCATCCCGACGATGGTCCCGCGTGCGCGCCCGTCCCAGTGGGGCGCACCGAGGCCGGTGAACGCCGGGACGACGTAGACGCCGTCGGTCGAGTCGACGCTGCGGGCCAGCTCGGCGGTTTCGGCCGGGTCGTCGATGAGGTCGACGTCCTCCAGCCACTCGATGGCGGCACCCGTGATGAAGATGGCGCCCTCGAGCGCGTACTGGACGGGTTCGCCCGAGCGCTGGAAGCCGATGGTCGTGAGCAGGCCGTGGTCGCTGGTGACGGCCTCCTCGCCGGTGTTCATCAGGAAGAACGAGCCCGTCCCGTAGGTGTTCTTCGCGTCACCCTCGTCGAAACAGGTCTGGCCGAACAGCGCGGCCTGCTGGTCACCCAGCGCTCCCGCGACGGGGACCTCCGCCCCGAGGAAGCCCTCGGCGTCGGTCGTCCCGTAGGTGTTCTCGTCGCTCGACGGCCGGACCTCCGGCAGGAGCCCCGCCGGGACGTCGAACTCGTCGAGGAGTTCGTCGTCCCACTCCATCTCCCGGATGTTGTAGAGCATGGTCCGGGAGGCGTTCGTGACGTCGGTGATGTGGTTGCCCGTGAGCTTGTAGATGAGCCACGAGTCGATGGTCCCCATCCGGAGCTCCCCCTCCTCGGCACGGTCGCGGATATCCTGGGGCCGCGTGCGCTCCATCTTGATGGGGTCGGCGTTGTCGAGGAGCCACTCGGCCTTGGTCGCGGAGAAGTACGCGTCGGCCTCGAGGCCGGTCTTCTCGCGGATCCACTCGACCTTGTCCTCAGCCTGGAGCTCCTCGACGCGGTCGGTCGTCCGGCGGTCCTGCCAGACGAGCGCGTTGTGGATGGGCTTGCCCGTCTCGGGGTCCCAGATGAGCGTCGTCTCGCGCTGGTTCGTGATGCCGAGTGCCTCGAGCTGCTCCGGTTCGACGCCCGCCTCTGCGAGCGCCCGGGTCACGACCTCCTTCGTGTTCTCCCAGATCTCCATCGGGTCGTGCTCGACCCACCCCGGTTCCGGGTAGATCTGTTCGTGCTTCTCGTAGGCGTTCGCGACCACCTGCCCGCTGTGGTCGAACACCATGAATCGAGTCCCTGTCGTCCCCTGGTCTATCGCGCCAACGTAGGTTTTGTCTGCCATGGTTTACCCTGTGCCGGCCGACCGTAGTTTACTGGGGGTCGGCCACTGCCAGTAAAGTGTATGGTCCATCATGATAAAACCCGGTGCCACTCGTCTGCAATCCGATACTTAGCGGGCGTGAACAGGAAACTATGGCGAGTTTTACCTGAACCGCGACCGACCGAGTCGGAAATTACTGGAGGGTGCCGGGTACAGGGTAAAAAATAAAGTAGCTACGCTCCTGAGTTGGGACAACCGAATGGCATCGAGAACAGACGTCCTGGTCATCGGCGGCGGCTCGACGGGTACCGGTATCGCCCGCGACCTCGCCATGCGTGGACTCGACGTGACACTCGTCGAGCAGGGCAACCTGACCCACGGGACGACGGGCCGGATGCACGGCCTGCTTCACAGCGGCGGCCGATACGCCGTCGCCGACCAGGCGAGTGCGACGGAGTGCATCGAGGAGAATCGCGTCCTCCGGGACATCGCGAGCCACTGCGTCGAGATGACCGGTGGCATGTTCGTGAAACGCCCCGAGGATACGGAGGAGTACTTCGAGGAGAAGCTACAGGGCTGTGAGGACTGTGGCATCCCCACGGAGGTCCTCTCGAACCAGGAGGCCCGCGAGGTCGAACCGTACCTCGCGAAGGACATCGACCGGGCCATCCAGGTCCCGGACGGGGCGGTCGACCCGTTCCGGCTCTGCGTCGCGAACGCCATCTCCGCGGAGGACCACGGCGGGCGCGTCGAGACCCACGCCAAGGTCGTCGACCTGCTGACCGACGGCGACCGCGTGACGGGCGCCCGGGTCAAACACGAGTCCGGGCCGGGCAAGCGCGAACACGGCCTGCCCGGGCGCGAGGAGGACATCCACGCCGACTACGTCGTCAACGCGACGGGGGCGTGGGCGGGCCGCATCGGCGAGATGGCCGGCGTCGACGTGGAGGTCCGCCCCTCGAAGGGCGTGATGGTCGTGATGAACGTCCGGCAGGTCGACACGGTCATCAACCGCTGCAAACCCAAGGGCGACGCCGACATCGTCGTCCCGCACGAGACGACGGCCATCCTCGGCACCACCGACGAGGAGGTCTCGGACCCCGAGGACTACCCCGAGGAGGGCTGGGAGGTCGACAAGATGATCGACGAGCTGTCGAAGCTCGTCCCCATCCTCTCGGACGCCCGGACCGTCCGGTCGTTCTGGGGCGTCCGCCCGCTGTACGAACCGCCGGACACCGGGACGACCGACCCGACCGACATCACGCGCGACTTCTTCCTGCTCGACCACGAGGACCGCGACGACCTCGACGGCCTGACCAGCGTCGTCGGCGGGAAGTTCACCACCTACCGCATGATGGCCGAGGACGTGGCCGACCACGTCTGCGACAAACTGGGCGTCCGCGCCTCCTGCCAGACCGCGGACGTGCCCCTCCCCGGCAGCGAGGACCCCGAGCGCCTCGACCAGGGGATGAACGCCTACGGGCTGCGCTCCCCGGTCGCGCGCCGGAGCAAGGAACGCCTCGGCTCGCGCGCCGACGAGGTCCTCTCTGGGACCGACCCGAACCCGGTGCTCTGCGAGTGCGAGGCCGTCACGCGCGCCGAGGTGCAGGACGCCATCGCCCAGTCCGGGACCGACCTCAACGCGGTGCGCATCCGCACCCGCGCCTCGATGGGGAACTGCCAGGGCGGGATGTGCTGTCACCGCGTCGCGAACGAACTCCACCCCGAGTACGACGCCGGGAAGGCCGACGCGGCCCTCGACGAACTCTGGCAGGAGCGCTGGAAGGGTGAGCGCCACGCCCTCTGGGGCGAGCAACTGGAGCAGGCGATGCTCAACCACGCGATGCACGCCACCACGTGGAACCGCGGGCACGAGCACGACCCCGACGACGTGGACTGGGACGCCTTCGGTCGCGGAGGTGCCGACCGATGATCGCGGACGACGTGCTCGTCGTCGGCGGCGGCCTCGCCGGCTCGACCGCCGCGCTCGCCGCCGCGAAGACCGGCGCGGACGTCCGCCTCGTCTCCGCGAAGGAGAGCACGATGCGCCAGGCGTCCGGCCTCGCGGACTGCCTCGGGTACGCGGGCGGTGACGGCGACCTGCTCGCCGACCCATTCGAAGGGCTCGACAGCCTCCCCGAGGAGCACCCCTACACCATCGCCGGCGAGGAGGCCATCCGAGAGGGCTTCGCGCTCTTCGACGAGGTGACCGGCGACGCCTACCGCGGCAGCGAGGACGACCGGAACGTCCTCGTGCCGACCACGCAGGGGACGGTCAAGCCCACCTTCAGATACCCGCAGAGCATGGCGGCCGGCCTCGCGGGCGACGGACGCGCCACCCTGCTCGTCAGTTTCGAGGCCGACCCCGACTTCGACGCCCCACTGGCCGCCCGGCAACTCGACGAGACGGTCCCGGGCGACGTGACGGGCGTCGAGATCTCGTTCCCCGTCGACCTACGCGACGACGTGAAGCCGACCCGCCTCGCCAGACTCCTCGCGGAGGACGGCGGCGTCCGCGGCGACCTCGCGCGCACCGTCGAACCCCACCTCGAGGACGCCGGCGCCGACCGCGTCGGCTTCCCGGCCGTCCTCGGTGAGCACCCCGGGCCCGTCGTCGACTCGCTGTCGAAGGCGCTCGGCGTCCCGGTGTTCGAGGTGCCCACAGGCCCGCCGAGCCTGCCCGGGATGCGCCTGCGCGACACGATGCGGTCGGCCCTGCGCGACGCCGGCGTCGCCGTCACGACCGGCTGCCCGATGGTCGGCTTCGAGGCCGAGGACGGACGGATCGACGTGCTCGAGATGGACCGAAACGGCGCCGCCATCCCGCACTACCCCGACCAGGTCGTGCTCGCGACGGGCGGCCTGGTCGGCAGGGGCATCGAGACCGACCGCGAGTCGGTCCGCGAGCCCCTGTTCGGCCTGCACGTCCCCCACCCCGAAGACCGGTACGACTGGTCCGCCGAGGCCGCCTTCGGCGACCACGCGTTCGCCCGGTTCGGGGTGCGAATCGACGAGGACGGCCGCCCGCTCGACGCGGACGGGGCGGTCGCCTACGAGAACCTCCGCGCCGCCGGCAGCGTCGTCGGCGGGGCGGACTTCGCGATGGAGCTCTCCGGTAGCGGTATCTCGCTCGCGACCGGCTGGCTCGCCGGCACGCGGGCAGGAGGACACACATGAGTACTGACGACACGACAACCGGCGACGACGAGTTCGAACCGATACAGGTGTTCCCCGAGGGCGAGGCCGACCTCCGCCCGGGGGCCGACAGCTGCTACAAGTGCTCGACGTGCGATACCTCGTGCCCCGTGGCCGAGGTCGACGACGAGTTCCCCGGCCCGAAGTTCCAGGGGCCCGAACAGTGGCGGCTCAAACAGAAGGAGGACGCCGACATCGACAAGTCGGTGATGAAGTGCTCGAACTGCATGCGCTGTGACGGCGCCTGCCCCGCCGACGTGCCCCTCAGCCAGATGCACAACACGGCCCGCGCCGAGTACGTCGACGAGCACCTCGACACCTTCTCGCGGGAGTACATCCGCAACCGCATCCTCGCGAACTACGGCCGCCTCGGCAAGCTCGGCTCGATGTTCCCCCGGCTCACGAACTTCATGATGGGGAACTCCCTCGTCCAGAAGGTCAACGAGAAACTGCTCGGTATCACCGCCGAGCGTGACTTCCCCGAGTTCGCCACCGAGACCTTCCGCGAGTGGTTCGACAAGCGCGGCGGCGCACAGGTCCAGAGCGAGGACAGGCGCATCGCGTACTTCCACGGCGACTACGCGAACTACAACACCCCCGAGGTCGGCAAATCCCTCGTGCAGGCGTTCGAGCACTTTGGCTACGAGGTCAGGGTTCCGGAACAGCGCTGCTCTGGCACGCCCATGTTCGCCAACGGGATGCTCGACGACGCCCACCGCGCCGCCAAGTTCAACGTCGAGACCTTCGCCGATCTCGTCGACGACGGCTACGACGTCGTCTGCTCGTGCACCTCCTGCTCGATGGCGCTGCGACAGGAGTACCCCGAACTGTTCGACTTCGAGGACACCGAGCGCGTCGCCGCCCACACCTACGACGCGGTCGAGTACCTGCGCACCTTCGAGGACCTCGAGGGCGAACTCGCCCAGACCGACGACTACGACGGCGAGTTCGACGACCTCGCCTACCACGCCCCCTGCCACGCCCGCAACCAGGGCCTCGACGGGCAGGCCGTGGAGGTTCTCGGTAACGTCGAGGGCGTCGACGCCCACGACGTGGGCGAATCCTGCTCCGGCATCTCCGGCACCTATGGCTGGAAGGAGGAGAACTACGACGCCTCGATGGCTATCGGTGAGGAGATGTTCGACCACATGGAGGACGCCCCCGCAGAGACCGGACTGACCGAGTGCCCGACCTGCGCCATGCAGATGGAACACGGCAGTGGCTACGACGTCCGGCACACGCTGGAGGTCGTCGCGGACGCGCTCGGCGACGACTGACCCGGCCAGTTCCTTCCTCTCCGACGTGCTACCGAGTGTTGTCTCAAACACATCATCTTTGACCAGAAATTTAAGTGGTCCTAACTGTACCCTGTAGGTATACACTCGACTGGCACGCAGCATCGACTGGCGATCGACCGGACGTGGAATCGATGGGCAACGACTCCCTCTCCTGGGCGTCGCGATTCACACGGTCATCTGCCTGGCGTGATTCGGGAGTAGTGGGAACACCGTCCGACGCGGCGCGGACGAGCGCGGTCGTCACCAGAAATGAAGATAAGCTATCGAACGACCGAGAATCCGACGGGAGTGGTCATCAAGGACCACGTGAAACAGCGGCAAATTAGAATCCTTACCGATACGTCTGTCTCGCCAAGGTCGGGTAACGTTGATTCATTCAGGTACCCTGTCGACGAAGCTTTCAGTGTAAAAGCGACTAGCTTGACATTGAGCCAGTCTCCCGAAGTCTACCTGCGAAGTACTAACGGGGAAATCGACTGTACTGTCAGAACTCACCGGACAATCGAACCGGGCATAGGCGAGTATAGTATGGATTTCAGTGCCCCTGTAAAGCTATACTGGAAATTTGCTGGAAACCCGACGATTTCGAAGGGAATGGATTCCATTCAGGTGAGTTTCACCGAAGAGACGACCGTTCAATTCGGGGTCAGGTCCTATCATAAGAAGCCAGCTGGAACGATCACCACGACGGATGACCCAGAGGACATTATAACGGCAGTCAACGCACTCTCCTCTTCGTTAAAGACAACCTCTTGTGAACGGTCCTATCCAACTTTACGTGGGTACCCGCCTCGTATCAAATTGGGAGAGTCAGTCGATTTGCCAGCCGGTATAGAGCCGAAGAACACTGGCATTGATATCGTTATTCCCCCAGATTTCAGTTACATCTATGGAGTGTCGACGTTGGCGTTCTATCTCGGCGCTAAAATCGTAGTCGGTGATAATCCTAGAATTACAACCGGTTCTTTCGAATACGACCTCTCACGTGGAGACTGGTTCGAAGACGAAGTAGCGGAAGTCCTGAAACAGACGCTGTTTCTGGATTGTATCGTTCGGACTGAAGGGATTTACCAGGTCGATTCGTACGAACGGTCACAGGTCGAAGCAGACCTTCCGTTTGACGTGGCCGAGATGTACGACCGACCTCTCCCAGCCCAGTTGGAATCTTATTTGAGAATCGATTTCGATACTATCGAACCATATCTTCCCAGATGGCCTCTCACGGCACATCTCCCGAGTGAGCCTACCAGTATCGAGGCTATCCCACACATAGTGAACGAGCTTGGAGTGGTACGCGAACCGAGAGCCAATTCGACTAGCATCTCTCGAAACGTAGAGACGGTAAAGAGCGAAGGTGTGCGCTCTACCGCTCGCAGTGACAGCAGTAGTAAGGTCTCGATGTCGGTCGTTGAGCCGATTCGCCTTGGTGAGTCGATCGAACACGCATGGTTTGCTGATGGAATTCCTCTCGGTGCATCCAAAGCATCGGTAGAATCGTTCGAGAACCAACTTCGAAACGTCGAACGGAACGAGTCAATCGACATCACGGTCGTTTGCAACGACCCGGAGATGCTGGACGAACAGATGTCCCTGGATGGTGTTTACGGGGACCGGGAAGACCAACCATACAGCGTCGATTCGTATTTCGGGGTCTCAAAGGACCAACTCCAATACCTCCTGACGGAGGACGGCTGTGACTTCCTCCACTACATCGGTCACGCCACACCGACAGGACTCCGATGTCCTGATGGTGAACTTGACGTGAGACGATTGGACTCGGTGTCAGTAGATGTGTTCCTACTGAACGCCTGTCGCTCGTTCGAACAGGCAGAGGCACTCGTCGAACTGGGGTCATTCGGTGGTGTCGCGACGCTCGGAGACGTAGTCAACACTCACGCAATCGATATCGGACAGGCGATTGCCCATCTACTGAACCTTGGGTTCCCTCTTCGGGCAACCGTGGAATTGGTTCACCAGTATACCCAGATGGGTAGCCAGTACCTGATTGTTGGTGATGGGTCACTAGACATTGTGCAACCCGAGACAGGCGCACCGATGGTGTGTCATATCGACTCCACCGCAGTCGACGATGAGTACGAGATCGTACTCGACCTCTTCCCGACGAAGAAATTCCAACTCGGCTCGAGTGTGACACCTGATTTAGATTTCATTGACCAACACTTCATTCATCCCGGTGGACTCCCACCGTTCCGTATCAAGCAGCAGCAGTTGAACGACTACCTAACTTGGTCGATGTACCCATTCGAGTTAGAGGGTAGGCTCCACTGGAACAATACGCTGGGCACAGTCAACCTCTCAGAATGAAAATCCTACACCGATGTTCTATCGTGTATTGTCACGGGCCAGAGGTGGCGCTGTTTCCTGCCACTACGGGACTGGCCTGCATGAGCAGCAGTCCAATCATGAACAGCACGCCGATCATCCGCGGGTGTTCTGCGAGGTAGTTCGCCAGGGTGTCGTTGTCTTCTTCCATGACAACAGCACGTTTGGTAGTGAATGACATTAATCTATCTTAAATTTACTTATAAAAAATACATATTTCTTAGGTGTTTAGAAAACATACGTAGCTAGATGGCACGAATCTCTATTCTGATGTTCACAAATTACCCAGAATTCTTGAAAGTAGCCGCTAGAAATCACCGATAAAGATTACAAACGGAAGAATACAGCAAATCTGCCACGTCGACGGTGCAGCCCGGTCCTCAGGCGTAGTCGAAGTCCTGG
Source organism: Haloarchaeobius amylolyticus (assembly GCF_026616195.1). NCBI lineage: Archaea > Methanobacteriati > Methanobacteriota > Halobacteria > Halobacteriales > Halorubellaceae > Haloarchaeobius > Haloarchaeobius amylolyticus. The sequence goes on from NZ_JANHDH010000001.1 coordinate 648,147, forward strand.
GTCACGTAGTCCACACCGAGGACCAGGAACCCGCCGACGAGCGCGACGATCACGATACCTGCGAGCGACTCACCGGAGGACAGGTTCCCTTTGGCCAGTATCTCCTCGAACGGCACCGCGAGGCCGCCGACCATCAGGCTCACGAGGAAGGTCAGGGTCCCGGCGCGGTAGTTGTCGAGTGCCCAGTCGATGAGCCGGGACATGCTCAGCAGGCCGATGACCATCCCGGTACAGAAGGTGACGACGACCGTCCCGGACTCGAGCACGGGCTGGAGTTCACCGCCACTCACGAGCGACAGCGACCCGTCGACGAACCGCTTGAGTGTCCCCGTCATGTACTCGTACTGCTGGAGGACGACGAGGAAGAACGACCCGGAGACCCCGGGCAGGACCATCGCAGAGACCGCGATGGCGCCCGAGACGAACACGACGGGACTGGAGTGGCCCAGTGCGTTCTTCGGGAGCAGCGTCACGCTGGCGGCCAGCACGATGCCGACAGTTGCCACCGCGAGCCGGCTCGGTGTCGAGACGTCGACCTCGCGATAGAGGACCACCGCGGAGGCCGCGATGAGCCCGAAGAAGAACGCCGCGACCAGCGCGGGGTACTGCTGGATGGCGGAGTGCAGGACCCGCGAGAGGGTGATGACGGCCGTCGCGATACCCAGTCCGAGGATCACGAGGAACGGCGCGTCGACACGGTAGAAGAGGTCACGGAGGGCCGTCCGCCCGGACTCCTCGTGCACGCGCAGGACGTGTCTGAGGTCGCGCGGGTCGAACGCGGTGATGGCCTCGATGAGCCGTTCGTAGATACCGGTGATGAGCGCGATGGTACCGCCAGAGACACCGGGGACGGTGTCGGCCGCGCCCATCATGAATCCCTTCAGGTAGACCGCGAATGACTCACGCATCGCTCTCAGGTATCGCTGGAAGCGAGAAAACGGTTGTCCTTCGGTGATTAGGCCGCGCGCGCGACTGTTCCGGAATCCGACTGGACCAGACGCGGCTTGTCGTCGTCCGCGCTGGACTCAGAGTCGGTGGCGTTCGCGTCAGTGCTGATCGAGCTGTTCGTGTTGCCGCCCGAGGCCGAGAGGTCCACGGTGATGGGCTCGCCGTCCTCGGTCATGATGGCCGACTCGGGCACCGCGACGGTTCCGGTCTCGTTCGAGCCGGCGACCGTGATGGTGTACTCACCGGTGGCCTCGACGGTCGGGTCGCTGGTCCCTTCCTCGACGCTCATCGCGTCGTCGGTCGCATACGGGACCGTGAGCTCGAAGTTGCCCTGGCCGTCGGTCTGGACCGTCTGCGTGTAGTTGAACGTCCGGTTGGTCGTCTGGGACGACAGCTCGACCCTCGCGGTCACGTTCGTCGCGCTGGAGACGTCCGCCTGGCCGGCGATGGTCGCCCCGGGCACGCGCTCGTAGGTCTTCACGGCCGATTCTATCTGCGTGTCGTAGACCTGCACCTGCGGGCTGAACTGGTACTGCAGCAGTTGCTGGACGTTGAACGCCCGGTTGACCGCTGCGGCGCGCCACTGACCCTCCCGGTTGACTGCGACCGAGGCGATACCGACGCGCGAGGGGTTCTCGTGCACCAGCCGGTAGTGCTCGAGCCCCTTCGCGTCGTCGTAGTACAGCCGCGAGAGCATCGTCTTCTCGTACTGCTCGCTCATCCCGGGCAGGACGACCGAGGAGTTGTTGATGTTCACCTGCTTGTTCGTGTAGTAGGTCTGGGGGTTCGGCCCGGTCCAGGTGGCGATGGCGCCGAACTTGCTGGTCGCCATCTGGTAGTCGATCATGACGTATCGGGTGTCCTCACCCGCCTGCTGGTCGTTCTGCTGGTCGACGAGACGCTGCAGGTCCTCGTTCGAGAGCTGGTCGACCGGCTTGTCCGCCTCGCGGATGTTCGGCAGTGCCTCCAGCAGCAGGTTCGCGTGCGTCTCGTTCTGTGCGAGCAGGTAGTCGGACGCCTCCCGCGCGTTGTGCTGGAACGGGTTGGCGACCGGGATGCGCTCGCCTTTCACCGTAATCCAGTGCCCGTAGTCCCACCAGGACATGACGCCGTACGCCCCGTTGGGGTAGGCGAAGTCGTCCTGGTTCTCGTAGGTCGCGTAGTACGGCAGCTCGTTGCTCGCGCCACCGTACTGCCCGGGCTCGGGCGTGTTCTTCTCCATCCAGTCGGTGCTGTTGTCCCAGAGCATGACCGAGCCGGGACCCATGCTATCCGCCTGTGCGTCGACCGTCGTCGAGGTCATCGCCAGCACCGGCGTCAGGGGCATCACGACGAGCATGACGACTGCGACGATGGACATCACCTGGTAGGGCTTGATGTCGCTGTAGCTGATGTCTGTCGAGATCTCCGGAAGGCCGACGACCTGCACGACACGGCCGATGAAGTAGCCGTTCAGGACCGCGACGGTCACGACGAAGTAGTAGTTGAACCGCACCTGTGTCATCGCCATCAGGAACATGAAGACCGCCCAGACGAGGACGAAGAGGTACTCTGCGCGGTACTCGTCGCTCGAGTAGAGGTCCCAGCCGAGCCAGAGGAAGGCTGCGGCCGCGACGACGTAGGTCAGTCCATACTGCGCGCCCATGAACTGGGTCATCGTCTGGATGAACGGTTCACCCGCGCCGACGACCGCCTGCGCCTCACCGATGGTCAGGGTGGTGTCGCTCTGGGCGAACGCGATCGTTCGGTTGACGTTCCGGATGAGGATACCGAATGCGTCCGGAAGGGCGAGTTTGAGCACCGTCAGACCCGCGACGAGAATCGAGGAGATAGCGACGGGGTAGTACGCTTTCTTCTCTGCTTTCTCGTCGCGCATGTACGCGACGGCTCCGAAGAGCCCTCCGAATACGAGGACGAGCGCGAACGGCAGGCCGAGGAACGGCAGGTCCGCGACTGCCCCCAGGATTATCCCGAGGAACAATAGCCCGAACGCGCCGAGCGACGCGTTCCGGAGGAGGTCCGTGTCCGTGCTGTCCCAGACGCGAGCGAGCCACGCCATGAACGCACAACCCGCGGCGAGGCCGAGTCCGAGGCCGACTTGGAGGAACGAAAGCGACGTTACGGCCAGACCGAATTCGTCGATGCTCAGGAGGACGGTGAATCCAGCAGCCACACCGACGACGATGCCGGTGAACGCCAGGTGGTCAGGACTCCGACCCGCAAAGTACTCGATAGAGAGTGCGATGGCGAAGAACACCCCGAGGATACCGAGGAGGACCACGGCCGGCGGCCAGACCCACATGTAGAGGCCTGCGGAGATGCCGGCGAGGGCCGCCCACTTGCCCGGCGTCCGCATCGCGTCCCAGTCACGGTCCGCGACGAGTTCGTAGATAGGCTTCTCGCGCTCCGCAGAGCGAAGAGCGACCATGATGCCGAGCACGGTGATGGCCTGGAACAGGACCTCGGCGACGTGGTGGTCCGAGAACCCGGCCGTCGAGCGTCGAAGGAACACACCAGGGAGGAGTGCGAGGACCAGTGCCGCGGTGACACCGGCGAAGCGGCCGGCGAGGCGGCGGCCGATGAAGTACGTCGGAATCGCGACGAGCATCCCGAACACGGCCGGTGCGACCAGCAGCGACATCGCGATGGTATGCTGGGAGGGGTCGCCGAGACCCACGATGAGTGCGCCGGTCGCGACGAGCTGGTCGAACAGCGTCCCGAACTGGTCTGCGCGTACGCCTGTGGGGAACTCGCTGTAGACGTCGTACGGCATCGTCGTCGGCCAGTGCCGAACCGTGTACGAGGTCTGACGGAGGTGGTACCAGGCGTCGTTACCCGCGTAGAACACCTCCCCGTTTCGTATAAAGTTATCTAGCGGTTGGAGGCGCACCCAGAGCATGAAGGCCATAATCAGCCCCACGCCGGGCACGTGATACCAGCGTTTGAAAAGGTCGATGACGGAGTCCGAACTCACCTGCTCGGATTCCGTCTGCTCGCCAGTCGACGTGCTCATTGTACGGGAAAAGTCTGAAGCGACGAATAAGCCTTGTGTAATCCGTTCATGTGTAGACACCTTCCCGTCACCCGATTTTCAAAACCCTTATTCGCGCGTCCGTGATTGGTGCGCACAATGAAAGTCTCCGTCGTCGTCTGTACGTACCCGACGGACCGCTACGAGTACTTCCACGAATGCGTGGAAAGTGTTCTCGACCAGACATACGAAGATCTCGAGGTCGTGTTGGTTATCGACGGCAACGAGGAGGTGCACGAGTGGACGGTCGACGACTTCGGTGACGTTGAAAACGTTCGAATCCACTGTAACGAGGAGAACCACGGCATCTCGTACAGTCGGACAAAGGGAGCAGAGCTGGCCGAGGGTGAGATCGTCGCGATGATCGACGACGACGCCACTGCGGAGCCTGATTGGATTGAGACGCTGGTCGAGACGTACGAGACTACTGATGCATTAGCTGTTGGCGGTGACGTCAGGCCAGACTGGCAGGTCGAGAAACCAGATTTCTTTCCTGATGAGTTCTACTGGCTCGTCGGCTGTGTCGAACCCGGGTTCGCCGAGGACGGGGAGGAAGTCCGGAATACGTACGGCTCGAACATCTCGTATCGCCGTGACGTGTTCTTGAACGTCGGTGGCTACGACCCGAACACGGGCCGAAAAGGTGACAAGCATCTCCAGGCACACGAAGCCCCCGCCGGAATCCGGATGTTGGAGGAGTACGGGAAAGGGATGGTTTTCGTCGAGGACGCGGTCGTCCACCACAAGCTCTTCGACTACCGGGGTGACTACAGGTGGCTGGTCAGTCGTTCCTTCTGGCAAGGATACTCGAAGCGAGTCATGGACCTGCTGTACCCCAACGCACCTGACGACAAGAGCGCGTACCTGAAGCAGTTGCTAACGCATTTCGTTCCGAAGCGGGTCGCCGAACTCGCCCGGTCCCCGTCGATTCCGAGAGTGAAACAGCTTGTTACGATCTTCGTCTTCACTGCTGTCGTCGGACTCGGCTACCTGTATGCGATGGTGACGCCTGATGTCGTCGAGAAGGCGAACGCATAACGACGAGGAGACCGCTTGTCGAATTAAGTTAGAAGATAACGTAACCGGGCTTCTTCGACGCGTAGTTCGACTTGCTCGTCGGTTGTAACGAGAAGGACTTCGGCGAACACATAGAGGAGATCACGAAACCTATCGCTCAAATATCTCGTTCCGGTTTGACGTGATCGTGAACGTCGGTTGGCACGACGAGAACACGGGCCGGCAGAGCGCCACAAGCAGGTCCAGTCCCATGAGAGACGTTTGGAGCACGGTTGTGTAAGGAGTACGGTCGCGGTGTTATCTATAATAAGAGGCAGTTACGCGACAAAAACTGTTTGAGTACCGTAGTGGTTTCAAGTATCTCGCCAGTCGGTCGTTCTGGAAGTGATACTCAAAACGTATAATGGGCCATCTGGTCCAGAGACGTCTGCGGACAACAATGAGTGCTTAGTTTTTCTGTTCACAAAGCACGTCCCCAATCGGCTTGTCTCCCCTCATCAGAGCACCCGAACTCACATAGATAAAACAACTCTTCGCCTGACTCATCTTCACCTCAATGGTCGGCTTCGGCTACTTATACGCTCTTCTGAATCAAAATCTGTTGGCCAACCGGGAGGCCTTAATTTGTCGACGGTCCATCCCGGTACCGAATACAGTTCATTTATGCACGAGAACCCACGACAATAGATTATATGCGTCTTGGCCAGACATCCGCCATCTTCTTCATCTCCAAGTTTCTCGGCTCTATCATTGGCTTCGCTGCATCTGTAGTACTAGCACGAATTCTCGGCGAGGCTGTTCTAGGACAGTACGCAACAGTTCTCGCCCTTGTTGCTTGGCTGACCATTGCGGGAAAGGTCGGCCTGTCTGAGTCCATCACTAAGCGCCTCAGCGAGGGAGAAGAGGTGGCGGAGTACGTCGGTGCTGGCCTTCTGGCGACAAGTGGTATCGGTATCTTGGTCCTTGGAGTAACCGTCTTTCTCCGAGACTGGGTGAATGCCTATGTCGGCACTCCTGTCACTTTCCTCTTAATCATCATGGTACTTACGTCACTGCTCAATTCCTTTGGGAGCGCAGCGATCCAAGGTCGCCATCTCGTCCACATCTCTTCAATCCTCTCGACGCTAGCGCAACTCATCCGGAGTAGCGTCCAAATCACTCTTCTGTTCGCGGGGGCTGGGCTCCAAGCAATGCTTGCCGCTTATGCACTTTCCCGAGCGATTCCAGGTTTCATATCTTTCAAGTATATCGGGGTTCGCCCGGCATTCCCATCGCGACGGCACTTCACATCGTTATTCGACTTCGCCAAATTCTCTTGGCTTGGTAATGTCCAATCCCGGGTGTTCAATACGCTTGACATCCTACTCCTGAAGTTATTCGTTGCGTCGGGATTCGTGGGAATCTACTCGGCTGCTTGGTCAATCGGCATGGTCCTTGACCTGTTCGGAGACGCTATCCGCGCGGCCATGTTCCCAGAGATGAGCAAGGTTTCGAGTTCCCATGATGATAGTTCGGTTGCCACGTTGACAGAAAATGCTCTCACTTATACAGGGCTGTTACTGATTCCCGGCTTCGTCGGTGGCCTCATCGTCGGAGACAGACTGCTACGTATCTATGGGGAGGGCTTCGTAATTGGTACCGAGGTGCTCGCAATCCTCTTGTTCGCTCTCCTTATATATACATACACAAAGCAGCTGTTGAACACGCTTAACGCGGTTAATAGACCAGACCTCGCGTTCCGAACGAACGCTGTGTTTATCGGCTCAAATATCGTGCTAAATCTGGTCCTCATCTATTTGTATGAGTGGGTTGGTGCAGCAGTCGCAACGCTCCTCTCAGGAATCGTCGGTATCGTGGTTTCTGCACGGTACGTGAATCAACTGATTGACGTGCAGACCCCCGTAGGTGAGATTGGCCGACAGTGGGTAGCGGCAATTGCAATGGGTAGTATCGTCTACGCTGTCCGGGCATTCACGGAGGGCCATCCTCTCACCAGCTTTAACGCGGCGTACGTTACCTGCCTTGTCAGCCTCGGGGCGGCGGTCTACTTCGGATTGCTGTTGGCTATCTCTTCGCAGTTTCGGATGACGATAGTCGATAACCTCCCAGTTGAGATATAGTGTGACACACTGAGGCTCCAGAGTTCTTCGTCGGATTATATAGTCCAAATTTTAAGATGTAACTGTTTCTCATCAGCACCCTGATTATGTGCGAACGCCTCAAAGAGCGAAATATCACTGGTTCGCCATTTACTGACGTGCTCATGCCATCTTGTTCTGCTATCATTTAACACAAGGATATTTTTGACCTGACCCGGACGCGACCAACTATTGTTTGAAACTCTGACCGTTATGTAAGTCCGTATTTTTCGACGAGTGTACAGTCTGGCGTTTGGTGCATCGTCGTAGAATAAGTCACGTGGTTTCTCTGAACCACTGGGGAATCGTCGGCGTTGATCTAAGCGTGATTTCGGCAGTTGGTAGTGATCGACAACAGAAACAGTTGTTTGCTGCCAACCTGTCACTAATGATTTTTACTCACGGCTATAAAATACTGTCTGCCTCTGAGAATGTCCTCAGACAAGTCTTGGCGTCAGCGTAAGACCTTCCTTGAATATCAGTCTTCATCCAGAGTGGACCATCCAAGTCGCTCCATGATGGTGGCTCCGATGCGCTCGATTGAGAACGCCTGTTCGTACGTTTCGCGGCCTTTTGACCCGATTTCTTTACGGAGATCAGGATTTTCTCGGAGTGTCAGAATAGCTTCGGCCAATGCGTCTCCATTGGCGGGTGGCACAAGGTATATATCTTCACCGTGTTCGAACCATTCGCGGACCCCGCGTGCGTCCATAGTCACAACTGCGGTACCGGCGGCGACCGCTTCGGACACCTTGTTGGTGATGCTCGCATCGGAACGCATGTCGTCGGCGAAGATCCCGAGGGCGATATCCCCACTTGCTGCGGCCACAGAGAGTTCCTCCCAGGGGACTCTCCCATGGAAACTGACATCATTAAGACCGCGCTGGTCAACCAGACTTTGAATGCGCTTCCTTTCTGGACCTTCGCCGTAGAACTCGAAACAGACGTCCTCATCCCGAAGCCTTTCAGCCGCGTCGATTACAGTGTCGAGACCATGGTGCGGGAGGAAATTCCCCCAGTAGACAACAGTGAACTCCTCAGCCGCATCCTCCATATTATCTGGATGGAACCAAGTGTCTTCAGCACCAACTGGCACCCCGAGTAGTTTCTTTCTAGGAAGATTGTAGTAGTCAGTATAGAGGTCGCTGAAGGCGTCAGTTTCCGTGAGGTTCAGGTCCGGCAACCTCAGGGCAAAGTACTCAATCAAGTACACAATCTTCACCTTCCAGTCGTCGTAGTCGCGCAATTCGACGGTCCGCGCGAGTGAGACGAATAGGTCGTAGACCAGCGTCGCTCCCAAGCGCCATGCTAACAGGGCAGCGATTGGGAGAATGAGTGGATTAAATTTTGTGACAAGGATGGCGTCAATCTCATCTTCACTCTCTCGAGTTATTCGCCGAACGCCCCGCCAGATACGCAAATAATACACCGGCAATAGTGAGAGTTTCTTTGGACCCAAGAACAATGGTTCGTCCCGGTACCTGCACTCATGGACGGTAACTCCTTGAGCCCGAAGCCCGTCGCGGAGCGACACCTCACGGTAGTAATCACCGTTATAATCTCCGAGTAAAATAACGGTTCGACCATCATCGTCCATCGTTGAGTCGCGGTATATTCGGGGGAGCGAAAAGGCTGCCGATTAGTGGTGACGTTCCTGAGGGCCAATTCCCGACAGCATTACCGACCAGTGGGGCATTCCTGTGCCCAGTCACTGATTCCCGGTACTACAGATATCCGAGATGTTCCAGCTCTTCGCGGGCCTCCTCGGAAATTTCTTCCGTTCCTTTGGAAAGTCGAATCGAGAGGTCATCAATCTCCTGAATGTACTCTCTGGCCTCGGAAGGAGTGAATCCAGGGTCCCCAAACGTTCTCGTTGGCCGGAGATGGTGGTAGAGCGCACCGAAAGCGCGGAACACATCCCTCCCTCGAAGCGGATTGAATAACGGAGCCTGACGGAACGCATGTACGCCGAGACCAGGGACACTTGTCTCATTAAACACTACTCCACCGTTGGCATCCCAGACGCTCCGAAGATTCTGATCGTAGTAGTTCTGGAACGAGAACTCCTCAAGACTGTGGGGTTTGTCACGGTGTTCGCACAGTCGGTACGGAGGACTTCCGTCAGTGAATACCGAGTCACCAGGCATCGTCCATGGTTTCTCCTCGTCTAACGCGTCAATGATTGTTGGAAGGATATCGACGTGACTCATAAACTCTGGAACTACGGGCTGACTCGAGGAATCCGGACATCTGATAACTGTTGGGACCTCGACGAGCTCCGGCACTAAGGGGTCGCCATGACTCTGCTCACTGTACTCACCGAGCAGTTCCCCGTGGTCAGAGGTGAATATCACCAAGGTCTCGTCCAAGAGTCCGGCCGAATCCAGTTCGTCGAGACGCTGTCGAAAGCGTTCTCCCACCTGTTTACTGGCTGCTTCGTAATCGGATCGAATCCGGCTCCACTCTACGTTTTTCCCGCCAAAGTACTCTTGGGGTCCGACATCGATGTCCTTGTAGCTTGAATAATTATATGGTGCGTGCGTCGTCATGTCCCGCTCCAAGACAATGAACGGTTCTTCAAGACTTTCGACAGGGTTTGATGTGTCTTGTTCCATTCCTAGCACTTTAGCCAGTTCGGTGTTGTAAATCTGGAAGAAGCGGGTATCATAGGTCTCTGCGACGGCGTTCAAATAGTTGAACCGTGGCTCAAGCCTGTTTGTAAACGCATGTGTTTGATGCTGGTAGGGATAAAGTCCAGATACGATACTCGAGAACCCCTCCGGGGAGATTGTTCCAGATGAAACAGTTGGGACGTATTCCCCAACTTCCTTGACGGAATCTGGGAGATAGTCGTCTCTCAAGGCGTCTGCGGCAAAGATGTAGACGTTGTTTATACTCATGGGTGGGCTTGGTCATATCACGAAATAACTTTTGTGAATAGTAGTCGATTTTCTCGTTGTGGAGTCCAGATGCAGTCATGAACTCACTTGGTGAGTCAACGCACACATCCAATATAATGATAATATGTTTGGACTCATCAAGTTTATAATAAATCAGATGGTGGGGAATTTAAATGGGGGGACATGATGGCAATTGACTGTCCCATAGTAGCCATAAGACATAAATTTGGATAAAATAAGGGCTATCTATGATTCGCAGGGTTCGTCAATTATATCATAATGATGGCGTTGTACGTGTGCTTTGGGGTGTTAACGATTATATACAAAATCACCTATTCACTTCTCTTAGTGGCTTCTTATCAGGCGACCTAATTTGGGAGAAGGACTGGGATGTACTTTGTATACTTGATGGATGCCGTGTCGATACCTTCAGAAACGTCTACGATAGAAACTGTGAATCCCTAACATCAGTAGGTTCAACAAGCAGTGAGTGGATCCAGAGCACTTTTGTTAACCAACAGTATCAGGATTTGTCTGAAGTGGGATATATATCTGCAAACCCGCACGCTTCTAATCTTGACCCGGACCAGTTTGGAGAACTGTGCTTAGTCGGAGTTCAAGAAACCGATTATGGAGTTGAAACGGTTCCACCTGACGTACTAACAGACCTCGCGATTAATTGCTGGCACAACAGAGACGATATCAGTCGGCTCGTCGTTCACTACATGCAACCGCACGTGCCGTTCCGGTCTCGTCCAGAGTGGTTCACATCGAATGTTGGTGAAGATAGCTGGGGGGCTGACATCTGGAAACAGATCCGGTACGACTTGGACAGGGAGGCCTTGTTTGAAGCGTATCGTGATAATTTGGACTGGGTACTCGGTGAGGATGGAATCACTACCCTGATCAACTCAATCGACGCGAAGGTTGCCCTTACGGCAGACCATGGTAATGCTGCCGGCGAATGGAACGTGTATGGCCACCCGTTTGGGGCGCCTACTAAGGAAGTCCGCCATGTTCCTTGGGCCGAGATTTCAGCGAACAAATCTTCGGGCTATTCGACGAGTGAAGTTGATGTCAAGGATTTTGATGCAGAAGAGCAATTAGATGCTCTTGGATATAAATAATGGAAATTATATTAATGTGAATCAGTCTGTCCCTAGGTGAAACCAGCCAACTTCCTTCGGATTTCTCGAACTGACGTGAGAACCAGAAATAATAAAATATTCACCATTATTCCTCCCCTCAGATTTTTATAAGGAATCTATTAGGAAATCGATTGGGGAGAAAGGAGTACAGATTTATCCCCGGACCCGATACACAGGCATATGAAATCATCAGTGGAAGAGCCCAACATATTATTAGTTGTCTGTGATACTTTGCGTCCAGATTATATTTCTCCTTACAATAAGGAACGTGAAACACCCTTCTTTGATCGATTCGCGGAGTCTGGGACTATCTTTGAGCAGGCTTTCGCGGCAGGTCCAGGATCGTCTATCTCCCACGCGGCACTTTTCAGCGGGCAATACCCCTCCACCAACGGAGTCGGTGGACAAGTTGACTTCCCGCCGACGAAACCCCATATCGCAGATTTATTACGAGAGGCAGGGTATACCACGTTTGGTATGCCTGGCCCCTCACGAATTGGGTCACACTGGAACTACGATCGGGGATTTGAAGAGTATCTTGAAAAATGGAAGGATATTCCCTCTTCAATTAGTTTCGGAGATTTGAAAAGAGGTATCGAAAATCCTTCGTTGGTGAGTCCGATGCCTAAAGAGGTTTTGCGGCGCGCAGTATACGGAGATGACGATTTTACTTCATATCTAATTGATGTATTTAGTAACAAGACGCAGTCCCTTGAGGAACCGTGGTTCTCTTTCATAAATATTACAACGGCTCATGGGCCATATAATCCTCCCCGTCCGTATAAACAAAAGAAGGTCCCAGAGTTAAATCGGTCTAAATTAGGATTCTTAGAGCCGATTACTTCCGAGTATATCAGCCGCCAAGACGTACATTTGGATAAAATTACTGAGATGAACGACCCCAGTGGATTTGCGAAACTGCTCGCCGACTCTCAACACCTGTCCACTGCGGAACTTGAGACGATGCGCGCCCTATATGAAGCGTCTGTAGATTATCTTGATAATCAGCTTTCGAGGCTCTTCGGGCGTCTCGAATCTTCTGGAGCACTTGATAATACAATTGTTGTCCTAGTATCTGACCATGGTGAACATTTAGGAGAGAATGGATTAACCCGACACATGTACTTCCACTTCGAACCATGTCTCCACGTACCACTAATGATGTCTGGTCCCAGCATCCCTGCTGGCTCTACCCGATCCGACTTTGTCTCTCTCATTGATATCCTCCCGACATTATGTGGGAAATCTAATATAGCTGTCCCAGCCTCTGTAGATGGTCAAGATCTTTTCGAAGCACCCCCCCGCGACGCAGTGTTTGCCGAGAACGGTGTCCGCGAAACGCCGACAGTGTTCGAGGACCACCTCCCGCCGGAGATGGTCGACCGACTCGGGAGAGGCCTAAAGAGTATCCGGACGACTGAACATCTCTACACTATCGATTCCTCCGGTGAAGAACGACTTTACGATCGCGAATCTGAGACAGAATTACCGAATCCAGATCCGGAGTCACTCACGCGCTACCGTAACCGGGTCCACGAAACCCTCGGAACGGAGTTTCCCCCCGGTTCACAAGAAGAAAGCTACAGCGAGGCTATCAGGCAGGACCTTGAACACCTCGGATATCTTGAGTGATATTGATGTTACGGAGACTGTATCGCCGGGCCAGGCCGGAACTTGCGGACGCTTACCGCCGTTTACTCGGGTCCCGTCTGCTGACCCGTGACGAGTTGCTCGCTAACCCACCGGAGGGATGCAGGGTTTTCAACTTCGGGGCTGTGGAGCAGTACACGTTTAATCGACCGCGTCACACCGGGCCGCTTCCCAACGCGATCGCGGCAAAGGTAGGCGAGTGGACTGTCCCCAAGCCGTTCGTCGCGGAGATAACCGACGCGACCGTGATTGGTCCGTCGCCGCTCGTAACCGTCGATAAGCGAATCCTCCTCGAATCAACCCGTGGTACGTACCCACGGCTGCTCGATTCATCAGTACGGGCATTGGCCGCAGGACAACTCCCCGTCCAGACACGGTTCCAGCGACCTACAATGCGGTACGACGACCCACTGTTCTTGTTTGTTGGACCGTGGGCGACCGAGTACTTCCACTGGATAACCGACTATCTGGTCAAGGTGTTTTCGCTAGAGGCCTACTGCGAGCGAACTGGCGTAGACCCTCTCGTTCTGATTCCGTCGGACCCTCCGAGTTGGGTGCTTGATTCGCTCTCGCTAGCCGGTATTGGTTCAGACCGGCTCAGGGAGTGGTCCGGCGGGAGGGCACAAGCCCACCAAATCATTATTGGCTCGGCACGGTACCGAAGCTCGCCAAAATCGGGCGAGTATATATACTCTCCGGCCGCCCTAAAACGACTCGGCGAGCGGATTCGGTCCGCTGTTACAACCAATATGGACGAAGGAGGACGACGGCTGTATGTATCACGGTCAGATGCACCTAATCGCCGGGTCCAGAACGAGACAGACCTCTTGACAGTCCTTGATCAATATGGATTCGAGCGGTTCGTTCCCGGTGAACACAGCTTTGAAGAACAAGTCCGGCGTTTCGCGGAGGCAGAAACCATTCTCGGTCCTCATGGGGCAGGGCTAACGAATATGATATTTTCAACCGATGCTAAAATAATTGAACTGTTCGGGTCTTACGAAAATGCATGTTTTTTTACGCTCGCACGAGGTATCGGGTTTGACTACGTAAGCGTTTCCTGCGAATCTGATGGGTCAGACATTGTCGTCAACCCGAAGGCTGTCAAGTCTTTACTGGCGGAATTACTCTCCCAGCATGGGTGAGGCACTGGCCTTGTGTGTGGTCTTCACGTATTCGATAGTCCGCTCAAGCCCATTCTTCAGATCAACCTCCGGCTCAAAGCCGAGAATGTCTCGTGCTTTGGTGAGGTCGGGGCGGCGCTTTGCCGGGTCGTCCTCAGGTAGCGGCTTGTGGGTCAGACCGCTATCGGTGTCACAGAGGGATAGAACCGTCTCAGCGAGCTCGTTGATGGATACCTCCTGTTCACTTCCGATATTAACGACCTCTCCCTGAAGATCTTCGGCATCCATCAGTCTCCGGAGTCCTCGAATCAAGTCGTCGACGAAGCAAAACGCCCGGGTCTGCGAGCCGTCACCGTACACCGTTAGGTCTCGCCCTGTGAGTGCTTGGGTGACGAAGTTCGGAATCACACGTCCATCGTCGGGACGCATACGAGGGCCATAGGTATTGAAGATACGTGCTGTCCGAACGTCAAGGTCATACTCCTGTTCATAGGCGACTGTGAGCGTCTCACCGAACCGTTTTGATTCGTCGTAACAGCCACGGGGACCACGTATGTTCACGTTTCCAGTGTACGACTCCTCTTGTGGATGGACTTTCGGGTCCCCATATACCTCGCTTGTGCTTGCAAAGAGCATTTTTGCCTCACACGCGACAGCGTGGTCAAGGAGGTTGCGCGTTCCCTCCGTGTTAGTAAGAGCGATTCTGACAGGAAAATCAGTGAAGTCCTGTGGAGAAGCGCGGGACGCAAGGTGATATATTTCGTCGACTGGTGGGAGAGCAAGCGGTTGTCGGATGTCTACCTCTTGTAATTCAAACCGCGGGTTGTCCAGAAGATGATCTATATTCCCTGACCGCCCACTCCCGAAGTTGTCGATGCAGTATACTCTGTACCCCTCATCAAGCAAGGTGTCACAGAGGTGGCTTCCGATAAAACCGGCACCGCCGGCTACGAGAGCTCTTTGTGGAGTCATACAATAGCCTATCTATTTGGCCTATAAATTCTATTCGGAAGCGCAACCTCGTTTGGACGAAGGAGACTGCAATTGGAGATGGCTGTTATGTCTAACAGAGAACCCTCAGACCAGCGGTCACCGTGGACCAAAACTGCTATACGAATTCTTAATCAACTGTGAACGAATCGTGAAGAGTATTATCAGCGAATTTGTGTCTGTATTTCAAAATGAGGGCCCAAAAGGACTCTTTGACAGGTTGTCGAAGAGGTTCAGGTACGGTGTCGCTGCTGTCCGCGGAAAATACTCCCTCCGCATTGGCGGACACTCGATTACCTTCTCCGCACCGAACAGCACGATGGTACGACGCAACGTGGAACGGTTTCATTGGGAGCAAGCGGAGCTCAAGGACTTTGTTAGCGAAATCGAAACAAACGACATCGTCTACGATATCGGTGCGAACACCGGTCTTTACACGCTCTTTGCAGCAAAGAAGTGCCACAAAGGGGAAGTGATAGCATTTGAGCCGTATCCGCCAAACGTCCAACTCTTGAAGAAGGATATCGAGCGAAACAGCCTGACGAACGTAACGGTAATAGAGAAAGCGCTCTCAAACTCAGTTGGTAGTATTGAGTTCAGCCAGCCCACGGTAGCAGATGTCGGCTATGGTTCTTCGTCGATACAAGCCGAGAAATCAGACTCCACTATAGACGTTCCGACAACCACAGGTGATCAGCTGATATCGTCTACGAGAGCCCCCCAGCCAAATGTAGTGAAAATCGACGTTGAAGGTGCTGAACCGTTGGTGATTGAAGGACTAGCTGATGCCCTCTCGCAGCAAGAGTGTAGGATTGTCTACTGTGAAGTGCACCTACCTGGCGTCAGCCACCGCCCCTCCATTGAGGATTTCAGCACCACCGTATCTGACATAAGAGAACGATTCGAAGGATTCGGTTTCACCGTTGAGAACCTCCATACCCGAGGTGAAACTGAACTTTTCCTCAAAGCCTACAGGTGAACATAGAATGTACTTCAATATCACAATCCACAAGCATTCTATTGTTCACTAAACCGGCACTTTCTATTTGTCGAAAAGCTAACTTTGAGACCTGTTCAGTCAGAGGATTGAATTGTAGAGTTCCAGATACTGTTCCGCGACAGCTTCTTGTTCATACCGCTCAACCGCACGCTCGCGTGCGGTTTCGCTGAGATTCTCTGTGTTCGCCTCATTAAGCACCCAATCGATACCTCGCGAGAGGCCTTCACTGTCGTACGGCCGTGCCAGATAACCGGACTCAGTGTGGTCAACGATTTCGCTGGGACCGGTTGCGTCAAATGCCACAACCGGCGTCCCGCAGGCCAGTGATTCGGAGACTGTTTGTCCGAACCCCTCGTACCGCGACGGGACGACCATGACATCGGCAGCACTGTACAGCATGACAAGGCTTGGGTCATCGTGGAGGTAGCCAACGTAGTTGGTTGGGAACCCAAAATCCGGTGCTTCGGAGGGTTCTTTCGCACCAAATACGACGAGTTCAACATCGTCGACATCCCCAGAGAGCGATTGAAGCGCCTCCTGCAACAAATCAGCACCCTTCCGGTGGTCACCCATCGGATCAACTGCACCGAAGAGAACGAGTCGCTTGTCAGACGGTAGCCCGAAAAAATCACGGCCGAGTGATGGGTCCCGGGGCCTGTACGTTTTGGTATCGAGTGCATTCGGGATAACCTCGATGCGTCTGTCGCCAAACAGGGAACTCCGTCGAGCCTCTTCCGCGAGCCACGTCGACGGTGTGACGATGGTGAGGTCAAGGTCGTCCCAGTGGTGAGCCTTGCGATGCCAGCCGATGCGGGACAGGTCTGTATCGATGCTACTATCTAGCTGTGGACAGCTTCCGCAACGCTCCTCAAACCGGTCACAGCCGAAGGAATAGTGGCAGCCGCCAGTAAAGGCGGTCATATCGGGCAGGCGCCAGACAACCGGGCGTGAGAGCCGTCCGATACTCCGAACTGAAAGCGCGCCCCGCCAGACCCAATTCAGGTGGATTAGGTCCGGGTTGATATCTTGTATCCAACTGAGCTTCCGCTCAGGAAGCCAGTTTATCCCGAACCCTCCCGACTTTCCGTACAGCCTCAACGGGAGCAAATCCACGTGCGGACGGGCCAAGCTCCAGGCCCGGTCAATCGTAGATTCGGGACCGACGACGGTTGGTTCGTCCGTTGACTTTTCCTGGACCAGCAGCCGAGAGTCTACGCCAAGCCGTCGAAGACCCCGATGAATCCGCGTCGTGGCCGTCGCCGACCCACCCGTGTCGGCAGTGTTGACAAGAAGCGGTCGAATGTCGGTCTGCTGCGTTCCGGTCATGAATCCATCACCATCAGTTCGTTGAGCCTAGTGTATATAGTAGGTACATCCTGTGACGAAGACGGATTGGGCGCTGGCATCGAGTTATTTTATACAACGCGGACAGGCAGTACGGTGGTGGACAGACCGCGAGTTTCTAGGTGACTAAATTATCGTTACTCTGGTGGAAATTCAATGCTATTCGAGTCGCGTAAGTAAGCAGCGGTGTACTCGTGGAGATCAGTAGGTAGATCCGCTGGCTCGAACGCGCGCAGTCCATCGTGCTGGTCGTCGAGTTCCATCTCGTCGATACCCACGTCGGTCTCGACGACGAACCCATTGGCGAGGTAGTGCTTGCCGTCGCCGTCGAGCTCGGCCTCGTGGTAGAGGTGTTCGTATGCACCAAGTTCCCCGATAACTTCGACCTTGACCCCGAGCTCATCGCTCGCGACGCGGCGGGCGGCGTCCACAAGTCGTTCGTGCTTGTGAACGCGGCCGCCGGGGACGAACCACTCTCCTTTCGCCGGCTCGTTCGTCCGCTTCCCGAGGACGATGCCGTCCGGCGAGCGGACGACGAGGTCGATGGAGACGATAGGGACGTTCCTGACGACGGTCTCCCACTCGTCTTCGGCGATACGGTCTAGTTTCGGCGTGAACTCAGACATACTCTTTCTCGAACCACTCGACCGTGCGCTCCAGTCCGGTGTCGAAGCCAGTGGTCGCCTCCCAGCCGAAGTACTCCTTCGCACGCGAGGTGTCGAGACAGCGTCGCATCTGTCCGTCGGGCTTTGACGTATCCCACTCGACGTCGCCCTCGTAGCCGGTCACGTCTGAGATAGTTTCGACCAGTTCCCTGATGCTTATCTCCATGCCACTCCCCAAGTTTACAGGCTCGCTCCGGTCGTACTTCTCGGTCGCATCGAGGATACCTTCGGCAGCGTCCTTCACGTAGAGGAACTCACGGGTCGGTTCGCCGGTACCCCAGGCAGTGATGCTGTTATCGCCGCGTTCGCGCGCCTCCACGCACTTCCGGATGATGGCGGGAATGACGTGTGAGCTCTCCAAGTCGAAGTCGTCGCGCGGACCGTAGAGGTTCACCGGCATCAGGTAGATGCTGTCGAAGTCGTACTGCTTCCGGTAGGCTTTGGACTGCGTGAGCAGGGCCTTCTTCGCAATGCCGTAGGGCGCGTTCGTCGGCTCGGGGTAGCCGTCAAACAAATCATCCTCGGAAAAGGGGACTGACGTCTCCTCAGGGTAGGCACAGATGGTTCCGAGTATAGTGAACTTCTCCACGTCAAACTGGCGGGCCTGCTCGATGAGTTCGATGCCCATAACGGCATTGTCGTAGAAGTAGCGCCCCGGGTTCTCGCGGTTCGCACCAATACCGCCGACCGTCGCGGCGAGATGGATGACGACGTCGGGGTCGGAGTCGTCGAGTGCACGGCGGATATCATCACGGTTCCTGAGGTCGTACTCGTCGCTCCGTGGGACGAACACGTCGATGTTCTCGGAGCGCGACTTGAGGTCGTCCACGAGGTGACTGCCGAGAAAGCCTGCGCCACCAGTCACCATAACCGACTTGTTGTCCCAGTAGCTCATCTCCAGTCCACCCGACCAATCCAGCGCCGTTCGTTCTCAGCGTACCACTCGATAGTCCGCCGTATGCCCTCTTCCCAACCGACCTCAGGTTCCCAGCCAGTCTCTTCAGTCAGTTTTTCATGACCGACAAGTAGCTCCTCGACATCGCTGTCGCCCGGTCGATAGCGGTCCTCATCCTGGACAATCTCCGGGTCGTCCCAGTAGCCCTCCTCCGTACCGACGCGCAGAATCGTATCCGCCCACTCCTGCATGGAAACGTTTTCGCCGTACCCGTAGACGTACTGCTCGCCGGGGTTTCCACCGAGCGCGACGTGGAGGTGCCCACGGACGCCGTCCTCAACGTAGCACATGTCGCGTTTCGGGGTTAGATTACCGAGCTCGACGCGATCCCGTTTGAGCGCCTGCGAGATGATAGTGCCTGTGATGTAGCGCGGGTTCTGTCGTGGCCCATAGTTATTGAACATGCGCGTGGTGACGGTGGGCACGTCGTAGGCGTCGTAGTAGTTCATCGTCAGGAAGTCCGCCGCCAACTTCGAAGTGGCGTAGATGCTCGTCGGGTTGACCGGCGAGCGCTCCGAGAGCAGGACTCGGCCGTCGTCGACGAAGTCGTGGTTTTCACGCACCTCGTCCCTAACGTTGCCGTACTCCTCGGAAGTGCCAGCGGTATCGAACTTCGCGATGTCCAAATCGAGGTCAACCACAGACTGGAGGAGGTTGAGCGTCCCGCCAACATTCGCGTCGACCGTCTCGTACGGGCGTTCCCACGACTCACCGACGTGTGCCTGCGCCCCGAGGTGGAAGATGAGCGAGTCGGAATGACCCTTGAGCGCGGAGAGCGCGCGCTCAACCGAGTGCTTGTCTCGGAGGTCGCCCCTGTGAACGGTGACATCCTCCGAGTGGTGACGGATGTTGTTGAGTTCGCCACTCGACGTTGCACGGACGAAAACGTGGACATTGGCGTCGTACTCAACGAGTGTATCGACCAGATGACTTCCGACGAATCCGTCCGCGCCGGTGACGAACACCGTGCGTTCGGCGAGTTTCGAGGAGAGATTCATTGTCAACCTCTCCACGGCCATCGCATATATGTTTTCATATCTCTCAAAACGGACACTGAAGGGCCTCAGAAAGCAGCTACAGCTGGATTAGTGATTGTCGGTTGTACGCGGTCGACCTTTGCTTACCGGTCCCGCATCACCGCCTCGCCAAGCTTGCTCGTCTTCCCCGTCCAACACGACGCCAGCATCTAAACTAGAATCATTCCCATCTTCGCTTCGTCAAGACACGAGGCTGAGCTTCAATCATCCGATATCGACCCACTACCCCTTCACATTCATCCGGACGTACCCGTTTTCGTGGCGCAAATTGGCCACCTTCCTGCCAGCCCTAAAGTTCTAATCCTGCTAGACACCAATTTCAGACGCACTCTCGATGCACAACGTTCCTACCGCGCATCAGTCCGAGTTCTTCACCTCTACCATATTCCCAACTCTAACGTCTGGTCCGACCATACTCATACCGCGAACGAAGGAGTTGAGACCGATGTCCGCGCCGGAGTACAGCACCACTGACCCTTGGATATAGGGGTCGTTACGAAACCACTCACCCTCCTAGACGACGACCGGGCCGGATAACGTCGCATCATCCTTTACATCGCCGTCTAGCATGTGATATCTGGAGTCCGTGATTCCGTACTAGCTGCGTTCACTGAGTTCAGTACGATTGATAGCGTCGAAGATAGACTCCTCGAACTCGTAAAGTGCCAGATTCAGCAGGTTCGATGCAGCTAGGGGGCTTCTCCGCCTGCTTGGCTAGCCGGTCATAACCGTCGCTGACGATGCCGTAGTTCGAGGGTACGTTGACGGGCTTCGTTGCCGGCGGCAGTGCAGCTGGCCTCGACCAGCCCGCCAACCAGCCCGTCGGTGACGACCACGTCGCTGTTCAGCATAAGGAGCGAACTGTCGCCAGCGTAAGTAGTCCTGAGTTGTTCGGTCTACTCACCGTATTCGACGGGAGCCTGTGTCAGATGTCGCCGCCGAGGTCGCGGATGACCTCGTCACGGTAGCCAACGAGGAATGACGCCGCGCTCAACGTACGGCGTGCGCACGTCCAATACTCATACGACTAACTGGGCGCCGGCTATGAGGAGCACCGGTCCCAGCCGGTTCACGTTCAGAGGCGCATTCGGGTACCCCTGCCGGCGGCTACGACTACTGACTGCATCTACTCGGACCGGCTCTCTGCGGTCGTTTCCTGAGCATCCTTATCTGGAGCGCCCGCGTCGTCGTCAACCCCGGTTTCACCCGTTTCTTGAAGCTTGTGCTCGGTCTGTTCTCGGTCCTCCGGATACCCGATATCACTCCGCCAGCCGTCGATACGAATCGCGTCGATGGTCCGCCCACTCTGAATCAGCAGGTCCACAGCATCAGATATCTCGTACTCGCCGCGGTTCGACGGCTGCACGAGGTGACAGGCGTGGAAGATTGCGGGCGTGAACGTGTAGAATCCGGTCATCACGAGGTTCGACGGCGGATCGTCGGGCTTCTCGACCACGTCCGTAATCTCTCCATACTGGTTCGTCGCACAGACGCCGTAGCGACTCGCCTCCTCCCAGGGCACTTCCTCGACCAGGAAGGCCGCATCAGCTCTATCCTCCCGCTGCCGACGGACCACGTCCTGCAGATTGGCGTCGAAGATGTTGTCGCCGAGCATGAGCATGAAGTCGTCGTCGATGTGCTCCTCGACAGTCAATAACGCATGCGCGAGGCCCTTCTGCTCTCGTTGATGAGCGTACGTGATGGGTATGCCCTCAAATTCATCGCCGTAGTGACTGATTATCTTCTCTTTCATGTAGCCGACGACGATGACGAACTCGTCGGCACCGAGGTCGCGAAGTTGCTCCAGACAGTGCGTGATGATTGGTTTGCCGGCGACCTCGACCATGCCTTTCGGTTTGTCGTCGGTGAGTGGCCGCAATCGCGTACCTTTCCCAGCTGCGAGGACGACTGCTTTCATACAACAGTCTCCATTCTCCCGTGGCTAAATACTTTTAGCCCGCGCGTCGGCACGCCGACAGCAACTCTTTTGCGCCCGCACCGAGGAAGTCCGGGCGATGGCCGACAGCGACGACGTGTGCGTGCTGGTCCCGACCTACAACGAGGCGGCGACCATCGGCGAGGTTGTCGACGGAATGCGCGAGCAGGGCTTCGAGAACGTCCTCGTCATCGACGGGCACTCCTCGGATGGAACCCGTGACATCGCCCAACAGCACGGCGCACGCGTCGTCAAGCAGAGCGGGTCCGGACGCGGCTCCGGAAAGGGGCAAGCCGTCCGCGAGGGCGTCCTCCAGCACATCGACGCGGAGTACGTCTTGATGCTGGACGGTGACGGAACCTACAGACCCGACGAAGCCCACGACATGCTCGAACCTCTGTTCGAGGGCCGCGCCGAGCACGTCATCGGCGACCGGTTCGCCGACATGGAGTCAGGGGCGATGACGCGACTCAACCGCTTCGGCAACCGGATGATCAACACGGGCTTCGCCGTCATCCACGGGCAGAACTTCCGGGACATCCTGAGCGGCTACCGGGCCTTCACTCGCGAGTCGTTCGAGCGGATGACGCTCAACGCGGAGGGCTTCGGTATCGAGACCGAACTCGCCGTTGAGTGCGCGCGCCAGGGCATCCGAACCGAAGTGGTCGACATCACCTACCTCGCGCGCCCCGACGAGTCACAGACGAACCTGCGGCCGTTCCGGGATGGGGGCGGTATCCTCCTGACGCTGTACCTGCGCTCGAAGACGCACAATCCCTTGTTCTACTTCGGAAGCGTCGGTGGTATGAGCGGCCTCGCCGGTATCTTCATCGGTGCGTGGGTCGGGTACGAGTGGTTCTTCAGAGGCGTGCCGCACAACATCCTGGCGATGCTCGCCGGCGTCCTCCTACTACTCGGCGTTCAGCTCGCCATGTTCGGCGTGCTCGCGGACACCATCGTCTCCCTGCATCAGGAACAGCGCAGCCGCCTCGAACGAATCGCGGAGGAGACGCGCGCGGACACGGAGACCGTCGAAGAGACCGCCTCGGCCGAGAACTAGAAGGGCAGGACGCCCCGCATCCGCTCGACGAAACTCACGCTCCCCGAACGGTACTCGTCGAACACAGGATACAGCGCGTTCAGGAGGGCCTGTTCGTCTTCGAACTCCCTGACACCGGCCTCGGCGATCGCCTTGCCGAGTTTGATCGTCCGCCCGCGGGTGTCATAGGGTATCTCCACGTTGCCGAGTCGCTTCTGGAGGTCCTCGGCGCGGGCGGGGTAGTCGATGTCGTAGTGGTCGAGTTCCGCGTCTACCCGCGCGATACCGAAGTCCATCGCGCCAGCTTCGTTCGTGTCGTTCGACGGCGGGCGCATTGCCATATATGCGTCCTGTCGGGACCCGAGCATCAAAATGCTTCGGTCGAAAGCAACTTGGGCACCGGCGTGTTCACCCCGTGTATGACCGAGTACACGACGGTCTCCATCCCGAAGGACCTCGCCGACCGCGTCGACGAAACCATCGAGGGCACGAGCTTCTCGTCGACCTCGGACCTCGTGCGCTTCCTGCTGCGTAGCATCGTCATCCAGCACCAGCGCTCGGACGGGCTGTCGGAGGCGGAGTTCGACGAGATCACGAACCAGCTGCGGGACCTGGGCTACCTGGAGTAGCGAGGAACAGCCGAGAGAATCACTGGAACTGTTCTTGGGGCGGCTCGGCGTCGACGACCGAGAGTTCCTGCTGGGTGCCGGCACGGTCGAAGGCACGGACCGTCTCGGCCTCCCAGGGTGGAATCGCGACGAAGACGACGGCGTGCAGGTCGTCCTCGATAGAGACGGACCGCCCGCCGGTCGGGTGCGAGACGAACCGGCCGTGGGTCTGGCCGGGGGGCGTCGAGAGGTCGACACCGAAGACCGCGTTCACCGAGCGCCCGGCGTCGGGCAGGTAGAAGTCGGTGAAGACGGGTGTCTCGGGCGGGAGGTCGTCGGCGCCGTCGAGGTCGCCGGCCGCCGAGGCAGCGAGCGAGAGCGTCACGCCCTCCGGGTCTGCCTCTTCGGCGATGTCGACGAGGACCTCGAGCAACCCGCGAGTTACGTAGACCACGACGGTCTCTAGCACGCGTGATGATTAAAACCGTCCGGTCGTTCGTCTCGCTGCTGTGGATAACGATGGCCGGCCGGACCGAGACCCGGTTCAGCCGTCCCAGAACTCGCTCGCCCTGCTTCTGCCGCGGCGTCGGAGGTCGGCGAGGAAGTCAGGGTCGCGGTCGAACTTCGAGTACGCGTCGAGGTTCTTCCGCAGGGTAACCTCGCGAATCTGTATCTCCTTGTAATCGGGATTGCCCTCGACGAACGCGTTCACCGTCTCGATGGTGTGTTTCTCCTGGTCGAGCGAGAGGTTCCCCGAGAGTTCGGTCCGCCGGTCGGTTATCTCGAGCATCGAGCGCGGCGGGACCGTCCGAGTTTCGGGGTCCATCGCCTTGGGGTCGATGCGGACGATCCAGATCTCGTCGGGCTTGTCCGCGACGTCGACGCCGGCCGTGAAGTGGCGTATCGGCGGGTTCTGCGAGAACAGGCCGTCCCAGTAGTAGCGGCCATCGATCTCGACGGCTTCGAAGATGGTCGGGACAGCGGCCGAAGCGAGGGCAGCGTCGGCCGCCTCGTCGGGGGAACCCACGTGCTGGAAGGTTTCGGGTTTCGCGGCCACCCTGTCTGCATCGGTCGTGAACACGGTGAAGTCGCCGCTCTGGACCTCGACCGCGCCGAGGAACAGTGCGGGGATGGCTTCATCGCTGTCGGCCTCCTCGCTATCCTCGAAGGCACCGGGCACGTCGCAGTAGCGATAGACTGTCTCGCGCAACTGGTCCTGTCCGACGTCGGCCCAGGGGTTGTAGTAGGGGCTGACGCCGACGGACCCGAATTCGCTCATGAACCTGCTACTCGCCAGCGACCAGTCGTTCGCGACGGCTTCGGCATAGGAATCAGCCGCCACGTCCCGCCAGAACGCGGTGAGGTTCGAGACCGCGGTCTCGGGCGCGCCCGCAGCCAGCCCTGCCCACCCGAGCAGCGCACAGATGCCGCCGCCGGAGGTCCCACTCAGCGCTATCAGGTTGTACTCGTCGGGGCAGTCCTCGAGGATACGTTGCAGTGCTCCCGCGGCGAAGGCGGTGTGGCTCCCGCCGCCCTGGCAGGCGACCGCGACGTTCGTCATGACGTGGTGAGACGACGGTGGCTATCACCATAGCCGACGGCCCTTGCCAGCCATGGTGGTCCCTGTCCTCCGGCAACCATCACGGTAAAGACCGGCCATCGAGTACCTGCGAGCAATGAAGGTCAGTATCATCGGTAGTGGCTACGTGGGGACCACGGCCGCCGCCTGTCTCGCGGACTTCGGCCACGACGTCGTCAACGTCGACATCGACGAGGACATCGTCGCGAGCATCAACGCGGGCGAGTCCCCGGTCCACGAACCCGGGCTGGACGAGCTCATCGGCGAGCATGCAGGTGACCGCCTGCGCGCCACCACCGATTACGACGCCGTGCTGGAGACGGACGTGACGTTCGTCGCCGTCGGCACACCCTCGCGCGAGGACGGCAGCATCGACACCTCGGTCGTCGAGGCCGCGACCGAGATGCTGGGCGAGACGCTCGCACAGAAAGAGGGCAAGCACCTCGTCATCGTCAAGAGCACGGTCGTCCCCGGGACGACCGACGAGGTCGTCGCACCCCTGCTGGCCGAGGGCGGCGACCTGACCATCGGCGAGGACGTCCACGTCGCGGTCAGCCCGGAGTTCCTCCAGATGGGCACCGCTGTCCAGGACTTCCAGAACCCTCACAAGGTCGTCTTCGGGACGCAGGAGGGCGACGAATGGGCGCTCGACACCCTCCACGACCTCTTCGAACCCATCTTCGAGGCCGCCGATCCGGCCATCGTCGAGACGGGCCTGCGCGAGGGCGAGATGATCAAGTACGCGAACAACGCGTTCCTCGCGAGCAAGGTCAGCCTCATCAACGACCTCGGGAACATCTGCAAGGAGTTCGACGTGGACTCCTACGAGGTCGCCGACGCCATCGGGCTGGACGACCGCATCGGTGAGCGCTTCCTGCGCTCCGGCCTCGGGTGGGGCGGCTCCTGCTTCCCGAAGGACGTCGCCGCCATCATCGCGGCCGCGAAGAACCAGGGCTACGAACCGCCGCTGCTCGAGGCCGCGGTCGAGGTGAACGACCTCCAGCCCGAGCGCCTGCTCGACCTGCTCGCCGACCACGTCGACCTCGCGGGCGCACGCATCGCGGTCCTGGGCCTCTCGTTCAAGCCCGGGACCGACGACGTACGCGGGACCCGCGCCCTGCCTGTCATCGAAGGACTCCGCGAGCGCGGCGCCGAGGTCGTCGCCTACGACCCGGTCGCGGCCGAGAGCTTCCGCGAGAGCTATCCCGACGTGGACATCACGTACGTCGACTCCGCGGCCGGGGCACTTGAGGGAGCCGACGGCTGTGCGGTCGTCACGGACTGGGACGAGTTCGCCGCCCTCGACGCCGAGTTCGACGCGATGGCCGACCCGGTCGTCGTCGACGGCCGACACGTCGTCGAACGCCGCGAGGGTATCACGTACGAAGGACTGACCTGGTGAAGCCACCGCAGTTCACCTGCGAAGGACTGCTCCCCGTTCCTCGCTGCCCCCGTGAGGACTAGCCACGGTATCTGAGATGTCGGATTCGATATGGCGGTGAGCGACGGTTCCGGTGGCTCCGGACGACCACGGTTGCCACTCGCGCACCAGGACTGAGTTCATACTCGTATTGCGGGCTCTCGAGCCACCAGGCGGCTGGCAAGGGCCTTTCGACCGATATACGCGAGTTCATAGTCCGGTTCCGCCCCGCAAGGTGGCCTCCGGCGGTACTGGAAAGCCGAGTATGAGGCTGTTACGGGGGCAAGAACAGGGCAGACCTGGCGATGGACGAGCACGACCGTCGACGAGCCTGAATTAGAGGGTTTCAGACGCCGGAGTCTATCAGACATCCTGTAATAGGTACCCACTATCGGACATCGTAATCGAGAGACGGCAACCGATTCTGAAGATCTCCGCGCGGCCATCTGAGAACTACCGCCCACTTGTGTTCGAACTCCGACGCGGGTTCGTACTCTGGAGGGCTCCCATCCTCCTGTACATGAGCGTTTGAACGGTCTTCTCTCTGGCGTCCCGACCGTGACAGCACACCCGAATCTCGTCCTCGATTCCGCACCGCCCGACGACCCACCTGCACAAGCCACCTTGCGGGGCGGAATCCGACTATGAGACCGCGGAGAATCGACCAAACACCTTCTCGGCCCTGCTTAGGCCGTAAACTTCCCAATAACCGACTATGAATCAGCAGTACCCAGCGTCCCGGTCTCTCCCACGAAGTATCGTCGCCGCACCAGTCACAAAGAACATATGTCGGGCCTCCAGAGCTTCGGGCATGCGCCGCCGCGCCCTCCTCACAGCCCTCGCCACCGGCGGAACCGCGGCCCTCGCCGGCTGCAACGCCGGTGGCGGCTCGTGCGAGCCACCGCCTGACAACCCCGACCGCCCGCGCGACCGCTGGCCGCTCGCCGGCTACGGGCCGACCAACACCGCCCACGCGCCGGCCGGCCCGACCGACCCGGCCGTCCGCTGGACTGCCACCCGCGAGACCGGGTCGAAGCCGTATCTTCTGGGGTACTTCAGTACGCCCCTCGTCGCCGACGGGCAGGTCTTCACCGCGATGCGTGACTACGACGTCAGGCACGAACGCTCGGAGGAACCGGGGTTCCTCGTGGCCATCGACGACCAGTCCGGCGACGAGAACTGGCGGGTCGACCTCCCTCGGCTCGCGGGCGGGTCGCCGGCCCTCGCGGGCGACCGGCTGTTCGTCGGGGACGCCGGGGGCACTCTCCACGTCTTCTCCACCGAGGGCGAGCACCACTGGAGCAGGGACCTCGGCGCGCCCATCGGTGGCTGCACCGTCGCGGGCTCGCACTGCTACGTCGCCGACGACTCGGGGACCATCCACGGGTTCAAACTGAACGGCGAACACTGCTGGCGACACGACCCGTCGGGCTTCCTCGACGGCATCCTCGGCGGCGAGTCCTACGCCGTGAACAGCGCTCCGGCGGTCGACGCCTCGGGCGTCTACGTGACCCTCCACGAGAACCCCGAATCGCGAGACAACCAGATCGCCCGCGTCCTCGCGTTCGACCACGACGGGAGCCAGCGGTGGTCGTACGGGTTCCCGGCGAGCTACCGGCCGCCGAACACGCCCGCGGTCGTCGACGGGACGGTCGTCGCGACCGCCGGGAACCAGATACACGCCATCGACGCCGAATCCGGCGACCGCCAGTGGCGCTTCGTCACCGGCCACGATTCGACCGGGGCGCCGGCCACCGACGGCGAGCGGGTGTACGTCGGCGCGAAGAACCTCTACGCGCTTTCGCTTTCGGACGGGACAGAGCAGTGGCGCGTCGTCAACGAGGCGACCTTCGTCACCGTCGGGTTCGAGAACGGGGTGCCCTTCCTCTCGCGCCCGGCCGTGACCGACGACACGGTGTACCTCCGGGCGGCCGGGTTCGACCCGGTGGACGGGACGCACAAGTGGGGCGACCCCACGGCAGAGGTCGAAGACGACCTCTCGAACGACGAGTACGGCCGACGGCCGGTGGTCTCGGCGGCCGTGACCGGCGACGCGCTGTACCTCGCCCACCAGCTCCGGGGGGTGGTGAAACTCGCATGAAGCGCCGCGACTTCCTCCGAGGGCTGGCCGCCACCGGCTCGCTGGCCGCGCTCGCGGGCTGTAACCGCACCGGCGGTGACGCAGCCGACCTTCCTGGCGTCGGCCGCGCCGACGGCTGTGGCGCCTACGAGCCGACCGTCGAGGGGACGCCCGGCTGGCACACCGTCGGCGGCGACCCGGCCGGGACCGGCGTCGCGCCCGCCGCGGCCGGCCCCGAGACACCGTTCTCGGTCGACTGGACGTTCCCCATCGACGGCGTCTCGGGCACCACGCGGCCAGCCGTCGCGGACGGTCGCGCGTACACGCACGACCTGAATTCGACGGTGTACGCGGTCGATACCGAGACCGGTGAGTCGGTCTGGCAGCAGGGCATCACGGAGCCACGCGGGTCGCCCGCGGTCGGCGAGGCCGCGGTGGTCGTCATCGCCGAGGACCACGTCGTCGGCTACGACCCGGCGACCGGCGAGAAACGCTGGAGCGGCCCACCCGGGAATCCTGACCTCTTCAGTGGGAGTCCGGTCGTCGCTGACGGCACCGCCTTCGTCCCCTACGGGCTCTCGCTGTACGCCCTCGACCTGGCCGACGGGAGCATCCTGTGGAGGCACACGACGGGCGAGGAGACCGTCTCGACGCCTGCGGTCGTCGGTGACACCGTCTTCTACGGCGACGACGACACCTACGTCTACGCGCTCGACCGGGCCTCCGGCGAGATGCGCTGGCGGTACAAGACGGAGACCCACATTCGGTGCAACGTGGCTGTCGCCGACGGGACCGCCGTGACCGCGACCATCGACGGGGACGTGTTCGGGTTCGACGCGGCGACCGGCGACCGCCGGTGGGCCTACAGCGTCGGGGGCGAACCGGCGGTGGTCGCCTGCGACGGCGCGAACGCCTACGTCGGGACCCGGAGCAGGCTGTACGCGCTCGACCCCGAGACGGGCACGCCGTGCTGGTCGACCGGTGAGTACGCCGGGAGCTACGACTCCGGGCTGACGATTGCGGACGGGAAGGTCTACGTCACCGCCACCGTCGGGCGGGACGATGGAACCGTCCCGGCCGTCCTCGACGCGGCATCGGGCGAGCTACGCTGGAAGCTCGATCGGGGACCGGACGAGGACCGGCTCGGCTTCGAGCACGGCCCGGTCGTCGTCGACGGCGCGGTGTACGCGACCGGCGGGGGCGCGAACACCCTCCGCCTCACGAGAATGAGTTGATCGGGGTTCAGACCGGCAGCAGCGACTTCGCGTTCTTCGCGTACAGCCCGAGCATCTTCTTGCGGGAGTTCGACAGTGCCTCCTGCAGGGCCTCGCGCGGCCGGAGTTCGACGCCCTCACCGTGTCCGACGAGGATGCGGTCCGGGTCGAGGTCGCCGAGCAGGCGCTTCGGCGGCACGGCGCGGAGCATCGGGTGGACGCCCAGGCGCTCGCCGGAGCCACAGAAGTACGAGACGGTGCCGACCGACTCGGGCACCCACAGCGTCCCCGTCTCCGGGTTCCAGAGGCCGGCCTCCTGCCAGAAGCGGTTGTCCCGCAGTCGGAGCGTCCGGTAGCCCGTATCGGCGAGTTCGTCGCCGAAGCGTTCGACCGGCGCGTCGAGTTCCTCGGCCACGCCGTCCATCCACGTCGGGATGTAGACGGGCACGTCGTGACGGTTCGCGATGGCCGCCGAGTCGCGCTTGTGGCGGTCCAGCGTGACGACCACGCCGGCGACCTCGCCGCGCTCTGCGAGCAACTCGTCGAGGTCTGGGATATCGACGGGGTCGACCACCCACACCTCGTCGTCGACGACGAGGGCGTGACACGCCCGCTGCATCGTCTCGTCCGGATAGGGGATCCACCCGAAGCCACCGTCGTGCTCGTTCACGATGCGGTACTGGTCGGCGGACCCGGACCCTTTCATCGGCATACCCGCACGTAAGCGCGCGACGGGAATAAGTGACTGCCTAACGGAACCTGCGCTCGCACGGATGCTACAGTCGCGTCTGTGGGTCTGACAGCCCCTCCCGTACCACCGGCGCGATTCAAGTGTCATCCGGCCATCTCGACAGGTATGAGCGACACGCCCTCCACCGACCCCGAATCGTTCTACGACCAGTACGGCACCCGCGAGTGGGAACGCCTCGACCGCGACTTCTTCCACCGGCTGGAGTGGGAGGCCACGACAGAGTACCTGACGCGATACCTGCCCGATTCCGGCCACGTCCTCGACGTGGGCGGGGCTGCAGGGCGGTACACCGTCTGGCTGGCCGAGCAGGGCTACGACGTGACGCTCGTGGACCTGAGCTCGGAACAGCTCGGTCTCGCGCGCGAGAAGGTGTCCGAATACGGCGTCGAGGGCCGCGTGACCCTCCAGCAGGGCGACGTGCGTGACCTCGCCTTCGGCGACGACGCGTTCGACGCGGTCCTCTGCCTCGGTGGTCCCCTCTCGCACGTGGTCGACGCGGCCGAGCGCGAGCAGGCCGTCGGCGAGCTGCGGCGGGTCGGGCGCCCCGGCGCGCCCGTGTTCGTCTCCGTGATGGGACTGCTCTCGGCGGTCCTGAACACGGTCAAGGAGACCGGGAGGGAGCGCCTCGACGACGAGTACGACGACTACGCCATCCTCCCCGACCTCGTCCGCGAGCAGGACTACACCGGCGACCTGTGTGCCCGCCACGACGTCGAGCCCGTGATGGCCGACTGCCACTTCTTCCGGGCCGCAGAACTCGAGGACCTGCTCGCCGATTCCGGGCTCCTTGTCGAGACGCTGGCTGCACTGGAGGGCGTCGCCGCCACCCGCCGGGACGCCCAGGACGCGCTGGACGAGGACCGCAAGACGGTGGTCCGCGAGGTGAACGACCTGCTGCGGGAGGACCGCTCCGTCGTGGACCTCTCCTCGCACATGCTCGGGGTCGCCCGCGTCCCCGGGGGCGAGTGAGTGGATGAGTGAGTGAGGACCGGCCCCACGACCACCGAGACACGTCCTGACATATTTCTTATCGGGCGAGAATCACCCTCCTCGGTCACCCTCTCCTGGCGCGTATCTCTAGCTGGTGACCAGAACATGTCCAGATTCACGTCTCCCACCTCGTTCGAACGACCGACCGAGACGACCGTCGCCCGCGCCGAGCGCATCGCCGGCGTGGCCTTCGTCGTCCTGGCCGCGGAGTTCCTCGTCGGTATCATGCTCGCGGCGGCGATGGCCCCCGCCTACGAACTCAATCCCTCCGCCATCAGCGACCTCGGGGTCATGTCCGAGACTGCACTGCTGTTCAACGCCTCCCTCGGCCTCGTGGGCGCCCTGAACATCGTGGGTGGGCTGTACCTCTACCGCGTCCACGGCAAGCGCTGGCTCCTTGGGGTCTTCGTGCTGGCCGGCATCGGCGCCATCGGGACCGGTGTCTTCCCGCTCGACAGCCCGACGGGCCTGCACGGCCTGTTCGCGCTCGTGGCCTTCCTCGCGTTCAACCTGGAGGCCATCGGGGTCGCGACCGTGGTCCGGGGCCCGATGCGGGTCCTCTCCGTCCTCGCCGGCGTGGTCGGCCTGGTCTTCCTCGTCGTCATGGCGTTCGGGGACGCCGGGAACACCGCGCTGTTCGGCCCCATCGGCCACGGCGGGACCGAGCGCATGATCGTCTACCCGCCGATGGTGTGGCTGCTGGTGTTCGGCGGTTACCTCCTGGCACGGAGCGAGGGCGACGCCGAGCCCGCCTCGCGGCTCGCCTGAGCATCTGGACGGTGGGGGGTGCCAGCCCGCCGCCGTACTGAAACGAATTTCAGTTCGACGGCTTACAGAAATGTAATTCAGATTACCTATTTGTGCATCGGGGGTCTACTACTAGCTGTAGATGAACGCAACTGCCACCCTCGAACGAACCGCTCTGAAGCACCACACGGTCGAACTACTCCACGTCGGACTGCGCGTCCTCGCGCTCGCGCTGGTCGCGGTCGCACTCGTGGCCGCGGTCGGCACCGCCGCCGCGCAGTTCCCCGGCGTCGCCGTCCTGCTCGCGCTCGTCGCCTGGACGGTCCTCCTCGGGATGGCGGTCGGCCTCCCGGTGTTCGCCGTCCACCTGGTCGGCGAGACGCTGTAGGCTCGTCCCGGCGCGGTACCGGGACGCCTGGCTGTCATCCCCCACCCCGCTGCCGCCATCTCCCAAGGTCCCACGCTGACGCCATCCCTCCGACTCACGCCCCCGACCCGCTGCCGCCATCCCTCCAACTCACGCCCCCGACCTCGTTCCCCTCCATCCGGGTGCCGCCCCCCAGTTTTTCATCGGCTGGGAACGCGACCGTGGCGCCCTCCGTCGTTTTTAGTCCCTGAGAATGCGCACCCGTTTATACGTGCATCGCGGCCACAGGTTCACATGTGAGGTGAGGAGAAACGATGTCCTATCAAGCGGCCAACCCACTGGCGGACGAGTTCGAGTTCGACCTGGCACGGCCAGTGACGGCATACTGGTTCGCACTACTGCGCGTCATCACCGGCTGGTGGTTCTTCCACGCCGGGGTGACGAAGCTCATCGACAGCGGGCTGAACTTCAGTTACGCACCCGCGTACCTCGAAGGGATGACGGGGACCGCCCTCGGGCCCATTCCGGTGCTCATGGCGGAGTACTTCGGCTGGGCGCTCCCAGCCCTGGTTCCGCTCGGTGAGACCCTCATCGGGCTCGGCCTGATGGTCGGGGCGCTGGTCCGGCTGGCGTCCTTCTTCGGGGTCTTCTTCATGGTCCTGTTCTGGGTCGGCAACGCCGGCTTCGGACACGGCCTGGTGAACGGGGACCTCATGGGGCTGCTCCTGTTCGCCACCATGATGGTGGTCGGCGCCGGCCGGTACTTCGGCCTCGACGCCATCATCGAGAAGACCAGATTCGTCAAGCAACGCCCGAAGCTCCGGTACCTGCTCGGCTAAGGAGGTGACAGACAATGGATAACGAAATCATCGACAAGACGGCGATGGGACTCAGCGGCGCGCTGATGTTCATCGGGATCGTCGTCCTCGGCATCGTGGAGATACTGGCGGGCAAGCCCTACGGGGCTTCCCCGGTCAAGAACGACGCCGGTGAGATCGTCGCCACCCCGGCGGTCGACCCGGCACTCCGGACGGGACTGGTCATCCTGGGCCTCGTGATCCTGCTGCTGTGGGGCCTCTACAAGATGTACCAGCCCCAGATCGCCGGCGAAGCGGCCAAGCAGCCGACCTTCGCCGGGGAGTAACGCCCCGGACCACCCACTGTTGCGGTCCACTGCCATCACCCGGTCGTCGGTGACACCGTCGGCGACCACCCGCAACGGACTCCGACCCTGACAGTCCGCCCGTCCGATTCCTCCCTCCTCGACGCATTTCTTCGAGACACCGGCGCCGGAGAGCGACGCGTCTCGCGACCCACGTTTAAGCGACCAGCCCACGAAGGAGGGGTATGCTCTCGACCCTCCGCTGGCTGGCGCTCGAAGTGAAGTACCTCGGCTCGGCGATGGACTTCTACGGCGAGACGCTCGGCATGACCGAGCGCCGCCGGAGCGAGTCCGAGGTCGCGTACGCGGCCGGGGAGACCGACCTCGTGTTGCGCCGCCCGGCCGCGGTCCCCCGCGGCGGCGTCCACACCCACTACGCGTTCTCCATCCCGGCCACCGAGTACGACGACTGGTGGGACCGACTCGCCCGCGAGCACGACCTCGACGAGCACGTCTTCGGGGAGTCGCGGTCGCTCTACCTGTACGACCCGGACGGGAACTGCGTCGAGCTGGGCCAGAGCGACGTGGCGGGCCCCGGCATCGACGGCGTCTTCGAGGTCGTCCTCGAGGTCGCCGACCTCGACCGCGCCGAGGCGTTCTACCGGGACCTCGGCTTCGGGGTCGTCGACCGGGGCGAGGACCGCACCCGGGTCCGCCTGCAGGGCCCGATGGCGCTGGAGCTGTGGGAGCCACATCTCGGCCTCGCGGACGCCCGCGGCGGCCTGCACGTCGACCTCGGCTTCGCGGGCGACCCCGACGTCGTGGTCGACGCGGTCGGGGACGCCGCCTGCGAGGTCGACCGACTCGACGACGACCGGGTGCGAATCCTCGACCCCGACGGGCACTACCTGACGGTCAGGGACGAGGCGTAGGTCGGGTCACGGCGGGAAAGAAAGGGTCGCGTCTCAGAGCCGGCCCGTGTCGATCTCGATGCCCGGCGGGGAGACGATGAGGAACCCGCGGAAGTGCACGAGTTCCCCGCCCGACTTCTTCACGTCGCGTGCGAAGCCGGCCGCGAGTTCGTTCACGTCGCCCTCGATGTGCAACACGAGGATGCGGCCGTTCATCACCGTCTCTATCCACTCTGCCGGCGGGGTGGACCCGTCGAGGATGCCCAGTTCGACGCCCCCGACGAGGTCGCCGTCCTCGTCGTCCTCGTCGAGGTGGTCCTCGACGGCCCGCAGGTCCAGGTCGAAGTCGCCCATGGGCGTCTACTCGGGGTGCGGTGAGAAAAATCCTCGGCTCCGGGAGCGAACTCCCTGCAGGAGCAGTGATACCCAGAAACTGGGAACGGGAGGCAGTGATATTGTGCTTGCCGCACAACATTCTAGTGAGCGACGGCCGCTCGGAGTGTCCCCACATGTGCCAACACGACGGAGGTCACCACTGCCAGCACCACGAACAGCAGCGCCAGTCCAGCGCCGGCCCCACTCGCCGGGCCGTCCTCGCCACAGGGGCCGCGGTCGCGGCGACCGGCATCGCCGGCTGTCTCGGCGGGTCGGGCGACGGCGAGACCCCGGCCGCGGTCGCCATCGGCGACCAGGACGCCTGTGACGTCTGCGGGATGGTCATCTCGAAGCACCCCGGCCCGAACGGACAGGTGTTCTGGAAGGGCGAGGACCCGGAGGGCCACGATTCGCCCTTCCGCTTCGATTCCCTGAAGCAGTGCCTGTTCCCGCACCGCTTCGAGAAGACCGACCTCGACTGGGCGGCCGCGGCGACCTACGTCACTGACTACTCGGCGGTCGAGTACACGGTCTCCCAATCCGAGGGGTCGCCCTACATCAGCTCGCACACCGAGCCCGGGTCGTTCGGGGCGGCCGAGGACATGTACTACGTCGTCGAGAGCGACGTGCAGGGGGCGATGGGCCCCGACTTCGTCCCGTTCTCGGACCAGGACGACGCGGACGCCTTCGCCGACGAGTACGGTGGCTCCGTCGTCGCGTTCGACGACATCTCGCCCGCGCTGGTCGGGAAGTGAGCGATGGAGTCGCGATACGTCCTCGCGGTGCTCGCCGGGGTGTTGCTCGTGAGTAGCACCGTCTTCGTCGTGGACGTGTCGCCGAGCGAGGGCGCCGCGGTCGTCGACTTCGACGACACCATCACAATGTCGGACATGACCGAGGCCGAACTGCGGACCGCCCGCGACCGCGGCCTCTCGGTCCCGCAGGCGGAGGTGTTCTACTCGCGGTACCGCTACGTCGTCGGCCACCAGGGCATCGCGTCGCTGGTCACCGAACTCGACCGCGACGGCCGCGAGCGCCAGTTCGGCACCCCGCTCAGCATCTACGTGACCGACTACTCGCCCGCCGAACTGACCCTGACCGAGGAGGGCTACGTCCGGGTCGAGCGGGGGGTCACCCGCTGGGTCGCCGTCGAGGAGGCCCACTTCGTGGTGAACTCCTCGGCGAGACGGCCCGGCGGCGCGGCCATCCTGCCGTTCTCGCAGGCCGACGACGCCCGCGCCGTCGCCGACGACTACGGCGGGCGCGTCGTCGACTGGGAGACTCTGCGCCAGCACGACTTCGGCGCCTCGCGGCTCTCGATGGCGGCCGCCGAGGAGCGCATCGCGACCCGGACCGCCTGGGCCGACGCGGCCGCCGCCGACGCCCGGCAACTGACCGACCGGCCCGTCTCGGTCGTGGTCGGGCAGGACGCGCCGACACTCGATGCCGCCATCGCGCAGGCCCCGCCGAACACCACGATCCAGGTGCCCGCCGGCGAGTTCACCGACGTGAACCTCACCGTCCGCAAGCCGGTGACCATCGCCGGCGCGGGCGCGAACGAGACGTGGCTCGTCGGCACCGGGAACGGGAGCGTCCTCCGGGTCTTCGACCACCGGGTGGCCGTCACGGGGCTCTCCATCCGCGGCATCGGCGAGGCCCAGGCCGCCCCGAACGTCTCGGTCGACACCGACCGCTGGGACGCCCAGGTCCTGCGCGCCTACGGCTACGCCGCCTCCGGTATCGAGTTCGACCACGCCCCCGGTTCCTACGTCGCGGACGTCTACATCGACACGCCGACCAACGGCGTGACGGTGCGCTACAGCGACGGGACCGTCATCGAGCGCGTCCGCGTCGACGGCGAGAGCCCCTGGCGCGAGGGCTTCATGAGCACCATCACGGTCCACTCGCGCATGCTCGTCCAGGACTCCACGTTCGTCGGCGGGCGCGACGGCGTCTACATGCACCGCGGGGACGGGACCGTCGTCAGGGACAACCACTTCCAGAACCTGCGCTTCGGAGTCCACGAGATGTACAGCTCCGGGACGCTGGTGGCGAACA
This sequence comes from Haloarchaeobius amylolyticus, assembly GCF_026616195.1. Lineage (NCBI taxonomy): Archaea > Methanobacteriati > Methanobacteriota > Halobacteria > Halobacteriales > Halorubellaceae > Haloarchaeobius > Haloarchaeobius amylolyticus. The sequence continues at coordinate 685,271 of NZ_JANHDH010000001.1, forward strand.
ACACGGCGACCGAGACCAACATCGGCATCGTCGTCATGACCGCCCCCGAGGACAACGTCGTCGCGTCCAACCACGTCACGAACTCGACCACCGGGCTGGACGTGGCTGGAAGAGCCTCCTACGTCGTCGAGAACACCGTCGTCGGGAACGACCGCGGCCTCGACGTGGGCTCGTACCGGTCGTACTTCGCCCGGAACGTCGTGGTCGGCAACGACATCGGCATCACCGCCTCGACGCTCATCCCGACGAACACCGTGGTCGACAACGACGTGGTGGCGAACGACCGGTACGTCCTCGCCTCGCTGGGCCCAGTCCGCGTCTGGACCGACGCGGGTGCCGGGAACTACTGGGCGGGCGCCCCCGGCGTCGACCGCGACGGCGACGGCTTCATCGACCGGGCGTTCCACCCGACCGGACCGGTCGACCGCCACGCCGCGGACAGCCCGGACGTCCACGTCCTCGCCAACTCGCCCGCCGTGGACCTCCTGCGCTCCCAGCAGGGGTCGGTCCCCGGCCTCCGGGCGAGTGGCGTCGTCGACGAGGCCCCCCGGGCCAGCCCCGTCAGGCCGGACGCGGTCGCCGACGCCCTCGACTGGGTGCAGGCCCGGGCGAACCGGACCACGGCTAGCACGACGGAGGTGACCGCATGAGCGACGCAAGCGAACAGCCGGGCGCGGCGGACGAATCGCACACCGAGCAACCCACAGAACAGCCCACTGAACAGCCCAGCGACCAGTCCGAATCGGTAGAAACAGCGACCGCCGCGACGACCGGCCAGCCAGTCGCCAGCGCCACCGACCTCGGCGTCTCCTTCGGGGACGTGACGGTGTTCGACGACGTGTCGTTCGCGGTCCCGAAGGGGGCCGTGACCGCCCTCGTGGGCCCGAACGGCTCCGGGAAGTCGACGCTCGTCCACGTCGTGGCGGGGCTGCTGTCGCCCACCACCGGGACCGTCACCGTGGCGGCCGGCGGCTCCCGGCCGGTCGGGTTCTGCCCGCAGGAGCCGACGTTCCGCCCGGGATTCACCGTCGAGGAGACGCTGTCGTTCTACGCCGACCTGCTCGATGCCGAGGTCTCGGTTACCGAGACGCTCGAACTGGTCGGGCTCGACGGGGTCGCCGACCGCCGCGTCTCGGCGCTCTCGGGCGGCATGAAGCGCCTGCTCGGCCTCGGGCAGGCGGTCCTCGGCGACCCGCCCCTGCTGGTGCTCGACGAGCCGGCCAGCGGGCTCGACCCGGCGATGCGGGCGCACATCTTCGAGACCATCGGCGCCATCGCCGACCGGGGCACGGCGGTCCTGCTGGCGACGCACCACCTCGTCGGCGCGGAGACCGCCGACCAGTTGCTCGTCCTCGACCGCGGCGGCATCGTCGCGTCGGGGTCGCCCGAGGCGGTGCTCGAGGACACGGAGACGGAGTCGCTTGAGGCCGCGTTCCGCGCCCTCGTCGGCGACGAGTTGACCGTCCGCTCGGGGGCGGAATCTGAGCCAGACCGACAGGCCGAGGACGAGGAGACGGAGGGTGACCGATGACGACGGCACGCGACCGCCTGCTGGCCGTCGTCGACCGCGAGCTCACGACCGTCGTGCGGACGCCGGTCTACGTCGCGGTGGCGCTCGGGTTCGCGGTCATCCTGCTCGGGCTGACGCTCGCCAGCGGGACGACCGGCTACGTGCCCGTGACCGTCGACCTGCTCACGCCGGTCGAGGTGCTGGTGCCCCTGCTGGCGGTCGCGTTCGGCTACCGCGCCATCCAGGCCGACGCCGCCGGCAAGGAGCTGGCCGTCCTGCGGACCTACCCCCTCCCGCGGTGGGCGTACGTCCTCGGGGTGTACCTCGGCCGCGCGACCGTCGTCCTCTCGGTCGTGTTCGTCACGCTCCTGCTGGCCGGGATACTGACCGCCCTGCTCGCGCCCGGCGGGAACCCGGCCATCGCGACCCACGGCGGCGAGGGCTCGTTCACGGCCTACCTCCGGTTCGTGCTGCTGGCGACGCTGTACGCCGGAGTCGTCCTGGCCGCGGTCGTCGCCGTCTCGACGGTGGCCGCGACCGGCCGGAGCGCCATCGCCGCCGCGGTCGGCCTCGTCGTCCTGCTGGTCGTCGGGCTCGACCTCGGGCTGGTCGGGGCGCTCTCGGCCGGCGTCGTCGGGCCGGGTGGCCTGCGCTACCTGCTCGCGCTGAGCCCGGCGAGTGCCTTCCGCGGGCTCGTGCTGGCGCTCTCGGTCCAGACGGTCGAAGCCGCGACGGTCCCGGCGAGCGCGATACTGGCGAACGTCGTCGGGCTGGCGCTGTGGCTCGGCGGGTCGCTGGCGCTGGCGACGCGGACGGTCTGGGCGCTCCCCGACGACGACCACTGGGAGGTGGTCGACGCGGGTGCAGACCTCGGCGAGGCGACCGCCGAGGGCGCCGCGGCTGGCGACGGGTCGGACGGTGAAGAGAACGCGGGTGCCGGAACGGCCGGCGACTAGCCGCAGTCAGTCCTGCCTGTACTCCTTCCGGAAGCCACGGAACTCGGTGCGGTGGGCCTCCTCGTCGGCGAGGAGCGACACCGCGATGTCCTCGGTCACGGGGTCGTTGGCCGCCTCGGCCGCGTCGATGAGGGCGCGGTAGGTCTCGATGGCGTCCTCCTCGGCGTCGATGACGCCCTCGATGACCGAGAGCACGTCCGTCGTGTCCTCGGGGGGCTGGAGGGTCTCCTGCCGGGCCTCGAACTCCATGGAGCCAGGCGGTGCCTCGTCGAGTTGCTTCAGTCGGTTGCCGAGCTGGCGCGCGTGTGTCAGCTCCTCCTGGATGTCCTGGTCCAGACTCTCTTTGATCTCCTCTGCGCGCACGCCATCGAGGACGATGGCGTTCGTCATGTAGTTCATCACCGTCTCGATCTCGTCGCTGTACGCCTTCTTCAGGAGGTCGACGACCTGCTGGTCTGTCATACGTGAATCTTCTCTCGGGAACGACATAACGATGGGGCCAAAGGCAAGCTAGGCGCGGTACACCGCCGGCGCGACCGACGGTCGGTCCGCCATCACGCCCCTGACGGACGTCGAACCGACCCGCCACCACGACGTGGAGTGCGCGCGAGCCACACACCCCGTCGCACCGACCCCGAACTGGCACGACCTGCAGCCCCGCCCCGCATTCGTATCAGGATGTGGACAAGCAGACTCGTAGGAATATAAGGAATATGTATCAGACTGTAGTCGCCGCCCTCGTGCGATTCTGTGATTCATGACGGTCGTTCGCCACGTTCCGCCGCGCGCCAGCGACCTGTCACACCACCAAGTTTAAATATGGGTTCGGGCTTTGGGTGAGATACAATGTCGCACCACGACACCCGCTCTGACACCAGTCAGGGCGATCGAGTTCTTCCAGGGCACACTGAACGCCACAACTGAATTCGACACCGCACGCGTATTCGACACCACACTGCGGGACGGCGAGCAGTCCCCACGGACGTCTTTCTCCTACGAAGACAAACGGGACATAGCGGCTGTGCTGGACGAGATGGGCACCCACGTCATCGAGGCCGGGTTCCCCGTCAACTCCGACGCCGAGTTCGAGGCCGTCTCGGACATCGCCAAGTACACAGATGCGACGACCTGCGGGCTGGCCCGGGTCGTCGACAAGGACATCGAGGCCGCGATCGACTCCGGCGTCGAGATGATTCACGTCTTCGTGAGCACCTCCGACGTCCAGATCGAGGACTCGATGCACGCCACCCGCGAACAGGTGAAACAGCGAGCCATCGAATCGGTCCGCCGCGTCAAGGAGGCCGGCGTCGAGTGTATGTTCTCGCCCATGGACGCCACCCGGACCGACGAGGACTTCCTCATCGAGATGGTCGAGGCCGTCACCGAGGCCGGAACCGACTGGATCAACGTCCCGGACACCTGCGGGGTCGCGACCCCGCGGCGGTTCTACGACATGATCGAGACCATCAACGAGCACACCACGGCTCGCATCGACGTGCACACGCACGACGACTTCGGGCTGGCGACCGCCAACGCCCTGTCCGGCATCGAGGCCGGCGCCCACCAGGCGCAGGTCTCGGTGAACGGCATCGGCGAGCGCGCCGGCAACGCGGCCTACGAGGAGTTCGTCATGGCCGTCGAGTCGGTGTACCAGGCCGACACGGGCATCGACACGACCCGCATCACGGAGCTGAGCAAACTGGTCGAGGCGCGCTCGGACATGCCGGTCCCGGCGAACAAGCCGGTCGTCGGCGACAACGCCTTCAGCCACGAGTCCGGTATCCACGCCGCCGGGGTCATCGAGAACTCCGACACGTTCGAACCGGGCGTCATGACGCCGGAGATGGTCGGTGCCAGCCGCGAGCTGGTGCTGGGCAAGCACACCGGCGTCCACGCCGTCCGCCAGCACCTGGTCGAGGCCGGGTTCGACCCGACCGAGTCCCAGGTACGCGCGGTCACGCGCAAGGTCAAGGACCACGGCGCGGAGAAGGAGCGCGTCACCGCGAGCACGCTCTTCGAGTTCGCTCGCGACATCGGTATCCCCACCGAGGAGGAGACCGAAGAGGTGAGGGCCTGATGGGCCATCCCCGCAAGGTCTGCCCCACCACCAAGGTTTATATGAACCGGGGGTCGTACACAGTCGGTAATGAGACAGTCACCAGCTGCAGACGGGGCACGCCTCGCCAGCAGCGGTGCTGTCGTACGGACGCTGTCGATTGTAGGGGCCGTCTAGCCCCTACACCACCCTCTCCTGACCCGGTTTCCGCATCGTTCCATCAGTCACAGCCGACAGCACGTACGTCAGCAATGTCCCAGTACACATCCGACACCCCGCATCGCTCCCGACCGACACCAGCCGCGTTCGACGCGACAGCCACAGGACCGAAAGCATGAGTGAACGCGCGAGCACGACTCCGAGCAGCACAGCGACCGGTGAATCGTCCGGCGCGGAGACAGACACCGACGCCGAACCGACCGTCCCGAAGACCGGCGCGACCGCCGTCATCGAGTCGCTGGAGGCCGCCGGCGTGGAGTTCGCCTTCGGCGTCCAGGGCGGGGCCATCATGCCCGTCTACGACGCCCTGTACCACTCCGACATCTACCACGTCACGATGGCGCACGAGCAGGGTGCCTCCCACGCGGCGGACGCCTACGGCATCGTCGCCGGCGAACCCGGCGTCTGCATGGCCACGTCCGGCCCCGGCGCGACCAACCTCGTGACCGGCATCGCGGACGCCTCGATGGACTCGGACCCGATGATCGCCCTGACCGGGCAGGTCCCGACCGAGTTCGTCGGCAACGACGCCTTCCAGGAGACGGACACGACCGGCGTCACCGCGCCCATCACGAAGACGAACTACTTCGCGAGCCACCCCGACACGGTCGGCACGACCGTCTCGGAGGCGTTCGCGCTGGCGCGCGAGGGCCGTCCCGGCCCGACGCTGGTCGACCTGCCGAAGGACATCACGCAGGCCGACTCGAACGCCGACGCCGGCCCGCCGCAGCTGCCGGACACGTACCAGGTGACCGAGAGCGCGGCACCCGACGCGGTCGAGGCGGCCGCCGACGCCATCCAGTCCGCGAACAAGCCGCTGCTGTTGTTCGGCGGCGGCGTCATCAAGGGCGACGCCAGCGAGGAGGCACGACAGTTCGCGACGACCTACGACATCCCGGTCGTCACGACGATGCCCGCGCTGGGCTCGTTCCCCGAGGACCACGAGCTGTCCCTCGAGATGGCCGGCATGCACGGCACCGGTTACGCCAACATGGCCATCACGATGACGGACTGCCTCGTCGCGGTCGGCTGCCGGTTCGACGACCGGCTGACCGGCGGCATCGAGACGTTCGCGCCCGACGCGGAGGTCGTCCACATCGACATCGACCCCGCCGAGATCAGCAAGAACGTCGAGGCCGACTACCCGCTCGTCGGTGACGCGGCCACCGTCCTCGACCAGCTGGACGAGGCCATCGAGGCGGCGCCCCAGACGAAGAAGTGGCGCGCGACCTGCCAGCAGTGGAAGTCCGAGTACCCGATGGACTACCACGCCCCCGAGGACGAACCCCTCCGACCCGAGTTCGTGGTCGAGGCGTTCGACGAGGCGACCGCGGACGACGCCATCGTCACGACCGGCGTCGGCCAGCACCAGATGTGGGCCGCCCAGTACTGGACGTACAAGACGCCCCGGACCTGGGTCTCCAGCCACGGCCTGGGCACGATGGGCTACGGGCTGCCCGCCGCCATCGGCGCGAAGGTCGCGGCCCCCGACCAGGAGGTCGTCTGCTTCGAGGGCGACGGCTCGTTCCTGATGACGATGCAGGAACTCTCCGTGGCGGTCCGCGAGAACCTCGACATCACCGTCGCGGTGCTGAACAACGAGCACATCGGGATGGTCCGCCAGTGGCAGGACGCCTTCTTCGGCGGCCGCCGCATGGCCTCGGAGTACCCCTGGGTGCCCGCCTTCGACAAGCTCGCCGAGGCGTTCGGCGCGAAGGGCATCGCGGTCGAGGACTACGACGAGGTCGCCGACGCGGTCGACGAGGCCCTGAACTACGACGGGCCCGCCGTCGTCGACTTCCACGTCGACCCCGAGGCGAACGTCTACCCGATGGTTCCGAGTGGCGGCGACAACGGTCAGTTCGCGCTGACGGAGGGCCACCTATGAGCGGCGGCCTGCAGGGCCCCGCGCCCGAGGAACGCGCCCGCCCCGAGGGCCGGCGCAACAAGCAGGGCATCCGCATCGACCCCGAGGTCGAGGCGGAACACGAGCCCCGCCGGGCCATCATCTCGGTGCTGGTCGAACACGAGCCGGGCGTCCTCTCGGACGTCTCCGGCCTGTTCAGCCGCCGGCAGTTCAACATCGAGAGCCTGACCGTCGGGCCGACCGAGGACGACTCGAGGGCCCGCATCACGGTCGTCACCGAGGAGCCCGACCCCGGCATCGACCAGATAGAGAAGCAACTCCGGAAACTGGTGCCGGTCATCTCGGTCAACGAGCTGCCCGACGACGCCATCAACCGCGAGCTGGCGCTCATCAAGGTCGACGCCGACCACCCGGACCAGGTCTCGGCCGTCGCCGACATGTACGACGCGAAGACGGTCGACGCCTGCCAGGAGACGGTCACCGTCGAGATAACCGGGAGCCGACAGAAGATCGAGTCCGCCATCGAGACGTTCGAACGCTTCGGCGTTCGCGAGATCACCCGCACCGGTACCGCCGCACTGGCGCGAGCCACCACCGACACCGCACAACGACAATGACAGACGAGTTCACCACAGACGTCTACTACGACGACGACGCCGACGCAACGTACATCGAAGACAAGACGGTAGCCGTCCTCGGCTACGGCAGCCAGGGCCACGCCCACGCCCAGAACCTCGACGAGAGCGGGGTCGACGTGGTCGTCGGCCTGCGCGAGGACTCCTCCTCGCGCGCCGCCGCGGAAGCCGACGGGCTGGCCGTCGCCACGCCGCGCGAGGCCGCCGAACAGGCCGAGGTCGTGGTCGTGCTGGTGCCGGACACGGTCCAGCCGGCCGTCTTCGAGGAGATCGAGCCCGCGCTGGACGCCGGTGACACGCTCCAGTTCGCCCACGGCTTCAACATCCACTACAACCAGATCCAGCCGCCCGAGGACGTCGACGTGACGATGGTGGCCCCGAAGTCGCCGGGCCACATCGTCCGGCGAACCTACGAGAACGGCGAGGGCGTCCCCGGCCTGGTCGCGGTCTACCAGAACACGACCGGCGAGGCGAAGTCCGAGGCACTGGCGTACGCCCAGGCCATCGGCTGTACCCGCGCCGGCGTCATCGAGACGACGTTCCAGGAGGAGACCGAGACCGACCTGTTCGGCGAGCAGGCCGTCCTCTGTGGCGGCGTCACTTCGCTGGTCAAGCAGGGCTACGAGACGCTGGTCGACGCCGGCTACAGCCCGGAGATGGCCTACTTCGAGTGCCTGAACGAGCTGAAGCTCATCGTCGACCTGATGTACGAGGACGGGCTCGGCGGCATGTGGCACTCCGTCTCGGACACGGCCGAGTACGGCGGCCTGACCCGCGGCGACCGCATCGTCGACGAGCACGCCCGCGAGAGGATGGAGGAGGTCCTCGAGGAGGTCCAGAACGGCGAGTTCGCCCGCCAGTGGATCACCGAGAACCAGGCGGGCCGCCCGAGCTACACCCAGCTCAAGGAGGCCGAGGAGAACCACGACATCGAGGCCGTCGGCGAGGAGCTGCGCAGCCTCTTCGCGTGGGAGGCACAGGAAGACGAACAGCCCGAGGAACCACCCGCAGCAGACGACTGAGACAATGAGCAAGAACAACGAAACGATGCGAGAGGTCAGCCACACCAACCCCTACACCGGCGAGAGCATGGGCTCCGTGTTCGAACACGGTGTCACCATCGTCGCCGACGGCGGCCGCGACCCCGAGCGCGAGGACGTCGAGGACGAGGACGAGTTGACCGGAACCGAGATGAAAGACGTCGACCACACCCCGCCCCACGACGACGGCGAAGGCACCGACCGGACCTTCGCCCGTGGGGGCGAGCGCGTAGGCGAGGAGACAGAGGAGTAAGATGTCCGAGGGCACGCTCTACGACAAGGTGTGGGACCGGCACAAGGTGACGACGCTGCCGACCGGACAGGACCAGCTGTTCGTCGGCCTCCACCTCATCCACGAGGTCACCAGCCCGCAGGCGTTCGGGATGCTCAGAGAGCGGGACATGGAGGTCGCCTACCCGGACCTCACGCACGCGACCGTCGACCACATCGTCCCGACGGCCGACCAGTCCCGCCCGTACGAGGAGGACGCGGCCGAGGAGATGATGGCCGAACTGGAGGAGAACGTGCGCGAGGCCGGCATCGACTTCTCCGACCCGACCACCGGCGACCAGGGCATCGTCCACGTCATCGGGCCGGAGCAGGGGCTCACCCAGCCCGGCATGACCATCGTCTGTGGCGACTCCCACACGTCGACCCACGGCGCCTTCGGCGCGCTGGCGTTCGGTATCGGGACGAGCCAGATCCGCGACGTGCTCGCGACGGGCACGGTCGCGATGGAGAAGCAGAAGGTGAGAAAGATCGAGGTCACGGGCGAACTGGCAGACGGCGTCGAGGCGAAAGACGTCATCCTCGAGATCATCCGCCGGCTCGGCACCGACGGCGGCGTCGGCTACGTCTACGAGTACGCCGGCGAGGCCATCGAGGACCTCGACATGGAGGGACGGATGTCCATCTGCAACATGTCCATCGAGGGCGGTGCCCGCGCGGGCTACGTCAACCCCGACGAGACCACCTACGAGTGGCTGGAGGGCCGCGACGAGGTGCCCGAGGGCGACGCCTTCGAGGAGCGCAAGGCGTACTGGGAGTCCATCCGCAGCGACGAGGACGCCGAGTACGACGACGTGGTCACCATCGACGGCTCCGAGCTGGAGCCGGTCGTCACCTGGGGGACCACCCCCGGGCAGGGCGTCGGCGTCACCGAGCCCATCCCGGAACCCGAGGAACTGCCCGCGGACAAGCAGGACACCGCTCGGCGCGCCCAGGAGCACATGCGCGTCGAACCCGGCGACACGATGGAGGGCTACCCCATCGACGTGGCCTTCCTCGGCTCCTGTACGAACGCCCGCCTGCCGGACCTGCGCCGCGCCGCGAGCATCGTCAAGGGCAAGCAGGTCCACGAGGACGTCCGCGCACTGGTCGTCCCCGGCAGCCAGCGCGTCCAGGAGGCCGCCGAGCAGGAGGGCCTGAAGGAGGTCTTCGAGAACGCCGGCTTCGACTGGCGCAACGCCGGCTGTTCGATGTGCCTCGGCATGAACGAGGACACCCTCGAGGGCGACGAGGCGTGTGCCTCCTCGTCGAACCGGAACTTCGTCGGCCGCCAGGGGTCGAAGGACGGCCGCACCGTCCTGATGAACCCGCGGATGGTCGCCGCCGCGGCCATCAACGGCGAAGTGACCGACGTTCGCACCGTCGAGGAGACGGAGGTGGTCACGAATGAGTGACGACGGCCCCGCCGAGACGGTCGAACACGTCTCCGGGACGGGTATCCCGGTCCGTGGCAACGACATCGACACGGACCAGATCATCCCGGCGCGCTTCATGAAGGTCGTCACCTTCGACGGCCTCGGGCAGTTCTCGTTCTTCGACCAGCGCTTCGACGACGAGGACAACCCGAAGGAGCACCCCTTCAACGAGGAGAAGTTCGAGGGCGCGAACGTCCTCGTGGTCAACTCCAACTTCGGCTGTGGCTCCTCGCGCGAGCACGCCCCGCAGGCGCTCATGCGCTGGGGTATCGACGCGCTCGTCGGCGAGTCCTTCGCGGAGATCTTCGCGGGCAACTGCCTCGCGCTCGGTATCCCGACGGTCACGGCCGACACCGAGACGGTCGAGGCCATCCAGGACTGGGTGGACGAGCACCCCGACGAGGACATCGACGTGGACGTGGCGAACGAGACGGTCACCTACGGCGATACCACCGTGGACGTGACCGTCGACGACGCCCAGCGAAAGGCGCTCGTCGAGGGCGTCTGGGACACCACGGCGCTGATGAAGGCGAACGCGCAGGCGGTCTCCGAGACGGCGGAGAGTCTGCCGTACGTCGAGGACGGCAAGCGGGTCTGAACTCGTTTTCACTGTCTGTTTCGACGGACGTCCCCGGTGTGGCGATTCAGTCACGTCAGGGAACACCCGGTAGAAATCGACCGGAGATACCGGACGAACAGCTATCTCGTCGGGGGTCGACTAGAGATATCGAGATGTTGTTGGCGGAAACGACGAGGATTCACGCGTCCCCGGGCGACGTCTACCGATTCTTCGAACGGATGGACGCGAACTACGAGCGGTGGCATCCCGACCACGTCGAGTTCAGGTGGGTCGATGGCGACGGGCTGGAACCGGGAACGGAAGCGTACTTCGAGGAGCGCATCGCCGGGAAGACCCAGCAGAAAACCGTGCGATTCGTCGAGGTCGACCCGGACCGATACATCGAGTTCAAGCCGACCTCGCTGCTCGTCGGGCTCCTCATGCCGTCGATCAGTTTCACCTTCGACCCGCAGGAGGACGGCTGTGAAGTCACGCAACGAATCAAGGTCCGGACCGGGCCGATCGGTGCGCGCCTCAACCGGCGCGAGTTCGACGCCGTCAGGACGCACATGAGAGAGGAGGGGGAGAACCTGAAGGCGATACTCGAGTCCGACAGCGTCGACACATCCTGACCGGCGCCGGACCTACCTGTTCTCGCGGTTCACCCGCGGCCTCTGTCACCCATCGCGAGTGCCTCGGGCAGAGCCGAGCCCCTTCTCGAGGAACTCCAGCACCCGCGGCCACGAATCCTCGCTGGCGCGAGCCGTGGCCTTCGCGACCTCGGCAGGACCAACACCCGAGAGTGGCTGATAGGGGGTCCCGATGTAATGGCCGACGCCGTCGTAGGTCAGGTGCTCGTAAGGGTGTGCGAAGTCGTGGCGGTCGAGGCGGTCGATGGCCAGCTCGGCGAGGTAGCGCGACTGCCAGACCTCGTCGTCGCCACCGGAGAGCAGGAGTATCGGCCCGTCCGTGTTCTCGACCCGCGAGACGGCGCGCTCGATTTCACCGTCGTCGAGGCCCTGCTCGATGCTCGCGCCGGGCGTCGGTTCCGCGACGATGTGAGGGACTGGGTCGCCGCCGTCGGTCCACGCCGGTTCGCCACAGGGCGTGTCCCACGCGAGGGCGCTCCCGGCGTAGGAGACGACGACGCCGACCCAGTCGCGGCGGGACCCGAGCAGGAGGGCGAGTTCGGCACCGCGGGAGACGCCGAAGGCCCCGACGCGCTCGGCGTCGATTCCCGGTTGCTCGCGGAGCCAGTCCCGGGCCGAATCGAAGTACTCCAGTGGGACGTTCCGGTGTTCGCCGGGGATGGGGTCGCCCTCGCCGAAGTAGTCGATGGCGAGCGTGGCGTAACCCTGGTCGGCGAGGAGTTTCGCCCGGCGGGTGCCGAGGCGGCCGGCCGAGCCGTGGAGGTCCAGAATCGCGGGGTGTGGACCGTCTCCCGGCGGCTCGAACAGCGTGCCGACGACGTCCTCGCGGTCGACGGGCCGGCTGGTGATGCCGGGGTCGTAGAGGACGCGGGTGGTGGACCGGGTCGCTTCCCCGGTGTCGGTCGTCGCTCGCAACTCGACCTCGACGGTCGGGGTTGCACCGAGTGCGGGGTAGGCCTCGTCCGCGTCGTTGTCCATCGCCCAGAGCCAGCCCATGGGCTCGCAGCCGTCGTAGCTGCCGGTCTCGGGGGCCTGCTGGGACAGGTCGACCGCACCCTCGGCGTCGGCCCGGAGGGTCAGTTCCGAGTACCATTCCACGCCGTCGTCGTCGGTCAGGGAGGCGATGAACTCGACTGACTCGCCGGGGATGAGGCCGGTCAGTCGGATGGAGATCTGCTCGTCGGTATGGCTGGTCTCGGGGGCGTGGATGGCGAGGGCTTGCTGGTCACTTGCGGCGTCGGTGCTCGGGTCGTGCTGTGGCGGTTTCTCCGTCATGGATGGGGTGGTGCGGTCGGTCGCGGGCGGTGCAGTCGGGTCGATTCACTTCGGCAGCCAGACCGAGGGCACGTGGTCCCACGCCCAGCGCTGCTCGGGCTTCTCCGTGACCTCCCAGAAACTGCGCGGCCAGGTGCCGAGGGCGTCGTGAATCTGCCGGTAGGAGAGCGTGCTCTCCTCGCGCATGACGAGGCCGAAGCGCTCGCGGTGAGCGTCGGGGTCGAACTCGTGGTCCAGGTCGTCGGGGTCGGCCGCCTGCAGCCGGCGATGGTGGGCCGCGGCGCGGCTGTTCATGTAGCCCAGCACGAGGTGGCCGCCGGGCGCGACCGCGTCGTAGAGGGCCTGGAGTGCCTGTTCGGACTCTGGGACGTAACAGAGCGTCCCGTAGCAGACCACGAGGTCGAACCCGGTGTCGGGGTCGAAGTCGGGGAGGACGGCCTGCTCGAATCGCGCGTTCTCGAGTTGCTCCTCGCGGGCGCGAGTCCGGTTCTCGGCCAGTATCGACTCGGCGGCGTCGTAGCCGAGGACGGTCGTCTCGGGGTGGCGCTCCGCGAGGTCGAAGGTGAGGACGCCGGGGCCACAGCCCACGTCGGCGACCGTGTCGGGGACGCCCTTCGCGGCGACGAAGTCGGCCAGTAGCTCGCGCATGTGGTGGGCGCTCGGGGTCGCACTCTCGCGGGCCTCGTCGTCGGCGTCGGTCCAGTACCGGTTCCAGTCGATGGTGTCGGGGTGGGTCTGGTCTGTCGCTGTCATGGTGGTGGGTGGGGACGGTGTGCGGGCGGTTCGGCCCTGCTGGTGTGGGTGGGGTCGGTGGTGCTCACTCGAGGAACAGCGCGGCGTCGGCCTCAACCATCCCGGACTCGTCGCCGGGAATCGACGCGAACCAGTCGACGGTGAAGTCACCGGGGTCGACGTCGTCGTTCTCGATGGCGTCGGGGTTCAGGCTGGGTTCGGGGCGGTCTTCGGGTCCCGCCGCGGGGACGGCGCGGAACACGACGTGGGTCGTGGACTCGAAGACCTCGTCGGAGCCCTCGATGTGGTGGTCGACCCGGCGAATCCGCTCGGTGCCGGCGAACTCGACCGCGAGGCCGACCAGGTGGTCGATCTCCGCGAGTGCGGGCGGGAGCCACGCCTCGTCGCCTTCGACCTTCACGTTGGGCATGAGGGGTTTACCGGAGGGCTCGTGGACCATGAGCAGGAGTCGGCCCTGCTCGTCGGTGATACCGGCGATGGCACGGCCGGCGTATTCGGCCTCGCAGTGGCTCTCGCTCTCGTGGTCGTTGGGCGTCTCGCGGTAGTCGGCGTCGACCTCGTCGGCGAGGGACTGCAGGTCGGAGAACTGCTCGAAGGTGGGCGGTACGTCGGTCGCGGGTGGTGTGGCGTGGTCGGACATGTGTGCAGTGTGTCGCTGGTTCGCGGGCGGTGCTCCCGTCATCGCCGGAGCGTCGAGTGGCCGTCTGCTGTGACGACCCGGTTCTCTCGACCGGGGTGGACCGGAGGGCGTGCGTCAGCTGGGGACCTGGAACCGGCGGAGATGTCTCTCATGTGTCCTGTCGATTGTCGGAGTGGCGGCGGCTCGTCGGGAGTGGTGCTGTCGTCGTCGCGTGCGTCACCGGCCGTGATGCGGCCGAACACCGGAGGCTCGTGCTCCGGAGAAGTAGCTACTGGAGACTGATACAAGAAACTGGCGATTTAATTTCGCACTGTCTCTGCATTTAATAATTCGATGCCCGGGGACAAAAGTCTTGGGGTGAGACCGGGCGAAGAGCGCCCGCGTCGGCCGCACCGACAGCCCCGGAGAACATCTGCCGATACCGAATACCTTTCCCCCCGGCCTACCGTCTTCGCGTCCAATGAGCGAACACATCGCCGTCATCCCCGGCGACGGTATCGGGCAGGAGGTCGTCCCGGCCGCCGTCGAGGTGCTGGACGCGGTCGGCAACTTCGAGTTCGAGTACGGTGAGGCAGGCGACGCGACGAAGGCAGAGACGGGCGAGGCACTCCCCCCGGAGACCAGAGAGCTCGCGGCGCGTGCCGACGCGACGCTGTTCGGCGCGGCCGGCGAGACCGCGGCCGACGTCATCCTCCCGCTGCGGGACATCGTGGACTCCTTCGTGAACGTGCGCCCGGCGCGTGCGTACCCGGGCGTGGACGCGCTGCGCCCCGAGACCGACCTCGTCTTCCTCCGCGAGAACACCGAGGGCGTCTACTCCGGCCACGAGGACCGCCTCTCCGAGGACCTCTCGACGCTGACCCGCGTCGTCACCTCGTCGGCGTCGGCCCAGCTCGCCGAGTACGCCTGCGAGTACGTCGACGAGCGCGGCCTCGACGGCTTCCACGTCGCCCACAAGGCGAACGTGATGCGCGAGACCGACGGGCGCTTCCGGGACACCGTCGTCGACGTGGCCGAGGCCAACGACGTCGAGACCGAGGAGGTCTTGATGGACGCCTTCGCGACCCACGTCTGTCTCGACCCGACGCAGTTCGACGTGGTCGTCTGCCCGAACCTCGCAGGCGACGTGCTCTCCGACCTCGCGGCCGGCCTCGTGGGCGGCCTCGGCCTGCTCCCGAGCGCGAACATCGGCCCGGAGAACGCCCTGTTCGAGCCGGTCCACGGGACCGCCCCCGACATCGCGGGCGAGGGCGTCGCCAACCCCGGCGCGACCGTCCTCTCGGCGGCGATGCTGCTGGAGTACCTCGGCTACGACGAGGAGGGCCAGCGCGTCCGCGACGCGGTCGAGGAGACCCTCGCGGAGGGTCCGAACACCCCCGACCTCGGCGGCGACGCGACCACCGAGGAGGTCACCGCGGCCATCGTCGACCGGCTCTGAGCCGGCGCTGTGGGGACCGGCCTCGAAACCGGTACCACTTTCAATCACTGTTCTGACACCGAGGTATGGACGAGGTCTCCCGCACCGAATCCGTCTACGAAGGCGAGAGCGACGCGTTCGTCGAGAAGTACCAGACCGAATCCGTCGCCGACCTGTACGGCGAGCGGTTCTTCGACGCCCTCTCCGGACCGTGCGTGCTGGACGTGGGCTGTGGCCCCGGTGCCGACACCGCGGTCTTCTCGGACCGCGGCCTCGACGTGGTCGGGTTCGACCGCACGGGGTCCTTCCTGCAGGCGGCCCGCGAGGCCGTGCCCGAGGGTCGGTACGTCCGCGGCGATATGCGCGACCTGCCGTTCGCGTCGGGACACTTCGACGGGCTCTGGGCGTCTGCCTCCCTCCTGCACGTCCCCCGCGAGGCCGTCCCGGCGACCATCCGCGAGTTCCGCCGCGTCCTCGCCGACGACGGCGTGGCGCTGGTGACGCTCAAGCGCGGCACCGAGAGCGGCTACGCCGAGGACGGGCGCTACTTCGAGCGCTACACCGTCGAAGAAGTCCGGACCCTGTTCGCCGAGAACGGCTTCGACGCGGTCGCGGTCGAGGCCAAGCCGGACTGGCTGCAGGTGCTCGCCGGCGAGACGGGCGCGGCCCCGGGGTCGGACGCCCGGTGAGTGCTCCGGGACGGGGCGAGTCACCAGCGGACCGGGATGAGATTTAATCGGCTCGCGGTCGTATCTCTACCCGTATGCCGACCATCGAGATCAGCGAGAGGACGCAGGAACGACTCGACGCCCTCCGCGAGGAGGACGAGACAGACGACGAACTCATCACCGAACTCATCAACATCTACGAGGCGAGCGAGCGGACCCTGTTCCACGCAGGGGACTGATTCTACTCGGACTTCGCGGCGCGGGCGCAGACGGACTCCCAGCGCCCCTTGGACTCGAGGTGTGCCTGCAGGGTCTCGGCGTACTCTGTCGCCAGCCTGCTCGCCGCCTCGGACCGTTCCGCCTCGCGTTTCTCGTCGCTGCCACCCATCCCGAGGGCGTTCTTCACGGAGTCGAACAGGCCACCACCACCGCCGCCGCCGCCACCACCACCAGCACCGCCGGGTGCGCCACCCATGCCCTGCATCTGCTGGGAGATGCGCTCTAACTCGGGGATGACGGCCGAGAGCTTCTCGTCGTTGGCGACGATGCGTGCCTGCTCCGGGTTCTCCGGGTTCTCGATCTCGAACTCGATGGCGCTCATGATGAGGTCCCACTCCTGGTTCGTGAACTCGGAGTCGAGGACCTCCTGCGTGAACTCCTTGTCGACGGTCATCCGGTCGCCTACGATGGTGTCCTGCCAGTTTGCCATGGCCGGTAGTTCGGGAAGGGTACGTATCAGAATTGTGTCTCGGGCAGGGTGTCGACCCCACAGTATTTTCACTTCGAATACATAAGTTTTCGGCCGTTTGACAGGCCGTGAGAATCAGGCAATACTTACGTCTGTCATCCATCGCGATTGCGAGATGGTCCCCTCATGGACGAAGACAAGTACCCTCCCGAGACCGATAGACGACGGTTCGTCAAGGGCGTCGTCGGTGGCTCCTCGATGGCCGCCATCACGACGGCCGGCGCGGCCGCGGTGAACACCAGCACGACCGACGTGGGCAAGGGCGGCGGGTCCGTGACCTACCGTGCCATCCGGAACACCGCCGGGCCTGCCCCCCGCGGCCTCCCCCAGATACCCCTCGAGACGGACGACGAGGGCTACATCAAGGGCGTCTGGCCCGAGGCCGAGACCAGAACGCTCGAGGACGGCACCGAGATAACGGTCGCCGAGACGGACATCGCCGGTGTCACCTACTCCTCGCGGTGGTTCCAGTACTGCGGTGTCCAGACGTACCGCAACATCCGGCCGGACGCCGACCACGACAACTACATCCGGTACGACCCCGCGACGACCTACGGCTGGCAGCGCGAATCCGTCGAGGGCGGCGCGAAGGTCCACCCCGAGGACTTCGAACCCTACGAGGACTGGACGAACGACATCGGCGACCCCGGCTACGGGAAGCCCGCGACCTGCAACTGGCGCTCGCAGGCGGACTCGGTCCCCTCCGAGGAGACGCTCCCCGTCCAGGTCATCCGGAGTCCGCGCATCGAGGCGGCCGCCGAGGAGGACGAGTGGCTGGCGGCCTCGACCGTGAAGGGCTGTATCGCCTACCTGAACAAGTGTACCCACTTCTGTTGCATCCCCGGGTTCAAGGACAGCGGCGACGCGCCGAAGTTCGGTGCCGCGAACAAGAGCTACTGTGGCTGCCACCAGTCGGTGTACGATCCCTTCGAGGTCGTCGAGAAGACGTACATCGCGTTACCGCGGCCGGACGAGTGAGACGGGGTCGGGGGTAGTCACCCCCCAGACCCGCCACTTACCTCAGAACGCGCCGTCTTCGAGTTCGACCGTCGCGTGCAGGCTCTCCTTGAGCGCGTCGTGGACCTTGCAGAGGGCCTCGGCGCGCTCGACGACGGCGTCGGCCTTGTCGCCGACCTCGTTCTCGACCTTCACGTCGAAGGTGATGGCGTCGAGTTTGTCGTCCTCGTTGAGGTCGCCCGTGGTGTGGATCTCGACGCGCCCGAGCTCGCCGGCCTGTCGCTGCTCGGCGGCGACGCGGAGCGCGGGGACGAAACACGCCGCGTAGGAGGCCAGCAGGCTCTCCAGTGTGTCCGGCGCGTCCTCACCGGTGGCGTCGATGGTCGTCTCGAAATCGCGGATCTCGTTCGTGGCGCTGAACCCCTCCTCGGAGATGGTGCGGACTTCCTTGGACATTGCACTCCATACGTCTCACGGAACCGAGGTAAGCCTTGGCTTCGCGGTGGTCGCTGTCCGGTGTCTCCGACACCTCCTGGCGCGCGGTGCGCAGACCAAGAACCGCCAGACTTCGGCCGATTCTGGCACTGCCCTGGGACGAAATTGGGTCTAACCTGTGGTCGACTTTCCTGTAATCTCGGCGAACGCTCTTTAGCAGGTCCGGGCTCTGTCAGGCCGAGGTTCAGACATGAAGAGACGAACGCTGACCGCGGTCGGGTTCGCCGCCCTGCTCCTCACGTCGAGTGTCTTCGGCGTGGTCGGGGCGACGCCCGACGAGACGACGACCGCACCCGAACCGACCGGCGACTGGAGCGCCGAACTGGCGTGGTACCTCGGCCTGTTCGACCTGAGCGACGACCAGGTCGACGCCATCGTGGCCGAGGCCGAGCGAATGCAGGCAGACGGTGCGAGCGCCGCCGAGATACGCCGCGAGGTCGTGGACTCGCTGCGCCAGTACGGCGTCGACGAGCGCGACATCCGCGAGAAGTCCCAGCTCCGCGTCCTCTACAGGCTGCAGGGACACTACGACCTGACCGACGCCCAGCTCGACGAACTGACGACGATGGTCGTGACCATGTACGACGAGGGCGAGGCCATCCCCGAGATCAAGCACGCCGTCGTCCGGCAACTGCAGGACTACGGCGTCGACACGACCGCCCTCGAGGACCGCCTCTGGCAGGCCCGGTACGAGCACCTGCTGGCGCGGTTCGACCTGAGCGAGTCCGAGGCTCGGCTCGTCGTCGCCGAGGCCCGCGCGCTGTTCGAGAAGGGCGCGACCTGGGACGACATCCAGGACTCGGTCCGGGCGAACCTCCGCGAGTTCGACGCCCAGCGCGTCGACCGTACCGACTGGCGCCAGAAGCTCCACCACGTGAAGCAGGTCCACGACCTCGCCCACCGGTACGGACTCAGCGGCGAGGAGGTCCGTGACGTGGTCACCACCGCCCGCGACCTCCGCGAGAACGGTGCGGACCGGGCAGAGGTCAGGCAGGCCGTCCGCGAGACGGTGAGACAGTACACCACCGACGACCGCAAGAGGGCGGCCGTGAAGCGGGTCGCACACCACCTGCACGACGAGTCCGACCTGACCCGCGAGGAGATACGGACGGCCCTCACCGAGGCCCGTGACCTCCGAAACGACGGCGCCTCGTGGGCCGAGGTCCGCGAGTACATCAGGGAACGTGCCGAGGAACTGTCCGACGAGGAGTCTGCTGGCGAGGCAAGCGCGCGCCCCGTCGCCCCCGCCTGACGCTACCGTGACGGCCCTCCACCGCCCCCGACCCGACAGCCGGGCCCCGGTACCGACCCGCCAGCGACCCCCGTGACTTATTACCGTTTTCGCGGTACAGGAGACAGACATCGATGCGAAAGGTGCTCTGGTGGCTCATCGGCGGTGCGCGCGGGGGGCGGAACCGCCTGCGCATCGTCTACGCACTCGACCAGAGACCGATGAACACCAACCAGCTCTCGAAGGCGCTCGACCTCGACTACAAGACGGTCCAGCACCACCTCGAGCTACTGACCGAGAACAACGTACTGATGACCATGGGCGACGACTACGGCAAGACCTACTTTCTGACCGACCAGATGGAAGCGAACATGGACGTCCTCGACGAGATCGCCGACCAGGCGGACCTGGGTGATGTGGATGTCTGAGTCGCGCGCGGGCCGGCGGACGCTGACGGTCGCGGTCGTCGCCTTCGTCATCGCCGTCATCTCGACGCTGGTGTTCGTCCGGGTCGTCCGGCGGCTCCCGCTCGGGTCGAACCCCGAGATCGCCCTCCAGTTGCTCGTGAAGACGTTCGTCTCGACGTTCACGGTCGTCCTGCTCGTCGCCCTGACCGCCAACTACCTGACGGTGTACCGGGAGCTGCCGAACCGCTTCACGCTGAGTCTCATCATCTTCTGTCTCTCACTGCTGCTGTACGCCATCACGTCGGTCCCGCTGGTCGCAATCGTCTTCGGCGGCTTCCGGCAGGGGCTGGCCGCGAGCATCGGCCCCTTCGCGTTCATCCCCGACGTGTTCGCCAGTATCGCGGTGTTGATACTGCTCCACCAGAGCTACGAGTAGCGGCGAGACCCCCGGCAACCGCGGTGTGCAACACACCTAGCCGGAAGCATTAATCACACGACGATTCAACTGACTGATGAGATGGGAGAGTCAGAGGCGACGTCCTCGGCGGTGGTCCTCCAGACGCTGGTCGAGAACCTGCCCTACGGCGTCCTCGTCGAGGACGAATCGCGCACCGTCGTGGTCGCCAACCAGGCCCTCTGTGAGGTCCTCGACATCGACCAGCCACCGGACGAACTCGTCGGCCGTGACTGCGCCCGGGCGGCCCGGGACGCCGCCGATACCTTCGCCGACGACGAGCCGTTCCTGTCCCGCCTCGACGACGTACTGGAGCGTCGCGAGCCGGTCCACGGCGAGGCGCTCGAACTCGACGACGGCCGCATCGTCGAGCGGACCTACGTCCCCTACGAACTCCCCGACGGCGAGGCGAACCTGTGGCTCTACCGCGACGTGACCGACCAGCGGACCCGCGAGCGCGAACTCGAACGCAAGAACGAGCGCCTCGAACAGTTCGCGTCGGTCCTCTCCCACGACATCCGGAACCCCCTGAGCGTCGCCACCGCGAGCATCGAGATGGCCGCGGAGGAGCACGACAGCGAGCACCTCACGGTGGCGGCAGAGAGCCTCGACCGGATCGACTCGCTGACGAGCCAGCTCCTCACGCTCGCGCGCGACGGTCGCCGCAGTGAGGAGATGGCCCCGGTCCCGCTTTCCCACGTGGTCGACGAGGCGTGGCGGAACGTCGAGACGGCGGAGGCGACACTCGTCAACGACGCCGAGGGTCGGGTCGAAGCGGACTGGGGTCGGCTCGCCCAGTTCTTCGAGAACCTGCTCAACAACGCCATCGAGCACGGGGGCGCCGACGTGAGGGTCCAGGTCGCGTCGACCACCGACGGCTTCACCGTCACCGACGACGGGGCCGGCCTCGACGACGCGGAGACAGACCGGCTGTTCGAGACCGGCTACTCGACGAAGGAGGGCGGGACGGGCCTCGGACTGAGCATCGTCGAGGACATCGCGACCGCGCATGGGTGGGACATCGCGGTCGAGTCACCGTCGGATGCGGGACTCTCTATCGAGGTGACCGGTGTGACCTATCTCGCGTGAGGGACGAATCGGTCGGTGAACCGGGAAAGAAGCGATGTGGTCGCGTCGACCGGGTGTTCGGCGGGGCGACCGCCGATCAGTCCAGCGGGCTCCCGGGCAGTTCCCAGGACTCGTCGCCCTCGAGGACGACGACCTCGGCGTCGCTGCCGGTCGCCTTGACCTCCTTCACGAAGTCCTGCGGGTCCTGCTCGATGGGCGGGAACGTGTCGTAGTGCATCGGGAACGCGTAGTCCACGTCGAGCCAGTCGACCGCGATGGCGGCCTGCCACGGGCCCATGGTGAAGTGGTCGCCGATGGGCACGGCCGCGGCGTCGGGCTGGAGGTGCGGGCCGATGACGTCGCGCATCTCCGTCATCAGCGAGGTGTCGCCCGCGTGGTAGAAGGTCTGGGAGTCCTCGTCCGCGACCTGCGTGGGCTTGGTGTCGGAGATGATGAACCCGGCCGGCATCCCGCCGGAGGTGCCGTAGCTGGTGTCCATCCCGTTGGTGTGGTCGGCACGGTGCATCGTGATGTAGGCGTCACCGCACTCGACGGTGCCGCCGAGGTTCATGCCCATGCCGCCGACGGCCTCGTACTCGCCGAACTCGTCGCGGCAGTACTCGACGACCTCCGGCGTGGCGACCAGCTTCGTCCCCTCGTAGCGGTCCACGTCGCCGATGTGGTCGGCGTGGCCGTGCGTGAGCAGGAGGTAGTCGGGGTCGAGCTCCTCGGGGTCCGTCGACGTCTTCGGGTTCTCGAAGAACGGGTCGATGAGCAGCTCTGTGTCGCCGACCGTCACGAGCCACGTCGAGTGGCCGTACCAGGTAAGTTGCATGGCGTCTGGTACTACTCCCGAAATGAACTTAAAACTGCACGCGACGGCAGTCCACGACGGTCGTCCGGCGGGTTATTTGTCCCACAAGGCGTAGCCCGCGGCATGCTCACGCTACAGCTCAGTGACTTCATGGTCGAGCTCAAAGATGGGTCCATCAAGAACGTCGGCCCCGCGAACAAGTCCGGGTCGGCGAAGCTCTTCGACGTGGAGACGGCCGAGGCGCGCGAGTTCGGCGACAAGCGCGTCAAGCTCGTCTTCGAGGACGACGAGGGCAACGAGGTACAGGTCGCGCTCTTCCCCGAGCAGGTGCGGTCGCTCACGAAGGACGTCGAGGAACTGGAAGAGGAGTCCGCGGTCTTCGAGTCATCGACCCACGACTGAAGTCGTGGGCTTGTCCGTGGACTTCCGGTCTGCCTCCGAATCGGAGTAGGCGGTGTACTCGCCGTTCCCGTTCAGCGTCCCGGACTTCAGGGCGAGATGACCGTCGCCCAACCCAGAGGGGCTTTTGCCCTCTGGTACAGTTACCAACTTGAGACCGATGTTCTTCGAGGCGTTGTAGTCGCCATCAATCGAGTACCCACA
Organism: Haloarchaeobius amylolyticus; assembly: GCF_026616195.1. Lineage (NCBI taxonomy): Archaea > Methanobacteriati > Methanobacteriota > Halobacteria > Halobacteriales > Halorubellaceae > Haloarchaeobius > Haloarchaeobius amylolyticus. Next base: position 707,996 of record NZ_JANHDH010000001.1, read on the forward strand.
GTCGTTACACTCGAACCACCCAGTCTTGCTGTCGCGGTTCGTGCTGGACTGCTGCCCGCACTTCGAGCAGGTCTGACTCGTAAACGCGGGCGGTATCTGTTCAACACGGATACCATACTCTGCGGCCTTGTACGCGAGCATCTCCTGGAGTTCGCGGAACGCCCAGTTGTGCATCTGCCGCTTCACTCGGTCGTTCCGATTATCCATCCGCTCGCGGATGTGGGTCAGTTGTTCGACAGCGATGTACGAACAATCGTGGGCGTCGGCTTCTTCGACGATACGTCGAGAAATCGTGTGCAGGCGATTCAGCACGAAGCGGTTTTCTCGCCCCGACAGTCGCCGGAGTACCTGCTTGGCGGAGCGAGTGCCTTTGTGCTGAAGGCTTCGACGCACGCGGAAGTAGTGATTCTGTCCCCACAGTAGGGTGCCACCGTCGTAGAACGACCCCGTACTGGTCACGGCGACGTTCTTCAGGTTCAGATCCACCCCCAGTACCGTATCGCCGTCCCGTTCTTCGACCTCTTTCTTGATGACGATGTGGAGGTAGAACGCGTCCTCATCCTCGCGGTAGTGGAGCGTCCCCATCCGTTTTTCGTAGTCCTCATCATCCAGATACGACTTCTGGTAGTCACCGAGAACGTAGTCCACGGCGACTCGTCCGTTGATGGTCGAGAGGGTGGCCGACCGATCCTTGATTGTCACCGTTCGCTTGTCGTAGACGGCGGATAGTTCGGTGAATCGTGGGAGTGGTCGGCTGTTACCTTTCTTCCAGTCTGCGACGGTGCTTTTCATGGCTTCGACGGCTTTCGAGTACGCTCGAACGCAGAGGTTTGCAGGCAGGTCTGTCTCGTCTCGCAGGTCGTGGTACACTTCGTCGTGGATGGTGGACTTGTTGAGGATGAGCAAGCCCTCGTCGTTCCTGCCGTGCTGGACAGTGTAATTGCAGGCGTGGGTGAACTGCGAGATGGTTCGATGGAGGTCGACGCACCGCTCGTCGGGGACATCTAGTTTGACGGGGATGGTACGTGAAACCTCCATCTGTACCCGACTCTGGCCTCGTCCTCGTATAAAAACCGCAGCACAGGGGAGTCAGACACGCTGTGCTAGAATGTGAGTGGCGCGAGTGTCGGCCTCCCCCACGGCTGAAGCCGTGGGCTTCCGCCTTGCACCTATGTGAAGGCCCCGAACCACCCGGTGTGGGATACGCGTGCCGGCGGACAGTACCCAGCTGTCGTGCCGGCGGTCCGTCAGTCGGTCTGTCGGTTCTGGCGCCGCCTCAGGCGTTGTTCATCCGCTGGCTGGAGCGCTCGCCGCAGGTCTGGCACTCCTTGACGCGGTACGGCTCCCGGGAGAACTGCGCGTTCTCCTGCTTGGAACTCTCGGTGATGATCTGGACGGAGACCTTGTGCAGCGTCTCCGTGCCACAGCAGTCGCAGCGTTCGGTCAGCCCATTGAATGAGTCGTCAGTCGTTGCCATACATGGAGATTAGCCTCTACTGTTATAATGCCCGATTAGCGTTTTCAGGCTGAGAAATAACCTTGTGGTACCACTTAGTAGCGGCCTGGGAACGCACCAGGTAGGCCACGTTCCAGCACTTGTTCGCACTGGCGAGGCTACTTAAAAATAGTGGCCGATGCGACCACCATCCCGTTCCCATCCTGCGTATTTCGGGGATTCCACCGGAGCCCAAAACCTTATAGTCCGGAACCGGCGACGTATGTCCGTGGACGACGAGCGGCCAATCGAGGAGATTCTGGACACCATCGGCGACGAGCACGCGCGCGAAGTGCTCGCCGCGGTCAGCGAGGAGCCTCGCTCGGCCAAGCAGGTCGCCGAGTTCTGTGACCTCTCCCTCCCAACGGTGTACCGACGAATCGAGATGCTCAAAGAACACGACCTCGTCACCTCGGAGACGCTCGTCGCGAAGGACGGGAACCACTACGACGCCATCAAGTCCAACTTCGACGCGACCGTCATCCGGCTCAAGGAGGACGAGTACGACATCCGTATCTACCGCAAGGAGAACCTCCCGGACCGGTTCTCCAGCCTCTGGGACGAGCTCGGTCGCTGACCGGGCCCCCGGCGGTGCAGTTATATCCCCGGACACAGTAGCAGGTGAGCAACCGTGGTCGAGTTGATCGAAATCGCCGGGATGGTGCTGATGCTGATGCGACTGATCCTGTTCGCGCTCGCGCTCGGACTCACCTTCATCAGTTTTCAGGCGTACAACCAGAAGGGCGGTAAACGGCTCGAATCGGCGTTCATCGGCTTCGCCTTCATCAGCATGGGCGTCGCCCTGACGAACATCAGCATGCAGATAACCAAGGGCGTCGTCTACTTCAACATCGCCGAGACGGTGCCGTTCATCGTCGGGTTCAGCATGCTGTATCTCTCCCTGTACCGCTGAGCGAGTTTCGACAACAGTTTTAGGCCGGGTCCATTCTACTCCGGCAAATGGGTAACTGTATCATCTGTGGTGCCTCGGTCGACGGGCACATCTGCAAGAGTCACGAAGAGGACGTCGTCTTCGTCTTCGAGGGCAACTCCCCGAACCAACTGACCCCCGGACGCTACTACGAGGGAAGCGTCGACGGCTTCGCCGAGTTCGGCGTCTTCGTCGACATCGGGACGTCCGTCACCGGGCTCCTGCACCGGAGCGAGCTGGACCGACGCCTGGACAGCCTCGACTGGCAGTCCGGCGACACCGTCTACGTGCAGGTCACCGACGTGCGCGACAACGGCAACATCGACCTCGGCTGGTCCATCCGCCAGGACGAGGCCGAGTTCCGCGGCAAGCTCATCGACAACCCGAGCGGTGACAAACTGCCCGAGGAGGAGGAGAAGCAGGAGGTCGCCGCGACGACCGAGGGGACCCAGCAGGCCACCACGCAGGTCCGCACCCCCGACGGCAGCGACGCGACCCCGAGCAGCGACAAGACCGAAGAACCCGGTGAGGCGCCCGACGAGGGAAACGCTGACTCGGCCTCGGACGCGTCCGGGGCCGACGACGAGCAGGACGGAACCGATGAGTCCGCGCAGGCGGAGTCCGCACAGGCGGAGTCCGCACAGGACGAGTCCGCCGCCGACGAACCCGCAACCGCCGACGAGAGCGACGCCGCGCCCGAGCCGAGCGACGACGAACCGCTCGCCCGGACCCAGATCGACGGTCTGACCGAGCAGGTCGGCCAGGTCGTCAGCATCGAGGGCGAGGTCATCAGCGTCCGGCAGACGTCCGGCCCGACCGTCTTCGAACTGCGCGACGAGAGCGGCGTCATCGAGTGCGCCGCGTTCGAGGAGGCCGGCGTGCGCGCCTACCCCGACGTCAGCGTCGACGACGTCGTCCGTCTCGAGGGCGAGGTCGAGCGCCGCCACGACAACATCCAGGTCGAGACGGAGTCCCTGACCATCCTCGAGGGCGAGGAGGCAGCCGCCGTCGACGAGCGCATGCAGGCCGCCATCGACGACGAGGCCGACCCCGGCAGCATCGACCTGCTCGCCGACCACGACGCCGTCGCGGCCGTCACCGACGAGATCCGCGAGGTCGCGACCGCCATCCGCCGCGCCGTCATCGAGTCCCGCCCGGTCGTCGTGCGCCACCGCGCCACGGCCGAGGGCTACGTCGCCGGCGCCGCCATCGAGCGCGCCGTGCTCCCGCTCGTCCGCGAGGAGCACGCCCGCGACGACGCCGTCTACCACTTCTTCGAGCGCCGCCCGCTCGACGAGCCGGTGTACGACATGGACGCCGCGACGAACGACGTGACGGACATGCTCGACGCGCGCGAGCGCCACGGCGAGCAGCTCCCGCTCGTCGTCCTCGCCGACCTCGGCAGCACGCTGGAGTCCCGCGAGAGCTACGACCTGCTCGACGTCTACGACGCCGACCGTGTCGTCGTCGACGCGGGCCACCCTGACGAGGAGATCGTCGACTCGGTCGCCGGCATCGTCAACCCGCACCTCGCCGGGTCGGGCGACGACGTGACGAGCGCGACCCTCGCCGCGAACGTCGCGGCCCACGTCAACGAGGACGTGCGCGAGGACCTGCGTCACCTCCCCGCCGTCAGTTTCTGGGCGGACGCGCCGTCGGCCTACACCGACCTCGCCAGCGAGGCCGGCTACGACGCCGACGAGACCCGCGAACTCCGCGAGGCCATCGCGCTGGAGGCGTACTACCAGTCCTACAAGGACAAGCGCGAACTCATCACGGACCTGCTGTTCAACGAGAGCGACGGGCTCGCCGGCCACGTCAGCGAGCAGTTCCGCATCAAGCTCGAGCGCGAACTCGAGACGGCCCGGCGCAACGTCTCGACGCGCACCGCGAAGGGCATCGAGTTCGCCGTGCTCGACGCCGACGCGTTCACGCACCGCTTCGACTTCCCGCCGACGGAACTCCTGCTCGAGGCGCTCCACCGCGAGCAGGCCGCAGAGACCGACGAGACGCTCGTCACGCTCGCACTTGGTGACGACGACCTCTACCTCCGCAGCACGGACCACGTCGACATGCGTGGCGTCGCCGACGAGGTCGCGGAGGTCGTTCCCGAGTCCGGCCTGAGCGTCGTCGGTGGCCGCGACGGCCACCTCGAGTACCTCTCCGGCGAGCGCGAAGACGTGCTCAACGCGACGGTCTCGGCCATCGCGAAGTCGTTCAAGCCGTAGAACAGGGCGTTCGCGCCGTTCTCAGTCCTCTCGTCGTCGCTCAGACGCAGAGCCGTCGGTCCGCGACGCCGCCGTGTCCGACGCCGCCGGCCCGCTTCCGGACTCGGGAGTCTCCGACTCGAACGCGGGCCGCACCCGCTCCAGTTTCGGGAACTCCTCGGTCGGTATCCTGTCGAGCACCTCGACCGTCCCGTGGGTGCCATCGACCCGGATGCGCTGGCCGGTCTGGATGCGGGCCGTCGCCGCCGGGACCGAGACGACCGCCGGGATGCCGTACTCGCGGGCCACCAGCGAACCGTGGGTCATGCGACCGCCGACCTCGGTGACGAGGCCGGCCGCGTTCAGGAACAGGGGCGTCATGCCGGGGTCGCAGAACTCCGTGACGAGGATCTCGCCGCGGGCCAGCGTCTCTGTGGTCGGGTCGCGGACGACTCTGGCGAAGCCCTCGACCACGCCCCGAGAGACGGGTGTGCCTTCCAGCGCGTCGTCCTCGGCGATGCGTGGCTCGCCCAGGGCCTCGCCCTCGCTGGTGACGACCCGTGGGGCGTGCATGGCCGCATGGTGGGCGAACAGGGCCTTGCGCCGCCGGAGGTCGGGCGCGATGGGTTCCCCGGCGAGTGCGGCCTGCAGTTCGTCGAGGTGGAGGTACCAGACGTCCCCGGTGTCGACGAGTACGTCCGCGGCTTCGAGCGTCTCCCCGGCGGCGACCAGCTGCTCCCGGACCGCGGCCAGCAGGCGCGCGATGCCGTACTTCGGGTGCTCGCGGAGGGCGAGGTAGCCGCGGTAGACCGCGACCAGTCGGCGGACCGCGGCGGCCCTGGCCTGCCCGCGGGGACCACGTCCTGCCTGCTCGGCTGCGGCGACCTCCAGCCGGGTCGCCGCCGCTTCGGCCTCCTCGACCAGGTCGGCGAAGTGCGCCCGGTGGAGCCCCGTCTCGCCTCCGAGCAACGCTCCCCGGACGGTCTGGAGCACCTGCGAGGGGTCCTCGCGCCAGCGGGGCCGCGAGAGGTCTATCTCGGTCGGCCCGCGGAAACCGTACTCGTCGAGGAACGACTGGAGCGCCGCGTCGAAGGCGGCCCCGCCCTCGGTTCGGGCGACGGTCTCGCGGTCCTGCCCGGCCTCGATGGCGCGTGCGACCGCCGGGAGCGACCGCGCGAGGTCCGCGAGGTCGCCGAGTGCGAGCGTCATGTCGGTGACCACGTCGCCGGCCAGCCCGCGTCCGAGCGCGTCGATGTCGGCCTCGTGGCCGGGGCAGAGCCGCCGGAGCGCGGCGCCCGCGACGAACGTCGCGTAGAACGGGAAGAACCGTCCCATCACGCCGAAGACCGACCCCGTGAGTTCGTCGAGGGCGGTCTTGACGCGCTCCTCGACGGTCTGCTCGCGCCGGATTCGCGTGACCGCGTCCGCGGCGAACTCGTCGTACCACTCGCGCTGGCGGGCCGCAGCAGCGTCGGGTCTCCCGAGCACGAGCGCGCCGAGGGCACTGCCGGTGATGCGAGAGAGCAGGGGCGCGACGCGTGTCGCCGTCCCGAGGTTCCGGCCCACGGTTCGGACCAGCCCGGCCTCGTCGGGCCAGGGGTCGCGCTCGGAGACGAAGGCGTCGATGGCGACGGCCGCGGGTTCGTCGACGCTCGCCATGGCTGCCAGGTACCGCCCGCGGAGCCGCGGGTTCCGGACGAAGGGGGTCACGTCCTGGTAGAGTCGCCCGCCGGCGGTCGCGACCTCGCGTTCGCCCCCGAGGCCGAACCGGCGCATGGATTCCGTGAGGAGGTCGCGCCAGACGTCCACGACGAGGGGCGGCATCGCCGCCGACATCGCCTCCTTGTGGTTCCAGCTGTAGTAGACGTGCAGGGCGTCGTCTTCCGGTGCGGGTTCCGGGACCGGAAACAGGGTCGTGATGGGGCGCGCCTGGAGGAGCAGGAACCTGTCGTCGTCGCGGCACCACTCCACGTCCATCGGTGCCCCGAACAGGTCGTGGGCCTGGTTCCCGATGTCGACGAGCCCGCGGACCTCGGCGTCGGTGAGGACGCGCTGGCGGCGCTTCTTCGCCGAGACCTGCGTCGTCTCGGTCCCGCCGCCGGGCGTGGCGTGGACGGCCTCGCGCTTCTCGCCGACGGTGTACTCGAGGACCTCGCCGGTGCTCGCGTCGGCGTGGACGGTGTCCGCGGTGACGCGGCCGCCGACCTGTGACTCCCCGAGGCCGTAGCCCGCGTCGATGGTGACCCGGGTGCGGTTGCCCGACACCGGGTCAGCCGTGAACAGGATGCCCGACGCCTCGGGGTAGACCATGCGCTGGACGACGACGGCGCAGCCGACCGCCTCGTGCGGGATACCGTTTCGCTGGCGGTAGACGATGGCCCGGTCGGTGAACGCGCTGGCCATGCACTCGACGACCGTCCCGCAGACCGCGTTGGGCCCGACGACGTTCAGGATGGTGTCGTGCTGGCCGGCGAAGGAGGCGTGTGGCAGGTCCTCGGCGGTCGCGCTCGACCGGATGGCGTAGGCGTCGTCGATGCCCAGGATGCCGAGTTCGGCGGTTATCTCCTGCCTGATGGCGGCTGGCAGGCGTTGCGCCCGGATGGCCTCGCGGGTGCGCCGACCGGCCTCCTTGATGCCCTCGGTGTCGGCGGGGTCGAGGTCGGCCAGTGCGGCGATGCGGGCCTGCACCGTCGGGTCGGCGACCACCTCGCAGTAGACCGCGGTCGTGACGCAGAACCCCGCCGGGACCGGCAGGTCCACGGCCACGAGTCTCGCCAGGTTCGCGCCCTTGCCCCCGGTCCACTTCGGGTCGGTCGCGAGCGGTTCGGCTAACGGAACGACTGTCGGTACTCCCACTTGTGCTCCCCCCAGAGTGGGCAGTGTACGGGCCGAGGCGATATGACGGTTCCGCGATTCGATATATATAGGAGGGCGTGGGGCGCCGTGCGACCAGCGCTAGCGACGCGGTCCCGACACCCTTTTTGCTGTCACACGGCCATGCCATAGCAATGAGTACCGAGACGGACCCGACCGAGTCCGACGCGTTCGCGGCCGTCTGCGAGGACCTCGTCGAGCAGATCCTCGCGGGCGACCTCGAACGCGACGACGTGGAGTCGGCCAAGCTCGAGGCCTGTTCGCGACACTCCGCGCCGAAGGTCCCCAAGAACTCGGAGATTCTCGACCACGCGCCCCAGGAGCGCCGCGAGGAGCTGGAGTCCGTCCTCATGCGCAAGCCCGTCCGGACCGCCTCCGGCGTCTCTCCGGTGGCCATCATGACCTCGCCGCACATGTGCCCGCACGGGAAGTGCCTCTACTGCCCGGGCGGCCCGGCCAGCGAGTTCTCCAGTTCGCAGTCCTACACCGGCCACGAGCCCGCGGCGGCCCGCGGCGTCCAGAACGACTACGACCCGTACGGGCAGGTCACCCTGCGGCTCGAACAGCTCCGGGAGATCGGCCACCCCGTCGACAAGGTCGAACTCATCCTGATGGGCGGGACGATGACCGCCCGGAGCCACGACTACCAGGAGTGGTTCGTCAAGCGCGCGCTGGAGGCGATGAACGACTACGACGTGGACAAGCAGCCCGAACCCGCCGAGGGCGAGAGCTTCGCGCAAGCGCCCGACGAGTACGACTTCGAGTACCTGGAGGACGTCATCGCGGAGAACGAGACCGCCGACGTCCGCAACATCGGGACCACCTTCGAGACCAAGCCCGACTGGTGCGACCCCGAGCAGATAGACCGGATGCTCGACCTCGGCGGCACGAAGGTCGAGGTCGGCGTCCAGACAACCTACGAGCGCATCAACCGCGAGATGCACCGCGGCCACGGCGCCCAGGCCAGCATCGAGGCCAACCAGCGCCTCCGTGACTCGGCGTTCAAGGTCGGCTTCCACATGATGCCCGGCCAGCCCGGCATGTCCAGGGAGATGTGCCTGGAGGACTTCCGCCGGCTGTTCGAGGACGAGAAGTGGCGGCCAGATTATCTCAAAATCTACCCGACGCTGGTCGTCCGCGGCACCCTCGTCTACGACTCCTGGCACCAGGGCGAGTACGAACCCCTGGACAACGAGACGGCCGCCGAACTCGTCGCCGAGATCAAATCGATGATCCCGAAGTACACCCGGCTCCAGCGCGTCCAGCGCGACATCCCCGCGGACTTCATCGACGCCGGCGTCTGGAAGTCCAACCTCCGCCAGCTCGCCCGCAAGAAGATGGAGGACCACGGCTGGACCTGTGACTGCATCCGCTGTCGCGAGGTCGGCATGAACGACGAGGTGCCCGACGAGGTCGAACTCGACGTGATGACCTACGAGGCCGCCGGCGGCACCGAGCACTTCATCAGCTACGAGGACCCCGAGAAGGACCTCCTCGTCGGCTTCTGTCGCCTGCGCTTCCCTGGCGACCCCGTGCGACGGGAACTCCAGAACGCCGCGCTCGTCCGCGAACTCCACGTCTACGGCCCGATGGTCGAGGTCGGCCAGCAGAGCCACGACTGGCAGCACAAGGGCTACGGCCAGAAGCTACTCGCGAAGGCCGAGGAACTGGCGGCCGACGCCGGCTACGACAAGGTCAGCGTCATCTCCGGTATCGGTGCCCGGGAGTACTACCGGAACAAGCTCGGGTACCACCAGGATGGGCCGTACGTGAGCAAGCGGTTGTAGACGCGGGTGCGGACCGACTCGACCCGACTCTTCTTGTACCAGCAGGCGGCCACCATCGGCGTGTTCTGACCAGCCAGCACGCGAGGCCCAGCGGTTGCACGGGCCAGCCTCGCGTGTTTCCTCCCGCAGCGTCCGTCTGTTCGCCACGCGATTCACGGCCGCGATTCGTCGAAGAAGTCGGTCAACTCGTCCCAGAGCACGAGCACGACACCGAGGCCGAACGTGCCGAGACAGACCTGCAGGACGGCCGCGTTCGCGCCCTTGCCGACGATACCGAGGTAGATGGCGTAGCTGACGAGCGCGACCACGACGAGTGCCATCGTCGCCCCACCGACGAGCCGAGCCGGGAGGGGAATCATCGACGCGCCGTCGGGGGCGGAGGGCGGGCCTGCGGCCATGTTGTCGGGACGACTCGAACGAGCGACATAACCGTTCTGCCCGGCGGTCCTGAACGACAGGCCCTTACCCTCCCCACGTAAAAACCCGCGCATGGAACCCAAGCGAGAGTTGACGAGCGTCGACCTCGCCGCCCTCGTCTCCGAGCTGAACGCCTACCGGGGCGCGAAGCTCGACAAGGCGTATCTCTACGGCGACGACATGCTCCGCCTGAAGATGCGCGACTTCGAGCGCGGCCGGGTCGAGTTGCTCCTGGAGGTGGGCGACACGAAACGCGCCCACGTCGCCGCGCCGAGTCACGTCCCCGACGCGCCCGGGCGGCCGCCGAACTTCGCGATGATGTTGCGCAACCGCCTCTCCGGCGCTGACTTCGAGGGCGTCGAGCAGTTCGAGTTCGACCGCATCCTCGAGTTCTCGTTCTCCCGCGAGGACAAGGACACGAAGATCATCGTCGAGCTGTTCGGCCACGGGAACGTCGCGGTCTGCGACGAGAACTACGAGGTCGTCGACTGCCTCGACACCGTCCGCCTCAAGTCGCGAACCGTCGCGCCGGGTTCGCTGTACGAGTTCCCGGAGTCGCGACTGAACCCGCTGACGGTGGACTACGACGCCTTCGTCGCGAAGATGAACGAGTCCGACACCGACGTGGTCCGGACGCTCGCCACCCAGCTCAACTGGGGCGGGCTCTGGGGCGAAGAGCTCTGCCAGCGCGCCGGCGTCGAGAAGGCGATGGATATCGCCGAGGCGGGCGAGGCCGAGTACGAGGCGATATACGACGCGGTCCAGCGCCTCGCGCAGTCGCTCTCGTCGGCCGACCTCGACCCCCGCATCTACTACGAGGAACCCGAGGACGACGAGGGCAGCCGCCGCGTCCTCGACGTGACGCCGGTCCCGCTGGAGGAGCGCGAGACGCTCGCCAGCGACGTCTACGACACGTTCAACGGCGCCTGTGACGACTACTTCTACGAGCTCGAGGTCGAGGACGAGGAGGAGTCCGGCGGCAAAAGCGGGTCGAACCGGCCGGACTTCGCCGAGCAGATCGCCAAGCACGAGCGCATCATCGAGCAGCAGGAGGGCGCCATCGAGGGCTTCGAGCAGCAGGCCGAGGCCGAGCGCGAGAAGGCCGAACTGCTGTACAGCCACTACGGACTGGTCGACGAGGTCTGTTCGACCATCCGGGCCGCCCGCGAGGAGGAGGTCCCGTGGGACGACATCGCCGCGAAGTTCGACCAGGGGGCCGAGCAGGGCATCCCCGAGGCCGAGGCCGTCGTCTCGGTCGACGGAGCGGAACGGACCGTCACGCTCGACCTCGACGGGACCGACGTCACCGTGGACGTGTTCGAGGGCGTCGAGAAGAACGCGGACCGGCTCTACACCGAGGCCAAGCGCGTCGAGGAGAAGAAAGAGGGCGCGCTGGCGGCCATCGAGGACACCCGCGAGGAACTCGCGGACATCAAGGAGCGCCGCGACCAGTGGGACGCCCGCGAGGAGGAAGACGACGACGCGGGCGACGAGGAGGACGCCGAGACCGACTGGCTCGCTCTGCAGTCGGTGCCCATCCGGACCGACGAGAAGTGGTTCGAGCGCTTCCGCTGGTTCCACACCAGCGACGGTTTCCTCGTCATCGGCGGGCGGAACGCCGACCAGAACGAGGAACTGGTCAAGAAGTACCTCGACAAGGGCGACAAGGTGTTCCACACGCAGGCCCACGGCGCGCCCGTCACCGTCCTGAAGGCGACCGACCCGAGCGAGCCGTCACGGGACGTCGACTTCCCCGAGTCGAGCATCGAGGAGGCCGCCCAGTTCGCGGTGACGTACTCCTCGGTCTGGAAGGACGGCGTCTTCGCCGCCGACGTGTACGCGGTCGACGGCGACCAGGTGACCAAGACGCCCGAGAGCGGCGAGTACCTCGAGAAGGGGTCGTTCGCCATCCGGCGCGACCGAACCTACCACAACGACACCGCGGTCGGCTGTGCGGTCGGCATCCAGTGCGAGCCCCTGACCCGGGTCATCGGCGGGCCGCCCTCGGCCATCGAGGACCGGACCGAGGTCAGTGCGCGGGTCGAACCCGGCCGGTTCGCACAGGGCGACGTGGCAAAGCGCATCTACCGGGGGTTCCGCGAGGCGTTCACGGACACGTCGTTCGTCAGGAAGGTGGCCAGCCCGGACAAGATACAGCACTTCCTCCCGCCGGGCGGGAGCCGCATCCTCGAGGAGTAGGGGCGTCGCGAAAACAGGTCGCGTCGGTCGCGTCGCTCGGTCTCAGGCGATGCTGTCGGCGATGCCGGCGACGACCGGGACCCGGACCGTCTCGCCCTGGTACGTCTTGTAAAGCATGTAGAGCCAGAGCGCGAACGCCCCGAACCCTGCCACGAGGCCGACCAGCGAGAGCACCAGCGAGATGAGTCCGCCGAGGAGCCCACCGATGACGATACCGAGGACGATGTTCACCATCGCCAGTGCGAACGACGCCGCGAAGATGGCGATGGAGAGGACGATGGACTGGGCGGCGTGGAACCGCACGAACTGGTTCTCGGATTCGAGGACGAACACGATGGCGCCGGAGACGACGCCGAAGACGTAGGCGAGCGCGCCGGCGACGTTCTCGTCCACGCCGAGGCTCGTCTTCTCGCTGGTCGATGTCGCGGTCGGCTCGCTGGTCGAATCTGCAGTGCTGATGGGGTCTGCCGTGAGGTCGTCGGTTGCCATGTGGTCCTATCACAATGTCACACGATAAACCTATGCACCCGTTGTGGGTTTCTCGAACGGTCTAACGACCGGTTCGGGGCAGCGTCGAGAACCAGCAGGCACTTGCGACTCCGGGTGCGACCGCGAACCATGACCGGCCCGACCCGTCGCCGAGGTGACTGCTGAGTGCTCGTCGACGCGTTTCGTTACCCCTTCCGTGGCGACGACGCCCGGACCGTCTGGGCCGCACTCGCTGGCTTCGGCCTCGCGGCCGCCCTCCTCGCCCGGTTCGCGGTCGGCCTGTACCCGACCGTCGTCGCGCTGGTGCCGGCCCTGCTCGCCGTCGTTCCCGTCCTGCTCTGGGCCGGGTACTGCCACGCCGTGGTCGCCACGACCATCGCGGGCGACGCCGACCCGCCCAGCCTCGGCTCGATGCGGGAACTGGGGAGCGACGGTGCCCGGACCGCTGTCCTGACCGTCGCCAGCCTCTCGATTCCGACCGTCGTCCTGCTCGTGACGGTCCAGGGCGTCGGCTCGCTGTCCCCGAGCGAGGTCTCGGGGGGCGGCGGCGCCCTGTTCGTGCTCGGCGGCACCGTCACGGTCTGTCTCGCCCTCGCCATCGTCTACCTGTTTCCCGGCGCGCTGGCGGTCCTCGCGACCGATGGCTCCCTCGCCGAGGCACTCGACCCCCGCGGTCGCCTCCACGTCTACCGCCACAGCGCCTACTTCCTGACGTGGACCGTCGCGTTCGTCGTCGGTGGCATCGGCGCGACCCTCTTCGGCGTCGTGCTCGCCAACCGGGGCGCACTCGGCCTGTTCGCCCTCGTCGTCTCGGTGTACACCAGCCTGGTCGCCGCCCGGCTGACGGGCGCTGGCTACCGGCGCGTCGTCGGGTAGCCACGCTGCGGGAGAAAGGAAAGGATTGTACGACCGGCGGCCGGAATCGCCCACATGCAGATCAAGGAGCGGGTGCAGGTCGACGGGCGCTCGGAACGCATCACGCTCGTCCCCGAGACCATCGACGACCTGTGGCACCTCCAGTACGTCCTCGAACCCGGCGACCTCGTCGCCGGCGACACCACGCGCCGCATCCAGCGCGACGACGAGCAGTTGCGCGACACCGGCGGCGAGCGCGAGCACATGCACGTGACCATCGGTGTCGAGGAGGTGGAGTTCCACAAGTTCGCGAACCGCCTGCGGGTGTCGGGGACCATCGAACGCTGTTCCCGCGAGGACCAGCTCGGCCTCCACCACACGCTCAACGTCGAGGAGCACGACGAGATCGAGGTCGAGAAGGTGTGGAAGCCAGACCAGCTCGACCGGCTCTCGGAGGCCGAGGAGTCCGCGGACAACCCGGACGTGGCCATCGCGACCGTCGAGGAGGGCGAGGCGCACATCCACACCGTCGCCCAGTACGGCACCGAGGACCGCGGGAGCTTCACGGGCACGACGGGCAAGGGCGAGTACGCCCGGGGTCGCTCGGAGCTGTTCGCGGAACTGGCGCAGGCGCTGGCCCGGATGGACGTCGACGCGGTCATCCTCGCCGGTCCCGGCTTCACCAAGCAGGACGCGTTCAAGTACATCGAGCAGAACCACCCCGAGGTCGCCGAGAAGACGACCATCGTCGACACCGCCTCGGTGGGCGACCGGGGCGTCCACGAGGTGCTCAAGCGCGGCGCGGTCGAGGACGTCCAGCGCGAGACCCGCATCGCCGAGGAGGCCGAGTACATCGACGAGCTGACCGCCCGCATCGCGACCGGCCACGAGGCCGCCTACGGCCCGGACATGGTCGCGAAGGCCGCCGACTACGGCGCCATCGACCGACTGCTCGTCCTCGACGAGAAACTGCGCGAGGAGCGCGGGCCCGACGGCGAGTGGGACCTCGACGTGAACGAGCTCATCACGAACGTCGAGCGCAAGGGCGGCGAGATAACCGTCTTCTCCAGCGAGTTCCCGCCGGGCCAGCAGCTGAAGAACCTCGGCGGCATCGCGGCGCTGTTGCGGTACCGGCTCGATTGACCCGCCGGCACCCCACCCATTCGTCCGGGGACCTGTCCTGTTTTCGATACGAAGGAATAGCAAACGAATTGGTGGTCCGCTCCCGAGGGACAGCCACCGATGAGTTCCGACGATTTCGACATCGACCTCGGTGGTGGCAGTGGGAGTAGCGATAGCGGTGGTGGTGGCGGCCGACGCGGCCTCGTGGTCGCCGCCGCCGGCCTGACCCTCCTCGTGCTCGTCGTGGTCCTCGTGGCGTTCGTCTTCGGCGGCATCGTTACCGTCGACGAGGGGACCCGTGCGGTACACACGAGCCAGGGCAAGGTCGTCGGCGTCTACGGCCCCGGCTGGCACGTGAAGCTACCCGTCATCGACGGGGCGCACCACTTCGACGTGCGGACCCAGGAGTACACGATGAGTTCGTCCTCCGGCGAGGGCGTGAAGTCGAACCGCGACGACTCCATCACGGCGCTCTCCTCGGAGGGGATGGAACTCGACATCGACGTGACGGTGCGGTACCACGTCGTCCCGAACGAGGTCGACGCCATCTACTCGACCGTCGGCACCTCGAACGAGGAGATCAACCGGAAGATCGTCCGGCCGACCGCGCGCTCTGCGGTCCGGAGCTGTGCCGCCGAGTACGAGGGTCTGCAGATCTACTCGACCGACCGCGACAGGTTCCGCACCTGCATCAACTCCCAGCTGAGCGCCGAGTTCGAGGCCAACGGCGTCGCACTGGAGACCGTCCAGATACGCAACGTCCAGCTGCCGCCGAAGGTCGTCGAGGCCATCAACGAGAAGCAGGCGACCGAGAAGCGACTGGAGAAGAAGGAGACGGAGATCGAGATCGAGAAGAAGGAGAAAGAGCGCGCCGTCATCGAGGCGGAGGCAGAGGCCGAACAGATCCGCATCAAGGGCGAGGCGCTGCGCGACAACCCGGAGATCCTCCAGCTCCGGTACATCGACGCCATCCGCTCGAACCCGAACACGGTCTACATCCCCTCGGACTCGGGCCTGACGCTGACCCGCGAGGTGGATTCGCCGAACGGGAACGCGAACGCGACGAACAACTCCTCGCGCGTCGTCGCGGGCCCGGCCGCGGCTGTCGACCCGTCGCTGTTCGCCGCGGTGGGAGTCGACCCGCCGCGTGTCGCCCCGGTCTGAGCCGCTCGCACACCGGACCCTATTCTCGTTGGGTATAGCTCCAATACCCAGCAGCCGATACGTACTGATGCGGTCGTCGTACAGGCTCGACACCATCCCACCACCGTGCCACCGGAGTCACAGGCCCCCACGCCGTCCGGCTCCCCGCTTCGGACGCCCTCCCATCCCTCACCCCACCCTTTCCCCCACCCACCCCCTTCCTGACAGTGCCTACCGACATAGCGACAGCTGACGGGTCGCTGTCGGGACATGCGAGAAATCGAAGAGAGTGGTGCCGCTACTCGACCGGACCGCCGGCCGACTTCGCCAGCTGGATGAGCATCTTCGCGAAGTTCGTCTCCTCGCTCCAGAAGGCCGTCTCCTGGTCGATGCCGGGCAGTTCCTGCCCGTTCCCGAGGACGCTCATCAGCAGCGCGTCGTCGTCGACGAACACCCCACGGCAGGGGCCACCCTCGCCGGGGTCGACGTCGTGGGGGTTCTCGGGTTCGTCGGTCCGGATGCCCGCCTCGTCGGCGAACAGGTCGCGGACGGCGGGGTCCTCGCTCAGCACGGCCGTGTCGACGCCGCGGTCGGCGCACGCCCGCAGGGCCTCGACGATGGAGTCCGAGACGAGGTCCGGGGAGGCGACGGCGTAGGCGACCGAGTCGTCGGCGCGCCGGATGAGGTCGGCGGCGCGGTCGGAGATGCGCTCGCGGCCGCGGATGGTCCAGATGGCCTCCTGTTCCTCCTGGTCGTCGCCGTACTGTTCTCGCACCGTCTCGACGTAGTCGAACGCCTGGTCGGACTCGCGCTCGAAGCGCTCGCGCAGCATCGACCGCGCCTCGTCGGTGCTGACGGGGCGGTACTGCATCGGGCTGGACTGCTGGACCTCGATGAGGCCGCGGTCCTCCAGTCCCTCCGTCACGCTGTACACCTGTGAACGCGGCACGTCGGCGACCCGGGAGACCTCGCGGGCGGTCCCGGTGCCGAGCTTCTGCAGGGCGATGAACACCTTGGCCTCGTAGCTGGTGAGGCCGAGGCGTTCCAGCGACTCGATGGCGTCGTCTTCCTCGACACTCATCCCTGGAAGTCCGCACCCCCGTCCTGCCCGGTTGTCGCCTCGGCGCCGGCGTCGTCCTCGCCGTCGAGCCAGCGCTCGTAGAGGACCTCGAGTTCGTCACGGGTCAACTTGCCCTCGCGGGCCTTCTGGCTGGCCTCGTCGAGGGTCGTCTTGGTGAGCGGCGTCTCGAGCGTCTCGCGGAGGAACGGCGTCATCACCGTCAGCTCCGCGGGCCCCTCGATGGTGCCGTCACCGGCCGCGGTGCGCAGCGTGGACTCGAACTCGAGTCGCTCACCCGCCTTCGCGTCCTCGGGGACGTTTGCGAAGTACGCCAGCGAGAGGTCGGTCGGCTCGTCGAGCTCCCACAGGACGTACAGCCGGCGCCCGACCATCGAGTAGGAGGTCGGCCGGGGCGAGAGTTCGGAGACCTCGCCCCCGGTGCCGGGCACCCGTTCCGCGAGCATGACGCGGCCCTCGGCGTCCGGGATGGCCAGCGACGCGGTGAACTCGCTGCCGGGCGTCGGCGTCTCGTCCGCGACGGTCCGCGTCCCGCGCAGGATCGGCGTGGTCGCCGGGACGGCCCCGGCCGGAGCACTCTCGTCCTCGTCGCCGGTCGCGGGCTGGTCCGCGGCCGCGAGCGAGGTCCATTCGCCGTCGTCGGACGCCGCGCTGTCCGCTTCCTCGTCGGCCTGCTCGGTGTCGACCGCCCCGCCGTTCGGGCTCGTGGTGGCTGCCTGGGCCGGGACGTCCGTCTCGGTCTTACCCGTCTCGGCCGGCACCGGCGCGGCCTCGGGCTCCTCCTCTATCTGGACCATGTCGTCGGTCTCGCCGACGTAGCGGTGCCAGACCACGAGGAGGCTCGGCAGCACCAGCACGCTCGCGAGGAACGCGTAGATGATGGTGAGTGCCGTGATGATGCCGAACTGCTGGAGTGCCGGGAAGATGGCGACGCTCAGCACGCCGAAGCCACCGACCGTGGTGGCCGCGGAGCCGAGCAGTGCACCACCGGTCCCGGTGATGGTCTTGTCCATCGCCTCCCACTTCGTGTCGCGGCGGCCCAACTCGAGGTTGAACCGCTCGGAGACGTGGATGCTGTAGGCGACCCCGAGCCCGACGGTCAGGCTCGTGATCATCCCCGTCAGCACGTTGAACGGCATGTCGATGAGGTACATCGTCCCCAGGATCCACGCCACCGAGAGGGCGACGGGGAGCAGGGTGACGATGCCCAGCGTCGCGCTGCCCTCCGTGATGCGGTAGGCGAGCATCAGGAAGAGGAACACCGCGACGAGCGTGATGACGAGGCTCTGGATGACCGTGTCGAGCAGGTCGTTCTGGACGACCTCGTTCACCACGGGCGAGCCGGTCGCGATGACCAGCCCGTCGGCGAGCCCGGCGCCGCTCTCGACGCTGTCCGCGATGGCGCGCATCTCCTTGGTCGTCTCCGAGGTGGACGCGCCGCCCTTCACGGGCACGACGAGGCGGACGGCCTCGTAGGAGCCGCCGTCGGTCCGGTGGATGACGCCGGCGGCCTGGTCGGGTGCGACCTCGAACAGCTGGTCGTAGACCCCGGTGACGTTCTGGTCGGGCGCGCCGTCACCGTCGGTGTCCGAGGCGGTGAACGTCCGGTTGAAGCTCTCGTTCTCGGCCGCGACCTGGGCCATGACGGTCAGGGGCGACCGCGTGTTGACCTCGCCACTGGCACCGGCGAAGGGCGTGTCGTACGCCCCGTCGTCGATGCGACGGTTCGCGTCGGCCAACGCTTGCAACGTCTTCGGGTCCGTCGGGCCACCCTTTATCAGCACCTGCGCGTTCGAGTCCTCGCGCTGGAAGTTGTCGTTGACGTAGTCGAGGTTCTGCTTGGCGCTGTACTCGCCCGGCTTCAGCGGCTCGGGCAGTTCGTACATGATCTCCGGCGGTTCGCCGGCGATGAAGTCCTCCTGTGCGAAGGAGGTCGACACCTGGCTGCCACCGTAGGCGCCGGCCGCGGAGAGGGTGAGCGCGACGAGGATGACCACGACCGGGGCCTTCTTCGCCAGCACGGAACCGACCTTCAGGACCTGACTGAACCGGCCGCCGCCGGTCCCGAATGCCCGCTTCTTGCGGTCGAAGCCCCAGCCCTCGAGCAGGCTGTCGGCCTCGACCTTCAGCGCGGGGATGAACGCCCCGAAGATGGCCAGCGCCGCGACGATACCCCACGAGGAGACGATACCGAAGTCCGCGATGGGCCCGAGCGGGCTGGTCAGGTTCGAGAGGAACCCGATGACCGTCGTCGCCGTCACCCAGACGAGGGCGATGCCGACGCCGGCGAGCGCGTACTGCATGGAGCCGCGCACGTCGCTCGGGGTGTTCTCGTCCAGACGCTCCTCACGGTGGCGCATGAAGATGTGGATGGCGTAGTCGATGGACAGCCCGATGAGCAACACCGGGACCGCGATCATGATCTGGTTGAACGCGATGTCGAGGTAGCCCATCATCCCGAACGTCCACATGAGCACCGCGAAGATGCCGACGAGGCCGAGGACGATGTCGAGCAGGTCGCGATACGCGACGACGAGCGTGACGATGACGAACAGCAGCGCGAACGGCCCGACGATGGCCAGCGAGTCCGACAGCGACTGGTCGATCTCCTGGGAGATGACGCCGAAGCCGAAGACGATGTACTCGTCGCCGTTGTCCTGCGAGGTCGCCTCGGCGACGTCCTGCATCTCCAGCTGGGTGTCGATGGTCGCGTCGGCGACCGAGCCGCCACCCTGGATGTCGCTGCTGGACTGGCTGACCTGCTGGATGATCATCATCCGGGCGTCCGCGGTGGTCGAGCCCGGCTCGTAGTTCTTCTCCATCAGCTGGAGCGCGCGGCCCGCGAACGGCGACCCGCCGTTCTCGCCGTCACTCTCGGCGAGCACGATGCCGAGCACGTCGTCGACCTCCGACTCGTTCATCGACTCGAGCTGGTCGATCTGCTCGGACAGCGACGGGGAGCCGGACGCCTGGAGTGCCTGCTGGTCCGCCTGCAGTTCCTTGAAGGCCTCCTGGAGTTCCTGGCCCTCCTGTTTCAGCTGGTCGGCCTGCTGCTGGAGTTCCTGCCCGCGCTGCTGGAGTTCCTGGCTGCGCTCTTGCAGGGCCTGGAACTCGGCCCTGAGGACGCCCTGGGTCCCGAGGGTGTACGCCTCCTCGACCTCGGACTGGCTCTGGGCGTTCCGCAGGTCCTCGGCGGCCTGCTCGAACGTCCGGTACTGCGTCTCGTTCAGCGTGACCGACGTGTTCGCCGTCACCTGCTCGAACTGCGTCCGGACGTCGGCGTCCGGGTTCTGGCGCAACTCGGTGAGTTCGGCCCGCAGCAGCTCTGCGGTCTGGTTGAGCGTCTGGCTGCGCTGTTCGACCTGTGCCCGGTCCTGCTCGAACTGGGCGAAGGACTCGTTCAGCTGTTCCTGTTGCTGCTGGAGTTGCTCCTGGCGCTGCTGGAGTTCGGCCGCACGAGCCTGCAGCTCGCCCGCCTGCTCCTGCGTGATGGCGGTGATGGCGACGATGTTCGAGACGCCGACGATGGCGTTGTCCTCGATGAACGTCTCGTTGATGGTCTGGTTCGACCGCAGCTCCTGCTGGTACTGCAGCGACCGGAGGAGCGAGTCCTTCGTCAGGACGTTCCCGTCCTGCTGCTGGTTCCTGACGATGACCTGCGTTATCTGTGTGTCCTGGTCGCCCGCGGTGAAGTTCTGGCTGATGTAGTCCGACGCCTTCGCCTCGGGGGAGTCGCTCTCGAACTGGTCGAGCGAGGAGGAGCTCTCGACGCCGCCTGCCCCCGCGCCGATGGCGACGGTGAGGACGAGCATGACCACGATGACGATGCGACTGTGCGACGTGATACCGTCTGTGAGCCGGTCGAACGCCTTCATGCGGGACTCACCCGTCTGGCGTCGGCGGCTCTGCTGTGTTGACTACTCATACGACAGTTGTGTTGTTATGAAGCTACTAACAGCAGTTGCATCATAAACCCACTGCTATCGGCGAACTGAATAAATAGAATTGAACGGGTAATCGGTTGCTACTCGATGGTCAGCGACAGCATGTCGTCGGCGATGCGTACGTCGCCGTCGTACGATTCCGCGATGGAGTCGAGCATGTCGCCGTGCTCGCCGTGGGTGTGCGGGTAGAGGTGGGTGAGGTAGACGCGCCCGATGTCGCGCCCGGCGAGCGCCTCGCCGAGTGTCGCGGGCGTCGGGTGGTTCGACACGTCGATGCCGTCCGGGAACGAGCAGTCGTGAGCCAGCACCGCGGCCTCGTCGGCGAACTCGGTCAGGTCGCGGAACGCCTCGCTGTCGCCAGAGAAGACGAACCGGTCGTCGAAGCGATACGCCAGGCAGGGCATCGAGTGGCGCGTCTCGAAGGCCCGCACGTCGAAGCCGGCCACGGAGAAGGGTTCGTCGGCACCGACCTCGCGCACCGTCAGGTCGACGCGGCCCTGCAGGTAGTCGTGGACGTCGAGCAGGCCGTCCACGAGGTCTTCGGTGCCCGCAGGCCCGACGACCTCCAGCGTCTCCTCCCCAGCCAGCCAGCGCGCCTTCAGCAGCGCCATGAGGTCGGAGACGTGGTCGAGGTGGTGGTGCGTGAGCAGGACCGTCTCGACGCCCTCGTAGCCGCGGTTCGTGCGCGCGAGGCGGTGCAGGACGCCGCTCCCGCAGTCGACCAGCAGGGGCTCGTCGTCTTCGAGCAGGATACCGGTCTGGACCCGGTCGCCGGTGGGCATCGCGCTCCCGGTTCCGAGGAAGGTGACTCGCATGTGCGAGTGCCCACGGGCCACGGGGAAAGCCCTGACGCTCCCCGGGGGCCCGACCGCGCCGAACCGAGCCGACCCTACTGCTCTTCGGCGATGCGCTCGGCCTGGTCGGCGACGCCCGCGACCCGGTCCCGGAGCGGTTCGGGGGCGACCCCGCCGTGGGCCGCCGCGACGTCGACCGCGTCGAGGATGACCGCGAGCGTGGCACGCAGGTCCTCACAGCCCGCGATGGTCGCCAGCAGGTCGTCGAGTTCCTCGCCCGCGGCGAGACAGTCGTCGAGGGCGTCGACCCGGGCCGCCCGCCGGAACTGTGCGCCCAGCGCGGCCACGTAGGCCGGCAACAGCCTGTCCACGTCGAGGTCGAGGTCGACCGGGAGCGACCCGCGGTGGGCTACCCGTCCCAGCGCGAGTGCGGCGTCCTCGCGCAGGAAGTCGTCGTCGCTGTCGAGCAGTGGCACCAGGTCGTCGGCGACCCGGGCGACCGCCCCGGTGTCGACCCGGGCGACGTGCGCCAGCGCGGTCGTGGCCCGGCGCTGGCTCGGCAGGTCGGGCGCGTTCGCCACCGTCACGCCGAGGTCGTCGACCGCACAGGCGGCCGCGCCGGGGTCGTGTTCGGCGAGCCGGGCCAGCACGAGGGTCGCCTGCTGCCGGACGTTGGTCGCGCCCGCGGCGGCGTAGGGCGCCACGTCGGCGACGGTGTGGAGCGCCGCGTCCGGTTCCTCCGAAGCGAGCGACGCGACACCGCGCAGCACCGCGACTGCCCGCCGCGAATCCGTCGCCATCGCCTCGACGCAGGCCTCCCACTCGTCGACGATGGCGTCCCGCGGTACGCGGGTGGTCTCGCCCGCGAGGGCGCTCCACTCCGGACTCGGCGACCGCTCGCCGTGGTCGCCCTTCTCCCCTCCCATGGTCGATATGACGAGTTCCGTAGACAAAGCGGTTCGCTTACCCCGTGGTCCGCGAGGCAAAGGCACTTGACCGCGCAACCCCGAGACCCCGCCAATGGACGGGAGAGCGTTGCTCGCCGAGACCGAGGGCTTCGAGGGCGACCCGGAGACGGTCACCCTCGACGACGAGCACGTCCTCGACCTGCTCGACCCCGCGGTCCGCGAGTGGTGGGTCGACCAGTTCGGGGCCTACGCCGCCGAGAACGAGGGCTTCTTCACGCCGCCACAGAAGGAGGCCATCCCACTCATCCACGAGGGCGAGAACTCGCTCATCTGCTCGCCGACCGGCTCGGGCAAGACGCTCGCGAGCTTCACGGCCATCCTGAACGAGCTGTTCGCCCGCGAACGCGAGGCCGACGACGGCCTCGAGAACTCGGTCTACTGCCTCTACGTCTCTCCCCTCAAGTCGCTCGCCAACGACATCCACCGGAACCTCACCGAACCGCTGGAGGGCATCCGCGACATCGCCACCGACCGCGGCGAACCGGTCGGCGAGGTCCGCCACGCCATCCGCCACGGCGACACCGACAGCAACGAGCGCCAGAAGATGCTCGAGGAGACGCCGCACATCCTCAACACGACGCCGGAGACGCTGGCCATCCTGCTCGACTCGCCGAAGTTCCGCGAGAAGCTCCGGACCATCGAGTACGTCGTCGTCGACGAGATACACTCGCTGGCGGCCTCCAAGCGCGGGACCCACCTCTCGGTGTCGCTGGAGCGACTGGAGGCGCTGACCCACGAGTCGCCCACCAGAATCGGCTGTTCGGCGACCATCGAACCGCTGGACCAGGTCGCCGAGTTCCTCGTCGGCCAGGACGACGGCGAGCCACGAGAGTACGAGATCGTCGACACGCGCTTCGCCCGCGAGTTCGACCTCCAGTTGCGCTGTCCGACCGACGACCTCATCGACACCCCGGGGGCGGTCGTCACGGAGCGGTTCTACGACCAGCTCCACGAGCTGATACAGGACCACACGAACACGCTGGTCTTCACGAACACGCGCTCGGGCGCCGAACGCGTGCTCAAGCGGCTCCGCGAGGAGTACGAGGGCTACGACGAGGAGAACTCCGGCTGCCACCACGGGAGCATGTCGAAGGACGTGCGCGAGGGCATCGAGGCGAAGCTCAAGGCCGGCGACCTCGACGTGGTGACCTCCTCGACCAGTCTCGAACTGGGCATCGACATGCCCCACGTCGACCTCGTGGTGCAGGTCGGCTCGCCCAAGTCGGTCGCCTCGCTGCTCCAGCGCGTCGGCCGGGCCGGCCACCGGGTCGGCCAGACCGTCACCGGCCGGGTGTTCGCGCTCGACCGGGACGAACTGGTCGAGTGCGCCGTCATGCTCAAGAAGGCCGCGGAGGGGTTCGTCGACTCGGTCGCCATCCCCGAGCAACCGCAGGACGTGGCCGCCCAGCACGTCTACGGCATGGCCATCGCGGAGGTCCGCCCCGAGGCCGAGGTGCTCGACATCCTCCGGTCGGCGTGGCCCTACCGCGAGTACACCGACGACGACTGGGCGCAACTCGTCCGGTACCTCACCGCGGACTACGAGGGGCTGGAGGACCGCAACGTCTACGCGAAGATCTGGCGCGACGAGAACGACCCGCCCGACGGCGAGTACCACTACGACGACTTCCCCGTCGGCGAGACGCTGGTCGGGAAACGTGGCCGCCTCGCCCGCGTCATCTACATGACGAACATCGGGACCATCCCCGACTCGTTCACCTGCGAGGTGTTCACCCGCGCCGACAACGAGTGGGTCGGCCAGCTCGACGAGAACTACCTCGACACGCTCGAACCCGGCGACGTGTTCGTGCTGGGCGGGCGCAACTTCGAGTTCAAGTACCGCCGCGGCTCGAAGGTGTACGTCGACCCGACCAGCGCCGCCCCGACCGTCCCCTCGTGGTACTCCGAGCGCCTCCCTCTCTCCTACGACCTCGGGAAGGAACTCGCGAGCTTCCAGGGCGACCTGCTGGCGAAACACGAGCGCGGCGGTGCGGCCGCGGTCCGGCACTGGCTCCGGCAGTTCCCCCTCGACGACAACAGCGTCCGCGCCATCGCCCGGATGTTCGACGAGCAGATCCGATATACGGGCCCGGAGAGCCTGAGCACCGACGACCGCCTCGCCATCGAGGAGGAGGTCGACCGGCAGGAGTACAAGCGCCAGTACTACGTCCACTCGACCTACGGCCGCCGGTTCAACGACGGCTTCTCGCGGCTGCTGGCGTACCGCTGTGCCCAGGAGACGAACGCCAACGTCGGCCTGAGCGTCGCCGACAACGGCTTCGTGCTGTCGATGCCCCTGAACCGGAAGGTGGACGTGGTCGGCCTCGTCGAGTCGCTGGACGCGACCGCGGTGCGAGACCTCCTGCGCCAGAGCCTCGCGGAGACCGAACTGCTCCAGCGCTACTTCCGCATCAACGCGACGCGGTCCCTGATGATACTCAAGCGGTACAAGGGCTACGAGAAGTCCGCGAAGCAACAGCAGGTCTCCAGCGAGATGCTGCTCGGGTTCGCCGAGGACCTGGAGGACTTCGCGGTCATCGAAGAGACCTACCGCGAGATCCTGGAGGACAAACTCAACGTCGAGGGTATCGAGGAGGTCGTCCGGGCCATCGAGGCCGACCAGCTGGAGGTGACCCACACCCGGGTCGACTCCCCGACGCCGCGGGCGTTCGGCCTCGCGACGCTGATGGCGAGCGACGTGGTGCTCGCCGAGGACGAGAGCGCGGCCTTACAGGAGTTCCATCAGCGCGTGCTGGACGAGATCGGCGAGGACTCGATGACTGGCACCGGTGCCATCGCGGGCGGGGAGGAGTGACTGGCGGCCGTCGGTCGCCCCGACTCAGGGAATCGTCTCGAGGTAGCGGTCCGGGTCGTCGTGGAAGCAGTCGCCGACGACGACCGCGTCCGCGCCGGCGGCGAGTATCTTCTGGGTCTGTGCCTGGCTCTGGATGCCGCCGCCGTAGACGAGGGCGGTCTCGTCGAGGTACCGCGCGGCCGCCTCGACGTCCTCCGGGCCGCCGTAGGTGCCCGAGTACTCGATGTAGAAGATGGGGAACTCGTAGAACGACTCGGTCGCCAGCGCGGCGCCGGCGACCTCCTCGGTGCTGTAGAGGGTGTCGACGCCCGAGACGGTCGCCGCCTTCGAGTCGAGGTTCTGGATGACGTAGCCCTCCGCGAGGACCTTCTCGGCGACGTCCTCGATGGCGTCCTGTGCCTTCGACTGGATGAGCCCGCCCACGAGGGGGATGCTCGTCCCGAGCATCTCCTCGGGCTTCTGGCCGATCTGGGTGAAGAACTCGACGTGCTTGGCGACGAAGTTGTCGCGGTCGCCGTTGTACACCGCCGGGACCGAGAGGTAGTCCGCGGCCTCGACCGTCTCCGAGGAGACGTGGCTCGAACTGTAGGGCTCCTGGAGGATGGTGAGGTCGGGGTGTGTGTCCCGGATTCGCTCGATGGCGTCGAGCGAGTTCGCCTGTGTGACCCCGTCGGAGCCGCCGACCATGACGGCGTCCGTGTGGCCGATGATGTCGAGGTCCGCCGGCAGGGCCTCGGCCGGGTCGACCTTGGTGATGTGGGTGACGTCGCGCCAGTCGATGGACATGATAGTCGCACTTTCACGGTGCGCCTATTGGTTCCTCCGGAATCGAGACGGGGCCACACCCGCCTCGCCTGCCTCCTCCGGGCGCTCAGCCGGGACAGCACCTACATCTGCGTGACGGTGACCTTGAGCACCTCGGCGGTGTCGGGGTACTGGTACATGTCGTCGACCTCGTCGATGCGCCGGACCGGCCCGTCCTCGGCCGGGCCGGTGTCGGGCCCGGACTGGCGCGGGGCCTGGTCGGGGCCGGCACCGGGCTCCTGGTTCTCCTCCGTGCCCGCGTCCCACAGCAGGAGCCGGTCGGTCACGTCGCCCGAGATGGGCGTCTCGTCCTCGAACAGCGGGATGCCCGTCGGCTCGAACGCGTAGAACAGGTCGTTCGACTGGACGAACATGGTCGCCAGCGAGAGGCGCTGGCCGGCGTGGGCCTTCACGTCGAAGGAGTACGTCTCGCCCGGGAAGATCGGCGCCGGACCGTCGGCGCCGTCGGGGGTGGTGAACGTCCCGGTCTTCGCCACGTGTTCCGCGCCGGCGAGTTCGTCGGCGTAGCCGCCGGGCATCCCGTCCTCGGCGAGGGCTTCGAGGCCCGCGCTCGCGGCCGAGCCGGGCGAGAACGCCGTCGCCATGTCGTCGTGGATGGCGTAGGCGCCGGGCGAGAGCGGGACCGCGACCTCGTCGCCGTCGCCGGTCGTGATGGTCCCCTTCTCGGAGACGTTCTCGATGGTGACGGTGAAGGTGACCGACATCATGTCGTCGGTCATCTCGTCGTCCGTCTCGGTCATCCCATCGTCCGTCATACCGTCGTCGGATTGGGTGGTCATCTCGTCGTCGCCCATCGGGTCCTCCTCGGTCGGGTCACCGCCCGAGTCGCCGCCGAGACAGCCGGCCAGCCCGACCACGGTCGAGCCGGCAGCGATGGTCAGGAAGCGACGCCGCGTGGAAGTGGGTGCGTCTCGCATGGTTCTCCACCTGAGCGGAGACAGAGCGGGTAAAAGGCGATTTTTCAAGGTTCGACTCGACTCTCTCCGGAGACGGTCGCGAATCGTTCTAGAATTCGTCCGGGATTCGAGCCGACCAGGTGCTCGGTCACCGACAGGTCGGCCGCGTCGAGGGTGCGGGGCGCAGGAGAGGTGCCGGGGCGGTCAGACCGCGAGTTCGGGGCGCTCGTAGTGGCCCGTCAGCCGGGCCGAGACGAACCCGAGCAGGTAGCCGTACACCAGGTGGGTCACGATGGAGAACGCGAAGAACACCAGGAGGTCGGTCCCGGTGTACCGCGTCGCGAACGCCGTGACGAACCCGGTCCAGAGGATGGCCGCGAACACCATCCCCTGCTGCGGGCGGGTCTTCCCGGGCAGGTACGCCCCGAGCGTCACGAACAGCAGCGGCCAGGCGACCGCGCCGGCGCCGAAGAACAGGACGAACCCGAGTGGAACGTTCGAGCCCCCACCGGCCAGCTCGGCGAGGGTGGCGAAGACGTTCAGGCTCGGTCCGTATATCGCGTTGATCACGACCAGTACCAGTGTCATCAGCGCCGTCCCGACGATACCGGCGGCGACGCTCGCCAGCGCGGCACGCAACTCGTCTTCGCGTTCCCGCTCGTCGACGGACTCCTCGCCGATGGTCTCGTCCTCGACGTCTGTGTAGGTGCTTCCCATGTGGTACGATATGGCATGGCAGGATTAAAGAGCCTCGCAACTATCAGATTACGTCACTTTCTCGTGGTCGCGGGGTCCGGCAGGACCGGGATGGCGGCCCTGACGGTCCGGACAGCCGCCGGCAGCGCGAGTATCACGGCCACCAGCAGGGCGTCGTGGAGGACGATACCGACCGAGACGGAGTCGAACACGGGCGCGAGGGCACGGATTCCGACAATCGCGACGATGCCGACGACCGCGAGCGTGGCCGTCTCGGCCCGCGACGCCGGGGGGCCCTCCTCGAGGAGCGCCTGACAGCCGAGCACGCCACCCAGACAGGACCCGAACAGCGTGAGGGCCATCTCGCTCCCACCGGTGACCAGCAGGGCCGGGACGGCCAGCACGGCCGCGACGGCGTAGCCGACGACGGGACGGTCACGCCAGAGCGTGCGCCCCGCGAGGAGCACGAGGACCCCGAGTGCGAGCCCGACCAGCACGTCGCCGAGGTAGTGGACGCCGAGGACGACCCGGGAGAACCCGACCGCGAGGCCGACGGCCGCGGCGGCCGCCGCCCGGGCCCGCGACGCCAGCCAGCCGAACTCGAGGGCCATGCCGCCGTAGACGACCGCGCCGGCCATGGCGTGTCCACTGGGGAAGCCGTACCCGTCGGTCTCGACGAGCCAGACCGCCTCCGGCGGCCGTGGCATCGCGAAGAAGCCCTTCGTGAGCACCGTCAGCGAGAACGCGACGAAGGCGTACCCGACCAGCTGTGCGGTCGCCTCCCGGCGGTAGGTCCAGTACACCACCGCCAGCAGGAGCGTCAACACGGCAGGGTCGCCGAGCGAGGTCACACCGGCGTACACGTCCGCGTACTCGGCGGGGAAGGCCGCCCGTATCGCCTCGCTGGCGTCGACCAGTCGAACCATAGCGACCCCTCGCAGCCACATTGTTTCAACCTTTCGTGTATGTACGGAAGCAGGTCCGGACTCAGACCTCCTCGATGTCCTGCAGCCCGGTGACCTCGGCGCTGTACTCCCAGAGCCGACGCTGGGCGCCCTCGTCCCTGGCCGCGGCGGCGGCCCGTCGTGGCTGGCAGTCGTCGAAGTACCGGCCGGTCACGTCGGCGACCTCGGGGGAGGCCGCGAGGTAGACCGGCGTCTCGGCCCCCTCGCGGACCGACGACACCGGCGAGAACGGGACCGAGGTCAGCACCGACCCGACGAACTGCGCCGGCGCCCGGATGGGCAGGGGGAGGTTGCGCATGAACCCAGAGGCCGGAATCACCCCCGGATGGAGGCAGTTCGCGGTCACCGCGTCCAGTCGGCGGGCGAGTTCGAACGTGAACATGACGTTCGCCAGTTTCGACCGGGCGTACGCCGAGAAGGGCGCGTAGCGCTCGACCGACTCGACCGCGTCGAGGTCGAGCGTCCCCGACCGGTGCGCCTCCGAGGAGACCGTCACGACGCGCCCCGCCGGGGCCGCCCGGAGGGTCGGAATCAGGAGGTTCGTGAGCAGGAACGGCGCGAGGTGGTTCACCGCGAAGGTGTACTCGACGCCGGCCTCGGTGAGCCGCGGCTCGCGGAAGTAGCCGCCGGCGTTGTTGACCAGCACGTCGAGCCGCCCGGTCGTGGTCTTCACGTCTTCGGCGAGGTCGCGCACGTCGGGGAGGCTGGCGAAGTCGGCACGGATGAACTCGGCCTCTGCACCGGCCTCGTGTAACGCCTCGACCACCGCGGCCCCCGCCTCCCGGTCCCGGCCGTGGACGAGGACCCTGGCGCCGAGGCTCCCGAGCGCGAGTGCGGTCTCTCGCCCGATACCCCCCGTCGACCCGGTCACCAGCACCGTCTTCCCCTGCAGGTCGACGTCCCCGACGCCGGCGCCTGCGGCCACCCGGTTCGAAGCCATGGGGCCGACTATGCGACTCGGTGACAATACGTCTGTCGCCGCCCGCGGCGGGGCTCGGCCGGTCTGGAGGGGCCGGTCAGCGGTCGGCCCAGTCGACCATCCGGGCGTACACGTCGTCGGTCGCGAGCGTCTCGGTGTCGCCGACGAGGACCAGCGCCCGCTTCGCCCGGGTCAGCGCGACGTTCATCCGGCGATAGTCCTCGAAGATGGGGCTCTCGAGGTCCCCGGAGGCGACGAACGAGACGACGATGACCTCCTTCGCGGAGCCCTGGAACCGGTCGACCGTGTCGACCGCGATTCCCGCTGGCACCTGCTTGCCGATCTCGGCGACCTGTGCCCGGAACGGGGCGATGACGCCCACGTCGTCTGGTTCCAGGCCGGCGTCGAGGTACGCGTCGACGACCTCCCGGACCGTCGCGGCCTCGACCGCGTCGGTGTGGCGGTTCCCGTCGCCCGGCGTGTCGACCATGACGACGCCGTCTCGGAGGTGCCCGGGGAGCGCGTCGACCGACACCCCGGACAGGTCGGCGAGCGAGCGACCCGCCACCTCGCCCGTGGCCGGGCGCAACTGGCCGTCGTAGAACTCCCGCGAGGAGAACGCCTGGATGCGCTGGGACATGCGGTACTGGCGGTCGAGCAGGATGCCAGCGTCGGGATACTCCGTGACGAGGCGCTCGAACAGCGACCGGTGCAGGAACTCGTCGTCTGCCCGCACGACGGGCGGGAGCTGCTGGTGGTCGCCGACGAGGACGAACCGCGACGCGAGGTTCACCGCCGCGAGGGTCCCGGGTTCGGTGAGCTGGCCGGCCTCGTCGACCAGCGCCACGTCGAAGTCCTGCTCGCGCATGACCGTGCCGCCGCAGGTGGCGGTCGTCGCGGCGACCACCGACGCCGATTCGAGTTCCGCCACGCACTCGTCGGGGTCGCCGGTCTGGTCGAGCCGGAGGTCCAGCATGTCCTCGCGGACGCCGGACTCGGTGCCTACGCGACAGATGTCCTCCATCCCCTGGTCGCGCAGTGCTTCGAGCGCGTTGTCGACCGCCCGGTTGGTGAACGCCGAGAGCAGGACGCGCTCCCCCCGGTCGACCATCGCCCGGATGGCTCGCGCGATGGTGTAGGTCTTCCCGGTGCCCGGCGGGCCGTGGATGAGGGCGCAGTCGCGGGCCGTGACGGCCTTCCGGACCGCCTCGTCCTGCGCCTCGTTGTTGTCGATGAACACCTCGTCGGTGGTCTCGAACTCCGGCTCCTGGCGGCCGAACAGCACGTCCTTCCGGCGTTCGTCTCCCTTCAGCAGCGCGTCGTGGACCGCCGTCAACATCCGGCTGATGCCCATCTCGGAGGGGTAGGTGTCGAGCCGGTGGACGTCGACCGGCTCGTCGGCCGTGAGCAGTATCTCCTCGTCGCCCAACTTCTCGACTCTGGCGAGTTCGGCGTGGCCCCGGATGGGGTCGCCGTCGCTGGCGAGGACGTAGTCGGCCTCGCGAATCTTCGAGACGGCCGAGGTGGTGCGCTCCGCCCGGAGTTCCCACCGGCCGGCGGGGAGTTCGCGCTTCCCGGCCGGTTCGAGGTCGACCAGCGCCCGGTCCTCGTCGGCGCGTTCCGCCGCGCTCTGCTTGTACAGTTTGGCGAAGGAGCGGTGGGACTCGCGGCGCTCGGCCTCGATGGCCCGGTACATCCGGTCGAAGTAGTCACGCTCGTCCTCGGGGATGGCGCGGCCGATCTGCCCGGCCTTCGAGGTCTGGTCCAGCCGCCCCGAGACGACCATGCAGGTGTCGCTCTCGAAGCAGCGCTCGCAGTCAGCGTCGGCCTCGTACCCCGTGGGAACCTCGACGCCGTGCTCCAGTGCCGCGAGTTCGTTGCGGGCCCGGACCACGAACTTGAGCAGGCCACCGCCGATGGAGAAGTCCTTCGCCGGGGAGAAGTCGCCCGTGAACTCGTCGCGGTCGAGCGCTTCGTTCTTCGTGTAGAGCAGCGTCCCCGTGTCGACCGGGACGCCGCGTTCCTGCAACAGCAGGGCGTAGGCCGCGGCCTGGATCTTGTCGGGGAACCGCGGGTCTGACTTGAGGTTCTTCCCGGTCTTCAACTCGACCGGCTGCCCCCGCCGGATGGCGTCGGCCCGCCCCTTGATGCCGAACGTCTCGGAGATGAGCAACTGCTCGGAGCGCCACTCGTCCTCGTCGCTCAGCCGCCCCTGGGCCAGCCAGCCCTCGATGGCGCGGGCGTTCTGTTCGACCTCGCGTTCGACGTCCTCGGCCGACTTCCCGAGCAGCCCGAGTTCGAGCGCGTTCCCGCGGACCCGGTCCTCGACGGACTCGTCGAGGTCGCGCCCGCGGAGCAGGTCGCCGAACACCTGGTGGACGATGGTCCCCTTCGTCACCGGGTACGCCAGCGGGACCGGCGAGAGCTTGTTCAGGTAGTACAGCCGCGGGCACTGCACCCACTGGCGGATGTCGGTCACGTTGACGAGGAAGTCCGGTTCGACGACGACGTAGGAGTCGCCGGTGGTGGAGTACTGGATTTCGCCGCGGTACTCGTCCTGCTCGGGCTCGGTGACGAGCAGTTCCATCCCGGGTTCGAGGACCTCGGCGGTCTCGGTCCACCGGCCCCAGAGCGTGACGGTCGTGGGTTCGGCCTCGTGCCGGTCGAGCCCGACCTCCACGAGGTCGGAGGTCCCGTAACTCGTGTTGACAGTCCGCTCCTCCCCCACGTCCGTGACGACACCTCGCAGAGTCACTGTCGGTGTTCCGTCGCGCTCGGCTATAAACGCTGGCTCTCTTCGCGGTCGCCGAGGCCCTCAACCGGCCCCCGACAGCGATACGTTCTTTCTTCCGTAGTGAGTACCGGTGGGTATGCGGGTCAGAGACTGGGACGACATCGTCTCCGACGTGGTCGAGTCGAAGGCAGACCCGGACGACTGGCGTGCGGTCGCCGGCGACCGGGCGAACGGCCTCGGCGAGGACTTCTACGTCGGCCACCCGAGCAGTGGCGTCTATCACCTCAAGACCTACGCGAAGAACCCGTTCGAGGTGAAGGGGGTCGGGACCCAGGTCGCGCGCAAGCTCGACGACGAGATCGGCTCGTTCTTCCCCGAGCAGGAGGAGGCGAGCCGCTTCGCGGTCCAGTCGCCGCCCGAGGACGAGGACGACGCCGAGGACAAGGCGAAGCGACTCCAGGCGGTGCTGCAGGCCCACGCCGACGCCCCGACCACGCCGGGGGACCTCTTCGACGACATGATGGACGCGCTGGAGAGTCCCGCGTTCGGGCCGATGGAGTACGACCAGTACGACCGCCCCGACAGGCTCGACGACCTCTCGACCACGTTCGAGGAGGCCGAGGAGGTCCTGAACGCCGAGCTGGACGACCTCATCGAGGACGACGAGGTCGACCGCGGCTTCATGTAGGCAGGCTCCAGCACCCGGCCACTGCTTCTGCGGCTCCGACACTGCTCCGCCAGTCCAGCGTGGTTCGTCTGGTCGAGACGTCCGATACCCGAACCCGACAGCCGAGTACGCAACCCTGTTTTCGCGGTATTGGAATAACCGCACAATATTAATCGCCGGGGCGTGTAGTACGAGTATGCGCATCGTATTCGCGACAGACCGTTCGGAGGCGAACGAGGCGGCCATCAGGTCGAGGACGTGCCTGGAGTGCCTGGACAACATCGGGGTCGACGAGGTCCACCTCGTGACCGTGGTGCCGGACAACGTGTCCAGCGGCCTGCCCGGGATGGACGTGGCGACCGACGCCCGGAAGGCACTCAGGGGACAGCGGCAGTTCTTCGAGGACGCCGGGTTCACGGTGGAGACCCACGTCGCCCGCGGGACGCCACATCGGCGCATCAACGGCTTCGCCGACCGGTTGCTGGCCGACATGATCGTGGTCGGCTCGCGCGGCCAGAGCCCGCTCCAGAACCGGCTCATCGGGAGCACCGCCCGGAACGTGGCCCGGACCGCGGTGAAGCCGCTCCTCGTCGAGCGCATCGCCCGCGAGGACGGCGACCACGAGGTCGTCAAGGAGCACCTGTTCCAGCACGTGCTCTACCCGACCGACTTCTCCGAGAACGCCGAGACCGCCTTCGAGTTCATCCCGCGGCTGACCGGCGCGACCCAGCGCGTCGACCTGCTCCACGTCCGGCGGCCGAACCAGCCCGACGAGGAGGGCACCGAGGCCGAGGCACGGGAGAGGCTCGAATCGATGGCGGCCGAACTCGCGGACCGGATGGGCGTCGAGACCGGCGTCACCGTCCGGACCGGCAACACCGTCGAGGAGATTCTGGCCGAGGAAGAGCGCGTCGGCGCCACCGTGACCGTCATGGGGTCCCGGGGACAGAGCCGGCTCCGGCGACTCCTGCTCGGGAGCACGTCCGAGTCCATCGTCGCCCAGGGCAACAACAACGTGTTGCTGGTCCCGCCGGAGTCGGCGACGGGTCGCTGAGGCGGCGACGGCGCGCCGCCGAGCACCCGGCAACTGTCGGCGGATGGGGTGCTTTCAAGCCACCCCGTCCCCTTCGGACGAACATGAGCGCCGAGGACACGGTCCGGGACTACTACGAGGCCCTCCGGCGGGGAGAACCGCTCTACCCCTACTTCCTGGAGGACGAGGCGACCTGGAAGGCCGCCATCAGCACCCAGTACAGCGGCTACGACGCGGTCGCCGAGGCCCTGCGCAGGCAGACGAAGACGACCGACGAGTGGACCGTCGAGAGCCACGACCTCTCGGTCACCGAACGCGACGACTACGCCGTCTTCCACGACGAGGTCCGCATGGCCTGGACCGACACCGAGACGGGCCAGCGCTGGGGCTTCGACTCGCGCTGGAGCGGCACCCTCGAGTGCATCGACGAGGCCGACCAGGAGTGGCAGTTCGTGAGCATGCACGTCTCCGCCCCGCACGACCTCTGACATGGTCGGGCCCTCGATGTCGGATGAAGACCGGCGCATCGGGATGAACAGGCTCCGGTACGGCTTCATCGCCATGGTCGCCGCCTCCGGTGCGATGGTCGCCCTGCAGGTCGAGGCGACGCTCCTCTACGTCGCCGCCGGCATCGTCGGCGGTGCCGTCGCCGGCGCGCTGCTGTGGGCGTACCTCGTCTACGCGTTCCGGCAGGGGAGTTCGCGCCGGCGACGATAGCGGTCGCTCGTCCGTAGCCTGGCAGAAAGGCGGATTCGAAGCTCGTTCTCAGGGGCAGAAAGGCGGATTCGAAGCTCGTTCTCAGGGATTCACGCGCGCCAGCCACTTGCGGGGCGCGTCGAGTTCCTCGTCGGTCGGGAGGTTCTCGGGCCCGTCCCAGACGACGCCGGCGGCGGCGATACCGCGCTCTGCCGCGACGTACTCGAAGAAGTCCTTGCCGCGCTCGTACTGCTGGCGCTTCAGGCCGAGTCCGAGCAGGCGCTTGGCGAGCTTGGTCAGCGGCCCACCACCCTTGCGGCGGGCGTCGACCTTCCGGCGGAGGTCCTCGTACTCGTCGTCGAACGCGTGGTCCATCAGCAACTCGGCGTAGCCCTCGACGACGGTCATCGCCGCGTTCATCTCGCGGAAGGCCTCGCGGTCGAGGTGGCCGTGCTTGAGGTCCGCGAGCCCCTCTTCCATGCGGGATTCGAGGTACTCCGAGAGCCACGGGGCGGCCCCGAACTCGGCGGCGTGGGTGACCTCGTGGAAGGCGATCCAGCGCCGGAAGCGAGGGAAGTCCACGTCCAGTGCGTCTGAGACGCGGACGATGTTCGGGTGCACGAAGTACAGCGCGTGGTCGGCGTCGACCTCCTCGCCGGCGAGCAGGAGGGGGTCGTACTGCCCGAGGACGTTCCGGGCGAGGAAGCCGAGCATGAACGACATCGTGCCGGTGTTGACGGTGCGGGCGACGCCTGGGAACATCGACCCCTCCTGTGCTTCGAGGGGTCTGAGGACCCGGCGGAAGGTGCCGATGTTCGCGTCGATCCAGTGATGACGGTGCTGTATCTCGATGGTCCGCGGGACGTCGAAGTCGATGCCCGCGACCTGTCGAACGCGGTCCCGGGCGTCGCGAACGTCCGTCGCGTACCCGGCTTTCTCGTCCGCGGTGAGGGTCACCGAGCCGGGGTCGGTCGCGCCCTTCGCCGCCTCGGCGACCGCGTGCCAGTCGATGACGCCGTCGCCACTGGAGGAAGCGGCGACCGCGCGAACACTACGAAAGAGACTCACGGACCCGAGTTGGGCCCGTGCAGGCAAAACCCTTCTGTCTGTTCTGGGGCCAGAATCGCCGCCGGCCGCCGGTTCCTTACTCGTCGGCCTCCAGGTCGACCATCTCCGGTTCGAACTCCTCGTCGGCGTCGCCCCCGACGAGTTTCCGGACGCCGACGGCGACGAGCACGAGCGCGACGAAGCCGGCGAGCAGGAGCAGCGGGTTGGGGCCGCCGCTCTCGGCCTCGTCGGCCTCGGCGTCCGATTCGGACCGGGACTCGGCGGCCGCGTCGGCGGCGACCTCGGCGGTCCCCCCGTCGGTGGCCGCCTCGGCCTCATCGGCGTCGCCGCCGACGACGTTGCTGAAACTGACCTCGTCGTTCAGGTGGATCTCGAGGAGGGTTAACTTCTCCATACCTCTCACTTCTTCGACAATGTCCTTAGTCGTTGTGTTGACTGGCCCGACGGCGCCGCAACCGGGGGGTTGAAACCTCCCCCGTCCAAGGCACCGATATGAACGATTCGCAGTGGGACTTCCTCACGGAACTGCTGGAGACGCCGAGTCCGTCGGGCTACGAGACCCGCGGCCAGCGCGTCTGGGTGGACTACGTCGAGGCGTTCGCCGACGAGGTCCGGACCGACGACTACGGGAACGCCATCGCGACCTACGAGGGGAGCGACGACGGGCCGACCATCGCGCTGACCGGCCACGCCGACGAGATCGGCTTCATCGTCAACCGTATCGACGACGACGGGTTCCTCCACCTCGGGAGCATCGGCGGGTCGGACCGCACCGTCACGAAGGGCCAGCACGTCACGGTCCACACCGCCGACGGCCCCGTCTCGGGCGTCATCGCCCAGACGGCCATCCACCTCCGCGACGCCGACGAGGACAAGCTCGACGACATCTCCGAACAGGCAGTCGACATCGGCGCGGCCGACAGGGAGGAGGCCACCGAGGTCGTCGAGGTCGGCGACCCCATCACGTTCTCCAGCACGGTCGAGGAACTCATGGGCACCCGCGTCGCGGCCCGCGGCATGGACAACCGGGTCGGCACGTGGACCGCCGCAGAGGGCCTGCGGCTGGCCGCCGAGGCCGAGGTCGACGCGACCGTCGTCGCGGTCTCGACCGTCCAGGAGGAGCTGGGCACGCGCGGCGCGAAGATGGTCGGCTTCCAGCTCGACCTCGACGCGGTCCTCGTGGTCGACGTGACCCACGTCTCGGACTACCCCGGTGGCCGCCCGGACAAGGCGGGCGACATCGAACTCGGCGCCGGCCCGGTCGTCGGCCGCGGTAGCGCGAACCACCCCGTGGTCACGCAGGCGGTGCGGAAGGCGGCCGCGGACGCCGACATCGACGTGCAGCTGCAGGCCGCCGGGATGGGGACCGGGACCGACGCCCGCGAGTTCTTCGTCGCCCGCGGCGGCGTCCCGACGGTCAACATCAGCGTCCCGAACCGCTACATGCACACGCCGGTCGAGGTCATCGACACCGACGACCTGGAGGAGGTCGCCGAGTTGCTGGCCGCCTTCACCGAGCAGGCGAGCCGGTACGACACGTTCGCGGTCGACGTCTGACCCGCCCCACCGGTGGGATTCCACGGTCGAACTAACTCGGTACGTTTAAGCACGCGACGCTAAGCTTTCGAGGTATGAGCGAATCGAGTGGCCGACCGCTCGACGTACTCGAGGCGGCAGTCGGCGAGGACGTCACGGTCAAACTCAAGGACGGCGAGTCGTACGAGGGCGAACTCACTGGCTACGACCAGCACATGAACCTCGTGCTCGAACAGGACGACAACACAACCATTATACGCGGCGATAACGTCGTCTCGATAAGCCCATGACTGGCGCAGGAACACCCTCCCAGGGGAAGAAGAACACCACCACACACGTCAAGTGCCGACGCTGTGGTGAGAAGTCGTACCACTCGAAGAAGAAGGTCTGCTCGGCGTGCGGATTCGGCAAGTCCGCCAAGCGTCGCGAGTACGCCTGGCAGTCGAAGGCCGGCGAGTAGATTCTCTGATTTCTGTCTTCGCGTAGCGCCTCCCGAGCGACAGCCTTCTCCAGTGCGTCGTCGAGTCGGAGTCACCTCCCTGTCCCGCCGAGAGCCGCTGCCACGTGTGTCCCGCTGCCTGCCGGCCGTGCAGCCATAAATGTGCAAGTATGTGTATATCTCTGGGGTCGAGAGCCGGTAGTAGGGCACAACCACGGGGATTTTTACCGTCGGGCACCTGAGCCTCGACCATGACACAGGGGCCGGGTGAAGTCGCCCAGATGGAAGGTCCGACAGAGAAGTGCGGCGTGGTGGGGGTCTCCCTCGCCGACCGCGACGCCGCGCGTCCGCTGTACTACTCGCTGTACGCCCTCCAGCACCGCGGGCAGGAGTCGGCCGGCATCGTCACCCACGACGGCTTCCAGCAGCACGACCACGTCGCCATGGGACTCGTCGGCGACGCGTTCGACGAGGCCGACATCGACGCCCTCAACGGGGAGTCCGGCATCGGCCACGTCCGCTATCCCACCGCCGGCAGCGTCGACAAGTCCTGCGCACAGCCCTTCACCGTCTCGTTCAAGTCCGGGTCGCTCGCGCTCAGCCACAACGGCAACCTCGTCAACGCCGACGAGATCCGCGACGAGCTAGCCGGCCTGGGCCACGCGTTCACCTCCGACGGCGACACCGAGGTCATCGCGCACGACCTCGCGCGCAACCTGCTCGAGGCCGACCTCGTCCGCGCGGTCAAGCGGACCATGAGCCGCATCCACGGCTCGTACTCGCTGACCATCATGCACGACGAGACCGTCCTCGGCGTGCGCGACCCCGAGGGCAACCGCCCGCTCTGCATCGGCAAGCTCGAGGACGGTTACGTGCTCGCCTCCGAGTCCGCCGCCATCGACACGCTCGACGGCGAACTCGTCCGGGACGTGAAACCCGGCGAACTCGTCGTCCTCCACGAGGACGGGACAGGATTCGACTCCTACCAGCTCGTGAACCAGGAGAACACGGCCCACTGCTTCTTCGAACACGTCTACTTCGCCCGCCCCGACTCCGTCATCGACGACCACCTCGTCTACGAGGTACGACGCGAACTCGGCCGCAAGCTCTGGGAGGAGTCCGGCATCGAGACGGACGTGGTCATGCCCGTCCCCGACTCGGGGCGCGCGTTCGCCTCCGGCTACGCCGAGGCCGCCCAGGACGACGGCGCCGAGACCGACTTCGCCGAGGGCCTGATGAAGAACCGCTACGTCGGCCGGACGTTCATCATGCCGACCCAGGACGAGCGCGAGCGCGCGGTCCGCCTGAAGCTCAACCCCATCAAGTCCACCGTCGAGGGCAAGACCGTCACCATCATCGACGACTCCATCGTCCGCGGGACCACCTCGAACCAGCTCGTCTCCCTGCTCAAGGACTTCGGCGCCGAGGAGGTCCACATGCGCATCGGTGCCCCCGCCATCGTCGCGCCGTGTTACATGGGCATCGACATGGCCACCCGCGAGGAACTCATCGCGTCCGGCCAGTCCACCGACGACATCTGTGCGGAGATCGACGCGGACTCGCTGGCGTACCTCTCCATCGACGCGGTCGCCAGCGCGCTGGATAGTTCCCGAAGCGACCTCTGTCTCGGCTGTGTCACCGGCGAGTACCCCTACGACATCGAGGGCGAGACGACCGACCGCGACGTGGAGCGCCCCGTCATCGGCGGCGCGGACCTCGCGGCGGACGACTGAACGGCCCATCCTGCCCCCGTCTGGTACCCCTCAAGCGACAGTTTTCTCCCTTCCTCAGCGGTGAGACCGTCGACCGCTGCCCCGTCGATGAGGCCTCGGCGGCCCTGCTCGCCCCCGTCGGCGACGACCGACGCGTGGAACTGACGCCTGCCTGATGGTACCACACCTGAACACGGCTTTATATAACCGCCGGTGAATGTGCTCCCATGCCCGGAGCCACATTCCTGTCCGGCGACGTTGTCGACCTCTGTAACGTCGAGGAGGAGGACCTCGAGTTCGTCACGGAGGGCGTCAACGACCCCGACGTCCGCGTCCCACTCGGTATCGCCCAGCCACGCAACCAGAAGCAACACGAGGAGTGGTTCGAGGAGGAGGTCTCCTCCGACGACGACCTCACCCTGCTCATCGTCGCCCGGGAGACTGGCGAGCCCGCCGGCCTCATCCGGTCGAACTGGATGAACGAGCGCCACGGCCACGCCATCCTCTCGTGCTGGCTCGCGGCCGACGCCCAGAGCCAGGGCTACGGCACCGACGCGACGCGCACCCTCGTCGACTACCTGTTCGAGGAGCGCCGCATGCAGACGGTCCGGGCGGAGGCCTACGCGTTCAACGAGAAGTCCAACGCGCTGCTGGAGTCCATCGGCATGCGCCACGTCGGCACGCTCCCGAACTGGGCGTTCGTCGGCGGCGAACACCACGACTCGAACGTCTACGCGGTGACGAGAGAGCAGTGGTGGGACGACCAGTAGCGAGCGCCGTCCAGAATCAGTAGACCAGGTACAGCAGCACGTACACCACGTTCCCCAGCACGAACGAGACGAGCCACAGGGGCGCGGCGATGCGGCCGATGGTCGGATGTCTCGTGTTCTTCAGTTCGCTCATCGGGTGCGTCCACGCGAGCAACAGCACGTAGTACAGCAGCGGCAGGCAGAGGATGGCCAGCAGCATGTGTATCGCGAGGATGCCGAGGTACGCCAGTTCGACCAGGCCCGTCCCGGGGAACGCGTTCGGGCCCTTCAGGGCGACCTTGTAGAGGTACAGCACGAGGAACAGCAGGAAGAGCCCGACGCCGGCGAGCATCAGTTTCCGGTGACGCTCGTAGTCGTTGCGCTTGATCGCCCGCAGGCCGGCGACGATGACCACGATGGCGACGAGGCTGATGCCGGCGTTCACGTGCGGGATGGCCGAGAGCACCCACTCCGGTGCCTTCGGCAGTATCGACTTCGGGATGAGCTGCCGTGCTGCCCCGATGACGAGTGCCAGCGAGACCACCGTCAGCACCGCCGTCAGGGCCGGGACGTTCCGCTTTACCGTCTTCTCCATGCGGGGGTCTCGGGAACGCAGGCAGAAAGCGGTTACTCAGTCGGTCGGTGCTGTGGGGAAGTCCGCGGCTCGCGTCACTCCTCGACGACGAGCTCGCCGACCATCCCGAGCGCCTCGTGGGGCTCGCAGACGTACTCGTAGGTGCCGGGCACGTCGAACGTGTACTCGTACTCGAAGCCGGTGTTCTCGATGGGTTCGTGGCCACCCCAGTCCGCGCCGTCGGGCTGGGCGGTGACGACGATGTTGTGGGTGTCCGACTCCCAGACGAAGGTCACGGTGGTCCCGGCGCTCACGGTCAGCGGTTCCGCCGTCCCGGGCGTGAAGACGTACTCCCCCTCGGGGCCGACCTCGACGGTCGCCGCGCCGGTGTCACCGGAGGGCTCCATGTCGGTCGGGGTGTCCGTCGGTTCCTCGGTCGGTTCGGCCGTCGTCCGCTCGCCCTCGCTGTCCGAGCCGAGACAGCCGGCGAGTCCTGCTGTCGCGAGCACGACACCTGTCGTTCTGAGCACTGTCCGTCGGTCGACCGTCGAATCGTCAGTCATCTGTGAGCGTGAGTTAGGAACAGGCCAGCATAACCCGGTGCCCGATTCTCAGCGGCTGGAAACCGCCGGTGAGCGCTTAACCGTGTCGGCCGCGGAAGTCGTGTCCTGCTGTCGGTCCGGGCGCCTGTCGCGACCGTCGCCATCGTCGCCACCGGCGGCCGGCGACGCCCACGGTTCGGTCGCGTCCCAGATGGCCGGCGAGGACTGGTTCCGCACCAGCCGCGAGGTCGGGACCTCCTGCTTGCCGAACGACGGCCCGGCCCAGAACACCTCGAGGGACTCCTGGCCCGTCCGCTCGAAGACGGTGACCGTTATCTCGTGGGTCCCGGTCTCGAGGTCGATGGTCCCCGATTCCTCGCGGTAGGGGTGTGCCCCGTCGTTGTTCACGACCTGCTCGTCGCCGATGTACAGCGCGCTACCGTCGTCTGACCCGGTCCAGAACGTGTACTCGCCGTCCTCTGGCACCTCGACGTAGCCGGTGTACCGGTACGCGAAGGTGTCGTCGTCCTGCCCCGCGGCGAAGATGTCGAAGTCGGTCGTCTCACCGGTGCTGGTCGGCGTCAGCGCGTCGAAGTCCGGCAGGACGTCCCAGTTCCCATCGTAGTGCTCGTACTCGAGGCCCTGCTCGGTCGGACCGGTGGCGTCCGGGGCGCGCATCGGTTCTGCCGTCACCGTGGTGCTGGTCGTCTCGGTCGCTCCCGTCGACCCGAGGACGGTCAGCGTGACCGTCCGGTCGCCGGTCGACCCGTACTCGTGGTCGACGGTCGGACCGGTGGTGGTCGTCGTGGTTCCGTCACCGAAGTCCCAGCGGTACTCCTGGATGGCCCCGCTCTCGTCGGTCGAGGCGCTCGCGTCGAACGAGCAGTTCAGCCCGGCACACGTCGGGGTGAACGCGGCGGTCAGTATCGGCTGCCTGCGGAGCGCACTCACTCCGAGGGGCTGCTCGCCGAAGCTCGGCCCGGCCCACGTCACGTCGAGCACCTCGTTCCCGGTGTGCTCGAAGTGGGTCACGGTGATTGGGTGGTAGCCCGCGGTGAGCGTCACAGTGCCGGATCGCTTTCGGTCCCCGTGCAGGCCGCGATTGTCGACCACACGAGCCCCGTCGATGTACAGCTCGCTGCCGTCGTCGGAGGACGTCGAGAAGGTGTACTGGCCGTCCTCTGGGACCACGACGTGGCCCCTGAACCGGAACGCGTACTCGCTGTCGCGCTCACGGACGGAGATGTCGAAGTCGCCGGTCCCACCGACCGCCGTCGGCGTCTCCGTCGAGAAGTCCGGCATGCTCGAGTACTGCGAGTCCGCCTCGTAGTACTCGTAGGCGACGCCCTGTTCGAACCGGACCGCGGGGTTCGAGTCCTCCGTGACCTCGTACCGTGCGAGCACAGCCGACCGGCCGCCACCGGGCGAGGTCCAGACGACCTGGACCACGTCGCCCGCGACCAGCCCCGGCGGGTACGTCGCGTCCGCGGTCCCGGGACTGTTGCTCGCGTTGAGGCTGAAGGAGCTACCGGCAGCCACGCTCGTCGCCGACCCGTCGCCAACCCACGTCGCGTTCTGCGGTGCGCCGCCACCGGCAGGCCGGACCACGACAGACAGTGCCCCCGACTCGGCGTCGATGGTCGCCCCGCCCTCGTGCGTGACGGCCACGACTCCACTGCTCGCGTTGAACGCGAAGCCGAACTCGGCCTGCGGTGGTGGGTCCTGGACGAGCGACGCGATATCGGCACCCGCGAGGAATATCGCACCGGCGCCGACGAACGCGACCGCGACCATCAACACCAGCGCGATCTGCTCGTTGAGGGCGCGGTCGTCCGTCGGGAACATCGTCCGGGTATCGGCGGAGTGGCGGAAAAAGCATATCGGCCCCTGTCACACACCGGAACCGACAGGACAGCGTCGCCGCTGCCGGGGTGTTGCTCCGTTTCGAACGCAACACGGCAGCGCCGAGGCTGTCTGGTGTTGCGTCGTCAGTAAGTTGTGCGTGGGTGCTGTCCGTCAGGAGAGCACCCGCATCGTGTTGGTGGCCGAGTTGGTGACCACCGGTGCGATGCGTGGGACCGGATTTGAACCGGCGGACCTCTACAGGACAGCGCCCTCAACGCTGCGCCGTTGGCCTGGCTTGGCTACCCACGCTCGCTGTGTCTTGCTGCACTTTCGTGTTCTGGGGGGATAAATAAAAGCCTGTCTTTTCGTCGCCGCCGTGCGAGTAAGCATCGTGGGGTGTTTTTCCGTGTACCGCGGGAGCGCACGCCCGCCCTTTTCCGCGGCCGGTGGCGGCCCGCGGCGTGGTGGAACGCGAGAAAGCGGGGTATTCAAATGCCACGCCACGGTAGGGTCGGGTATGGCGAAGTACTCGACGGGCGGTTCGTCGGGTGGCAGCGACGGTGACACCTGTGAGCTCTGCGGCGCGGCGAGCGACGGCCTGCGGAAGGCGAACGTCGCGGGCGCGACACTGCAGGTGTGCCCTTCGTGTGCGCCCCACGACGACGCACAGAAGCAGCAATCGGGCGGGAGCAACCGCTCGAACCAGCAGGACGAGTCCGACCGCAAGCGCCGGGCCGTCCAGAACGCCGCGAAGGCGAACGACGTCTGGGACGGCGACTCCTCCCGCTGGGAGGAGGAGGGGACCAACTACGACGACGACCCCCTCCCGTACCTCGTGAAGGACTACGGGAAGCTCGTCACCGAGAAGCGCCAGGCCGAGGGCCTCCAGCGCGGGGAACTCGCCGAGGAACTCGGCGTCGACGAGTCCGACATCATCGCCATCGAGCAGGGCCGGGCGACCCAGGCCGGCATCGGCGGCGGCCTCATCGCCGCGCTCGAGGACCGACTCGACGTGAAACTCGACGACTCGTAGTCCCCACAGCGTTTTTGTCTCCGGGGCGTGTCTCCCTCGGTCGATGACCCAACAGGCTGCGGCGGAGCCGTACACGACCCGCTTCTCGACGGACGTGACGGCCATCGACGGCCGGGAGGTGCGACTCCAGACCAGCTTCTTCTACGCGGAGAGCGGCGGCCAGCCCGCCGACCGTGGTACCATCGGCGGGGTGCCGGTCGCCGACGTGCAACAGGCCGACGACGGCACCCACGTCCACACGCTCGCCGAGGACCCGACGTTCCGGGCGGGACAGACCGTCGTCTGCGACATCGACTGGACGTTCCGGATGTACTGCATGCGGGCGCACACCGCCAGCCACGTCCTCTATGGCGCGGGGCGGCGGTTGCTCGACGACCTCGGCTACGGCGGGTTCGGCATCTCGGCCGCCTCGGCCCCCGGCGAGGAGACGGACCCCGAGACCCCCGCCGCCGACGTGGGGAAGGTCCGCGTCGACTTCCAGACCTCCACCGATGTCGACGACGCGGTCCTGGTCGAACTGGAGCGCCTGGTGAACGAGGCGGTCTGGGAGTCCCGCGAGGTGACCTGGGAGGAGGTCTCGCTCGAGGAGGTCCACGAGAACGAGTTCGTCGCGTTCAACACGAAGACGGAGGCCGACGTGTTCGCCGACGCCGAGTCGGTCCGCCTGGTCACCGTCGGCGAGGGCGACGTGGTCCCCGGCCAGCCCTCGGCGGGGCCGTGGGACGTGGCTGCCTGCGGCGGCACCCACGTCCGGAACACCCGCGAGATCGGCCCGGTCACCGTGCTGGACCGGTCGAACCCCGGCGAGGGCCTGACGCGGGTCGAGTTCGCGGTCGGCCCCC
Organism: Haloarchaeobius amylolyticus; assembly: GCF_026616195.1. NCBI lineage: Archaea > Methanobacteriati > Methanobacteriota > Halobacteria > Halobacteriales > Halorubellaceae > Haloarchaeobius > Haloarchaeobius amylolyticus. The sequence continues at coordinate 752,885 of NZ_JANHDH010000001.1, forward strand.
GGAGCATCGAGCGACGGGCCGCCGAGAAGCGGTCGGTGCTGCAGGCGAGCCGGCGGCTCGGCACGGGCGTCGAGGACGTCCCCGCGGCCGTGGACCGGCTGCAGGACGAGGTCGCCGGGCTGGAGTCGGAGCTGGCGGCCCTCCGGACGAAACTGGTCGAGTCACAGCTGGCCGCGCTCGACCCGGTCGAACGCGACGGGGCGACCTGGCTGGTCGGGTCGGTGACGGACGTCGGACCGAACGACCTCCGGTCCGTGGTAGAAGCGGCAGCGGGGGACCGCGCCGACGTGGTGGCACTCGTCGGAGACGACGGAGGAACCTTCGTGGTCGTCGGAGCGACGGATGGGCACGATGCCGCGTCCGTCGTATCGGCAGTGACCGACGAACACGGCGGTGGGGGTGGTGGGAGCGACCGATTCGCCCAGGGTGGGGGAATCGCGTCGCCCCCGGATGCTGTCGTCGCCGACCTGCGGGGACAGGGCGGCCAGGGGTTCGACGGATGATGTAAACGACCGGCGAGGGGTCCGGTCGTCTGGTGCACCGACAGACAGCAGTCCACCCTTCGACAGAAACCTGTCTAAAGGTTATTATTCCGGGAGTACCGGGTTGTTCCACCTGAGCTGGAGCGTTCGATGCGTTCTGGACCGGTCCGACCCGTCAGGAACGTGTAGTAAATATACCTAGAGGAGAAGTAATATGTCGACGGCGTTACGAAAGGGAGACATGGTTGGTCCCACGCAGCGACTCGGGTTCGTCTCGAACTCGGCTGCGCGACGAGCAGTGTTGCATACCCTCGCCGAGGACGCCCGCCCCCGGCAGGCCGTGGTCGATGCCGTCAGTGCGAGCGAGTCCGCGGTGTACGACGCACTCAATCGACTCCAGCGGCGAGGGTACGTCTACGAGCGCGACGACGGTGACTGGGCACTGACAGGAACGGGCTGGGCCGTCCACGACCTCCTCGACCAGATCCAGGCCGTCGAGGGCGTCATGGACGACGCGGCCGAGTACTGGCAGACGCACGACCTCTCCGTCCTCCCCGAGTGCGGCCGGCGGACGCTCAACCGGCTGGAGGGCTGCTCCGTCGTCCGGTCGCCGGATGCCGACCCGTTCCGGGCGGCCCGGTGCGTCCAGGACGCCATCGAGGGCTCGGCGTCGGTCGACGTCATCGCGCCGGTGTACGACGACCGGTTCGCCGACGCGCTCGTCGACTGTGATGACCCGTCGCCGCGGTTGCTGGTGACGCCCCAGCTGCTGGAGGGCGCGGTCGAGACGGACGGGCCAGCCGAGGAGGAGACCGCCCACCTCGACGTCCGTGTCACCACGGCCGGGTTCGCGATGGCCGTGACCGAAGACCAGGTGTGTGTCTCCCTGCCGAAACTGGAGGGTGGCTACGACGCCAAGACGGAACTCGTCGCCCGGTCGCCCGAGAGCGTCGAGTGGGGCGCGTCGGTCTTCGAGCGGGTCTGGGACGAGGCCACACCGGTCGAGGCGTTCGTCGCCGACGAATAATCAGGCAACTTTTTCCACCCCTGTCCGTAGTGAGTGGTATGGAACTGACAACGGAGCAGGCGGCGGTCCGGGACGTCGTCCGGGAGTTCGCCGAGGAGGAACTGCGGCCGGTCGCGGCCGAGTGCGACGCCGAGCAGACCTTCCCCGAGGACGTGTGGGACCAGCTCGCCGACCTCGACCTGACCGGGCTCACCGTCCCCGAGGAGTACGGCGGCTACGACGCCGACCCGATGACCTACGCCATCATCAACGAGGAACTCGCCTACGGGATGCTCTCGGTGGCGACCGCCCTCTCGGTCCACGGCCTCGCGACCTCCTGCATCGCCGAGTTCGGCGACGAGGACCTCAAGGAGGCGTGGCTGCCCGAGATGACCACGGGCCGGCCGGTCGGCGCGTTCGCCCTCTCCGAGCCCGAGGCCGGCTCGAACCCGGCCGAGATGTCGACGGTGGCCCGCCGCGACGGCGACGAGTTCGTCATCGACGGCAAGAAGCAGTGGATCACGAACGGGAAGCGCGGCGACGTCGTCATCCTGTTCGCGAAGACCGACCGCGACGACCCCGGCTCCATCACCCAGTTCCTCGTCCCCAAGAGCGAGGTCGACGGGCTCGAGGTCGGCAAGAAGGAGGACAAGCTCGGCCTGCGCGCCTCCGACACGACGACGCTGATGTTCGACGGGGTCCGCATCCCCGAGGCGTACCAGCTCACCGAGGAGGGCAAGGGTCTCTCGGCGGCCTTCCACATCCTCACCGGCGGCCGCATCGCCATCGCCGCCCAGTCGGTCGGGCTCGCCCAGGCCGCCTTCGACGAGGCGCTGCAGTACGCCCAGGACCGCGAGCAGTTCGACCAGCCCATCTCGGACTTCCAGGCCATCCGCCACAAGCTCGCGGACATGCAGACACAGCTCACCGCGGGTCGCCTGCTCACCCGCGAGGCCGCCCGGAAGAAGACCGCGGGCGACCAGATGGAGACCGCCTTCGCCGCCTCCCAGGCGAAGTACTTCGCCAGCGAGGCCGCGATGGACGTGACCAACGAGGCCGTCCAGATACACGGCGGCTACGGCTACACGACCGACTTCCCGGTCGAGCGCTTCTACCGCGACGCGAAGATCCTCACCATCTACGAGGGCACCTCGGAGATACAGAAGAAGATCATCGCCCGCCACCTGCTCGACTGAGCGTCGGCAGGCAGCAGTTTTATCGTGGGTTCGGGTGAGTCCCGAACGATGAGTCTCGAGGCAGACCGGACCGTCGTCGACGAGTTGCTCGGCGCCTTCGACGCGGCGGACGCCCGGCAGAAGCGGGTCGACCTCGAACTGCTCCCGCTCGGGGACGGGACGCAGGTCTCCCGGACGTTCACCGCGACCGCCGAGGACGGCGCCCGCTACACCACGACCGGGGCCGCGGCCGTCGACGCCGCGCTCACCCTCGAAGGCGCCCGACTGGAGATAACCGAGACGGCCGAGACCGACCAGGGTCGTCGCCTCGGCTACGCACCTGCCCTCCGCGAACTCGACGACCGGCCGCCCGTCCGCGATTCCGTCTCGTTCCGCTGGGTCGAAGACCGCTTCGTCCGCGAGGAGGTGTCGCTCCCGACCCGCCGGGAGCGTCCCCGCGAGTTCTGGTACCGCTGGTACGACGAGGACCAGCCCTGGCCGGGCGCGGACGCCCTCGCCCCGGCGGTCCGGTCGGTCGGCGAACGCCTCTTCCAGGTCGCCACCGCCCGGTCGACCAGCAACGCAGCCGTGACGGTGTCGGACGACGAGACGACCATGCAGGTCACCGTCCCGCGCCCCGAGGGCCGGAGCTTCACCTGCGACGCCTCGGTCCGCAACGGCGAGTTGTTCCTGACGGGGCTGGCCGAGCAGCGTCACCACGACGCCCGGGCAGAACAGCCGGCGGAAACCGCGGCGGGGACCGCGGCAGAGACCGCGGAACTGGACGCCGCCAGAAGCGACGGCGAGGCACGGACCAGACACGAGGACGTGGCGGTGGCAGTCGCTCCGCCGTATCCCATCACGGCCGAGGGCGCCCGGGTGACCGTCACGGACGACGAACTCGTCGTCCGGCTGCCACGCTGTGCGCCGGAGGACCGCTGCGACGGCCACGTCCCGGTCGCGTGGCGCTGGGACTGTCAAAGAACTGTCTAAATCCGCTGGTTTCGATAGAACGTGCGTGCTGCAGGGGGGATGCAGTCAGCAACCGTCGTTCGTCCGTTTCGGCTTGTTTTCGCTGAATCCTCCGATAAACCGAGAGTGCGAGTCTGGCACATATTTTGTCGAGTCTATTCTGAGTGGCTCCGGATTGAATCAGGCGAGGCCATTATCCAACGTGACCAAGTAGTATGCGCCATGCACGGGCCGGTCAGGGGACAGAGCGATGTTGAACTCTCAGTTGTCTCCATCGAAGACGATGAGAATGTGACGTACCTTGGAGCGGATGAAACTGTCAGATACGTCGCCCATTGGGCAGGCCCCAAGCAAGAAATCAGCAATGCCAACTTTGCGACCGAACCATTCGAGAGCTGGAGTCGGACTCGTTGTCTGAAGGCGGCTGGCGAGGTGGCAGCCAAACAGGTCAATGACGTATTCGGTAAACGTGTGGCTTCTGGTGGCGTATCGGCCACACGAAAATCAGAGGACGGTCCAGATGCCATAGTTACTGCCTATTGGAGAACAGCAGACTGCGATGGGGGGGTCGTCCATGAGACAGATATCGAGTTCGAAGAATTCGTCGCTGCTACACCGAGCGAAGTCACAGCAACGTATCGATTGGGGGACCGGAAACGGACGTTGACCGTCCCGATATACGCCGAGTTCCTCGAATATCGAGACCAATAGAACGACAGACCCAGCCCTCTGAATCGACCGATCCAAACGATTCCCACCAAGCAACTGGGCGATACCGGACTCGCGCCCCGTAGTCAGCACGACCCAACCAGACACACAGCGATAGAACATTTCAAGAGAACCTGGCGGACGTGACTTCGTGAGGATGTTTCACACCCGGAGGTGTCGAAATCCATGGCTCACCTACCTCCGACAGTATCGGTCGCCCCGTCGAGTTCTCAATCGAGCGAAATAAGCACTATACCGGCGGTTCGCGAACCCCCTCGCAGTGCCAGCCACAGTCTCCCCGGACGCATTGACGTGTCGACTGACGACCGCCATCGGCGAGACCGAGTCGGTGACGCTCCGGGTCGAGGCGACCGAGGACGGCGGGACCGAGGTCACCCGTGTCGTCCGGTCCGGCGACGACGAACTCGCCGCCTCGACCCGACTCTCGCACCCGGTCACGCTGGCGTGCTCGCGGGTTGTCGTGACCCGGCTCTCGGAGGCCACCGGCGGCATCCGGCTGGTCCGGCCGGTCCTCCGGCGCTGCGATTCTGAAGACGCTATCGACGGCGAGGCGACCTTCCACCGGGTCGGGGACGACTTCCTGCGCGAGGGTCGCCACGGACCGCCGGACGCGCCCGAGAGCCCGCCCTCGTACACCTGGCAGCGCCTCCGGGGCGAGGGCGTCGTCGCGGGGACGCTGGTCCCGGCCATCGGCGGCCTCGTGGAACGATTCTCGCTCTGGCGCCAGCGTGCGGGGGTCGACGCGACCCTGACGGTGACCGACGACGCCCTCGAACTCACGTTCGACCGCCCCGCCCAGCCCGAGCACCACTACGACTGCCGGGTCGAGAACGGCGCGGTCTGCGTCTGGCTGCTCGGCGAGCGCGAGACCGCCGATGGGACCGACCGCACCGAGCACGCGGTCCGGTTCGTCCTACCGTTCCCCGTCACGGCGACCGGCGGCGCGGTCGTCTCGGACGAGGAGTCTGTCGTGGTCACGGCCGCGCGCTGTAGCCGCGGCGAGCAGCGCGACGGCTCGCTGGACGTCGAATCGGTCGCAGAAGGGTCGCGGGTGGTCGACGGGGTGGCGGCCGACGGTGCTGGCACCGACGGCGCGGCCGCCGACCCCGCCTAGTCGTCCGCCTCGACGCCGTCGGTCTCGGAGGGGACGCCCTCCGTGCCGGTGCTGGCGTCGGACACGTCATCCTCCGAGGGCACGTCGACGCAGTCGACGGTCCCGTTCCCGTCTTCCTCGGTCGCGGGAGCGGACGCTTCGTCCTCCGCCTCGGACTCACTGCTGGACTCGTACGGCGTCGCCGGAATCCCGGTCACGGTGACCCCCGGCTCGACGTCGGTCGTGAGGACCGACCCCGCGCCGACGCGTGCGTCGTCCCCGAGCGTGATGTCACCGATGAGGGTCGCGTTCGCGCCGATGATGACGCGGTCGCCGACCGTCGGGTGGCGCTTCTCCGGGCGCGGGGAGTTCCCGCCCAGCGTGACGCCGTGGTACATGTGCACGTCGTCGCCGACCTCGGCGGTCTCGCCGATGACGACGCCCATCCCGTGGTCGATGACGACCCGGCGACCCAGCGTCGCGCCGGGGTGGATCTCGACGCCGGTCATGAAGCGGACGAACTGCGAGAGGACGCGTGCCGGCAGGTGGTAGCCGTCGTTCCAGAGCCGGTGGGCGATGCGGTGGCCCCACACGGCGTGCAGGCCGGCGTAACAGGTGACGACCTCGAGGACGCCGCGCGCCGCCGGGTCGCGCTCGAGCACGGCCCGGACGTCCTCGCGCAGCATGCGGAGTGCGCGAAGGAGAGCCATCACGGCCACCCCGCTCGCGTGTGTCGGTCTCCTGCGTGGCCACCGCCTTCGATGCGGCAGCAACACCCAGACCGAGACTGCGTCTGGTCGTGGACGTTCCCACCGGGTGTGACGGTGACCGTCATACTCTGTCATGCGCTTGCGACGATGAAAAACTACGCGGTTTCTAGGGGGTCCGTAACCGGGATGGTACCACGCCTCCCGACCGACCCGCTTAATCGGCTGGCTCGCGTACCCTCGGGCGTGACGAGCGAGTACGACGGCGTCGTGTACGACCTCGACGGGACCCTGGTCCGCCTCGACGTGGACTGGGAGGCGGTCGCCAGCGACGTGACGACGGTATACCGGGAGGCCGGGGTCTCGCCCGACGGCCGGGACCTCTGGGGCCTGTTCGAGGACGCCCCCGAGCACGGCCTGCGCGACCCGGTCCACGAGGCCATCGCGCACCACGAGCGCGAGGGGGCACGGACCTCCGACCGCCTCCCGCTGGCCGACGCCCTCGCCGAGGACTACCGGCCGATCGCGGTCTGTTCGCTGAACTGCGAGGCCGCCTGCCACATCGCGCTGGAGACCCACGGCCTCAGCGACCACGTCCGCGCCGTGGTCGGGCGGGACACCGTCGCGACGTACAAACCGCATCCGGAACCGTTGCTCACCGCCGTCTCGGCCATCGACAGACACCCGCGGTCGGTCGTCTTCGTCGGCGACAGCGAGCGCGACGAACAGACCGCGCGGCGCGCCGGCACCGACTTCGAGTGGGTCTGACGCCGCGGACTCAGGCGCTCGTATCGCCGGTTTCGGTGGCGTCCCCGGTTTCACCTGCCTCGCCGGCCTCACCGGTCGGCTCGCGGTACTTCTTCGCGTAGACGAACACGCCGATAGCGGTGACGAACCAGACGATGGCACCGATGCGGACCGCGAACTCGGCGCGGGCGGCCCACGACGTGAGGTCGAACAGCACGGAGAAGATGGCGACCAGCGGCGCGCCGACGAGGATGGTGACGACGAAGGTGGTCTGCATGACCCAGGCGTAGAGGTCGTCCGTCTCGACGGCCTCGCGGGTGCTCGGCCCGCCCGAAGGCTCGTCTCGCGGTTCGTCGGCCGCGGCCGGAGCGTCGCTGGCGCCTTCCTCGTCGTCCCCTGTCACGCCCGGAACTGCGGCCGCCACCACATAAGCACTGCCGGTTTGGCCGATAATCGGCAGGCGTTTGAACCCCCCTGTGCAATTCTTGCCTATGCCAACCACGGTGCGAGACGTGCTCGCGAAGTCGGGGGAGGAGCCCATCACGATGCTCACCGCCTACGACGCGGTGACCGCCGAGATCGTCGACGAGCGGGGGATCGACATGATCCTCGTCGGCGATAGCGTCGGCAACACGGTCCTCGGCCACGACTCGACGCTCCCGGTGACCGTCGACCAGATGGCGAGTCACACCGCCGCCGTCGCACGCGCGACCGAGAACGCACTCGTCATCGCGGACATGCCGTTCCTCTCCTACGGCCACGACGAGGCCGAGAGCATCGAGAACGCGGGGCGCATGCTCAAGGAGGCGGGCGCACACGCGGTGAAACTCGAATGCGGGGAGCACACCGTCGACCTGACCGAGCGGATGGTCCAGCTCGGCATCCCCGTCCAGGCCCACCTCGGCCTGACGCCCCAGCGCGTCAACCAGACCGGCTACGCCCGCCAGGGCACCTCGAACGAGGAGGCAGAACGCATCCTCGACCTCGCGCGCCAGCACGAGGCGGCCGGCGCCTTCTCGCTCGTGCTCGAACACGTCCCCTCGAACGTCGCCGCGCAGGTGACCGAGGCCATCGACATCCCCACCATCGGCATCGGGGCCGGCCCGGACTGCGACGGGCAGGTGCTCGTCGTCGACGACGCGGTCGGGCTGTCGGACTGGACGCCGTCGTTCGTCAGGGAGTTCGGGAACCTCCGCGAGGAGATGACGAGCGCCATCGACAGCTACCGCGAGGCGGTCGAGTCCGGCGAGTTCCCCGGCGAGGAACACAGCCACGTCGAGGAGGACCTGGACGAACTGTACTGACGACCGAACCCACCTATTCTCCAACTCGCTCACAGAACCCCGAGACGGCGGCGTTGAACGCGTCCGGCCGTTCCAGCATCGCCAGATGTGCCGCCTCCTCGACGATGGTCAGCTCGCAGTCGTCGATGCGCTCGGCGAGGAACTCGTGGTAGTGCGGCGGCGTCAGGTAGTCGTACTCGCCGACGAGACAGAGCGTCGGCACGTCGATGCGGGCCACCTCGTCGCGCACGTCGAACTCGTGGCAGGTCAGGAAGTCGCGTTCGGTGACCGCGCGGCCGCAGGCCCGCATCCCCTGGATGGAGAGCTCTTCGAGGCGGGGGTCCGGGTCGTGGAAGAGGCGGTCCTCGTCGTGGAGGAACTCGATTGCGCGCTCGAAGTCGTCCGCCAGCCACTCGCGCAGGTCGTCGAGGACGGCGAGTTTCGCGCCGGTCCCGGCGAGAACGGCCCCGTCGAAGTCGTGGTCGCGCTCCAGCAGCAGGTGCATGACGACGGCGCCACCGAGCGAGTTCCCGACGACGACGCTCGCGTCGGTCTCCTCGGCGACGGCCAACACGTCGTCCGCGTACGCCGAGAGCGACTCGTAGCCGGGGTCGGCGTCGATGTCGTCGCTCTCGCCGTGCCCGCTCAGGTCGAGCGTGACCACGGGTCGGTCGTCGCTCAGGCGCGACTGGGACTTCCAGAGGCGTCGTGTTCCCCCGCTCCCGTGGACGAACAGGACCGGGGCCCCGTCGCCACCGCGGTCGGATACCTCGTACGCAGTCCGGCGGCCGTGGTGCGTGATGGTCTGCATACCCGTGGCTTGGTCGGTGGAGGGCATAAAGCCTAAGCCGGTGTGAACCGCAGTTCTACCCGAGAACGCCGAACCCGCTCCCGTACCCCGATTAGGTAGGCGATAACCTTTTATACTATGAAGACTAACTTGTGGTTAGCAAGTACATGCACTTACAAGAATTCGTCTCTGGAAGCGAGCGGTTCGTTCGCCACTACGCCTACGACGACGTGCACGTCATCGCCGCCGACCTCGGCGCTCTCGGTTCCGAGGCGACCGTGGACGTCGCCGGTGACACCGTCATCGTCGTCCCGAGCGACGACCACGACCAGTTCGAGATCGAGGTCCCCGGGACCGCGCGAGCGTTTATCAGAAACGGCATCCTCACTATCGAGATGGAGGTCGATGCATGAAACTCACCGTCAAACCACTCAAACAGAAGGACGCGGGCCGCGGCCTCGCCGCCATCGACCGCGTCTCCATGCAGGAACTGGACCTGGAGAACGGCGACTACATCGAGATCAGCGGGAAGGGTGACGGCGGCGCCGTCGCCCGCGTCTGGCCCGGCTACCCCGAGGACCAGGGCCAGGGCGTCATCCGCATCGACGGGCGCATCCGCCAGCAGGCCAACGTCGGCATCGACGACCGCGTCGAGGTCGAGAAGGCCGACGTCAAGCCCGCCAAGAGCGTCACGGTCGCCCTTCCGCAGAACCTGCGCATCCGCGGGAACATCGGCCCCCTCGTCCGCGACAAACTGAGCGGACAGGCCGTCAAGGGCGGCCAGACCGTCCCGTTCTCGCTCTCGTTCGGCCCGATGGCCGGCAGCGGCCAGTCCGTCCCGCTGAAGATCGCATCGACCAACCCCTCGGGGACGGTCATCGTGACCGACTCGACCGACATCCAGATCAGCGAGAAGCCCGCCGAGCAGATCAGCGGCGGCGCCGGCGGTGGCGGCCGCGAGGGCGTCCCCAGCGTCACCTACGAGGACATCGGTGGCCTCGACAAGGAGCTCGACCAGGTCCGCGAGATGATCGAGCTCCCGATGCGCCACCCCGAGCTGTTCAAGCAACTCGGCATCGAGCCGCCGAAGGGCGTGCTCCTGCACGGCCCGCCGGGCACCGGGAAGACCCTCATCGCGAAGGCCGTCGCCAACGAGATCGACGCGCACTTCCACACCATCTCGGGCCCCGAGATCATGTCCAAGTACTACGGGGAGTCCGAGGAGCAGCTCCGTGAGGTGTTCGAGGAGGCCGAGGAGAACCAGCCCGCCATCGTCTTCATCGACGAGATCGACTCCATCGCGTCCAAGCGCGGCGAGGCCTCCGGCGACGTGGAACGCCGCGTCGTCGCCCAGCTCCTCTCGCTGATGGACGGCCTCGAAGAGCGCGGCCAGGTCACCGTCATCGCGGCGACCAACCGCGTCGACGCCCTCGACCCCGCGCTCCGCCGCGGTGGCCGGTTCGACCGCGAGATCGAGATCGGCGTCCCCGACAAGGAGGGCCGCCTCGAGATCATGCAGGTCCACACCCGCAGCATGCCGCTGTCGGACAGCGTGGACCTCGACCAGTACGCCGAGAACACCCACGGGTTCGTCGGCGCCGACATCGAGAGCCTCGCCAAGGAGGCCGCGATGAACGCGCTCCGGCGCATCCGTCCCGAACTCGACCTCGAACAGGAGGAGATCGACGCCGAGGTCCTGGAGAACCTCAAAGTCACCGAGGGCGATTTCAAGGAGGCCATGAAGTCGGTCAAACCCTCGGCGATGCGCGAGGTGTTCGTCGAGGTCCCCGACGTCACGTGGAACGACGTCGGCGGCCTGAACGACACCAAAGAACGCCTCCGCGAGACCATCCAGTGGCCGCTGGACTACCCCGAGGTGTTCCAGGCGATGGACCTCGAGGCCGCCCGCGGCGTTCTGATGTACGGCCCGCCGGGCACCGGGAAGACCCTGCTGGCGAAGGCCGTCGCCAACGAGGCCAACAGCAACTTCATCTCCATCAAGGGGCCGGAGCTGCTGAACAAGTACGTCGGCGAGTCCGAGAAGGGCGTCCGCGAGGTGTTCGACAAGGCACGGTCGAACGCCCCGACGGTCATCTTCTTCGACGAGATCGACTCCATCGCCACCGAACGTGGCCGCCACTCCGGTGACTCCGGCGTCGGCGAACGCGTCGTCTCGCAGCTGCTGACCGAACTCGACGGGCTCGAGGACCTGGAGGACGTTGTCGTCATCGCGACGACCAACCGTCCCGACCTCATCGACAGCGCCCTGCTGCGCCCGGGCCGGCTGGACCGTCACGTCCACGTCCCCGTCCCCGACGAGGAGGGCCGCGAGAAGATCTTCGAGGTCCACACCCGGAACAAGCCGCTGGCCGACGGCGTCGACCTCGAATGGCTCGCGAAGAAGACCGAGGGCTACGTCGGCGCGGACATCGAGGCCGTCTGCCGCGAAGCCTCCCTCGCCGCGACCCGCGAGTTCATCAACAGCGTCGACCCCGACGACATGGACGACTCCGTCACCAACGTCCGCATCACCAAGGAGCACTTCGAACAGGCGCTCAAGGAGGTGACCGCGAGCGTGACCGAGGAGACCAAGGAACGCTACGCCGAGATCGAACAGCGCTTCGGCCGGGAACAGCCCGAACTCGAAGAGCGCGAGTTCGGTCGGACGTTCCAATAGGACCTTTTTAGACCTCGAGTTTCCTCGGGCGCCTCCGGCGCCCTGCGGGAACCACTCGGTCCAAAAAGCTACGCTAAAAAGGCTGCTCGCTTCGCTCGCAGGTGCCGCGCTTGACGACTACCGCAACCGCGACCGCACCGCACCGCAACCGCGACCGCTCTCATTCCTCTACGCTGGCGACCATGTGGACCTGGGTCGTCTCGAAGCCGAGTTTCTCGTAGAAGGCGATGGCTCGCTCGTTGTCCACGTGTGGGTCGAGACTGAACTCCTCGCAGCCCGCCTCGCGAGCCCAGTCCCGCAGGCGGTCGAACAGCTCGTCGGCCAGTCCCGTCCCGCGGTAGGGCTCGCGGACGTAGATGTCACAGACGAACAGGCGGTCCGGCCGGTCGAAGACGCTCGGGGCGGGGTCGAGTTCGGCCGCGACGAAGCCGGCGAACTCGCCGTCGACGTCGGCGAGGCTGTCCGCGGCGGTGGCACCGTCGACGGCGACCCACAGCCGGTAGCCGTCGGTATCGACTCGGTCGACCCGGAACGGCACCTCCTCGGCGACGAGGTCGACGTCGTCAGCGAGGGCGAACTGCTCGACGGTCGCCTCGAGTTCGCGGTTGTAGGGTAGCCAGAGGGATTCGACGAAACGACGGACGGCGGCTTCGTCGGCGGGGAGTTCGACGAGGTCCATGTCGGTGCGGACCGGCACCGACCACTTGGGTCTATCGCAGGTGTGGTACCGGGTCACCTGCCGGGGCCCAGACTGAAACCTGCGTCACACCTTGCACAAACCATTCATATACGGAATCCGAGACGTGAACCATGCCCTCCCGTCGCGACTACTGCAAGCGACTCGCCCTCACGGCCGGCGGTATCGGTCTCGCGGGCTGTGCGACCACGCTCTCCGACCGGACCGACCCGGCCGGCGGTCCCGGAACCGGGGATGCGCCGACCACCCCCGCCAGCGATGCCGACCCGGTCGACTGGACCGAATTCGGCGTCGATTCGGGGAACACGGGCTTCGCGCCCGGGAACACCGGTCCCGGCGACCCGTCGGTCGCGTGGACCGGCATCGGGTCGAAGGCGACCGTGAACTGCTCGCCGGCTGTGGTCGATGGGACGGTCTTCGTCGGCGGCGACGCCGTCTACGCCTTCGACGCCGAATCTGGCGAGCGACGCTGGCGATACCAGACCGGGCCCTTCGTCCCCTGTGCGCCGGCGGTCGTCGACGGGGTCGTCTACACCGCCCACAGCGACGGGGCGGTCCTAGCCCTCGACGCGGAGACCGGCGAGGCGGTCTGGACCCACGAGACGAACCACAACCTGTGGTCGCAGGCGCTCACGGTCCACGACGGGTCGGTCTACGTCGGGACCGCCGGGACCATGCCCGCGGTCGTCAGCGGCGACACCGACGAGTCGAAGGCCGGCCTGCTGGTGGCACTCGACGCTGACTCCGGCGAGAAGCAGTGGGAGTTCGGCGCGACCGACTGGTTCACCGGGCCGGCCGTCGGCGACGGCCTGGTCTTCGCCGGGAACGAGGAGGACCGGTTCTACGCGGTCGACGTCGAGACCGGCGAGGAGCAGTGGCGCTGGGACGCCAAGACCTTCGCCGCGCCGCCGACGTACCACGACGGGACGGTCTACGTGGGGCTCCATGGGAGTGGAGCGTGTGTGGCTCTGGACGCCCAGACCGGCGAGGTTCGCTGGCGGACCGACCTCGGGACGCCCAACGTGAAGTGCTCGCCGGCGGTCGACGGGGACCACGTCTTCGTCGCCGGGAAGCGAACCACCGGGGTCCTCCTGGGGGGTGGGGAGGACGACGGGACGGAGACCGAAACCACCGAGCCCGCGACCACGACGGCCAGCGGCCCGGCCGCCGACGGGAACTACGGTCGGCTACAGGCGCTCTCGGTCGCGGACGGGAGCGTCGCCTGGACCTACGACTCCGACGGCGACTTCCGGTCCTCGCCGGCGGTCACCGCAGACGCGATCTACGTCGGGAACGGCGAGGGCATCGTCTCGGTCGCCCGCGCCGACGGGAGCGAGCGCTGGCGGGTCGCGTTCGAGAAGTACGTGAACTCGTCCCCGGCGGTCGTCGACGGCCGGGCCTACGTCGGCTGCGCCGACGGCAACCTGTACTGTCTGGCCGACGAGGCGTGACCCCGCCGAGCCCGCAGCGTCACGTCGGCACGGCCCGCCGCAGGTACCGGTAGACCGGGAACGACCACTCCTCGAGGCGACGCTGGGCGCCGGACTCGGCCGCGTAGACCAGCACCGGCACCCCGGCCTCGTCCGCTCGCTCGACGACCCGGTCGGGCGTGCTGCCGAAGACCCAGCGCCGGAGCCGCCGGGTCCGGGAGGCGCCGACGAGCAACACGGCGTCGTGCTCCTCGGCGGCGAGGACGAGCGAGGTCGCCACGTCCGAGGAGTGCACGTCGTGGTGCTCGACCGTCGCCTCGTCGAAGGCGGCCGTGGTCTCGGCGGCGTCCTCGGGCGTGCCGTCGTTGCCGCGGGGGACGACCGAGACCACGTGGACCTGCCCGCCGGACTGGACCAGCGACGGGGCGCTGGCGAGCAACGCCTCGTGATGGGGGCCCGCACCGGCCCCGACGACGACCCGGTCGAAGTCGGCGTCGGCCATCTCCCCGTCGACGAAGACGGTGTCACAGGGCGCGTCGTACTCCACCTTCTCGACGGCGGCGACGTTCTTCTCGGGGTACCCCATGACGATGCGGTCCGCGTCCACGTCGCGGGCGGTCGAGACGATGTCGTAGCCGAGGTCGCGCGAGACGTGCGCGTCGACCTCGTAGGAGACCGCGAGGTCCGCGTCGTCGAGCGCCTCCGTCAGCCGGGACGCTCGCTCTGCGGCGACCTCGTCGACGGCGTCGGTCGGCGTCTGGTCCGGGACCTGCGTCACCCGGAGGAAGCGGACGACGGTGTCGGTCCCCGCCTTCCGACCGAGCCGGGCCGCGATGCGGCCGAACGTGGCGGCGTTCTGGACGCGTTCGACCGGCACGAGCACCGTGAAGGCGTCCTCGTCGGCGGTCGTCGCGGCGGCTTCGTCGGCCGGTTCGGGCGTCTCGACCTCGCTGACGAGGTCCTCAACGTCGGCCTCGCCGCCCCAGGCGAGGTAGGCGGCGACGGCGACGACCTCGACGACGACCCCGGCGACCAGCCCGAGCACCGAGGGCAGCAGGGCCACGGTCGTCCCGCCGACCGCCGTGACGAACTGCGCGCCCTCGGGGGCGCTCCCGAAGCGCATGCCCTTCACCGCGAGGAAGCCGATGAGGGCGACGTTCGCGACGACGCCCACGACCGGCAACACCGACCCGAAGGGCACCTCGAAGGGCCGGTCGAGGTCCGGGTGCCGGCGGCGGGAGTAGACGAGCGCGACGTTCACGACCGCGAGCGGCGCGAGCAGGTTCAGCGTCGCGAAGTTCGTCAGCCCCGCCAGCCCGATGTGGACCGGCCCGCCCGCACCGAGCAACCAGACGAAGACCGCGATGAGCGCGACGATGGCGCCGGTGACCGCCCCCACCGCGTAGAGTGGCGTCTCGTAGTCGGGGTGGACCCGCGAGAGGTCGCGTGGAGCCTGTCCCCGCCGGCCCATCAGGTAGCCGATTCCGCTACCGGCGAGGATGCTGGCGTTCGAGGCGCTGATCATCGAGAACACCGCCCCCGCGACGATGACCCACTGCCCGATGGGGCCGATGAAGGCCTTCGCGACCGTCCCCATCGCGGTCTCGCCGGCGGTCAGGGCGCCCCGCACGCTCGCCGGCGTGTTGACGAGGGCGACGATGACGAAGATGTAGAGCACCGTCACCGTCAGCATGCTCGCCGCGATGGCCTTCGGGACGTTCTTCCGCGGCTCGATTATCTCGCCGGCGCTGGCGGCGATGGCGGAGAAGCCGAAGAAGGTGATGAAGGCGGTCCCGGCCGTCGAGACGATGCCGACGGGCTTGGTCTCGAAGTTCCCGGCGAACTCGCCGACCGCGGGCAGGACCCCGGCGAACTGCAGCGCCCCGCCGACGAATATGAGGAGTACGATGACCTTGAGCCCGGTCACCGCGACCTGGAACGTCCCGCTCTCCTCGGTCCCGCCCGCGTTCAGCGCGCCGAGGGCGAGCGCGGTGAGGATGCCGACCAGCCCGTGCGGGAGGTGGATGCCGGCCGGGAGGATGAACTTGCGGACCCAGTGGTCCATCGTGGCGAGGTAGAACGCGGTCGTCCCCGTGTAGCCGAGGAACAGCGACATGCCGACCGCGAACGTCAACCGGTCACTGTCGAACGTCTGCGACGAGAACAGGTAGCCGCCACCGTTCTGTGCGTATATCGATGCGAACTCCGAGTAGGATGCCGCGGTCACCCCGGCGACGACGGCCGCGATGACGAACGCGACGACGGCACTCGACCCGACGTCGTGGACGGCCTGGCCCGACAGCGAGAAGATGCCGGCGGCGATCATCGTCCCGAGCCCCATCGCGAAGGCGACCCAGAAGCCCAGCGAGCGAGTTCGCTCTACCATGGCTCGTGGTTCACCCGTGACACGGGAGAGTGTGCCGTCGAACTGTCTTGGCTCGCGCCGAGGAACCGACGACGCTCAGTCGTCGCGCAGGGCCCGGGGAACCGTCACCTGCACCCGGTTCCTCGTCTCCTCTCCGAGGGTCTCGACCGTGATGCTCCCGTTCGAGAGCGTCACCACCCAGTAGACGAGCCAGAGCCCGAGGCCGCTGCTGTGGTACACCTCGTCCATCTCGTGGTCCCCCCGGAGGACGCGCGACTCGACCTCGGGTATCTCGGGTGCGTCGTCCTCGATGCACAGCGTCACCGTCTCGTCGTCCTGCTCGAGGGTGACCCGGGCCGTCGGCTCGTCGCGCAGGCTGTGGGTGACCGTGTTCTCGAGGAGCTCCAGGACGGCCAGTCCGAACTCGTCGATGACAGACGCGTGGGCCTCGTCGACGCCCTCGTACTCGATCTGTGCCCGCGGGAACCGCGACCGGATGGTCTCGACGCTCTCGGCGACGAGCGACGACACGTCGAGCCGCCGGGGCATCGTCTGTTCCGTGATGACCTCGATTATCTCGCGTTCCTTCTCGGCGCTCGCGAGGAGTTCCTCGCCGGTCTGGCGGATGACCGCGGTCCGGTCGGCCGCGTCGGGGATGTCCTCCTCGATGAGCTGGGCGTTCCCGAGGATGATACCGAGGCTGTTGCGGAGGTTGTGTCGCAGGATGTTGTCCATCACGTACAGCTGGCGTTCCCGGCGGTGGCGGTCCGTGATGTCCCGGCAGAAACCCGTCACCCGGACGACCTCGCCGTCCTCGACGATGGGTTCGCCCTGGACCCAGAGCCAGACGTTGTAGTCCTTCTCCGGGTTGACGCGGTACTCCATCTCGACGGACTCCCCCGCCGAGATGCGTTCCATCGCCTCCTCGACGGCCGGGAGGTCCGCTGGGTGTATCTGGTCGAGGAACGCGGCCGGGTCCGATTCGACCTCCTCGATGGACCCGCCGAAGACCGCCTCGTAGGCGGGATTGACGAACAGCAGTTCGGACCAGTCGCTGTCGAACATCCACAGCACCTCGCCGGTCGTCGAGGACAGTTCCCGCAACCGGGCCGCCGTCTCCCTGCTCTCGCGCTGGGCCTCGATACGGTCGGAGATACACCGGGAACTCACCACGTAGCCGTCGAGCGAGTCGTCGGTCACGTTCGACATCCGTCCCTCCAGCCACACCCACGACCCGTCGTCGGCCCGGTGGCGGTACTCCACCGAGGTCTCGGTGTAGCCCTCGCTCTCGATGGCCTGCTCGAACGCTGCCCTCGTCCGTTCGACGTCGTCGGGGTGGAGGTACGAGAAGGCGTCCTCGCCGACGAGGTCGTCGGGGTCGAAGCCGAGGATGCGCCTCGCGCCCTCGTTGACGTACTGTATCTCCCCGTCCGGGTCGAGGAGGATGATCTTGTCCTGCGTGTGGTCGAGCAGCACCTCGAGTGAAGCCGAGGTCACCATCGCCCGGAACATGAGGTTGCAGACGTAAATGGATTCGACCTACGAGGGACCACGAACCCCGTCCCGGGCGGGGCTCGAGTGCCCTGTCGGACGCCTCAGTCGAGGTCGAGGCCGAGGTCCGATAGAATCGTCTCCGCGTGTTCCTCGGGGTCGACGCCCTCGTAGACGCGTTCGATGGCCCCGGACTCGTCGATGACGTACGTGTTCCGGAACACGCCGTCGAAGGTGTTCCCGAACATCTGCTTCTCGCCGTAGGACTCGTAGAGGGTCGACACCTCGCCGTCGGGGTCCGAGAGCAGGGTCACGGGCAGGTCGTGGTCCCCCTCGAACGTCTTGAGGTCGGAGACCTCGTCGTCGCTGACGCCGAGGACGGCGATGTCGTGGGTCTGGTACGCGTCCCAGTTGTCGCGGAACGAGCAGGCCTGCGTCGTGCAGCCCTCGGTGTTCGCGCGGGGATAGAAGTACAGGACGACGCGCTGGCCGCGGTAGTCCGAGAGCGAGACCGAGTCGCCGTTCTGGTCGTGCAGTTCGAAGTCCGGAGCCGCCTCGCCTTCGTCGAGCATAGCCCCGGCAACGAACAGGGCGCTTTAGTCGATTTCGTTTCAGCGCGGTTCGACGCCGTCCCCGACCGAAAGCGTCCCCGTCTCGATTATCTCGGCGCGCAGGCCGCCGCGGTGGACCAGCGAGGAGGCGACGCCGTCCTCGGTGAGCGATTCGAGGTACGAGCAGGGCTCGCACAGCTCGACGCCGCGACAGACCGCGTCGCCGACGCGGAACTCCGCGTCGACGAGGTGGTTCAGGGCGACGCCGCGGGTGGTGACGTTCCGCCGGTGTTCCCCCGGGTCGAGGGAGATATCGTAGTCGCGCTCGGCCGCCTCGATGGCCTCGACCTCGATGAGCGTGATACCCCGCGGTGTCCCGTCGGAGAACGTCCCCGACTCGTCGAAGTAGCGGTCCCCCCGGAGGCCCGCGCCGGCGACCGCCTCGACGGTTTCGACCGTCTCGACGGGGTCGCCGGACTCGCGTGCGATGTGGATGGACTCGACCGTCCCTGTCATGGCGAGTCCTTGGTGAACCCCCGAGAAAAAGCTACTCCAGTCGCTTCGCCGCGTCGCGTTCGACCAGCGGGTCGGCGTTGGCCGACGGGAGTTCGACCACGTCGTCGGCCGAGAGCGAGTACTCGCGCTCGTCGACGCCGAAGATGTCGCCCACGTCCCGGGTGATGAGCACCTCGGTCCGGTCGAGGTCCTCGTCGGTCGCGTCGGCGCCGGCCGCGGCCTCGCTGCCGCCGTCGGCTTCGCGGGACGGGACCGCCCCGTCGTCGCCTGCGCCCTCGTCGATGGGTTCCTGTGGCGGTGTGCCCTGTGGTGCGGGCTCGTCCCCACCAGCCGTGGTTTCGTCGCCGGCCGTGTCTCCCATCACGTCCGCGGCGGAGACGCCGCCGTCTTCTGTGGCCGACCCCGTGTCGGCGTCCGCGACCGCCCGCGCCTCGGCCGCAGAGATGTCTGGGTCGCTCCGTACGTCGTCCTCGTCGTCGGCCGGCTGGTCCGGTGTCGACGTGCCGGTCTGCTCCTCCGTGGCCGGCGGGTCGGTCGCGGGGTCGGGGTCGAACTCCGGCGCCGGGTCGGGGTCGGGCACGTCGTCCGTGGCCCCGACGTCGGCCCCGGCTCCCTCGCCCTCGTCGGCGGCGCGGGCGGCCGGCGTCGTCTCGGCCTCGCCCGCGACCACGTCGAGCATGTGCGCCTTGTTCTCCTCGATGCGGCTCACGAGGTCGTCGTAGAGCTGTCGTTCCTCGGCCGTGAGCCCCTGGACCTGCTCGGCGTTGGCCATGTCGGCGGCTGCGAGACTGGCCTGCTTGACCAACTTGCCGAGCCGGCGCTCGTACAGCGACTCCGCGGCGTTCTTCGCCGTCTCTATCTCGTCGGTGAGGCGCTGGATCTCGGGCGAGGAGAAGGGGTCGTCGGCCTCGGCAGCCTTGCTCTCGCGTTTCGTCTTCAGTTCCTCGACGTACTCGGCGACCTCCTGGTAGAACGAGTCGCGCAGTTGCTGGAGCCCACCCTTCTGTCGTTCCGTGTCGAGCGCGGAGCGAAGTTCGTTCAGATTCATTCTTTCCCCTTCTCGGCCTGCCCGCGGGCCATCAAGAACACGCCCACGTACTCCGGTACAGTGTGTGCGCCACGCTCCAACGTAAATGTACCGCCACCGAGGTGTACCTCGACCGGTTCGGTGACCGTGACCCGAATCTCGCTCCCGATGAAGGTGCGGGGAACCGCGTCGTGCAGCGGGTCGAAGTCCTCGAGGTCGGCCCGCGGGATGCGCGTCACCTCGAGGCCGCTCCCGCCGTGGAGGCTCCCCGGGAGCCGGATGAGTCGGTTGATGTCGGTCGTCACCGGCTCGTCGATGGGGGCGGTCTCCTCGGTGAACGTCTCCGCGGCGAGGCTGCGTGCGAGGGTCAGGAACGCCGGGTGGACGTCCACGTTGCCGGCGCGTATCTGGTCGACGTTCGTCCGCGCGGCGTTCAGGATGCCCTCGGCGCGGCCCTGCCCGATACCGTCGAGTTCCTGTAGGCGCGCCAGTGCGTCCTCGTCGTCGAGTTCGAGCAGGTCGTCGACGTACGCCTCGATGCGGCGCTGCACCCGGCGACTCCACCCGCCGGTGGTGTCGAGGGTCTTCTTGTCGGCCGGGGTCTTCCGGCCGATGCCGGCGACCGCCTCGTGCTGGAGCAACGTGTCGAAGTCCACGTCGGTCGCCAGCACGTAGTCGACGATCTCGCGTCGGTGGCCGCGGCCGAGTTCCTTGACGCCCTCGTCGCGGACGTGGACGTGGTAGCCCCGGCCGCCCGAGAAGACGATGGTGAGGTCCTCGAAGCCGAAGTCGTCCTCCAGCAGCTCTAAGAGGCGGAAGAGCGCGCCCTTGCAGGTCTCGAGCATGTCGGCGTAGGCGTCCTCTTCGGGGTCGACGCCCGGCAGGTGGTCGGCGTCGAGGTCGAAGACGAGGTCCGAGGACCGCCAACCCTTCTTCGACATCGACCCCGCGCCGGGGTCGTCGTACCGCCCGGCCGAGAAGTAGACGTGGCGCGGGCGCTCGTCCGCGAGGAAGGTCCCGAGGTCGCCGATGTCCAGCCACGAGTTGTGCCGGACCATCGTCGTCCCACCGGCACTCCAGGTGACCCACCCCCACTCGCGCTCGTTCGCGTCCGGCGGCGGCGTCACCGACAGCTGTCGATAGTGGTCGCCGAAGCGACCGCGGAGGTACCGTCGGGTGCGCTCTTCCATGGCTCTCGATTCGTTAGAGGAGGCGTCTAAAGAACCTAGCGGAGTCGGTCGAGGGGCAGAGAAACAGTCCTACCGGCGCATGAACTCGGAGAGCCGCGCGGTCAGGCTCGCGTCGTCGCCGAGCTTCAGGTAGTAGGCGTCGCCGCCGTCCTCGTAGTAGTTGTCGATGCGTCGTTTGATGTCGAACCCGAGGTGTTCGTAGAACCGTAGCGCGTTCTCGTTCGTGGTCCGGGCGTGGCATGTCACGGAGCGGTGTTCCTCCGCGACCATCGCGACGAGCTTCTTCCCGATGTCCTCGCCGCGGTGGCTGGGGTCGACGGCGAGGAAGAGGATGTACCCGTCCCGGCGGACCGCACAGAACCCGATGATGGACGTGCTCGGGCCGTCCTCGACGAAGAGGTGGACCTTCGACCGCCGGTAGGCGTCGCTGAAGAAGCCCTTGCGCTGCTTGAGGACGCCCTCGCGCTGTCGGATGCGCTCTTTGAGCTGCCACGCATCCTCGACGTACTCGTCGTTCCCCGGACCGACGACGCGCGTGTCGATGTTGACGCTCACTGTTCTGATAGTGGAGGGCACGACGATATAATTCCACCGGCAGTCCGAAGTGATGTCGCCGCCAGCGGTGGGTCGCCTCGCCCGGGGTCGGTCGAACCCGTTTGGGTGTGGTTTTTCAACAGTATCGGTCCTTCACATGAACAATGCTGTCAGCTGGTGGCGAAGAGTTCGAGCGGACTCGCGAGGCAGGTCGGACCGTCGTCGATACCATCAGGGACGCCTTCGTCGCCGGGCTCGCCATCGTGGTCCCGGTCATCGTGACGCTGGTGGTCCTCAACGTGCTCGCGGGCTACGTCTTCTCGACGCTCTCCGGGTTCGTCGAGTTCATCCAGGCGTACGACCTCAGCCCCGCCGAGGCACGGGTCTTCGCGGCCATCACGCCCGCGACGGCCGAACTCGTCCTGCAGATACTGACCCTGGTGGTGCTCACCGCGGTCATCCTCGGCCTCGGCTTCCTGACGCGGTTCACCTTCGGCGAGCGGTTCATCCAGTACGCCGACGACTTCATCGGCGCCATCCCCGGCGTCGGCTCGGTGTACGACGGCTTCCGCGAGATGTCGGACGTCATCGTCGAGAGCGACCAGCAGAACTTCCGCGACGTGAAACTCGTCGAGTTCCCGCAGGAGGACACCTACACCCTCGGGTTCCTCACCGCCGACACCCCCGCGGCCCTCCAGGCCGCCGCCGGCCGCAACGACATGGTGACCGTCTTCCTCCCGCTGGCGCCCAACCCGGTGATGGGCGGGAACCTCGTCCACGTCCCCGAGCACCGCGTCGAGGACGTCGACATGACCGTCGAGGAGGGCATCCGGACCATCGTGACCAGCGGGGTCGCGACCGGCGACGGCTCCGCGAACGGCGATGCCCGCCTCTCCGAGGCCGAACTCAGCCAGATGGACGCCTTCCAGCAGGCCGAGGACCGGATGGGCCGGAGCGAGGCGGACGAGGCGACCGACCCCATCGACAACCGACAGACAGAGGCCGACGTGGCGAGTAGAGACGCCAAATGAGTTTCCAGCTCCGGGACCACACCGCCGACGTGGCCGTCGAGGCCACCGGCGACAGCCTCGAGGAGACGTTCGCCGCGGTCGCCGACGGCCTCACCGCCGCGATGTGCGACGAGTGGCCGGACACCGGCGACCGGTTCTCGTTCGCCCTCGACGCCGAGAACGCCGAGGCGCTCCTGTTCGACTACCTCGACCAGCTCATCTACGAGCGCGACGTGCGCCTCGTCCTCCCCGTCGAGAACGCGGCCAGTATCGCGGAGGCCGACGGCGAGTGGCACCTCGAGGGCAGCGCCCGCGGCGTCCCCCTCGACGAGGTCTCGGCCCGCGACATCAAGGCCGTCACCTACTCCGAGATGGCCGTCGAGGAGACCGCCGATGGCTGGCGGGCGTACGTCGTCCTCGACGTCTGAGGCGGTCGCCCCGACCGCTGCCGGCGGGACCATCAACGAAATCCTTTCCGGGGTGCCGCGTCCATCTTCGGGTATGGACACCTACGACGCAGGCGACGTCACGCTCCGGAAGGTCCGTGACTACGTCTGGGAGATTCCGAAGGAAGGCGACATGCGCGTCCCGGCGCGCGTGCTCGCCAGCGAGTCGCTCCTGGACGAGATCAGCGACGACAAGACGCTCGAACAGCTGAAGAACTCGACGCAGCTCCCCGGCATCACGAAGTACGCCATCTGCATGCCCGACGGCCACCAGGGCTACGGCTTCCCCGTCGGCGGGGTCGGCGCGATGGACGCCGAGAACGGCTGCATCTCACCCGGCGCGATCGGCTACGACATCAACTGCGGCGTCCGGATGATGAAGACGAACCTGACCTACGACGACCTCCAGGGCCGCGAGGAGGAACTCGTCGAGGCGCTGTTCGCCAACATCCCCTCGGGCCTCGGCGGTGGCGGCGTCTTCGAGGGCACCATCGACGACATCGAGAACATCCTCGACCACGGGATGGAGTGGGCGCTGGCCAACGACTGGGCCGTCCCCGAGGACCTCGAACACTGCGAGGACGAGGGCGTGCGCCACGACGCCGACCCCTCGAAGATATCCCAGAAGGCGAAGGACCGCGGCAAGAACCAGGTCGGCAGCCTCGGCTCGGGCAACCACTTCCTCGAGGTCCAGCGCGTCACCGACGTCTACCGCGACGACGTGGCCGCAGAGTTCGGGCTGGAGGAGGACCAGATCGTCGTCCTCATCCACTGCGGGTCGCGCGGCCTCGGCCACCAGACCTGCACCGACTACCTGCGCAAGATCGAGAAGACCCACGCCGGCCTCCTCAAACAGCTCCCGGACAAGGAGCTGGCGGCGGCTCCCGCCGGCTCGCAACTCGCCGACGACTACTACGGCGCGATGTGTGCCGCCATCAACTTCGCGTGGGTGAACCGCCAGCTCATCATGCACCGCACCCGGCAGGTGTTCGAGAAGGTGTTCGGCCGCGACTGGCAGGACATGGAGATGGACCTGCTGTACGACGTGGCCCACAACATCGGGAAGAAGGAGGTCCACGAGGTCGGCATCGACGCGGACGGCGAGGCCGTCCCCGACGAGGACGCCGTCGACTTCGAGGAGCGCGAACTCTACGTCCACCGCAAGGGCGCGACCCGGGCCTTCCCGGCCGGACGCCCCGAACTCCCGCCCGCCTACCAGGGCGTCGGCCAGCCCATCATCATCCCCGGCAGCATGGGTGCGGGCAGCTACGTCCTCCGCGGCGGCGAACAGTCCATGAAGGAGACGTTCGGCTCGACCGCCCACGGTGCGGGCCGGCTGATGAGCCGCACCCAGGCGAAGAAGGACTACTGGGGCGGCGACGTGCAGGACGAACTCCGCGAGCAACAGCACATCTACGTCAAGGCCCAGTCCGGCGCGACCATCGCCGAGGAGGCCCCCGGCGTCTACAAGGACGTCGACGAGGTCGTCCGCGTCAGCGACGAACTCGGCATCGGTGACAAGGTCGTCCGGACCTTCCCCGTCTGCAACATCAAGGGCTGACCGCCCCTCTGCTCACTGCTCGTTGAGGCCGTGGCGTTCCTCGTCGGTCTTGTTCATACTGACCAGTTTGCCGAGGGCGAGTGCCACCGCGAGGCCGCCCAGGCCGTACGCCGCGACCAGCGACTGGAACTCGCCGAATCCGAGCGCCTCGACGACGCTCTCGCTGATGCCGTACTTTCCGCCCCCGGCGGCGACGAGGGCGAGCAGGCTCGTCACGAGCAGGAACAGCGCGACGCCGGCGACGAGTCGCCGCTGGCCGTCAGAGAGCTTCACACCGACTCACCCGTCCTGTCGCCCAGAACGACTGCCGTAGCGACGACGAAGGGGACGGTCGCGGCCACGAGGGCAGCCGTCGTTCTCATCGTCTCTCACCGACTCCCGTGTCGCAGTTCAACCTTGTCCCCGGGTTTATCCGTGATGCCGCGGCCAGACGGGCCGTGGTCTGAACCCCACTGCATCCCGGCCGAGGCGGTCGCGCGGCACACCGGATGCGGGGCCGAGTACGGGTGCCGCCTGTTCGCCACGACGCGCCACGCAGCCGCTGCTCACTTCACCCGGTACGGGTTGTCGTCGTCGTCTTCGTCGTCGCCGTCGCCCGGGAACTGCTTGCGCGCGCTGAGCGTGATGCTCGCCTCCGGCGTGTCGTCGTCCTCCCAGGGGCTCTCGTAGACCGAGAGCTCCGTCTCCGTCACGTCCCAGCCCTGTTCCTCCAGCAGGCGCACGAGTTCGCGCTGGTGGTCGAGTATCTCGTCGTCCATCACCGGCCCTCAGAACAGCGCGAGATAAAAATCCACGCACCGGTTCCCTACACGTTGAAATCGAACCGGGGCCGGTCGATGTCCGGCATCCGGTGAGAGACCTCCTCGCCGTCGGCGAACTTGACGAAGTTCAGGTAGAACGTCCGGCCACAGCCGTCCTGCTCGGGGTCCGCGTCGCCCAGACAGACGAACTCGACGCCGTCGGCGTCCTCGTACTCGCCCGTCGTGCTCTCGTAGGACCAGCCCTTGAGGGGCTCTCTGGTGACACACTTGTCCGCCATGTAGGCGTCGCGCTCCAGGCTCGTGAGCGCGCCGCAGTACGGACAGTAGTACGTGACTTCGACCATGCCGGTGGTTGGACCCGGAGCGTAATCAGTCGGCGGGTCGACCCGACCAGCGTAGTGGAAAGGATTTTGCCGGCTACCGCAGACGGTTCACACATGATAGACGAGACAGTCGAGGAGATCGAAGAGATGCAGACGCACTCCTCGTCGGTCGTCGCCGTCAAGGCGACCCAGGCGCTCGCCGACCTGCTCGACCGGGAGTACGCGACGGTCGAGGAGTTCCAGCGCGGCCTGGAACGCAACGCGAAGGCGCTCCAGCGCGCGAACCCGTCGCACGCCTCCCTGCACAACGCGATGCGCGGGGTCTGCACCCACGTCGACGGTGCCGACCCGGAGACGGTCACCGACGCGAAGGCGGCACTGAGCGAGGCCATCGAGTCCGTCGTCGACGACGTCGAGCACGGGAAACGTCGCGCCGCGGAGAACGCGACGGACCTCATCGAGGACGGCACGACCGTCCTCACGCACGACTACTCCTCGACCGTCCTCGAGGCCGTCGAGCTGGCGACCCGCGACGGTGCGTACATCGACGTGTACGTCACGGAGGCCCGCCCGCGCTACCTCGGCCGGAAGACCGCCCGGACGCTCGCCGGGAACGACCGCGTCGAGACGCACCTGCTCACCGACAGTGGCGCCGGCTACTACATGGACGAGTGCGACCGCGTCCTCATCGGGATGGACTGCATCGTCGAGGACACCCTGTACAACCGCGTCGGGACCTTCCCCATCGCGGCGACGGCCGCCCAGTGCGACGTACCCGTGACCGTGGTCGGGTCCGGCGCGAAGATCATCGAGGACGGCTTCCGGTTCGAGAACGAGTTCCGCTCGCCCAGCGAGGTGATGCGCGAGCCGGCCGAGGGGTTCGAGGTGTGCAACCCGGCCTACGACGAGACGCCGGTGTCGCTGCTCGAGTCGGTCGTCACCGACGACGGCGAGAGAACGTTCTGACTGGGCCGTCGATTCTCGGTTCTCAGCGCTCGACCTCGGGCGGTTCGTTCCGCCCGACCGTTATCTCGTGGGCCTCGATGTCCTCGAGCGCGGCGACCCGGCCACCGACGGTCAGTTCGTCGCCGTCCCCGGTCTCGAGGGTGAGCCCGGCGACCTCCTCGGTCATCTCGAAGGAGATGTCGGTGATGCGCCCCTGCACGATGCGGGGGGCACCGGTCTCGACGTCGCGGCCCTCGATGGTGGCGTAGAACTCGCCACCCTCCTCCATGAGGTCCTTGACCGTCCGGCGGATCGAGGAGTAGCGACGCGGGAACGGCCGGTCCTCGCCGTCGCTGTAGAGTTCGCTCGCGGTCGTCCAGAGGACCGTCCCGAAGAACCCGGAGACGAGGAAGCCCAGTGCGGACCGGTTGAAGATGACGCCGTAGCGGTCCTGGTCGTCGCGCAGGGCGTCCTGGGTCGCGTAGATGGAGTACTCGCCGTCGGCGACCGCGATGACCGGGCTGGTGATACCGCGCCGGGCGCGGACCGAGGTCGCGATGCGGCTGTAGTCGTACTCGTCCGGGTCCGGGGCGCTGGAGGCCGGCGTGACCAGGAGTTCGATGCTGATGCCCTCGTGGTGGCGGGTCGCCAGCAGGTCCTGGAACCGCTCCAGCAGGTCGGGCGTGAGCGAGAGCGAGAGTTCGTACTCGGCGGCGTCGATGACCTCCTCGAGGTAGCGCAGGATGGTCGAGCGGGACTTCACCAGCGAGACGGCCTCGGTGTCGCGGGCGGGGGCGGTGTACCGTGCCGCGAGTTCGTCGACCATCTCCGTGAGCGAGGACTGCACGTCGGAGAAGGCGTCGTCGGGGTCGACCGCGATGATCTTCATCGGCCGGGACTCGCGGAGTTCGACGAGGCCGCGGTCGGAGAGGCTTCGCACCGTGTCGTACACCCGGGGCTGGGGTATCTCTGTCCGGTCGGCGATCTCGCTCGCCGTGAGCTGGCCGTGGTCGAGGACGGTGAGGTAGGCGTCGATCTCGTACTCGCCGAGATTGAACCGGTCCCCCACACGTTCGATGGTCCCACGGAGGTCGTCGGATGGCATACCCTACACACTGCGGTCCGTCCCTAAATGATTTACTGAAATCCGAGTAGCACTGGGTTCCGGAATCGACTCCTGTGGTATCACGTCACAGTCCGGGTGGACGAGCGATACCTGCCGGGGGCTGTCGGCTTCCCAACCCTTATCTCCGGAGGGCGTCACGGGTGGGATATGCCAGGGGGCGCGGCCGTCGAACAGGACGGGACGAACACGTCGACGACGACAGCCGGGGCCGAGACCACGACCGGCCAGCCCGGCGGCGCCGGTGGTGGACCAGCGGGGACGACCACCGCAGAGGAGGCCAACGGCGTCGACGCGATCAGCGATGTGCTGGCCGGCCAGCTCGACCAGCTCGTCCCACCGTGGTTCCCCAGCCAGGAACTCGTCAACCTCCTGCTCGCGGTGGCCATCATCACCTTCGCGTGGTACGCCTCGAAGCTAGTCGTCCGGCTTCTCGGCCGGACCATCGCCCAGCGCCTCCAGCGCCCGAGCGTCACCCGGACCGCCCTCCGGATGGTCCGCATCGCGGTGATGGGCATCGCGTTCACCATCGTCGCCCCACTGCTCGGGCTCCAGTTCGGGGACATCCTCCTCTCGGTGACGGTGTTCTCTGCCGTCCTGGGTATCGTCCTCGCACCCATCGTCGGGAGCATCATCAACGGGGTGTTCGTGCTTGCCGACCAGCCATACGAGATCGGCGACATGATCAAACTCGCCGACAGGGACACCACCGGCTTCGTCGAGGACATCACCATCCGGTACACGAAGATATTCACGCTCGACAACACGTTCCTCGTCATCGACAACTCCTCCATCCGCGGTCGGGACGTCGTCAACTACTCCGCAGAGGACGAACGCACCCGGCTCTCGCTCTCCATCACCGTGACCTACGAGGGCGACCTCGACGAGGCGCGCGAACTCATCGAGGACGCGGCGAAGGAGGTCGACATGGTCATCCCGGGCGGCCCCGACATCCGCATCGGCTCGGCGCGCTACCCGGCCGCCCCGACGTGCTACATCGACCAGTACGCGGACCACGGCGTGATGCTGACGCTGCGCTACTGGGCGAAACAGCCCTACAAACTGCTCACGGTCCGCTCGCGGGTACAGGAGAACGTCTGGGCGAAACTGGAGGACGCCGACGTCGAGATCGCCTACCCGCACTCGCACGTCGTCTTCGACGAGACGAGCGGCGAGCTCCCCATCTCGATGCGAGAGGGTGAGACTCGGCGGGCTGGTCCGGGCGGTGTGCGGCCGGGCGAGGCAGGCCCGGCGTCCGGCGTCGACCGCGAGGAGGAGTAGCGTCTCGAGAACGCGGAACCGTCAGAACCGCCGTATCAGGCCGCCTGGACCGTTATCACTTCGCAGTCGAGGTTGCGCCGCAGGTACTGGTCGATGTCGGGGTCGTCGACGAGCTTCTGGAGCATGCGTCGCCAGCGCCCAGCCTGCTTGTTCCCGATGACGACGACGTCGGCGCCCTCGGAGGCGACCTCGTCGAGGATGGTCTCCTCGACCAGGAAGCCGCGGCGCACGACGTAGCGGACGTGCTCCAGCGCGCCGAACTCGCGTTCGGTGGCCCGCTTGAGGTCGGAACGGGTCACGCGCTTGGACTCCTGGTAGAGGTTGACGTGCAGGACGGTCAGCGCGGCCTCGTGTTCGCGGGCCACGTCGATGGCCGATTCGAGTGTGCGACGGGAATGCTTCGTCAGCGGATACCGGACGGGAACCACCACGCGGGTCATCTGTTCCAGACTAGTCGACGATTACGCGTAAACCTTCTCACTCACCGCACCGGAATCACCTCGCCGTCATCGGGTACCGTCACGGAAACCGTCACGTGTCGTCGCCGTTCCAGACGACGCGGCCCTCGACGACGGGGTCGACGCCGCACTCGCGGGCGTACGCCGCCAGCACCTCGTACTGGATGTCGTAGGTGCCGGCACGGTGCTGGTCGTCGAGCGCCGGGAACTCGTGGTCGGTGTGGAAGAGGTAGTCCGTGGTGGCGAGGGTGTAGGTTCTCTCGGGGTCGATGGGGTCGCCGTCGACCGTCGCACGGACGAGTTCGTGGGTCTGGCGGTCCCAGGTGACGTGGGCGCCCGAGAGGTGGGCGTGCCACCAGTCGGGCTCGCCGAAGGCGACGTTGGCACCGCTGGCCTGCCGGAGCGTGTCGAGCAGTTCCGCGCCCGTCAGCTCGGCGACCGTGACGGGTTCCTTGAACGGGACGACCGAGATGAGGTCGCCGATGGTGACCTCCCCGACGAGTTCGTCACCCTCGCGGATGCCGCCGGAGTTCTGGAGCCCCACGTCCGCGTCGGTCGCCCAGCGGTAGGCGTCGGCGACGAAGTTGCCGATGCGGCTCTCGCCGCGGAAGGCCGCGGCGTGGCTCCGGGGGATGGGGTCCTCGACCACGGCGACGACCTCGGTCAGGTCGGCCTCGTCCATCCGGGTGCGGAGGGCGTCGGCGACGGACTCGTCGAGCGGCCCCTCGGTCGGGTCGTGCCGGGTCGCGCTCGCGCCGTCGGGTCCGAGTTCGACCTCGAAGATGGCCCCGCCGTTGACGCCGGGGCGCACCAGCAACGTGTCGTCGATGCGCTCTTCGACCATGCTGTGGACGTGGCCGCCGAGGATGCAGTCCACGTCGACCGAGACGGCGAGTTCCTCGTCGTCGCTCCCGAGGTGGGAGACGGCCACGACGTGGTCGACGCCCTCGGCACGCAGGTCGGCGACGGCCTCCTCGGCGGCCGCGATGGGGTCGGTGAAGTGGAGGCCGGTCGCGGCCGGGTTGATGGAGGGCGTCCGGGGGTCGGTGACGCCGAAGAAGCCGATGCGGGCGCCGTCGACCTCGCGGATGGTCCAGCTCTCGGTGTGGGCCGCGGCGAAGCGGTCGCCGTTCTGGCGGACGTTCGCCGTGAGCCAGGTCTGGGGCGAGTCGGCGACGAGGTCGACGGTGGCGTCGGCCCCGAAGTCGAAGTCGTGGTTCCCGAAGGTCTCCAGGTCGGTGTCGATGGCCGCGAAGAAGTCGAGCGCCTGTCGGCCCTCGTTGACCAGCGCGAGCACGCCGGGCGCGGTGTTGTCGCCGGTCCCGACGACCAGTGCATCGTCGCCGTCGCGCTCGCGGATGGTGCCGGCGAGGCGACCGATGCGTTCGGGGTCGTCGTAGGCGTTCTCGACGTCGGAGTAGTGGAGGAGACGGGGGGACATACGGACAGGCTTGCAGGTGGTTTCGCAAGTAGGCTTCGACACGAGACGGCTGGAAGTCGACCCGATGCGACGAGCCCGACCGCGCTCAGTCCTGCCGCGACACGACGGTCTGGCCGTCGAGCAGTGGGCGCTCGATCCGCCCGTCCAGCGTCGCCTCGATGCCGCATTCGCGGCAGTACTCGACGATCGCCTCGTACTGCGGCCCGAGGGAGTCGGTCACGTCCTCGGGGGCGAACGCGTCGAACAGGTGCGAGGACTCGACGTAGTAGTTCGAGGTCGCGAGCGTGTAGGTCGCGTCGTCACCGACGGGGTCGCCACCGACCGCGATGGACCGCGGCTGGCGGCGCTCGTCGTCCCAGACGATATCGAGGCCGCTGACGTGCCCGAAGTAGTGCGCCGGGACGTCGGCGGGGTCGTACTGGACGAGGCCGAGGTTGGCGACGGTTCGCCGGAGTTGCTCGCCGGTGACCTCGAGCCGGACGAGGTCGTTCTCGAACGGGCAGAGCCCGACGAGGTCCGCCGCCGTCACCTCGCCGGCGAGGGCGTCGCCGGAGCGCAGCCCGCCGGTCGAGTGGACCGCCACGTCGGCGTCGGCGACCCACCGGTAGGCGTCGGTGACGAGGTTGCCGACGCGGCTCTCGCCCTGCTTCGTCGCGGTGCGGGTGACCGGAATCGGGTCCTCGACCGTGTCCACCACGTCGGCGAGGCCGGCCTCGCGGCGGCGGGCTTCGAGCGCCTCGACCACGCCCTCGTGAACCGGCGCGTCCCGGAGTGGGTACCGGTAGGCCGTCGGCCGGTCGTCGAAGACGACCTCGGCGAGGCCACCGGCGGTCCCGCCGGGACGGACGACCAGCGTCCCCTCGATCGTCTCGATGCGCTCGGTGTGGGCGTGACCGCCGAGGATGCAGTCCACGTCCAGTGCCTCGGCCAGGTCGTCGTCGCCACTGCCCATGTGCGAGAGGACGACGACGTGGTCCACGTCGCGCTCGCGGACCGCGGCGACCGCGTCGGCCGCCATCTCGACCGGGTCGCGGAAGGCCAGTGGTTCGGCCTCGGGGTTCATCTCTGGCGTCTCCGGGGTCGTGACGCCGACGATGCCGACCCGATGGTCGCCGGGCTCGGCCACGAGCCAGGAAACGGTCCCCTGCTCGCTGGCGAACAGGTCGTCCGGGGAGGCGTCGTCGGCCGCCGCCTCGCCCTCGCAGACGTTCGCACAGACCCAGGGCATCGGCGAGTCCCGGACCACGTCGCGGGTCGCGGCGGGCCCGTGGTCGAAGTCGTGGTTGCCGAACGTCTCGGCGTCGGGCTGGACCGCCTCGTAGAAGTCGAGTGCCTGCCGGCCCTCCGTCACGAGCGAGAGGACGCCGGGCGCGAGGTTGTCGCCCGCGCCCACGACGAGTGTCTCCTCGTCACGGAGCGATTCGACGAGGCCGACGAGGCGACCGAGCCGGCGGGGCTCGTCGGTCGCACGTTCCACGTCGGCGTAGTGGAGGATGCGGAGGGACATGCCCCCGACCAGTCGGACTACCGACTTGTCGGCTTCGATTTCTCGCCCGGCTGTCGGCGAGTGAGCCAGCCCTGCGGCCGCGTCGGAATCCCGTGCTCGCGGCCGTGAGCCGCCATCGCGTCGTGGACCTGCCCCGGCTCGCCGACCTGCTGGTCCGCCGTCAGCGTCGGGTACTCCACGTCCTCGATGGCGAGGTACCGGATGGTCGTCATCGTGAACTCGCGCTCGGGCGCGACGAGGTCGCCCTCCGCGACGACCGGCTCGCCGCCGACCGTGAGCGACTCGACCCGGCCCGCGGCCGGGTTCCAGGTCAGCTCCAGCCCGGCGAACTGGCCGTTCCAGAGCTCGATGTCGCGGTCGAGGTGCCAGCCCGCGGCCTCCCTCGCGACGGCTCGCAGGTCCGACCCGGTGAGTGCGAGCGTCACGAGGTCGCCACCGAAGGGCACCAGCGAGTGCAGGTCGGCCAGCGTCACCGCGCCGTCGAGGGAGACGCCACAGTCCCGCATCGTCAGGCTGTTGATGAGGCCGACGTCGGCGTTACCGCCATCGCCAGCCCGCCGGAACGCCTCGGCGACGAAGGTGCCGACCGGGGACGCACCGTCCCGCACGTCGCGCGACACCGGCCCGTCGACCTCGGTGACGGTCTCGCCGAGGCCGAGATCGGCGAGGCGCCCCCGCAGGGCGGTCGTGACGGCCGCGTCGGGCTCGAACGCGGTCACGTCGTGCCAGCGCGTCTCCGTCGTGCCGTCGTCGGCGATGCGTACTTCGACGAGGTGCCGGCCGGCCGCGCCGGTCCGGACCAGCCGGGTCCCCGCGACGACCTCGTCGCGGGTCTCGTGGTCGTGGCCGCCGAGGATGGCCGCGGCGTCGATGGCTTCCGCGAGGTCGGTGTCGTCGCCGCAGTGCGAGACGCCGACGACGTGGTCCACGTCGTGGCGGTCGTGGAGGAGCCGGACCGCCCGCTCCCCGGCCGGGACCGGGTCCTCGACCTCGAAGTCGAGGTGGGGCTTGATGTCGGCGAGGTCCGGCGGCGAGAGCCCGAACAGGCCGACCGTGCCGCCGGCCCTCTCGACGGTCGTGACGGGCGTGGTCTCCTCGCGGGCGAAGCGCACCCCGTCGTCGAAGACGTTCGCGTTCAGCCAGGTCTGGGGCGACTCGTCGGCCAGTTCTCTGGCTCGCCCGGGCGAGTCGTCGAACTCGTGGTTCCCGAAGACGTCCACGTCGGGGTCGACGGCCTCGAAGAAGTCGAGGGCCTGCGCCCCGCCGGTCGCCATCGACAGGACGCAGGGGCCGGTGGTGTCCCCGCCCCCGGTGACGACGGTGTGCTCGTCGCGCAACGCGTCGATGGCCGTGACGAGGCGGCCGACGCGTTCGGGCACGTCGTAGGCGGCTTCGATGTCGGCGTAGTGGAGGAGGCGACAGGTCACGTCTGGACTCCTGTTGGCGCGCGAGAAATTTCTTGCGGGCCCGGTCGAGAGACACCGGCGATACGCCCTTGCGCCCCCCGTGTCTCTCTCCTGTATGGACGAGTTCGCCGAGACGAGTCGTCTCGACCTCGCCGAGGTCGACCGGACGCTCGCACTCTTTCCGACGCGGCTCGACAGTCGAGACCGCGTCCAGCTCCACGCCGAACTTCGTACGGAGGCCGACGGGCCACCCCGACTTCGGGCGATCATCGAGAACCAGGGTGACCACCCACGCCCGGTGATACTCGGCGACCTCCCCTTCGAGGGGCCGAATAGACCCGTGTCAGCCTTCGCGGGTGGCACGGCGACCGGAGAGAACCACTCACTCTGGCTCCTTCCCACGGAGAACCACGCCTTCTTCGAACACCCCGTCCCGGTCGAGCGTGCATCGTCGGGGGTCTGGCGGGCGACCGACCACCCCAACCAGGGGTGGGCCGAGACGCCCAGACAGATCATGGTCGACCCGGGCGAGCGCGTGGTCCTGGAGTACCACCTGCTCGTCGGGCCGGACGAAGACCGGCTCCTTCCCGGACGATACCGCTTCCGTGGGTTCCCCGGTGGCGAGACCAGAATCCCGCGATTCGACGCGATGCTGGCCATCTGGGAGACGAGTGCGCCCGGCCCGTCTCCTGACGGCGACTCACGGTTCGCGGGAACGACGTTCCCGCCGGTTCCCCTCGCCGACGAGACGGCCTGGTTCCACGACGCGACACCCGAAACTCCGGTGTATCTGCGGCCGAGTACCGAACGAGCGCAACTCCCGGCTGCCATCGAGTTCACGCTGGTGAACCGGGGCAATCGGACTCTCTTCGGGAACCAGACGCGCTGGGTCCTGTACGAACTCGTCGACGGTGTGTGGGAGTCTCGTTCCCATCACACCCTCGTCGATGTCGGGAGCCCCCTCTGGCCCGGCGACGCGCAACGCTGGCGGCTTCGCGCCCGCGCCGACACGGTGCTCCCCTGCGACCCCGACCGGCCGGCCGAACCCAGCGTCGGCGACCTCGCACCCGGAACGTACGCGTTCTGGGTCGAGTACAGTCCGGAGTCCTGCCACGACGGATTCGGGGCAGTCGTCGAACTGGTCGAGTGAGCGCTGTCGCTTGCTCATCAGAGACCGAAATCCATCTTTCACCTTGCTGAAAACCTTTACCGATTCGCTGTCACGTCCGGCCCATGCAGCGCCGCCACTACCTCGCCTGCTGTGGGGCCGCCCTCTCCGCCGGGTGCTCCGGCTTCTTCGACACGTCCGGACGGGAGTCGTTCGACGCGCCGACACGCGACCCCGAGACCGAGGACGAGCACCCGGTCACCGTCGAGGACCGGCAAGAGGACGACGACCGCAACCTGATCGCAGAGGGCCCCACCGTCAGCCAGTTCGCGGTCGGGAACCGCACGGTCGCCCTCGTCCCGGGCGCCATCGAACTCGAGGACGGCGTCACCGCGTCGTTCGCGTTCACGGCCCCGGCGACGGCGGAGCACCCCGCCAGGGTCGCCGCGACCATCGAGAACCGGAACGGCTGGGACGAGACGGTCGACACCGAGTCGATTCCCCTGTTCGGGGCGTCCACGGCGTACCCGACGGCGGAGTTCCAGGCGGAGGAGCCGACGGTGGTCGTCGCCGCCCCGACGCCTGCCCACCCGCTGGCCGAGGAGCCGGCCGAGTGGGCGCAGGGGCAGTCGGTCCACTGGCGGCTCGCCGGGTCGACCGAGGACTTCAGCCTCCCGCCGGAGCTCGAACTCGGCCCCCGGGAGGAGGTCACGGGCGAGTACGCCCTCGTGACGGCCGGGGCCAGCGGCTTCCCGACCGGGCGGTACTCGTTCGGGGCCGACCTGTCGGTCGTCGCCTGGGAGCGCGACGCCCCCGGGCCCGCCCAACTCTCGATGTTCGAGGACCCCTCGATTCCGGCACTGGGTGACGGGCCGGGGACCACCAGCTGGTTCCACGAGGCCACCCACGAGACACCCGTCTTCCTCCGGCCGAGTCAGGAGTCCGTCAGCCTCCCGGCCAGCCTGGGGTTCGAGTTCGTCAACCACTCGACGCAGCAGGTCACCGGGAACCCGGACAACTGGCAGCTGTTCAAGCGCACCGACGACGGCTGGAAGGCCATCCGGTTCGGGCTGGTCGGACCGACGGCTCGCCGACTCCTGCCCGGTGAGAAGAACTCGTGGTCGCTGCTGGCGACGCACGGCGACCCACTCGACGTGCCCGATACCCTCGGGATGGGGCACCTCGGCGGTGGAACCTACGCCTTCGGCGTGAGCTACCGGCTCGAAGACCGCTTCGACTACATGGCCGCCCTCGTGACGGTCGACGCGCCCGCGGTCTCGGTCGAGGCCGACGCGAACCTGACCGTCGAACAGGACGGCGACACCGTCGTCGTGACCAGCCCGGCCGTCGAGACGGCGCGTGAGCCGGCGACGATGGTGCTCGAACCGGCCTCGTCGGCGGACCGGACGCTCGTCCCCGAGCAGGTGATGCAGGTCGACCCACTCCGGAACACCGTGCCCTTCGTGACCCGACCAGACGTCGCCAGGGCCCGGTATCGCGGGCCCGAGGTGGAGTGGCTCGCCGGGGACGACCAGCCGTTCCGGTTCGGCTTCGACGGCCAGTCCTTCGTCCTGCGGCAGGTCCGGGACGAACAGACCTAAGCGGGCCCCCTCCCAAGCGATGGCCATGAGCGAATCCGCACTGGAGGAACGAGTGACGGAAGACGGCGAGACGGTGTACGTCTCCCAGCGCGAGGGCGACCGCGGCTCGAAGGCCCCCTTCCTCGTCGCCTACCGCACCGCCGAGAAGGAGCGCAAGTACGGCTACTTCTGCGTGAACTGCGAGACGTTCGACAACGCGATGGACACGATGGGACGGATCCAGTGCAACGCGTGCGGGAACCTCCGCAAGCCGACCGAGTGGGACGCGGCCCACGAGTAGCCCTTCTCGTGACCGCCCCCGGTTTCTGACGGTCGGTGACGAACTCCCCGGTTCGGTGAACGTCTCGGCGGTTCTTCGCGAGCACTCTTGATTTCGACCGTGAGAAACGGGTGAATATTTATTACCGTGGCTACGGTACGAGCTAACGAATGTGCCCTGTTAACACGAACCGCCACATCGGCGAGCAGGCCAGGAAGGTCTTCGACCGCCTGGGGTACACCGTCACTGGGGACGGGGACGAGTTCCGAGCAGAACGCGACTGGAAGGTCGTGCACGTGACCGCGACGACGGACTTGCGCGAGCCACCGTCGACAGCGGGGGACGGACTGCAGTGTTTCGTGACGAACAAGGAGCGCGCAGAGCGCGTGCGTCGCAGGGTTTCGGAATCGAATCCGGCCTACGAGTGGGCCGTCATCGGCGTCGGCGAAGACGACCAGTACGTGGTCGAACGCGCCCCGCCGAGTTGAGAGGATAGCGCGAGTACCGGGAGGACGACCGCGTCGCGGTCCGGCGTCGACTACAGACGGTCGGCGGTCGCCGCGATGCCTGCTTCTGCGTCGACGTCGGCACCCATATCGTCGAGCACCGCGCCCAGCGCGCTCATGAGGTAGGAGACGTTCTTCGGCCGGGCGGAGTGGCCCATGCAGCCGATGCGGAAGATGTCGCCCGAGAGCGCGCCGAGGCCGCCGGCGATCTCGAGGTCGTAGTCCTCGATGAGCCGCGAGATGACGTCGCCGTCCTCGACGCCCTCGGGGACCCGGACCGCGTTCAGGCTCGGGAGCCAGAACTCCTCGGCGGCGTTCATCTGCATGCCCATCGCCTCGACGCCGGCCTTCAGCGCGCCGGCCATCTCGCGGTGGCGCTCCCAGCGGTTCTCGATGCCCTCCTCGGCGACGAGGCGGAGGGCCTCGCGCAGGGCGTAGACGTTCGTGATGGGTGCGGTGTGGTGGTACGCGCGCTCCTCGCCCCAGTAGCCCTCCAGCAGCGAGAGGTCGAGGTACCACGACCGGGCGGGTTCCTCACGGCCGAGCACCTTGTCCATCGCGGCCTCGTTGAGCGTGAGGGGGGACGCTCCCGGCGGGCAGGAGAGACACTTCTGCGGGCCGGCGTAGGCCACGTCGATGTCCCACTCGTCGACGCGCAGCTCGACGCCGCCGATGCTGGTGACGGTGTCCGCGATGACGAGCGCGTCGTGTTCGTGCGCGATGCTGGTGAGGTCTGCCACCTGCGGCTGGCGCACGCCGGTACTCGTCTCGGCGTGGACGAACCCGAACACGTCGGGCTGGTGGGTCGCGAAGGCGTCCTCGACGTCCGCGGGTGCGAGCGGTTCGCCCCACGGCGCGTCGACCTCGACGACCTCGCCGCCGGCGCGGCGGGCCATCTCGGCCATCCGGCCGCCGAAGTAGCCGTTCGTCGGCACGAGCATCGTGTCGCCGGGTTCGACGACGTTCCCGATGGCGGCCTCCATCGCGGCCGAGCCGGTGCCCGAGACCGGGATGGTCCACTTGTTCCCGGTCCGGAACGTGTACCGCAGCAGCTCCTGGACCTCGTTCATCACGTCGATGAACGACGGGTCCAGATGACCGACCAGCGGCGTGCTCATCGCCCGGAGGACGCGCGGGTGCACGTCGCTCGGGCCCGGCCCCATCAGCGTTCGGTTCGGCGGTGTCAGCTCGCCCACGTCGGGCGCGTCGGGAATCTCGGACATGCGTACTGGTTGGCTCAGTCGGGGCAAAAAAGGTGGTGTCACCGGCGAACGTCCCGAATCGTTAAACCGTGAGGGCTGCTCACGTGTGACAATGGCGACCGACGGCTCCCTGCGTCCCGGCCACGACGCACTCGGGTTCGACCACGTGGACGACGAGGCCTACACCGCCCTCGCGGCCGACCTCCGCGAGGCGGTCGACGGCGAGGTCCGGTTCGACGAGTACGCGCAGGTGCTCTACGCGACCGACGGGAGCATCTACCAGGCCCGGCCCGCCGGGGTCGTGGTCCCCGAGACCACCGCCGACGTGGCGGCCGCGGTCTCGGTCGCGGCCGACCACGAGGTGCCAATCATGCCGCGGGGGGCGGGCACCTCGCTGGCCGGGCAGGGAATCGGCCCCGGCTGTGTCGTGCTCGACTGCTCGGTCGAACTGGACGACGTGCTCTCGGTGGACCCCGAGGCGCAGGTCGCCCGCATCCAGCCCGGCGTGGTGCAGGACGACCTCGACGAGCGTCTCGAACCCCACGGCCTGCAGTTCGCGCCGGACCCGGCCTCCTCCGCCCGCGCGACCGTCGGCGGCGGCATCGGGAACAACTCCACCGGGGCGCACTCGGTCCGGTACGGTATCACGGACGCCTACGTCCGCGAGGTCGAGGTGGTCCTGCCCGACGGGACCCGCGCCGAGTTCGGCGACGTGGTGCTCGACTCGCCCGAGTGGGACGACCTCGTCTCGCGCGACGACCGGGTCGCAGAGTTGCACCGGACCGTCCGGGACATCGTGGCAGAGAACGAGGCCGAGATCGAATCGCGCTACCCCGAGCTCAAGCGCAGCGTCTCGGGCTACAACCTCAACAAGGTCGTCCGCGAGGAGGACGGCGAGCAGGTGATGAACCTCGCGAAGCTCGTGGTCGGGGCCGAGGGCACCCTCGGCGTCGTGGTCGAGGCCGAACTCGACCTCGTGACCCGGCCCGACGAGCGCGCCCTCGCGGTGTACGCCTACGACGACCTCGTGACCGCGCTCGCGGCGGTCCCCGACGCGCTCTCCCACGAGGTGAGCGCGGTCGAACTCGTCGACGACCAGGTCGTGGCGATGGCCCGAGAGTCCCAGGCCTACGCCGAGTACGCCGAACCCATCCCCGAGGACGCGGCGGCCCTGCTGATGGTCGAGTTCGATTCCGAACTCCACGACGACTTCGCAGCCGCGATGGCCGACGTGACGACGACCCTCCAGACCGAGGGCGACGCGTTCGACCGCATCGAGGCCTACGACGCCGACGCGCAGGCCCGGCTCTGGAAGCTCCGCAAGGCCGCGATTCCGCTGCTCATGTCGATGGAGGGCGACCCGAAGCCCTACCCGTTCATCGAGGACGCGAGCGTCCCACCGGACCAGCTCGCCGAGTACGTCCAGGAGTTCCAGGCCGTCCTCGAGAAGCACGGCACCTCGGCGGCGTACTTCGCCCACGCCGGCGTCGGCACCCTCCACATCCGACCCATCCTGAACCTCAAGGACGGCGCCGACGTCGAGACGATGCACGCCATCGCCGACGACGTGACCGACCTCGTGCTGGAGTACCACGGCTCGTTCTCGGGCGAGCACGGCGACGGGATGGCCCGGACCGAGTTCACCCCGAAGATGTACGGCGACGCCCTCTGGGACGCGTTCAAGCGCGTGAAGACCGCCTTCGATCCGCAGTGGCTCTGTCACCCGGGGAACGTCGTCTACCGCGACTCGCCAGACGACCACGGCCCGGCGACGAAGCGCGGCGTCGGCGCCGACATGCGCGAGCACCTCCGGTACGGCCCGGCCTACCAGACGGTCGAGCCACAGACCGCACTCGACTTCGACGACGACGGCGGCTTCGCGCACCTGGTCGAACTCTGCAACGGCTGTGGCACCTGTCGGCAGGAGGGCTCGGGGACGATGTGTCCGACCTACCGCGCCAGTCAGGAGGAGCTACAGACCACCCGGGGGCGCGCGAACATGCTCCGGGCGGCCATCTCAGGCGAACTGGACGAGGACGAGCTGTACTCCGAACGGTTCCAGGCCGAGGTGCTGGACCTCTGCGTGGGCTGCAAGGGCTGTGCGAGCGACTGCCCGACCGGCGTCGACCTCGCCAAGCTCAAGAGCGAGGTGAAACACCAGTACCACGAGCGCGAGGGGGCGACCCTCCGGGAGCGCCTCTTCCGCGACATCGACCGGTGGGCGGCGCTCGGAAGCAAGCTCGCGCCGGTCTCGAACTGGGCCGCGAAACTGCCCGGGTCGCGGGCCGTCGCCGAGACGGTCGCGGGCATCGCCCCGGAGCGCGAGCTTCCCTCCTTCCAGCGCGAGAGCTTCACCGACTGGTTCGACGCGCGTGGCTCGTCGGTGTCCGCCTCGGGAGCCGACCACCGCGTCGTCCTCGTCCCGGACACCTACACGAACTACACCGACCCCGCGGTCGGGAAGGCGGCCGTCCGGGTACTCGAAGCCGCGGGGGTCCACGTCGCGGTCCCGGCCGACCTCGGCCCCAGCGGGCGCCCCGCCTACTCCCTCGGGTTCCTCGACCACGCCCGCGACCGGGCGGAGACCTTCGTCGAGACGGTCGCGCCGCGGGTCGACGACGGCTGGCAGGTCGTCTTCGTCGAACCCTCCGAGGCCGTGATGGTGCAGGACGAGTACGCCGACCTCCTGCCCGCGAGTCCGGACAGGGACGCCGTGATGGCCGCGACCAGCGGCCTCTGTCGCTTCCTCGACGAGCATCGGCTGGCCGAGGCCATCGACTTCGCGGCCCCCGACGAGCGACTGGTCTACCACGGCCACTGCAACGAGAAGGCCATCGGGCAGGACCACCACGCCGTCGGCGTGCTCCGGCGGGCCGGCTACCGGGTCGACCCCCTCGACTCAGGCTGCTGCGGGATGGCCGGGTCGTTCGGCTACGAGACCGAGCACTACGACCTCTCGCAGGCCATCGGGCGCATCCTGTTCGAGCAGGTCGACGACGCCGACGGCACCCCGGTCGCACCGGGGGCGTCCTGCCGGACCCAGCTCGGCGACCGACCCGGGGCCGAGCGACCGCCACACCCGGTCGAGAAGCTCGCCGAGGCACTCCCCGGCGAGGAGTGAGGGACGGTACCACTCCCCAGCCAGCGACTAACTTATCCGGTCGCCTGTCATACCTTCAGTAGCTATGATGGTCGGCCACGCGCTCCTGGCGTTCGCCCTCGTCGCCCTCTGTGGGCGCCTCGCGAACGTCGACCGCGACCGCGCGCTCCTCCTCGGGGTGGTCGCGGGCGCGTTCGCCGCCGTCCCCGACGTCGACATGGTGTACGCCCTCGTGGGCGTCGTCCACGCGGACTTCACCGGCGTCTTCGCGGTCACGAAGGCGTTCTGGTCGGCGAGTACGGTCGTCCACCGGGCGATGACCCACTCGCTCGTCGTCGCACCCGTCGCCGCGCTCGGGTTCGCGCTCTGGGCCGTCCGGGGGCGCTGGGTCCACCACGCCCGGCTCCTCGGGACGCTCCTCCTCGGGACGCTCGTGCTGGTCGCCACGGTCAAGCACGGCCTGCTCGGGTTCGTCGTCATGGGCGCGTTCGTCTTCGCCGGCGTGGCCGTCGCGCTGGCGGTCTGGTGGCGGACCGCGCTCGGCGCGGGTGAGACCTTCGCGCTGGCGCTGGTCGGCCTCGTCAGTCACCCGTGGGGTGACCTGTTCACCGGCGAGCCCCCGGCCATGCTCTGGCCCCTCGACACGCTCCTGTTCGCGGAGCGCGTCGTACTCGCGCCGGACCCGACCCTGCACCTGCTCGGCGCGTTCGCACTCGAACTCCTGACCGTCTGGCTCGCGGTCTGGGTCGTCCTCGACGCCTCCGAAGAGTTCCGCCCGACCTTCGACGCCCGCGCCCTCGCCGGCCTCGCCTACGGCGGCGTCGCCTTCCTCATCCCCCCGCCGACGCTCGACGTCTCCTACCACTTCGTCTTCAGCATCCTCGCGGTCGGGACCGTCGTCGCGGCCCCCGACGTGTTCCGGGCGCGGTTGCTCCGGTCGGTCCGACGGCTCCGCCGGGACTGGGACGTCGCCCGACTGTTCTCGGCGGTCCTGACCGGCCTCGCCGCGGTCACCCTCGCGCTGGCGGCGTACGCCCTGCTCTACACCGCCGCCGCCCTCGGGTCGCTCGGGGCCCTCGGCGTCTTCGTCGGGTAGCCTTTTTTACCGGCCGGGTGCCAACGCCCAGCTATGACGGCGCAGGACCTCGGTCGCCTCTTCGAAGAACACCGCGTCAACGCGGCGCTCGCGTGGCTACTGGTCGTCCTCGTCGGCCTGACCGCCGTCGAGGAAGTCCTGTTCGGCGAGCTCCTCTGGGCAGCCTTCGCTGTGGGTGTCGCCGCGCTCGCGCTCGTCCCGCCGGTCGCGTTCCGCTCGCCCCGGGTGATGCTCCCGTGGGAGGTGCTCTTGCTCGCCGCGCTCCCGGTCATCGGCCGGGTGTTCGCCACGAACGCGCTGTCGAGCGCGCTCGCGACGTACCTCGCGGTGGCCGCGGTCGCACTCATCGTCGCGGTCG
Source organism: Haloarchaeobius amylolyticus (assembly GCF_026616195.1). NCBI lineage: Archaea > Methanobacteriati > Methanobacteriota > Halobacteria > Halobacteriales > Halorubellaceae > Haloarchaeobius > Haloarchaeobius amylolyticus. The sequence goes on from NZ_JANHDH010000001.1 coordinate 795,839, forward strand.
AGTTGCACGTGTTCACGTCGGTCCGGATGACCGTCGGCTTCGCCATCCTCACCGTCGTCGTGATGACGCTCGCCGCCGCGGGCGTCTGGGCCATCCTGCGGTGGATCTCGCACATCTACCTCGGCACGCCCTTCTACGAGGGCCCCGACGACCTCGACCTGCTGATGTGGGAGTTCGTCTACTCGACCGCCGCGGGGCTGGGCGCCGGGGTCACCTTCGAGCTGTACTTCCGCCGGCGCCGGCAGGTCGCCCGGCGGGCGCTGGACGCCGCGGAGGAGGTCGCCCACGAGGGCCTGACCGAACTCGCGGAGGAGGTGGCCGACGAATGAGGATACGGGACTACCTCGGCATCTCGGAACGCGCCCAGCACCTCCTGAGCCGCGCCATGGAGATCGGGCTGGTCGGCCTGTTCTTCGTCGGCCTCTACGAACCGAGCCCGGGCGTGGTCGTCAACGCCGGCATCGGCCTCCTCGTGCTCCAGTTGCCCGCGCTCCTCGAACGCGACTACGGTATCCCGATGGACGCCGGCCTGACGCTGTGGATCACGTCCGCGGTGTTCCTGCACGCGCTCGGGACCGCGGGACTGCCCGGCATGTCGAAGAACCTCTACGTCGCCACCTCCTGGTGGGACCACATGACCCACGCGCTGTCGTCCTCGGTGGTCGCCGGGGCCGGCTACGCCACGGTCCGGGCCCTCGACGAGCACCGCGACGACATCTACCTCCCGCCACGGTTCACGTTCGTCTTCATCCTCTCGTTCGTCATCGCCTTCGGGGTCGTCTGGGAGGTGGTGGAGTTCGCGCTGGGGCTGCTCGCGAACGTCTACGAGGGGAAGGCGTTCCTCACGCAGTTCGGCGTCGACGACACCATGCGCGACCTCCTGTTCAACACCCTCGGCGGCCTCGTCGTGGCCGTCTGGGGGCAGGCGTACCTCTCGGACGTGGTCGGGGCCATCCGGCACCGACTGGAGCAACGGACGGCCTGACAGGTCAGGCTGCGGGCCGAAGACGGGTGGAATCGACGGACGCCGCGGCTAGGTTTAAGTTACCATGGTGAGTGGTAGCACGTGAATGGTATTCAAGAAGATAACACTCATCGGCACCAGCAACGAGAGCTTCGAGGCCGCTGCCGACGACGCCATCGACCGGGCACAGGACACGCTGAACAACGTCCACTGGATCGAGGTACAGGAACTCGGCGTCGAGATCGCCTCGGCGGCGGACCGCGAGTACCAGGCCGAAGTGGAGGTGGCCTTCAGACTGGAGGAGTAGCACGGGAGCGTCATGGCGACCCCGCGCCGAGCCAGACGCGGGTCTTGCGTTCACACCCTTCTCGCGGCGGCAATCCGACACCAGCCAGTCACTTCTCGCGCTTGAACACCAGCGCCTGCGTGTTGCCACCGCCCTCCGACAGCGTCTCGACCAGTTCCCACCCCTCGGCACCGAGTTCGTTCAGCGATTCCTCGTCGACCTTCGTCTCGTGGCCGAAGAAGGACGACGAGAGTTCGACCACCTTGTACTCCCACTGCTGGTTCGGGGACATGTTCTCCTCTGCGAACACGTCGAGAATAAATCTTCTCGTGAGAACGAGTGGTTCGGTTACGTCCGGAACGATTCGCCACAGCCGCACTCGCTGACGACGTTCGGGTTCTCGACGTGGAAGCCGGCGCCCTGCAGCCCGCCCTCGTAGTCGAGCACGCTGCCCTCGATGTACTTCATGCTCGCCGGGTCGACGAAGACGCGCAGTCCGTGGTGCTCGAAGATGGTGTCGTCGGACTCCGGTTCGTCGTCGAATCGCATCCCGTACGAGAGGCCGGCGCAGCCGCCCTGCTGGACGAACAGTCGAAGCCCCGAGACGTCGGTGTCCATGTCCTCGCTCTCGAGGAGGGACAGCGCCTCGTCGGCGGCCGTCTCCGTCACCTCGATGCGGGTGCCGACGTCGCCCTCAGCGGTTCCCGTACTCATGCTACGAACTATCGGCGCGACGGATGTTAACTGTGTTGCCGACCTCACATGACATGTCAGGACCGTTGCCGACATCTCTAAATCCCGTCGGTGGGTTCTCCCGGTTGAATGTCGCGCTCCATCAGGGTGCTTCACGTCGACGACGACGAGGCGCTGCTCGACCTGACCAAGACCATGCTGGAGCGCGAGCACGACAGCATGGTCGTCGAGACGGAGACCGACGCACACGAGGCACTGTCGAAACTCGACGGCGATGCGACCTACGACTGCATCGTGAGCGACTACGACATGCCCGGGATGGACGGGCTGACGTTCCTCTCGGCGGTGCAGGAGCGCCACCACGACCTCCCCTTCATCCTCTTCACCGGGAAGGGGTCCGAAGAGATCGCCAGCCGGGCCATCTCCGCGGGGGTGACCGAGTACCTCCAGAAGGGCGGCGGCACCGACCGCTACCTCGTGCTGGCGAACCGCATCGACAACGCCGTCGCGAAGTACAGAGCCGAGCGCGAGCGCCGCAAGAGCCGGGAGCGCTACCGGGCGCTCATCGAGTACTCCTCGGACTCGGTCGCCATCCTCGACGCCGAGGGCGTCTTCCAGTACGTCAGCCCGGCCGCCGAGGGCATCCTCGGCTATCCCCCCGAAGAACTCGTCGGCACGAGCTCCTTCGAGTACGTCCACCCCGACGACCGCGAGTCCGTGAAGACCGCCTTCCGCGAGTGTCTCGACGACCCCTCGGTCCGGCCGACGGCGACCTACCGGTTCGAGCACGGCGACGGGACCTGGCACGTCCTGGAATCGCGGGCCGCGAACCGCCGCGACGACCCCGCCGTCGAGGGGTTCGTCGTCAACACCCGCGACGTGACCGAACAGCACGAGGCGAAACAGCAACTCAGGGAGGAACGCGAACTGTTCGACGCCGCCCTCGACGCCCTCCCGGACACGTTCTACATCTCGCACCCGGACGGGACGGCCTGGCGCTGGAACCAGGCGTTGCAGGACCTGATGGGCTACACCGAACAGGAGATGCGCGAGTTACCGCCGGAGCAGTTCTTCGCCGAGGAGGACCGCGAGCGGATCGCCTCGGTCATCGAGGAGGTCCACGCGGGCGAGACCGTCGTCTACGAGGCACGGGTCCTCACGAAGTCGGGAGAGACGGTCCCGAAGCGACTCAGCGCCACCATGCTGACCGACGACGATGGCGAGCCGATGGCCCTGTGTGGCATCGGCGTCGACACCGACCTCTCGCCGGAGGGCGTCGACTAGGCGGATTCGGCAGAATCGCTCGAAGTGCTTTTCCAGGGCCGTGACTACTCGAACCGTTTCCGGACGCTCTCGGCGTGGGCGTCAAGCCCTTCGGCTTCTGCGAGCGTCGTGATGGTGTCCGAGAGCGAGTCGAGGCCGTCGCGGTCGAGTCGCTGGACCGTCGTCGACCGCAGGAACGAGTCGACCGAGAGGCCGCCGTGGCGCTTCGCCATCCCGCCGGTCGGCAGGACGTGGTTCGTCCCGGAGGCGTAGTCGCCGGCCGCGACCGGGGTGTAGGGGCCGAGGAAGACGCTACCGGCGTTCGAGATGCGGTCGAGGATGGCCTCGTCGTCGTCGGCCTGGATGGAGAGGTGCTCGGCGGCGTACTCCTCGGCGAAGAGGATGGCCTCGCTCATCGACCGGGCGACGAAGACGCCTGAGGCGTCGTTCTCGAGTGCCTCGCGGATGGTCGCCTCGCGCTCGCGCTCGCCGACCTGCTCGTCGACCGATTCGACGACGGCCTCGGCCAGGGCCTCGTCGTCGGTGACGCAGACGACGGAGGCGTTCGGGTCGTGCTCGGCCTGGGCGACGAGGTCGGCAGCGACGTACTCGGGGGTCGCCGTCTCGTCGGCGACGACCAGGATCTCCGAGGGACCGGCGAGGAAGTCGATTGCTACGTCGCCCTGCACCTCGGCCTTCGCGGCCGTCACCCAGCGGTTGCCCGGTCCGACGACCTTCTGGACCGCCGGGACGGACTCGGTCCCGTAGGCCATCGCGGCCACGGCCTGGGCGCCGCCCACGGAGTACACCTCGTCCGCGCCGGCGGCGTGGATGGCCGCCAGCGTGACCGGGTTCAGCTCCTCGGCGGGCGGGGTGCAGACGACGACCTCGTCCACGCCGGCCACCTTCGCGGGGACGACGCCCATGATGACCGAGGACGGGTACGCCGCGGTCCCGCCGGGCGCGTAGACGCCGACGCGCTGGAGGGGTCGGAAGCGCCGGCCCAGCTCGCGTGTGCCGGATTCGCTCGGGAACTCGTCGCGCCAGTCGTCGGGGACCTGGCGCTCGTGGAACTCGCGGACGTTCGCCGCCGCCGTCTCGATGGTCTCGCGTAACTCCTCGTCGAGGTCCTCGTAGGCGCGCTCGGCCGCGTCGGAGACGTCGAGGTTGCCGACCGCTACGCCGTCGAACTCCTCGGAGAACTCCCGGACCGCCACGTCGCCCTCCTCGGCGACGCGCTCGACGATGTCGCGGACGTCGCCGCGGATCTCGTCGATGCCGGCGTCCCGCTCGAAGAGGTTCCGTCGGTCGTCGGGGCCGAGGTCGGCCACCGGTTGCAGGTTCATACGCCACGGTTCGGCCGGGCGAGGAAAAACCGTTTCTTCCGCGTCTGCTGCTACCGGGGGTGTCGGCCACCTCCTGACCGCTGTCGGTTCGTCACTGGTCGCGCGACCCGACCACCGTGGTCCGGACCGCGTCGAGGAACAGCACGAGGACGAGCCCGAACCCGACGAGCCCGATGGGCGCCGAGAGGAGCTGTGCCGTCCGGTAGCCGAGGAATATCCGACTGACGCCGAGGACGATGAAACTGGTGACCACGAGCCCGAAGGCGACCAGCGAGAGGGTGACGAAGCGGTCCCGGTTCATACCCGGCGAGAACGGGTCGTGGCGCTAAGTGGTTTCGGAACGGCTCAGAGCTTCTCGGACGCCAGCGCCTGTTCAGCCCGGCGGTCCGCCTGTGCGAGGCGCTTCTCCGAAGCCTTCGCGGTCGGCGCCGGCACGTCCTCGCGCGCCTCGGCGAGGCGCTGGGAGGCCCGCTCCAGCGACTCGGTGACCGCCTCGAGGGCGCGGTCGGCACCCTTCGAGTCCGTCTCGGCCGCCCGTTTCGCCGCCCGGTCGGCGGCCTCGGAGATGGCTTCGAGCGCCTGCACGAGGCCGTTGACGGAACTCGGGCGCCCATCGTCGTCCGCGCCGGTGGCCCGGTCGACGTCGGTGGCGGTCTCGGCCGAGATGTCGGCGAGGAAGCGCGAGAGCGACGCCTTGCCGGTGTCCGGGCGCTCGATGGTCACCTCGCTGTCGTCGCCGTCGCTGTCGTCGCTGTCGCCATCACCGGCGCCGGTGCCGGGCCGGACCCGGAACGCTCCGATGGCGTCGTCGCTGTCCCTGACCTCGGTGGTGTACGCGCCGCCGCGGTGGACGTAGACGGCGTCGGGGCCGTCCATGCTGGCCTCGTATAGTCTCCCGCCGAAGTCGTCGGCCACCGAGACGTCCGTCAGGTCCGCGTCGGTGCCGTCGGCGTCGACTCGGAGCTTCACGGCGTCCTCGCTGGCCACGAGGGGTATCTCGCCCTCGACGCCGGCGACCGCGGTGCTGCCGCCGTCTTCGACCCCGACCGGCTCGCTGTGGGGCTCGAAGCCGGCACCGTTGACCGTGAGCCGGTGCTCGCCCGCGGGCACGTCCTGGACCATCGCGACCCCGCGGAAGGTCGGGACCGCCTCTGGCTCTGACTCCAGCAGCGCCATCGTCTCGACGGGCGATTCGGCGGTCGTCACGCCCTGACCGTCGGGTGCCTCGTCCGACGAGATGGTCCGGGAGACCGTGGCGATGACGCTGTTGACCGCGCTCGGCGCGCCGATGGCGTCGTACCGGTCCGCGAGGGTCGCGCGGTGGGCCGGTTCGGAGATGTCGGCGGCCGGGTTGGCGTACCGGGTCTGGTCCCAGGGCACGCCGGCCGTCGTGATGTGGCCCGCGACCGCGTCCTCGACGAACCCCGGAATCGCGAACTCGAAGCTCAACTGCGGCCCGGTGAACGCCGAGATGTGCTCGGCCTCGGTGGTGGGGACAAGGTCGTAGGTGGCGTCGGCACCCGTGTCCTCCCGCCCCGCGTGCTCCATCGTCAGGCCGGGTTCGCGTGCGGGAATCGACCCCGGCGGGCTGGAGAGCGCGTCGTAGGACCGGATGGTGACCGCGTCGTCGACCAGGCTCTCGCGGTCGACCGACGGCAGCCGGTCGTGCTCGTAGATGGGCGCCCCGTCGAGTTCGGGGACGACGTAGGGCAACCGCCCGCCCTCGTCCCGGGGGAGCCCGTAGGCGATGGGGAGCTGGGACAGCGATTCGAGCGCCTCCAGCCCCCGGTTGGTGATGTCGGCCGCCACGTCGCCGACGGGGAGGCGCTGGAAGCTCTCCGGGCGCTCGTTGAGCGAGACGGTGCTCGAGTGCGACCCGAGTTCGGCGAGGATGCGCGGGCGCTGCTGGGGGTCGAGGTGTTCGTTGTTCGGGACCTTCCGCGAGTGGGCGCTGGCGACGTAGAGCTGTGGCTCGTCGGTCTCGGTGTCGACGAACACCTGCAACAGCTCCCAGTCGTGCCAGTGGAAGTTCGTCGTGAACTGGTCGAACACCGAGTAGAACCAGAACTGCACGACCGCCAGCGGCGACTCCTCGTACTCGACGGCGTGGTAGAACACGGTCGGGGCGGGCGGCTCACCGCCCGCCTCGAACTGCTTCGTGTAGCCGTCGAACGCGTCGAACCCGTCGACGACGGTCTCGCCGTCTTCCTCGTGCTCGTACTGGCGCGGGTCCGTCGGGAACCAGCGCTCGTACCTGTCGAAGGAGAGCCGCGGCGCGAACCGCTCGGCGAGCGCCGTCGCCCGGTCGTCCTCGATGGTCGTCGCCGTCGCGTCGGACTCGCGTTCCAGCAGCGAGCAGCCGGCGAGTGCCGCGGTGCCACCCCCTGCAACCGCCTGCAGGAGCCGTCGCCGCGACACGCCAGTTTCCGTGGACCGGTCCCCGTCCATACCCGCACCTGCGCCCGGCGAGTGAAAGGTCTTCGGCCGAGCCAGTGTGGGACCGGGGCGAGACGGGCGGCCCGAGTGGATTAGATTTGTCTAATTCGGTATTTAGAGCACTACTACTAAATACCATACTCACTCTAAGTCCGATAATGGCAGAATCGAACACGCGTTCCAGTAACAGGCGACAGGTGACCAGACGGCGTGCACTGGCCGCCGGCGCGGGACTCCTCGCGACCGGTGCTGCGGGCTGTCTCGGCAACGTCTCCGGCGGCACCAGCTCCGGCGAGTCGGACGGCTCCGAGGACGGTCCGGTGGCAGTCGCGTCTTTCTTCAGTTTCTTCGACTTCGCGCGCAAGCTCGCCACCGACACCCCCGTCACGGTGAAGAACCTCGTCCCGACCGGGCTGCACGGCCACGGCTGGGAGCCGAACGCGAGCGTCACCCGCGACATCATCGAGGCCGACGCCTTCATCCACGTCGGCGAGGACTTCCAGCCCTGGGCGGACCGCGCCATCCAGACGCTGAAGGACGATAACGTCGACACGCAGCTCATCAACGTCCGCGAGGGCGTCGAGCTGGCCGACCTCGCGGCGACCCTCGACCCCGACGAGGAGGGCGTCGGCCAGAACCGCGGGAAGGACCCGCACTTCTGGCTCGACCCCCAGCGCGCGAAGATCTCGGTCGACAACATCACCGAGGGGCTGGTCGAGCTCGCGCCCGACCACGAGGACACCCTCCGCGAGAACGCCGAGACGTACAAGACGGACGTGCTGGAGACCATCGATTCGGACTACCAGGACATCTTCGACCGCGCCGACCGGAAGGTCGTCCAGCTGGCGGCGCACAACGCCTTCCAGTACATCGGCGTCCGCTACGGCGTCGAGATGCGGCCACTGGTCGTCAACCTCGCCGCCAGCGGCGACGTGAAGCCCTCGGACATCACGAAGGCCAAGGAGACCATCGAGGAGAACGACATCCGATACATCGGCAACGGCGTGTTCGAGTCCCGGAAGCCCGCGAAGCAGCTCCTGGCCGAGACGCAGGTCGAGGCGTACTTCCCGGTCACGCCGTACGCCGGCGTCCGCGAGGAGTGGGTCGAGAACAACTGGGGCTACGAGGAGATCGCCTACAACATCAACATGCCCACCTTCGAGGTCGTTCTCGGGAACGAGGCGCCCGAGGACGTCGGCCCCGACGGCTGGGCGGAGCAGTGGAGGAACTTCGAATGAGCGCCCCGGCCGACGACGCGACGACGGGTGCGCGTCTTACGGACGACCCCGTCGTCGAACTCTCGAACGTGAACTTCGGCTACACCGCGAGCCGGGTCGTCGAGGACATCTCCCTGCGCATCGACCGCGGGGAGTACGTCGCCGTGGTCGGCCCGAACGGCTCGGGGAAGTCGACGCTGATGAAGCTCATGCTCGGGCTCCTGCGCCCGGACACCGGCACGGCCCGGCTCTTCGGCGAACCCTCCCACCAGTTCGACGACGGGGCCCGCATCGGCTACGTCGCCCAGCAGGCCAGCGCCTCGAAGGAGATGCCCATCACGGTCCGCGAGGTCGTCCGCATGGGGCGGTTCCCCCACGTCGGCTTCGGCCTCCTCTCCCCCGAGGACGAGAAGATCGTCGACGATGCGCTGGAGACGGTCGGGATGACCGCCTTCGCGGACCGCCGGGTGACGAAGCTCTCGGGCGGCCAGCGCCAGCGCGCGTTCATCGCCCGGGCGCTCGCCGGCAAGGCCGAACTCCTCGTACTCGACGAACCGACCGTCGGCGTCGACGTCGAGTCGGTCGACGCGTTCTACGACCTGCTCGAATCGCTCAACGAGCAGGGCATCACCGTCCTGCTCATCGAGCACGACCTGAGCGCCGTCACCGAGCACGCAGAGCGCGTGGTCTGTCTCAACCGCGAGGTGTACTTCGACGGGCCGACCGAGGAGTTCGTCGAGAGCGACGCCCTCGGCCGTGCCTTCGGGACCGCCGCCAGCCTGCTGGGTGGTTCGCGATGACGGGACCCGGCGCGCTGTCGGGCCTGCTGCTCCAGTCGTCGAGCCCCCTCGACACCGTGCTGGCACCGTTCTACTGGTTCCTCTCGCTATGGACCGTGCTGATGAACGGGCTGTACGACGCGACCGGCATCGAGTTCCTCCAGTACGGCTTCATGCACCGCGCCATCCTCGTCGGGCTCTGTATCGGCGTCATGGCCCCGCTCATCGGGACGTTCCTCGTCCACCGCCAGCTGGCGCTCATCGGGGACGCGCTGGCGCACACCGCCTTCGCGGGCGTCGCCATCGGGCTGTTCCTGAACGCCGTGTTGAACCTCGGCGTCTCGCCCTACCTCACGGCGGTCGTCGTCGCGGTCATCGCGGCGCTGCTCATCGAACTCATCTCCGAGGCGACCGGCGCTTACAACGACGTGTCGATGGCCATCGTGCTCTCGACCGGGTTCGCGCTGGGGACCGTGCTCATCAGCATCAACGCCGGGGGGCTCGCGGTCGGCGTGAACCAGTACCTGTTCGGCAACCTCTCGACCGTCTCGGCCGAGAACGCCGCCATCCTGCTGGTGCTGTTCCTCGTCATCGTCGGCGTGGTCGGCCTCACCCGGAACCAGTTGCTGTACGTCACCTTCGACGAGACGGCCGCCGCGGTCGCCGGTATCGACGTGAACTGGTACAACCGCGTCATGGTGATGCTGACCGCGCTCGTGGTCGTCGGCGCGATGCAGATCATGGGCGTCATCCTCGTCGCCGCGATGCTGGTCGTCCCCGTGGCGGGCGCGGCACAGGTCTCGCGCAGTTTCACGGAGTCGCTGCTCGTCTCGGTCGTCCTCGCCGAACTCGCGGTCACGGTCGGCATCGCCGTCGCCTACTACGGCGAGGCCACGGCCGGGGGCGTCATCGTCCTCGTCGCGGTCGCCATCTACGCCGTGACCGTCGTCGCCGGGAAGGTCCAGGCCCGCACCGGCGAGGATGCGACGCCGACGGTCGGCAGCATCGACGCCAGCGAGGGCGCCGAGAGCCAGGCCACCTCCGACTGAGATGGCGACGACTGGCCCCGACGCGCGGGACGAGCGCGACGCGACGGCCGACCTGACGCCCGTGATGGAGGACTACCTCCGGCAGATCTACACCCTCGAACGGGCCGCCGAGGGCCGGGTGTCGAACGCCGACCTCGCCGACCGCCTCGGCGTCAGTCGCCCCTCGGTCACCAGCATGTTCGAGGTGCTGGCCGACCGCGGCCTCATCGACCGCGAGCCGTACCGGCCGGTCGTCCTCACCCCTGACGGTGAACGCGCAGCCCTCCGTATCGTCCGCAGACACCGCCTCGTCGAGACGCTGCTCACCGAGCACTTCGGCTTCGCCATCAGCGAGGTCGACGCCGAGGCGGACGCGCTGGAACACCACATCAGCGACCGACTCTGCGAGGAGATCGACCGCGTGCTCGGCCACCCCGCGGTCGACCCCCACGGCGACCCCATCCCGGACGCGAGCCTCGAACTCCGCGGTGAGTCAGCGGCCGTCTCGCTGGTCGACGTCGCCGAGGGAACTGCCGCCGAGGTGACCCGCATCGGCACGCAGGACGAGGAGACCCTCTCGTACCTGGTCGCCGCCGGCATCGAACCGGGTGCCAGACTCACGGTCGCGGAGGTCGCCCCCTTCGGGATGGTGACGGTCGACGTCGCTGGCGAGGAGGGAGCAGAGAGCCTCCCGGAACCCCTCGCGACGCAGGTCCTCGTTCGCGTCGACGAGTAGCGTTCAGGTCACCCGCGTCTCGACCGCCTCGAACAGCCGCGAGGCGACGTAGATGCAGGCGAGGAAGACGGCCACGCTGACGAGTACGACGGCGAGGAGCCCGACCGCGACCGCTGGCGTGTCGACCTGCCCGGCGAACCGGGGACGGTTCGACAGGCGGACGAGGAACAGCAGTACCTCGAAGCCGGCCGCGAGTCCCGCGACCAGCGCCAGCACGACGGTCGCGACGCCGGTGACGACGCCGACGGCTTCGTGCGCCAGCGACCGCTCGTCGTCGCCATCGTCGGCCATGGTGGCCTCTGTCGTGGGGTCGACAAAAACGTTGGCAGTCGCTGGCCGGCGGCTTACTCGGGGTCGTCCGTTCGCGCAGAGTCTGGCGTCTGCTCGCGGTCGGCGGGCTCGTCGTCCGCTTCGTCATCAGCCTCGACGACGACCGGGCCGCCACACTCCGGGCACTCGCCCTCGTGTTCGTAGAACCCTGCCTCGCACTCCGTACAGCGATACGTGGCGTGCGCCTCCTTCGCCTCGCGGGCCTCCTCGGTGAGACGGCCGACCCGCCGTCCGAACTTCCGGAACAGTCCCATGCATGGTCAGACGGGCGCTTCGCAGATAAGTGCAGGAGCACACCGGGGACGCCGAGACGATGTGTCGCTCCGGCATCGACCGACCCCCCAGCAGGCGCGAAAAATCCTTATTCGAGCCTGTCCCCTCCGCTCCTGTGAGGCACTGACACGCATGACCGGGGCGGTTGCTCCGGCCGGCAGGGTCCTCGAGGGGGAGACATGAGCCAAGAGCTACGACGGGAATGGTTCGAATCGCACAGTCGCGTGAACGCCGGCGTCGCATGGGTCCTCACCGCCCTCCTGGTACTGGCGACGCTGTCCAGCCTGCTCCGGTTCAGGGTGGTCGACGTGGTCCTCGGGCTGAGTGCGGTGCTGATCGCGGTCGCGCCGGCACTCGTCTCGCGGTCGTGGACGACGACCGTCCCCTGGCCACTGCTGTTGCTCGCCGTGGTGCCACTGCTCGGCGGCGCGTTCGAGACGACCGCCTTCGTCGGGATGGTGGTCACCGGCGTCGGTATCGCCGGCCTCGGCATGCTGCTCGTCGCGACGCTCCAGCTGGTCACCACGGTCCGGATGACGGCCGCGGTCGCGGTCGCGTTCACCGTCCTCACGACGCTGGCGTTCGCCGGCTACTGGGCGGTCGGGTCGGCTCTCTCGGCGACCTACCTCGGGACCGGGTTCGTCGCGACCAACACCGAGCTGATGCAGGTGTTCACCGCGGCCCTGCTCGGCGGCGTCGTCGGTGGGCTCGTCTTCCGGTGGTACTTCCGCAGACAGCTCGGGCTCCCGGCCCCGGGCGCGACCCCCGCCGAGGGTGAGGTCGCATGAGCGTCGCGCGCCGCGTCGGGCTCACGCCGGAGCGACAGGGCACCCTCGTCCACACCCTGCAGGCGGTCATGTTCGGCATCCTGTCGGTCGGGGTGTGGCTCGGGAACGCCGGCGTCGTGGTCAACGCCGCCGTCGGGCTCTGTGTGACCTTCCTCCCGGCGTACCTCGAACGCAACTACCGGTTCACGATGAGCGTCGGCCTCGTGCTGTGGATCACCGTCGCGATGTTCCTGCACGCGCTGGGGACCCTGCCACTGCCCGGCGCCGACCTCGCGACGCTGTACGGCTCGACGTGGTGGTGGGACCACATGACCCACGCGCTGTCGTCGTCGCTCGTCGCCGGGGTCGCCTACGCCGTGGCCCGGGCACTGGACGAACACGCCGAGGCCATCGTCCTGCCGCCACGGTTCCTGTTCGTCTACCTGCTCGTGTTCGTGATGGCCTTCGGTGTCGTGTGGGAACTCCTCGAGTTCTACATCAGCGTCCTCGCGGGGGCACTCGGGACCGGAACGGTCCTCACCCAGTACGGCCTCGACGACACCCTGCTCGACCTCGGGTACAACACGCTCGGTGGCCTCCTCGTCGCCCTGTTCGGGACGGCACACCTGACGGGCGTCGCGGCGGAACTCGCCGGGCGGTTGGGCGACCGCGCCGACGAGGGGTGACCGCCTACGTCCCGTCACCCAACCGTTTTGTCCGCGGCACTCGACGACCGGCCCATGGCCGGTCCAGCCGACTTCCTGGTCGAACTCGTACAGGAGACCTTCACCACCTTCCAGGCGGGCGTCCTCGACGCGTTCCCCCGGCTCGTCATGGGGCTCGTCTTCCTCACCCTCTCCTACGTCGGCATCAAGATCGCACTGCGGATCACGCGCAGCGCCCTCGACGCCATCTACCCCGACGAGCAGGACCTCATCGTGAGCCTCGGCGTGACCGTCGCCGGCCTGTTCCTCTGGTTCGCCGCGGGGCTCGCCCTGCTCAAGATACTCGGGATGGGCGACGTGGCGGCCAGCCTCGGCACCGCGACCGGCTTCATCGCCCTCGGCGTCTCCTACGCCCTCTCGGGGATGATCGCCGACACGGTCGCCGGCGTCTACCTGCTGCGCGACCCCGACTTCAACCCCGGCTACCGGGTGACGACCGACGGGGTGACCGGCGAGGTCAGGAGCATCGGCCTGCGCAAGTCCCGCATCGAACTCGACGGCGGTGACGTGGTCGTGCTGGCGAACGGGGCCGTCGAGAAGAAGTGGACGAAGGAGGGCGAGGAACCGGCGGCAGTGCACGAGGACAGCTAGTCTCACGGCACAGCTATCGGTCGATACGTCGTATCTCGGGCATGATACCGGACTCGCGTCCCCGCTGTTCCCGCAGGCGATGGCTCGCCACCGCGGGTGCCGGCGGCCTCCTCTCGCTCGCTGGCTGCCTGGGGAGCCGGAGCACCCGCCCGGAGACGACCATCGACTGGACGGGCGAGACCGTCGACCGCGACGGGATGGAGCGCCACCAGCTGTTCGGCGGCGAGGACCTGCCGTTCGTACTGACGGTTCGACAGGTGACGCCGGTGCCCGCCGAGCCGACCGGGCAGCCCCGGATTCCGATGTTCGCCCTGTTCCACCACCGCAGGGGGCTCCGGACCGAGCGCATCGCCCTCAAACTTCGCGCCCCACCGAGCGACGGGAGCGCCCACGAAGCCGCGGTCTACGTCCGGCCGATGGTGGACGACCGCTGGGACCCGCTCTCGGTCACGACCGACGCCGCGGGCTGGACGGTGGTGCGCGCCGCCGACCTCGGGCGACAGGTCCGTGGCCGCGCACCCGGCGACGCGAACCTGACGCTCGAGTTCGTCCTCGAACCGTCGCGCGTCCACCCCGTCGCCGAGCTGTTCCTCGACCTCGACGTCGTGCTCAGCGAGGACACCACGCTGGGGCGGCGGCGCTACCGGGTCCGCCGACAGGTCACGTTCCCGCTCGTCACCGAGACCACCCCGGTCGGGTGACGGGAGTACCGTCTCGACCGCGTGACCGGACCGGTCTCGCGCCGACCGTGCAGGTGGTGAACGATGTTCGAATGTGAACGGATGCAATCACGAATACGCATATTTTGGGCCGAGTAGGGACAGAAACGTAACAGTTGCGCCGTCAGAACACCAATCTTTTCAGATTGCCTTAGCAACTCCGGTTGATGCCTGGAGAAACACACGGCGTCATCAGCCTGCTCCCGGCACTGGTCGCCATCGGCCTGACCCTGAAGACGCGACAGGTGTTGCTGTCGCTGTTCGCGGGGATATGGCTCGGTGGAACCATCCTGACCGGCTACAACCCGATCGCCGGTGCGGCCCGTGCCCTGGAGTTCGTGGTGAGCAACGTGACCGCAACGTGGAACATGAAACTGCTGCTGTTCACCTTCTTCGTCGGCGCGATGCTGGGGATGATATTCCTCTCCGGCGGGATGTCGGCGCTCGCGACCCGCATCGCCGAGCGCATCCAGACGCGCAAGCAGGCGGAGGTGGGCACCGCCACCCTGGGGATGCTCATCTTCGTCGACTCCTACGCGTCGACGATGATCACGGGGTCGGTGATGCGCCCCATCACCGACACGTTCGAGATCAGCCGCGAGAAACTGGCGTACATCCTCGACTCGACGACCTCGCCGACCGCGAGCGTCGCCGTGGTCTCGACCTGGCTCGGCTTCGAGGTCGGGCTCATCCGCCAGCAGTTCACGAACCTCGGCATCCAGGCCGACCCGTTCGTGATGTTCCTGAAGAGCCTCCCGTTCCGCTTCTACAGCCTGCTGGCGATGGCGCTCGTCTTCATCGTCATCCTGACCGACTGGGAGTTCGGTCCGATGAAGCGCGCCGAGCAGCGGGCCGAGCAGACGGGGAAGGTCCTGCGCGACGACGCCGACCCCCTCATCGAGACGCAGGAGGACGACATCGAGACGCCCGAGGACCTCGACCCGCGCTGGTGGTACTTCGCGGTGCCCATCGTCACGCTGGTGTTCATGACCGGGTTCAGCCTGCTGTTCACCGGCGGTCTGACCGTCGACGCGGTCGTCACGCCCCTGCTGGGCATGAACTTCGAGACGCTCGGGAACAACCTCGTACAGGCCATCTCGAACGCCTCGACCGCGAACGCCATCCTGTGGGCGGCCTTCGCCGGGGCGGGGAGCATCCTCGCCATCCTCGTCGGCCACGCCCGCGTCGGCCTCGAACCGGTCTCCGACGCCATCTTCGAGGGCTTCAAGATGGTGATGTTCCCGGTCGCGGTGCTCTCGCTCGCGTGGTCCATCGGGGCGGTCTCGCAGACGCTCGGCGTCGGCCCCTTCATCGTCGGCATCTCCGAGGGCGTCATCACCGCCGCGATGCTGCCCGCCATCGTGTTCGTCTCCTCGATGCTCATCGCGTTCTCCATCGGCACCTCCTGGGGGACGATGGGTATCCTGTTCCCGGTCGCCGTCCCGCTGGCCTACCAGCTGGGCGCGCCGCTCCCGTCGGCCATCGGGGCCATCCTGACGGGCGCGCTGTTCGGTGACCACTGCTCGCCCATCTCGGACACGACCGTCCTCTCGTCGATGTTCGCGGCGAGCGACCACGTCGACCACGTCAACACGCAGATACCGTACGCGGTCCTCGCGGGGGTCATCGCGACCCTGCTCTTCCTCGCGAGTGGCTACGGACTGCCCGCGGTTCCCGCCCTGCTCATCGGCCTCGTCCTGCTGGTCGGGGGCGCCTACACGCTCTCCGAACACGTCGACGTCGGCCGGTTCACGGTCTACGACAACGACGCCGACCTCGGCGTCAGCGACGACTGACGACCGGCAGTCACTCCAGGTCCCCGGCTGCCAGAGGACTCATCACTCACCTCCGCGATACTCTGGACGATGACAGAGGAGGCTCCGCTCGACGACGCCGGTGCGACGCGGTACGAGCGCCTGTTCCGGGGCTCGGAGGCCTTCTCGTCCCTGCTCGCCGAGGCGGCGGTCGACGTGGCCCCCGACGAACTCGAGCGCGTCTCGGTCGCCCGCCGGACGGGCCACGACGGCGAGGACGTCGTCGTGGTGCGCCTCCGTCGTGACGGGCCCGACGCAGCGCCCTGCCCCGCGTTCATCTACGACGGTTTCGAGGCCGCCGCCGACAGGACGGTCGACGTCGAGGCGACGTTCCGCGACGGCGACCTCGACGAGGCGTCGCTGACGACGGGCGACGAGGGCGGCGTGCTGGTCGGCCGTCGCCGGGTCTGGACCTACCGGGGCGGCATCGTCGCCGACGCCTCCTGGCTCTCCTGAGGACGCTCCTGCGTGGGGTCGGGCCCGGTTCCCGCCCCGTGGTTTCGTCACCTGTCGGGAACTGGATCGGTTATCTTCGCGGCGCGCCTACGGTAGTGTGAGGGTGAGGTAATCACCCGACAGGGAGCATCGCACCGCCCCGAACGTCTGCCATACACTACCATGGGCGGGGCGAGTTCCTGTCTGCCAACCACAGTGCACGTCCTCGCCGGCGCGGCTGCCACCGCCGCCGGTACCTGTCGCCCGGTCCGGGTCTGCCACCCGACGGCCGCCATTCCTGCCATCTTCCACTATCCTCGCGAGCCCGCGGCGCGGCGCCAAAGGAACCGGTATCACAAGTACCATGCCACCCGGCGACGCAGTGGAGCGTACTCAGGTGGTTCACGTGACCGAGAAACGCGAGTATACCGACGACTATCCCGAGAAGACACTGTACATCCCCGGCCCGACCGAGGTGCGCGAGGACGTCATCGAGGCGATGGCCCAGCCGATGTTCGGCCACCGGATGGACCGGATGACCGACCTCTACACGACCATCGTCGAGGACACGAAGGACTTCCTCGGCACGACCAACGACGTCATCGTCCTCACGGCCTCCGGCACCGAGTTCTGGGAGGCCTCGACGCTCAACCTCGTCGACGAGAACATCCTCGTCCCGACGTGTGGGAGCTTCAGCGAGCGCCACGCCAACGTCGCCGAGCGACTCGGGAAGAACGTCGACCGGCTGGAGTACGAGTGGGGCCAGGCCATCAAGCCCGAGGACATCCGCGAGACGCTCGAGGAGAGCGATAAGCACTACGACGTGGTCGCGACCGTGATGAACGAGTCCTCGACCGGCGTCCGCAACCCCATCGAGGAGATCGGCGACGTGGTCGCGGAGTACCCGGACACCTACTTCGTCGTGGACGCGGTCTCCGCCCTCGGCGGCGACTACGTCGACATCGACGAGCACGACATCGACGTCATCTTCGCGTCCACCCAGAAGGCGTTCGCCATGCCGCCGGGGCTGGCGGTCTGCGTCGTCAGCGACGACGCCTACGACCGCGAGGTCGGCAAGGACGAGGCGTCGTGGTACGGCGGTTTCCAGCGCTGTCTCGACTACTACGACCGCAAGGGCCAGACCCACTCCACGCCGGCGATTCCGGTCATGCTCGCGTACCGGAAGCAGATGAAGCACATGCTGGCGGAGGGGCACGAGGGGCGCGACCAGCGCCACCGCGAGATGGCCGAGTACACCCGCGACTGGGCCCACGAGCACTTCGACATGTTCCCCGAGACGGGCTACGAGTCCCAGACCGTGAGCTGTATCGAGAACACCCAGGGCATCGACGTGGCCGCCACCATCGAGGCAGTCTCCGAGCAGTACGACTACGTCTTCTCGAACGGGTACGGCTCCGCCCTCGGCGAGAAGACGTTCCGCATCGGGCACATGGGCGAACACGACCTCGAGTCCATCAAGGCTCTCACCGACGCCATCGAGGACGTCGCCGACCTGTAGGCCAGCCGACTCTGGACCCGTCTTCTACGTCTTCAGCACGCGGCCGGGAGCCACCGCGACGACCAGCAGGGCGGCGGGGCCGATGATGAACCCCGCCCAGGTGAGCAGCGCCAGCCCACCTGCGGCCGCGATACCGGCCCGACGGCCCGCGGTGAGTTCGAGGTCGCCCCGGAGTGCGAGCCCGAGCGCCCAGCCGCCACAGAGCACCGGGACGACGACGAACAGACCCGTGACCACCGCCCCGGCGGTCGGCCCGGTCCGGAGCAGGGCGAACCCCATCTGGAGCGCCGTGTTCAGCCCACTACCGAGCACGAACAGCCCGCCACCCGCCAACAGGAGGCGGGCAGGGACGGACCCCCAGTCTTCCCGCCAGCGATTCCTGGTGAGACTCGCACCGGCCACCAGCGCGAGGAGCATCGGGCCGAGGACGACGAGGGGATGCTGGCCCGCCCAGAGGTGGGTCCGGACGAGGTCGAACGGGACCATCGCGTACTCGACCGGCGAGAACTGTTCGCTGTAGCCGAGTGCGACCCCGGCAGGGCCGCTCCGGTTCGCCGGTTCGTAGACCGCGACGAGGTACGTCGTCTCGGTCTCGACCTGCCTGCTGAACTCGGCCGTGTGGTAGTTCGCCGAGGGCGCGAACGGTTCGTAGCTGGCCGACGCCGGGCGTTCACCCTCGACCACGACGGCGCCCATCCCCTCGGGGACCGTCACGCCCGCCGGCACGTCCCCGGTTCCCTCCAGTGAGGGACTCATCACGACCAGTGAGGGAGTGAACTCGCCGCCCCGGGGAGTGAACGTCCCGACCTGCAGGCGCTCGCCGGGCGACAGCGTGACCCGGTAGTACTTCGCGCCACCGTCCCCGAGTCTGTCGTAGAACGACCACGATTTCACCGCGTCCGGGACCTCGACGGCCTGCTCCGGGCTGGTGTTGTCCACCGGGAAGTTCGGAACGTGCGCGAGGACCGGCGCCGCGACCAGCAGGAGAACCACGAGCACGGTCAGGGTGCGGGTCGGTCGCATCGGTCGATACCAGGCGGCCGGCGGCTATCACGATAGGCCCTAACTGGTACTGCTCGCAGGGGGCCGGGCGCCGGCTGGTGTCCCGGTATCTCGCTCTGGTGACCCGTCAACGCGCCTCGACAACTCTTTTTAGGGCGGCCTAAATACGTCAGGGTATGCGAGAGGAACACGGAATGGGCAACTCGCCCGGGCCACACCACATCGCCGCGTTCGAGGAGGTCCCGGCGAACGGGACGCTCCGGTTCGAGGTCACGGCGGGCGGGCACAGTCGCGAAGCACTCCTGTGCCGGAACGGGGACTCGGTCCTCGCCTGGGAGAACTCCTGTCCCCACGAACCAGACGTGAAACTCGACAAGGGCCTCGGCGCCCTCGTCAGGGAGGGACAGATCGTCTGCCACAAGCACGGCGCACAGTTCAACTGCGACGACGGGTTCTGCACCAGCGGCCCCTGTAGCGGCGACGAGTTGAACCCAATCGGCGTCGAACGCCGCGGCGACGCGGTCTACCTCGACGACGACCGGTTCGACTCCTGCCAGCAACTCGGTCTCTTCTGAGCGCTCACGGCTCCCCTGCGACCCGCGGCGCCGGCCCGGTACTCGTCGTCAGCTCCACGACGGCGACCCGGCGACGTCGACTCGACGAGCGCTGCGAAACCGGCTTACAGATTCGGGGCGGTCACAGCGGGACCACGCCGACGATGACGGCCAGGACCGCGAGGGCGGCCAGCCCGAGTACCAGCGAGAGTGCGGCCGCACCCGCGGACCGTCGCATCGCCTGTCGTTGCCCGGTGTCGGAGACGTACATGCCGCGCCCGGAGAGCTGGACGCCGACGCGTTCCACGTCGAGGCGCGGGTCGTCGCTGGGGCGGACGCCGGCCTGCACGACGACGGTCTCGCCCTCGTCGATTCGCGCCTCGTAGTACTGGCGAGGCCCGTCGAAGTCGACCCCGGGCAGGGTGCCGGCGCGACGCCCAACCGGGTCGTCGACGGGGTCGACGACGTGCTCCTCCTGCAATCGGAGCGCCGCCCCGTCCGGGTCCACGACGACGCTTCCGGTCGGGTCGTGGAGCCGGAACCGGACGGCCTTCCGGCCCGTGCCGAGCTGGTGGTAGGACTGTTCTATCCGACCGTCGAACCCGCGGGTCGTCTGGACCCCGAGGACGCGCCAGGCGTACCCCAGACAGTCCGTGCCGGTCAGCGGCGCCCGCACCGTCTCGTCGAGTCGTTCGACGGTCCCGGAGACCGTGACGGTCCCCGCGGCCTCGTCGAGTCCTCCGATGGGGACCGGTCGGATGCGCCACAGCCGGAACGCGAGATAGGCCTCGCGGAGGCCCGCGCCGACCAGGAACAGCCCGATACCGCCGAAGATGAGCGCCGCGACGAGGAGGTCCGTGCCGGTTGCCATGTGCCTTCTTCACACCCTCGTGAGGTAAGTGTTGGACCCGCCCACGAGGTCAGGCTCGCAGTGCGAACACGGCCTCGCGGGTCCCGACGTAGAGCGTCGACCCCGCGGCCGCGAACCGGCGCGGGCCACCCAGGTCCAGCTCCCAGAGCCGGTCGCCCGTCTGGGCGTCGAGCGCGGTCAGGGGGAACCCCGTGAACACCGTGCCGTCGGCGGCGATCGGGGTGGCGCCTCCGACCGCATCGGTTCGCCAGCGCCGGCTCCCGTCTGGGGCCAGCGCGAGCAGGCCGCTCCAGTCGCCCGTCGTCGTCGGCTCCAGGAGTAGCCCATCACCGGTCCAAGTCAGGTGTGGCGGTCCCTCGTCGAACGTGACCCCGAGTCGCTTCTCGCCGGCCGGGTCGTACGCTACCACGCCCTCACCGTCGCCAGAGAAGTCCTGTCGTGGCACGTACACTCGCTCACCCACGACGACGGGGCGCCCGTGGGTCCCCACGGCGTCACTCCGTGCTCGCCACCGCTGCGCGAGGGTCCGTCCGTCGACGTCGTACCGGACGAGGGACCCACCGTAGGTCGCGTACACCGCGTCACCCGCCGAAGCCACGTACCGGACCCACTGGTCTCGCGCCCGGACGACAGCCCCGGTGTCGGCGTGCAGCGTCCAGTACCTGTCCCTCGCCGTGACGAACACGTAGCCGTCCTGTTCGTGCACGTCGCGAAGTTGCCCGGGGAGGGTCGTGCGCCACCGTTCGGTTCCGTCGGACGCCCACGCCACGACGTCGGACTCGGGCGTGTCCCAGTTCAGCTGGTAGAGGCGGCCGTCGACGTACTTGAGCTGGCACGGGGCGTCGAGGGGGTGCTCCCACCGGAGCGTCCCGTCAGTGGCGTCCAGAGCCAGCAGGTGGGTATCGGTCGCCAGGAAGACCCTCCCATCGGCGACCACGATATCGCCGTCGTACGACCCGTCGAGGTCGTGCCGCCAGGCGATTGCCGGTTCCTCTCGCGGGGGCGTCGCGTGAGGACTGTGCTTCGTGTTCGCCGGGCCGTGGCCGCGTTCGGCCCACGTCCCCGGTCCGGGCCGCCAGTCCGGCGCGACGCGGCGGTCCGGGGACTCGCGCCGGAGGTCGCCGAGGCGTTCCCGGACACCGGTGCAGCCGGCCAGTCCGACGCTGGCGACGCTGCCCGCGCCGAGCAGGAACCGACGGCGATTCGGGGAGGACATACCCGATGGTCGCGGCCGTGCGGCAAAGTTGTATCGGAGAACTGAGCATTGGCGGCGGGTCCACCGGCACGGGCTACCGCGCCGCCTTCCGGACGAGATAGCAGTACTGCGTGACGGTGAAGAACGTCCCGCCGGCCTCGTCCTGCTCGCGGAGGTCCGCGACCCACGCGGCCGCCTCGTCCGGGCCGATGGCCTCGTGGTCGGCCGCGTAGTCCTCGATGAACGCCATGAGGTGGTAGGCGAACCGGCCCGGGTCGAGACGGGTGTTCAGCATCGTGTTCGGCTCGACGCGCTCGATACGGAACCCGGCGTCGCGCAGGTACGGGGCCAGCGCCGAGCCGAGCCGGGGGCGGGGGCAGTGGTCGTCGAACGCGTCGAGGACGCGAGCCATGCGCTCGTCGTCCGCGGACCGCCACACCAGCGAGTCGAAGTCGGTGTCACAGACGACGGCGCGGCCGCCGGGGCGCAGCACCCGTGCCAGTTCCGCGAGCGCGTCGGCGGGGTCGTCGAGGTACTCGTACACCTGCACCGCGGTCGCCGCGTCGACCGCCCCGTCGGGCACGGGCAGGGACCGGGCGTCCGCCTTCGAGAGCGTCACCTGCGGCTGGCCGTCGCAACGCCGGGCCGCCAGCGACAGCATCGCGTCGCTCCGGTCGATCCCGAGGACCTGGCCGGTCGCCCCGACGGCCCGGCCGAGTTCGAGCGGTTCGAACCCGGGGCCACAGCCGATGGCGCAGACGCGCTCGCCGGGGTCGAGCGCGAGCAGGTCCCTGACCCGCTTCCGTCGGGCCGCCGCCGCGGGCGTCCGGTAGATGGCCTCCTCCCGGCGCGCCTCCGCCTCGTCGTACTCCAGTGTCCCGCCCATACGTGGTACTCGTCGGCGGTTCACCCGCGACCGTAGAAAAGTTTCGCCCGACCTACTCGTCGACCCAGATGGCCAGCTGGACCTCGTCGACCAGCTCGCCGTCGATGAGGTAGTGGCCGTCGCGGGCGGACTCGGCGGTCCAGCCCGCCTCCTCGAGGAACCGGATCGCCTGCTCGTTCGTCGCCGGCATGTTCTGGTACACCTTCCGGTAGCCCTGCGAGCGCGCCCAGCCGAGGCCGCGCTCCATCAGCGTTGACCCGAGGCCGTGGCCGCGGTAGTCCTCCAGGATGCCCACGGTCAACTCGGCGGTGTGGTCCATCATCGGCAGTTGCACCGCCTCGACGTGGAGCCAGCCGACGGGCTCGTCGTCGACGGTCGCGACGAAGAAGACGCGGTTCTCGCTCCGGTTGTGCCGCCTGAGCACCTCGTCGTGGCTCACCGTCTGTGCGAGGCGCTTCGCGACGACGTACTCGTCCCTGGCCGCGATGGCCTCGATGACGTCGACGATGCCCGCGATGTCCTCCTGCCGGGCCGGCCGGACGGTGGCCTCGGCCTCGGGAAGCTCGACCGTCGCCTCCTCGTCCTCGACGGGGAGCGCGACCCGGAGCTTGCCCGCGCGCTCTTCGAGGTAGCCGTCGCCGACGAGTGCGGCGACGTGCCTGTCGAACTCCTCGGCCGGCATCGGGACCGAGGGGTCAAGCTCGGGGCCGGACCGCGCCGGCTTCGACGCGCTCTCCGGCCGCACCAGGACGTTCTGGCGCGCCTCCTCGCGCTCGACCGCACCGCGACGTTCGACGTACTGGTATATCTGCCGCCGTCGCTCGTGCCCGAACTGCTCGAACCGGCTCATGGGGGACGCTTCCGCCGGTACGTTCATAATTCTTCGTGTAAGTTCCGGTTCCGGCACTGTCCATCGCGAGTGAAGGCGCCCCGCGCTCACCGGAACTCCGTCGGCGACACGTCGAACCGCTTGAGGAACCGCTGGACCGCCTCGTCGGACCCGACGATGGTCATCCGCTCGTCGCCGGTGAACTCCCGCCCCGGGTCGACCGGCACCGTCTGGCCGGCCGCGTCCTCGATGGCGATGACCCGGCAGCCGGTCTGCTCGTAGATGTTCGAGCCCGCGAGCGTCGACCCGGCGAAGGGACTGGTCGGCACGCGGACGAGCCGGATCTGGCTCGCCGGGGCCAGCACGTCCTCGCCGCGGAGCTCCTTCGCGACCATCCTGGCGCTCACCCGCGGCACCGACAGGACGTAGTCGGCACCGGCGGTGAACGCCTTCTGGGTGGTGTCCGCGTCGCTGACGCGCACCAGCACCTCGATATCGGGGTTGAGCGACTGTGCGAGGACCGTCGTGAGGAGCGCGGCCGAATCGTCCGGGACGCCGACGATGATAGCCCCGGCCTCCTCGACGCCCGCCTCCCGGAGGACCGCCCGGGACCCGCCGTCACCGACCACGTCCACCTCGGGCCGGTCCGCCACGTCGACCGTGACGACCTCGCCGCCGGCCTCCTGGATGACCGACCTGGCGGCGTGACCCACCTCGCCCAGCCCGACGAGGACGAACCGCTCGTGCTCCGTGAACGACCGTGGCGGGCGGATGAACTCGCTCAGTTGCTCGAGGGCCCGCTCCTCGCCCGACACCAGCAGGACGGTGTTCTGCTTGACGACCGCGTCCGGGCTCGGCGGGAGCTGTAACTCGCCGTCGATCCAGGCCCCGACGATGGTGGCGCCGGTCCGTTCCCTGACCCTCGCCTCGCGTATCTTGCGGCCGACCAGTTCGCTGGTGTCCGAGACCGGCAGCTCCATCAGCCGCGTGTCGCCGCCGATCTCGATGGTGTCCCGGAGGTCGGCACTGAACGTCGCGACAGCCTTCTCCGCGAGGCGGTGTCCCAGCACGCCGTGTGGCGACAGCACGGTGTCCGCACCGACCGCCCGCAGGACGTCCGCCATCTCGCTGTCGTCGGTCAGCGCGATGACCTCGACCTCGGGGCGGACCGACTTGACGGTGAGTATCGTGTTGACGTTCGCGTCGCCGGCGTCGGTGATGACCGCCCGCGCGGTGTCGATGCTGGCTCGCTCGAACGTCTCCGTCTCCTGCGGGGAGCCGTGGATGGCGGCGTACCCGCGGTTCGAGAGCTCCTCCGCGTTCTCCCGCGAGGAGGAGATGAGGACGTAGTCGATGCCGAGTTCACGGAGTTCGTCGAGCAACACCGCGGAGTCGCGGCGGTACTCGCAGATGACGACGTGGTCGTTCTTGCGGCTGAGCCGGTCGTCGAGGTTGACCTCGGCCCCGGTGAACAGCGGGATGATGATGAGCCGGAGCGTGAAGAAGCCGATGGCGATACCCGAGAGCTGTATCGCGGCGACGAACAGGAACATCAGTGGGTGGCTCCAGAGGTCCGAGTCCTGCCCGTACCCGGTGGTCGTCATCGTCTGGATGACGAACTCGAACGACGCGAAGATGGACTGGTCGACGCCCTCCAGGCGTGCCAGCGCGTAGTTGTACGCCAGGGTGTACAGCAACACGAGCGCCACGAGGCCGGTGAGGTAGTAGATGACGTGGCGGATGCGGCGGCTCGGGTCCAGTCTGCGAAGCGGTTCTGGGAGCGAGACCATCGTCGGATGCTCGATGGTTCCCCCGAGACGGACAAAAGAGTACGTCTCCCGGACAGGTCGGCAGCCGCCACGTCCGGGGCCGGTTCTCTGCCCCCGTCTCCCTCACCCGTCGTCGTACCGCCGGTCGAACGCGGCCGCCAGTCGGTCGGGGGAGAGGGCGGGGTTGGCGAGGTCCCACGACTCGACCGCGAGGCCGCCCGCGAGCGTCCCGAGCCGCATGCAGGTCTCGACGGACTCGCCCTGGGCGTGGCCGTAGCAGAACCCGGCGACGTAGGCGTCGCCCGCGCCGTTCGTGTCCACGACCTCGAACTCCCCGGCGGGGACCTCGACCCACTCGCCGTCGCCGGTGTGCGCGATGGAGCCGTCGCCACCCCGGGTGCAGACGACGAGGTCGGTCCCGGCGGCGACCTGTTCGCGCATGAACTCGCGGGGGTCGGCCAGCCCCGCGTCGCTCAGGAACAGGCGGTCCGCGGCCGCGACGAACTCGTCGAAGTGCGGGTCCTCGCCGTCGTAGTCGTGGACGTCGCACCAGACGGGCGTGTCGTGGCGCTCGGCCGCCGCGAGCAGCGGTCGGGTGTAGTCGACGGGGTTGACGATGGCCACGTCGCTCCGGGCGACCTGGTCCTCGAGCCGGTCGTAGTCGATGTCCGGGTCCGGCGTCGGCTCCACCACGAAGATGCTGATACGCTCCCCGTCGGCGTCCATCAGGTTCACGTGGCGCTCGGTCCCGTTCGGGTCCCCGTCGGAGAGGAAGGTCACCGGCTCGTCGACGAAGGTCTCCGCGATGGCTTCCCCGTACCGGTCGTCGCCGACCAGCCCGTGGAACGTCACGTCCACGCCGAGGCGCCCGAGGTTCAGCGACTTGCCGACGCCGGTCGAGCCGACGGTCTCCTGGAAGCCACGGGCGGTTCGGGTCCCCGGGCTCCGGGGGAACTCCTCGAGGTAGACGATGGTGTCGTACGAGCAGCCGCCGGCGACGAAGACGTCCATGCCCCGCATATCTCGCAGGACCCGATTAACGGTGCTGGTACGGGGCAAGCGTGGCGGCTCCCACGGCGACGTCGCCGGCACTCAGCACCGACAGCCCGCCCTCGCTCCCTCGCCGTCCAGTCCGCCCGCCTCGCGCGCCAGCGCGGCGAGTTCGCGGGCCGTGTTGACGTTGGTCGTCGCCCTGGCGAGCGAGCACCCGGCCGGTTCGTCGGCCGGCGAGACGTGCTGGACGGTCAGCGCGTCCAGCACCTCCCGGAGACTCGCGTCGCCACCGACCGGGGGGTCGGCGAGGACCGCCGCGTCGTAGAGCCCGAGGAGTGGCTGACTCGTGCCGGTCTCGTCCCGGGGAACCACGGCGTCGACCGCAGCCGGACATCGGTGCCAGACCCGGGTGAGCCACCGGAGCGGTCCCGGCGAGACGAGTGGCATATCGCAGGCGGACACGACGACCGTCGGCGTCCGGACCGTGCGAGCCGCGGCGACGAGCCCCGCGAGAGGGCCGCCGAACCCCGGCGGGTCGGTGACGAACGTGACGGGCGCGTCGATAGCTGGCGCGAGTCGGTCGCACTTCGCGGGGGAGCCGCCGGCGACGACCACCCGGTGGCCGGTCGCCTCGTGGTGCGCCGCGACGGCGTGGTCGACCATCGCCCGCCCGGCGACCGTCGCCGTCGCCTTCTCGGCCTGCCCGAACCGGGTGCTGTCGCCGCCGGCGAGGACGACCCCGGTGGTCGTGGCCCCGTCCCGGCTCACGGCGTCACCTCGGGCGGGTCGGCGACGTTCTTCATCCGGCGGTGGCGCCGGAGCAGGCTCACCTGGTCGGCGATACGGGCCGTGAGGTCCCGGAAGGGCTCGGCCGACTCGCCCTCGCCGAGGACGACCGGCGTCCCGTCGTCGCCGCCCTCGCGGACCGCCGGGTCGAGCGGGAGCGACCCGAGGTAGGGCAGGTCGGTCGCGTCCGCGAGGGACTCGCCGCCACCCGACCCGAACACGTCGTGGGCGCTCCCGCAGTCCGGGCAGACGAACGTCCGCATGTTCTCGACCACGCCGAGGACCGGCGTGTCGAACTCGCCGAAGGCCCGCATGCTCCGCCGGGTGTCGTCGGTGGCGACCGACTGGGGGGTCGTCACGACGACGGCGCCCGTCACGGGGAGGCTCTGCAGCACCGAGAGCTGGGCGTCGCCGGTCCCCGGCGGCAGGTCCACGACGAGGTAGTCGAGGCGGCCCCAGGCCACGTCGTCGAGCAGGTCGGTCAGGGCGCTGTGGGCCATCGGCCCGCGCCAGATGACGGGCTCGTCGTCGCCGACCAGCGAGCCGACGCTGGCGACCGTCACGCCGTGGTTCTCGGGCGGGACGAGGCGTCGCTCGCCGTCGACCGTCTCGACCTCTGGCGTCGCGTCCGTCCCGAGCATCCGGGGCGCGTTCGGGCCGTACACGTCGGCGTCGAACAGCCCGACGCTGGCCCCGCGGTCCGCGAGCCCGGCCGCGAGGTTCGAGGCGACGGTCGACTTCCCGACGCCGCCCTTGCCGGAGGCGACCGCGATGACGGCGTCGACCCCGGGCAGCACCGAGTCCGCGCCGGGTGCGCGCTCGGGCGTCGCCGTCAGGTGTGGCTCCAGCCCGGCCTCGCGGACGACCCCGCGGACCTCGTCGGCGAGGCGCTGGTCGGTCGGCGCGTGGACGGCCCCGAGTGCGAGGTCGAGGTGGGCCGTGTCGTCCTCGACGGTCACCTCGCGGACGAGGCCGGTCGTCAGCACGTCGGCGTCGAGGTCGGGGTCCGCGACGCGACGGAGGCTGTCCCGCAGGTCGGAAGCGGTTGCGTCGTCACTCATGGGAATCGTGTCGGCTGTCGACTGCTGCGGTCGGTTCGGGCTCGTCTGCGGCACCGACGCCGGCCCGGGCGTCCCACGCCGCGAAGGTCCGGGCGACGCCGACGAGCCGGGCGAAGGTGCCCTCGACGCTGTCCGCCTCGCGGACCTGCTCGTGGAAGGTGTCGAGCCAGCCGAGCCGGTCGAGCGCGAGGCGCTGGAGCTGACGCAGGCCGTCTGCGTCCTCGCGCCGGCCCGCCTCGCGCCGGTCGGCTTCGGTCGCCGCGAGTGCGGCGAGGAACTCGAACACGGCCGCGACGTGGTCGGGGATGGCGTCCCCCCGGGTCGGCTCGAAGCCCGCGGCGGTGTACAGCCGGGCGACCGCCTCGGCGGGGTCGCCGAGCAGCTCCCCGCCCGCGTCGCCGGCGTGGTAGGCCGAATCGGACTCGTAGTCGGCCGACGGGTCCGTGGCGTGTGCCGAGGCGAACGGCGGGACGTAGTGCGGCCCCGGCACGACGAACAGGTTGTCGTAGCCGACCGCGAGCGCGTCGCGGTCGGGATTCTCGTCGAAGTCGGGGGCGAGGTCGACCGGGAGCGCGGCCGAGAGCCGGGCGAAGTCGCCGTCCTCGATGGCACCCGCGAGGACGTCGACGTCACCGTCGAGGCAGGCCGCGAGCAGGTCGTAGGTCCGGGCGCGCGCCCGGAGCACCTGTGGGTCGGTCGCCGGCAGGTCGTCGCCGGGGGCGGTGACCGCGCTCATTCGCCGTCACCTCGCTTCCGGACCTCGACGAATGCGTCGTACTGGGCGTTGCTCCCGCCGATGAGGTCGCTCATGCCGATGTCGCCCAGCTCCGCGTCGAGGGGCTGCAGGTGGTTGATGGCGAAGCCGGCGTCGCGACCCTTCGCGTAGCCGGCGTCCTCGTGCATCGGCTCGGCGAACCGGTAGGGCGTCGTGCCGTCGCGGCCCGCCGGCTCGCGGGTCTCGCCGTCGACGGTCTCCGCGACCGCGCCGTCGCCCTCGCGGCCCCAGCCCCACATCGCGCCGACGACGCCGGGCCGGATACCGCTCGTGACCATCGCGACGCCCTCGACGGTGCGCCGACCCGCGTCGATCTCGATGTGGTCGCCGTTCTCGATGTCGCGCTCCGTGGCGTCCGCGGGGTTCAGCCAGAGGGGGTTCTCCGGCCGGGTCTCGCGGAGCCACGGGCTGTTCTGCGTGCGGTGCATCCCCTGGGTCCGGGGCTTCCAGTTGATGAGCCGGAGCGGGCGGTCCGGCTCCTCGTCGGAGACCACGCCGGCCTGCACCGAGCCGTCGTAGTGGCGCACGTCCGCGACCCGGGGCAGTGGGTCGAAGCGCTCGCCGGTGTAGGCGTGCTTGCCCTTCGGGACGACCTCGCTGTAGAAGTCGGCCCGGGCACCGAGTTTGTACCGCATGTGCTCGCCGTCGTAGGCGTTCGAGCGGTCGTCGTAGCGGTCGGCGTAGTCGTAGTCGAACCCGTGCTCGGCGAAGGCGTCGCCGTAGTCCTCGACGGGCGCCTCGAACCGGCCGCCGCGGTTGAGGACCGTCACGACCTTGCGCCACTCGTCGGGTTCGACCGCCTGCTTCCAGCGGTCGAGGTCGAAGTAGTCGCCGAGGCCCTTCTCGTGGGCCGTCCGGAAGGTCTCCAGTTCGGCGTCGGTCGCGTCGGCCACCGGCTCGCGGTCGTACGCGATGTTCGCCACGAGCTTGAGGTAGAAGTCCTCGGCCTGGTGGAGCGGCCACAGGTCGCCCTCGGCGTCCGGGATGGCGTCCTCGCCGACGCCGGGCAGGTCGAGTTCCTTCCAGATGTCCACGAGCACGTCCTCGAACGGCCGGGCGTCGGGGACGACCCGGACCGTCGGCTGGCTGATCTTCTCGTCGGCGAGGCGCTTGTTCGGGTAGGTGCCGAAGTTCTCCCAGCGTTCGAGGTAGGTCGGCTCGGGCAGGATGTAGTCGGCGTACTTGCTGGTCTCGCCGATGACGGTGTCGCTGGCGACCACCAGCGGGATGGCGTCCGTGTCCTCGAGCACGGCCGGAATCTGGTCGCCGCCGGCCGCCGCCATCACGTGGTTGTTGGAGTACGGCCGGATGAACAGTGCCTCGATGGGGTACGGGTACTCGTCCGTCGCGCTCCCGTAGACCTCCTGGGCGGCGTACGGCGGCGCGACGGGGAACCACGGCCGCTTCGCCGGGTAGCCGTCGTCGCGCTCGAACAGCGACGTGTCCTCGTAGTTGACGCCGCCGCGGAGCAGGGGGATGCCCCACGGGCTGTGACCGTCGGGGACCGCCCCGAGCTGGTACCGGCCGCTCATCGTACTGTAGCCGGCGTAGGGCGTTATCTGGCCGCCCTTCCAGTCGTAGTTCCCGATGAGGTGCTGGAGGGTGGCGATGGCGCGCTGGTTGTGGAAGCCGTTGCTGTGCTTGGCCGGGCCGCGGTAGGCCATGATGGCCGCGCGCTTCCCGTGACTGGTGAACTCGTCGGCCACCTCGGCGATGGTGTCGGGCTCGACGCCCGCCATCTCGGCGTACTCCTCGACGGTGTGCTCGAACACGCGCTCGCGGTAGAGCGACCAGGCGCTCCGGACGCGCTCGCCGTCGACTTCGAGGTCGACGTCGAGGACGCCCGCCTCGGCCTCGCTGGCGGGCACCGGCTCGCCCGTCTCGGCGTCGACGACCACGAACTCGTCCGCGGTCTCGGCGTCGGAATCGACCAGCCCGAGGTCGGCTGCTCGCGCCTTCGGGCCGGCCTCGGCGTCCACCCGGACGAGGTGGGTCGCGTCGCTCCAGGTCGGTTCGTCGTCGGCCGCGGCCGCCGGCTTCGACGGGTTCCGCAGGTACTCGACGTCGTGGCGGTCGTGCTCCAGTATCCAGCGGGCCATCCCCATCGCGAGGGCGCCGTCCGCGCCGGGTTCGACCGGGACCCACGTCTCCGCCTTCTCCGCGGTCTTCGAGAGTCGCGGGTCGACCACGTCCATCCGCATGCCGTCCTGGATGGCGTTGGTCAGTTTCGGGGCGAGCCACGTCGGGCCCTTGTTCGCGACCATCGGGTTGGTGCCCCAGACGAGCAGGTACTCGCAGTTCTCGATGTCGGCGAACTGGCGTTTCTTCTTGCCGCCGAACGACCGGACGTTCCCCATCACGCTGGAGAAGCCACAGGTGCCGGCGTGGTGGATGCTGTTGACCGAGCCCAGCCCCTGCTTCCAGAGGCGGGCGCGGATGAAGTTGCGCCGGAAGCCGCCGACGTCGACGATCTGGTTCGCCTTCGGCCCGAGGTCGGGGTGGTCCGTGTCGATGAGCACGTCGCCCCACTTCTCGTCGAAGTCGGCCTTGGCCATCTCGTCGTTCTGGACCGCCTCCCAGTCGCGCATGACCTCCTCCTTCGGCGCGAAGGCCCACATGTCGCGCAGCCCCGGGTGGCCGAGGTCGTCGTCGCCCTCGACGATCTCCTCGATCGCCTGCTCCCACGAGATGGTCCGCCACTCGCCGGAGCCACGCGGACCGACGCGTTTCATCGGCTTGCGGACGCGGTAGGCGTCGAACGCGGTCTGGATGCCGGCCTGGCCCTTGAGGCACATCCGGCCGCCGGAGACCGACCAGCGGTCGGTGTCGACGTCGCCGGTCCCCTCGAGGTCGCCGGTGGCGACCGCCTCGGGGTCGCTCTCGTAGGGCACCTGCGCGAACGGCTGGGTGTTGAGGAACGAGTACGGGTTGCCCGCGAGCTTGCGGACCAGCGAGCTGTACTCGCCCGTCTCGCTCCCGTCGGCCAGCCGGACCTTGATGGGGCAGAAGGTGTTGCACTGCCCGCAGGTGGTGTAGAGCACGTCGTCGGCGCCGTAGTCGCCGAAGTCGTCACCGACGTAGTGCTCGGCGTCGTCGGTCCAGAGGTCGGTCGTGTCGAGGTTCACGGACGCGGTCGCGCCGGCCGCGACGGCGCCGATACCGCCGGCGACCTTCACGAAGTCGCGCCGCGTGAGCGATGCGTCTGCGTCGGGGTCGGTGTCCGGGTCGTCGGTCGAACTCATCTGTCGTCACCTCCGTGGTCGGAGACGCCGCCGTCGGTGGCGGCGGTCGGCTGGTCGGCGGTCGATGCATCCTGCGAGCCCACACCGTCGAGAGGCCGGAGCGGGAGCACCTCGGCCCCGAGCGAGTACAGCAGCAGGCCGACGGCGATCATCCCCGCCGAGGTCAGCCACTCGACCGCACTCGGGAAGTACTCGCCGTGTGGCAGCCCCTCCATGACGGGCAGTATCTGTGGCGGCACGACGATGTTGAACCGCACCGCGACGATGCCGACGACGACGCTCAGGCCCGAGAGCGTCAGTGGCAGGGCGGAGCGTCGCCAGGCGCGCTTGCTCAGCACCACCAGCGGGACGACCCAGCCGAAGCCGACCATGAACACCCAGAACGACCACGACATCTCGCCGAACAGGACGATGAGCCAGGTCTCGACCTCGTGGGGGTGCAGGCTGTTGAGCGCGATGAGCGCGTCGATGGCCGTGAAGGCCGCATCGGCGAGGACGAACGCCCCGAGCAGCTGGCCGAGGCGGTCCATCAGGTCGCGGTCGAGGGCCTCGCCGGTGAGGAGCTTCGCCCGGAGGACGTACAGCGCCGCGACCAGGGCGGTCCCGGACACCACCGCCGAGATGACGAAGATGACCGGGAACAGGCCGCTGTTCCAGTAGGGGCGGGCCTTCGCGACCGCGAACAGCACGCCGGTCCCGCCGTGGACCATGAAGATGGCCAGCGGGATGCCGACCAGGCCGGCGCGCTTGAGCCAGCGTTCGTCGGTCTCGTGGGACGCCTCGGAGGTGTCGCGCCGGCCGAGCGTGAGCAGGCCACAGAGTCTCGCCCGCCAGCCCTCGGCGTGCGCGGCGACCCGGGCGAGGTCGATGCGCATCGAGAAGTACAGCTCCGTCACGAGGACGCCGATGTAGGCGACGTAGGCGTGGACCTCCCACGAGAGCGCGGAGGTCGGCTGCCGCCAGATGAAGGGGTGGTACATGCGGTCCATCCGGCCGAGGTCGGTCCAGACGAACAGCAGCGCGACGACCATGCTGATGATGGCCGCGAACAGCGCGTCGCGGTCGATCCTCTCCAGTCCCTCCACCTCGAAGACGTTCGCCAGCGTGCTGACGAGGAACGCCCCCGCCGAGAGGCCGACGAAGTAGATGTAGAACGCGACCCACGCGCCCCACGGCGCGATGCTCGACAGGTTCGTACTCGCCATGCCGACGCTGATGCGGCGCCACGTGGCCCACGCGCCGACCGCCAGCAGGACGGCCAGCAGGGCGTACCACGCGACGCGGAACCGTCCGTTCCGGAAACCGGGGTCGTAGTCGAGTTCGGTCGTTGCCATGGTCCTACTTGAGGTAGTAGACGTTGGGGTCGGTCCCCTCGGACTCCTTGAGCTGGAACGAGCGGGTCGAGTCGGCCAGTTCGGCGACCTCGCTCTCGGGGTCGTCCAGGTCGCCCGCGTTGCGGGCGTCGCCCACGCACGTCTCGACGCAGGCTGGTTCCTCGCCACGGTTCAGCCGGTGCATGCACATGCTGCACTTCCGGACGTTGCCGACCGGGGACTTGCCGTCCTCGCGGGGGCCACGGTCGACGCCGTACTCCGGACTCGTCACCTCGCCGCTGCCGTCGACCTCGTCGTCGTAGTTCTCGCCGAAGTCGAAGTACCGCGCCCCGTACGGGCAGGCGATCATGCAGTAGCGACAGCCGATGCAGCGGTCGTAGTCCACGTTGACGACCCCGTTGTCCATCTTGTAGGTCGCCGAGACGGGACAGACCTGCACGCAGGGCGGGTTCTCACACTGCATGCACGGGCGGGGGACGTTCGTCCGGGTGACGTTCGGGAACTCGCCGTGTTCCTCCTCCATCACGACGTTGTAGGAGACCCCCGGAGGCGTGCGGTTCTCGGCCTTGCACGCGACCGTACAGGAGTCACAGCCGACGCACTTCTGCAGGTCGATGACCATGCCCCACGTCTCGTCGCCGTCCGGGCCGTCCTCGCCCGGCTGTTCGAGCGATTCCGCGACGGAGGCCATCGAGCCGACCGAACAGCCCAGTCGGTCGGCCGTCTCGCGCGAGACGGTCTGGCCGTCGCCGTCGATGGCCGGGTTCGGCGTCGCGCGGTAGTCGTCCCCGAACTCGGCCTCTGCGGCCGCGTCGTACTTCTCCCAGTAGGCGTCCCCGGAGAGCTCGCCCCGGGAGACGCGTTTCGCGTCCTCGGCCATCGCCACGCCGAGGTCGGTGCTGTAGTCGGTCTTCGCGAGTTCTTCCGCTGGGTCGGCCGTCTCCGCGTCGACCATCCGGTCGAGCGTCGGCGTGTCCGGGACCGAGGGCCGCCGGGTCGAGTCGGCCCGGTCGTCGGCCCCACTCATCGCCGACCACCTCTCGGCACCCGTCCGTACCGCGGCTGGTTCGGGTTCATCACGTGTAGACAGACACGCCCCAGGGGGCTGAGCGTACTACCGATACTGTTGGACCCTCGAGACGGGGACGAGACACCCCCATCTTCGGGTACCCATACTGTTTGGGCCCGGGAACTCGCCGGGCGCCACCGCCAGCGAGGGGTCGCGCCAGATACCGCCGGAACCGGCCGCGAGGTGGCGCTCCCGACCGATTCCAGCCTCGTGAAAACGCGGGTCCCGGTTTTACCGCGTGGCGACCGGACACTCGACCATGCACCGCACTCGCCCGAACACTGGACGGAGGTGGGCCCCGTGGCCGTGAACTCGATACTGGCCGCCTCCATCGCGCTCCGGCTCGGGGGCGTCGGCTACTCGCTCGCGCTCCTCTACCGGAGCCGGGACCGCCGGTTCGGGTTCCTGACGCTCATGCTCGCGCTGATGGCGGCGCGCCAGACCTGGACCGCGCTGTCGACGACGGTGACCGGGCTCTCCGAACTCCCCGGGCTCGTCGTCAGCGGGCTCGCGGTCGCGACCGTCCACTACCTCTCGAAGTACGTCGAGGAGGAGGACCGCATCAAGACCCGGCTCCGCGAGACCAACGAGGAGCTCCGGAGCTTCCGGAAGGCGGTCGAACACGCCGGCCACGCCATCTTCCTGACCGACACCGACGGGACCATCGAGTACGCGAACCCGGCCGTCGAGTCGGTCACGGGGTTCGCCCCGGAGGAGGTCGTCGGCGAGGACCCGAGCCTCTGGAGGTCGGGCGAACACGACGACGCCTTCTACGCCGACCTCTGGGGCACCATCACCGACGGCGAGGTCTGGGACGGCGAGATCATCAACGAGCGCCGCGACGGGAGCTTCTGCTGGGTCGACATGACCGTCGCCCCCATCACGGACGAGACCGGCGCGGTCGACCGGTTCGTCGCCGTCGACACCGACGTGACCGAGCGCAAGGAGCGCGAACTCCGCATCAGGGCCCAGAAGGAGCGCCTCGAACACCTCAACGAGACCAACGAGGTGCTCCGGGAGGTGAACCGCCGGCTCGTGCAGGCCGACGACCGCGACGACGTCGAGCGCGCGGCCTGCGAGCAGTTCGCCGCGACCGGCCCCTACGACGCCGCCTGGGTCGCGACCCGGAACATGGTCAACGACGCGGTGCGAGAGCGCACCCACGCCGGCATCGACCGCGGCGACCTCGACGCGGTCGTCGACGCCCTGAACGAGGCGTCGGCCGAGACCCCGGTCGACCGGGCCCTCTCGGAGGGCGTGACCGCGGTCGCCGGAACCGGCGAGGACACCGCGTTCGCGCCGGCAGGGTCGGCCGCGACGCTGGCCGTCCCGCTCACCTACCGGGACGTCTCCTACGGCGCCCTCGTCGTCCACGCGGCCGACGCCGACGCGCTCGACGCGGTGGACCCGTCCGTCCTCGACGAGCTGGGCGAGACCATCGCCTACGCCATCGACGCCGCCGAGCGCAAGCAGTCGCTCGTCGCCGACCGCGTGACCGAACTCACGTTCCGGCTGGACGGCGACGCCGACGGCGGGCCGCTGTTCGACCTCGCGGCCGCCCTCGACTGCACGGTCGACCTCGACCGGCTCTCGGTCGCCCCCGAGGGCGACCCGGTGGAGTACGTCACGGTCCGGGACGCGGCGGCCGAAGCCGTCTGCGACTACGCCGCGGACCACGCCGGGTTCGAGGCGGCGCAGGTCCTCTCGGAGGGCCCGGACGAGACCGTCGTCCGGTTCGTCGTCGGCGACGACTCCGTCGTGACGACGCTGGCCGACCGGGGGTGTGTGGTGGACTCGCTCACCGCCGACGCCGCCGGCGGGCGCGTCACCGCCGAACTGCCCCAGAGTGCGCCCGTCGGCAGCGTCGTCGAGGCGGTCTGCGCCCAGCACTCCGGGGCCGCCCTCGTCGCCCAGCGCGAGCGCGAGCGGTCGACGGAGACCCGCGGCGAGTTCCGGGCCGCTCTGGAGGACGCCCTCACCGACCGGCAACTCGAAGCCCTCCAGACGGCGCACTTCGCCGGCTACTTCGAGTGGCCCCGGGAGACCAGCGGCGAGGAGACCGCCGCCCTGATGGACATCTCGCAGTCGACGTTCATGCAGCACCTCCGGGCCGGCGAGCGCAAGCTCTGTGCGCGGCTGTTCGACGAGGAGACGGACCGGCCGCCCCGTGGCGCGGCCGCGGCAGCCGAGGCGGAGCGGTGAGGAATCGAGGGGTGGCCGAAACCCGGACGCTGGCGGGTCAGAAGACCCAGCGTTCGAGCACCCGGCGGGCGAACGACGGCCGCCGCGCGGCCCGCGGGTAGACGGTCAGGGTCGTACAGCCCGGCCGCGGAACCGCCGGCCGACGGTCGAGCAGCGCGCTCCGGAGCCGGGGGTCGGCGCCGGTTCGCACCAGCAGGTCCGGGTTCGCCAGCCGACCGCCGTCGGCGCGGACCGGCTCGGTCGACATGGGGACCGAGAGCACGTCCGCGAGGCCGGCGCGGTAGGCACCGCCGGTGTCCGGCCGGTCGTCCGTGCTGCCGTGGTCGTCCGGGTCCGCCGAATCGACCGGCTCCCAGAGCGCGATGCGGCCATCGTTGGCCCTGGCCACCGCCTCGGCGAGGCTCACCTCCAGCGCCGTGTACGGGCGCCCGTCGCCCGCCAGCGCGACCCGTTCCGGGCTGTCGTATCCGACGTTATCCACGAGGAGCACGTCGCAGGGGGCGTGGCGGACGACCCAGTCGACCGGGTCGCCGAACAGCCGCGACCGGAGCCGGAGCGGTTCGTGCTCGGTCAGGATGGCGTCGACGCCGCTGTGTTCGGCGACGTTGACGATGGCGTGTTTCGTGTCGTGACTGACGATCTCGTCGGCCTCGACCGCGACGCCGAACTCGTCGGCGAGGGCCTCCACCCGCGTCTCGAAGGAGAGGTCCGACGAGGACTGGACGGTCACCTCGTCGGTGAGGGGCGCCTGGTCCGGGACCTCCTCGAACCGGACCACGACCACCCGGCCGTCGCGTTCTCTGACGAGGTCGGCCGCCAGCGCGACGAGTGCGCGCTCGCGGTGCTCGCCAACTGCCTTCGTGACGGCGACGAGGACCTCGTGGGTCTGGTCGTCGTCGGCCTCGATGTCGGTGAGGGCACCCTTGCCGACCTGTCGCCGGATGGCGGCCGTCGCGACGCCCTCGCGGCCGACGCGGGGGCGGACGTAGGCGAGGTACCAGAGGACGCTCCCGAGCGTGATGACGGCCGCGCCGGCGAGCGCGATGGGTCCCATCTGGGTCAGGAGGCCGACCCCGGCGACCGCGCCGAAGCCCTGCACCCACGGGTACAGTGGCGACCGGAACGTCGGTGCGTACTCGGTCTCGCCCTCGCGGAACGCGACCACGGCGACGTTGATGAGCACGAACACCATGATCTGGAAGGCGCTGGCCAGTTTGGCGATCTCGAGGATGGGGACGAACGCGATGAGCGCGAGCAGCACCGCGCCCGTGAGCGTGATGGAGGTGACGGGCGTCCCGAAGCGCTCGCTGATGGTCGAGAGCGACGGCGGCGCCAGCGCGTCCCGGCTCATCGCGAACGGGTAGCGCGACGACGAGAGGATGCCGGCGTTGGCCGTCGAGACGAGCGCGAGGATGGCCGCGAGGATGACCGCGACGACGCCCGCCTGCCCGAGGGTCACCTCGGCGGCGACGGCGACCGGCGTCAGCGACCCGGCGACGCTGCCGGGTTCGGTGATGCCGACGAGGACGGCCACGATGGCCACGTACAGCAGGGTCGTGAACGCCAGCGATCCGAGGATGCCGAGCGGGATGTTCCGGCTCGGGTTCTCGACCTCCTCGGCGATGCTCGCGACCTTGGTGACGCCCGCGTAGGAGACGAACACCAGGCCCGTGGCGGCCAGCAGGCCGCCGACCCCCGCGTCGAAGAAGTTCCCGTAGTTGGCCGACTGGACGCTCGTGGCGCTCCCGGCGGCGAACCAGCCGAGGGCGGCCAGCATGACCACGACGATGGCCAGCTGGAGGCGCCCGGTCTGTTTCGCGCCGACGAGGTTCACCAGGATGAGCAGCGCCGCGAGGCCGATGGCGACCGGCTTCAGCGGCAGGTCGAACAGGAGCAACAGGTACGGCACGCCCCCGACGAGGGCGAGTGCGCCCTTGAACGAGAGCGAGAACCACGTCCCGACGCCCGCGATGGTGCCCAGCAGGGGCCCCATCCCGCGTTCGATGTAGATGTAGGTCCCGCCGGCCTCTGGCATCGCGGTGGCCATCTCGGACTTCGAGAGTGCGGCCGGGACCACGAGCAGCCCGGCGAGCAGGTAGGCGACGATGACGGCCGGGCCGGCGATCTCGAGGGCGAGTGCCGGCAGGATGAAGATGCCGCTGCCGATCATCGCGCCGATGCTGATGGCGAACACCGAGGGGAGGCCGAGGTCGCGTTCGAGTTCCTTCATGGACCGTGGCCCGGGCCGGGCGTCACCTCCTCGCGGTCGCGTCCCGGGATGGAACGGGCGAACTCCGTACGGTCGTGGCTCGGTTGGTCGTCGGTCGGTTCATGGGGTCTCGGTACCGTCGGTTGCTGTTGCATGGATGTGGCACGTGTGCCCGGCCTCTCGACGACGACCGGACACGGGGTCGTACCACATCCTAAATCACGGATTAGTATAAAGTCATGCATTCCATCGACGAATCGTCAAAATCTACCCGGTTAATATCTACTGTCGTCATCGGAATGGTGCGCATACGACCGACAGGGGAAACCGGACACGCGTGCGAGGGCCCACGCGCCGGCAGTGACGGGCCACTACACCGACGGCGATGGAACACTGCTAAGACACGCCGCGACGAAGCCCCGCCAGCATGAAAGACGGCGAACTGGATTCCGTCGACAGGGCCATCCTCTACCACCTCCAGCAGGACGCTCGTCGGACCTCCTCGAACGACATCGCCGAGCAACTCGACCTCTCCCCGAGCACGGTCCGGACGCGGCTCAACAAGCTCGAGGAGAGCGGTATCATCCGCGGCTACCACGTCGACATCGACTACGACCTGGCCGGCTACCCGCTCTACACGAAGATCATCTGCACCGCGCCGGTGCCCGAGCGCGACACCCTCGCCACGAAGGCCCGGGAGGTCCACGGTGTGACGGCGGTCCGCGAGATCATGACCGGGAAGCGCAACGTCTACGTCAACGCCATCGGCAAGACCCACGACGACCTCAACCGCATCGCCAGCGAACTCGACGAGCTGGGCCTCGACATCGTCGACGAGCAGATAATCCGGGACGAGTACGTCTGCCCCTACCACGGGTTCCTGGAGACCGACGAGGCACCGGACGGCGACGAGAGCGACGAGGAGAGCGAGTAGGGCCGTCGCCGACACCCTCGGTCACGTCGGAGAGTCGAACGCGGATGCGCCAGGAGGCGTCGTCCTCCCGAACTGTCCTGCCGCCAGCGCGAACGCTTTTGCCCCGACGGGGAGAAGCCCGTACGATGCATCACCCGAGGTCGGACAGGTCCAGACTCGTCGGAAACGAGAGCGTACAGACTGGCCAGCAGTCGGTTCGTCCCGCCGGCGGCCGCGCCGACCTCCAGACGGGGCTCCCCGCACGGACCGGTACCCCGATTGTCGGTCCCGAACCCGACCGCGGTCGCTCACACCGACGATGACGGGGCTCGTGTTCTGGGTCCTCGTCGCGCTCGCGACCGTCACCAGTTTCGCCACGGCGTGGGCGCTCGGTGCGAACAGCAACTCGCCGCCGTTCGCCCCGGCCATCGGCGCGAACGCCGTCTCGACGATGCGCGCCGCCTTCCTCATCGGTATCCTCGCCGCACTGGGTGCGCTCACGCAGGGCGGGAGCATCTCGGAGACCGTCGGGTCGGGGCTCATCGACGGCATCGCGTTCACGTCGCTGGCGGCGACCACCGGCCTCCTGACCGCCACCGCCTTCATGGCGTTCGGTGTCTACACCGGCTACCCGGTGCCGGCCGCGTTCGCGACCACGGGGGCGATGGTCGGCGTCGGGCTGTCGCTCGGTGGGGCACCCGCGTTCGACACGTACCGGCGCATCGCGCTGTTCTGGGCGCTCGTGCCGCCCGTCTCCGGTGGGCTCGCGTACCTCACGGCCAAGATGTTGCGTCGTGACGACATCCCGGAGACGGTGGCGATTCCCCTGCTCGCGGGCGTCGTCGGCGGCATCGTCGCGAACATCCAGCTGAGCATCATCCCGTCTCCGACGGGTGCGTCACAGGAGTCGGTGGCCGGGTTCGTCTCGGGCGTCGTCCCGGTCCTGACCGTCGGGGGCGTCGAGGTGGCCACCGTCGTCGTGACGCTGGCCTTCGCCGCCGTGAGCTTCCACCTCATCCGCCGACGAACCCAGACCTCCGTCGACAGGGGGGTCAAGACCTTCCTCATCGTGCTCGGGAGCGTCGTCGCGTTCTCCAGCGGCGGCAGCCAGGTGGGACTGGCGACCGGGCCGCTGGAGAACCTCTACCGCGGCGAACTGGGACTGCCGGTCATCGGGCTGCTGGCGCTCGGGTCGACTGGCATCCTCACCGGGGCGTGGATGGGCGCGCCACGACTGCTGCAGGCCACGTCCCGCGAGTACGCACAGCTCGGCATCCGACGCTCCATCGCCGCGCTGGTGCCCGGGTTCGTCATCGCACAGGTCGCCATCGCGCTCGGCATCCCCATCTCGTTCAACAACATCATCATCTCCGGCGTGATCGGTGGCGGGCTCGCCGGTGGCTCCGCCGGCGTCTCCCGCCGGAAGATCGGTCTCACCGTCGGGTTCTGGTTCTTCACGCTCGGGACGTCGATAGTGATAGGCTTCGGGCTCTACCGGGCCTTCGCCACGGTGCTCGGCGTGTGATCACTTGATGACCGTCACCGGGACGGGGGATTCGCCGACGACGGTCGACGCGACGGTCCCGAGGAGACGACGGGTGAGTGCGTTGCGTTCCCCGCCGTGGCCGCCCATCACGACGTGGTCGACATCGTGGTCGCTGACGTACGCGAGGATGGTCTCCGCCGGGTCGCCGGTCTCGACCGCGGTGTCTACGGTCTGGCCCGCCGCCTCGACCCGGCGTTTCGCGTCCGCGATGAGGGACTCGGCCCGTTCCTGCGCGGTCGTCTCCCGTGACGAGTCCACCTCGATGACACCTCCCTCGCTCATGCCGCTATCGAGCGGCGTCACCACGTTCAAGACCGTCACCGGACAGTCGAAGACGGCGAGTGCGTGTGCCAGCGCGTCGTCTGCGAGTGGCGACCCGTCCAGCGGGACGAGGACGTGGGATGGTTGCATACGTCCACTCCGGGACCGAGACACAAGTATGTCGACGGTGGTTCACGGTGCGTGCCGACACTGCTGGTGTTCGAGAGGTGTCTCTGTGAGGAAGTGACTGTCGCCCGGAACACTACCAATCGACAAACGACTAGTAGATTCAGACAGAGATCGAGTTCTCCGCATTCACAGCCAAGGGCTACGAATTACGGTCGAGCCACTCACAGAACTCCTCGAAGTCTCTCGCACCAGCACTGTCGGCGATACCACGAAGCGTCCCTGTTCGGAGTTCGTCGTGTAGTGGAACCGTGACTCGCCGCCTGTCGTCTTCGTTCGTGGGATGTTCGTAGTACAATCGGGCGTGGTCACCAGTCGTTCGACGCCACTCGAATCCGCCGACGTTGACCAGCACTTTCACGACTTCCCGGCCGGAGAACCGTTCTCCTCCCCATCGACTATTCGAGAACGTCCGGCGGCTCCTGTTCACCAGTCGCGTTGTCCGCAGGGTCGATACCCATCTCACGGAGTTCTTCGTCGGTCGGTTCTCTGCCGACCTCGTCGTTGTGGAGTGCAACTGCCTCGTCGAGGTTCGCCAGTGCGGCCTCGCGGGACTCCCCCTGTGTGGTGACACCTGACTCGACGTCTTCGGCGACCCACCAGCTATCCTCGCGCCACAGACGGATCTCGTCGTCGTGTGGCGACCCATCTCGCGTCGAACTGGCCATGGTGGTCTGAGATAGTAGGACGTCCCCGATAAGGATTCGGTCGCGCGAGACGAGTCGTACACGGAAGGCACCAGCGATGCGAGAACACGTCCACAGCGGAGCTACCGCTGGTGAACTCGGAGTTGTCGCCCGGAACACTAACGACCGGTATCATCCCTGGCGGCGTGCCGCGTCAACCGGGAAACCCTCGTGCCGGGCGGGTCGCTTGCCGCGACCAGCAGTTACGATGTCGCGTACCTGGGTTCTCCGCTTCGTCATCGCTGCCGAGATGGGTTCGCTTGGAGCGGGGACTTGTGGCACGCAGGCGTGAGTAGCCGGCGACCGGGGTAAGGTCTTGCGACTCGGTGCGGGCCGGGAAGACTCGCCCCGGTCACGTCGCGCCCGGGATGTGCTTGTACTCCCAGTCGTCGGTGTAGGCGCGGTAGAGCCGGGTCCGCATCGTCTCGTTCTGGAGCAGGCCCGCGAGCAGTTTCGGGCGACGCGCCAGTCGGAGGAACGCCTTCTTCGGGTTGCGGTCGACCTCCTCCACGTCGATGCCCGAGACGGCGTCCATCACGCCACCGAGGAGGTCCGGGCGGCCGTCCTCCAGGGCACCCCGGACGATGTAGGCGAGGCGGTACTCGTTGCGCAGGCGCCGGTAGAGGTGCTGCGGGTAGTCGACGAGCTTGTCCTCGGCGGCGAGTTTCGCCATCAGGTACGAGGATTCGACGGCCTGCGAGATGCCCTTGCCGGTGAAACGGTT
This sequence comes from Haloarchaeobius amylolyticus, assembly GCF_026616195.1. Classification (NCBI taxonomy): domain Archaea; kingdom Methanobacteriati; phylum Methanobacteriota; class Halobacteria; order Halobacteriales; family Halorubellaceae; genus Haloarchaeobius; species Haloarchaeobius amylolyticus. The sequence goes on from NZ_JANHDH010000001.1 coordinate 838,853, forward strand.
CGCGATGCCGGCAGCGTCGCCCACCCGGACGACGCGCTTCTCGGGCAGGTAGGTGCGCCGGGGGTCGAGCGAGGGGCCGCGCGGGATGGTGTAGACGTTGGCCTCCTCGCGGGTGGGGACGGGCCAGTCGTTGCGCTCGCAGGCGCGCTCGAAGGCGGCCATGTAGTCGTCGGGCTTCTTGTCCTGTGCCCAACCGATGCCGACGTTGGCTCTCGTCTTCGACTTCGGGAACGCCCACGAATACCCCAGATAGTTCTCGAAGATGATGAGCGAGTCGGGGTAGAGGTCCGAGAAGTCGCCCTCCACGTCGGCGTTGAGGGCGGTCATCGCGCCGGCGTACTCCCCGGTCGTGCCCTCGACCTTGCTCGCCATCGAGGGCTGGCCGGTCGCGTCGACGACGATGTCGTGTTCGGCCTGCAGGGACTCGAACTCGGCCTTCGAGACGCCGTGGTTCTCGACCACGTCGACACCCCGGTCGTCGAGCTGTCTCGCCCACGTCCGCTCGACGAGGTTCCGGTCCGTGACGTAGCCGTGTTCCGACGGGAACCGGCCCTTGCCCGCGAGCTGGCGGGCACCGGTGTCGCCGGTGTAGACCTCCACGTCGAAGGCGGGCGTGTGGTTCGCGAAGCCGTTCGTCCGGGTCTTCGCCATCGGGAGCATCGAGACGTTCGTCATCGCCTCGCCGCAGTTCACCCGTTTCTCGTCGTAGGACTGGCGTTCGTAGAGCGTCACGTCGTACTCGAGCGTCCGCAGGGCGTGGGCGGCGGCGAGGCCGGCCATCGCACCGCCGACGACCGCGGCCGACCGCCCCGAGCGGTCGAAGCGGTCCGGGAGCCGGTAGGTGCCGAGGTAGGAGAGGAACGGGTCCGTCTCGGCGTCGGGTCGCGTCATGGCCCTGTCTTCGACTGCCAGCACAAAAACACGTCGTCAGGCGACGCCGGCTGCCGGAAAGGGCGCCGGGTCAGACCGCGTAGTCGTCCTCGGTGAGCTGGACGTAGCCGTTCTTGCGGAGCGAGCGCTTGGTGCGCTTGTACGTCGCGAGGAGTTTCAGCCCGGAGATGCCACCGGAGAGGCGGCTCTTGATGAGCGAGCCGTCGCTGCCGTCGCTGAGCAGTTTGTTCGTCATCTGGAACGTCTCGTCCCAGTCGTCGGGGCCGTACTCGGCGACGATGTCGGCGAAGGTGACGTTCCGGACCAGTTCGTCGCCGACGGCCTTCCGCCAGACGTCGTTGTACCGGTCGAGCGAGTCGACGGCGGCGAGCCGGCCGGCGATCTTGCCGGTCCGGCAGGCGACGTGGTAGCCGCCCTCGTGGAACGCCGAGGTGGTGCCCATGGCGCCGCCGGCGACCGCGATGCCGGCCGCGGTCGGGGACTCGATGGGCTTCGTCGAGGAGATGGGGTAGGTCTCGGTACCGCCCGATTTCCCGCGGTCCTCGACGAGGGGGAAGTCCTCCTCGATGTCGTACTCGTCGCCGTACTCGATCTCCAGCAGCCGGCGGATGTACTCGCCGGCGCGGGGGAGCGACTCGTCGTCGGGGTCGAGCAGGCGGTACGCCTCGGGGTTCTCCACGTCGTCGAGCGTCATCCCGATGGGCATCGTCAGGCCGATGCGGGCGACGTTGCCGTCGTTCGGGAAGATCCACGGGTAGGCGGTCTCGCCGGGCATCCAGCCCCACCAGAACTTCAGGCGGTCCTCCTCGAACAGTTCCTCGGGCACCTCGCGGTGCTCCTGGTAGGCGATGTGGTTCGCCGTCGGCGGGCTCAACACGTCGGAGACGCTCTTGCCCGCGGGCATGAACTGGTCCAGCGTCGGGATGGTGACGGTGCGCTGGGGGCCGTCGGCGAGCACGAGGTAGCGCGCCTCGACGTCCTCGCCGTCGGCGAGGTGGACGGTGTGGCGGTACTCGGCGTCGAGGTCCGAGTCGACGCTCCTGACGGAGACGCCGACCTCGTAGGTCGCGCCCTCCTCCTCGGCCTGCTCGCGGAGCCAGTCGTCCATCCGGGCCCGCTGGAAGGTGTAGCCGAACTCGTCGTAGGAGGAGTCGATGCCGGTGCTGTGGAGGGTCGTCGTCTCGGTCGGGCCGACGAAGTCGACCGCGTCGAGCTCCTGCAGGACGATGCCGTCGGGGAACTCGTCGGGGTCGAAGTCCATGATGTCGACCCAGTAGTCGAGCATCCCGGCCGCGTCCGTCGAGTCGGGGCCGAGGCCCTCTCGGTCGGCGCGGGGCACCCCCTTCTCCAGGACGAGGGCGTCCGCACCGTGATAGGCCGCTTCCATGGCGGCACATGTGCCGGCCGGCCCGCCGCCGACGATGGCCACGTCAACGCGCTTCATACCTCGTTCCCTCTCGGCAGTCCCAAATAAAGCCCCCGAACCGCCTCGGCGGCTTTTTGTCGCCTCCCTGCGCAGGCCGGGACATGAGCGACTACGACCACGTGACCGTCGAGCGAACCGACGGCGTCGGCCGCATCGTCATCGACCGCCCGGAGAAGTACAACTCGCTGGCGCCGGAGACCGCCGCGGACCTCCGCGATGCGGCCGACGACCTCGCCGGTGACGACGACGTCCGGTGTCTCACCCTCACGGGCGCCGGCCCGGCGTTCTGTACCGGGGCCGACCTCACGACGTTCGAGGGCGACAGCACCGACTCGAAGCGCCTCGACACCCTCGCGGGACGGCTCCACGGCGCGGTCGAGACGCTGGCGACCGCGCCCAAGCCGACCATCACGGCCGTCAACGGGGTCGCCGCGGGTGGCGGCCTCGGCCTCGCGCTCGCGGGCGACGTGGTGCTCGCCCACGAGGACTCGCGCTTCGAGTTCACCTACCCCCGCATCGGCCTGTCGGGCGACGGCGGCTCGACGTGGTTCCTGCCGCGCCTCGTCGGCTACCGGAAGGCCCGCGAGATCGCCCTGCTCGACGAACCCATCCCGGCCGAACAGGCCGTCGAGGACGGGCTCGCGACCGAGGTCGTCGCGGACGAGGACTGGCCGGACCGGGTGGACGCGGTCGCGACCGACCTCGCCGGTGGCCCGACGAAGGCCTTCGGGACGGTCAAGCGCCTGCTGGACAAGTCCGACGAACGGACCCTCTCGGCACAGCTCTCGGCCGAGAAGGACGCCATCTCGCGGCTGGCCAACTCCGGCGACTACGAGCGCGGCTACGCGGCGTTCTTCGGCGACGAGGAGGCCGAGTTCGAGGGGAACTGAGCGTGGGTCGGCGTCAGTAGAGCGCGACGTCCCAGAGCCAGTCGGTCACCGTCCCGCCCCCGCTCTTCTCCGTCTCCGGCATGGCACCGGGTTTCGCGTTCGCGTCCGTGCCGGCGGGCTCGATACTGGCACCTCCATCGCCGTCCAGTCGGTCCAGGTCGGTCGGCGTCTCGACGCCGGGGTCACCCGTCCCACCGACGTCGGCCACCCGGACCGCCCCCGCGCTCGTCACGAGCAACACGAACACGAGCACCTTCGCGAGCGTCCGCGGTTTGTCCGTCAGCACGGGCAGTTCCTCGGCCGTCACCGACCGGACCGGCGCGGCCTCGGCGGGCGCCAGCCGGCAGACCGTCGGCGAGACGGTGTACTCGAAGAACGAGAGGTGGAACGCCCGGGTGTAGGCCGCGACGAACCCGCCCAGGACGACGAAGACGAACCCGGCCAGGGGGAGCGCGAGCGGCCCGGGAAGCGCCTCGACGGTGAGCCAGAAGACGACGGCGAAGGCGGCCGTAGGCGGGAAGACGCCGACGGCGTACCGGAGCAGTTTCTCGGGGCGGACAAGCGCGAAGCGCAGGCTCGTCGCCCAGGCGCGGCTCGGGCGCTCGGCGGCGAACAGCGAGACGGTGTCGAAGAAGCGAACCGGGAGGCCGCCGGTGACGTGTGCGCCGGCGACGACCAGCAGGGCGAGGATGCCGTAGTCCACCGGGTCGACCCAGGGGAGCGCGAGCGGGGTGTGGTACCCGAGGAACTGGAGGGGGGTGAGCGCGACGAGCAGGAGGCCGAAGACGACGAACGAGGCGAGGAGGGTCGCGACGAGGCGGACGAGGAGGTGCCAGCCGGCGGCCGCGAGCAGTTCGGTGTAGTACGCCCGTACTGCGTTTACGGCGTGACGGGCCTCCGCGGGGAGGTCGTCCCCGCGTGTCCCGTAGACGAGGGTCTCGCGGCCGAGGTGGTAGATGGCGGCGAGGGCCGCCGGCGCGAGCAGGCCCCAGACCGCCGAACCGGCGACGATACCCGCAGCCAGTGCACCCAGGCTCTCGCCCAGGGTCGCACTCACGACCGCCGGCGCGAGCGAGAGGCCCAGCGCGGTGGCGACGGTCCAGCCCACGAGGAGGGCGATGCCCTGTGCCACCGCCAGCCCGAACCCACCCAGCAGCACCGCCGGCCGTCGGTTCACGACCGTGATGGCTCGCCTGGCGGTGCGAAACATACCCATGCCAAAGTCGCAGTCCGTCATAAACGATTTGGCAGCCAACAGGTCTGTCACACCCTGCCCGGCCGCTGCGAGTTCCGGCAAGCCCCGCCCCATCCCGTAACCCGTTAGCCCGCGGCCCTCCTTCGGCCAGCCATGAGCGACGCCCCAGCCGTGCTGGTGCTTCGAAAAGGCGCACACGGAATCCCCATCGAGCAGTACGCCGAGGCCCTGCGCGACCGCCTGCCGGACCACGACGTCACCCTCGCCCGCACCCCGAAAGAAGAGCGCGAGGGTATCGAGGACGCCGAGATCGTCACCGGCATGTGGCTCACCGACGAGTTGCTGGATCACGCGGAGAACCTCGAACTGTTCGCCTGCGCCTACGCCGGGACCGGGCACCTCCCCCGGGACCGTCTGGCCGAGCAGGGCGTCACCCTCACGAACGCCTCGGGCGTCCACGGCCCGAACATCGGTGAGCACGTCCTCGGGGCCATCCTGACGTTCTCGCGGCGGTTCCACGAGGGCTTCCGGCGTCAGCGCGAGCGCGAGTGGCGGAGCTACGAGACCCACGAGCTGGAGGGCTCGACCGTCACCATCGTCGGCCTGGGTGCGCTCGGGCAGGCGACCGCGAAGCGCCTGGAGGGCTTCGGCGTCGAGACAGTCGGCGTCCGCTACTCGCCGGACAAGGGCGGCCCGACCGACGAGGTCATCGGCTTCGACGAGGACGCCCTCCACGACGCCCTCGCCCGCACCGACTACCTCGTCCTCGCGTGTCCCCTGACCGACCTGACCGAGGGCCTCGTCGGCACCTCCGAACTCGTCACGCTTCCGCCGGAGGCGGTCGTCGTCAACGTCGCCCGCGGGCCGGTCGTCGAGACCGACGCGCTGCTCAACGCGCTCCGGAGCCGGTGGATCCGCGGCGCGTCACTGGACGTGACCGACCCCGAGCCGCTGCCCTCCGACCACGACCTCTGGAACCTCGGCAACGTCCAGATCACCCCGCACAACGCCGGGCACACCCCGCACTACTACGAGCGACTCGCCGACATCGTGGCCTCGAACGTCCGCCACGTCACCGAGACGGGCGAGTACGAGGGCCTGGAGAACCAGGTGCAGGTGTAGGCCCGCCGTCGTGCGTTTCATAGCCGGAGGGGTCCAAGGGGCGACACATGCCCCAGCAGACGACGGACTGGCGGCCGCCGGGTCCCCGCGGCCTCCCCGTCCTCGGCAGTACCCTCGACTTCCAGCGCGACCCCTTCGGCTTCCGGACGAAGGTCGCCCGGACCTACGGCCCGGTGGCGAGTTTCGACGTGCTCACCGAGACGTTCTACCTCCTGACCGGCCCCGAGCATATCGAGCGCGTCCTCGTCCACGAGAACGAGAAGTTCATCAAGGGCGATATCTTCCAGACGTTGCTCTCGCCGGTGGTCGGCCAGGGCCTGCTCACCAGCGAGGGCGAGCAGTGGCGCAAACAGCGCCACCGCATCCAGCCCGCCTTCGCCCCCGACGCCCTCACGCACTACGCCGACATCATGGTCGAGGAGACCGAGGACGAACTGGCGACCTGGACCCCCGGCGAGGTCCGCAACGTCCACGAGGACATGCTGGCCCTGACCGGCGAGATCGTCGCGCGGTCGCTGTTCGGCGTGGACGTGAGCGACCGGACCGAGGTCGTCGCCGAGGCGCTGGACGTGGTGATGGGCTACGCGGAGTCGCTCTCCTCGTCGATGGTCCCGAACTGGGTGCCGACCCCGGGGAAGCGACGGTTCGACGAGGCGATGCAGGTGCTCGAGGCGGTCGTCGAGGACATCATCGAGGAGCGCCGCGCCGACCCCGGCGACGACGTCATCTCCGCGCTCCTCGCGGCCGAGGACGAGGACGGCCGGACGATGAGCGACGAGCAGCTCCGCGACGAGGTGATGACGCTGTTCCTCGCCGGCCACGAGACGACCGCGCTCTCGCTGTCGTTCACCCTGTTCGTGCTCGCCCAGCACCCAGACATCGAGGACCGACTGGTGACGGAACTCGACGAGAATCTCGATGGCGCGACCCCGACCGTGGCCGACCTCGGGGACCTGCCCTACCTCGAACGCGTCGTGAAGGAGTCGATGCGGCTCTACCCGCCGGTCCACGCCATCATCCGGGAACCGACCGAGGACGTGGTGTTCGACGGGTACCGGATTCCGGCCGGCTCGCCCGTCTCGATGCCCCAGTGGACGGTCCACCGCGACCCGGCACACTACGACGACCCGATGGCGTTCCGGCCCGACCGCTGGACCGACGACTTCGAGGCCGAACTGCCCAGATACGCCTACTTCCCGTTCGGTGGCGGGCCCCGGCGGTGCATCGGCGACCGGTTCGCCATGATGGAAGCGCGGCTGGTGCTCGCCAGCATCCTGCAGACGTACCACCTCGAACTCGTCTCGGACCCGTCGCTGGACCTCGCCGCGAGCATCACGACGCGGCCGACCTCGCCCATCGAGATGCGGGTCCACGAGCGGTATGACAGCCCCTGACATATACGGTAGGTGATTTATTCGGGTTCCGCTGGTTATCACCGTCGTCGCGCCGGCCGGAGTGCCCGTCGCGGCGACACCCATGACCTTCGACAACGACGACTGTGACTGTGGCACCGGCATCGACCGACGCGGGTTCCTCCGCGGCTGTGGCGCGGTGTTCGCGATGGCCGCCGCGGCGACACCGACGGCGGCCGAGGGCGGCCCGACGCCCGGCGACCTCTCCGCCCTCCTCGACGGCCTCCCCACGAACTGGGGGCGCTGGGGCGAGGACGACGAACGCGGCGCGCTCAACTTCCTCGGCAGCGCCGAGGCCTTCGACGGGATGCAGGCCGCGGTCAGCGGCGGACGGAAGCGCATCGAGCGGTTCACGCTGCAACTCTCCGTGACGGGCGAGGCGGCACAGGACCCCCTGTTCGTCGGTCGCTTCCCGGCCCGGAAGGACAACACGCTCGACGCCCGGTTCGACGGCGTCGAGGGCAGTCCCATCCCGCTTCCGGGCGGCCTGAAGTACGCCGACGACGCGTTCGCGACCCGGCTGTTCCTGCAGGGGACGACCCACATGGACGCCCTGGGCCACGCCTGGTACGGCGAGCACCTCTACAACGGCTATCCGCAGGCGAGCACGGCGACCCCGACCACCTACGACGACCCCGTCACCGGCCTCAGGGACGCGGATTTCGACGGCGACCTCGAGACCTACGACACCACGACGACCTACGGGCTCGGACAGGCCGACGTGACCGCGGCCGCGGGTGCCGGCGTCGCGGGCCGGGGCGTCCTCCTCGACGTGGGCCGGCAGTTCGGCGACGAGGACGGCCGGCTCGCGCCCGACTTCGGTATCGGCCTCGACGAGTTGCGCGCGACCGCAGAGGCACAGGGCGTCGAGGTGCAGGAACACGACATCGTCCTGGTCCGCACGGGCTCGGTCGAGCGCGCCCGTGACCCGGACGCCGAGTACGACCCACTGACCGAACCGGGACTGGTCTACAGCGAGGAGCTGGTGCGCTGGTTCCACGAGCTGGAGACGCCCGTCGTCGGGGCGGACAACGTCGCCATCGAGCGCGCCGCCCAGGTCGTCGACGGGGAGCTGTACTTCGCACCCCTGCACGGCGCGCTCCTGCGGAACCTCGGCATCACGCTGCTGGAGATACTGGACCTGTCGGCACTCGGAGCGGCCTGTGCCGCCGACGGAATCTACGAGTTCCTGTTCACCGGCGCGCCGTTGAACGTGCCCGGTGGCTCGGGTGCGCCGGTCAACCCGGTCGTGCTGAAGGCGACCGACGAGAAGGCGTAGCGAGAATCGAGGGCTGCCCTACAGGTAGCCTTCCGAGAGCAGCAGTTCGCCGTTCAGGACGCTCGCACCCGCGGCGCCGCGGATGGTGTTGTGCGAGAGGCAGTTGTACTGGAGACCGAGCCCGGTCTGCTTGAAGCCGCCGGCAGCCACGGCCATGCCGCCGCCGAGGGTGCGGTCGAGGCGGGGCTGCGGGCGGTCCGGCTCGTCGAAGACGTGGATGAGCGGCTCCGGCGAGGAGGGCAGGTCGAGGCTCGGGTACTCGCGCATCGCCGCGGCGGCGTCCTCGGGGGTGAGCTCCTCGGCGGCGCCGACGAAGACGTTCTCGAGGTGGCCGTCGAGCGTCGGAATGCGGTTACAGGAGGCCGCGACCTCGAAGTCCTCCTGTTCGATGCTCGCGCCGTCGAACGACCCCAGGAGCTTGCGGGACTCGGTCTCGAGCTTGTCCTCCTCGCCGCCGATGTACGGGATGGCGTTGTCGATGATCTCCATCGAGGTGACGCCGTCGTAGCCCGCGCCGGAGACGGCCTGCAGGGTCGAGACGTGGACGGTCTCGAGCTCGTAGCCGGCGTCGGCGAGCGCGGCGAGCGTCGGGACGAAGGTGATGGTCGAGCAGTTGGGGTTCTTCACGAGCGCGCCGTCCCAACCGCGCTCCTCGCGCTGGACCTCCAGCATGTCGAGGTGGTCCGCGTTCACTTCGGGGATGACGAGGGGTACGTCCGCTGCCATCCGGGCGTTCGAGGAGTTCGAGGAGACGACGTAGCCCGCCTCACAGAAGGCGGGTTCGACGGCCTCGCCGACCGAGGACGGGAGCGAGGAGAACAGCAGGTCGACGTCGTCGGGGACCTCGTCGGGGTCGGTCGCGGTGACGGTCTGCTCTGCGACGCTCTCCGGGATGGGCGAGTCGACGCGCCACTTCGCGGCCTCGCGGTAGGTCTTCCCCGCGCTGGAGTCACTGGCCGTGAGTGCGGCGATTTCGAAGTCGTCGTGTGGTTCGAGGAGCTGGATGAGTCGCTGTCCGACGGCACCGGTCGCGCCGAGGACGCCAACACGTACAGTCATTATTGACGGAAAACCCCTGCCACAGCAAAACGCTTCGGGTGGGGTCAGCGTTTGCTGCGGTCGTCACCGCGGCCCGACCGCAGCCCGCGGCCCGAACCGGCCAGCCGCAACTGGTTTACCCGCTCCCGCAGAATGTCAGGCCAGCCAACGGGCCGGCCCAGCCTCCCCCGCGCCGGTCCCGCGTCGACGTGATTCGCATGGACGAGACACCTTCGACTCCGACCGAACCGACCGACGCAGACGACGAGCGCGACGGCTCGTTCCCGATGCACCGCCGCGAACTCCTCCTCTCGGGCGCCTCCTACGCCACGGTCGGCATCGCCGCCCCCGACGTACCCCTCGTCTCGCTCGCCCAGGTCCGCCGCGCCGCACGGTCCGCGACGTCGCGCGAAGCCGCCGAGGCCGTGGCCCGGAGCGCCCGCGTCAAGGGCAACCCGGTCGCCACCGCGGCGGCCTCGAACGCCGTCTCGTCGGCGGTGATGGAACGACGCGAGGAGATCGTCGAGGAACTGGAGGAGGAGACGGACGCGGTCGGGGATGCGGACGACGAGGACGCCGCCGAAGCGACCGACGTGACGACTGCCGAGGAACCAGCCGGCACGGAGGACGCACCGGAGACCGAGTCCCGGCCGGCAGACGAGTAACGCCCTTCTTCTCAGGCCTGGTCGCCCAGCCCGTTCCCGGCGACGGTGTTCGCGCTCGGCGACCGCAAGCGAGTCTCCGACCGCCTCACCAGCGATGGTGGACGTACTGGCGAACGCGCTCGTCGTACACCGCCTCGACCAGCCGGTGGTCCTCCGGCGATGGCGCCGGGAGGCTGGCCGCCGCGACGTTGTCCGCGATGTGGTCCGGGGAGGTGGAGCCCGGGATGACGGTCGAGACGGCGTCGAACGAGAGGATCCAGCGCAGCACGAACTGCGCCATCGTCGCGTTCTCCGGGACCGCCGGCCGGAGCGCCTCGGCGGCCTCGACGCCCTCGGCCAGCGGGACGCCGGCGAACGTCTCGCCGATGTCGAACGCCTCGCCCTCGCGGTTGAAGTTCCGGTGGTCGTTCTCGGGGAACTCGGCGTCGGCGTCGAGTTTCCCGGTGAGCAGGCCCGAGGCCAGCGGGACCCGGACGATGACGCCCACGTCCTCGGCCTGGGCCGCCTCGAAGAACCGCTCGGCGGGGCGCTGGCGGAACGGGTTGAAGATTATCTGGACCGTCTCGACGCCGGGGTACTCGATGGCCTTCATCGCCTCCTCGACGCGCTCGACCGAGACGCCGTAGTGGGCGAGCTTGCCCGCGTCTTTCAGGGCGTCCATCGCGTCGAACGTCTCGGGCTGGTAGTACGCGTCGGTCGGCGGGCAGTGCAACTGTACGAGGTCGAGGGTGTCCACGTCGAGGTTCTCCCGGCTCCGGTCCACGAAGCGTTCGAGGTTCTCGTGGTTGTACCGCTCTGTCTCGTGCGGGTCGAGCCGGCGGCCCGCCTTCGTCGCCACGAAGGGCTCCTCGTCGCGCTCGTCGAGGACCTCCCGGATGAGTCGTTCGCTCCGGCCGTCGCCGTACACGTCGGCCGTGTCGAGGAACCTGATTCCCTCGTCGAGTGCCGCGTGGACCGCCGCCTTCCCGTCCTCCTCGGAGACGTCGCCCCAGGCGCCACCGATCTGCCAGCAGCCGAGGCCGACCTCCGTGACCTGTGCGCCAGTCGAGCCGAGTCGTCGCTCGTTCATGGCCGAGGCGAAGAGCGTCCGGATGAAAGGGGTTCGGGTCGGGGCAGGCTGGCGACCCGGCGGCGGGCCGGTCGTCCCATCCCGCCCTCTCGTCCTTCCACCCGCCCGGACGTGTTGGACAGCGAACAGACATGTTCAAGGCCCACGGACGATTCGCACCCAGTATGCCCTCCTCACAGTCACCCGATACGTCGACCGACCGCCGGGGTGACGGCTCGCCGCCCTCGGGCGGCGATGCCAGCGACGCCGCCAGCAGGAAGCGGTGGCTCCGCCGGGACGTCATCGGGACCACAGTGCTCGGCGGAGCCGTCCTCGGCGGCGGCGCACTCGCCCTGCAGGACGGCCCGCTGTTCGGTTCGACCCGCAGCCGGTTCGAGGCCGTCGTCCGGGACGGGGACCGGCTCCTCGTCGTCGGACACGAGTTCGACACGGACGGGAACCGGACCCACCGCATCGTCCTGAGTCTGGACGAGGGCGGCGACCCGGTCTGGCAGGTCGTCAGTCGAATCCGGGACGAGCAACCGCACGTCCAGGCCGCCATCCGCCGCGGGCAGGAGAGCCTCATCACTCTCGAGGAGGTGTTCGCCCCGGCGTCGCGCGACGAGACGACCCGCCGGCCTGCCGAACTCAGGGGCTACGAGGAGGGTCGACTCGCGGCCTCGGTCCGGTTCCCGCCGGCGGCCGACCTGGAGGGTGCGCTGGCCATCGACGGTCGGCGGGGCTTCGCCGTCGGGCGACGGCCGGTCGAGGGCGCCACCGACGGGTACGAGAGCGTCCTCTGGGGGTTCAGGACGGACCTCGTGGACGACCCGGTCGCACTCGCGACCAGTTCGACGATACACCTGAACGGGGTCGCCGTCGAGGGAGACGAGCGAATCCTCACCGGCAGCGACGACGACGGCGTCGTCCAGCAGTGGACCGGGACCTTCGCCCGTGGGGAGGGCCCACTGGAGGACAGCTGGCGGTCCTGGAATGGTGGCGACCCGCCGGACCCGCTCGACCTCGCCTCGGCCGTCACCGGTCGGACACACGACCCCGGCACCGTCGGCAGCGTCGTCTCGACGCGGGACGGCTACGTGGCCGGGGCGGGTGGGTCCACGGTCTCCGGCGTCCGGGGACTGACGGCGGCAGGCGAGACGCGCTGGCAGAGCGACACGCGCTTCGTCTCGGTCGACGCGCTCGCGGCCCGGAACGGGCGGGGCTGGGCACTCGTCGGTGAGGGCGGCGACCACGAAACCGTCCTCCAGACCGGTGACGGCGACGGCCGGCAGTACTGGCGAACCGACCTCACCGGGCGACTGGAGACGGCCGACATCGCGGCGGCACCCGGCGGCGGCATCGTCGCGGTCGGCCAGGACGCCGGCGACACCGCGAGCGGCCGGGTCCTCTGTCTCGGGGCACACGCCGACGAACAGTGGGCACACCGCTACTCGCCGGGAGACAGCGACGCCTGAGTCGTCACTCGACACGAGGAGAGACTGCAGAACTCAGTGAGAACCGCGTTACTCCTGTTCGCCGGAGCTCTTCTTGCGCGTGACGTAGCCGGCGATGCGGTTTCGGACGCCCTTGGACTCGATGTTGGTGAGCTTCGAGACGCTCTTCTTGTTCGTCTCGAAGTCCGTGGTGAACGCCTTCGGGTACCGTTCGAGCAGGATTGTGCCCGTCTTCTTGACGTAGTCGGGTTTGATTGCCATACCGGTTGATTCCTCGGTCGGCCCCTAAAAGGATTCGTTCTGCGTCTTCCAGTCCGTGAGTACGGCGATTCGGTCCATCGCCTCGCGCTCGCGCTCGCCGCCGCAGCGGTCGACCACGGCCTCGAAGTACGAGAGCCGCTGGCGGAGCGTCGTGGTGTCGTAACTCGGCACGTCCAGCCGGGAGGCCGCGACGGTCGCCTCGATGACCGCTCCGACGGCGCGATTGACCGGCACCACGGACTCGCGCTCGACCACCGATTCGGTGGGATACAGCCGCCACTCCGCCCAGTCGGTGGTGCCGTCGTCGCCGGTCGTGACGTGCTCCACGTCGACCCGGGCCCAGGCGTCGGCGCTGTCGAGCACGGGCTCGTCGCGCTCGAAGACGTTCAGGGCCGCCTCGGTGAAGTGAACCGGGTCGCGGGTGAACTGGACGACGGCCTCGCCCCGGCGGTCGAAGTTGATGCGGGTCCGGGTCCGGCCCCACGTCCGGGCGGTCACCGGGTCGCCGGCGTGCAGGCCCAGCGCCGCGAGGTTCCAGCGACCGTTCGGCCCCTTCGTCGCGACCACGGACTCGGTGACGCCGTGGAGGTCGGCCGGCCAGTCCGCAGTCCCGACGCCGTCGTCGCCACTCATACGACCACCTCGTCGCGCTCCAGCGCCACGAACGTCCCGGCCGCGACGATGTCGGCGGTGGTGCCGGGGTTCACGCCGCGCTCGACGAGGTCGTCCCCGAAGGCGTCGACCGCCTCCGCCGGTGCCTCGTCGTCGAGGAGGGCCGCAGCCCGCGAAGCGACTTCGTCGGCCACCTCGCGCCCGTGCTGTTTCGCCACCAGCGAGTCGGGGTGTTCGGCGAGTTGCGCGAGGAAGGCGTCGGCGATGCGGTCGGGGACCGGCCCGGTCCCGGCGGCGACCGACTCCGCGACCGCGAACGTCCGGGGGAAGCCGGTCGTCCACTCCACGGCGTTGTCGTCCTCGGGGGCGCTCAGCTCCATCAGGTCGGACAGGGTCAGCCCGCGCTCCTCGACCGCCGGAATCGCGTCGCTCCCCCGGCGAGCGTCGAGGTCGTCGGCGTCCGCGGGCGGGTCGTCGACGAACACGTCGACGTGGTCGAACGCCCGGTAGAAGCCGGCGGCGTCGGCGACCGTCGTGTCCGCGACGACCGACTCGACACCGGCGGGTGTCAGAGCATCCTCGCCGGCCGCCCGGACCAGCGGGACGAGCAACAGCAGCGCGCCGAACTGGGTGTTGCCGCCGCGCTGGTCGGCCATCCCGGCGACCGCGGTCTCGAACGCGTCGCCGACCCCGCCACCACCCTCGGCGGCTCGCAGGCCCTCGCTCGCGCCCACCGCCCCCGCGAGGAAGTGCTCGAACCGGAGGTCGTCGAAGTCACGGTGGCGGTCGACGTTCCCCGGCTTCGGCGTCCCCGCGACCTCCAGCAGGAGGGCGAGTTCCGCGTTCTGTGCTGGTGTTCGCATACCCGCGGTTCGTCGCCCGCGTTCAAGAAAGAAGCGCCACCGGCGAATCCGCGGCTGGTCAGTCCCCCGCCGCGAACCACGCCTCGGTCGCCTCGCAGACCCGTGCCATGACCCGCGGGTCGTCGCTCGGCCGGCCGACGCTGACGGCGTCGGCGCCGTAGCCGAGGTACTCGTGGACCGTCTCGCGGTCCCTGACACCGTTGTTCGCGACGACCACGCAGTCACAGGCGTCGACCACGTCGCGGACGACGGGTTCGGAGTCCATCGCGTCGACGTGGAGCATCGACGCCCCGGCCGAATCCAGCCGGGACGCGGTCGCCGGGAGGTCGACGCCGGGCACCTCGGCGCGGACCTTCACGCTGACCGTCGCGCCCACCTCGGCCGCCGTCGCGACGTACTCGCAGAGCCGGTCGGTGTCCCGGAGCAGCGACTCGCCACAGCCGACCGCACAGAGTTCGTCCTGCCGGCAGTGGGCGTTGACCTCCAGAATCGCGTCGTGGGCGGCGCACACGCGGGCCGCCTCCCCCACCGGGTCGACCGTCGCGCTCCGGACGTTGAACCCGGCGCGGATCGGTGCGTCGGCGAGGGCTGTGAGTTGCTCGTCGACGAACGCGACCGGGTCCTCCGGGAGGAACTCGTTCCGGTCGCGGGCGACCAGCTCGCGGGCCGCCTCGCGGGACCGGTCGTCCAGCGCGATACCGCCGAGGAACGCCAGTCCGGCGTACTCGCTGGCGGCGCGTGCCCACTCGGCGTCGGCCTCGCCACTCAGGCTGGCGAGTGCGACGCGGGGCGAGAACTCGACCGCGGTCATTCGGCGGCGTCGATGGCCCGGGCGACGGCCTTGCACACCCGCCCGGCGTCCTGGCGGTCGTCGATGCGGATGTCCGTCCGGACGGTCGGCGCGTCGAAGTCCACGTCGTCGGACTCGTCGACGACGAACGCGTCGGCGAACGGATACGCGACGCGCAGGCCGCTCGTGCTCGGCTCCCCGCCCACTGCGTTCATCAACTTCGCCGCCGGCCCGGAGAACGCCTCGTCGCCCAGGAACGGCGAGACCACGACGACGGTCGTCTCGCTGAGCGCCTGCCCGAACTCCGGAATCGAGAGCATCGGCCCGATGCTCGTCACGGGGTTCGACGGGCCGATGACGACCGTGTCCTCCAGTGCGTCGAGCACGCCCGGCGCGGGCTCGGCCTTCGAGGAGCCCCGGAACTCGACGTTCTCGACGTCGGGTTCCGCCCGGTGGGCGACCCAGTACTCCTGGAAGTGCATCAACCCCTCGTCGGTGTGGATGAGGCTCGCGACCGGGTCGTCGGTCATCGGCAGGATGTCGATGCTCAGGCCGAAACCCGAGGCGAGTTTCTCCGTCACCTCCGACAGGGTGTGGCCCTCGTCGAGCAGGCTCGTCCGGGTGATGTGGACCGCGCGGTCGCGGTCACCGATCTCCATGAACTCCGCGACCCCCGAGAAGCGCCGCCAGCGCGCGAGGTCCCGCCCCGCGGTCTGTCGCTCCGGCGGCAGGAACTTCGGGCCCGCCGGCAGCCCGACCGCGTTCGCGATGTCGGAGAGGGCGTCGTGGGTCCGGGTGGTGTCCCCGCGGATGCCCCACCACGTCTCGCGGTCGAGGATACCACCACCCTGGAAGAGCAACGTGTCGATGTCGGGGCAGACGAACAGCCCGCCGAGTTCGATGTCGTCCCCGGTGTTGGCGATAACTGTCGTCTCGTCCGGCGAGAAGGCGGCAGCGGCACCGTCCAAGAGTTTGGGTGTCCCGGTGCCACCGGAGAGGAACGTCACCATGTGCCCCCGTTTCAGCGTGGGGGCTATAATCAGTTCCGGCCTTGCCGGAGCCAGTCGGCGAAGGTACCGTCCAGCAGGGTCTGTCGCTGGTTCGAGACGTACTCGCGCTGGGTCGCGTGGACCGCGTCGGCGAAGTCGGTCCCGTCCGCGACGGCCTCGGCGACGCGCTCGTGCTTCCAGCTCGCCGGGGTGGTCCCCTGCCGGACCCGCGTCCGGAGCGGGTAGAGGTAGTGTGCGGCCTCGTCGTCGTCCAGGCCGCGGTTCTTCAGGCCCGCCTCGGCGTGGTCGAAGATGTCCGCGAAGATATCGGTCGTGTCCTTGGTCTCCTTCCCGTCGTTCGTGATCCAGGTGAACTCGGCGTCCAGCCCGTCGCGCATGGCCTGGTAGAAGTTGTCGTGGGCGAGCTCCCAGTCGAGGTCCAGCACCGGGTGTTCGAGCCGCGGCAGGCTGTCCATCAGGCCGGCGTAGACGGCCTGGAAGGCGACCGAGTCGGTCACCGTCGGCTGGGCCGGGATGGGCCGGAACTCGATGCGGGCGTTCGCCGACGAGCGCGTCGGGCCGCCGAACACCGGCCGGACCCACCGCCAGTACGTGCCGTGTTTCGTCCGGAAGTGCGCGAAGGCGTCGTCGAAGCGGTCCGACTCCTCGACCGGCATCGGCACGAACGTGTCGTCCTGGGCGATGCGGTCGACGGCCTGCTCGACGTCGTCGAGGTCGCGGGGGAACCGGACCTTCCCGACCGTGTCCTCGGCGGCGTTGAGCACCGTCTCGAACACGCTGATGCGGTGCTCCATCCACGCGTCCTCGAGTATCTCTTCGGGGGTGGCGTCGTCGTTGTAGAGGTCCGGCGGGAAGAACGGCGCGTTCGTCCCCAGCGCGAGGAGGGGCCCGGCGATGCGCACGGCGTAGTTGAAGTACGTCGGCAGGTCGGCCGCGTGGGGCACCTGGTAGTGGGGCTGGATCGAGGTGATGAGGCTCTCCGGGAAGACGGTGTCCGCCTGGAGGTCGACGTGTGGGGCGTCGAGGCGCATCCCGGCGGCGGTCGCCCGGTCGGTGTTCGCCATCGCGTGGTACCGGGCGCTGTCGCTCATGTTGGTGGCGATGCGGATGCCCCGGTCCTCGACGCTGTCGGTGAGGTACTCGCGGGCGGTCTCTCCCTCCGGCGGGATGGTCCACATCCCGTCGCTCACCAGTCGCATCCCCTCAGACCGGGTGCAATCGAGCGCGGTCTGGAGCCGCGCGAGCACCTCGTGCTCCTGGGCGAGCAGACCGTGACGGTTGAACGGCTGGGGGCTGGTCGACATCTCGGCGTTGTGCAGGCCGAGTTCCTTCTCGAACCCGATGAACTCGAGGAGTCGACGCGGGACGCGGGTCAGGGCGAACTCGTCCGATTCGCCCTGGGTGTCCTCGTCGGACTCGGCGACCGCGTAGAACTCGTACTCGAACCCCAAGATGGCCTGGGGGTTGTCGAACGTCCCTGCCGCCAGTTCCTCCTTGATGACCTCCGCGTCCTCCTCGACCTGCGTCTGGAACGCCTCGGGGTCGACGGCGAGCACCTCCTCGACTGCTGCGGCGAGGTCGTCCTCCGGCATACCTCCGAATCAGGCCGGGGCCGTCTTCAAACCCGCGGGTACTCAGGGTTGGCCGCGCGTTCGAGGCAGCGATTGCTGACAGGCGACACCGCAGCGACGCGCCGACGGGTGGTGTCGCACACCCGCACTCCCGTCGGCGGTGACTCGTCAGAGCACGCCGGGTCTGGGTTCGGCTTCGCGTATGAACCCTCGGGGACAGATGGCGAACTCGCTACCCAGCGTGCATCGCGAGATTCGGGTCGCTTATACCGGCGTCGGGCGGAGTGTCCGGCAATGGAGTTCGCCGCCTTCGCCGACCGCGCGGCCGACATCGAGGCAGAGCCGGCCGACCTGGAGACCGTCTCGCTCGTCTGCGACCTGTTCCGCGACGCCGGGGACGACCTCCCCATCGTGGCCCGGTTCGTCCAGGGCCGGGTCTTCCCGGCGTGGGACGAGCGGAAACTCGACGTCGGGCCGAACACGGTGTACGCCGCAATCGCCCGCGCCGCGGGCCAGAACGTGACCGCCGACGACGTGGAGGCGCGACTGGCAGACGTGGGCGAGATCGGCGCGGTCGCCGCGAGCTACGACCTCGGCGGCCAGCAGGGACTCGCCGCGTTCGGCGCCGGCGGCGGCGAGGACCTGACGGTCGCCTCGCTGTACGACGACTTCGAGCGCCTCGCCGCCACCGAGGGCGACGGCAGCCAGGACACGAAGCTCGACCTGCTGTTCGGGCTGTTCAACCGGTCGAGTCCCGACGAGGCACGCTACCTCGCCCGACTCGTCCTCTCGGAGATGCGCATCGGCGTGGGTGAGGGGGCCGTCCGCGACGCCATCGCGGAGGCGTTCGATGTGCCGGTTTCGGCCGTCGAGCGTGCCGTCCAGGTGACGAACGACTACGGTTTGGTGGCCGAAACCGCCCGCGAGGAGGGCGAGGACGGCCTCGCCGAGCACACCCTGACGGTCGGGCGCCCGGTCCAGGCGATGCTCGCACAGGCCGGGACCGCCGCCGACGTGCTCGACTCCTGGGCGGAAGCCGCGGTCGAGACGAAGTTCGACGGTGCCCGCGTCCAGGTCCACTGGGACGGCGAGACCGTCTCGGTCTTCTCCCGGAACATGGAGGACGTGACCGACGCGCTCCCCGAGGTCGTGGAGTTCGTCGAGTCCGCCTGCGACGCGCCCGCCATCCTCGACGGGGAGGTCGTCGCCATCGACGACTCGGGCGACCCGCTCCCCTTCCAGCAGGTGCTCCGGCGCTTCCGCCGGAAGCACGACGTGGCGAAGGCCCGCGAGGACGTGACCGTCGAACTCCGGGCGTTCGACTGCCTGCACGCCGACGGCGAGGACCTCCTCGACGCGCCCCTGCGTGACCGGCACGACCGCCTCGGGACGGTCCTCGATGCGAACGTCGCCGACCTGACGCTGACCGCCGACGCCGAGACCGTCGCGTCGGTCGAGGAGGCGGCACTCGAAGCGGGTCACGAGGGTATCATGCTGAAGGACCCCGACTCGACGTACAGCCCCGGGAAACGCGGCCAGCAGTGGCTGAAGCGCAAACCCGACGTCGAGACCCTCGACTGTGTCGTCACGGGCGCTGAGTGGGGCGAGGGGCGGCGCGCGGAACTGCTCGGCACCTTCGAGCTATCGGTCCGCGACGCCGACGCCGGCGCGTTCGAGACCATCGGCAAGGTCGCCACCGGCATCACCGACGAGGAGCTCGCGGAGCTGACCGACCTGCTCGAACCACACGTCCAGTCGCAGGTCGGCCAGACTGTCACGCTCTCCCCGGCGGTCGTCTTCGAGGTCGGATACGAGGAGATACAGGCGTCGCCGACGTACTCCTCCGGCTACGCGCTCCGCTTCCCCCGGTTCGTGACGGTCAGGGACGACAAGGAACCCGGCACTGCGGACTCGCTGGAACGGGTCGAACGGCTGGCCGAGGAACAGTGACCACCGGGCTCAGAGCGTCATCCAGTTCGTCGTCCGTTCGCCCGGTGGGACGTGCCAGCGCTGCTGTGCCCGGTTCCCCGTCTCTCTGAGTTCGATCCAGCCGTCGAAGAGGTTGACCACGTCGTCCGACACCTCGTCCGTCCCGAGGTGGACGTAACCCATGCCGCGACACCCCCGGACGACGGTTCCCAGCCCGCGCAGGAAGTGTTCTCGACTCTCGGCGTCGCTCCCGGCGAGCAACGACTCCGCACCCGGTGCGAGGAGCCGCAACTGGCCGGGCTCCAGCCCGTCCTCGCGACTGTCGTACCGGACGACCGATTCGAGGACCGCCCCCCGGATACCGGACAGGCTGCGGTACTCGTCACCCCGATGGACCCGGACGTCCGGGTCGGTCGGCGACACACCCTCCGGGAGGTACGGGACGGGGTCCCGCTCGGACCCCGGCGTGACGACCACCCGTTTCCGGTCCGCGTCCGCCGCCCCACCGAGCAGTCGGAACGCTCGTGCGACGGTCGCTGCGCTCACGGCACCGGTGACCAGCATCGCACACCCGTGCTTCTTGTAGTCGGCGAGGATCGACGAGAAATCCGTCTCGACGCTACTGTCCCGGAACTGTGCACCCGACAGTTCTCGCTCGAAGACGATTCGGTCGGCGTCCATTCGGAGGTTCCTACCAGCCGCACTATCAAAACGCTTCTTGCTCACTCGACGAACTCCTCGACCGACGCCGCGTAATCCTCTCGTTCGGCGTATACCCGGCTCAGCGTCGCGTTCAGTTCTGCCAGCTGTGCCGTCTGGTCGGTGTCGGCGAGCGAATACGACGGGTACCCCTCCCCGTCGTGTTTCTCCAGCAGCCCCAGGTCGATGAGTTCCTCCCGGTGGTCGTGGAAGGTACTCGGCGAGAGGTTCGCCTCGGAGGCGATCTCGCTCGCTCCGAGGCGCTCGTCCGGGCGCTCGACGACGACTCCCAGGATCGCGACCCTGGCAGGATAGGCGAGCGCCCGCGTCAACGGTGGTTCGAACGACCGTGGGGTGCCCATCGGTGGACACGTCGAACTATGAGGACAAGTATATTTTGAAGACGACTCTTTGGCCAAGCGAGACGAGAGTATCGAACAGGTGTTGAATATATCGGCCTATTAACTACAATACTTTGAAAATATTGGTTCTCAAGCCAACATCTTTTACCATGTGGGGTGTGCTTTGTGCCGTATGAGCTTCGGCATCCCTCCCGGTGGTGTTCGGGAGGACCAGACGGAATGGGTACTCGAGCGTGCGACAGAACTGGACGTGCCGCCAGCAGTCGTGTGGGATTACGTCGAGCGGAACACCGAGGGCGACGTCGTGGTCGCAGACGAAGACCGGGCCCGCCTCACCCGGTTCCTCGACTCCCACCTCGCCCGACCGATGGTCTCCGACCACACCCGCGTGCGCCTCTACGACGGCCCGGAAGGCCGCTACGACTACATCAAGGGCGTCCACTACGCCCAGGACGTCGAAGGCGACGTCCGCCGGATGGTCCACGCCGTCGCCGCCGACCAGCAGATGACGGTCGAGGTCGACGGCGACTGCGGTATCGCCGTCCGCTTCCACGAACCGGTCGCCTCCGCCGACGCCTACGTCGCCGCCGAGATACTGCGCCGTGCCTTCGACGAACCGCTCGAAGCCGTCGACGACATCATCGAAATCGTCGACTACGACACGCAGCGGTCGTGGAACGAACTGGACTGACACCTCCTGGTTCACCGAAGAGTCACCCTACTCCTTGAGCAGGCGCTCGACGTCTGATTCTGACTCTGGCCAGTGGAGCTCACCGGCCACCCAGAGCGGGGGTCCCGTCTCCGAGTCGCCGAACTCCATGACGGCCTTCGGTAGGCGAACACGGTCGATTGTATATGTAGAGGTCTCTCCCGGATCGAATATCGTGTCCATCCACTCTGTCTCTGTCTCGTCTTCCGCGTAGACACAGTTCATCGTCACCGTTCCGACCTTGTGTGGTTCCCAGAGGTACGTCTTCACCGAAAGTACCGCCGAATCTTCGTCTCGTAAATTGACGGTCACCACAGTTGGTGTCACATCTCCACGGATAGAGAACCTTGAAAGACCGTCACCGACCACGAGATACTGAGATCTCGAGTCGAGATGCATCGTCGCCTGCTCGACGGCTGCACTCATGGAGAACCCCTCACTGAGCAACCGGGAGATGTTCCGGCCGATGATGTTCGCATCTCGGTTGGCGACACGCGAGTGCGTCGTGACACCGGCGACAGCGCCTTGTTCGACCAGAGATCTCGCCTGGTGGTACGTCTCACAGGCGTTCAGGACGAACAGGTCCGGTCCGACACGGGCGAGGTCACCGACGTCCAGTACTCCATCTCGACAGTGGAGTCCTGCCCGATTCGCATGTCCGATGAAATGGAGTAAGTCGTATTGGTCGTCAGCCAGTACCGACCTCAGTTTCGCCCGGTCCGGGTCGAAGAGACGAACGATTTCCCGGTTGATGCCTCTGTCTTTGTCGTAGAGATCGTCGAGTGCATCGCGCGCTGGCAGCATCGATTCGTCGGTACACACCATCGCCACCTTGATCGAATCTTTCTCGTTATCGATATCTAGACCGTGTTCGAGACTCGCTTGCGTCGCTTTACTCGCATTCGTCGGAATGCCCGGGCCGAACCAGGCCTGCGTCACTGCATCATCCGGAGCTGACAGTTCGACGTATGACTGGTCCTGGATATCGTTTACAGTTCCACTGCTGAATGGGGATTCGAAATCCCGCGTGAAGGCAGATATCGTCGATGAGACAGGCTTGGTGGGGCGCCCTCTAGCAGGGCGAACAGCTCCGAGCCGGTGTAGCACGTGAGGGAGAACGGTCACAGACTCTGGTCGTGGGGGTAGGTGAGCGACCATCGGAATCCTCGGCATGTCGGCTTCTATATCCGTGAATTCTACTTGGAGATACGCTTGTAACCGCTCGGCAGGCGTGGCGTCATAGGCCCAATCCAGGTCGAAGGGCAGTTCCGAAATCGTCGCTTCGTCGAGTATGGGGTCGTGCTGGTAAACACCGATGGACCGGACGACACAATCGAGGAAGAACATCTGTCGCTGCAACCTGACGAGGTCGTCTTCGAGTGATCGTTCGACCCCGATGTCGACGTGCTCATCACCGGCAACTATGGCTGGTTCCGGTCCAGATCGAAGCCTCCCCGAGAGGTAGTACGTTAGTGGCGCCGCGGTGAACAATGCCCCGTATCGCGGGGGAACGATGACGTCGATATCGGTCTCTCTTGTTTCTATTTCGTCCGGAATCGAGAGTGTTGGTCCGAGCTCGAGCTTCGGTGGGTAATCACGGAGTCCGGCCCAGGATCGGTCCGGTGAGGTTGTAGAGAACGACCCCCCGAGTGCGCTTATAGCCGTGGCCATGTCCTCGGGTCGGTCCGGTGTCTGAATCGTCGCCATCGGCTCGGAGTGGTTCGACCGGAACCCGATTACGACCTGTCGACGGTCCTGAAATTCGACCCGTGTATAACCGACTCCACCTCGGATATCTGGTTGACCGGTCACCATCAAGTACATCTTCACAGGGCTCGGGAAATTGATCACATAGGTACCGAAAGGTAATGTGAACTGTTCCTTCCCGAACCGCTGTCGCAGTTGTTCCATCTCCTCGTTGAACACATGCAGAACAAACTGGCTAGAGAACTCGACGTGGTCCGTCTCCAGTTCGATGGTCTCGTCGACGAGGTCCCAGAACGGGACGTCCGTCGGGCCTGGTGAGAACTGGTTCCCGGACGTCTCGAACTGCACACTGACCTGTGCCAGCGGGTCCAGCACCTCGATCCCACACGGGTCGGTCGTCTGTCGGTACTCCAGGGCCATCTACTACCACCGCGTTCGCCCCGGGAGTACGTAGTCGTTTCCGCCGACGGGAGGCTTTTCCGCGGTGGCGGCCAAGCGCCCCACATGACGATTCGACACGACGGCCTGCTGGTCGACTGGCTCGGCTACGCGACGACGCGCATCGAGGCCCCGGACGGGACCGTCGTCTACCTCGACCCCGGCCGGTACGGCGTGCTCTCGGGGGAGTGGGAGCCCCCGGGCGGGCAGGACCTCCCGCATCCCGAACCGCAGGACGAGTACCCGAAGGACGGCGACGTGGTCTGTATCACGCACGACCACCACTACGATTCGGACGCCCTGACGCGGGTCGCGGACAGCGAGGCGACGGTCGTGGTGTACGAGGCGGTCGACGCGAGCAACATCGACCGCGACGTGACACCGGTCGACGAACTCCCCTACGAGGTCGTCCGGGTCGACGACGAGGCCCACGTGAGCGCGGCCGGGGTGGACGTGTGGTCGGTCCCGGCGTACAACGAGCCGGATGGCCCGCACGCGAAGGCCGACGGGAGCGTCTCGCACCCGGAGGGCTTCGGCTGTGGGTTCAAGGTCGGTATCGGCGGCGTCTCGGTGTTCTGGCCGGGTGATTCGGACGCGCTCGACGGGTTCGCAGAACTCGATGTGTCGCTGTTCCTCGCGAACATCGGCGGGAGCGTGGTGTCGGACCGCCACGAGTCGGCCGCCCTCGCCGAGGCGATGGACCCGGACCTCGTCCTGCCGGTCCACTACAACACCATCGACATCCTCACCACGGACTCGGGCGAGTTCGCGAAGGACGTGGCACGGCGGGGTATCCCGGTCGTACTCGACGAGTTGTGAGAACGCTGGAGACGGCGAAAACGGTGAGATTCGGGGTTCAGTTCTTCTCGTAGCTGACGAGCGTCATCTCCATCGAGAGGGTACCGTCCTCGTTGTAGTACGCGCTGTAGGGTGCGAGGCCGAGTTGCGGCGCGAAGCAGCCCGCGTGGAGGACCTGCCCGTCGACGGTCATCTCGGAGGCGTAGCACTCGACGTTGGCGTAGGTGTCGGTCCCGGTGACCGCGAAGGAGGCCGAGCCATCCTGGGTGGTGTAGGACCACTTGGTGCCCTCGCTGAGGTCCTGGCCGGCGTACCAGGTCGCGGGCGTGAACATGGTCGTCACGAGGAGGATGCCGGCGGGGTTGGTGTAGAGCTGGCTCTGGACGGTCTCTTTCGTCCCGGTGACCGTCGACTCGAAGCGCTCGCCGGCGACGTCGTAGACCATCCGGACGGTGACGGTGTCGCCGTCGACGCTCTGGACGTCCCAGACGAGCTGGCCGTCACCCTCGCCCTCCATGTAGACGTCGTAGGTGTACGTCGCCGGCTCGTCGAAGTCGAAGACGGTCCACTCGCCCGGCTGGAGCGACGAGACGGGGCCACCATCGCCCGACCCGTCACCGGCGCCATCGCCCGAACCGTCGCCGCCCCCGCCGGAGCCAGCGGTCGTGGGTGTCGTCGTCACGTCGGCGCCGGTGTCCCCCGAGAGGCACCCTGCGCTCAGGACGGTCAGTGCCAGTACCACTGCGAGTACCAGTCGTCCATTCATGTGGGTGATAGGATTGGCGATACGATAAGAGTGCGTGTGAGCAGGCCCAGCACGCGTCTCATGTCGTGGTTCGGTACTGTCCCTACCGGACCAAGCGCTGGAGTACAGACAGCTCGTACCATTGTTTCGACACCGCCGCGACCAAAACGATTTACCGCGCTCGTCACTATGTTGACGTATGGACGCCGGTAGTCCCCGCGACGACGAGGGCACGGCCGCCCCACCGTTCTGTTCCCGGTGTGGGTCCCGGCTCGGGGCCGATGCACGGTTCTGTCCCCAGTGTGGCTCTCGCGTGACGCCCCTCCACGAGAGCGACGCCGACAGCGGTCGGCGAGCACAGACCCGGCGCGAACGACGTCGAGACGACCGACCGCGAGAGTCCGAGCGACGGGGAGACGAGAACCGACGGAACAGGACCGAGAACCAGCGCGAAGACGGCCAGCGCCGGGAGGACGACCGACGCGAGGAGCGCCAGCGCGAAGACGGCCAGTACAGCGAGGAAAGCCGACGCGACGACCGTCGCCGCCACGGCCCGGCCCTCCGCGAGCGCGTCGACGCCCGGCTCGTCGAGGGGTGGGAGGTCGAGGAGGACTACGGTGACCGGGTGGTGCTCGTCGACCGGTCGTACGGGAGCGCCGGGATGCACGTCATCATCGCGCTCGCGACCATCTGGTGGACGTCCGGGCTCGGGAACGCCGCCTACGCCGCCTACAAGTACTACGCCGACGCCGAGCGCCTGATCTTGACCCGTCGCGAGGGCCCGAACGGTCCGGTCGTGACCGAGTCCCACGAGGGCTCGCGGTCCAGCGGGACCGCGGCCGTCGTCGCCGGGCTCATCCTCGGCTTCCTGGGGCTCATGCTGTTCCTGCCCCTGCTGTTCGGGCTGGCGCTGATCTTCCAGGAGGTCGCGGTCGTCCTGGCCATCGGCGCGCTGTTGCTCGCCGGGGGCGTCGCCGCCTCGAAGGCCTCGGGGTCCGACCACTCCATCACCGACTTCGGCCGCACGAAGGACGTGACCGAGCGCGTGGTCTACGAGCCGGACCTGCCGTGTACGGCCTGCCTGTCGCCCATCGAGGCCGGGGTCGAGCGCCGCTACGCCGACCAGTTCCTCGTGGCCGGTCTCCCGGTCAAGACCTACGAGTCCGGCTCGAACCACTACTGCCGGTCCTGCGCCGACGGGGAGACGGACACGGAACTTCCCGATGCAGACGAGGAGGAGTCCGAGAGTGAGACGACCGCCGATTCCGACGACGGCGGCTTCGAGTTCGAGCACGACTTCTGACGGGTGCCGTCGCTCTCGGGACCTGAGCCGCCAGAATCGGTCGGACTGGCTGCCGACCCGGACGGTGGTGACCCGTCCTCAGATGATGCCCATCTCGTCGAGGCGCTCGGGCAGGTAGGTGTCGGTCACGAAGTCGAGGCCGCGAGCCGCGAGTGCCTGCTGTTCTGCCTTCTTCTCGATGTCGAGCTGGAGTTCGATCTGCTCGGTCCAGAACTCGGACTGGAAGCGCGGGTCCTCCAGTTCGGACTCCAGTGCGTTGATGTCGGAGTCCGAGAGCGGGTCGGTCGGCAGGTCGTACTCGACGATGTCCTGTGGCCGGATGCCGACGTACCGGGCCTCCGGCGTGGCGAGGTACTCCGAGAGGTGTGCGGACTTGATGGAGCCGTAGGCGACCGACCCGAAGATGCGGTACGACCACGGGTCGCCGTCAGTGAAGACCACGACCGGGAGGCCGAGTTCGTCGTGCAGGCGCTTGGTGATGCGACGGGTCGCTCGCGCGGGCTGCCCCTTGAGGTGGACGACGAGTGCGTTGTGGTCCTCGTCGAAGCCGTTCTCGACGAGACGGTCGCGCATACCACCGGTCTCCACGCACATCACGAAGTCGATGTCGTGGTCGAGGAACTCGACGGTGTCGGGGTTGTTCGGGATCTGGTAGCCGCCCTCGCCGACGTCCTTCTGGCAGTGGATCTCGCGCTCGCCGCGACGGGTCTGCTCGCGGATCTTCAGCGGGCCGATGAGGGTCGCACCCGACTCCTCCGGCCGCATGTGGAAGTCCTCGCGTTTGACCTCGCTGACGATCTCTAAGTCCTCGACGAGTTTGTTCGACTCGTCCTGCCCGTTGAACTGCGCCTCCTCGTTGTCCCACGACTCGGAGAGGTAGTACAGCTCACGCAGGGTGGACGAGCGGTCCTCGTCGAGTTGCTGGGCGAGGAAGTCGATGGTGTAGACCGCCTTCAGCAGTTTTCGTGCGCCCCGGACCGAGTTGGCCGAGCGCGTCGAGGTGCGGTCCCCGTACACCCACACGTTCTTGTCCTCGTCGTACTCGATGTTGGACTTCGTGCGGGTCGGGAGGGTCATGCGGGGAATCTCGCCCCCCTCGAACTGGTCGTAGAACTCTGCGGCGAGGTCGATGAGTTTCTGCCGGGCCTCGGCGTCTGTGTCGGTGCTCATTGGTTGACGGTGAGTTTCGCTGCCTCGACCTCGCTCACGCTGAGGTCGAACGATGCGTCCGCGGCGACGGTGTACTCGAGGATGGCCTCGTCACCGCTCTTGACGTCAGGCGTCCACTTGACGAACCACTCGCCGTCCATCTCGACGACGGTCGCACCGTCGGAGACGTCCTGCGGTTCGGCGGTGACGATGTCCGTCACGTCGGGAGACTCGTTCCTGCTGGAGTGGTTCTCGACGAGGACCCGGACGGTCTGGCTGTCGCCGTTGGCCTCGGTCTCGCGCTCGACGAGCACGTTGTTCATGATGCGCGCCATCGCGTCGTCGATGTTGGGCTGGGGGCGCCCCGTGACGTGGGCGACCTTCTCGGCCATCTGCGGGAGGATCTCCGCGAGGACGTTCTGTTTCTTCTGGCGCTTGCGCATCGAGCGCTGCTTCTTCAGGTAGGACTTGAGTTCGCGGGCGGCCTCGCGGATGGCGAGTTCGATCTCGTCCTGGATGACCTCGACGGAGGCGACCGCGTCCTTCGATTCGCTGGTGAAGGGGACGTTGGTCGAGGCGACGTGGACCATGATGACGACCGGGCCGTTCGGGATGCCCGAGCCGCCGGGCTGGTCGAGGTTGTAGTTGCGCCAGCCGATGCCCTTGACCACGTCGGTGATGGCACAGCCACCGCGCTTGTAGACCAGCGGGACGCGGTTGGCGAACCGGAGCAGGTCGGCCTGTCCCTCGGCAGCCAACTCGCCGCCGTAGGCGATGCCGGCCTCGGCGATGAACGGGTCGCCGGCGTGGACCTCGGCGTCGCGCGTCGCGGAGGCGTAGAACTCGGCGTCGTACACCTTCTTCAGGCCGGCCTCGACGAGGTCGTCGGTGATGGGCGAGAGACACGACGTGGGTGGGGCCATGATGTCGGTGACGCGCATGGCCGACACGAGGTCGCTCGCGCCGTCGCGGTCGTCCGCGAGGTCTTTGACGCTCGGCGGGTCGTCCGGGACCGTCACCATGCCGCCCCAGACCGCCTCGACCACGTTCTCGCGGGCGGTGTCGCCGAAGGTCGCCTCCTCGCGCTCTTCGGTCATGTCCGCGGCGCGGTCGACGTAGTCCCGCAGTTGCTTGCGGGTGAGGCGGTTCCGGACGTCGTCGTCTTCCTCCTCGGGGACGAACTTGGCGGCGAGGCGGTCGGCGAACGCGACGACGATGGCGTCGTCCTTCTGGACGCTCGTCGCCTCGTCGGCGTAGCCCCGGACGTCGTCGCGCAGTCGGTCGGGCTCCTCCTCGAGCCCGAAGCCCGTGATGGTCCGCCAGACCGCCTCGACCACGTTCTCGCAGACGGTGCTGCCGAAGGTGGTCCCGAGGTCGTCGGCGCTGGCGGCGTCGTTCACTGCCTCGGCGACCTGGTGGTGGGCGACGCGCCCGTCGGTCGCGGCGTCGTGGAGGTTCGCGACGACGGCGTCGGCGAAGGTCGCCTTCGCGTCCGCCGGCTTGTTGTTCACCGCGTCGTCGATGGCCCCCTGGAGGGCCTCGTCGTCGGGCAGGGTCCACGCCATCTCGCGGCCGTAGTAGCGGTCGCGGAACGCGTCGATGATGTTGTTCGAGGTCTTGCGGCCGACGCGGGTGAACTCGGACTGGAGGAAGCCCGAGACGGAGTGCGAATCGCTCGCCTTCAGCATCTTCAGGACGTTCCCGAGTTCGACCCCGTGCGGGTGCGGGCGGATCTCCTCGGTCTCCTTCGGGAGTTCGTCGGTCGCGCGCTCGTACTTGAAGTGCTCCTGCGGTTCCTTCAGCTCGATGCGGGCGTGGGGGTTGACGACCGCGGTGTGCTGGATGTAGTCGTGGAGCTGCTGGCGCGCCCGCATGTTCGCCTCCATCTCCAGCTCGATGCGCGTGCCGTGGGGGCGGTCCCACGAGGTGGTCGACTCCGCGCGGATCTCTGGCTCGTTGTCGTCCGTGTCGATGATGAGCTCGTAGTAGTTCGCCTCGGCGGCGCCCTCGGTTCTGGAGGTTATCTTTGCGGGTTTGCCGCTGGTCAGCTGGGAGTAGAGGACGGCCGCGGAGATACCGATACCCTGCTGCCCGCGGGACTGTTCGCGCGAGTGAAAGCGACTCCCGTAGAGCAGTTTCCCGAAGACCTTCGGGAGCGATTCCTTGGTGATGCCCGGCCCGTTGTCCTCGACGATGAGGCGGTAGTAGTCACCAGCCTCCTGTATCTCGACGTAGACGTCGGGGAGGATTCCGGCCTCTTCGGCGGCGTCGAGGGCGTTGTCTACGGCTTCCTTGACCGCAGTGACGAGCCCTCGCGCGCCACTGTTGAAGCCGAGCATCTGTTTGTTCTTCTCGAAGAACTCGGCGATGGAGATGGCCCGCTGGCTCTCGGCCAACTCCTCGGCGATGCCTGCCTCCTCGCCGAGTGTCGACTGGAAGGACGTCATTCTGTGGCGCAACGTTTCGCCCGCGGGGTTAAAAGCCGTGCGCAAGCACGGTGAAAGTGAAGCACCCCGGCCAGTACAATCATATGGGGGCCTCTCGTACGAACGTGTCAAGAGATGCCAATACTCGGACCCACCGGAACCGACTACACGCTCGTGGTCGTCGCCGTCTCGCTCGCGGCCCTGTTGGTCTCGACGGCGACGCTCCTGACGCTCCGGAACAGCCCGTGGTCCGTCGACGAGACGCCGCTGTGGTTCCTCGCGGGCATCGCGTTCTCGGCGGTCAACGCCGTGTTGCTCGCCGCGCTCGCGCTCTACACGATGACGACCGGGCACGAGGCGTCGACCGTGATGCTGCTCGGCGCGTTCGGCGTGTTCTTCGCCGTCGTCGGTGGGTACCAGCAGACCCGGACCGAGCTGCTCGGGACGTACGACATCGAGGATATCTGAGGCTTCGTTCTCACCTGCTGACTGCACTGCCGTGAGCGACCGCATCGGCCCCAGATGACGGTTCCTCGCGCCGGGCGTCGCCGTGGTGCCGTCTGTGAATTCGGCTCACGCGCGCGAGCGCACACGTGACTTTTATTAGCCCCGGCAATCTACCCGGATACAGGTTTTCATGTCCGAAGAAAGTGAATACAGCGCCGGTCAGATCCAGGTCCTCGAAGGCCTGGAGGCCGTACGAAAGCGGCCGGCGATGTATATCGGCTCTACCGACTCTCGGGGTCTCCACCATCTCGTCTACGAGGTGGTCGACAACTCCATCGACGAGGCCCTCGCCGGCTACTGTGACGACATCACCGTCACGGTGCACGAGGACAACTCCATCAGCGTCGAGGACGACGGGCGCGGCATCCCCGTCGACACCCACGCCGAGTACGACAAACCCGCCGTCGAGGTCATCATGACCGTCCTGCACGCGGGTGGGAAGTTCGACAACAAGTCCTACCAGGTCTCGGGTGGGCTCCACGGCGTCGGTGTGAGCGTCGTGAACGCGCTCTCCGAGCGCCTCGAGGTCGAGGTGACACGTGACGGTGCCGTGTGGAAGCAAGCCTTCGAGCGGGGTGTCCCCCAGGGTGAACTCGACCGGGTCCGCGACATGGAGCCGGACGAGGAGAACGGGACGCGAATCCACTTCTGGCCCGACCAGGAGATCTTCGAGTCCGACGACTACTCCTACACCACGCTCGCGAACCGGCTGCGCGAGCTGGCGTTCCTCAACTCGGGCGTGAACATCTCGCTCGTCGACGAGCGCGACGGCAAGTCCGAGACGTTCCACTACGAGGGTGGTATCCGGGCGTTCGTCCGCTATCTCAACGAGACCAAGACCGCGCTCCACGACGACGTCATCTACTTCGAGGACGAGGAGGAGGACATCCAGGTCGAGGTCGCGATGCAGGCGACCGACGAACTCCAGGGCTCCATCCACGCCTTCGCGAACAACATCAACACGCGCGAGGGCGGAACCCACCTCACCGGGTTCAAGACGGCCCTGACCCGCGTCGTCAACGACTACGCGACCAGCAACGGGCTGCTGAAGGACCTCGACGACACCCTCAAGGGCGACGACATCCGCGAGGGGCTCACCGCGGTTATCTCCGTGAAGCACCCGGACCCGCAGTTCGAGGGCCAGACCAAGACGAAGCTCGGGAACTCCGAGGTCCGCGGTATCGTCGAGAGCGCGATGCACGAACACCTCGGCACCTACTTCGAGGAGAACCCGAACACCGCACAGGCGGTCATCTCGAAGGCTGTCGAGGCCGCGAAGGCCCGCAAGGCCGCGAAGAAGGCCGAGGAGCTGACGCGCCGGAAGTCGGCGCTCGAGACGACCTCCCTGCCGGGCAAGCTCGCGGACTGCCAGACCCGCGACCCCGACCAGGCGGAGCTGTTCATCGTGGAGGGCGACTCCGCGGGCGGCAGCGCGAAGCAGGCCCGCGCCCCCGAGTTCCAGGCGGTCCTGCCCATCCGTGGGAAGGTGCTCAACGTCGAGAAGCACCGCCTCGACCGCATCCTCGAGAACGAGCAGATCCGCAACCTCATCACCGCCATCGGTACCGGCATCGGTGACGAGTTCGACATCGAGGACGCCCGCTACAAGAAGATCATCATGGCGACCGACGCCGACGTCGACGGGGCGCACATCCGGACGCTCCTGCTGACGTTCCTCTACCGGCACATGCGCCCCCTGCTCGAGGCCGGCTACGTCTACGCGACGAAGCCGCCGCTCTACCGCATCCGCTACAACGGGAACACCTACGACGTGATGAACGAGGCCGAGCGCGAGCAGGTGGTCGAGGAGAAGTGCAACGGGAACCCGACGCAGGTCCAGCGGTTCAAGGGCCTCGGCGAGATGAACCCCGAGCAGCTCTGGTCCACCACGATGGACCCCGACCGCCGCGTCCTCAAGCAGATCAACATCGAGGACGCCGCCGCAGCGGACAAGATGTTCTCCGTGCTGATGGGCGACGCCGTCGGCCCGCGCAAGGAGTTCATCAAGGAACACGCTCCCGAAGCCAACTGGGTCGATATCTAGATGAGTTCAGAAGCCCCCGAATCCCCCGACGTTCCAGCCGACCGCATCGAGCACGTCCGCATCGAGGACGAGATGGAGCAGAGCTACATCGACTACGCGATGTCCGTCATCGTGGGTCGGGCCCTGCCCGACGTCCGTGACGGCCTGAAGCCCGTCCACCGCCGCATCCTCTACGCGATGCACGACATGGGCGTCACGAGTCGGTCGAGCCACCGCAAGAGTTCGTCCATCGTCGGCGAGACGATGGGTGACTACCACCCCCACGGCGACCAGGCCATCTACGACACCCTCGTCGGCATGGCTCAGGAGTTCTCCATGCGCTACCCCCTCGTCGACGGGCAGGGGAACTTCGGCAGCATGGACGGCGACCCGGCCGCGGCCATGCGGTACACCGAGGCCCGGATGGCGCCCATCGCCGAGACGCTCATGGAGGACATCGAGAAGGACACGGTCGACTTCTCCTCGAACTACGACGACCGCCTCCAGGAGCCCGACGTGCTCCCGGCGGCCTTCCCGAACCTCCTCGTCAACGGCTCGACCGGTATCGCGGTCGGGATGTCGACGAACATCCCGCCGCACAACCTCGGCGAGATCATCGACGCGACCATCGAGGTCATCGACAACCCCGACGCCGACGTGAACGACCTGATGGAGCACGTCAAGGGGCCTGACTTCCCGACCGGCGCGAACATCGTCGGCCGCAACGCCGTCCGCAAGGCGTACGCGACCGGCCGCGGGCGCATCCGCATCCGCGCCGAGTTCGAGGTCGAGGACTGGAAGAAGGACCGGAAACGCATCGTCATCACCGAACTGCCCTACCAGGAGAACAAGGCCCGTCTCGTCGAGCGCATCGCCGACAACGTCAACGAGGGCAAGATAGAGGGCATCTCGGACCTGCGCGACGAGTCCGACCGCGACGGCGTCCGAATCGCCATCGACCTCAAGCGCGGCGCGAACGTCGAGGTCGTCAAGAACCAGCTCGTCGAGCACCACCTGGAGAAGACCTTCGGCGTCATCAACCTCGCGCTGGTCGACGGCCAGCCGAAGGTGCTCTCGCTGAAGGAGACGCTCGAGCACTACATCGACCACCGCAAGGAGGTCGTCCGCCGGCGCTCGCAGTACGACCTGCAGGAGGCCGAGGACCGCGCCCACATCCTCGAGGGCCGCCTGAAGGCGCTCGACCACATCGACGACGTGGTCGAACTCATCCGGAACTCCGACGACCGCGACGCCGCGAAGGCCGGCCTCGAGGAGACGTACGACCTCTCGGAAGCCCAGTCCGAGCACATCGTCCGGATGCAACTCGGGTCGCTCACCAGCATGGAGGCGGCCGAGATCGAGGACGAGTACGAGGAGGTCCAGGAGACCATCGAGTACCTCGAGTCCGTCCTCGCGAGCGAGGAGAAACTGCTCTCGGTCATCAAGGACGAACTCCGCGACGTGAAAGACGAGTTCGACGACGACCGCCGCACCTCCTTCGTCGAGGACACCGGCGAGGTCACCCACGAGGACCTCATCCCCGAGGAGGACGTCCTCGTCGTCTTCACCGAGGACGACTACGTCAAGCGCATGCCCGTCGACGCCTTCGACGCCCAGAACCGCGGTGGCAAGGGCATCATCGGCGGCGACATCAAGGAGGGTGACCGGGTGTCGAAGGTGTTCCGCGCGAGCACCCACGACTACCTCCTCTGCTTCACCAACCACGGGCAGGTCTACCAGCTCAA
Organism: Haloarchaeobius amylolyticus; assembly: GCF_026616195.1. Taxonomy (NCBI): domain Archaea; kingdom Methanobacteriati; phylum Methanobacteriota; class Halobacteria; order Halobacteriales; family Halorubellaceae; genus Haloarchaeobius; species Haloarchaeobius amylolyticus. The sequence continues at coordinate 872,920 of NZ_JANHDH010000001.1, forward strand.
GGGCTACCAGATACCCGAGATGTCCCGCACCGCCCGCGGGAAGTCGGCCGTGAACATCATCGACCTGGACGACGGCGAGGAGATCACCGCCGTCGTCAACACGGACGACTTCGACGAGGACGAGGCCATCACGATGGTCACCCGGAACGGCTACGTCAAGCGCACGAAGACCGAGGACTTCCAGAACATCCTCTCGACCGGCATCATCGCCGCCAAACTCGACGAGGGCGACGAACTCGCCGACGTGGAGGTCACCGACGGGACGACCGACCTCGTCATCGGCACCGAGCAGGGCATGACCATCCGGTTCGACGAGGACGAGGTCCGGACGATGGGCCGCAACACCCGCGGTGTCCGGGGCATCAAACTGGACGAGGACGACCACGTCGCCGGCCTCGTCGCGACGAAGGAGTCCGACGACCGCGCGCTCCTGACCGTCACGAAGAACGGGTACGGCAAGCGCACGCTCCTGTCGAACTACCGGCGCCAGTCCCGCTACGGGAAGGGCCTCATCGACATCAAGACGAACGAGCGCAACGGGACCGTCACCTCGGTCAAGGCGGTCGGCGAGGACGACCACGCGGTCGTCATGTCCGAACAGGGCCAGATCATGCGGACCCGCGTCTCCGACGTCTCGCTCCAGGGTCGCAACACCATGGGTGTGACCGTGATGGACGTCGAGGCGGACGACGCGGTCGCGACCGTCGAGGTCATCCCGGCGGCCGACGACCACGAGGACGACGTCGAGGTCGAGTCCGCGGAGTAATCCCCCGGCAGTCTCGTTCTTTCGCTCGTCGAACCGGTCTAGTCGCTCATTAGCTATCCTGCCGGCGTGCATCTCTGCGGACACGCGGCGCCAGCGACGACGGTGGGGCAACCGACCGCCGTCCGGCCGACATCAGCCGACGTTCCACCCATGCCGACACTCAGCCCACCCGCCCAGACGGTTCGAGAGAGACGCGAGCACGCCTGTTCCCTGTTCGAGAGCCGGTGGCAGACGGGCCAGTTCGACCCCGACCTCGTGACCGAGGACTACCAGGCCTGTGGCCTGACCACCGAGCCGACCGACGCCGCGGGCGAGGCTGCCGCGGTGGCCGCGGTCCACGAGGCGTTCCCCGACCTGCGAACGACCGTCAGGGCCGTCGTCTGCGAAGGGGACTTCGTGGCGGTCCACTTCAGCGCGACCGGGACCCACGAGCGCCCCATCGCCGGTGTCTCTGCGACCGGCGAACAGGTCCGTACCGGCGGGATGGTGCTCTACGCGTTCGAGGATGGCCTGGTCGCAGAATCGCGGACGTTCCTCGACGTGTCGAGCCTCCTCGACGTGTGGGACGGCATCGATAGCCCCTCGACGTGACGGAATCCCCCACGATACTTTTCAGGAAGTGCTGTGAACACACCCCCCATGGTTGTCAGGCACCCGACCAGAGAACTCCGGCTCGTCGGGGCGTACTTCGCACTCAACGCCCTCGTCCTCGTCCTGTTCGGCATCGGGTTCATCGGCACCGAGAGCACACCGTACGCGGCCTTCGTCGTCCTCGTCGGGGTGTGTCTGTTCCCCATCGCACTCGGCATCTGGACCGCGAAGGAGTGGGCGCTGACCGCGGGTATCGTCGCCTCCTTCCTCGCCCTCGTCGCGAACCTCCTGACGTTCTCGCTCCCGGCGGTCGTCCCCGCCCTGCTCTGTCTCGCATACCTCATCAAGACGAAGGGGCCGAGCAACAGTTCGTGGGCACCGGGTGGCGCCCGGGACCCGTGAGGAACGGTCGCTGAGCCGGGGCGAACTCGGCCGGGAGCCTCAGATGATGCGCTTGCCGAGGCCGCTGGCCGCCAGTTCGGTCGCGAGCTTCGCGGTCTGGTTCTGCTCGTCGAGCACCGGGTTCACCTCGACCAGCTCCATCGACCGGAGCACGTCGTGGTTGCGGTCGTACTCGGCGACGCGTTCGAGCGCGTAGTGGGCCTCGCGGTAGGTGACGCCGCCGTGGACCGGGGTCCCGACGCCGGGAGCCTCGTTGGGTTCGAGCCAGTCGAGGTCGAGGCTGACGTGGATGCCGTCGACGCCCGCGGTCGCGATCTCCAGCGCCTGGTCGACGACCTCGGCGATGCCGTGTTCGTCGATGTCGGACATCGTGAACACCGTGCCCTCGCTGTCGCGGATGGCCTCGGCCTCCTGGCTGTCGATGTCGCGCAGGCCGACCCACACCGTGTTCTCCTCGCTGAGGTTCGGCGAGTTCGCCCACTCGACGCCGGCGAAGTCCCGGTAGCCCAGCGCTGCCGCGAGGGGCATCCCGTGGATGTTCCCGCTGGGGGAGGTCTCGGGCGTGTTGTAGTCGCCGTGGGCGTCGAACCAGATGGTGCCGATCTCGGCGTCGCGGGAGGCACCCTTCAGCGACCCGATGGCGATGGAGTGGTCGCCGCCGAGGACCACCGGGACGTAGCCCTCCTCGATGGAGTCGGCGACCTGCTCGGAGAGGCGGGTACAGACGTCCTCGACCTCGCGGACGAACTTGGCGTCCCGGCCCTCCTCCGTCGGTTCCTCGGCGGCCGGGTCGCGGGTCTCCGCCGGCGGGACGAGGAGGTCGCCGGTGTCGATGCACTCGACGCCGGCGTTGTCGAGTTCGTCCGCGAGCCCGGCGTAGCGGATGGCCGACGGCCCCATGTCGACGCCACGTCGGTTCGCTCCGTAGTCGGTCGGTGCCCCGATGAGTCGGACCTTCCTGCTCATGGCCCGCAATTCTCGCGGCGGCCGTAAGAACGAACCGGTCTGGGAGGCGGCGACGCGGGCGGGGTCGCCTGCCACCACCGACCGATTGCATCGGTGACACGATAACGAAAGGGCTCGCTGTAGTTTCCCGCACTTACAAGTCACCATCCCGCGTCACTGAGTCACATGAGCACGGACGCATCGACCAGTTACGACGGGCTGGGCAGTCTCCCCTTCCGGTTCGTCGTCTGGCTCCTCGCCGCCATCCTCCTCGGCCGTCTGTTCCAGAACAACTCCCTCTACGACCTCCGGCAGCTCCGCGCCGAACAGGTCCTCCTCCGCCTCGGCACCCACGCGGTCATCGGCGCGTTCGCGTACTGGTTGCTGTTCGTCGCCCGCCCCGACGCGGCCGCCATCGTCGTCGTCGCGTCGGGCGGGTTCATCGCGATGTGGATGCTCCCATGGGCCGTGGTTCGCATGATGACCTACGCGGCCGACACCGAGGAGTACGCGAAGGCGCGCAAGTGGGAGGCGATAACCGACGGCAGGAAGTTCGACTGACCGCCCGCGACGCTCGGCTCTTCTCTTTCTTCTTGGGTCAGTCCAGGTACGGCGAACAGACCCGCCGCATCCCCTCTTCGAAGCCGACCTGCGGTTCCCAGCCGGTCGCCTCGGTCATCTTCTCGTGGTCCGCCATGGTGTGCTGGACGAAGACGTCCTCGTCGATGGGGTTCTCGACGTGCTCGGGCTCGATGTCCTTGCCCATGATGTCACAGAGCGTCTCGACGATCTCGTTCGCGGAGTACTGCTCGCCGGTGCCGAGGTTGTAGATACCCGTCAGCTCGTGGTCGGCGGCGGCCTCCAGTCCGCGGACGATGTCGTCGACGTAGGTCAGGTCGCGGGTGTGGGTCCCGTCGCCGTAGATGACCGGCGGTTCGTCGTTCGCCAGCCAGTCCGCGAACTGGGCGACGATGTTGGCGAACTCGCCCTTGTGCTCCTCGGCGCCGTCCTCGTAGCCCTGGTAGACGGAGAAGAAGCGCATGCCGGCCATCGAGAGGTCGTGGTAGTTGTGGAAGTACTCGGCGTAGCGTTCGCGAGCGAGCTTCGAGGCCTCGTACCCGGTGTTGGCCTCGACGGCCATCGACTCGGGCGAGGGCTCGGTCCGGCTCCCGTAGATGGAGGAGGTCGACGCGTAGACGACCGTGTCACAGCCGTCCTGTCGACACTGTTCGACGGTGTTCGCGAACCCCTCGACGTTGACGCGAAGGCCGGTGAGGAGGTTCTCGCGGGAGTCCTCGTGCATCTTCAGCGAGGAGAGCGCCGCGAGGTGGAAGAGGACGTCGACGCCCTCGGTCGGGAGGTCGTCCTCGAGGACGCTGGCCTCGACGAACTCGACGTCGTCGTCGAGGTTCTCGGGGGTCCCGAGGTAGCAGTCGTCGACGACGACGACCTCGTTGTCCTCGGCGAGATAGTTCGCGAGATTCGAGCCGATGAAGCCTGCGCCACCTGTGACGAGGACGCGCTTGTCCTGCATGGGTGCGGGTGGTGCGAGCAGGTTTGTATCTCTATCGTTTCCTCTCCTCTTACTGCCACACAGACGTGTTCCGGACCCGACGACACACCCACGCCTTTAAGGACGCTAATTACGAATGATTTTCCATGTCGTCAATCGAGCTGACCCCGAGCCAGAAAAACATCCTGCAGGCGCTCATCAACCTCCACCGGAAGACGGAGGACGCCGTCAAGGGTGAAGACATCGCCGAACGCGTCGACCGGAACCCCGGCACCATCCGGAACCAGATGCAGAGCCTGAAGGCGCTCCAGCTGGTCGAGGGTGTACCGGGGCCGAAAGGCGGGTACAAACCGACCGCAGCAGCGTACGAGGCACTCGAGATACAGCAGATGGACGAGCCCGCGACCGTCCCGTTCTTCCACGAGGGCGAGGAGGTCGAGGACGCCATCGTCGAGGAGATCGACCTCTCGTCGGTCCACCATCCCGAGCTCTGCCGCGCCGAGATCCACGTCCAGGGCTCGGTCCGTGACATCCACGAGGGCGACTCCGTCATCGTCGGTCCGACGCCCCTCTCGAAGCTCCGCATCACGGGCACCGTCGACGGGAAGGACGACACCAACAATATCGTCATCCTTCGCATCGACGGGATGGAGGCGCCGGCCGAAGAGCCTGAGCATTAGACTGGCAACACTTCGCACACCCGGCGGGGTTTCAACACCTTTGTATCGGTCGGTTTCTGAGGTTGCCGTATGGCTACGAAGGTCGTCGTGCTCGGTGCAGGCTACGCCGGCGCGGGCACCATCAACGATTTACAGGAGAAGGTCGGCCCGAACGTGGAGCTGACCTGGGTCGCCGACAAGGACTACCATCTCGTTCTGCACGAGTCCCATCGCTGCATCCGGGACCCGAACGTCCAGGACAAGATCACCATCCCCGTCGGTGAGATCGCCGACCCCGGGACGGAGTTCATCAAGGGCGAGGTCGCCGACGTCGACGTCGACGAGCGCATCGTCGAACTCGCCGACGGCACCACCGTCGACTACGACTACGTCGTCGTCGCGCTGGGTAGCCAGACCGCCTACTACGGCATCCCCGGGATGGAAGAGAACGCGCTCACGCTCAAGAACCTCGACGACGCCCTCGAGATCCACGAGCAGGTCAAGCAGGCCGCCGAGGACGCGACCCGCGACGACCGCGCGACCATCGTCGTCGGCGGTGCCGGCCTCTCCGGCATCCAGTCCGCCGGTGAGATCGCGGAGTTCCGCGACAAGCACCGCGCCCCGATGGACATCTACCTCGTCGAGGCGCTGGAGGAGATCTTCCCGCCGGGCGACGCCGAGATCCAGGGCGCACTCCGCAAGCGCCTCGAGGACGCCGACATCGAGATTCTCACGAACGACCCCATCACCGAGGCCGAGGAGAGCACAATCCACTTCGACGAGGGCGAGCCCCTCGACTTCGACGTGTTCCTGTGGACCGGCGGTATCACCGGCCACGACTGCATGGACGAGGTCGACCTCGAGAACGAGCACAACCGCGTCAACGCGGACATGACCTTCCAGACCTCCGACGAGCGCGTCTTCGCAATCGGCGACTCCGCGGTCATCGAGCAGCCCGGCGAGCGCCCCGCCCCGCCGACGGCCCAGGCCGCCTGGCAGGCCGCCGAGGTCGCCGCCGAGAACGTCTTCCGCGCCATCAACGGCCAGCGCCTGGAGACGTGGACCCACAACGACAAGGGGACCGTCGTCTCCGTCGGCGACAAGGCCGTCGCCCACGACGTCGACATGCTCCCCATCTCGACGTTCGGCGGCTTCCCCGCCGAGACCCTGAAGAAGCTCATCGCCGCACGCTGGATCGCGACCCTCACCTCCTGGAACCGCGCCCGGAAGTCCTGGGACGCGCTGTAGACCGGTCCGCCGTCTTTCTCTCTCGTCTTCACACCGCGGACAGCCTGCCCCACGCCCGGCTCACTGCGACGACCCCGCGGTAGTGTCCTCGGTCACGTCGACACCGTCCATCTCGACCGCGTTGACGACCGCACCGAGCAGCAGGACGACGCCACTGAAGTAGAGCCAGGTGACGAGCAGCAGGATGCTCGCGACGAGGTTGCCGTCCTCCCCGCTCAGCGAGGCGTATATCTGGAACAGCACCTGCAGGACGGTCCAGCCGACGGCCGCGACGACCGTCCCGGGCAGCACTGCGCGTGGCTCGAGGTCGACGTCGGGGAACAGGTAGTACATCGGGAAGAACGCGACGACGAGGCCGACGACCAGCACCAGGGGCACCACGACCCCGACGAACGGGACGAACGAGAAGAACGCGACGACGCTGGTCGCACCGACCATCGCGACGACACCCAGCGTGAGGGTGACGAGCATCAGGAGGCTCTTCTTCACCTGCCCGACGAAGGACTCCCTCGCGGTGGTCTCGTAGACTTCCGAGAACGCGGTGTCGATGCCCCGGAACACCTTGATGGCACCCCAGACGAGCGTGAGGACGCCGATGATGGACGCGCCGACGGTCGACCCGGTGCCCGCGTCGTTCTGCTGTTCCAGCATCACCTCGATGACGCCGCCGACCGACGGGGAGACGCTGCTGGTCGTGACCTCGACGATGCGCTGTTGCAGCTCGGGGGCCCCGAACACGGAGACGGCGAGGAAGAAGAACAGGAGCAACGGCACGAGGGAGACGAACGCGCTGTAGGCGATACTGCCGGCGAGGAAGGTCACGTTCTTCTCGCTGAAGACGCGCTTGACCAGTTTCGCCCGTGCGACGACCGACTGGAGGTCCATACGTCACATATGGCGGCCGGCGACCGTAATCAGCCACCCTGACCGTGGGGGCCGGGCGTTCAAATACCAGAACGGCACCAGTCCCGCCGTGCGCTGATGCCAGCCGCGCGGGGAACACGGCGGGTGTGCGACGACCCTCCGCGCGGGCAGCCCGACCCTCGTCGCCTGTTCGCCCCTCCCGAACCCGACCCGTCAGTCCAGCGAGAGGCCGGCGTGCCAGCGGTCGACGCCCGCTTCGGCCTTCTTCTCGTCCATCTTCGCGAGCAGTTTCGTCGCCAGCGACGCACACTCGGAGGCCCGGGACTCACCCTCGGTCCGGAACTCGCCGGTGACCCGGTTCGCGTACACCGAGCAGACCGCCCCGGCGCGCAGGCCGTAGACGTTCGCGATTGTCATGATGCCGGCGGCCTCCATCTCGATGTTCTTGACGTTCGCCTCCTTGAGGTTCTCGACCAGTTCCTCGCCGCCGGCGGCCATGAAGTCCTGGAACCCGGGACGGCCCTGTCCGGCGTAGAAGGAGTCCGCGGACATCGTGATGCCGGTGTGGTAGTCGTAGCCGAGGCGCTCTGCGGCCGCGATGAGCGCGCTCACGACCTCGAAGTCGGCGGTCGCGGGGTAGTCCTCACGGACGTACTCCTTGCTCGTCCCCTCCTGGCGGACCCCGCCGGTCGTGATGACGAGGTCGCCGACGTCCATCTCGGGCTGGATGGCACCGCAGGAGCCGACGCGGATGAACGTGTCCACGCCGACGCGAGCCAGTTCTTCGACCGCGATGGCCGCAGACGGCGAGCCGATACCCGTCGAGGTGACCGAGATGGGGACGCCGTCGTACGTCCCGGTCGCGGTCCGGTACTCGCGGTGGTAGGCTCGCTCCTCGTGGTCGTCCCAGAACTCGGTGATCTTCTCGACACGCTCCGGGTTGCCCGGGAGGAGGACCGTATCGGCGACGTCCTCGGGGCCGACCTCGATGTGGTACTGCTCGTCGGCGTTGGGGTCTTCGCTGGGTTGAGTCATGGAACCGCGTTACGCCGGCAGGAAAATAGGTCTGTTCACTCGTGGTCGCTCACCCGTCGTCCCGGGCGACCATCTCCGCCGTGATGGTGTCCGGGAGCAACTCGCCGAGTTCGTAGGCCGCATAGCCGTCCTCGGCGTCACAGAGCACGACGAAGTCGTCGTCGCAGAACTCCGCGAGCGTCTGCCGGCACATCCCACAGGGGGTCACGCCGTCGCGCTTGCCCGAGGCGACCGCGAGTTTCGTGAACTCGGTGTGCCCCTCCTTGATGGCGTGGGAGATGGCCACCTCCTCGGCGTGCAGGCTGTTCGAGTAGTTCGCGTTCTCGATGTTGCAGCCGGTGTAGACGGTGCCGTCGGCGGTCTCGATGGCAGCGCCGACCGTGTACTCCGAGTAGGGGGCGTACGCCTGCTCGAGCATGTCGCGGGCGGCGCCGATGAGGGCGTCGTCGTCCATGCCACCTCGTAGGCGGACCGCTCCCAAGTACCCACCGAGACTCGACGACCGGCACCAGCCTCAGCTATCTGGACCGTCCGCCACGCTGAATATCGACTCTTGTTCGCGGGTCGCGTACTGTCTGGTATGCTACGAACCGTCCTCCTCCTGTTCGGCCTGCTCGAGTTCCTGTTCCCGAAACAGGTCATCGACTTCATGACGAAGCGTGCCTACACGACGCCCGAGGAGTTCGAGGTCAAGCCGTGGGTCCTCACGGTGGCACGGGTGGAGGGACTCGTGTTCGTCCTGCTGGCGCTCAAAGGGAAGCGCTGTCGGTCGAAGTCGGCGAACGAAACGGAAGCGTAGTCGGGGAGTCCCCCGGGTCAGTCCTCGTTCGAGTCGTAGTGCTCGCCGGCGGCCGCAGGCGTGCGGGTCTTCCCGACCAGCACGAGCACGATGACGACGACCACGTACGGGAGCATGAGGAAGATCTCCGTCGGGATGTCGATCTGGACCCCCTGCAGGCGCAGCTGGATGGCCTGCAGGCTGGAGAACAGGTACGACGCCCCGAACGCCCCGATGGGGTTGTAGTTCCCGAACAGATAGGCGGCGATGGCGATGAAGCCACGGCCGTCGACCATGGTCTGGCCGGCGCCGGAGAACTGCCCGATGTTCCCGATCGAGAGCGCGGTGCCGCCGATACCGGCGAAGATGCCCGAGAGCACCACTGCGGCGTAGCGGACGCGGTGGACGTTCACGCCCACCGTGTCGAGCGCCTTCGGGTTCTCACCGCTGGCGCGGACCCAGTAGCCGAAGCTCGTCCGGTTCATGACGTACCACGACCCGGGGACCGCGATGAGCATCATGAACACCATCGGGCTCGCATCGAAGAAGATGGGCCCGAGGAACGGGATGTCCGACAGCAGCGGGATCGACCAGTTGCCGACCGTCCCGACCTGGGGGGTCGAGGGACGGTCGTAGAACACCTTCGCGGCGAAGGGTGCGAGCCCGAGCGCCACGAGCCAGACCGCGAGCCCGGCGATGATCTGGTCGGCCTCGAACTCGATGCAGATGACCGCGAACAGCAGTGCGAACAGCACGCTGGTCAGGACACCCGCGAGGAAGCCGACCCAGATGTTCGGGATGAGCACCTGGTAGCCGGGGTCGAGGTGGTAGACGGTGCTCCCGACGTCGAGGTGGATGACCGGCGGGAGGCCGGTCGCGCCACCGGCGCCGAGGCGGTCGGTGACGAGGACGCTCACGAACGCGGAGACGATGAGCAGCCCCTCCAGCCCGATGTTGATGACGCCGCTCTTCTCGGCGTAGATGCCGCCGACCGCGGTCAGCGCGATGGGCACCGCGAGTCGCAGCGACGACTCGATGGTGCTCTGGCTGACCGCCGTCGAGAGGATCTTCCCCGCCGTCGACTCGGGGGCGACGAGCCCCCACAGCGAGAACACGGCGATGAAGACGGCCGTCGTGTAGGCGGCCAGCCGGCGTCCGCCGACCTCGTCGATGGTGTCGGTGATGGTCTCGGTCATCGTCTCAGCCATCGTCCTCACCTCCGTCGGTCGCGACGGCAGCCTGGTCGTCGCCACCGCCCAGTTGCGGGAAGCGACGCCCGAGCATGCGGAAGAACTCCGGCATCGCGACGAACAGGATGATGAGTCCGGAGAGGACCGCGGTCAGCTCCGGCGGCACGTCGGTCTCGAAGTTGAGCGCGTTACCACCGCTCTTGAGGACGCCGAACAGCAGCGAACTGAAGATGACGCCGATGGGGTTGTTCCCGGCGAGCACCGAGACGGTGATGCCGTCGAAGCCGAGCGACGGGACCGAACTCAGGAACCGGCCGGTCGAGGTGAGCACCCACGCCGCGCCGCCGATGCCGCCGAGGGCGCCCGAGAGCGCCATGCTCGCGACCATCGTCCGTTCGGCGTCGACGCCGCCGTAGGTCGCGGCCTCCGGCTGGAGCCCGCTCGTCCGGACGTCGAACCCGAAGGAGGTCTGCCAGAGCAGGACGTAGACGCCGCCGGCGAGTGCCAGCGCGAGGATGAACACCAGCAGCGAGAAGGTCCCCTCGGTGAACCCGAACGGGAGGCTCGGGAACAGCGCGTTCGTCGGCACCGACCGCGTCTGCGTGATGCCGGCGCCGGGGTCCTGGAAGAACTCCTTCGTGAGGAGGGTCGCGAGGTACAGCGCGACGAAGTTCAGCATGATGGTCGTGATGACCTCGTTGGCCTCCGCGTACGCCTTCAGCGCACCGGGGATGGCACCCCAGATGCCGCCGAAGATGGCACCCGTGACGAGTGCGAGCGGGACGAGGACGACCGTCCCGGCGATGCCGCCGGGGACGACGTTCCCCGCGGCGATGAGGACCACCGCCGAGGCGAGTGCGCCGAGGACGAGCTGGCCCTGGGTCCCGATGTTGAACATGCCGGCGCGGAACGCGACGGCCACCGAGAGCCCGGTGAACAGCAGCAGGGTGGCTCGCTGGAGGAGGACCTCCATCGAGAAGTTCGTCGCGGACCAGCCCTGCTCCCAGGGGAAGCCACCGATGGCGCCGATGAACAGTTTCCCGTACACCGCGATGGGGTCGTAGCAGGCGGTCGCCCCGAACAGCGAGATGGTCCCGTCGAACAGGAGTATCTCGAAGGCACCGGGGAGCGGAATCGCGAGGTGGAACTGCGTCGGCTGGCCACAGGACGCGGCGAGCCCGGAGAAGAACACGAGGAAGCCACCGACCACGATGGACAGCGCCAGCGCGGCCACGCTGATGAACAGTCGTTCCGTGCCGGAGTGGTTCGTGAACCGGTCGACGAGGTCCGACAGCCGGCTCATCGTACCCCCTCGGTGCGGACCGTCTCGAGTCCGTCCGGTTGCTCACCGGCCATCAGCAGGCCGATGTCCTCTTCTGTCGCTTCGTCCGGGTCGACGACGTCCATGATCTCTCCTTCGTACATCACACCGAGTCGGTCCGAGAGCTGGCGTACCTCGTCGAGCTTCGACGAGACCAGCAGGATGGCCCGGCCCTGCTTGCGGAGTTCGAGGATCTGCTCGTGGATGAACTCCGTCGAGCCGATGTCGACCCCACGCGTCGGGTGGGTGGCGACGACGACCTGCGGGTCGCGGGCGAACTCGCGGCCGACGATGAACTTCTGCTGGTTCCCGCCGGAGAGCGAGTGTGCTTCGGCGTCCGGGTTCGGCGGGCGGACGTCGTACGTCTCGATGATGTCCTCGGCGTGCTCGCGGGTTCTGTCCCAGTCGATGCGCCCGTTCTCCGCGTAGGGCGCGCTGTGCTGGCTCCCGAGCAGGCCGTTCTCGACGAGGTCGAAGTCCATCACGAGACCGCGCTCGTGGCGGTCCTCGGGGATGTACGCCATCCCGTCGTCGATGCGGTCGCGCCGGGACTTCTCGGTGATGTCCTCGCCCTCGACCGAGATGGTCCCCGCCGCGGGGAACCGGAGGCCGGTGATGGCCTCGACGAGCTGGGCCTGTCCGTTGCCGTCGACGCCCGCGATGCCGAATATCTCGCCTTCGCGGATCTGGAAGGATACGTCGCTGACCTCGTCGATGCCGTCGTCGTTGGTGACGGTGACGTTCTGCACGTCGAGGCTGGTCGCGCCCGGTTCCTGGGCCGGCGCGTCGACCTCGAGGAGGACCTCGCGGCCGACCATCTTCTCGGCGAGTTCCTCGCGGGTGACGCCGTCGGCCGGTATCGTCCCGATGGTCTTCCCGTCGCGGAGGACGGTGATCTCGTCGGCGGAGTGCATCGCCTCGCCGAGCTTGTGCGTGATGAAGATGACCGTCTTCCCCTGGTCGGTCAGCTCGTCGATGACCGCGAAGAGGTCCTCGACCTCCTGTGGCGTCAGCACCGCCGTCGGCTCGTCGAGGATGAGCACCTCCGCACCGCGGTACAGCGCCTTCAGGATCTCGACGCGTTGCTGGACGCCGACGCTGACGTCCTCGACGGTCGCGGTCGGGTCCACGTCGAAGCCGTAGCGCTGGCTCAACTCGCGGACCTCCCGGCGGGCGCGTTCCTTGTCGACGACGAGGTCGAAGTACTTGCGCGGCTCGTTGCCGAGGACGATGTTCTCGGTGACGGTCATCGGGTCGACCAGCATGAAGTGCTGGTGAATCATCCCGATGCCGGCGTCGATGGCATCCCGCGGCGAATCGAAGTCGCGCCGCTCGCCGTCGACGTAGATATCACCCTCGTTCGGTTCCAACAGCCCGTAGAGGACGTTCATCAGCGTGGTCTTCCCCGCACCGTTCTCGCCGAGGAGGGCGTGGACGCTGCCCTTCTCGACGGTGAGGTTCACGTCGTCGTTGGCGACGACACCGGGGAACCGCTTGGTGATGCCCTCGAGGCGGATCGCGTCACTCATCTCTTATCCCCCCGCTCGTGGCCCATTGTGGCACCACCTATCTACGGCTTGGACGGGACGGAGATCTCTCCGTTGATGATGGCCTCGCGGGACTTCGACACTTTGTCCTTGACGGACTGCGGGATCTCGGAGCCGAGCGTCTGGCCGTAGACGCACTCGACACCGTTGCGCTCGAGACCGAGCGTGACGACGTTGCCACCCTTGAAGTTGCCGTTGACCTCGGACTCGATGGCCTCGAAGACGGCCGTGTTCACGCGCTTGACCATGCTCGCGAGGATGTACTCCTTGAAGTCCGGGTCGCTCTTGGACTGGTCGGCGTCGACGCCGATGGCGAACTTGCCCTTCTCCTTGGCGGCCTGGAAGACGCCGAGGCCGGTCGCACCGGAGGCGTGGTAGACGATGTCCGCGCCGGAGTCGTACATCGAGGCGGCTGCCTCCTTCCCGGCGGTCGGGTCGTTGAACGAGCCGACGTAGGAGGACTGCACGTCGATGTCCTCGTTGGCGTACTTCGCACCGGCCTCGAAGCCGGCCTGGAACTTCTCGATGAGGGGCGCCTTCACGCCGCCGACGAAGCCGAGCGTCGTGGAGTCACCGCTCGTCTCCGCCTTCGCGGTCGAGAACTGCTGGGACGTGAGTAGGCCGGCGAGGTGGCCGACCTGGAACGAGCCCTCGTGCTCCTTGAAGACGTAGTTCGCGACGTTGTCCGCCTCGACGACGGAGTCGACCAGCATGAAGTGCTGGTCGGAGTAGCGGCTCGCGTTCTCCTTCAGGGCGTCCGTCTGGGCGAACCCGATACAGCAGACGAGGTCGTAGTTCGGGTCGGTCGACTGGGCGAACTGGCGCTGTGCGGGCTTGAAGTCGGAGTTGGTCTCCGGCTGGGCCTGGCTGAACGAGATGCCGAGTTCGTCCTTGGCTTCCTGAGCGCCGCGCTGGGCCATGTCGTTGAACGACTTGTCGCCGAGGCCACCGGTCGCGTACACCATCCCGATGTTTGCAGCCATCTCGCCACCCGAGGTGGTCTGTTCGGTCTGGGTCTCGGTCCCGTCGCCACCCGACTCGTCGGTGGAGCCTTCAGTGGTCGTCTCGGTCGAACCAGAATCGTCTGTGCTGCTGATACATCCTGCCAGAGCGATGGTGCCTGCCACACCAGCACTCTTCAGAAACGTTCGTCTGTCACCCTTCATATGTCGTTGTACCATGAACGACCGTGATTTAAACCCGTCGGACCGCCCTCGAAGCGGCAGCCCACCGTGAGTAATATTTTCGCCCGAACGGTACGAAACCAAACCGGTCGTACGGAATCCACCGCGGAAATATATACGGACGACGAGGTTGACTGTGCAAGGTGTCGACGCGCACGGCCGGGTCGTGGGACCTGTCGACTGCCGGGGAGGGTCCCCGGTATCCGGGTGGAGAATCCCGTGGTGGGAGACGACGCTACTGGACGCTGTCGACCGCGTCCTCGACGGTCGTCACGGCGGTCTCGACCAGTGCATCGACGTCCTCGCTCTCGGCGTAGACCCGGACGTACGGTTCGGTACCACTCGGGCGGACGAGCACCCACGAGCCGTCCGGGCGGTCGATGCGGACCCCGTAGTCGGTGTCGACCGACCCCTCGGGGAACGTCTCCGGGAGGGTGGTCGCGAGCAACTCCATCGTGTCCGCCTTCGCGTCGTCGGGACAGTCGACGCTCACCTTCCGGTACGGGCGCTCCGTGATGGGGGCACGGAGGGCGGCCAGGCCGTCGTGTTCGGCGACCAGTCGGGAGATGACCGCGGCGCTGACGACGCCGTCGATCCAGCCGCCGAAGGCGGAGTGGATGTGCTTCCAGGGTTCGGCGGCGAAGACCACGCTCGTCTCGTCGGTGCCGGCCTCGCGCTCGCGGGCGATACCTTCGTGCAGTGCCCCGAGCCGGACCCGTTCGACCCGGCCGCCGGCGGCCTCGACCTGCTCGTCGATGCGTGCCGAGGCGTTCGGCGTGGTCACCACGACGGGGTCGGTCACGTCAGCTTCCGCCGTGTAGTGGCCGGCCAGCATCGCCAGCACGGTGTCCTCGTGGACGACCTCGCCGTCGGGAGCAACGACGACGATGCGGTCGGCGTCGCCGTCGTGGGCGATGCCGAGGTCGAAGTCGCCCTCATCGAGGAAGGCGATGAGGTCGGTCAGGGTCTCCGGCGTCGGTTTCGACTCGCGGGCGGGGAAGTGCCCATCGACGTTGGCGTTGAGTGCGACGACCTCGGCCCCGAGACGCTTGAGCACCTGCGGGGTCGCCAGGCTCGCCATCCCGGTGCCGCAGTCGACGGCGACGCGAAGGCCCGACAGCGGCGACTCCTCGCGACCACCGATGTCACGGGCGTACTCGGCGACGGCGTCGCGGTACTTCTCGAGGACGGCCTCCCGGTGGCCGGTCCCCCACTCGTCCCACTCGACGCGGGGCGTCCCGGTCTCGACGCGGTCCTCCAGCCGTACCTCGGCGTCGCGGTCGTACTCCACCCCGTCCGCGAGCATCTTGATGCCGTTGTCGGCCGGCGGGTTGTGGCTGGCCGTGATCATGACGCCACGGCGACCCTGCGAGGCGAACGCCAGCGCCGGCGTCGGCACCTGCCCCACCCGGTACACGTCGGCACCCGAACTCTCCAGTCCGGCCTCCATCGCGGCCGCGAGGGCCGACCCCGTCTCCCGGCCGTCTCGCCCGACCACGAACGTCTCGCCGTCGAGGCCCGCGGCGCGGCCGACCGCGAGCGCCAGCTCCGGCGTCACTACCTCCGCGACCGGACCGCGGATTCCAGCTGTCCCGAACAGTGTCATGCGCGGGGATTCTGTGGGGCGCTACGTATGTGTTGGCATCCGCGGTGGGGACACCACGCATTTAAGCAGGCGTGCACGAAACCTGCGTGCGATGTATCGGTCACGGGCAGAGACGCGATGGGACGAGGGGAGTCGGCCGACGGAGGGGGTATGTACGACGTGAGCGGGCGGCTCCCCGTCGGGGAGCTTCGGCCGGGCACGAACGTGCTCGTGACGGGACCGGCGATGTCCGGGAAGTACGACCTCTGCTGTGCACTGCTGCGGGACGGCCTCGAACTCGGGGACGGTGCGCTGGTCGTGACGACGCAGAACGACGCCGGGTCGGTCCGGGAGGCGGTCCGCGGGCCCGACACCGACACGCCGACTCTCGGCATCGTCGACTGCGTCTCGAAGGAGCGAGGGGTCGACCCACCGGACCACGACCTGAACCGGTTCGTCTCCTCGCCCGGCGAGTTCACCGGTATCGGGATGGCGTCATCGCGGCTGCTCGAGGAGTTCGCCCAGCGCAACGACCGGACCCGCGTGGCCCTCGACTCCATCTCCCAGCTCCTGATGTACGCCGACGTCAAGACCGTGTTCCGGTTCCTCCACATCCTGACCGGGCGCATCAGCGCCGCCCAGAGCATCGGCTTCGCCACGCTGGACGAGAGCGCACACGACGAACAGACCGTCAACACGGTGCGCCAGCTCTTCGACGGGATGGTACAGACGCGGACCGGAGAGGACGGAAGAGAACTGCGTGTCGTCGGCCTCGGCGGCGAGCCGACGGCGTGGACCGCCTTCTAGAGTTCGACGCCGCTCGGGATCAGGCTCTGACTCCGGAGGAGCCCGCCCTCCTCGTTGTAGACGAGGAACGTGCTCTTGTCGTAGGTGACGAACGACTCGCCTTCGAGAGACACCTCGACGGTGTACTCGCCCTCGCCATCGGCGGACTCGCCGTAGCGACGGGCCGCCTTGATGAACGTGAGCACGTCGTCGGCGTCCTCGTTGAGTTCGAGGATGAAGTCGCCCGTGACGCGGTTCGTGACGCTCACGACGCCGCGGGGGGCCTCGCCGTCGAGCGAGTCCTGGAGCCGGAACGCCACGTCGGTCTCTGCGGCCTCGAGCGGTTCGCCGTCGGTGCCTGTGAGGCGCTCTCGGAGCGTCGAGACTGGCCCCTCGAACTCGATGGTTACGGTCGGTTTCGCGGGGGTGCCCTCGTCCTCCTCGACCCAGTCGACGTTGCTGACCTGCAGCGTGAAGTAGTCGCGCCTCATTCCACGCTGGCGGGTTGGCACTCACGAGGTAAGAACGTAACGCCCCGACAGGCGCGTTCGCCCGGATTCGGGCGATGGCTCCCGCGGAATCGGCCGGTTTCCACGCTGGGCGAAACCACGCCTGTCGGTTCCGAGTCTCCCGGCGAGTGGCCTGACCGCCCGGGCCCCGACGCGGCCGTCTTCGATAGCTTTTATCACCGTCGGCGAGGGCTTCGCTGTATGGTCTGGATAAACTCGGAGTACACCGAGGAGTTCGCCGTCCTGACGGCGTGGCTCTCGATGCTGCTCCCGTGGTCGGTCGTCTACGGCCGCGCCTCGCTGGTCGGCGACGCCACGAAGGAGACGACGGTCATCATCTTCCGGTTCCCCTTCTTCGGCATCCGGTACGTCCTCGGTTCGGGGTTCATCGACGGGACGACCCTGAAGACGCCGCTCGGGTTCTTCAACGAGACGTCCGGGCAGCTGCCGGCCCAGGCGGCCGCCCACATGGGCTGGACGGTCTCGCTCGGCATCCTCGCGCTGTTGCTCGCCGTGAGCGTCCTGATGTACATGGAGGTCGACGAGGTCGTCGCGAAGCTCCCCGGCCGCGGCGTCTACGTCGTCGGCGCCCTCATGCTGGCCCTCGCCGGCATCTACCTCTGGGCGGCGCTCCGGCTCAACGCGACGCAGAACACCAAGATAATCGGCATCCAGCAGTTCGTCCCGGTCGGGCTCGTCGGGACGCTCATCCTCGTCGTCTTCGGTGCGCTGAACCTGTTCGCACAGCGCACTTAGGGCCCGTACCGACCGTTTTGGCCGCCTGATTTAAGTGACGGCCTCGCTTATCTGCCTCACAACGCACGGTCGGCCCCTCCGGCGTCTGGGCTTCGCGCCGACCGACCGGCATCACATGTCACATCAGAACGAGCAACGGTCGGATGCACCGTCCAGTCTCCAGTCCGATGGGGTCAGCGACAGCGCCGCGAGCCTCGCGGCCACCTCGACGGCGTCCTCCCTGACGGAACGCATCAAGCGGACCCTGCAGATGCTCCGCGGCACGACCATCTCCAGGGAGCCGTACTACCCCGACGAACACGGGTCGCTGGTGACGTTCGACGGCCTCGACGGCTACGAGGAGGTGGACCGCTACTGGGTGAACGCGCCCTACGCCTTCGTGTCCATCAACCACGACCCGAACGCAAACGAGTCGCTCTACTACGTCGTCGAACCGGAGCTCGACGACTACGAGCACGCCCTGCTGGAGACCCTGTTCGAGGACATCCGGGACCCGCTAGTCTACCGGCGCGACCTCGACGAGAAGGACAGCGAGCAGGTGCTCGACGACGCCCTGCTCGAACACCTCGAGCGGTACGGCGCCGACGTGGACATGCGGACCTACCACAAGCTACTGTACTACCTCTGGCGGGCCTTCCGCGGGTACGGCAAGCTCGACCCGGTGATGCACGACCCGCACGTGGAGGACATCTCCTGTGACGGGTACGACCTCCCGCTGTTCGTCTACCACGACGACTACACCGACATCGAGACCAACGTCTCGTTCGCGGCCGAGGAACTGGACAACTTCGTCGTCCGGCTGGCCCAGCACTCCGGCCGGCACATCTCCATCGGCGACCCGATGGTCGAGACGACGCTGCCCGACGGCTCGCGTGCCGAACTCGCTCTCGGGGAGGAGGTCACCCCGCGCGGGTCGGCGTTCACCATCCGCAAGTACGCCGAGGAGCCGTTCACGCCCATCGACCTGCTCGACTACGGGACGTTCAACATCGACCAGATGGCGTTCCTCTGGCTCGCCATCGAGAACAACAAGTCGCTCATCTTCGCCGGTGGGACGGCATCCGGGAAGACCACGAGCATGAACGCTATCTCGATGTTCATCCCGCCCCGGTCGAAGGTGCTGACCATCGAGGACACCCGCGAACTCACGCTGTACCACGACAACTGGCTCTCCTCCGTGACCAGGGAACGCCTCCACGAGGGGACCGACGTGACGATGTACGACCTGCTGCGCTCGGCACTCCGGCACCGCCCCGAGTACATCATCGTCGGCGAGGTCCGCGGTGAAGAGGCCATCACGCTGTTCCAGGCGATGAACACCGGGCACACGACCTACTCGACGATGCACGCCGACTCGGTCCGCACCGTCATCAACCGCCTCGAGAACGAACCCATCAACGTCCCCCGGTCGATGGTCCAGAGCCTCGACGTGCTCTGCGTGCAGACGCTGACCCGCCTCGAGGGCGAGCGCGTCCGCCGGAACAAGACCATCGCCGAGATCGAGGGCATCGACCAGCGGACCGGCGAACTCGACTACTCGACCGCGTTCACCTGGAACGCGAACGACGACACCTTCACCTCCTCGGGCTCGGAGGTGCTCGACGAGATCCGCGACGAGCGCGGCTGGTCACAGCAGGAGATGCTGAGCGAACTCCGGAACCGGCGTCGGTTCCTCGAGTACCTCTGGGAGAAGGACATCACGGACTACCGGCGGTTCACGGCGATGATAAACGAGTACTACGCCGACGCCGAGCGCGCCATGGCCCAGATAGAACCGACCGAGGAGGAGCCCGAACCGGCCGAAGCCGAGGCCGAGAGCGACTGAGATGTCCTGGGCGAACTACGTCCCGCTGGTCCTCGCCATCTGCATCGCGCTCCCGGTGGTGCTCTCGCCCGTCAGCGTCTACGCCGACCGCATCGTCACCCGGTTCTCGCTCATCATCTTCGGGAAGTACATCAGCCAGCGCGGGCGCAAGCGCAACCGTCGCAAACAGCTCCTCCGGGCGGCGCACATCCCGACCACGTACCGGACATACGCCTCCAAGACGGCGCTCTACACCGCCGCCGCGGCCCTCGTCGGCTCCATCCTCGGGATGTACTTCATCTGGCTCGGGCTCATCATCCTCGCCATCGACGCGGAGACCATCCGGGCGGTGTTCCCCCCGGAGTTGCACTTCCTCGCGAACTTCGTCGGCCTCCCGACCATCTCCGTCTTCGAGCTGTTCGCGCTCATGGCCGTGACCAGCCTCACGCTGGGCGCCTCCTTCGCCGGGATGACGTACTGGTACCGCTGGTGGTACCCGGACTACCGCGGGGACGAGCGCGAGCGGCGCATCGAGGCGTCGCTGCCCCGCACCATCGCGTTCATCTACGCGCTCTCGCGGTCTGGCATGGAGTTCCCGAAGGTCATGCGCATCCTCGCCGAGAACCAGCACATCTACGGCGAGTCCGCCGAGGAGGTCCACGTCGCGGTGCGGAACATGGACATGTTCGGCCAGGACATGATCACCGCCATCCACACGATGGCGCGGCGCTCGCCGAGTTCGCAGTTCAAGGAGTTCGCGGAGAACCTCGCCAGCGTCCTCCAGTCCGGGCGGTCGCTCTCGGAGTTCCTCCACCAGCAGTACCGCGACTTCCAGGAGGAGGCCGAGTCTCAGCAGGAGAAGTTGCTCGACCTGCTTGCGACGCTCGCGGAGGCCTACGTCACCGTCCTCGTCGCCGGGCCGCTCTTCCTCATCACCATCCTCGTCGTCCTCGGCATCGCGGTCGGTGACACCCTCGACCCGCTTCGCGTGTTTGTCTACGTCATCCTCCCCTGTGCGAACCTCATCTTCATCCTCTACCTGCTCTCGGCGACCGACACCATCGCCACGAGCCGCGGGTACGAGAACGTCGAGGCGCCCGTCGACGGCCTCTCGGGCGTCCGCCGGGCGAACGCGCCCCAGACCGACGGTGGCTACGACGGGTACGACGACGCCGGGAACGTCGCGCGCCTGAAGGCGTACCGGCAGTTCCGGTCCCTGCGGTCCATCCTGGGGAACCCGTTCCGGACCGTGGTCGAGAAACCCCTCGCGCTCCTGTGGGTGACGGTTCCGCTCGCTCTCCTCATCGTCCTCCTCCGGCTCCCCGGCGTCGTCGACGCCGGTGGCCTGAACATCCGCGAGTTCGACGACCTCCTCATCCAGGCGGCCCTGTTCGTCATCGGTACCTTCGCCATCGCCTACGAGGTCCACCGACGCCGCGCCGAGGCCATCGAGGCCGCCGTCCCGGACCTGCTCGACCGCCTCGCCAGCGTCAACGAAGCCGGGATGACCGTCGTCGAGTCCATCGAGCGCGTCCGCCGGTCCGAACTCGGGGCGCTCGACACCGAACTCGACCGCGTCTGGGCCGACATCCGATGGGGCGCCGACATCGAGACCGCGCTGCGCCGGTTCGAGGCGCGCATGCGGACCCAGATCATCTCGCGCGTCGTCACCATCACGACGAAGGCGATGAACGCCAGCGGCGACCTCGCGACGGTGCTGCGCATCGCCGCGAACCAGGCGAAGGCCGACCGCCGGCTGAAGCGCGCCCGTCGCCAGGAGATGGTGACCTACATGGTCGTCGTCTACCTCGCGTTCTTCGTCTTCCTGTTCATCGTGGTGGTCCTCTCCATCGTGCTCATCCCGAGCCTCCCGGAGGGTGGCACGACCGCGGCGATGAACGCGACCGGCGGCGGGACCGCAAGCGCCCAGAACGTCCCCGCGGTGGGTGGAGTCGGCCAGACCGGCAGCATCGACAAGGACGAGTACATCCTCGTGTTCTTCCACACGACCATCATCCAGGGGCTGCTCTCGGGCCTCGTCGCCGGCCAGCTCTCCTCGGGCGACATCCGGACCGGGGCCAAGCACGCGGCCATCCTCATCGCGATGGCCTACGCGACGTTCATCGTCCTCATCCCCGGGCCCTGAGCCGGAATCCAATCCCTTACCTCGGTCGCCCGCGAGAACTCCGCCATGGACCGCTCCCCGTCGAACACCCGCGACACCTACGACCGCATCGCGGCCCACTTCGCGAAGACCCGGGAGTACGCCTGGCCGGAGGTCGAGTCCTTCGTCGCGGACGCGCCCGAGGGCGGCCGGGGGCTCGACCTCGGCTGTGGCAACTGCCGCCACGCCGAGTTGCTGGCCGGCAACTGCGACAGCGTGGTCGGTCTCGACCTCTCCCGCGGCCTGCTGGAGACCGGACGCGAGCGCGCCGCCGACCACGGCTTCGCGGTCGACCTCGTACAGGCCGACGCTGCCCGACTCCCCCTCCGGGATGCCACGGTCGACCTCGCGGTCTACGTCGCGACCCTCCACCACCTGCCGACCGGGGACGCGCGCCGGGCCAGCCTCGACGAACTCGCCCGCGTGCTCGCCCCCGGCGGCCGCGCCCTCGTCTCCGCGTGGTCGACCGCCCACGACACTTTCGACCGCGAGGACTCCTTCGACACCGAGGTCGACTGGACCCTGCCCGGCGGCGTCACCGTCCCGAGATTCTACCACATCTACTCGCCCGCGGAGTTCGACGCCGACCTCGCGGCCAGCGACCTGACTGTCCATGCCAGCGAGGTCTCCTCCGGGAACTGCTACGCGACGGTGGCCGGTTCGAAAGGGTAAAGACCATAAGGCGTCACCGAGAAACGTCAGATGCGCACACCCGTTGGTGTGGGATTCGCGTGCCCCGGTGGGCCCTCGCGCACGGCTCGCCCGGGCGACCGCAGCGACGCGCCCTGCGTCGCCAGGTTCGTGCCTCGTGCACGAACTGCTGCGGGTACTTCGGACACAACGCCCGACAGCGACGTCCCCGTCGATGCAATTCCGAAGTGTTTTGTGTCCCTCGGGGCGAACGTCGGAGTGTACTCCCGACGCGCGGATGGTCTAGTGGTAGGACCTGAGCCTTCCAAGCTCATGGCCCGGGTTCGAATCCCGGTCCGCGCACTTTCTGAGCGGAACCAGACGAGGAGCCACAGGCTCCGAGTCATGTGGAGCGAAGACGGTCGTAACGGAGGGATTCGAATCAGGGAGGTCGCGCGCAGCGCAGCGAGCACGTCTGACCGTGGTTCGAATCCCGGTCCGCGCATTCCTGTGGCGACCGAATCCGTGAGCCCCGGGCTCCGAGACGAATGTCAGAAATAACAGATTAGTTGGAGGTGAATCGGGTTTCCATCCCCCTCGACCACGGCCTCAGTTGCGCAGTTGCTGGTCGATCTTGGTCAAGTCTCGGTGCTGCCAGCAGGCTCGTCCTTCGTCCTGTACCGTCCTGTCACAGGTAGTCCCATCGGTACAGACGCGGCCACATCTCGGCTCGTCGGTCTCTGTACTGCGGGGTTCACTCAGCGCCACGCCCATAGTGTGGGTAACCGGGAACTTAAAATGAACGCTGCATGCATTTCTTTGCGTTTACCCTCTGCTCCTCGATAGTTTACGAGGAGGGGTACCCGGCACAGTGACACGTCCTCTCTATGACAACTGGCAGGAACGGTTAAGCTTACTCGAACGCTCGTAGAGGTACGATGAGCCGCCCGACGGTCCGTCTCCTGCACGTCGACGACGACCCTGCATTCACCGAGCTGGTCGGTACTGTCCTCGAGAAGACCGACGACAGTCTGGAGATTACGTCGGTGACGTCGCCGACGAGTGCACTGTCGATGCTCGAGGAGGACAGTCCCGACTGCATCGTCAGCGACTACGACATGCCGGAGATGAACGGGCTGGCACTGTTACGCGAGGTCAGGGAGCGTGAGGCCGAGATACCGTTCGTGCTGTTCACGGGCAAGGGCTCCGAGGAGGTGGCCAGCGAGGCCATCTCCGCCGGGGTGTCCGACTACCTCCAGAAGTCGGGTGGGCTCGAGAAGTACGAGATACTCGCGAACCGCGTCCGGAACCTGGTCGAGAAGTACCACGCCGAACGCCGGAGTCGGCAGTTGATGGCCGCCATCGAGTCGGTCGGCCAGGGCGTCAGCCTGCTGAACCCGGCTGGCGAGTTCGTCTTCGCCAACGACGCCTACGCGACGTGCTTCGGGTACGAGCCCGACGAGCTGGTCGGCGAGCACTGGTCGCTGCTGTACGAGACCGACGCCGACATCGAGCACATGCACGGGGTGGTGGAGTCCATCCCCGAGAACGGCTACTGGACCGGACAGACCAGACAGGTCCGCAAGGACCAGAGCAAGGTCCTGTTGAACCACCAGCTCGCGTTCGCGCAGGACCGCACGATGATCTGTACGGTCGGCGAACCACGGGACGCCGCAGGCTCGGAACCCATCGTGGTCGACGGGCAGGTGTTCGACGAGGACAGCCCGGCGGGCGTCCCACAGTAGTACGTACCTTTACTCTCGCTCGCCGCGTACTCCAACCATGGCGACAGCTATCTCGCTCGACGGGCGGACGCTCACCGCCCGGCAGAACGAAGGCGGCGAGGTATCGAGCGACACGAGTCTGCACTTCCGGCAGGAGGGACAGCGCATCAGCGCCGACTACGCCGGGGGGTCCATCGTCGAGGGGTACCTGGTGGGGACCTTCGACGGGGAGCGGTGGGACGTCCGGTACGTCCAGTTGACCGAGGACGGCGAGACGGCGACCGGCCACTCCATCGGCGAGGTGACGCTGCTGGACGACGGGCGCGTCCGCGTCGAGGACGAGTGGGAGTGGGAGTCGAAACCCGGCGGCGGCCGGACGCTCCTGGAGGAGGTCATCGAGTGAGCGGCCGACTCGTCGTCGAGTCGGTCGTGGTCGGGTCGGCAGTCGTGGGTTCGCTCGTCGTCGGCTCACCCGTCGTGGTCCCGTTCACGCCGGCGTCGATTCCCGGTTCACCGACGTCGTCGTAGTGGAACGACACGGTCACGGTCTGGTCCCCGGCCGGCGTCGACCGTTCGTATTTCACCGTGAGGTCCGTGACGAGGCCGTCCTCGGTCACGACCGCGACGAACCGGTAGTCCGTGACGTTCGAGAGCCCCGGCGGGGCGTTCCAGCCGACGACCCGGTGGTACGTCAGGCCGTCGACGCTGTAGGAGCCGCTCCGGATGCTCCGCGGGGTATCGAGGTACAGTTCGACGAATCGCTCGGCGCGGTCCTCGTGGTAGCCCTCCCCGTACCGGACCATCACCGGTTCGCGGTTGATGGCGTACGTGTTCCCCTTCTTCGTGACGACCTCGCGGGTCTCGCCGTCGGCCGACCCGGTCTGCTCGATGGCCTCGCCGTCGATGGTGACGCCGGTCAGTTCCGACGAGTAGACGGTCCGGTTCTCGACGGTGACCACCTCCCTGGCGACGCGCCAGACCGGGCCGTCGGTCGAGGGGTCGGCGGTCGCGCCGAACTCCAGCGTCCACCGGTAGGACTCCCCGGCGAGGGCGTTCGCGTGTGCCTGTGCGAGGGTCGAAGCGTCGGTGACGCCGTAGGCCCCGAGCCCCGGCGGCCGGCCGTCGTTCGGGGTCGGGTCGGCGAGGGTATCGCCCCCGAAGTCGCCGGGATAGGTGTCGCTCTCGTCCAGCCGGAACTCGGGGTCCTCGGCGGCGATGCTGGTGTCGGACCCCGGCACGCCGTCCGCCCCCGCGCCCCCGTCGTCTCCGGGGAGCAGGCCGAGCGCGAGGCCACCACCGGCGAGGAGGACGGCGACGACCACCAGCCCGAGGACGACCAGCCGAGGTGTCGAGGTGAGCCAGTTCGGCCGCCAGCCGTCGGTGGCATCGTAGCCGGCGTCGGCAGTCTGGTCCTCGCCGGGGTTCTGGTCGGTCGCTCCGTCACCCACATCTTCGTCGCTTGCTGCTGGGGCAGCCCCGTACCGGAGGAACTCGGGCGAGGCGGCGAGCCCGTCGGGTCGTTTCGCGAACCGCGAGCCGTCCCCGTCTGACTCCTCCTCGTCGTCCCCCGCGGCTCCCGCCAGTTCGGATGTGTCGCCACCCTCCTCGGCGGAATCGACTGTCGCTGTCGCGGTCGATGATGCTGGCATCGAGACCCCGGCGTCCCGGGTCATCCGGGTCCCGAGGTACTCGGTACAGACCTCGTCGACCGAAGCGCGGTCGAGCCCATAGCACGCGAAGGAGTAGAGGTCGAGGACCTGCCCGGGCGGGTCGGGCGGAGCGACCGCCGGGTGGTAGACGAGTCGGTCGGCCGCGGTCGAATCGCGGTCGCCTCTGTCGGACTCCGTCCCCTGCTCGTCCTCGTCCCCGCCATCCTCGTCGCTGGCGTCCCCGGTGACCACCCGGTAATGCTCTCCATCCCTTACGAAGACGGTCCCCGAGTCCTTCCCGCCGTCCTTCCGCACCAGCGACTCGGCCTCGACTGCGAGGAGTGCCGCCACGAATTCGCGGAACGCCGCGGGTGGGAGGTCCGCGACCCGTTCCTCGAACGCGGTGCGTGACAGGGGCATCGGGACTCTACCGTAGATAGGGGACGAACAGTCTTAGTGACTGCACTCGCGGCACTCTGGGCCGGCTCGTCGACCCCGGCATCAGTCCCCCACCGTCTCGAACTCGGGGTGGTGGTCACCGTCCTCGCCGTCGCTGCTGTCGTCGCCGCCCCCGTCACGACCAGCCGGCCAGACCGGGAGGGTCTGGGCGACCAGCCCGCCGAGCAGTCGTGGCGCGGCTGCGATCGTCGCCAGCGCCCCGAGCACGTTGAACACGGCGTCGTAGGCGGTGTCCTCGTCGCTGTAGACCACGAGCCACGGGTGGACGAGTTCGATACCCTCCCAGACCAGTCCGAGGGCGAGCGTGGTCGTCAGGACGGCCGCGGGGACCGTCCACCCCGGGACGAAGGGCGTCTCGCCGTTGAGGTAGTAGGCCCGCGCGAGCAGGTAGGTCGGGCCGGCGACCAGCGTCGCCGACGCGAGGTGCGTGAGGTGGTCCCACCACCAGACGGTGTCGTACAGGCCGAAGATGCCGCCGAGTGGGTGCAAGAAGAGCGCGATGCTGACCCAGACGACGTGGAAGGGAGCCAGCTCGACGCCGAGTGCCTGCCGGACGATGTACGGGTGGAACAGGATGAGGGCGGCGTAGTGCGGGTAGTCGTGGAGCGAGTCGGAGGTCAGCGCGAACCCGACCAGTAATGCCGCGAGCACCAGCCTGACCACCCCGGCGACGGCCTGGGCGAGGGGCGACCCGTCGACCCGCCACGCGTGTCCGACCGACATACTATCCAGAGAATCGAGACGAGCGCGGATAAGGTCGCAGCGACCGAAACGCAACGACGTAACCGGGGTGAAACCGATTCTCGTGGGCTCTCCGTCGTGGCAGGGGAGTGGCGGGGAACCGTCGGCGAAGGCCCCCCGACCGCCGGCGGTGCGACCCCGAAAGCCCCTACTGTCCCCGCGCCCTCTCTCGACCCGTGTCAGACGACGCCCGGCGTTCGTGCGAGTTCCTCGGCTGGCCCGCCGACGAGCCGACGCTCCGGCTCGACTACCGGCGGTTCAGCTACGCCGGGAAGTTCGTCATGACGAGTACGGGCAAGGCCGTCGTCCGGGGGCCAGCACACGCCATCGACGACTCCCGACCCGACGCCGGCGAGTACGACCGGGACGTGCTGGCCGCCGTCGCGTTCAACGAGGACCGGACCGACGCCGGCACCCTCTGGCTCCGGTACGTCACGGTCCGCGAGGACCACCGCGGCGAGGGCATCGGCCCCGACCTCGTCGGGTTCGTGGTCGACCGGGCCCGCGAGGACGGGTACGACCGGGCCCGCATCGCGGTCAACAACCCCTACTCCTACGAGGCGCTCTACCGCGCTGGCTTCGGCTACACCGGCCGCCAGACCGGGCTCGCGGAGCTGGTCCTCGAGAACCCCGACCCCGCCGCGGACGCGGACGAACCGTCCCGGTACCGCGAGGGGCTGGGCGCCTTCACCGACCGCGAGGACCTCTCCGCCGCCGAGCGCGAGTTCGTCGCCGAGAAGCGCGAGCGCGGGCCCCCGCCGCGCTGACCCGGGACAGCCCTCGAATCCGGACCTGGAATCACCAGTATTGAAACCCTGCGCCCCGTAGCCAGCCCAAGATGGGAAACGCAGACCTTCGGGACCTCGCGCACATCGAGGAGGTCCCCTTCGACGAACTCGGCGGCGGCGTGGTGGCGGTCGACGCCCACAACTGGCTCTACCGCTACCTGACGACGACCGTCCGCTGGACCAGCGACCACCGCTACACCACCGAGGGCGGCGACGAGGTGGCGAACCTCATCGGCATCGTCCAGGGGCTCCCGAAGTTCTTCGAGCACGACCTGACGCCCGTGATGGTGTTCGACGGCGGGCCCTCCGAGCTGAAGACCGACGAGATCGAGTCCCGCCGCGAGCAGCGCAAGCAGATGGAAGAACGCCTCGAAGAGGCCCGCGAGCGCGGTGACACCGCCGAGGTCGCCCGCCTCGACTCCGCCACCCAGCGTCTTACTCCTGTTATCCAGGAGACCAGCCGGGAACTCCTGCGCCTGCTCGACGTGCCGGTGGTCGAGGCCCCTGCCGAGGGGGAGGCCCAGTGCGCCCACATCGCCAAGCGCGGCGATTCGGATTACGTCGGGACCGAGGACTACGACGCCCTGCTGTTCGGCGCGCCCGTCACGCTCCGCCAGTTGACCAGCAAGGGCGACCCCGAGCGCATGGACCTCCAGCAGACGCTCGACGACCTCGACGTGACCCTCGAACAGCTCATCGACATCGCCATCCTCTGTGGCACCGACTTCAACGAGGGCGTCCACGGCTACGGGCCCAAGACCGCCCTGAAGAAGGTCAGGGAGCACGGCGACCTCTGGACCGTCTTCGAGAAGGAGGACGTGTACGTCGAGAACGCCGACCTCGTCCGCGCCCTGTTCCGCGACCCGAACGTCACCGACGACTACGAGTTCGACACCAGCATCTCGCCCGACGTGGACGCGGCCCGCGAGTACGTCGTCGAGGAGTGGGAGGTCGACCCCGACGAGGTCCGCCGCGGCTTCGAGCGCATGGAGGAGGGGCTGACCCAGACCGGACTGGACAACTGGACCTGAACTGTCGAGCCGTCACTTTTCCGTTCACCGCCTTCAGCCGACGTCCCAGCCACGGCAGCGCCGCCAGAACCGTGGTGAGGCCGGCGTCAGACACCGTTTCGACCGTTGGAAACGTTGCCGAACGGGATTACCCTGCTCGCAATAAACGGGGTGCATGGACAGGGAAGCACTGCATGTCGAAGTTCACGACTCGACGCGGAGTGCTTGGAACGGTGACTGGACTGGTCGCGGCCACTGCCGGCGTCGCCGGGGTGGGTGGCGGGACAGCACCCGAGAACGGCGGTAGCACCACCGGCGGAGACGCAGCCGGTGGCGGTGTCGCCGACGCGGCAGCACAGACAGCGAACCGACAGCAGTTCGATATCCTCGAGGGGACCGACCTGCAGACGACCGTGTACGTCCGAACGGCCGAGGCCGACGGCCCGACCGTGTTCGTGGTCGGTGGCGTCCACGGCGACGAGGAATCCGGGTACAGGACGGCCGACGCCGTGACCGAGTGGGAGGTCGACGCCGGCCAGCTCGTCGTCCTCCCGCGGGCGAACCAGCCGGCCGTCGAGTCCGGGACCCGGACAGGCGGCATCGGCGACCTCAACCGGCAGTTCCCGGCCGGCGAGGAACCGACCAGCGAGCTCGCGCGGGCCATCTGGTCGGTCATCACGGAGTACGACCCCGACGTGCTGGTCGACCTGCACCAGGCCGACAGCATCTACACGCCCGGGCAGGAGGGCCCCGAGAAGGACGTCGGGCAGGCCATCTTCCACAGTGGCGGCAACGCCGGCGGGTACGCCACGGAGATGGCGGCACAGGTGAACGAGAACGTCGTGCCCGACTCCCGGCCGCGGTACGACTTCCTGACGGCGATGTTCGACTTCGAGATGGAGCCGTCGGGACTGCTCGCCACGAAGGCGGCGACGGCCCTCGACAGCGACAGCCTGCTGGTCGAGGTCACGGACGAGGACCTCGCACTCGAGACGCAGGTGGCCTGGCAGACCGCGCTCGTCCGGGTCCTCCTCTCGGGACTGGTCATCGCGGACGGGGAAGGGGAGGACGGGGAGGAGCCCGAACCGGAGAACGAACCACCCGTGGCGGTCCTCGAGACCATGCCCGCCGACGCCGAGAGCGTCGACTTCGAGCGCGGTGACACCGTCACCTTCGACGCCTCGCGGTCCAGCGACCCCGACGGTGAGGTCGCCACCTACGAGTGGTCGCTCGACGGCGAGTCGTTCCGGGAGGGCGACGCCACGGCCGAACTCACGTTCAACGAGTGTGGCACCGCCGAGGTCAAGGTCCGGGTCACCGACGACGACGGCGCGACCGACACCGTCGCCGTGACCGTCTCGACGAAGGACCGGGACTGAGCCGGCGAGGACCCCGGGACCGGCTGCCCCGGACGCAATCCCTAAACGCTGGACCGACGTAGGCGACGACGAGCCCAGATGACACCCGAGGAAGTCGCCGACATGATCGAAGCGAACCTCGACGACGCCGAGGCGACCGTCGAGCGCGCCCGTGGCGAACACGACGACGACCACCTGCGCGCCATCGTCGTCTCGCCCGCCTTCGAGGGCAAGCCGCTGGTCCAGCAACACCAGCTCGTCTACGACGCGCTCGGCGAGCACATGACGACGGACATCCACGCGCTGGAGCTGAAGACCTACACGCCCGCGGAGTACGCCGACCTGTAGCCGCCGGCGCCCCACAGCCGTCCGGCGAGCACGGCTTTTTTACGCCAGCGAGCCACCGTGTCAGTATGGAAACCCTTCACGGTCGCGTTCGCGTCGAGTGGGCGCTCCAGACGGTCGTCACGGCGGTCGTCCTCGGCGGGGTCGTCTTCGGCATCGACCGGGTCGCCCAGCTGGGGCTCGGGCCGGCGGTCCCGGCCGCCCTGGCCGTGCTCATCGTCGCCATCGGCGTCGGACACGCGATACTGCTCTACCGTGACTGGCGGTTCGACCTCGAACCGGACTCCCTCTACCTCGAACGCGGCGTCGTCACCCGGGTCGAGACGGCGGTCCCCTACGTCCGCGTCCAGCACGTCGACACCCAGCGCAACCCCATCGACCGCGCGCTCGGCCTCTCCCGGGTGGTGGTCTACACCGCGGGTTCGCGGGGCGCCGACGTGTCGGTACCGGGGCTGACCCCCGAGCGTGCCCGCCGCCTGCGTAACGAACTCCGGGACCTCGCGGTCGAGTCCGAACCGGAGGACGCGGTGTAGCGATGCGACTCCATCCCATCTCCGCGGTCAGCCGGGCGCTCCGCTACGGCGTCAACGGGCTGTCCATCCCGTTCTTCCTCGTGGCGATGCTGAGTGCGGCCGGTATCGGCTCCATCGACTGGCTGTTCCTCGTGGCCCCGGTCGGCCTCGTCGTCGGCGTCACCTACGGCGTGATGACGTACCTGCGCTACGACTACGCCCTCAGCGAGGACACCTTCGACGTGGCCCAAGGCGTCATCGGCCGGACCGAACGCGAGATTCCCCTCCGGCGCATCCAGAACGTCGACGTCTCCCAGAACGTCTTCCACCGGCTGTTCGGCGTCGCCGTCGTCCGCATCGAGACGGCCGGTGGCGGCGGGACCGAGGCGACCCTCTCGGTCGTCGCCGAGGCGGAGGCGAGCCGGTTGCGCCGGGAGATCCGCGAGCGCCGCGCGAAGGTCACCGGCGAGGCCGAGGCACGGGAGACGGGCGAGGCCGCGCCGACCGACGCGGCTTCTGACTCGGCCACCGGGGCGACTGCTGACGCGTCCACCGACACGACTGCTGGCCAGCCCGCCGACCCGGCGAGGGCACCGCCCGGCCAGGCGGCCGGCGGCGAGCAGCATCCCGGCGAGTACGTCGACGAAGCCACCGCCGGGAAGCCGACCACCACCCACGCCCCGACCAGCGAGGTGCTCTTCGAGCTCAGACCCGTCGAGTTGCTCGCGCTCGCGGTGACCCGGTTCCGGTTCCGCTCCGTGGTCCTGCTCGTGGTCGCCATCCCGTTCGTGGAGGACTTCGCCATCCGGCTCCTGCTCGACGCGGCCGCCCCCCTGGGCGGGCCGGCCGCCCTCGACCCCGGGGTGATGACCAGACAGGAGCTGCTCGCCGTCGGGCTCGTCGGGCCGCCGCTCATCCTGCTCGCGTCCATCCTCACCAGCGTCGTCCTCTCCACGCTGGAGTTCTACGACTTCGAACTCGGCCGCGAGGGCGACGACCTCGTCTACGAGCGCGGCCTGCTCCAGCGCTACAGCGGCTCCATCCCCCGCGAGAAGGTCCAGACCATCAGCCTGACCGAGACGTTCCTGATGCGCCCGCTCGGGTTCGCCGGGCTCACCGTCGAGACCGCGGGCTACGCCGGGAGCCGCGCCAGCCAGGGCAGCCAGGCCGCGGTCCCCATCGCGAAACTGGACCGGACGCTCGAACTCGCCCGGGAACTGGAGGACTTCCCCGACCTCGAGTTCACGCGCCCGCCGAAACGTGCCCGCCGACGCTACGCGGTCCGGTACAGCATCCCCATCGTCCTGCTGCTCGCGGTCGCCTACGCCGTCTCGGCGATGGTCACGCCCATCCCGTGGTACCTGCCTGCCGCGGCGTTCGTCGCGGTCCCCTTCGCTGCCCACCTGAAGTGGGCGAACCGCGGCTTCGCCGTCGGCGAGGACCACCTGCTCATCCGCGACGGCTTCTGGAACCGGACGACCCGCGTCGTGCCCTACTACCGCATCCAGACGGTCGTCAGCGAGGCGACGGTCTTCCAGCGCCGCCTCGACCTCGCGACCCTGGTCGCCGACACGGCGAGTTCCGCGACCCTGCTCGGCGGCAGTCCGACCGCGTTCGACCTCGACGAGTCGACCGTGGACGAGTTGCAGTCGAGCCTCAGGGAGCGGTTGCAGGCGAGCCTGCACGGGGCGTGAGGGACGCCCGGTCGGAGAGGCGTTCAGTCACCGGGGGCGAGGGAGCATCGTACCCAGCAGCGGCCGACATCTCCCTGTCTGTTGCGCACTCCATTGACGACCAGCGACCGATGCACGGCTTATTTGAGTGGCCCAGCGGGAGGTAGACCAATGACCGACACCTTCGCGGACAGGACCCTCGCCGAGCACCGGCGTGTCTTCGAGAAGATATGGTGGCAGAACCCCGAGCGACAGAACGCGACGTCATCGTCCTGGTGGTTCTTTCTCCTGTTCCCGGAGGGCGAGGAGGGCTACGGTCCGCGTCAACTGATGTTCTCGGTAGCTGCCTGTGTGGGTGACCAGTCCCGGGTGAACGACCTCCCGCCCCGGGGGATGGACGCTGACCGCCCCGTCGAAGACGGTGTGGACAGATTCGACGCGACGACGGTCGGCTGGGCCGGCGACGAGGACGTGGTCCACGACCACGTCGTCAGGCAACCAGCCGAGGCGGTGCTCTCTCGCGAGGACCAGCGTCTCGAGGCCTGGGCAGACCGCGAGGACGGTACCAGACGCGGCAGCGAGATAACAGCGCTCTCGGACCGTCCGCTCGGTCTGCGAGCCCACGTCATCGGTGACGACGCGGAGGCGGAGTTCGAGGCGTGGGGCGACCTCGACTCGAAGATGACCGCACCACACCACTCGCTGGACATCGACACCCCGCTGGGTGGCGCCGAGGTCGTGGCCTGGCGCCAGATGCAGTTCGAGGGCGAGTTCGACCTGCCCGACGGCCCCGAGACGCTCTCCGGCTCGTGTTACTTCCAGCGCGTGTGTTTCGACATGCCGCTGATGCCCTGGAAGTGGGTCTGGGCGATATTCCCGGACGGGACCTCGTTCTCGGTACTGGTTCCGTTCATCGGGCCACACCTGTTCCGAAAGGGCTACCAGTTCTTCTCCTCGGACAGACTCGAACGCCTGACGATACCCCTTCGACAGAACGGGTTCTGGAACTGGGGCTCGAAAGCGGGGCACGTCGAGTTCGACAGGATCACCGTCGAACCACTGCTGGGCACCGGCGAGCACCCCGACTTCGACGTTCGCGTCGAGAACGAGGCGGGCGATTACGTGCGGTTCGTCGCCCGGACCTATGGCCACGCGCGAAACTGGCTCGACCGCCCGAGGCTCGGTGGGCGGCTCACGTCTCACTGGAGTTACAACGAGTTCATGTTCCGGATGACCGGGCTCGCCGGACACGTCGGCGGCACGTCGATCGACGCAGAGTCACTGGGAACCGGATTCGGAACGCTGGAGTACAGTACCGGGCTGGGGCTGTGAGTCACCGGTCGGTCCGCCAGCGCCTCGCCGAGGGACGATACCGACAGAAGAGAAGCCCCGACGGTCAGACCGGCTGGCCGAGCGCCTCGACGTTCTCCAGCGACCGGTTCTTCAGCGCCTTCCCGGTGTTCGCGTCGAACAGGTGGACGGCGTCCTCGGGGACGTGCGCGACGACCGGCTGGCCGGCCTCGACGCGTTGCATCCCACCGATGGTGACGATGAACGTCTCCGGGTCGGCCTCCTCCGGGTCGAAGGTCAGGTAGAGGTTGTTCTCGTCGCCGGTCGGCTCGACCACGTCCACGACGGTCTCGAAGTCGTGGTCGCCCGCGGCGTCGGAACGGATCTCGATGTCCTCGGGCCGGATGCCCATGGTGAGGTTCGTCGCGTCGCCGACGGCATCGAGCGTCTCCTGGGAGACGGGGTAGGAGAACTTCTCGGCGCGCAGGCGGTCGCCCTGGACCTCCACGTCGAAGAAGTTCATCGAGGGCTCGCCGATGAAGTCCGCGACGAACTCGTTGTTCGGTTCGTGGTAGCACTCCAGTGGCGTGCCGACCTGCTGGAGGACGCCGTCGTCGAGGATGGCGATGCGGTCGCCCATCGTCATCGCCTCCGTCTGGTCGTGCGTGACGTAGACGGTGGAGACGCCGAGGTCCTCCTGGATGCGCTGGAGTTCGGTGCGCATCTTCGCGCGGAGCTTGGCGTCGAGGTTCGACAGCGGCTCGTCCATCAGGAACACCTCGGGGTCGCGGACGATGGCGCGACCCAGGGCGACGCGCTGTTGCTGGCCACCGGAGAGTTCCCGGGGCTTGCGGTCGAGCAGGTCGCCGATGCCCATCATCTCCGCGGCGGCGGTGACCTTCTCCTGTATCTCGTCGTCCGGCATGTCCGTCGACTCCTCCAGCCCGAAGCTCATGTTCTCGGCGACGGTCATGTGCGGGTACAGCGCGTAGGACTGGAACACCATCGCGATGTCGCGGTCGGCGGGCTGTTTGTGGTTGATGAGGCCGCCCCCGAGGCGGAGTTCGCCATCGGTGACGGTCTCCAGCCCCGCGATCATCCGCAGGGTGGTGGACTTCCCACACCCCGAGGGGCCGACCAGCACGAGGAACTCGCCGTCCTCGATGTCGACGTTCACGTCGTCGACGGCCACGATCTCGTTTCCGTCGTCTTCGACGAACACCTTGGTGATGCCGTCGAGGGTCAGTTCAGCCATGTGTCTTCCTCCGTTGTCTCGTTGTGAATCATCTTAGGCGGTTACTCCTTTCGCGAACTGTTCTCCGAAGAAGATGTACACCAGCAGCGTCGGCAGGGCGGTGACGAACGCGCCGGCCATCTGGAGCGGGAAGTTCGTCCCCGACTGGGAGACGCCGAGCCCCGACAGCGACATCGTCACGACCGACGCGTCGCCGGACTGGACGATGATGAGCGCGAACAGCAGGTCGTTCCAGATCTGGGTGAACTGGTAGATGAACGTCACCGCGAACATCGGGATCGAGAGCGGCAGGATGATGCGCCGGTAGATCTTGTACACCGAGGCACCGTCGAGCCGTGCCGCCTCGACCATCTCCCCGGAGAGGTCCTTGTAGTACGACCGGAACAGCAACGTACAGATGGGGATACCGTACGCCGTGTGCGTGATGATGAGCGCGAGGATCTTCCAGTGGTACGTCTCGATGACGGGCAGCAGGTAGGCCCACGGCTCGAACATCGTCCGCAGCGGGACGATGTTGTACCAGAACTGCGAGAGCGGCACCAGCACGGCCTGGTACGGGATGAAGATGCCCGCGACGAACAGGGTGTAGATGCCGACCTGGTACTTCCAGTCGACGCTGGTCAGGCCGTAGGCGGCCATGCTCCCGAACGCGGCCGACAGGATGGTCGCCGGGATGGTCAGCAGGAGGCTGTTGAACAGCCCGCTCGAGAGCTGTTCGAACGCCTCGACCCACATCGCGAAACTGAGCCCGTCCGGGGTGGGCGGGAGGAACGGGACGCCGGTCCCGTAGTACGAAAGCGTCTTGATGGAGGTCATCAGCCCCGTCTCGATGGGGATGAGGTAGAACACCGCCATGCCGAGGAGCGTGAGGTAGAGTCCCACGCGCCGGAACGGGAAGCCGGTCTGCTGTTCGGTCTGGGTCTCGGTCGCGGTCGCCTGACTCATAGTTGCCCCCGCTGGTACTGCGTGTAGAGGTACGGTGCGACGATGGCGAGTGCCATCAGGAACAGGATGACGGCGATGGCCGAGCCGTACGCCCAGTTCCCGTTGCTGTACGCCTCACGGACCATCCGCGTCGCGAGGATGTCGGCGGACGGACCGGGCTGGTAGCCACCGTACATCGCGTAGAGGAAGTCGAACGCCTTCAGCGCGAACACGACCAGCACGACCGACGCGCTGATGGTCGCGGTCCGCAGCTGCGGGATGATGACCCGCCAGTACATGCGGACCGAACTCGCGCCGTCGACGCGGGCGGCCTCGAAGTGCTCGTTCGGGATGGCGCGCAGGCCGGCAAGGTAGACGACCATCGCGTAGCCGCTGAACTGCCAGATGAGCGCGAACACGACCGCCGCGAGCTTCAGCTGTGGGTTCTGCACGATGCCGACCGAGTCGAACCCGAGCGTCGTGATGACGGCGTTGACGAGGCCGGACTCCTGGTTGTACATGAACAGCCAGAACTTCGCGGTCACGACGAACGAGAGGCTCATCGGGAGCAGGTAGATGGTCCGGAAGGTGTTCTCGTAGCGGATCTCCTGGTCGACGAGGATGGCCATCAGCAGGCCGATGACCAGGCAGACCGCGGTGAACGCGACCATCAGTATCAACGTGTTCGTCGCCGAGTTCCAGATGGGTTCCACCGAGAGGTTCGACCACGACGGCGTCCCGCCGGTGAACGCGATGACGTAGTTCTCGAGGTCCAGGCTGGTGTAGTCCGGCGACGCCGTGAAGCCCGCCAGGTCCGTCAGCGAGATGACGACGTTCCAGAGGATGGCCCCGTAGACGAACAGCCCGACGAGCAGGAACGGCGGCAGCCAGAACGGCGCGGACTGGACGCTGTCGCGGTCCAGAAGCGACCGTTCCTCCTGCGCCGTGCCACCGTCGGTGCGTACCTCGCGCTGACGGTTTGCGAGCGCCTGTACGAGTTCTGTTAGTTTCTTGCGCATAAAATGTGGTACGGCGGTGCCGTGTTAGCTGAACGACCCGACCAGCTGCGTCGTCGTCTTGTCCACGTCGTAGGACTCGATGAAGCCACTGAACGCGTCGAGGACGTTCGTCCGGATGGCCGGTGCGAGCGCGAGACCGTGCTGGATGGACGGCGGCTGCGCGTCCGAGCTGGTGAAGTCGTCGAACTGGTCCTGCTGGAACTTGTTCAGTTTGGACGGGTCGGCGTCCTTACGCGGCGGGATGGAGCCCTTCTTCTTGTTGAAGCGGATCTGGGCGTCCGTCGTGCCACAGTAGCTGAGGAACGTCTTCGTCGCCTCGGGCGACGGGTTGTTCGACGGGAACGGGAACGAGTCCATGTTGAGGGCGTAGTAGCCGTCGGTGCCCGGGAACGGGACGTGGCCCCAGTCCTCGCCGTAGTTGAACTCGTCGTTGCCGCTGTAGGCGCCGGCCGCCCAGTCGCCCTGGTGGATGAACGCGGCCTTCCCGCTCATGACGCGGTTGTTCGCCTCGGTGAACGTGATGGAGGCGGCGTCGTCGGGGTAGAACTCGGAGTAGTCCTTGACCGTCTGGAGCGCCTTCTTGATCTGTGCTTCCTTCCCGTTGCCGTTGACGAAGGCGTTGTAGCCGGACTGGCCGGCCTGCCCGAGCAGCACGGTGGCCCAGAGCTGCACGGTCGACCAGTTGGAACTGGTCTGCTGGGCGAACGGGGTCGCGTCCGTGTTGTCGGCGACCTTCTGGAAGGCGGCCGTGAGGTCGTCCGGCGTCGAGATGCTGGACGGGTCGACGCCCGCCTCCTCGACGACCGACTTGTTGTAGAAGAGGTTGTTGATGCGGTGGATGTTGAGCGGGACGGTGACGAACGTGCCACCGACCTGGGCCTGCTTCTTCGGCCCCGGCAGGTAGTTGCTCTTCATGTCGTCGTCCCAGACGTCACCCTCGAGGTCGCCGTAGGCGCCCTCGAACTTGGTGAGGTTCTTGCCGGGCCACGCCTGCCACGTGCTCGGCGGGTTGTTGTTCTTCATCCGGTTCTGGATGACCGTCCCGAGGTTCTTCCGGGCGGCCCCGTTGACCGGCTCTTCCGCGAACTCCACGTCGGGGTGTTCCTCCTGGAACCCGTCGAGGAGTGCCGCGATGGCGTCGGAGCCGTCACCACTGCTCCACGCGTGGAGGAGTTCGATCGGTTCCTGACCGCCACCGCCGCCGGTCAGGCCACCGACACATCCGGCGAGACCTGTCAGACCGGCCGCGCCAGCTGCGCCGGCTGTCTTCAGCACACTGCGCCGCGAAACATCGTGAGTCGAATCGTTTCCTGTCATGCCACCACGTGTCCCACTATGTGAGACCTACGCAGGCATTGCGGATGCCCACACTTAACACTTTCTCAAATTAATTCAGTTCTGAGTGAATTCTGCAGAGGTACAACGGCTGTTGTTGGATTCTGGCCACCCTTCTCCCCTCTCGGCAGTGATATGTATCCGGGCTGGCACCGCCCTCCAGCGAACGGATTCGGTGGGTTTTACGCACCGGCCGGTCGACCGTTCAGGTATGTCCGACGACTACCGCACCGAGCGGGACAGCCTCGGCGAGATGCAGGTACCGGCCGACGCCTACTGGGGGGCACAGACCCAGCGCGCGGTGGAGAACTTCCCCATCTCCGGCCTCACGTTCGGGCGTCGGTTCGTGCGTGCACTCGGCGTGGTGAAGAAGGCTGCGGCCCAGGCCAACCGCGACCTCGAGATGATCCCCGAGGACAAGGCCGAATGCATCATCGAGGCCGCCGACGAGGTCATCGCCGGCGAGCACGACGACCAGTTCCCGGTCGACGTGTTCCAGACCGGCTCGGGCACCTCCTCGAACATGAACGCCAACGAGGTCATCGCGAACCGCGCGACCGAGCTCTACGGCGGGGAGATCGGCAGCCGCGAGATCCACCCGAACGACCACGTCAACTTCGGGCAGTCCTCGAACGACGTCATCCCGACCGCGATGCACGTCGCCGCGCTGGAGGCCGTCGAGAAGGACGTCATCCCGGCGCTCGACACCCTCCGCGAGGAACTCGAGCAGAAGACAGAGGAGTTCGACGGCATCGTCAAGACCGGCCGCACCCACCTGCAGGACGCCACCCCGGTCCGGCTCGGCCAGGAGTTCGGCGGCTACAGGACCCAGGTCGAGAAGGGGCTCGTCCGCGTCGACAACACGCGCGAGCACCTCGCCGAACTCGCCCTCGGCGGCACCGCGGTCGGCACGGGACTGAACACCCACCCGGAGTTCCCCGAGCGCGCCGCCGAGTACATCACGAAGGAGACCGGCGTCCAGTTCCGCGAGGCCGACGACCACTTCGAGGCCCAGGCCGCCCACGACGCGATGTCCGAGGCCCACGGCGCCCTGCGGACCGTCGCCGGCAGCCTGAACAAGATCGCGAACGACCTTCGCCTGCTCGCGTCGGGCCCGCGCAACGGGCTCGGTGAACTCGAACAGCCCGAGAACCAGCCCGGCTCGTCCATCATGCCCGGCAAGATCAACCCGGTCGTCGCCGAGGCCGTCAACCAGCTCCACAAGCAGGTCGTCGGCAACGACGCCGCCGTCTCCGCCGGCGCCGCCGAGGGCCAGATCGACCTCAACCTGTACAAGCCGGTGTGTGCGTACAACTTCCTGCAGTCCGCCGAGCTCATCGCGAACGGGAGCACGGTGTTCGCCCGGAAGTTCGTCGCGAAGCTCGAGGCCAACGAGGCGCACTGCGAGGAGCAGGTCGAGCAGTCGATGGCGCTCGCGACCGCGCTCAACCCGCACATCGGGTACGACAGGGCCAGCGAGGCCGCCAAGACCGCGCTCAAGGAGGGCAAGACCGTCCGGCAGGTCGTCGTCGAAAAGGGCTACCTGACCGAGGAGGAGGCCGACGAGATCATCGACCCCGAGGCGATGACCCACCGCGGCATCCTCGGCCAGGACGACTGAGCACCCCGACCGCCCCCGCCCGGCCGACCGCGCACCACGACGTTTTCTCGCCCCGACAGGAGTCCGGTTGTTGACACCACTCACCACGTGTGAGGATATCAAGGGCAACGTTTATTACCGAGTAATGCTCGGGGTGGAAGTGAAATAATCGGGAGACTGCGGAAAGTTACCGAACGTTATCGACAGACGGCACGAACCCGAACAATCCACGGGTGTTATGGTGGTTGCAGTCCATATTTCTACCATGCACACCTGTCGCAACTGCAACCAATCGTTCAGCACCGAGCTCGCTCTAGAGATGCACCTCGACACATGTGAGAAAGGACAGCTCTTCTGCGAACAATGTGGTGACCGGTTCTCCGAGCGTGTAGCGACACGGGATGGCTGGCACTATCGATGCCCGAACGACGAATGCGACGGACAGGGACTGGGCGAGGACATTCTTCAGATCGACAATATTCGCGCGGCGACGCAGTAACGAACACCAGACGCTTCTCCGGTTCAACCACACCCCAGAGCCCCGGCACGCGGTCCTGCCGGGCGAGCACCGCGACAGGTGACGGATCCGCTGGCACACGGCCCCTGGCCAGGGTCGCCGCAACTGGACGGTTTTTTACCCCTCCGACTCGGACCCTCTCGCAATGACCGACCACGACTACGAGGAGCTGGGACTGGTCGCCGGGCTGGAGATCCACCAGCAGCTCGACACGGCGAGCAAGCTGTTCTGTGCCTGCCCGACCGACCTCCGGGAACCCGAGGAGGCAGCACGCGAGTTCACGCGCTACCTGCACCCGACGAAGTCCGAACTCGGGGAACTGGACGAGGCCGCACTGGAGGAGAGCCAGGTCGAACGCGAGTTCACCTACCTCGCCTACGACTCGACCTGTCTCGTCGAGGAGGACGACGAACCGCCCCACCGGCTGGACGACGAGGCGCGCGAGGTCGCCCTGGAGATCGCACAGTTGCTGGACATGACGCCCGTCGACACCGCCCACGTCATGCGCAAGATCGTCGTCGACGGCTCGAACACCTCGGGCTTCCAGCGCTCGACCCAGATCGCCACCGACGGCGAGATATCGACCGACGACGGCCCGGTCCGCGTCGCCGACCTGATGCTGGAGGAGGAGTCCTGCCAGCGCGTCGAGGAGCACGAGGACGGCGTCACGTTCAGCCTCGACCGCCTCGGCATCCCGCTGGTCGAAATCGGCACGAAACCGGACATCTCCTCGCCCGAGCAGGCCCGCGAGGCCGCAGAGCGCATCGGGATGTTGCTCCGCTCGACCGGCCACGTCAAGCGCGGCCTCGGCACCATCCGCCAGGACGTGAACATCTCCATCGCCGAGGGCGCCCGCGTCGAGGTCAAGGGCGTCCAGAGCCTCGACGACATCGACGACATCGTCCGGAACGAGGCCGGCCGGCAGGTCGAACTTCTCGCAATCCGCGACGAACTCGCCGAGCGCGGCGCGAGCGTCGGCGAGGTGCAGGACGTCACGAGCGTCTTCGAGGATTCGGACTCCGGCGTCATCCGCGACGCGCTCGATTCCGGCGGGAAGGTCACCGCAGTTCCTCTGTTCGGGTTCGACGGACTGGTCGGCCGCGAGATACAGCCCGACCGTCGTCTGGGGACCGAGTTCTCCGACCACGCCAAGCGCCACGGTGCCGGCGGCATCTTCCACACCGACGAGCTCCCGGCCTACGGCGTCACCGAGGACGAGGTCGCCGCCCTGCGCGAGGCCGTCGACGCCGGCGAGGACGACGCCGTGGCCATCGTCGCCGCGGGCGCCGAGGTCGCCGACAAGGCCATCGAGGCCGCCGCGACGCGCGCCGAGACCGCACTGGAGGGCGTCCCGGAGGAGACCCGCGGCGCGAACGAGGACGGCACGACCCGGTACCTGCGCCCGCTCCCCGGCGCGGCCCGGATGTACCCCGAGACGGACGTGCCGCCGGTCGACCTCGACCCCAGCGAGGTCGACACACCCGAACTCC
The DNA here is from genome assembly GCF_026616195.1 of Haloarchaeobius amylolyticus. NCBI lineage: Archaea > Methanobacteriati > Methanobacteriota > Halobacteria > Halobacteriales > Halorubellaceae > Haloarchaeobius > Haloarchaeobius amylolyticus. Next base: position 914,886 of record NZ_JANHDH010000001.1, read on the forward strand.
TGACTGAAAAAGTCGAGCGCTACCAGGACGAGTACGGCCTCGACGCGGGGCTGGCCGAGCAGGTCGCCTACGGTCAGCGCATGCCCCTGTTCGAGTCGGTCGTCGCCGACGGCATCGACGCGACCCTCGCCGCGGGTACCCTCGAGTCCACGCTGACCGAGTTGCGGCGTGACGACGTGCCCGTCGCGAACCTCACCGACGAGCACCTGCGCGACGCGCTGGCGCTCGTCGACGACGGCGAGGTGCCCAACGAGGGTATGAACGACCTGCTGACCGCGCTCGCCGAGGATCCGAGTCTCACTGCTGAGGAGGCCGTCGAGGCCGAGGACCTCGGTGGGGTCTCCGAGGACGAGGTCCGCGAGGCCGTCGCGGAGGTCGTCGAACGCAATTCCGAACAGGTCGAAGAGGAGGGTATGGGCGCGTTCTCCGCGCTCATGGGCGAGTGCATGGGTGCGCTCCGCGGCAAGGCCGGTGGCGACACCGTGAGCGCCGTGCTCCGCGAGGAGATCCAGAAGCGCGCCTGACCCCTTTCTGCGAACCGCCCGTCGGAGTCTGGCTCTCGACTCTTTCGTCCACACAATACTCTTCTCGATAGCCGACATACAGGATAGGTGAATGACGATCGATGGCTCCAAGCGTCGGCTTTTCGGGACGATTGGAGCAGTCACCCTCGCGTCACTTACTGGCTGTCTGCAGACCCTGTTCGTCGAACAACCGTCCGGTGAACTCGTCGTCGCGAACCAGAACGACCGTCCGCATACCGTGTCGATCACCGCCACGAACGACCATCTCGTCCACGAGGGAAAGCCTGCAGCGAACAGACGGTTTCAACAGACCATCGAGCCGAGCGAGACGGTTCGGAGATCACGGTTCTTCGTCAGTGGTCAAACCGAGGTGGTCGTCGCCGTGGATGGCACCCAGATTGGACGCCACACCGTGGACATCTGGCGAGGCGAGGGTGGCGACGACGACCGTCACGAGGAGGCACTCGAAGTGACGATTCGACCCGATGGGACCACCGCTGTCGATGTCGTGGTTACACACACTGCTTCCTGATTCGAGGTGTTGAAACCGGCGTAATCGGTCAGTCCGCGCTGCGTCCGTAGCCGCCGTCGGAACTGCTCTGGTCGCGCAGCGCCTTCTTGAGCCGTTCCTCGTAGGTCGCCGGGTCCGCGATGCGCTGTGAGATGTAGAACGAGAGTCCCACGAGCACCAGCGCGAACGCGGCGTCCGTCAGCCAGTGGACGCCGAGGTAGAACGTCGAGAACACGATGGCGACGGTGAGGCCGGTCGCAAGTCTGGCGTAGTGCTTCGTGCTGTACCGGGCGTAGACCGCGGCGAGCGCGGAGATGCCGGTGTGCAGGCTCGGGAACGCCTTCACGAGCGTGTCGGTCGAGGTGATGCCCTCGGTGATGATGGGGTGGAGGTCGTACATCAGGGCCTCCATGCCGGTGCCGCCGGAGGCCGTGTGGCCGAGGTACTCCGAGGTGACCGCGACCGGGAACGCCAGGAAGTACGGCAGCGCCATCAGCACGAGCAGGGCGTAGCCCGCGCAGTAGCGTCTGGCCTGCTCGGGGTCGTGGGCCTTCAGTTTCCAGTAGGTGAACAGCGTCACGAACGGGAAGCCGATGAGGTAGACGAACGTCATCGCGTACGTCAGGGGCACCCACGTCACCGCCTGGAACAGCATGACGGTCGTCCCCTCGAGGCCGTAGATGACCGAGGTGTAGGTCCGGCCGGCGTAGAAGTTGTGCGCGAGCGTGTTCACGCCGAAGGTGACGGTCCAGGCGACGCCGAGGTACTTCCAGTCCGTCCGGACCAGGCCGCCGGCGAACGACCGGAGGCTGACGCCAGGGACGAACAGGCGGAACCCGAGGGCGAAGACGAGCAGCGTGGGCACCGCTACGAGGAGGCTGAACAGGGTGCCGTGGGTGAGGGAGGGCAGTAGCTGCTCCATATGTCTATATACCGATACTGTACCGTCGTTGTATCATAGTTTCGGTCCGGAGAGCGCAATCTCCGGGTGGGCGGGGCTGTCGCATGCGGGGACTCCCGCAATAATAGTCCGGGAGGAAATAAATCCTTTCTGTAAATTCTTCAGGGCCGGCGTGGTCAGTCGTCCTGTGCCGGCCGGTCGGTCGCGGTCTCGCTCGCGGCATCGTCTGCCGTTTCGCTCCCGTCTTCGCGGTCTGCGGGGTCACGCGGGACGCCGGCGAGTTCGGGGTGGTTCGTCGCGCGCCGGAAGATGCCGAGCAGGGAGCGCGCCTCGCGCTGGGTCGGGTGCGCCCGGCCGAAGACGCGCCGGGCCATCCGGAGGGTCTTCGCGCGCTTCTCCTCGGGGTGGTCGATGCTGTCGAGCAGGTCGTCGAACTGGTCGTACAGTCGGTCGAGCATCGCCTCCTCGGCGCGCTCGTGCTCGCGGTCCGGCAGCTGGGTCTCCTCGACGGTCAGCCCGCGCAGCTCGTAGAGCGTGATGGTCGCGGCCTGCCCGAGGTTGAGGACCGGGTAGTCGTCGCTGGCCGGGATCGAGCAGACGGCGTCGAGCTTCGAGAGCTCCTCGTTGGTCAGGCCGTCGGCCTCGCGCCCGAAGACGAGACAGCTGTCGGCCTCCAGGCCGGCGAGGTCCTCCGCGAGTTCGTCCGGCGTGAAGAAGGGGAACCGGACGTGCTTGCGGCAGTCCTCGTTGGTCGTGGCGGTCAGCCCCACCGTGTAGTAGTTCTCGACGATGTCGTCGAAGTCGACGACCTGCGCGTTCGCGAGGACGTCCTCGCGGGCGCGCCCGGCGAAGCCCCAGGCCTCGCCGTGTTCCTCCATGACGCCCGCCGGCGGGTCGACGAGCAGCAACTCGGAGAGCCCGAAGTTCTTCATCGCCCGGGCGATGGTGCCGACGTTGCCCGGCGTCTTGCTGTCGACGACGGCGACTGCTGGCGTGCTCATCACTTATCGCCCGTCGGGTACTCCTTCGAGATGTCCATGTTGCGGATGTCGATGCGCTCTTTCGGCTCGTCGTCGTCGACGCCCGCGTGGTCGTACTCGTCGAGGTCCGACGGGTCCGGCAGGTCCGGCTTCGGGAGGGCCATCGGGTCCGTCTCGACGTGCTCGATGCCGCCGTAGTCCTCGGGGGCCCGGCCGCCGTCTGCGAACCACTCGTGGAACTCGTCCTCGAAGCGGTCGGTCTCGGCGTACTCGACGCCGCCCTCCTCGCGGAACCAGTAGAGGAAGTCCGGCTCGTGCTCGTCACAGAGGACGACCTCGGCCAGGGGCTCCCCGTAGACCACGGTCGCGATGTTGCACTCGTCGACGTGCTCGTCGCCGTGGATCAGCCAGCAGGCGTCACACGGCCCGTTGTAGATGACGCCGAGGCGCACGAGGCGTCGCTTCGTGTCCTCGTCCATCTCGTCGAAGGGCCGGACCTCGCCCTCCGCGGTGAACACCTCGTCCTCGTCGAAGCGCCACCCCCGGAGACCGATGCTTATCTTGCTCATACCCGGTGGTATCGGGTCTGTGGGTAAAAACGACGCGTCTTCCGGTGTGGTGGGTCGGGGCAGGACGTTCTGATGTCGGTCTGGACGCTGCCACGGATTCCGACGGCACGACGACCTCCCCCAGCCGACCAGACCACCGAACACCACCAGAACTCCCGGCAGCCAGCGCGGGGAACAGGCCGTTTTTCACGATTCAGCCCCCCATCTCTGGTAATGAGAGACGTAGACGCCGCCGGGCTCGGTATCGGGGACGGCTACCCGACCCGGGTCATGGGGGTGCTGAACGTGAGTTCGGAATCACCGTACAAGCCGAGCGTCTTCGACGATGCGGGCGACGCGGCCGCGTACGTGGACGAGGAACTCATCGGCGAGGGCGCGGACATCGTGGACGTGGGTCTCGAGTCCGCGAACAAGAAGTTCGACGTGCTCTCCGCCGAGCAGGAACTCGACCGGCTGGACGTCGCCCTCGAGACCATCGAGTCAACGTCGGGCGACGCGGTCTGGTCCATCGAGACGCGCTACCACGAGGTCGCCGAGGCCGCCATCGAGGGCGGCTTCGACATGGTGAACGACATCGCCGGCTTCGCCGACCCCGAGATGCCCCGCGTCTGTGAGGAGTACGACGTGGCAGTGGGGAAGATGGCGAGCCCACCGGACCTGACACGACCGGGGGCGGTCGAGGAGACGCCGTGGGCCGAGCGCAAGGGCGCCGAGTGGGCCGAGTCCGCGGACTACGTCGACCAGGTGTACGAGGCGCTGAAGCAGCACGGTCTGACGGACAAGACCATCGTCGACCCGGCCTTCGGCGGCTGGTCGGAGGCCCAGACGACCGAGCAGGACCGCGAGACCCTTCGACGGCTCCGAGAGTTCCGCGGGCTGGGCCAGCCCATCCTCGTCTCCATCAACCGGAAGAACTTCCTGCGCGAGCTGACCGGCCGCGACACCGAGCAGGCGCTCGCGGTCTCGCTGGCCGCGACCTCGATGGCCATCGAGCGCGGCGCACACGTCGTCCGGACCCACGACGTGCGCGAGACGGTCGACGCCTGCGCCGTCGGCGACGCCTTCACGCCCGACCGGCTCCGCGGCGGCTCCGGGGACGTGACCGTCGAGGAACTCGACGTCCAGACCGAGGATGACGTGGCCCGCCACGTCGAGCGTCTCGACACCGACGACGTGGCGGCGGACGCGACCCGGGCCGTGCTCGAGGTGTCCGGGCTCACCACGGCCCAGGCGGAATCGCTGGCTGCGGCCGCGTCTGACGCGGGCGCGGTCTTCGCGACCGGCGCGGGCGACGGCCGGGGTGGCCTGCTCGTCGGCAGTTACCGTTGCTTGCGGAGACTGGCCGCGACAGCCCCTGAGGACGGCGAGCTGTCGGCTGTCACCGACGAGGTAGAATCGCTCGTCGGCTGAGCGACGCCGGCTGCCACCCGTTGGACGGCCGACAGCCCGTAATCCCGTCATCGCGTCGTCGTCCGGCGATTCTCAGGCGGTGAAAACGTTGTTTCGAGGTGTATAAGGCCGTGTTATCCAGCGAATCTTCGAGCGCAAGAATGGTCGAAAGGTAGAGACGAACCCGGGTATCACCCTGGTTTCGACCCGATAACGACGGAGGAAAGAGAGAAAACTTATACCACGGCAGTATGAACGAACGGGTGGAAGCCGGAAGGGCCTCTCGGGTAGGGGTACCTTGTAAGAGGCAATTCCGGCCCACACCAACGGTTATCTTGGACACAACCCGATAGCCACTGGTATGGACTTCAGCGAGTTCGAATCCGTCTACGAGCGCATCCTCCGAGACTTCGGCTTCGACCGCGAAGGCGACGAGCGCGCCCGAGACGTTCTGCGCGAACTGACGACCTCGTTCGACGAGTCACGACTCTCGTCGCTGGCCCGCGAACGCGTGGCCATCTGCGGGGCGGCCCCGTCGCTGGCGGACGACCTCGCGAGCCTCGACGCGGACCGCATCGTCGCCGTCTCCTCGGCGGCCGCGGTCTGTCGGGACCACGGCCTCGATATCGACGTGTACGTGACCGACCTCGACGCCGAGCCCGAACTCGCTGGGGTATTGAGCGCCGAGGGGATTCCGACCGTCGTCCACGCGCACGGGGACAACGTGGACGCAGTCCGGGAGCTGGTGCCGACGCTCACACAGGAGCACGTCCTGCCCACGACGCAGGCCGCACCCGTCGCTCACGTGCGGAACTACGGCGGGTTCACCGACGGGGACCGGGCGGCCTTCCTCGCGGACCACGTCGGGGCCGGCGAACTGGTCTTCCCGGGCTGGGACTTCGACGACCCGTCGGTGGGCGAGCTGAAACGGCAGAAACTGGAGTGGGCGGCGCGGTTGCTCTACTGGCTGGAACAGCGCCGCGGGGTGACGTTCGACGTGCTCGACGGGCGTCGTGACGGCTTAGAACTCCCCTAAGCCCGCGTTCTGGGGAGAGAATCGGCTGGCGGTCGACCTGGCTCAGGGTTCGAGGACGACCTTGCCCGAGGACTTGCGGTCCTCGATGTACTGGTGGGCCTCGGCGGCGTCCTCGAGGGCGAACGTCTCGCCGACGACGACCTCGAGTTCGCCGGACTCGAGCCCCTGCGTGAGCTCCGGGACGGCTTCGAGGACGCGCTCGGGCTTGCGCTGCATCGCCTTCCCGAGGTGGTAGCCGATGATCGACTGGTTCCGGAAGAACATCTCGCTGGTGTCGACGGTGCCGGGGACGCCGCTGGCGGCGCCGTAGGGCACGATACGGCCGAAGTCCTTGGTCGCGCGGACCGACTCGGCGAACACCTCGTCGCCGACGCCGTCGAGGGCGAGGTCGACGCCCACGCCGTCGGTCTCGTCCAGCACGACCTCCCGGAATTCTTCCTCGGTGTAGTTGATGGGGTGGTCACAGCCGAGGTCGGCCGCGAGGTCGAGCTTCTCCTGCGTGCTCGCCGTGCCGAAGACCTCTGCCCCGGCGCGGTCGGCGAGCTGGACCGCGGCCGTGCCGACGCCACCGGCGGCAGCCTGGATGAGGACGGACTCGCCCTCCTCGAGGCCGCCCCAGCCGAACAGGCAGTTGTGGGCGGTCAGGAACTGGACGGGGAAGCCGGCGGCCTCCGCGAATGACATCCCCTCCGGGATGGGGAACAGGCTCTCGGCGTCCGCCAGGACGTACTCCGCGTAGCCACCCTGTCCGACGAGGCCGACGACGCGCTCGCCGCCCTCGTAGGCCACGTCCTCGCCGACCGCGTCGATGGTCCCCGCGGCCTCGAAGCCGGGCACGAAGGGGGCGTCGGGGCCGCCCGGGTAGTGCCCGCGTCGTTGCATGATGTCGGCGAAGTTGATGCCCGCCGCCGCGACCTCGATGCGGACCTGCCCGGGACCTGGTTCGGGAACGTCCTCCTCGACCACCCGCATCGTCTCGGTGTCGCCGTACTCGGTGACCTCGATGGCTTGCATCTGCATCGCGACTGAGTACTCACTCAGTACATAAAGGTCCGAGAGAACCGGCGAAACCGTCCACGAGTTTTGCGTTGTCTGGGGCGACGCAACCGCGGCCGAGCACCGTCGCGGGGGGCAGTTTTAATCCGACGGTCGCCCCACGAGAGCACATGACACATGACGTCGCGTTCCTCGACGACCTCGCGCTCGCCGACGACCAGGTCACGACCGTCGAGGCGACACGCGAGAGCCACGCCTCGGACTGGGGGACCCCGGACGGCAAGGAGGTCGTGCCCGACGCCGTGGTGTACCCCGAATCGACCGAGGACGTGTCGGCCATCCTCGCGGCCGCCACCGACCACGACGTGCCGGTCACGCCCTACGCCGCCGGGACGAGCCTGGAGGGCAACGCGGTCCCGGCCTTCGCCGGCATCAGCATGGACCTGATGCGGCTGAACGACATCACCGACTTCCGGCCCGAGGACTTCCAGATAGACGTGCAAGCGGGCGTGATGGGGTCGGCCATCGACGACCGGGCCGGCGAGGCCGGGCTGTTCTTCCCGCCGCTGCCCTCCTCGGGCGACATCTCCACTATCGGCGGGATGCTCGCCAACGCCGCCAGCGGGATGCAGACCGTGAAGTACGGCGAGGTGGCCGACTGGGTGCTGGAGGTCGAGGCCGTCCTCGCCGACGGCTCGGTCATCTCCGCCGGCTCGAAGGCGGTGAAGACCTCCGCCGGGTACAACCTCCGCGACCTGCTCATCGGGAGCGAGGGCACCCTCGCGGTCATCACGGAGGCCACCCTGCGCCTCGCGGGCCGCCCCGAACAGATCCGCGGCGGCCGGGCCGTCTTCGAGACGCTGGACGGCGCGGCGGCCGCGGTCGAGGACACCGTCCAGTCCGGGGTCGACGTGGCGAAGATCGAACTCGTCGACGCCGAGAGCGCGATGATGGCCAACGCCTACTCCGGCACCGACCTGCCCGACAGCCCCCTCGTCTTCCTCGAGTTCCACCGCAACCACGGCATCGAACGCGAGGTCGAGTTCTGCCGGTCCATCTTCGAGCACCACGGCGCGACCCGGTTCGAGGTCGCCGCGGCCGACGAGGGGATGGCCGACCTCTGGCAGGCCCGCAAGGACATGGCGTACGCGATGCAGTCCTACGACCCCGACCTGACGCCGCTCCATCCCGGCGACATCACGGTGCCCATCTCGAAGTACGCCGACGTCATCCGCTACGCCAAGGAACTCGCCGCGGAACACGACGTGCTCGTCCCCTGCTTCGGCCACGCCGGCGACGGGAACGTCCACTACTCGGTGCTCGTGGACGAGGACGACCCCGAACAGGTCGAGGCCGGCGAGGAGGTCTACAGCGAGATCGTCGAGTACGCCATCGACTGCGGCGGCACCTGCACCGGCGAGCACGGCATCGGCCTCGGCAAGCGCGAGTACCTCGAACGCGAACACGGCGAGGCGACCGTCGAGGCCATGCGGAAGGTCAAGCGCGCGCTCGACCCCACCGACACGCTGAATCCCGGGAAGATGTTCCCGGAGACCGTCGACGGGGGGCGGGTCAGGGACGAGGACGCGTAGAAGGGTCTCCCGGGGGCGGGCGGTTCAGCGCTCGAACTCGAACGTCTCGTCCTCCGGGGCCCGCTCGCGACCGTTCTCGACTCTGGCCTGTACGTCCTCCAGGCGCTCGTTCTCGAGCAGTTTCTCGGTCCGTTCCTCGAACTCCGTCTCCGAGAGCTCGCCGGCGGCGTAGCGTCGTTTGAGTTCCTCGAGGGCGTCGTCGGCCTCGCTCGGTGCGCGGGACGAGTGCGACACCTGGTTGCGGTCACGACTGCCACCGAACAGCGACCGGAGTTCGTCGTTCAGGATGGCGCTCAGCGGGAGGACGACGATGAACCCGAGGGCGGCGACGAGCCCGGCGATGCTGCCGAAGCCCATCACCCCGAGGAGGATGACGGCCGCGAGCGTGCCGAAGACGATGAGTGCGGGGAGCTTGTCGAAGAGGTCCGCGTCCTGATGGGTCGGGTCGAAGTCGACCTCGCCGCGCCGGTCGTCGGGCATGTTCGTACCAGTCCCGTGAGGGAAAATATCGTTTTCGACTCGGATGGCACAGGCACCCACGGCCCCGGTCGAATCAGTCCTCGATGAGCACGTCCACGACCGATGGCCCGGACTCCGCGACTGCCTCGGCGAGCGTGTCCTCGAGGTCGGGCAGCGAGTCCACGAGGTGGCCCGAGGCACCGTTGCTCTCGGCGTTCTTCGGGATGTCCACGGGCGGGTCGAAGTCCATCCCGACGAACTCGTAGTCCGCCTCCTCGCCGCCGAACATGCTCACCGTGTTGTCCTTCAGGATGCGGTAGTTCCGGTTGTCCGGGACCACGACGGTCAGGTCGAGGTCGTGTCTGGCCGCGGTGTAGAGCGCGTTCGGGTAGTAGAGGTACGAGCCGTCGCCGACGAAGCCGTACACCGTCCGGGACCCTCCGCGGTCCCGCTCGGCGAGTGCTGCGCCAACCGCCGCCGGCAGGCCGTACCCCAGGCCGCCGCCCTTGTTGCCCATGATGTGCCCCGGCTGGAAGTCCCAGCGCGTGAGCAGGGCGTAGCGAGCCGTCACGCCCTCGTCCATGACGAACGCGTCCGGCGCGACCGCCTGCATCGCGTCCACGAGGTCGGCCTTCGAGACCGCGTCCTCGGCCGTCTCGTCCTCGCCCATCTCGTTCATCTGCTGGCTGGCGAGTTGCTTCATCGCGTCGACCTGCACCAGCCGTTCCTCGCGCGTCTCGTCGTCGACGCGGTCGGCCACGCGCTCCGCGAGGTCGGCCATGACGTGGCCCATGTCGCCCGTGACGACCGTCGCGGGGTGATTCTTCGCGCCCTGCCACGGCTGGTCGGTCAGGTCGACGATGGTCGCGTCGTCGGGCACGAGCGGGTTCTCGTGGGCCCACAGCGTCGTGTTGGTCGAACAGCCCGCGAAGACGAGCGTGTCGGTGTGAAAGAGCGTCTGCGCCAGTTGCTCGTTCGGCGGGACGTGGCTCACCCACTGCTCGTGGTCGGTCGGGAAGTTCACCTCGTAACCCAGTATCTCGCCGTGGACCCGCGCGCCCGCGGCCTCCGCGAGGTCGACCGCCGCCTCAACCGGGTCGACGCCGGACCAGGCGCGGTGGCGACCCACGTGGTCACCCACGACGAGCACCGGGTTCTCGGCCTCGGCCAGCGCGTCGGCCGCGTCGTCGAGCGCCGCCGGGTCGCCCCGCCCCGGGTTCGGGATGGTCCCACCCATCGGTTCGGGCTCCTGTTCGGTCTCGTCGGTCATCACGTCCAGCGGGAGCGCCAGGAAGACCGGGCCGGTCGGCGGCGTGCACGCAACCCGGAAGGCCCGGCGGAGCATCGTCGGCAGCGCCTCCACGGACAGCACCTCGTCGGACCACTTGGTGTACTGCTCGGTCAGTTCGACGAGGTCGCCCGAGAGGATGGGCTCCTCGTGGCGGAAGTGGCGCTCGTGGTTCCCCGCCGTCACGACCAGCGGCGCACCGGCCATGTAGGCACCGTAGAGGTTCCCGAGCCCGTGGGCCATCCCCGGCGCGACGTGCAGGTTGACGACACCCGCCGGGAGCCCCTCGTCCTCGTCGGCGTACTGGCGCCTGACGCTGGCGTAGCCCGCGGCCGCCCCGACCGCCACGTCCTCGTGGAGGCCGAGTACGTACTCGACCTCGGACTCGGCGATGGCGTTCACGACCGGGAGTTCGGTCGTGCCCGGGTTGCCGAAGACGTACTCGACACCGTACTCGTCGAGGGCGTCGACGAACAACTGTGCACCAGTGCGAGATTGTGTCATGAGATGAGTGTCGGGTGGTGGTCACAAAACGATTCGGCTGCCGGTGGTCTCGAGTGCTGCTGTCGTGGTCGGTTCAGCGGTGGAACTCGAAGGGACTGGTTCCGCCGAGCATCGAACTCGCGCCGATGGCAGTGGAAACCGCAACCGCAACCGCACCGCTCCGCACCACGCCCTCCCCAGCCGATTCCGATGCTCGCTCCACTGCGTTTCGCTGCGCTTCTCATCCCTCGCGCGCTGCTGCCGCTGGCCCTCGCTATCGCTCGGGACCGGCGGCTGCGCGCGCCAGACAGAAAGAGAAGAAGCGTCGCAGACTGTCGTACCCGTCTCAGTGCGCCCGCTCGATGGCCTGGTCGAGGTCGGCGATGATGTCGTCGACCTCCTCGATACCGACCGAGAGCCGGACGAGGTCCGGGGTGACACCGCTCGCCATCTGCTCCTCCTCGGTGAGCTGCTGGTGGGTGGTGCTGCCGGGGTGGATGATGAGCGACTTGGCGTCGCCGACGTTGGCGAGCAGGCTCAGGAGTTCGGTCTCCTCGGTGACGGCGCGGCCGGCCTCGTAGCCGCCCTCGAGCCCGAAGGTGATCATGCCGCCGTAGCCGCCGTCGAGGTACTCGCTGGCCGTCTCGTGGGTCTCGTGGCTCTCGAGGCCGGGGTAGGTGACCCACTCGACCTTCTCGTGGTCCTCGAGGAACCGGGCGACCTCGAGGGCGTTCTCGGAGTGGCGCTCGACGCGCAGGGGCAGCGTCTCGAGCTTCTGGAGGGTGACCCAGGCGTCGAAGGGAGACTGCTGGTCGCCGAGGTCGCGCAGGCCCCGGGCGCGGGCGGCCATCGCGAAGGCCATGTCGCCGAAGCGCTCCTGGAAGTTGACGCCGTGGTACGCCGGGTTGTCGCCGGCGACCTCGGGGTAGTCCTCGGCGGTCCAGTCGAACGAACCGCCGTCGATGAGGACCCCGCCGATGGAGGTGCCAGACCCGTGGATCCACTTCGTGGTGGAGTGCCAGACGAGGTCGGCGCCATGGTCGAGCGGGTTGCAGAGGTACGGCGTCGCGAACGTGTTGTCGACGAACAGGGGCGCGCCGTGCTCATGGGCGATGTCGGCGATGCGCTGGATGTCCGGCGTCACGAGCGCCGGGTTCCCGATGGTCTCGAGGTGGACGTAGGCGGTGTCCTCGTCGATGGCCTCGGCGTAGGCGTCGTAGTCCAGTGTCTCGACGAAGCGGGCCTCGACCCCGCGGCGCGGCGCGGTGTGCGTGAAGTAGGTGTAGGTGCCGCCGTAGAGCGACGACGCGGTGACGATGTTGTCGCCCTCGCCCGCGAGCACGAACGTCGCGAGGTCGAGCGCGGCCATCCCGGAGGAGGTGGCGACGGCCGCCACGCCGTTCTCCAGCGCGGCGAGGCGCTGTTCGAGCACCGCGTTGGTCGGGTTCATGATGCGGCTGTAGATGTTGCCCGCCTCCTCCAGCGCGAACAGGCTGGCGGCGTGCTCGGCGTCGTCGAAGACGTAGGAGGTCGTCTGGTACAGCGGCGGGGCGCGCGAGCCGGTCGTCGGGTCGGGTTCCTGGCCGGCGTGGACGCTGTTCGTTGCGAAGCCGTGAGATTCGTCGTCTGCCATGCAGCATACTCCTTTCAGGGACCGCCTTAACCTACCGACACCCACAACACTGACCTCGTTTCGTCGTCAGGGACACGGAGGACGGAAGCGGCGAACCAGTCGATTTCGGGCGTCTCGTGGCCTCGATAACGGTGTCACCCGAGGCCGTCGCCTCCTCGCGGCGCGAACGCTGTCATAGATATCGGCAAGGTGTGCGCCACCACCGAGCGTTCAAGGAGGAAGCCGCGGCCAGCCCCGGCGTGCGCTGAGAACCATCACGGGACGCGTCGCGGGTGTGCGACACGGCCGTCTCGTGCCCTGACTCCGTGTCGCCTGTTCGCCAGAGAAGGTGCCGCAGTACCGCTATTCCGCGCCGGGTGCGAGCGCCTCGAGCGTCGCGTGGATCTGCTCCTGGGTCGCCGCACGCGGGAAGCCGACGCTGACGGCGTCGACCCCCTCGATGTCCGCGAACTTCTGGAGTTCGTCGCGGGCGCGCTCGGGCGTCCCGGCCGCCGTGAAGTCGTCCAGCATCTCGTCGGTGAAGATCTCCAGTGCCTCCTCGCGGTCGCCGTTCATCCAGTTCGCGGCGATGGCGTGGGCCTCGTCCTCGTAGCCCTGCCGCGCCAGCGAGTCGCGGTAGTACGTGCCCATCGCGCCGACGTAGAACGCGGAGTGCTGCCGGGTCAGCTCCCGGGCCTCCTCGCCGTCCTCGAGCGCACAGCACGTCAGCGACAGCGTGCACTGCTGCTCGCTCCGGTCGCGGTCGCCCATCTCGCCGCCGCGCTCGAAGTCCTCCAGCCGGTCGCGCATCGTCTCCGGCGTGAAGAGGATGGCGTGCCAGCCGTCGGCGAACCGGCCCGCCAGTTCGACCGCCTTCGGGCCCATGCCGGCCACGTCCACGTCCGGCGCGGGCTCGGGCGGGTCACAGCGCAGGCGGAACCCGGAGACGTTGAAGTACTCGCCGTTGTAGTCGAGTTCCTCGCCCGCCAGCACCATCTTGATGATGTCGACGTACTCGCGGGTGCGTCGCAGCGGGTTCCCGAAGTCCTCGCCGTGCCAGCCGCCGATGACGGCCGGGCCGGAGGGCCCGATGCCGAGGCGGAAGCGCCCGTCGGAGACCTCCTGGAGCGTCGCGGCCGTCTGCGCGAGCAGCGCCGGGGACCGCGAGTAGACGTTCATGATGGAGGAGCCGATGCCGATCTCCTCGGTCGCGTGGGCGATGCTCGTCATGATGGTGACCGCGTCGCGGCCCCACGTCTCGGGGAGCCAGACGAAGTCGTAGCCCAGTTCCTCGGCCTTTACGGCCTGGTCGACGAAGTCCTGGACGCTCTCCTGTGCAGCGACTGGCAGGTGGACGTGCCGTTCGGTCATTCTCTGTGAATGGATGCCACCCCAACAACAAAAAGAGGGATGGAAGTTGTCTGTCGTTGAACGCGGTTTGCTACTGGCCCCAGTTCACTCCCGGCTCGCTCAGACGTCCGGGGACTCCATGATGTCGGGCAGGCCAGCCGCGGTGATGGTCTGCCCGACGACGTACGACGACGCGGGCGACGCCAGGAACTGTGCGATGTCGGCGATCTCCTCGCTCAGCCCGATGCGGCGTTCGACCTCGTCGCGGTCGATCTCGTCGGCGGTGACGCCCATCTGGCTGGCGACGCCGGGAGTGGCGACGAAGCCGGGCGCGATGCAGTTGACCCGGACGTCGTCGTCGGCCCACTCGTAGGCGAGCGTCTTCGTGAGGTTCTCGACGGCTGCCTTGGCGGCGGCGTAGTGACTCATCCACGGGGCGCCCTGCTGGCCGGCGACGCTGGAGAGGTTGATGACGGTCCCGTTCGACTCCTTCAGGTGCTCCGCGGCGGCCTGCACGCAGTGGTACGTCCCGGTGAGGTTGATGTCCACGATGGTCGACCAGCCGTTCGGCGAGATGTCGTCGAAGTTCGCCATGAACGACGCGCCGGCGTTGTTCACCAGCACGTCGATACCGCCGAACTCCTCGACGGTCGCCTCGACCAGCGCCTCGACCGCCTCGCGGTCTGTCACGTCGCACTCGACCGCGTGGGCGTCGCCGGGCCGGTCGCTCTCTTCGATGCCCTCGGCGACCGGTTCGACGTTCTCCATGTCCCGCGAGCAGACGACGACGTCGACGCCGTCGTCGGCGAACCGCTCCGCGATAACCTTCCCGATACCGCTGGACGAGCCGGTGACGATGGCGACGTCGCCGTCGACGTGGAACTGTTCGGTCGTCATCGTCCGCCCTCCGTGCTGTGAACTTGCATACTCTCGGAGAGTGTACGGGGAGCGAGTTAAAAGTGAACGAACCCCACACGCCGGGCCGGAAGTTGTGGGCCGACCACACTCGCGACCGTGGACTGTCAAGCGGCCAGTAGTGATATATGCGCCGAAATTTTAGATAGATTACAACTACGGGGGAGCGCATGACACACAGGGGACGGGGGTCCAGACAGCACGGTATGACCGTCGCGAGAGACGGCGTCATCGTCGAGAAGCGCCTCGACGTGCAGTCGATGCCGCTCCCGGCGGTCTCGTTCGATATCGTCTCTGACAGGGACCGACCGGTCGAGGTGACACTGGTCGAACAGCTACCGGCCGACGTCGACGTCGACCGGCTCGGGTTCCATCCGGGCTTCGGCGCCGAGGGCTGGTCCTGCTACGACGGGGGTGAACTCGTCTGGCGCGGCCGACTGGCGCCCGGCGAGCACGTCCAGACCGTCTTCGGCGTCTGGCTGGATTCGCCGGACCGGGCGCGCTCGTTGCTCACGTCGCCGAGCGTCGAGGCCATCCGGGCGGTCGCAGACGACACCGAGCCGCGCGTCCTCGACGAGTCGTTCGTCGCGAGACCGGACGCAGGAGACACCGCCCTCAAGACCGCCGTCGAGGCGACGGTCCCCGACGAAGCACTCCGGGGCGAAGGCGGGCTCCCGCGCTGGAGCGACCTCCCAGATGCCGGCGCAGACCTCACCGCCCCGAGCCGGGCGGCCGTCGACGAGGTCGTCGCGGCCGTCACGAACGCGACCGACGTGACCGCCCACGACCGGTACTACCACCTCCGGCTGTCCGTCGAGACCGCCGGCCGCGGCGACCGCGAGGTCTCCCTGCTGGAGGACCTGACGAACGCCCTGTCCGTGCTGTACGCCGACGCGGACGACCGCGACGACGGTGCCTGGCGGGTCCTCGACGTGGTCATCGGGACGAACTGGCAGGCCGAACGTATCGTCACCGCGCTCGGCGACGACCACCGCGTCGCCGGGTTGCTGGTGACGGAGCTGACGGGCGCGGTCGAGAGCGGGGTGTCGACCGGGAACCCGCGACCGGAGCCACGGCCGCCCGACGAGTCGGGCACTGCACCGGCAGACGACGAGCTGGCCTCGACAGTGCTCTTCGGGCACGTCTCGGAGCCCGAGGGTGCCGACGAATCGGACGAGCCCGCCGAGTCGGTCGATGTCCCGGCAGAGACCAGCGACCTGGCCAGCGACGACGACGCCGGTGGCTTCGAGTTCGCCGACCCGGTCGAGCCCGAGTCCGAAGCGGAAGACGACGAGGTCGAGGCCGCCCTGGCCGAGGTCGATCCGGACGAGGAGGCGGGCGAGACAGCCACCGACGACGGGTTCGGTGGCTTCGAGCCGGCGTCGGTCGAGTCGGCCGACGACGCCGGTGACGGGTCGAGCACGGTGGCGACCGACGAGCCGGCCGAGGACGAGCCCGGGCCAGTCGAGGGCGAGACCGACGACCACCCGCAGGACTCGATGGCCACCTTCGCGGAGCTGAAGGCCGAGACCGAGCAGGCCAGCGTCGACGACCTCGACGAGGAACTCGAGGAGATGGTGCTCTCGCCGGACGAAGAGGAGGAGTACAGCATCGCCGACCTGCTCGAGGACTTCGACGAGGAGGGCGACACGGTCTCGGCGGCCTGAGTTCGCGTCGCCGGCACGAGGAGGTCCTGCTTCTTCGCCGTGCATCGATGGGTAGATAGGCTCGGTCCCCCACGCCAGTGATAACTCGATGGCTTCGACCGAGGACACGCCGTTCGACCAGTACCGCGCCGACGTCGACCGCCCGTTGCTCCGCCTGTTCCGGGAGTACGGCCTGCCCCGACTGCGCTGGTTCGTCGCGGGCAACCTGGCGAACCTCGTCGGTCGTGGCGCGAGCCTGCTGCCGCCACTGGTGCTCGGGACGGCCATCGACGCCATCTTCATCGGCGACGGGACCTACGGGCTGCCGCTGGTGCCGGAGACGTGGTTCCCGACCGGGCAGGTCGAGCAGTTCTGGCTCTCGGTCGGGCTCATCCTCGGGGGGTTCCTCCTCACCGCCGCCGGGACGTTCCTCTGGGGGGTGACGATGAACCGGTTCGCCCACGGCGTGATGCACGCGGTCCGGACCGACACCTTCGCCGCGATGCAGGCGCTGGACATGGCGTTCTTCGACGACAAGCAGACCGGGGAGGTGATGTCGGTGCTGAACAACGACGCCTCGAACCTGGAGACGTTCCTCGACGACGCCCTCAGCGAGGGGCTGCGAATCGTCGTGATGATCCTCGGCATCGCTGGCATCCTCATCCACCTCAATCGCCAGCTGGCGGCCGTGACGCTCGTGCTCGTGCCCGCGATGGGGCTGTTCACGTGGTGGTTCATGCGGCAGGTCGAACCGCTGTACAAGCAGGTCCGCAGCGACGTGGGGAGCCTGAACACCCGGCTGGAGAACGCGCTCTCGGGCGTCGAACTGGTCAAGACGACCGGGACGGAGGACTACGAGACCGGGCGGGTGCGCGAGGCCTCGAACGACCTCTACGAGTCCAACATGGCCGTGCTCACCCTGAGCTACTTCTACCGGCCCGGGATGGAGCTCCTGGCGGGGCTCTCGTTCGCCGCGACGTTCATCGTCGGCGGCCTCTGGCTGTTCCAGGGCCCGCCGCTCGGGCTCTCGGGCGAGCTCAGCGTCGGGGAGTTCGTCACCTTCGTCTTCCTGACCCAGCGCTTCGTCGAGCCGCTCTCGCAGGCCTCGAACATCGTCGACTGGTACGAGAACGCGAAGGCCTCCGGCGAGCGCGTCTTCGGCCTGATGGACGTGCCGCCCCACGTCGTCGAGGCCGACGACGCCGACTCGCTATCGGGCGTCGACGGGCGCGTCGAGTACGACGACGTGACCTTCGGCTACGACGAGGAGCCGGTCCTGCGCGACGTGGACTTCGAGGTGGCGCCGGGCGAGACGGTCGGGCTCGTCGGCCCGACCGGGGCCGGCAAGTCGACCGTGATGAAGTTGCTCATGCGCCTCTACGACGTGGACGAGGGAGCCATCCGCATCGACGGGACGGACGTGCGAGACGTGACCATTCCGTCCCTGCGCTCGGCCATCGGCTACGTCTCGCAGGACCCGTTCCTGTTCGACGGGACCATCGCCGAGAACATCCGGTACGGGCAGTTCGACGCGAGCGACGAGGCGGTCCGCGACGCCGCGAGAGCCGCCGAGGCCCACGAGTTCATCGCGGACCTGCCCGAGGGCTACGACACCCGTGTCGGCGAGCGCGGGGTGAAGCTCTCCGGGGGGCAACGCCAGCGCCTCGCCATCGCCCGCGTCGTCCTGCAGGACCCGGCGGTCCTCGTGCTGGACGAGGCGACCTCCAGCGTCGACACCGAGACCGAGGTCCTCATCCAGCGCAGCATGGACGCCGTCAGCGCGGACCGGACCACCTTCGTCATCGCCCATCGACTCTCGACGGTGAAGGATGCCGACACGATTCTCGTCCTCGAAGACGGGGCCGTCGTCGAGCGCGGGACCCACGACGAGTTGCTCACCGTGGACGGCCTGTACGCGACCCTCTGGCGGGTGCAGGCCGGCGAGATCGAGGCGCTGCCCGACCGGTTCCTCGAGTCGGTGTAGCCGCCGTATCACGGGGTCGTGCCACTCGTTTGTGAAACGCAAGAATCATGACAGTGGCCTGCGCGGGTTTGCCTGACACACATGCCTGGCGCACTCGTCCTCTACGTCGACGGCGACCGCGAGGACTGTCGAACGACGGCCCGCCGGCTGGCGGGCGAGCGCGCCAGTTTCGACTGCCTGACAGCGACGTCCGTCGCCGATGCACTCGACCTGCTGGACCGATACCACGTCGACTGCGTGGTCAGCGAGTACGACCTCGCGACGGAGACCGGCCTCGACCTGCTGCGTGCGGTCCGCGAGGATTCGCCGGACCTCCCGGTCGTCCTGTTCACCGCCGACGGCTCGGAGTCCGTCGCCAGCGACGCCATCTCGGCCGGGGTGACCGACTACGTCCAGCGGACCGACGGAGCGAGCCTGGCCCACCTCGCCGACCGCATCGACGCGGCCGTCTCGACGCACCGGGCCGAGACCGAACTCCACCAGTCCCGCCGGCAACTCGCGCGCCTCCACGAGTGCGCCATCGACATCGCCGCGGCGGGCGACGTCGACGCGGTCGTCGACCGCGCGCTCCTCGCCGCCGAACGCATCCTCGAGTTCGACGTCTGTGGCGTCTACCGGGTCGACGACGACGGCCGGTTCGAGCCGGTGACCGACCGGAGCTACGTCCC
Organism: Haloarchaeobius amylolyticus; assembly: GCF_026616195.1. Classification (NCBI taxonomy): domain Archaea; kingdom Methanobacteriati; phylum Methanobacteriota; class Halobacteria; order Halobacteriales; family Halorubellaceae; genus Haloarchaeobius; species Haloarchaeobius amylolyticus. The sequence continues at coordinate 933,789 of NZ_JANHDH010000001.1, forward strand.
CGAGGAGACGCCGACCGTCGACGACGGTATCCTGGGGAAGACCTACCGCGAGGACCGGAGCTTCCACGTCCCGGACGTCGACGAGAACGCGGTCGCGTCGCCCGACAGGTCGCGGTTCCGCTCGGCGCTCAGCATCCCCATCCCGGACTACGGCGTGTTCCAGGCCATCGCGCGGGAGCCGGACGCCTTCTCGGCGGTCGAGCGCGACCTCGCCGAGTTGCTCGTGACCCACGTCTCCCACGCCCTCGACCGGCTCGCGTTCGAACGCGACCTGCGCCGGACCAACGAGCGGTTGCAGGCCATCCTGCGCAACACCACCGCCCACATCTACACGAAGGACCGCGAGGGCCGCTACCAGCTCGTCAACGAGACGTTCGCCGACCGGCTCGGCCTCCCCAAGGAGGACATCGTCGGGAAGACCGACTTCGAGTTACAGGCCACCGAACACGCCGAGGCCATCCGGGAGAACGACCTGACGGCGATGGAGCGGGGCGGGCCGGTCGAGGCCGAGGAGCAGGCCGCCTTCGCCGAGGGCGAGTCCGTCTACTACTCGGTCAAGGTCCCGCTCTACGGCGCCGGCGACGAGCCGACCGGCGTCTGTGGCATCTCGACCGACATCACCGAGGTGAAACAGCGCGAGGCGGAACTCGAACGCCAGAAGGAGCGCCTCGACGAGTTCGCGCGACTGGTCAGCCACGACCTCAAGAGCCCGCTGTCGGTCGCACAGGGCTACCTCGAGGTCGTCAGGGAGGACGTCGACCACGAGAACCTGTCGGACGTGGCGACCGCCCACGACCGGATGGCCGCCATCATCGAGGACGTCCTGACGCTGGCCCGGAACGGGCGACAGATCGGCGAGTGCGAGCGCGTCCGGCTCGACCGGGTCGCGACCCGTGCCTGGGCGAACGTCGACTCGAAGGCCGCCGGCCTCGACCTGCTCACCGACACCGTGGTCGAGGCCGACCCCGACCGCCTCCAGCAGGCGTTCGAGAACCTGTTCCGGAACTGTATCGAACACGGTGGCGACGACCGCGACCTGACGGTCAGGGTGGGCTCGCTGACGACCGACCGGGCAACCGCCGAGACGCCAGCTCCGGTCGGCGACGGCGGCGCCGACACCGGCACCGAACCGACCGGCTTCTTCGTCGAGGACACGGGCTCTGGGCTCGGCGACGTGGCTACCGCCGACCTCTTCGAACCCGGGTTCACCACCAGTCGCTGCGGAACCGGGTTCGGGCTGGCCATCGTCCGGGACATCGTCGAGGCCCACGGCTGGGCGGTCGAGGCGGGGGCGAGCGACGAGGGTGGCGCCCGCTTCGAGGTAACGTTCTGAGACTGGTCGGTCGCGTCAGGACCGGACCGTGAGGACGGGTACCGGCGACTGCCGGACCACGCGCTCGGAGACGCTGCCCATGATGAACTTGTCGATGCCACTGCGGCCGTGACTGCCCAGCACGACGAGGTCGACGTCCTTCTCGTCGATGGCGGTGAGGATCTCATCGGCGGGCGAACCGCGGACGATGCGTCGTTCGATGGGCATGACGCCCGCCTCGGTGGCCCACTCGACCACCTCGGTGACGATGTCTGCGGCCTCCGCCTCGAGACGCTCGACCAGTTGCTGGCTCCGGGCGTCGAGGGGAAGCAGGTCGTCGTCGACGACGTGCATCACCGTCACGCCGGCGTCGTACCGGGTCGCGAGGTCGATGGCGTGTTCGGCCGCCGCCTCGGACGCGTCGCTGCCGTCGACCGGGACGAGGATGTGACTGTAGCCCACGGACATGGTTCCACCTACGCGGGCCGGCGGCTTGACCGTTGGCACGCGCTACTTATGACTGACCTGCGTGGGTTCGCGTATGCAACTCCACTGGCATCGCGACGACCTGCGCGCCAGCGACAACCGGGCACTGGCGGCCGCCACGACGAGTGCCGACGACCTCGGCCCGGTCTGTCCCGTGTTCGTCTTCGACGACGCCGTGCTGACACACGGGTCACCGCCCCGGGTCGCCTTCATGCTCGATGCGCTCGCGCAACTGCGGGAGTGGTACCGCGACCACGGCAGCGACCTGCTGGTCCGTCACGGCGACCCTCGCGAGGTGCTCCCGGCGCTGGCCGACGAACTCGACGCCGAGCGCGTCGTCTGGAACAGGGGCTACTCCGGGCTCGCCCGGGAGCGAGACGCCGCGGTCCGGCAGGCGCTGAACGACGCCGACGTGGCCCGCGAGTCCTTCGAGGACGCGCTCCACCACGAACCGGGGTCCATCACGACCAACGACGGCGACCCCTACTCCGTCTACACCTACTTCTGGAAGAAGTGGCGCGACCGGCCGAAAGCGGACCCCTACGACGCCCCGGCCGAGGCCGCACTCGCCGACGTGACCGGCGACGAGTTACCGACGCTGGCCGACCTCGGGTTCGACGACCCCGAGGCGACCATCCAGTCCGCAGGGACCGACGCGGCCCGCGAGCGCCTCACCGCGTTCTGCGAGGGGGACATCTACGAGTACGACGAGCGCCGGGACTACCCAGCCGACCAGTGCACCTCCCGGCTCTCCGCGGACCTGAAGTGGGGGACCATCGGCGTCCGCGAGGTGTACGAGGAGACCGAGGCCGCCGCCGACCTCGCCGACGACGAGGACGCCCTCGAGTCCGTCCGGGAGTTCCAGTCCCAGCTGGCATGGCGGGAGTTCTACCACCACGTGCTCTACTTCAACCCCGAGGTGGTCTCGCAGAACTACAGGGACTACGAGTACGACATCGCGTGGCGGAACGACCCCGAGGAGCTGCAGGCGTGGAAGGACGGCGAGACCGGCTACCCCATCGTCGACGCCGGCATGCGCCAGCTCCGCGAGGAGGGCTACGTCCACAACCGCGTCCGGATGATCGTCGCGTCCTTCCTCACGAAGGACCTGCTCGTCGACTGGCGGGAGGGGTACGACTGGTACAGACAGAAACTGGTCGACCACGACACCGCCAACGACAACGGTGGCTGGCAGTGGGCCGCCTCGACCGGGACCGACGCCCAGCCGTACTTCCGCATCTTCAACCCGATGACCCAGGGCGAGCGCTACGACCCCGACGCCGAGTACATCAAGGCGTACGTTCCCGAGTTGCGCGACGCCGACCCGTCGCTCATCCACGGCTGGCACGAGGCCTCCCAGATGATGCGCGACCAGGGCGCACCCGAGTATCCGGCCCCCATCGTCGACCACGGTGACCGCCGGGAACAGGCGCTCTCGATGTTCAAATCTGCCCGTGGGGAGGAGTGACCCACGGCGAGTAGAGTTAAGTTAGGAAGCAGACAAATTGAGGGCATCGATGGTGGGAAACAATGCAGTCGGTGTCGACGGCTGGGAACCGCCGACGCCGGTACGGACAGCCGTGGCGGAACCATGACACCGGGTACGCTCATGCAGTACGTGGCGCTGTGTAGCGTCGTCCTCTCGGCCGCCTTCACCGTCCTCGCGTGGCGCTACCGCGACCGACCGGGGGCGCGACCGTTCCTCGCCTTGCTCGTGGGTGTCACCTGGTGGGTGGCGACGGCCGCGGCCGGGATGTGGACGACGAACGAACAGATGCACTACCTGCTGGTCAGGCTCCAGTACCCCGGGCTCGCGGTCGTCCCGCCCGCCTGGCTCCTCTTCGCGCTGGAGTACACCGGCCGCGACGAGTACGTCACGCGGGGGTCGATCGCCGCGGTCTCGGTCGTCCCCGCGCTGGCGGTCCTCGGCGTCTGGACGAACCCCGAGTTCGGCCTGATGTGGCACGACCGCTGGGTCGAGACGGTCGCCGGGGTCGCCCAGTTCGAGGGCTCGTTCGCCCTCGGCTTCTGGCTGTTCACCGTGTACTCGTACCTGCTGCTCGGGGTCGGCGCGACGATGCTGCTCATGCTCGCGCTCGACAGCAGTTCGCGGTACCGGCGACAGGCGGCCGCGCTCGTGCTCGCCGTGACCATCCCGTTCGTCATGCAGGTGCTGTATCACACCCATCCCGGCCCGGTGCCGCGGGTGAACCTGACCCCGTTCGCGTTCATCGGCTCGGCCGCCATCGGGATGGCCGCCGTCGGCCGGTTCGGCTTCCTCGAATCGGACCCGGTGGCCTCGCAGGTCGCGCCCGACCGGGTCATCGAGCGCCTCGACGACGCGGTCGTCGTCCTCGACGGGAACCGGACGGTCGTCGACGCCAACCCGGCGGCGGAGACGCTGCTCGGGCCGGGCGTCGTCGGCCACGACGCCGAGACCGTCCTCCCCGGTGAACTCGACCTCGACGCACTGGCCGACGGGGGGACGGCCGGCGAGGTCCCGACGGTCGAGCGCCAGCTCGACGGCGACCCGCGGTACTACGACACGACAGCCAGCGCGTTGCGCGACAGGCGCGGCGCGGTGACGGGCTGGGTCGTGAACTTCCACGACGTGACCGACCGGCGTCGGCGCGAGCGCCGCACCGAGACGCTGACCCGGGTGCTGCGCCGGACCCTGCGCGAGGAGATGGACGCGGTGTACAGCCACGCCGGGGAGATGCGCGAGGACGACGAGGTAGTGGCGGACCTCCAGGAGCACGCACAGGACGCGCTCGAGGTCGGCACGGTCGCCGAGGAGTTCGAACCCCTGCTCGGGGACTCGGTGTCGGACCCGCCGGCCGACATCGTCCCCATCGTCGGCGAGGAACTGGACCGGGTCCGCGAGCGCCACCCCGGCGTCGACGTGACCCTCGACGCCCCCCTCGGCGAGTGGGCCTACTGCGGCGCCCTGTTCGAGCCCGTGTTCCGGGCGCTGGTGAACGACGCCGCGAGCCGCGCAACCGGCTCTGACCCGCAGGTCGCCGTGGACGTCCGGGTCGACGAGGGGGCCGGCGAGGTGACCGTCAGCGTGGCCGACAGCGGCCCGGCCCGCCCCGACTCGGACCTCGCCGTCCTGTGTGACGGTGTCGTCCCGACCGAGACCGACGACTCCGACGCGTCGACGCTCTCGCTGTGGCTGGTCCACTGGGGCGTCGACCACCTCGGCGGCGCCGTCGCGGTCCCCGAGGGGTCCTCGCGCGTCGACCTCCGGCTCCCCCTCGTGGACGACCAGCAGTGACCGGCTGCTGCTGTCCTGGTCTGTAGCCGAAACGACTGCTTTTCTCGTGTGATTCTCCCGGCTAGTCGTCACCGCCTTCGACAGCTACGCTGACCGCCCAGAACCGTATCGGAGGCCGAACCTTCGTGTACCCCGAAATTTATTACCTTTGGGAATAGCTCATGGCTATAGATGAGTCAATCCAACGACCGGTTCACCACCCAGTCGCTCGTCCACCGGCTCCCCGACCCCACCGAGGGGGTCCGGTCGGTCGTCGCCGCCGCGGTCCACACCTCGCTGCTCGACGGGGCGGTGGCGGCGACGAAGGTCGTCGTCGTCAGCGCGCTCCTGTCGGTGTCGCTCTCGCCGGCCGTCGCGCTCGCCTTCCTCGTCACCTTCGGCGTCTACGGGTCGAACAAGCTCGTCGACGCCGAGGACGCCGTCAACTGCCCGGACCGGGCCGCGTTCGTCTCCCGGTACCGGCCCGTGCTCGCGCTCGCGACGGTCGGCGGCTACGGCCTCGCCCTCGTGCTCGCGGCGCTGGAGGGGCCGATGGCGGTCGGCCTGACGCTGGTGCCCGCCGCCGCGGCGGTCCTCTACAGCACCGAGTGGGTCCCCTACGACGGTGGCACCCGGGTCAAGGACGTCTTCCTGCTGAACACGACGCTGGTCGCGGCCGCCTGGGCCGTCTACATCACCTTCATCCCGGTCGCCTACGCGGGCCAGGGTATCGGTGCCTCGGCGCTCACCATCTGTGCGTTCTTCTTCCTCCAGACGGTCGTCGCCGGCGAGGTGCTCAACGCCCGTGACGTGGTCGGTGACCGCCAGGAGGGCGTCAGCACGCTCCCGACGCGTCTCGGCGTCGACCGCGCCCAGACCGTCCTCTACGGCCTCGACGGGCTCACGATTGTGCTGCTGGTTGGCGCCGGCGTGGCCGGCACGCTCGGCGAGAGTGCGGTGCTCGCCCTCCTCCCCGCGGTCGCCTACTCCCTCCTGGTGACCGCGCTCGTCGGCCGCGACGTGGACCTCTCGCGGCTGAGTGCGTGGCGCGACCTCGAGTACCCCATCATGCTCGCCGGGGTCCTGTTGGTCCTGTGACCGGAACTCAGCACTCGATATCACCAGTCGAGTTAAGTTCGATGGGACGGAAACCACTCTCACACGCACAGGTCGCAAGATGGCGTATGTCCTCTCAACTATGAGTCTGCTCCTCGTGACAGCAGTACTCGCCGCCTTCGCTGCGTTCTGTGCTCACAAGCAACGCCCGAAGCCCGGCGCGACCTGGTTGACGTTGCTCCTGGCCGGCGTCGCCTGGTGGGCCGCCTTCTACGCGGTCGAACTCCCGGTCGCGCCACTGGCGGCCCGGCGACCGTTCATGAAACTCCAGTGGCTCGGGAGCCTCACCATCCCCGTCTTCTGGGTCCTGTTCGCACTGGAGTACACCGGCCGTGACCAGTGGGTGAGCCGGCGGACGGCCGCCTCGCTCCTCGTCGTGCCGACGATCGTCGCCGGCTTCGTCTTCACCTTCGAGCATCACGACCTGCTCTACCAGTCCGTCGACCTCGTCCCGGCCGGCGACCTCTACGCCGTCGAGCACGTGTTCGGGCCGGTCTTCTACCTCGGTATCGGCTACTCCTACCTGCTCACGCTCGTCGGGTCGGCGGTGTTCGTCGCCCTGCTCGTGGGGCGGAGCCCGACGCACCGACAGCAGTCGCTCGCGCTGCTGGTCGCCATCGTCGCGCCGTGGGTCAGCAACCTCGTCTACGTCTTCGACGTCAGACTCCCGGTCAACGTGGACCCGACGCCCGTCGCGTTCCTCGTCACCGGCATCGCCAGCTACCTCGCCCTGCAACAGCTCGAACTCTTCGAGGCGGTCCCGGTCCCCGACCGCATCGCCCGCGACTTCGTCGTCGACGGGATGTACGACCCCGTCGTCGTCGTGGACAACCGCGACCGCATCGTCGACATGAACCCCGCCGCGGAGTCCGTCGTCGGGTTCTCCATCGAGACGGCGCTGGGCCGCGACGCGACCGACACCGTCCCCGGCTTCCCCGCGGGCACGGGCGACGGCGAGACTGTCACCGTCTCACCCGAGGGCCGCGTCCGGCACTTCGACGTGCGCGTCTCGGCCATCGAGGACACCCACGACCGTCGGCTCGGCCAGGTGGTGACGATGCGCGACGTGACCAAGCGCGAGCACGACGAGCAGCGCCTGAACGTCCTCAACCGCGTCCTCCGGCACAACCTCCGCAACGAGATGCAGGTCGTCTCCGGCTGCGCGGAGGAACTGGAGGGCCGCCTCGACGACGAGACCGACATCAGCCTCGCACGGACCATCCACGAGTCCGCCCGGGAGGTCGCCTCCCTCGGCGACACCGCCCGCGAGATAGAGGACATGCTCGACTCGCCCGAGAACGCGCCGACGGTCGACCTGCGGCCGGTGCTCGACCAGTTGCTCGACCGCGCCGGGTCCTCGTACCCGGGAGCCGTCTTCACGCTGCAGTGGAACCCCTCCTCGGCCATCTACTGTCGCCGGCCCATCAAACCGGTGCTGCAACACCTCCTGACCGCGGCGGCCTCGACCGGCGCGCCGGCGAACCCGCAGGTGCAGGTCTTCGTCCACGCCGACAGCGAGGACCACGTCTCCATCACCGTCGCCGACGACGGCCCACCCATCTCCGCGGCCGAGCGGGCCGTCCTGGAGACCGGGACCGAGACCCCGCTGGACCACGCGAGCGGCCTCGACCTCTGGCTGGTCGTGTGGGGGACCCGCGCGATGGGCGGCAGCCTCGACTTCGAATCCCACCGCGAGACGGGGAACGCGGTCACCGTCCACGTCCCCGTCGTCGAGTCGGTCCCGCGGGACGAGCACCCGGCCGATGTCGACAGCTAGCACCCGGCTTCCATACTTTTAAACAGCAGTCGCGCGAAGTATCCCACTGGGTGATACAAATGGCAGAGAAATCCAACGCCGAACTTCCGCCGCTTCCGTACGACTACGACGCGCTCGAGCCCGCGATCTCCGAGCAGGTCCTCACGTGGCATCACGACACGCACCACCAGGGCTACGTGAACGGACTGAACGCGGCCGAAGAGACACTCGCCGAGAACCGCGAGTCCGGCGACTACGGTTCCACGGCCGGTGCGCTCGGCAACGTCACGCACAACGGCTGTGGCCACTACCTCCACACGCTGTTCTGGGAGAACATGTCCCCGAACGGCGGCGGTGAGCCGGAGGGCGACCTCCGCGACCGCATCGAGGCCGACTTCGGCTCCTACGAGGGCTGGAAGGGCGAGTTCGAGGCAGCCGCCTCGGCCGCCGGTGGCTGGGCGCTGCTCGTCTACGACCCGGTCGCCAAGCAGCTCCGCAACGTCAAGGTCGACAAGCACGACCAGGGCGCGCTCTGGGGCGCACACCCCATCCTCGCCTGCGACGTCTGGGAGCACTCCTACTACTACGACTACGGCCCGGACCGCGGTTCCTTCATCGAGGGCTTCTTCGACGTCGTGAACTGGGACAAGGTCGCCGACGAGTACGCGAAGTGCACCGAGCACTTCGAATAAGCGACGAGTCGTACAACCACACACGTTTTTTCGGGCGTCCACCGACGCGGTAGCGCCGCGTTCGTGACAGTACAGAGCGACGGCTGTGGTCCCGCAGGGTCGGCAGCCACCAGCCGGTACGTAGCAGTGTCGCCGGCTGGACGGAGGCCACCAGAGAGGGCCAGAGACGCCGGACGAGCGAGTACAGTGTGAAACGTTGACGCGGGTACCCGTCCCCCGTCGTCTATGGCCCAAAATATATTCTTCTCGACAAGTTTATGGGGTGGCGCCAGAGCATCCTACATGCCGACGAGCCAGACACTGCCACACTGCCACACGAACACAGACCACTGCACGCGCACTCTGTCATCCCACTGTCCCGTGTCACGGCGTCGGCTGACCCGGTGTGGGGCCCGACCGGCCCGGCAGGGCCTCCCGCCCACCCTTCATAACCACCCTTCCGAGACACCGAACCAGCGACGCGTCCGACGCGTCCGCCGGCGACGGCCTCCCGCAACCGGACCGTTTAGGAGTGGGACCGTCCTACGCGAGCACATGCCCGTCCCGAAGTCCGAGTTCGAGAAACTACATCCGTGTGACTTCTACACCCCCGAGGAACTGCTCGAGGACGACCAGATGTACACCGTCTACGAGATCGCCCGACTCCTGCAGGGCCTCGACGCCGAGGCCGACATCGACCGCGAGACCGAGGACATCCTGCTCGACTGGGCCATCCCGTGGGTCATGCGCAACGCCGACGACCTCGTGGTAGCGACCCCGCGGAGCGACGACGAACCGGGGTACTACGGTCTCGCGGAATGAGGCTGCTCGTCGCCGGCGGCGACCGCGTCGACGCCGGGAAGACGACGTTCTCGACCGGCCTCTGTGCGTACGCCGGTGCCACCGGCTTCAAACCGCGTGCCGGCAACGACTACTGGTTCGACCACGACGACTACGAGCGCGCCGTCTCGGCGGGGCGACTCTACGGGAAGGACGCGAAACGTCTCGCGGCGGCGAGCCCCGAGGCCGTCGAACCAGAGGACATCAACCCACTGCACCGGCTCTGGCGGCCGTCGCCCGGCGCCGACGCCGGCATCATCGGCGCGAGCCACCGCCGGTTCGTCTGCGACCGCGTCGGCGACGCGTTCGTCGTGAACGCGAACGCCGACCTGCCCGAGAGCGCCCGCGAGCACCTGCCCCTGGAGCAGGCGACGACCGTCGAGACGCTGGCGGAACTGAACGCGGTGATGGCGGACCGCCACACCACGGTACTCGAGTCGGTCCGGGAAGCGATCCTCGCCCGCGACCGGGCGGTCGTCGAGTCCTACAGCGACATCGCGGTCCCCATCCAGCAGGTCGAGTTCGACGCCGTGGCGGTGGTCGACCCCGGCCGCGCCCGGGTGTACAACGCCGACCGGTACGCCAGGGCCCGCGAGGTCGTCGGCGGGAGCACCCACGAGGGGCAACTCGAAGAGCGCGTCTCGGACGTGATATCGCACTGTGACCCGCTGGCCGAGGTGGGCCTGCCCGCACTCGGCGGCGAGAAGCGACGCGACCCCGACGTGGTCGCCGAAGCGTACGAGGTCGCCTACGAGGCGGTCGTGACGGCGGCGCTCTCCTGATTCTGCGGTCTCCCGACCGTCGCCTGTTCCTGACCGGTTCGCTACCGCCGGAACGCCGACGAGGCCATCTCCAGGGCAGCCTCGACGTGCCCGAACGGCTCGTTCGTCACGGAGGGCCCGTGGCCGACGTGCATCTCGCGGAAGTCCTCGTCGACCCGGTCTCTGACGCGCTCGATGCTCTCGATGAGCGCGTCGTGGTCGCCCTCCTCGAGGTCGGTCCGGCCGAAGCTCCCGTTCTGGAAGACGAGGTCGCCGGCGAACAGGACGCCCGCGTCGTCGCTGTAGAAGCAGAGGTGGTCGTTCTTGTGTCCCGGCGTGTGCAGCGCCTCGTACTCGTGGTCGCCGAGCTGGACCCACCCGCCGTCGGCGATGGCGTGGTCGACGCCGGGCTGGTCGGTGTCGAAGCCCCACGCCTCGACCCCGAAGGCCTCCTTCACCTCGGAGAGGTTCCCGACGTGGTCGGGGTGAGTGTGCGTCATCACGACGGCGTCGATGCCGCCGCGCTCCTCTATCTTCGAGGCCACGTCGAAGTTCGCGCCCGCGTCGACCAGCACGCGGCGGTCACCCGACACCAGGAAGACGTTGCTCGTGAACGCCTGCACGCCTGCGGCGAGGTTGGATATCATGGCCGAGGCTACAGGAGCGAGGCGTTTGACGGTTCCGCTCGCGGTCGAAGCGGGGAAGCGGTTCCGTCAGTCGCCGCCGGCCCCGACGAGCACCAGTTTCGCGACCTCGTCGTAGGGGTTCTTCAGCTGGCGCGTCTCGTCGGCGGAGAGGCGGAGCGCCTCGTCCTCGGCGAGGGGCACCGTCTCGTCCTCGAGTTCCACGTCGACGGTGCCCGCGACCACGACGTACACCTCCTCCTGGCCGTCGTGCGAGTGGTCGTGCTCCTTGCCCTTGCTGCCCGGTTCGAGTTCCATGATGGTCACGCCGACGTGTTCGGTCTCGAGTGCGTCGCGCAGGAACCACATCCCGCCGTACTCCTCGTCGATGACCGAGTCCACGTCCGCGGTGCTCGTCTTGGTGTAGCTCATGGGCGACACGTCGGACGCCACGCGTATCAAACCCTGGCGGGACGACCCATGGTGGCCCAGCGGTTCCGCGCGGCGGGTGACGGAAGAAACACACTTCCGGCCGGAACGCCGAGGTGCGCGTATGCGCGACGAAGCCGAGATCCGCGAGCAGTACGAGTTCCTCAAGGAGCAACTCGACGACGAGGACATGAAACACGAGGGTGTCAAGCAGATGTTCACGTACTACAAGCGGGCGCTCGGGTGGGTGCTCGAAGAGGAGCACATCTGACTGCCGGGCCCCGAGAGCGTCGCACTTTTCCCCCCACCCCGAGCACGCTGTGGCATGGACGTACGTATCGCAGGTGACGGACCGGCGGCCGAGGCCGTGGTGGCGGCCCTGGCCGACGCGGACGCCACGTCGGAGCGTGTCGAAGCGGCCGACATCGCCGGGACCGACCTCGGCGTGGTCGTCGGGCCGGTCGGTGACGAGGCGTTCGAGACGGCGAACGAGGTCGCGGACGGGCCGTGGCTCGCGGTCGAACTCGGGGGTATCGGCGGCGCGGCCGTCGCCGGGGTCGACGCGTCGGTCACCGGCCTCGAATCGGGGCGCGGCTGCTACGACTGTCTCCGGGCGCGGGTCGCGGCGAACGCCCGCGAGACCGACGAGGGCACGGTCGACAACCCGACCGCCAGACTCGCCGGGGCGGTCGCGGGCCGGCAGGCGGTCGGCTTCCTCACCGGGGAGGGCGACGTTGTCGGGGCGGTCCACGAACTCCCGCACCAGAACCGCTCGTTCCTCCCGGTGCCGGGGTGCTGTACGAGCCGTGACCGCACGGTCCGACACGACCACGAGGCGGTGAGCCTCGACGACGCCGTCGCCCGGGCCGAGCAGGCGCTGGACCCGCGGGTCGGCCTGGTCAGCGACATCGGCGAGGTCGAGTCCTTCCCGGCGCCGTACTACCTCGCGACGAACTCCGAGACGAGCGTCTTCAGCGACGCCAGCGCGCCGAAGCAGGCCGCGGGCGTCGCCGACGACTGGAACGCCGCCTTCATGAAGGCCGTCGGGGAGGCGCTGGAACGCTACTCGTCGGCGGTCTACCGCGAGAGCGAGTTCCGGGCGATGCCGCCGGCGATGGTCGACGAGGGGGTCCGCCCCGACGACGTGGTCCGGCGCGACGACGCCCCCGCGGTCGACCCCGAGGAGCCGATTCCGTGGGTGGTGGGCGAGAACCTCGCGACCGGCGAGGAGGCACCGCTTCCCGCAGAGGTCGTGCAGTTCCCGCCGCCGGAGGAGCGCTACACCGACGCCATCACGACGGGGCTCGGCCTCGGCACCTCCGGGGCCGACGCGCTCGTCTCCGGCCTGACCGAGGTCGTCGAGCGCGACGCGACCATGCTCGCGTGGTACTCGACGTTCGAACCCCTCGAACTCCGCGTCGACGACGAGGAGTACCAGACGCTCGCCCGGCGCGCCCGCTCGGAGGGGCTGCGGACCACGGCCCTGCTCGTGACCCAGGACGTGGACGTGCCGGTCGTCGCGGTCGCGGTCCACCGCGAGGACGACGACTGGCCCGCCTTCGCGGTCGGCTCCGGGGCGGCGCTGGACCCGGTCGACGCGGCGCGCTCGGGGCTGGCCGAGGCGCTCCAGAACTGGATGGAGCTGCGGTCGATGGGGCGCTCGCAGGCGACCGACGAACCGGGCGCCATCGCCGCGTTCGCCGACTTCCCGTCGGCCGCCGCCGACTTCCTCGACGCGGGCGGCCCGGTCCCCGCCGCGAGCGTCGGCCCCGACGACCCCGCGACGGGGGCGGCCGCGGTCGACGACCTCGTCTCGCGGGTCACCGACGCGGGCCTGACGCCCTACGCCGCCCGGCTCACCACGCCCGACGTGGCCCAGGCCGGCTTCGAGGCGGTCCGGGTCGTCGTGCCCGGAGCCCAGCCGCTGTTCACCGGCGACCCGGCCTTCGGCGAGCGCGCCGAGACGGTGCCCGAGTCCCTCGGATTCGAGTCCCGGCTGAACCGGCGCCACCACCCGTATCCCTGACCGACGGTCTCGATTCCGGGACGAAGCGTAGTTTTAAGCGGGCCCGAACCGTGGGTTCGAGTGGTGTGCCAATTACTACCATGACAGAGCTATCAGAGGATGGGGGAGGCATCGTCTCCGAGTTCGATCTCAACTGTGCGACCTGCGGCGGGTCCCTGACACGGTCGCAGGTACCGGCCGAGACGGTGGGCGTGGAGTCCGCCGGGCCACTCGTCGTCGCGGAGTGCGCGAACTGCGGGAGCCGGTACTTCCCGCGGAACACGCTGGACGCGCTGTAGAACGGGGAGAGAAGGTCAGACGTAGAGCGTCGCCCGGAGCATGTCACGGGTCCCGGGCCCGAGACCGACGGCGACGATCGCCACGAGCAACATCACGGTGAAGCGCGGACTGTCCTCGAACACCACCTCGTCGAAGACGTAGATGACGAAGGTCGCGGCGACCAGTTTCACGATGAGGAACGGGAACGCGTCGAGGTACGCCGGCAGGACGCCACCCGAGACGTCGACGATGAAGCGGTTGACCGGGTGCTTGCCCGTCAGGTTCGCGCGGCCGGTCAGGTAGGTCATCCAGTCGAGGCCGACCACGTTCGCCACGCCGTCGATGGAGTGCGCCCAGAGGATGACCAGACCCATCAGGCCGGTCCCGCGGTTGATGGCGGGCTTGACGTTCTCGATGAGGTACCAGACGCCGGCGGTACAGATGGTCGCGCCGACCAGCACCGCCACGAGCACCTGCGGGTAGAAGTAGACGAACTCCTTGGTCGCAGAGGCCCAGCCGAGATAGCCCAGCGTCACCACCAGTATCGCGCTCGCGATGGCGAACAGCGGGTACTCGTAGGACTGGCTGATGACGTGCCGGGAGAGGTAGACCGCCGCCACGAGCGCGCCGAGGGCGACGAAGAAGACGGTGAAGTAGATGATGGGACTGATGAGGAACGCGTTCAGCGGGTAGTCGATGAGGACGCCGGTCGCCTCGGCCGGCGGGACCCCACTGGCGAGTTGCTCGGCGCGGACCTCGGCCGCGCGGTTGTTCACGTCCTCGACGACGCGGAGCGCCCCGCCGAAGAACATGAACGGGAAGAGGCCGTAGAACATCGCCCGGTAGCGCTCGACGCGAAGTTGTTTGAGGAGCAGCGCGACGCCGACCAGCATCACCAGCAGGATGACGGCGTAGCCGATCTCGGAGACGACGGTGTAGCCCGGCTCCGCGACCGGCCCCATCCCTGCCGGCACGTTGGTACAGCTCTGGGGCTGTATCTGCTCGCCGTTGGCCCACGCCGCACAGCTCCAGCCCTTCGCGTCGGCGTAGACGGGCCCCCAGAAGTAGTGCCAGACGAAGTTGGCGTACACCGTCCTCGTGAACAGTACCGACCCGAGCCCGAACACCAGCGCGAGCAGTGCGACCCCGGCTGCCCACGCGCGCCCGATGCCGATACGCTCTATCAGGTCACTCATATGCCCACCGCGGGCGCGATTCGGCATTACCCTTCTGGTCTCGTGCGCCGCGAGGACGCCAGCGAAACCGGCCCAGGGCGGCCTGCTCAGACCGGCAGCTCCTCGGACTCGTGGGGCGTCCCGAGGATGACCATGGTCTGGGACCGCGCGAACCCGTCCATCTGGGCGATGCGGTCGAACATCAGCTCCCGGAGGGCGTCGGCGTCGGCCGCGTAGACCCGGGCCATCACGTCCCACTCGCCCGTCGTGAGGTGGACCTCCTGGACCCCCTCGATGTCCTGCAGGCGCTGGAGCGTGTCCTTCTCCCGGCCCTGCTCGACGCGCAGGCCGATGATGGCCGAGATACCGTACCCGACGGCCTTCGGGTCCAGTTTGGCGTGGTAACCCTCGATGACGCCGGCCTCCTCCAGCCGCCCGACCCGGTCGTGGACGGTCGCGCTCGACATGTCGATGCGTCGGGCGATCTCGCTGAAGGTGGTCCGTGCGTTCTCCTGGAGGATGCGGAGGATGTGACGGTCCGTCTCGTCGAGTTCCATGCGCGTGGGGACACGCCCCAGGCTCATAAGGGACCGTACTTGCGGCGAATTCGCGTGACTGCTCTGGGCGGTGGCGCGTGCCGGCGAGGGTGCTGACCGCCGGCGACCTACGACATCCGAATCTTCTCGACGTCCCGCGCCGCCGCCAGCACCTCGTCGTGTCGCGTCCCGTTCGACGCCACGAGGCCCTGGCTCTCGTGGGTCCAGCGCTCGCCCTCGAGGTCGGTCACGGTCCCGCCGGCCTGCCGAACCAGGTACACCCCGGCGACCGTATCCCAGGGGTTCGGGTCGACGTTCGTGATGGTCGCCTCCAGCGAGCCCGCGGCCACCATCCCGAGGACGGCCTGCGCGCAGCCGAAGCGGCGCATGTCGCCGAAGCGCTCGACGATGACCTCACAGGCCCGGGCGTACTCGTCCCGGCGGTCGAAGTCCCACCAGATGGTCGGGCAGATGACGAACCGGTCGGGGTCGTCGGCCTCGCTGACCGACAGCTCGGAACCGTTCAGCCGTGCCCCGTCAGGTCCCGCGGTGTAGCAGTCGGAAAGCGCCGGCATGACGTTCGCCGCGGCCACGGGCTCGCCGTCGACCACGGCCGCGACGCTGGTCGCCCACACCGGGATGTCCCGGACGTAGTTGTTCGTCCCGTCGATGGGGTCGATGACCCACGCCGGCCCAGACGCCGGGACCGCCTTCAGCTCGTCGTCCTCCTCGCCGACGATGGCATCGTCCGGGAACGCCTCCCTGATCCGCTCGATGACGGCCCGCTGGGCGTCCCGGTCGGCCTGGGTCACCACGTCCGTCTTCTGGCCCTTCTCCTCGATGGCGATGCCGGTCCGGAAGCCCTCGGCCGCCACCGCGGCACCGGCTCGCGCGGCCGCCTCGGCCACGCGAACACGGTCTGCGTACTCGGTCATGCCCACACTCCGGGTACGCGGACGAAAATACTCTCCGGTTTCGTGTATCCGGAACGAAACTTTATCACCCCGAACACCGGGTAATAACCATGGTCGAGGGCTACGCCGAGTTGTTCTTCCTGCTCTGTCTGGTCGGGCTCCTGACGGTCCTCTGGCGCCGCCTCCGGGAGATGAACCAGGGGGAGCCAGCCGACCCCGCAGTCGAGTACACCGACCAGGGCGGCATGGCCCCCGGCCCGGACGACGCCGACGGCGACGGCCGGACCACCCTCGCCGAGCGACTCCGCCGGGACTGACCCCACCTGCCCGCGACAGAACAACGCTTTTGCTCCTCGCCCGGCCATCTCCGGGTATGGTCGAACTCGTCCAGATCGGGCTCTTCGCCCTCGCCGTGGTCTTCATGCTCGCCCTCCGCTGGAAGTTCGGCGGGACGACCGAGGACGGCCCCAGCCACTCCGAGAACAACCCGTTCGTCGGTGACGACGACGACGAGCAACGCGGGTTCTGAGGCCGTCGCTGTTCGGGTTTTTACTATCAGAAGTTCGCGAGGGCAAGACGCTCCGTCTTGCCGCGCATGTCCTGCGGTCTCCCGCAGCCATGCGAGGGAAGGGATTTGAACCACCGTGCCAGCACAGCTGTCACGGGCTTCCGATTCGCAGGGAATCGGAACCTCGGTCGCAGGAAACCTGCTCCCTGATTCAAACCCCTCCGTTCGCAGTCAGGCGCTCCCGTCCGGTCGCGCCAGACATGCGAGGGAAGGGATTTGAACCCTTGGACCTCTACAGGAGCGGATCTTGAGTCCGCCGCCGTTTCCAGGCTTGGCTACCCTCGCACGCACCCGTATCTGTGCTGTCGGGGCGTTAAAACGTTGCGAACCGACCCCCGATTATCCGCCGAGGGGGAAGCGAGCCACGACGCAGTCGCCGGATTCGTCGGTGTCGACCACGGCCAGTTCGTCGACCACGACCGAGAGGGAGGGAGCGCGGTCGTTGAGGAACGTGACGACGGGGCCGAGTTGCGCGGGCGTGAGGTCGCCATGAACGAGGGTGACGTGGGGTTGCCACACCTCGGGACGGTAGTAGGTGTTGGGAGCCTCGGCCGCTCCGATGGCCACGTCGTAGACGGTCTGCTGGAGCAGTGAGAGGGCGTCGGTCCGGACGACCGGGCAGTGGACGACGGGTGATTCGCCCGGGAACACGCCGAGCCCGGCGGTCTGGACGACGAAGGGCTCGAATCCATCGGCGACAGAGGCGAGGTTCTGGTCGAGGTCGTCGCCGTAGCTCGCGGCGCCGTGGTAGGAGACGTGCGGGGGGACGGGCGCACATTTGGCGACCCCGAAGCGGTCGTGGAGATCGCGCCAGAGACGCTGGACCTCCTCGGCGTGCTCCCCCGAGAGCGTGGTGACGATGGCGTGGGTCATGTCGCTGCAGACGCCGCCAGCCGAGATATCTGGCTCGTGAGACGTGCAGGCAGGATTCACGGCCGGGTCGGGGCAGCGATGGATTGACCAGCCTGCCGGCCGAACCGGATGGCAGATGGACGACCACACGACCGACGCGACGGTCGCGCCCCCGGACCGGGGCACCCCGACGGGCTGGCTTCCGGACGAGGGTCGCTGGGAGCACGACACGCTCCGGCGCGCCCTGGTCCACGGGGTGCGCCTCTACAACGCCGGCGCGTTCCACGAGTCCCACGACTGCTTCGAGGACGAGTGGTACAACTACGGGCGCGGGAACGCCGAGAGCATGTTCCTCCACGGGATGGTGCAGGTCGCCGCCGGCGCGTACAAGCACTACGACTTCGAGGACGACGACGGCATGCGCTCGCTGTTTCGCACTGCCCTCCAGTACTTCCACGGCCTGCCCGGCGACTACTACGGCGTGGACCTGCGGGAGATCCGGACCGTCCTCACGAACGCCCTGCAGGACCCGTCGGAACTCGACGGCTGGAAGATCCGCCTCGACGGGGCGCGTCCCGAGGCGACCGAGGCGGATTACGAGTACGCCAAGTTGACCGAACACGGGCCGTGAGCCCGGCGCAGCCGCTTCCGTTCCCTACTCGCCGTAGCCGATAGGTGTCCGGCCCGTACTCGTCACGAGCAGTTTGTCCAGCTGTGCGCCGTCCTCGCGGAAGCCCACGGTGAAGGTGTGGCTGCCTTCCGAGAGCGAGAACCTGCGGTGGTCGGACCAGTCGTCGGTCTCCGGCTCGGGGACGCGCTCCCAGTCGTAGTCGCGGTCGCCGCCGATGCCGCCCCAGCGGATCCAGTCGCCGTCGTCCATGCGGACCCAGAAGGAGTCGTCGTCGTCGCTGGGGCGGTGGGCCCGGGCGTAGACCTCGTACTCGCCCCCCTGCACCTCGAACTCGTATGTGAGGAGGCCCTCGCTGGGCGGTTCGTGGCTGCTGTCGACGCCACCGGCCACGACGTAGCTGTCGCCGGAGGCGTTCGGGTCGGGCTTCGTCTCGAAGGGCGCCCGGACCGTCGTGTCCTCGGCCTCGAACCAGACCTCCCGGGGCGGGTCCGGTGGTGGCGAGGCGAGGGCACCGCCGGAGATGCGCTCGTCGTCGACCGCGTCGTCGGGCATCGGGCGGCCCTTCACGGCGATGCCGTACTGGTCGTAGAGCTGCCGGTTCGTCTTCCCGACGAGGTTGTTGGCGTCGGTCCCGGCCAGCTCCTTCAGGTCCTCGGCCCCGAGTTGCTTCACCGTCTTCTGGTCCGGTATCGGGACGTGCCCGGGGCGCTGTTGCTCGTAGTACACCGGCCGCCCGTCCACGACGACGCCGCCGTCGTCGTCGAACACCTCGTCGGCGCTGCGGTCCTCGGGTTCGTCCAGACCGAGGTTCAGGTGGCCCTCGCCACCACGCTCGAAGGTGCAGTTCTCCAGTTTGATGCGCCGGGAGGGGTGCGGATGGCCGTCCTCGACGCTGACGTTCACGTCGTTGGCGAACCGGCTGTCGCGGTAGATCGTGATACCCCGGGGCAGGGGCTTCGCGCCCACCTTCCAGCCCTCCACGTCGAGGCCCTCGAAGACCACGTGGAATGGATATGGCGTGTTGCGGTTGATGCCGACGCTGTCGAGGGATTCGGGGTGCTTCTCCGCCTGCTCGTCGTCGACGACGCGTTTCGTCGCCTCGCGGCCGCGGCCCCAGACCAGCCGGGCGTCCTCGACCCGCAGGTTGTGGCTGTACCTGATGGAGAGGCCGTTGTTGCCGCCCTCGGCGTTCCCGTGGTCGGGCGCGGCGACGCGGCCCCACGACCGGACGAGGGGCCCGACGTTGAACGCGGTGAAGCCCTCGACGACGCTGTAGTCCTCGAAGCGCTGGTGGTCCCAGCCGAACTGGTGCCGGGAGATGTCGAGGCCGCCGCCGGAGGCGAACGTCGTGTTGTTCCGGAACGATTCGATGGGGACGTACGCCGAGGAGACCTTGCCGTCGTAGACGTGGTCGGACTCCACGAGGTGGGGCATGCGCTCCTCGTCGACGTGGTCCAGTGGGAAGTTCGCGACCGTCCCGCGCCGGTCGTGGATCTCCTCGCCGGGGCGGAGTTCGCGGTCGATGAGGGGTCGGTTCCAGAAGACGAAGCCGTGGTGACGGTGGCCGGCCGCGACGTTGTCCTCGATGGTCAGGGCGGGCCCCTGGAACCAGAAGCCGTGGCCGCCGTGACCGAAGTCGTCCACGTCGCCCGGGTCGTCGTCGCCCATGTCGAAGTCGCGGGAGTCCGGCAGGTCGCCGCTGCCCTCGGAACGCAGGGCGAAGTTCCGTTCGAACGACCCACGCTCGTTCCCGGCCTCGGCGACGAACCCCGCCCCGAACACGTCGTAGGTGACCGAGTCCGTGACCTCGGCGTAGCTGTGGTGGTTGACGACGCCCCAGCCGGGACTGCCCCGGACCGCGACGCCCCTGACGGTGTGCGGTTCCGCGGTGTCGATGCCGGTCTTGTGGAAGTGCAGGGCGTACCGGGCCCGGGGGTTCGGCTCGACGTCCTCCGGCGGTTCCCCGTGGATGGGGTTCGTGAAGGCGTAGGACTTGTCGGTCCGGCCGAGCCCGTACAGCCCGGCGTAGTGGACCGCCACCCGCCGGGACATGAACATCGTGTGCCCGCGCCGGGGAATCGCCTCGTTCTCTGAGACGAACCGGACGTTCCGGTCGAGGTTCTGGACGTACGCCGAGAGGTCGTCCTTCGGCGGGCTGTGGTCGTGTCTCAGGGCACGGTCGAGTTCGACCCTCGAGCCCGACACGCCGGTCACGAACACCTCCTCGTCCTCGTTCGCCATCGGGTCCATCCCGGCGACGACGAGCCGGTCGCCCTCGTCCCAGTTCGTCGGCGCCTCGGGCAGTTCGAGCGTTTCGTCACCGGGCGTCGGGGCGCTCGCCAGGTCGGACCACGTCGTCTTCTCGGCGCCGTGGACCCGGACCTCGCCCAGTGCGAGCAGGCCGGTGCTCAGGCGCTCCGGGTCCCAGTCCTCGTCGATGGGTCCGAGGTCGACGAAGGTGACGCGGGCCTCCGAGTCGCGGGCGATGGGGCGGGACTCGCGACCGAGTTGCAGGACGCTGTCGGGCATCGTGACCAGCGTCTCGGTGCGGAGGTGGCTGTCCTTCTCTGGGTGGACCGCCAGCGCGCCGTCCACCCGCAGGGTCTTCATCCGGGCGGTCGAGCCCCCCGCGAGCGTGACGGTCACGTCGGTCGGAATCTGCGCCCGGGCGAAGTCGTCCGGGACCGACCCGCCCCAGGTCGCCGGGTCGTGCCACGCGCCGTCCCGCGTCGCCCGGTGCGTGACCTGCTCCTCGGTGACCAGCGCCTCGATGTCGCTGTGGTCGTGGTGCTCCGGTGGACTCGCCCCGGCGGCCGGTGGCGGGACCTCGACGCTGCCGGCCACGACGGCCCCGATACCGGGGACACCGAACTTGCCCAGTGCGGCCCCGGCGGTGCCCGCGCCCAGCGTGGCGAGCAACAGTCGTCGGGTCGGTGCGAGGTCGCTCGCGGCCTCCCCCACGGCCGCGGCGCGGTCGGCGATTTCCCCACCGACGCCGTCCCCCTCCCCGGCGTCGAACCCACCGTCTTTGTTCTCACGTGACATCTCCGCAGCCCTCCGGAACAGTCGTCACATCCATCTCGGATTACACCTCATCGACTTGCTTAATAAAGGTTGGACCCGGGTCAGGTTCCGCGGTCACGTCCCGGCTTCGGCGTTCCTGTCCGACTCCCAACTATTCCGGTCAGGAGTACTTCGCCGGCCCGTACGTCTGGCTGACGTACCGCCTGATGTCCGCGACGACGGCGGGGTCGTAGGTCCAGAAGCCCTCGAACTCGTCGGGGGCGGTCTCCTCCGCGAGCAGGGCACAGGCGTTCAGGTCGTCCCCGCCGCCGTCGTAGACCACGAACCAGAAGTGCCCGATCTCCTCGCTCTCGACCGGGTAGAACCACACGTCCCGCATCGAATCCGGCATCCAGTCCGGCCGGCCGTAGACGTGGACCGACAGGTCGCCGCGCTCGCCCAGTTGCTCGTAGACCGGCTTCTGGGCCTTCATCGCGCTGAGGTCCTGGAACCCGGTGTGGAGTTCCCCCCGGCCCACCCGCCACGCCCGGTCCTCGATCTCCCGCGACGCGGCGAGCAGCTGGCGCTTCTCGAGCGCCCGGAACACGGTGTCGTCGAGCAGTTCCAGCAGGCACTGGAACGCGGCGTTGCGGTGTCTCGATTCGAGTCCCCGGCCGCAGTCGGGCGAGATCAGTTCCGAGACGGCGCCCAGCCCGACGCTGCCGATGTACCCGTCCTCGTCGCTCACGACGATGAACCCCTCCTGGTCGCCGGGCGGCAGCGGTTCGTAGCGGATGCTCACGTTCCGGGCCTCGAACGCGAGGTCGAGGTCGTCGATGGGGTCGGGGGCGTAGACGGTCATCGTCTTCCGACGCGACCGCATCTGTTCGAGTATCTGGGAGAGGGACATGGCGTCGGCTGTCGTACGTGAGACTACGTTCCGGGGGTGTATAGAGGTGTGTCAGGGAATCCCCCGGGCCGAACCGGCGGGGAGCGCGGGAGTCCGAACGCTTTTGGAGCGCGGGCACCGACCACGCAAGCCGATGAGAGTGTCAGTGCTGGGAGAGGGTGACCCCGAGGTGGCGGTCGTCGCCGCCATCCACGGGGACGAGCCCTGTGGGGTGCACGCGGTCGAACACCTCCTCGAGCGACGTCCCGACGTGCGCCGCCCCGTGAAGGTGGTCGTCGCCAACGAGGAGGCCCTCGAACGGGGCGTCCGGTACACAGAGGAGGACCTGAACCGCGCGTTCCCGGGCTACCCGGACGCCGACACACACGAGAAGCGGCTGGCGTACGACCTGGCCCACGAGCTCACGGGCTGTCGGGTCCTCGCGCTGCACTCCACGCAGTCCCACGCCGAACCCTTCGCGGTGGTCGACGGGGTGGACGACCTCGTCCGCGAGGTGTGCCCACGGCTCCCCATCACGGCCGTCGTCGAGACCGGCCGGTACGTCGAGGGCCGGGTGTTCAACTCGGTGCCGGGAACCATCGAGGTCGAGTGCGGGCTCCAGGGGACCGCGGACGCGAGCCGGAACGCGGTCCACCTCGTCGAGGCGTTCCTCATCGCGACGGGCGTCCTGCCCGGCACGCTCCCGGCGCGGGAGACCCCCATCTACCGGCTGACGGCACGGGTCCCGAAGGCCGAGGCCGAGGAGTACGAGGTGCTGGTGCCGAACTTCGAGCGCGTCGAATCCGGCGAACCCTTCGCCGCGGTCGACGGCGAGTCACAGATCGCAGAAGAGGCCTTCTACCCGGTCCTGCTGTCGGCCTATGGCTACGACGACGTGTTCGGGTACTCCGCCGAACAGGTGGGCCGGGTCGGTCAGGTGTCGTCGTCGGCCCCGCGGTGACCGACGTTTTCGCGCCGACCGACCGCCGCGACCACCAGTGACGGGTCGACCCCCGTCAACCGGGCGGCCTCGTCGGCCGGCAGGTCGAGCGTATCGGCGGCCAGCAGCGTCCCCTGCAGGTGGACGATGCGACGACGCTCCGCGGCCGACTTCTCGCGCGGGTCGCTCGCCGGCGGGCTCCCGGTCGCCGCCTCCAGATGATAGCTCGCGAGCACCGCGTCGAGGTACACGTCCTCGTCGACGCTCGCCGCCTCGTCGGTGCCGAGGCGGACGAGCCGGGCGAGGATGGCGAGCGTGGTCGAGAGCAGGTACTGGAAGTCCTCGGCACCATCCTCGTCGCCGCCGGTCTCCCGGCGCGTCTGGACCGCCAGCGCGGTCCGTTCGAGGCGTTCGAGCAGCACCACGAGCGCGAGGTACGGTCCCGGCTCGTCGGGGTCGGCGAGGAGCTGTGCGAGCAGGGTCCCCTGCCAGCGACCCGCGTTCCGGACCACGGTCCGGACGCCGGTCTGGACCGGGTCGGCGACGGGCAGGTCGGCCGCCAGCGCGTCGAGGCTGTCGGGGTCGGTCAGCCCCGCGAGCCCGAAGCGGTTCGCGTACCGGCTCGCCGACTCGCGGAAGCGCTCCTCGGGCGGGAGCGAGAGCACGTCGTCGGCGAGGACGGCCGGCTCCGGCAGGCCGACGCTCCCGCTCGCACTGGTCGCGAGGTCGAGCATCGGGCGGAGCCCCTCGGCGAGGACGGTGACGGCCGGGACCGGCTCCTGCGCGGCGAGTTCCGCCGCCACGTCGTCGATGTCACGCTCGTCGAGGTCAGTGGGGTCGGCCTCGGCGTCGGTAGGGTCGGCCTCGGCGTCGAAGTCGGCGTCGGCACCCTCGGTCGGCGGCTCGGCTCCGGCGGCGGTGTCGTCCTGTTCGTCGGTCTCGTCCCGGGTATCGGCCTCCTCATCGGGGTCGTGCTCCCCCGTCATTCGTCCGGCGCGTCGAACTCGACCATCGTGAGGTCCCTGTCGAGGTAGCAGTAGTCGTGGGGCGGGTCGCCGACGACCTCGCTGATGCGGTACTCCTCGTCGAAGTCCGCGCCGTCGGGGACGCAGTACTCGTGGCTCGGGCACTCGGTGTGGGGGCACGGCCCCGCCAGCGAGACCTTGCTCCCGGCGTAGGCGTGCTTCGAGGGGACGTTGGCGGTGACGGAGACGGGTTCGACCTCGACCGCCCGGACGCCCTCGTCGTGGACCGCACACTCCAGCGTCTGGGCGTTCTCCCGGGGCTCGACGACCCGGTACTTCACCCCCTCGGTGAGGTTGAGGCACTGCCCCCGATAGGGACAGCCCTCGCAGAGACTGGACTCGCCGTGGTAGACGAACTCCTGGCCGGACTGGGCGATGCGGGCCCCGATGAGCGTGACTTTGGACATGTCGCGTCGTACACCACCACCGCGGTTAAGCCCTTCCCGTCGATTGGGGGGCTTCGCGCTCGCGGCCGGCAGGGACGGGCCGGGCTTGGCACACGACTTTTCACCCGGTGACGAGTCAGACACCTGTAGAATGGTCTCGGGTGGCCCCGTCGTCCAGATCGGTGTTATCGTCCTCTCGGTGCTCGGCCTCTGGGTCGGCGCGCGACTCCTCGTCGATGCCGCGGTTCGCTCGGCCCGGCGATTCGGCCTCTCGGAACTCACCATCGGGCTGACCATCGTCGCCGTCGGCACCTCGACCCCGGAACTCGCCGTCGCGGTCGACGCCGCACGCAAGGGGCTGGGCGACATCGCGGTCGCGAACGTCCTCGGCTCGAACATCTACAACCTCGCGTTCGTCCTCGGCGTCATCGCCCTGCTTCGGGCGGTTCCGGTCGCGGACTCGGTCCTCCGACGCGAGGGCGTCGTCCTGCTGGCGAGTACGCTCGTGGGCGGCCTCGTCCTGTTCGACAGCCACCTCTCGAGACTCGAAGGGGTCCTGCTGGTCGGACTGTTCGTCGCCTACACGGCGTTCCTCCTGACCCGCGACCAGTCAGAGGTCACCGGGTCGGCAGAACGACCACTCGGTGACGGCGGCGTGACCCGGCCGGTGACCGAACGTGTCTCGGTCCCCGGCCGCGATGTCGTGTTCCTCGTCGCCGGTCTCGCACTGGTCCTGGTGAGTGGCGACTACATGGTGCTGGCTGCCTCGGCGCTTGCCCGCGGGGCCGGCATCTCCGAGTGGGTCATCGGCGGGACCATCGTCGCCGCCGGGACGTCGACCCCGGAGTTCGCCGTCTCGCTGGTCGCCATCAGACAGCGGAGCCTCGGCGTCTCGGTCGGGAACGTCGTCGGCAGCAACGTCCTCAACATCACGGGCATCATGGGTCTCGCGGCGGTGATCCAGCCGATAGCAGTGAGTGGCTCGGTGTTCTCGACGCTGGCGTGGCTGGTCGTGGTCGTCGGACTGGTCGTCGCCGCGCTCTGGACGGAGCGCGTCCTCTCGCGGGTCGAAGGTGCCGTCTTCACCGCCTCCGAACTCGCGCGGTGGGTCGTCGGCATGCTCTGACTGGGCGCACAGGAGGGGGTCAACACCCGGTCGAGAGTCGGCCCGGAACCGGGGACCCGGGTGACGCTCGGCCGCCCGCCTAGAGCCCGCGGACGATGTCCACGCGTCCGACCGTCTCCAGCCCCACCCAGCAGAGGAAGACGAGGTAGAGCAGCAGGAAGAAGTAGGCCTCCCGTTCGCTCAGCTCGAGGCCGGTCCGCGTGAACACGATGAATATCAGCGTCGCCCCGGTCAGGTACCCGAGCAGAGGGACGGCGACCAGGAAGTCGATGGTCGCCGACCCGGCGATGAGGACCCCGACCGGGAGCGCGACGAGGAGGTTGAACGTGTTGCTCCCGAGGACGTTTGTCAGGCTGGTGACGCTGTCGTCGTTGGCCGCCGCCCGGATGCTGACGAACGCGTCCGGGAGGCTCGTCCCGATAGCGATGACGGTCAGCCCCCAGAGGAAACTCGGCGTCTCGAAGATCGACCCGAACGCGAGTGCGGCCCGCACGATGCCCTCGACGCCCACGGCGATGACCACGAGCGAGACCGCGAGCCGTCCCCACTCGCGCCGCGGCGACACGTCCACCGCGTCGGTCGAGGCGTGCTCGCTCGTGTCCTGCTGGTGCAGGAAGACGTACACCCCGTAGGTCAGGAGCAACAGCAGCGCGAGCGGAGTCGTCACGATGGCCGCCTGGTTCGTGCCGCCCGGGACGTACGTCGCGCCGAGGGCGAACACCAGGAACAGGAGCAGGATGCTGATGATGTAGAACTGGGCGTCCTTGTGGACGATGTCGCGGGTCGTCTCCAGCGATTCGTTCTGCATCGCGGCCAGCGCCGGGATGACGAGCAGGTTGAACACCGCGCTCCCGACGATGGCGCCGAGCCCCAGCGAGAACTCGCCGTGGACCGCCGTGCTGACCACGACGGAGCTGAGTTCGGGGAAGCTCGACCCGACCGCGACGACGACCGCCCCGTGGACCGCGACGGGGAGCCCGTAGTACCGGCTGAGCTGTTCGGCGGACCGTTCGAGGAGGTCGCTCCCCTTCCAGATGACGCCCGTGGACACGACCGCGACGACCAGCCAGAGGGCGAGTCCGTTCATCGGCCTCGCCCGTGCGACAGCGGGGGCTGTCGTGTGCCCGGGGCGGGTACGTCCACGCTCGGCCGCTGCTGCTCAGTCATCGCCACCGTCCTCCGAGGAGATGTACGACTGCCCGGCGTCGCGGCCGAACAGCCAGGCGCGGGTGGACAGTCGTTCGTCGGGAGCGCTGTCGCGTGCGAGTTCCCGGCGTTCGGCGGTCGTCTGGAAGTAGTTCACGACCGTCACCAGCAGGACGCCCCCGGCGGTGTTCCCGAGCAACACCGGGAAGACGAACCCGGTCAGGGGCCCGACGAGCGAGGCCTGCCCGGCGGCCACGAGGTAGACGACCTCGGTGAAGGAGACGACGACGTGGAAGAGGTTGCCGAAGGGGATGGCGAGGAACGCGATGTAGACGAGTATCAGGCGGGAGATGGAGTCCCTGACGGAGTAATCGAGCCAGACCACGCCGGCGACGATGAGGCCGGCGAAGCACGCCTTGAAGAACAGCGACCAGAACGGCGTCTCGACGCCCTTCAACGCGATGTCGGTGGCTGCGGCTGCGGCCTCCGGCGAGAGCACGCCGGTCAGCGCGAGCACGACGCCGCCGACGGTCCCACCGGCGAAGTTGCCGAGCAACACGACGCCCCAGATGCGCAGCAGTCGCGGGACGCTCGCCAGCCGTTCGAGCACGAGCACCACCGGCGGCAGCGTGTTCTCGGTGTAGAGCTGGTACCCGCCGAGCACGATGTAGATGAACCCCAGCGGGTACAGCAAGGCGCTCAGGATGGGGTCCTTGCCGGTCGCCGCGGTGAGCGAGGCGTACAGCAGGTACGTGACCGTGATGGCGAAGCCGGCCGCGAGGCCGCTGAAGAACAGTTCGCGGGTGCTCGTCGTCGCCTCCTCGTCCGCGGCGACGATGATGCGCTGGAACACCTCGTGGGTCTCGAACCGGTCCTCGATGGCCGACCCGACCGCTGGCGCGCCGTGTGAGGAGTGCTGCTGTGGCTCGGGGGGTGTGTCTGGCTCGTCGGAGGTCATCGGTTACACGTCCGGGACTGGTAGCCATCCGCGGAAAAAAGTTCTCGACGAGGTTCCTCTCGGGTCGCTCTCCGGCGCGCCATGCCGGGCAGTCGAAGACGTGTCGATGGTCACGGGCCGGCCTACAGGTGGCTCGTGTAGGTCGAGAGTTCGTCGGTCCGGTCCGGGTGTTCCTGCTCGACGTGCCGGTGGACCCGGTGCTGGGACTTCTCGGGCGCCGTCTTCGGGTCGGCGTGTGGCACGTCCGGTTCGAACTCGCAGAACGGACATTCGGTCAGCGGTTCCTGACTCATAATATCAGTTCGGTCCTCGAAGAACTAAAATGGCGGGACCGCTCCGATATCGCATCACTCGGGCGGGTCTTCGGCCATCGTCACTCCGGGGCCCGGCCGGTCAGCTCGTCGAGCTTCTCGAAGTACTCCTCGCGGGGCACCTGGTAGACGTCGCGCGGGTCGATCTCGCCGTCGGCGAAGCGCCCCGCCAGCTCCACCGCGCCCGTGATGGCTGCCTCGCGGGTGTCGAACCGGTTCGTCTCCTGCAACTGCACGTCGGGCTCGAAGTACAGCGTGGCGTACCAGGCGCCGGTCGTCGCGTCCTCCCGGGAGACGCCGGGGCGTCGGTGGTTCCGGCGACCGCGGGTCACGTACAGCGTCGGGAGGCACGGTGCCGGGAACTGCTCGGAGTCGAACACGTCCGGGCGGTACGCGAGGATGCAGCGCCCGTCCGGTTCCTCGTTCCACACCGTCCAGCCCGCCGGCAGGTCCTCGAGGGTGCTCATTGCCGGACCCTAGGTGCAGACGCGTAAAAAGTGGCTCATTCGCGACGGGTCGGCCCGGGCCGCCACCGCGGTCGACACCCCTCGCAACCGGGGAGTCGTCGGCGACCCCTCGGAGCCCTGGAGAAACGAGGAATCGGGAGGCTGCGTCGGCCCCCACCCCGAGAGTATATAAAGGACGGGGCCTCGACCCCGTGTCGGGAGAACAACGTATAACGTTCTTACGGACAGGAACCGATTCTCTTAAAGGGAGTTTTCGTACTGGTAAATATTTGTTGGGGTCAAACTTATGCGGCTCGGAATCCGAGTTGTATACACTCCTCGGTAGCGCCTACCGACGTGACCGCCCTGCACTTTCCGAGCCCCCTCGACAATCCACTCGCGTGGGAGGCCCGGCCACACGTCGCAGGGTGGTGAAAGTTCACATATGGCACGAAGTTTCGTCGCCGCGAGGCGGCAGACGCACCTGACGGTGGCGTCGTTCGAGTGGCGACGCGGGGGTGCCGTGCCGACCCGAACGACCGACACGTCGGAGGGCTTCCGAGACAGACGACCGCCGTCTCACGCGCATCGCGCGCGACCGGGAGGCGTGCCCGGCACGCGGCGGCCGTCGAACCTGTCCATGATAGCATGACCGAAACCAGAGAATCACTCGCGGAACTGAGCAACGAATACAAGGAGTCGATGCCGTCGGACCTGCGCGAGACGAAGTCCTTCGACTGGTACCTCAACGAGGTGTACGAGGACCCGCTCATCGCGCGGAACGCGCACCAGCGCGTCGCCGACATGTTCGACTTCTACGGCACCGAGTACGACGAGCACGAGGGTATCGTCAAGTACAAACTCGCCACGGAGGACCCCCTCCACGACGGGGAGAACACCTTCTACGGGAAGGTCATCCACCAGAGCATCCACGAGTTCGTCAACAAGATCAAGTCGGGTGCCCGCGGCCTCGGCCCCGAGCGGCGTATCAAACTGCTGCTCGGGCCGGTCGGCTCCGGGAAGTCCCACTTCGACCGGATGTGCCGGAAGTACTTCGAGGACTACACCCTCCGCGACGAGGGCCGGATGTACACCTTCCGGTGGACGAACCTCTGTGACATCGTCGACGACCAGGACCCCGCCGACGACGTGGTCCGGTCCCCGATGAACCAGGACCCGCTGGTCCTCATCCCGCAGCGCCAGCGCCAGCGCGTCCTCGACGAACTGAACGAGCTCCACGACGCGCCCTACACCATCCGCAACGAGCAGGCGCTCGACCCCGAGTCCGAGTTCTACATGGACAGACTCCTCGAGTACTACGAGGACGACCTCCAGTCGGTGCTCGAGAACCACATCGAGATCGTCCGGCTCATCGCCGACGAGAACAAGCGCCAGTGTCTGGAGACCTTCGAGCCCAAGGACAAGAAGAACCAGGACGAGACCGAACTCACGGGCGACGTCAACTACTCGAAGATCGCCATCTACGGCGAGTCCGACCCGCGGGCGTTCGACTACTCCGGCGCGTTCTGTAACGCCAACCGCGGCATCTTCAGCGGCGAGGAGCTGTTGAAGCTCCAGCGCGAGTTCCTGTACGACTTCCTGCACGCGACGCAGGAGATGACCATCAAGCCGAAGAACAACCCGCGGATCGACATCGACCAGGTCATCGTCGGGCGCACCAACATGCCCGAGTACAAGGACAAGAAGGGCGACGAGAAGATGGAGGCGTTCAACGACCGCACCAAGCGCATCGACTTCCCGTACGTCCTCGGCTACGAGGAGGAGTCGGACATCTACCGCAAGATGCTGAACAACGCGGACGTGCCCGACATCCACGTCGAGCCCCACGCGCTGGAGATGGCCGGCCTGTTCGCCGTCCTCACCCGCATCGAGGAGCCCGACACCGAGACCGTCGAGATGATCCAGAAGGCGAAGGCCTACAACGGCGAGATCGACGACGGCGACGACATCGACGTGAAGAAACTGCGCGAGGAGGCCGAGTCCAAGGCCGAGATCGGCGAGGGCATGGAGGGCGTCTCGCCCCGCTTCATCGGCGACGAGATCGCCGAGGCCATCATGGACTCGAAGCACCGCGGCCGCCAGTTCCTCTCGCCGCTGACCATCTTCAACTTCTTCGAGGAGAACCTGGAGCACCACGGCTCCATCCCGGAGGAGAACTTCGAGACGTACTACAGATACCTCGAGATGGTCCGCGAGGAGTACAAGGCCCGCGCCATCGAGGACGTCCGCCACGCGCTGGCGTACGACATCGACGAGATCCAGCGCCAGGGCGAGAAGTACATGGACCACGTCATGGCCTACATCGACGACGACACCATCGAGGACGACATCACCGGCCGCGACCAGGAACCCGACGAGAAGTTCATGCGCTCCATCGAGGAGAACCTCGACATCCCCGAGGACCGCAAGGACGACTTCCGCCAGGAGGTCTCGAACTGGGTCAGCCGGCGCGCCCGCGAGGGCACGACGTTCAACCCGCAGGACAACGAACGCCTCCGCCGCGCACTCGAGCGCAAGCTCTGGGAGGACAAGAAGC
Organism: Haloarchaeobius amylolyticus; assembly: GCF_026616195.1. Taxonomy (NCBI): domain Archaea; kingdom Methanobacteriati; phylum Methanobacteriota; class Halobacteria; order Halobacteriales; family Halorubellaceae; genus Haloarchaeobius; species Haloarchaeobius amylolyticus. The sequence goes on from NZ_JANHDH010000001.1 coordinate 964,786, forward strand.
ACAACATCAACTTCAGCGCGCTCGTCTCGGCCAACGAGACGGACGACGACGAACGGAACTCCTGGGTCGACGCACTCATCGACCAGGGCTACTCGCGTGACGGCGCGAAAGAGGTGCTCGAGTTCGCTGGCGCGGAGGTCGCCAAAGCAGAGATGGAAGACTGATGAGCAGGGGAGACGACTTCGTCACGGCCGGCGACCGCGCCCTCGAGGAGACCTACGAGGGACCGATGTCGCTCGCCGAGTACGTCGACCGGGTGTTCGAGCAGCCGAGCATCGCGAGCCACGCCTCGAAGTACCTCCTGCAGGCCATCGAGGCCGCAGGGACCCGGACCGTCATCGAGGAGGGCGAGGAGAAGGAGCGCTACCGCTTCTTCGACGACCCCCACAACGACGGTGAACACGCCGTCCTCGGCAACACGGAGGTGCTCAACTCCTTCGTGGACGACCTCCGGTCCATCGCGTCCGGCCGCGGCAAACACGAGAAGATCCTCTGGTTCGACGGGCCCACCGCGACGGGCAAGTCCGAGCTGAAGCGCTGTCTCATCAACGGCCTCCGGGAGTACTCGAAGACGCCGGAGGGCCGGCGCTACACGGTCGAGTGGAACATCGCCGCCGGTGGCGGTGGCCGTGGGCTGAGCTACGGCGACGACCTCGGGGGCGACGACGAGACGAACTGGTACGAGTCGCCCGTCCAGTCGAACCCGCTGACGGTGTTCCCGCCGGAGGTCCGCGCGGACCTCGTCGCACAGGTCAACGAGTCGCTCGACTCCGACGTGCCCATCAACGTGACCCAGCGTCTCGACCCGTTCAGCCGCGAAGCCTACGACTACCTGGAGGAGATGTACCGCCGGAAGGGTCGCAAGGACCTCTTCTCGGCCATCGCCGACAGTCGCCACCTCCGGGTGAAGAACTACGTCGTCGACGTCGGCAAGGGCGTCGGCGTCCTCCACTCGGAGGACGACGGCACGCCCAAGGAGCGCCTCGTCGGCTCCTGGATGCACGGGATGCTCCAGAAGCTCGACTCCCGCGGGCGCAAGAACCCGCAGGCGTTCAGCTACGACGGCGTCCTCAGCCAGGGCAACGGCCTGCTGACCATCGTCGAGGACGCGGCCCAGCACGCCGACCTGCTCCAGAAACTGCTGAACGTTCCCGACGAGGGGACGGTCAAGCTCGACAAGGGCATCGGGATGGACATCGACACCCAGTTGCTCATCATCTCGAACCCGGACCTGGAGGCACAGCTCAACCAGCACGCGGAACGGCAGGGCATGGACCCGCTGAAGGCGCTCAAGCGCCGGCTCGACAAGCACGAGTTCGCGTACCTGACGAACCTCTCGCTGGAGACCGAACTCATCCGCCGGGAACTCACCGGCGAGCACACGGTCTGGACGGCCGAGTCCTACGACGAGCTGGCAGAGAAGATCCGCCAGCCGGTGCTGGTCTCCGTCAAGCAGGCCTCGGGCGAGCTCGTGGACAGGGAGTTCGCCCCACACGCCATCGAGGCCGCCGCGCTCTACAGCGTGGTCACCCGCCTCGACGACGAGAACCTGCCGACGGACCTGGACCTCGTGGACAAGGCCCTCATCTTCGACCGTGGCTACCTCCAGGAGGGCGACACCAGACAGTACAAGGAGGACTTCGACTTCGACGGCGAGGCCGCCGACGGCACCCACGGGATTCCGGTCACCTACACGCGGGACATCCTCGCGGACCTGCTCCACGAGGAGACCGACCGGCATCACCCCGACCTCACGGTCGAACGCATCATCATGCCACGTGACGTGCTGAACGCGATGGCCGACGGACTCGTCGACGCCCCGGTGTTCTCCACCGGCGAGCGCACCGAGTTCGAGGGCCGCGTCGCCGAGGTGAAGAACCACATCTTCGGCGAGCAAGAGCAGGACGTCATCGACGCGATGATGCACGACCGCAAGGTCGACGAGGCGACCGTCGCCGAGTACGTCGAGCAGGTGTACGCCTGGGAGACGGACGAACCCATCATCAACGAGCGCGGCGAGCGCGAGGAGCCCGACCCGCTGAAGATGAAGATCTTCGAGGTCGAGCACCTCGGGCGGTTCGAGGAGTCCGACTACAGCGGCGACCAGCCCAGCCCCGAGGTGCAGTCGTTCCGCCGCGAGAAGATCATCACGGCGCTCAACCGCCACGCGTGGGAGCACCGCGACGAGGACTTCACCATCGAGAACGTCGACCTGACGGCCATCCCGGTCATCAAGACCGTCCTCGAGTCGAACGACTGGGACGACGTGCGCCGGGTCTACGACGACTTCGACCCGCGCCAGTGGGACGACCCGCCGAGTGGCACCGAGACGGCCAGCCTCAAGCGCAAGACCATCGACGCGATGGTCGACCTGCTCGGCTACTCGGAGGCCTCGGCCGAACTGACCAGCAGACACGTCATGGGACAGGTGGCATACAGATGGGACTGAAAGACGACATCGAACGGTTCCGCGAAGTCGGTGAGGAGCGCCGCGAAGACCTCAAGGAGTTCATCCAGTACGGTGAACTCGGCCGCAGTGGCCCGGACGAGGTCCGCATCCCCATCAAGATCGTCGACCTCCCGAGCTTCGAGTACGACCGCCTCGACCAGGGTGGCGTCGGTCAGGGCGACGCCGAGGTCGGCGACCCCGTCGGCCAGCCCCAGCCACAGCCCGGCGAGGGCGAGGAGGGCGACCCCGGCGAGGAGGGCGGCGAGCACGAGTACTACGAGATGGACCCCGAGGAGTTCGCCCAGGAACTCGACGAGGAACTCGGGCTCGACCTCGAACCGAAGGGCAAGCGCGTCATCGAGGAGAAGGAGGGACCGTTCACGGACATCACCCGGACCGGGCCCGACTCCACCCTCGACTTCGAGCGCATGTTCAAGGAGGGCCTCAAGCGCAAGCTCGCGATGGACTTCGACGAGAACTTCCTGACGGAGGTCCTGAAGATAGAGGGCTGGGGCCCGCAGAAGGCCTACGAGTGGGCCCGCAGCCAGTCAATCCCCGTCTCGAAGGCGTGGCTGGAGGACACCTACAGCAACATCCCCGACGACGAGAAGACCACCTGGGGCTCCATCGAGGAGGTCGAGGAGAACGTCGAGCGCGAGACGACCTACCAGAAGATCCGCCGCGAGGGGATCAAGCACGTCCCGTTCCGCCGCGAGGACGAGCGCTACCGCCACCCCGAGATCATCGAGGAGCGCGAGAAGAACGTCGTCGTGGTGAACATCCGCGACGTCTCCGGCTCGATGCGCGAGAAGAAGCGCGAGCTGGTCGAGCGCGTGTTCACGCCGCTTGACTGGTACCTCACCGGGAAGTACGACAACGCGGAGTTCATCTACATCGCCCACGACGCGGAGGCCTGGGAGGTCGACCGCGAGGAGTTCTTCGGCATCCGCTCGGGCGGTGGGACGAAGATATCCAGCGCGTACGAACTCGCCGCCGCACTGCTGGAGGAGTACCCCTGGAGCGAGTGGAACCGGTACGTGTTCGCGGCCGGTGACTCCGAGAACTCCAGCAACGACACCGAAGAGCGGGTCATCCCGATGATGGAACAGATCGACGCGAACCTCCACGCCTACGTGGAGACCCAGCCGACCGGGACGGCCATCAACGCGACCCACGCCGAGGAGGTCGAATCGCACTTCGCCGGCAGCGACAACGTCGCCGTCGCGTACGTCTCCAGCCCGGAGGACGTGACCGACGCGATCTACACCATCCTCTCCACCGAGGGTGATTCAGATGAGTGAACGCAGGTGGTCACAATGAGCGAGTCAGACAGATTCAACAAGCAACGCATCGCGGGCGGCCTGCGCGAACCCGTCGAGGAGGCGCGCAACCTCGCCCAGAAGCTCGGGCTCTCGCCGTACGAGGTCAACTACTGGATCGTCGACTACGACGAGATGAACGAGCTCATCGCCTACGGCGGCTTCCAGCACCGCTACCCGCACTGGCGCTGGGGCATGCAGTACGACCGCCAGCAGAAGCAGGGTCAGTACAGCGGCGGGAAGGCGTTCGAGATCGTCAACAACGACAACCCCGCCCACGCGTTCCTGCAGGAGTCGAACACGCTGGCCGACCAGAAGGCGGTCATCACCCACGTCGAGGCCCACTCCGACTTCTTCGCGAAGAACGAGTGGTTCCAGCTGTTCTCCGGCGGCACGCCGAACGCGGCCGCGATGCTGGAGCGCCACGCCCGCGCCATCACGGAGTACATGCAGCGCCCGGACATCGAGCGCGCCGAGGTCGAGAAGTGGATCGACCACACGCTCGCGCTCGAGGACAACATCGACCAGCACCGGCGCTACAAACCGGTCAGCTCCGAGAGCCGGGAGGCCGAGCGCGAGGACATCGACCTCGCCGACATCGAGGACAAACTCGACGAACTCGACCTCTCCGAGGAGGTCCGCCGCGAGGTCTTCGACGAGGAGTGGCTCGAACGACAGGAGGCCGAGGACGGCCCGGCGACCTTCCCGGAGGAACCCGAGAAGGACCTGCTGGCGTTCATCCGCAAGTACGGCAAGCAGTACGACGACGACGCCGAGAAGGGCGTCGAGATGGAGGAGTGGCAACGGGACGTGCTCGACATGATGCGCGCCGAGGCGTACTACTTCGCCCCCCAGAAGATGACGAAGGTCATGAACGAGGGCTGGGCGGCGTACTGGGAGTCGCTCATGATGGGCGACGAGCGCTTCGCCGGCGACGACGAGTTCATCAACTACGCCGAACACCAGGCCGCCGTCCTCGGGTCGCCGGGGCTGAACCCCTACAAGCTCGGCAAGGAGCTGTGGGAGTACATCGAGAACTCGACGAACCGCAAGGAGGTCGTCGAGCGCCTGCTCCGGACGAAGGGCATCACCTGGCGCAACTTCGGCGACGTGGTCGACTTCGCGCAGGTCCGCGAGCTGCTCACGCCCCACGAGGCGCTGTCGGCCATCGACCCGGAGAACCTCGACGCCCTCGAGGAGCTGCCCGCGTCCTACGTGGACTGGGACGCCGTCGAGCAGGCGAAGGCCGGCGAGATAGACGTCCAGAAGTACCCGTGGAAGGTGCTGACCTACGAGGGGCTGTGCCACCGGCACTACTCGCTGGTCAAGCGCCAGAACCGCGGGTTCGTCGAGCGCATCACCCAGTCCGAGCTGGAGCGCATCGGGCGCTACCTGTTCGACGACCAGGTGTACGACAGCGTCGAGGAGGCCCTCGCGGACGTGGACTTCTCCCGCGGCTGGGACCGCATGCGGGAGGTCCGCCGGAGCCACAACGACGTGACGTTCATCGACGAGTTCCTCACCCAGGAGTTCATCGACGAGAACGAGTACTTCACCTACGAGTACTCGCACGCGACCGGCCAGTACCGCGTCGCCAGCCAGGACGCCGGCGACGTGAAGAAGAAGTTGCTGTTGAACTTCACGAACTTCGGCAAGCCGACCATCGCGGTGTACGACGGCAACTACAACAACCGCAACGAGTTGCTGCTCGGCCACCAGTACAACGGCGTCATGCTGGACGTCAAGCAGGCCAGACAGACGCTCGAACGCGTCTTCGAGCTGTGGGGTCGGCCGGTGAACCTCATGACCATCGTCAAGGAGATCTCCGACCACGACCGCGAGGTCGCCCGCCGGCGCAACCGCGAGCCCAAGCCCACCGAACAGGGCAAGCTCATCCGGTTCGACGGCGAGAAGTTCGAGGAGACCGACCTCGCGTGGGAGGAGGTCGAACACCTCTCCGCCGACGACGTGGACTACGACACCAAGCCCGAAGAGTGGCTGGCCTGATTCCGCGTCCACCATTTTTCGCGCTCGGTCGCCTACGAGAGGTATGACCGAATCCATCTCCGTCGAGAGGTTCCGCGAGCGCCGCCAGGACGAGGACGTCGTCGTTGTCGACACCCGGGGCGCAGAGAGCTTTGCGGGCTGGCGCCTGCCCGACTCCGTGAACTTCCCGTACAAACCGGGCGAGACGGTCACGAAAGAGGAGTTCCAGGCCGCGACCGGCGCGGCGTCGGACGACGCCATCGTCACCATCTGCGCCATCGGGAAGTCCTCCTACGCCTTCGCCGAGGCGCTCTCTGACCTGGGGTACGACGACGTGGCGGTCGTCGAGGGCGGCATGGCGGCCTACAGCGGGGTATACGACCTCGCGAGGGTCCCGACGCCCGACGAGTCGGTCGATATCGTCCAGCTCCAGCGCCGCGCCAAGGGCTGTCTGGGCTACGTGGTGGGGTGCCGGGAGACGAAGCAGGCCGCCATCGTCGACGCGACCCGCCAGACCGACGAGTTCCGCGAGGCCGCCGAGGGGTTCGGGTACGAGGTCGTCGCCGTCTTCGACACGCACGTCCACGCCGACCACGTCTCCGGCGGCCGCGCCCTCGCCGACGACCTCGGCGTCCCGTACTACCTCGGCGAGCGCGCCGCCGCAGACCGCGAGGTCGGCTACGACTACGAGCCACTGTCGCGGAACGAGGTCGTCACCGTGGGCGAGGTCGCCCTGAAGGCGCTGTACACGCACGGGCATACCTCCGAGTCGGTGAGCTACCTCGTGAACGCCGCGGCGGTCCTGACCGGCGACACGCTGTTCGTGGAGTCCGTGGGGCGGACCGAACTCCAGTTCTCGGGCGAGGAAGCGGTCGGCGGCGCGGAGTCACTGTACGAGACCCTCCACGGGACGCTCCTCGCCGAACCGGACTCCGTGACGGTCTGTCCGGGGCACTTCCCGGTCGCGGACGACGGCTCGACGTCCATCACGCCGGGCGAACCGGTGGCGGCGACGGTGGGCGAACGCCGGCAGTCCGGGGGGCTGTTGCAGGCCGACCGTGACGAGTTCGTGCGCGAGATAACCGCCGACCTGCCGGAGAAGCCACCGAACTACGAGCGCGTCATCGCCGTGAACACGGGGCGAGAGTCGCTGGACGACGAGAAGGAGGCGGTGGAACTCGAACTCGGGCCGAACCGGTGTGCGGCCGAGGAGTGACTAGTTCCGGCGAAGTGCGAGCAGTGCGAGGGCAGTGAGGGTGGCCAGCACGCCGAAGCCGGGGAGCTCGCTGGTCCCCGGGTCCTCGGCGAAGGTGAGGTCGCTGGCCGGGACGGTCGAGGTCGGCGGCTGGGTCGTGGTCCCCGGCGGTGTCGTCGTCTCGGTCCCGTGGACGGTCAGGTTCCGCCGGACGGTCTCGGTCCCGTACTCGACGACGACCTCGTAGCTCCCCGGGTCGGGTGCGGACAGGGCGAGTTCGCGGTCGACATCTCGATTGCCCTCGACCAGAGTCCCGTACTCCCGGGAGTTCACGACGTCGCCGGTCTCGGCGTCGACGACGCTGACGGTGACGGGTCGGTCGACCGTCGTCAGGCCACTGTTGCGTATCTCGACGCCGACCGAGAGGTCCATGTCCGTCTTGATGTCTTCGAGGACGCGGACGGTCGTCAGCTCGACCGGCGACTCGTCCACGACGAGGGTGCCGGCGTCGTGCAGGGCGCCGTCACTGGACAGTTCGTAACGCAGGTGGGTCCCGTTGGGGACGTCGGACAGGTCGACGGTGGTGCTCCAGCCACCGGCCCCGTCAGCTGTGAAGGTCGACCGGTGAATCACGGTCCCGTTCCGCAAGAGCGTCACCGCGCCCGATTCGCCGGCGGCGAGGTCCGACTCGCCCGTCAGGGTGACCGAGCCGGGCCGGACGTGGGTACCGTTCCGGAAGTCGGTGAAGAGCGTCGGGGACTCGACGTCGAACTCGTCCTCGATGTGGGTGTCCTCGCCGATGCCGGGGAAGGACTCCGAGACGCGCAACTCGGCCTGTTTCCCGCGCTGTTCGCCGGCCGGGATGGGAAGCTCCCGGCCGTCGCCGAAGACGAGGTACACCACGTCGTCGGAGTCGCCGTGGACGAGTCGTGCGCCCTCGGTCGACTCGTAGAGGAAACACGGCCACTGGAGCGTGAGCGTCGGTTCGGGGTCGCCGAAGTAGCTCACGTTGTCGGCCCGGGTCGCGATGTCCGGGGCGGTCACCCGGACCACGAGGTGGCCGCCGAGGGGAACCGTGTTCGCGTCGGTGCTCGCGTCCGGGACCTCGTCGAGGGAGACGTCCGGGCCCACCGCATATGCCAGGATCGAGACGTTCCCGGACTCGTTCTGGCGCGGGGTGGTGTCGGCGCTGTCGAACGGTGTGCCGGCCGGACAGGTCGCGCTCGGTGTTCCTGTTCCGCCCGCGGCCGTCGCGGGGGTCGATACGGGGACGAGAGCGAGGGCGACGACCAGCGCGAGGACGCCGGCCGTCTGGCGAGTGGAGGGCATGACTCTCTCTGTGACTAGGTGTCGAACTGACTGATAAGTTTTCTGTGAGTTCAGACGCGGTGGCGGGCGGCTCCCACCAGCAGGAGGACCGCGACCACCCCGGCGACCAGCCCGAACCCGGGCTGTCCCTCCTCGGTCCGGGGTGCCAGCGTCGGGTTCGTGTTCGGCGGGTCGCCCGTCAGCGTGACGTTCAGGTCCCCGGTCAGGGTTCGCTCGCCGCCCTCGACGGACACCCGGTACGGGATGGTCCCCTCGGTGAGCGGTTCGGTGTTCACGGGCACCGTGACGGTGGTCCGGGTCTGCGGCGAGAGCGTTATCTCCCGGGTCGTCGACACGTGGTCGAGGGAGACGTTGAGCGTGGCCGTCCCGGTCCGCTCGCCGGAGTTGAGCAGCGTCACGGTGAACATCGCGTCCTTGCCCTCGATGACCGACTCCTGTGCGTCGACCTCGACGACCTCGATGTTCGAGCCGTCCTGCTCGGCGCCGGCGGGGAGTACCCGGAAGTCCTGGATGACCCGTTCCTGGGTGACGGCGTAGGGGTTGGACTCGGCGACCGTGAACGTCGCGCGGTAGGTCGCGTCCGCCTCGAACGAACTCGTGTTCGGCGGGAACGCCAGCACGAACACGTCCCGTTGTGGCCGGTGGACGAACTCGGCCTCGGACAGGTCGACCGCCGGGCCGCCGTTCTTCTGCTGGATGTGCATGGTGACGCCCTCGGTCCCCCGGCCGGTGAGGCCGGCGACGCCGGTGACGTAGCCGTGGATGCTGGAGTCGTTCACCTCGATGAACAGCCACTCGTCGAGTTCGACCGCGCTGGAGAGCGACGACTGGGCGAGCGCGGTGGTCGCGTTCGCCTCCGGCGGTCCCTCGAGGACCCGCATCGACTGCGACCGGAGCGGGTCGATGTCGAGGACGACCGCCCCCGCCGCGACCTGCTGGTCGTCGTGGGTGACGGTGACGTCGTAGCGACCCTCCGGCAGGTGCGCCTCGCGCCGGGCCGAGGACCGGGTCGCGTTCGTCACCCGGTCCAGACCCGCCGAGACGACCCGGTCGAGCGACGACTCGGGGGCCACGCCGGCGTGGTAGGTGTTCCAGACGAGGAAGACCCGGCCGTCGCCGTTCTGGTCCGTGACCGTGGCCGTGAGTCGGTAGCCGATGGAGTCGTTGGCGATGGTGACCGTCGCCGTGGTCTCGTTCTCGCCGAGGCGGACCGGCACCACGACGGGGTCGCCGGGCTGGTCGACGATGCGGTCCGGGACGCTCCAGGGGGTCGTCGACGCCTGTGCGTCCATCGCACCGGTCCCGCCGGTCGAGGCCGTCGTGACGCCAGCTAGCGGCGCCAGACAGCAGGCGAGCGCGAGGACTACCGTGGCTGTCAGTCGCAACCGCATCTGCGCTATCGGGGAGAGAGTGGTGTCCGACGTAAAAGGTTCGCGTTCCCGTGAATATGAGAGCGGGAGCCTGCCCGGTTGGCAGGCTGACCCGGCCAACCCTCTTGCGCCGGGCGGGCCAAGGGCAGGTATGCACAGCGAGCGATTCAGCGTCGAGACGGACGCGCACACGACCACGGTGGACGTGACCGACCAGGTCCGGGACGCGATTCCGGACGGGGCGAGCGGGGTCTGTACGGTCTACGTCCAGCACACGACCGCGGGCGTCGTCGTACAGGAACCGGAATCGCGGCTCCGGGAGGACATCGCGACCTTCGTCGACGACCTCGTCCCGGACGAGGGCTGGCAACACGACCGCATCGACGACAACGCGGACTCGCACCTCCGGGCGACGCTGCTGGGGTCGGACGTGTCCATCCCGGTCGACGACGGGGAGCCGATGCTGGGGACGTGGCAGGCCGTGTTGCTGGTCGAGTGCGACGGTCCCCGGACCCGGAACGTGGTGGTCGCTGTCACAGGGGCTAACTAGTCGGGGACTCGGTACAAGCCGGTCCGGAGCGAACCGTTCGCATGACACGGACGGCTCTCGTCTGGTTCCGCCGGGACCTGCGCTGCCACGACAATCCGACGCTCGCGGCGGCGGCCGAGGCGGACGAACTGCTCCCCGTCTACTGTTTCGACCCACGAGCGTTCGGCAAGCGCGAGTACGGGGGGCCGAACTCGTTCTCCTTCGAGAAGACGGGTGGCCATCGAACGCGGTTCCTGACCGAGAGCGTCGCCGACCTCCGTGAGCGGCTTCGCGAGCACGGGTGCGACCTGCTGGTCCGCGAGGGGAAACCCGAGGACGTGCTGCCCGAACTCGCGGCGGCCCACGACGCCGACGAACTCCACTGTTCGACGTACCCGACCAGCGAGGAGAAGGACGTCGAATCGGCGGTCACGGCCGCGCTCTCGGACGAGGGGGTCGAGGTGCAGTCCCACTGGGGACACACGCTCTACCACGTCGACGACCTGCCGACCGACCCGCGGGTCATCGACGACACGTTCACCCCGTTCCGGAAGGCGGTCGAGGCGGAGTCGACGGTCCGCGACCCGCTCCCGGAGCCGGCCCTGCCGCCGTTGCCCGTCTCGGTCGGTGACGACACCGGCGAGGTGCCGACCGCGCCGTTCGGGACCGACCCGGCCACCGCCGACGACCGCGGAGCACTCCCCTTCGCGGGCGGTGAGGGTCGGGCCATCGACCGCGTCGAGGAGTACATCTGGGAGGGCGACCACCTCCGCGAGTACAAGGAGACGCGCAACGGCCTCGTCGGTGCGGACTACTCGTCGAAGTTCTCGCCGTGGCTCGCACTGGGCTGTCTCTCCCCGCGGTACGTCCACGACGAGGTGCGGCGGTACGAGGCCGAGCGCGTCGCCAACGACTCCACCTACTGGCTGCTGTTCGAGCTGTGCTGGCGGGACTTCTTCCAGTTCCAGTTCGTCAAACACGGGAACCAGCACTTCCGTCGCGAGGGCATCCGGAACCGGACCGACGTGACCTGGCTCTGGGACGACCGGCGCTTCCGGCTGTGGGCGACCGGCCAGACCGGCATCCCGTTCGTCGACGCCGCCATGCGCGAGCTGAACGAGACGGGGTACGTGAGCAATCGCGCCCGACAGAACGCCGCCTCCTTCCTCGCGAACAACCTGCGTCTGGACTGGCGCCACGGCGCGGCCTACTTCGAGACGAAGCTACTGGACTACGACCCCTGCTCGAACTACGGGAACTGGGCGTACATCGCGGGCGTGGGCAACGACTCCCGGGACAGGCAGTTCGACATCGTCTGGCAGGCGAACCGGTACGACCCGGACGCCGCGTACGTCAAGCGCTGGATCCCGGCGCTCGAACCGTTCTCGGCCGAGGAGGCACACGAACCGTGGACCATCCCCCGGCACCGGCGGCGCGACCACGGGCTGGAACTCGGGACGGACTACCCGGAGCCGATGGTCCGGCTGGAACGGACCTGAGGCGGAACTGACCTGGGACGGAACAGGGCCGAGAAGGAAGGGGGCCGAGAACGAGCGAACCGTCGTCAGTCGAGAATCCCGCTGCGGTCCGAGGTGACGCCGTCCACCCCCCGGAGGGCGAGCAGCCGGGCGATGGCGGCGTGGCGGATGGTCCAGACGTTCACCTCGATGCCGGCGTCGTGGGCGCGCTCGACCAGCCGCGAGAGGAGACAGAGCCGGTAGTGGGGGTGGACGTACGAACAGCCGAGGTCCCGGGCGGTCGCGACGGGCCGGTCGCGGAACCGGTCGGTGAGGAACGCGGTCGGCACGGCAGCATCGGCCTCGCGCATCTCGCGGAGTGCCTGCTGGTCGAACGAGGAGACCATCGCCTCGCCCTCGTGGTCGGCGAGCAGGGCCGCCACGTCGGCCGCCACACCCGTCTCCTTGAGTTCGACGTTGACGGCGACCTCGGGTGGAATCGCGTCGAGCACCTGCGCCAGCGACGGGACGCCCGCGCCGGAGTCGAGCACGTCCAGCGCCTGCAGGCCGTCGAAGGTGTGGGCCCCGACCGGGCCGGACCCGTCGGTCACGCGGTCGACCGTCTCGTCGTGGTGGACGACGACCTCGCCGGAGGCGCACCGGCGCACGTCCACCTCGACGACGTCCGCCCCGGCGGCGACGGCGTGTTCGACGGCCGGAACGGTGTTCTCGGGGGCTTCGTCGGCGAAGCCGCGGTGGGCGATCAGTCGCACGGGTGAGACCTCGGCGGCGAGTGGTTTACGCGTTTCTCCTGGGAGCGAGCGACCGCCGCGACCCGAGGTGTCGATGGCTGCCGCCGGCGGCTGGTGCCACCCGCTAGCAATGGTCTTGTAGGTTCCACGCCAACCCTACCGCATGGAGACCGTCCGGGTCTGTCTCGCTGACGGGTCCGGGAAGGACTGGCCGAGGCACGTCTCGGCCGGCCTCGCGGACCACGGTCACTACGACGTGGTCGTGACGACGACACTGTCGGAGACGCTGTCGGCACTCGACGAGCAGGTGCACTGCCTCGTCGTCGGGACGACCCTCGACGGCGACGACGGCGTCGACCTGCTGGACGCGGTCGCCGACACGTCGGACACCACGTCGGCCGGCACGGTGTGCCTCTTCCTGGCCGACGACGACGCGGTCGCCCGCGAGGCACTGGTCCGGGACGTCAGCGAGGTACTCGCCGCGAGGACCGTCACGGACGACCCCGACGTGCTGGTGAAGCGAGTTGTCCGCCACACCACACCCGCCGAGGCGCGCCCGGCGGGCCCGGGCGACACCCACAGGGCCGCAAAACCCACCGCAGCCGGCGAGCCGACGCTGGACCCGGTCGGCACGGCCGCGACGGCACTGGTCGACGCGCGGACCGCGATGGCCGCCCTCGAGGGCACGACCGGGGCGCTCGTCGAGTCTGACCTGTGCGACGGTGCCTGGGCCGTCCTCGCCGACGAGAGCGCGAGCGCGGCGGCGGGCACGGTCACGGCGCCGCCGGAGAACACCACCGAGCGCCTCGCGGCGGCGTCAGCCGAGGCCGGGTCGTCGGCCCGCGGGACCGGCACGGAATCGAGTTCGGGCGAGGTCCTCGTCGCGCTCACCCACGACGGCGACCTGTATGGGCTCCTCGGGCTCTGCGGGGTCCGGACCGCGGTCGACCGGCTCGACGCACTCGGCCGGGTCGTCGGCCACGCGCTGGCACGGATTCACCGCGAGACCGACCTGCGGCGGTCCGCACGCCACCTCCGGGCGGTCGTCGATTCGATGCCACAGCTCGTGACCATCAAGGACGCCGCGGGCCTGCACGTGTTCGTCAACGAGGCCGTCGAGGCCGCCGACGGCCCCGGGCGCGAGGAGATCCTCGGCAACCACCTCACCGATATCGTCGACAGCGAGGCCGCAGAGACGGCCTGGGCGAACGACCAGGCGGTCATGGCGTCCGGCGAACCCGTCACCGACGAGGTCACGGTCGCGGTCGACGGGGTGCCCCGGCTGTACGAGGTGACACACGCACCGCTGTTCGACGAGACGGGCGCGGTCGAGGGCGTCATCAACGTCGCCATGGACGTGACCGACGACCGCCGCCACGTCGAGCACCTCTCGGCGCTCTACCACGGGACCGAGCGCCTGCTGCTCGAGGAGACGCCGGGGGACGTGGCCGAGCTGGCGGTCGAGCTGTTCGCGGACGTGCTCGACTACCGGCTGACGTGCGTCTACACCTTCGACCCGGAGCGCGACGAACTCGCGCCACAGGCGTGGTCAGAGGAGCTGGCAGCCGTCGCCGGCGACCCCGGAGCCATCCCGCGCGACGGGGGCGCGGCGTGGGAGTCGTTCGTCAGCGACGAGGCCCGGACCGAGGTGACCGAGATAACCGCCGACGGCGACCGGGTCCCCTGGGGCGACTTCGTCCTCCCACTCGGCCGGCACGGCGTGGTGGTCGTCGGGACCACCGACGAGACGCTCGCGCCGGGGGACGAGGCACTCGCGAAGGTCCTCGCGGGGTCCATCGAGGCGGTGTTGAACCGGCTCGACCGCCTGCAGGCGCTCCGGGACCGCGAGACGGAACTCGCCCGCCAGAACGAGCGCCTCGACGAGTTCGCGTCGGTCGTCAGCCACGACCTCCGGAACCCCCTCTCGGTCGCCCGGACGTACCTCTCGCTCGCCGAGAGCGACGACGGGGACGCCGACTTCACGCCGGAGATCCGGGAGGCGCTCGACCGCATGGACGACCTCGTGACCGACGTGCTCGCGCTCGCCAGGCAGGGGCGGGTGCTCGGCGAGACCGAGCCGGTCGACCTCGCGGCCACGGCCACCGTCTCCTGGCGGGTCGTCGACACCGGCGACGCCACGCTCGAACTGGCCGACGACCTCGGGACGGTCGACGCCGACGCGGTCCGGTTGCACCAGCTCTTCGAGAACCTGTTCCGGAACAGTGTGGAGCACGGTTCCCATCCCGAGAACGACCAGCCCACCCTACTCACCGTCCGTATCGGTCGCCTCGACGCCCCCGACAGCGGGTTCTTCGTGGAGGACGACGGGATCGGCATCCCGCCCGACCGGCGCGAGGCGGTGTTCCAGCGGGGTGTCACGGGCTCGGCAGACGGGACCGGGTTCGGGCTCGCCATCGTCGCGGCCGTGGCGGAGGCCCACGGCTGGGAGGTCCTCCTCCTCGAGAGCGAGCAGGGAGGCGCGCGATTCGAGTTCCGGACGTGACTCGGTGGGCGCGAGAGCCGGACAGGCCTGGATTTCGAGGGCCCATCACTCTTAAACAGCCCCACCCATCCGTCTGAATCCTTAGGTGACTGCCCTGTGAGCTAGTGGCATATGCAGATAACCGGCGTCACCCAGCACCACCTGAGCCACCCGCTCGACGGGTCGTTCGAGCCGACGTGGATTCCGGGCTATCCACAGTCGAGCCACGAGGTGGAACTGTTCGAGGTCGAGACGGACGAGGGCATCACGGGCATCACGGCCAGCCCCAGTTTCGCGGGCGGGCTGACGTACGAGACACCCCTGTCGCTCTTTCTCACCGGTGAGGACCCCCACGACGTGGACGCGATCCGCCGCAAGCTCCAGAGCATCGACCTCATCGGCCCCCGGCCGTGGCACATCGAACTCGCGCTCTGGGACATCGTCGGGAAGGCCGCCGACAAGCCGGTCTACGAGATACTCGGCGGGAGCGACGACCCCATCCCGTGCTACGCCAGCACCGGGGAGGTGCAGGACGCTGCCGAGCGCATCGAATACGTCCAGGACCGCGTCGACGAGGGGTTCCAGGCGGTGAAGCTCCGGGTCACCCGGACCGAGGACATCGAGCTGGTCCGGGCGGTCCGCGACGCGTTCCCGGACCTGCCCCTGATGGTCGACGCCAACAAGGGCTGGGCGGTCCGGGTCATGGAGGAGGAGGTGCGGTGGTCGTACAAGGACGCCCTGCGATTCGCCCGCGAGCTGGAGGACGTGGGCGGCATCGAGTGGCTGGAGGAACCCCTGCCACGCCACGAGTACGAGAACTACGCCCGGTTGCGGGCCGCGACCGACGTGCCCATCGCGGGCGGCGAGTTCAACAACGGCCCCCACCACTTCCACGAGTTCCTGTCCCGGGACGCCCTCGACGTGGTCCAGCCCGACGCCGCGCTGGCGACCGGGATTCGCGGCGGGGTCGGCGTCGCCTCGCGGGCCGCGGACCACGGCGTCGAGTTCGTGCCCCACACGTGGACCAACGGTATCGGTTTCGCGGCGAACCTGCACGTGATGGCCGTCGCCGGGTCGCCGTGGTGCGAGTTCCCGATGGAGCCGCCGTGGACTCCCGAGGTACGGGACTTCCTGCTGACGGAGACCCTCGACCACGAGGACGGCTACGTGACGCCCCCCGACGGACCGGGGCTCGGCGTCTCGCTCGACCGGGAGGTGCTTCCGGAATGAGCCTCCCCGAGGACGTGCTGGAGAAGCACCGGACCGTCGCCGCGGAGGCGATTCCCGAGGACGAGTACGGCCACCTCGTCGGCGGCGAGTGGGTCGCGAGCGAGTCGGGCGAGACGGCTGCGACGACCGACGCGACCACGGGCGAGGAACTCGCGCGGTTCCAGCAGGGCTCGAAAGAGGACGTGAACCGCGCCGTGGCGGCGGCACAGGACGCCTTCGAGGGCTCGTGGGGCGAGAAGACGCCCCAGCAGCGCGCCGAGTTGCTCCACGAGATCGCCGACGAACTCGAGGCCGAGAAGACCCGCATCGCCCGGCTGGACAGCCTCGAGGTGGGGAAGCCGAACAAGCACTCGCTGTTCGTGGACACGACCATCCTCATCGACCAGTTCCGCCACTTCGCGAGCCTCGCCCGGACCGCCGACGAGGGTCGGGTGCCGCCGTCGGGCGACGACAAGCTCATCCACACCCGACAGGAGCCCTACGGCGTCGTCGGCTGCATCAGCGCGTGGAACTTCCCGGCGATGTTCGTCGCCTGGAAGCTCGGCCCGGCGCTCGCGGCGGGGAACAGCGTGGTGTACAAGCCGTCTTCGCGGGCGGTGCTCTCGACCCTGGAGATCGCCAAGATCGTCGACCGGGTGCTCCCGCCGGGCGCCCTGAACGTCGTGACCGGCGCGGGGAGCGTCGTCGGCGACGCCATCACCGGCCACGAGGGCGTCGGGAAGGTGAGTCTGACTGGTAGCACAGCCGCCGGGCAGGCCGCGATGCGGAACGCGGCCGAGCACATCCACCCCGTCTCGCTGGAACTCGGCGGGAAGAGCCCGAACATCGTCTTCCCCGACGCGGACCTCGAGGAGGCCGTCGAGGGGACGCTCGTGAGCATCTTCTTCAACCAGGGCCAGCAGTGTACCGCCGGCTCGCGCCTGTTCCTCCACGAGGACGTCAGGGAGGAGTTCCTGGAGCGGTTCGCCGCCCGCGTCGAGGAACTGACCGTCGGCGACCCCCTCTCGCCACTGACGGACATCGGGCCGATGGTCGACTCGGACCACCGCGCCGAGGTCGAGGACCACGTCGAGACCGCGACGTCCGAGGGCGCGAGCGTCCTGCTGGAGAAGCCGGTCCCCGACGAGCTGGCCGAGGCGCCCTTCGTACCACCCGTCGTCTTCGGCGACGTGGCCGACGACTCGCAGCTGTCCTGTGACGAGGTGTTCGGGCCGGTGCTCGCCGTGTTCGAGTTCGAGAGCCAGGACGAGGTCGTCGAGCGCGCCAACGACACCGAGTACGGCCTCGCCGCGGGCGTCTGGACCTCGGACCTGAACACGGCCCACGAGGTCTCGCGCGACCTCGAAGCCGGGATGGTCTGGGTGAACACCTACAACGACATGTTCGAGCCCGCACCGTACGGCGGGTACAAGCAGTCCGGCATCGGCCGCGAACTCGCGGTCGAGGCGATGGCGGCCTACCAGCAGACGAAGACGGTGAAGATGAGCTTCGGCGACATCCCGAACCTGGGGTGAGTCCGGGCTCTCCCGCGTTTCTGCGGTTCCCGAGCGACAGCACCCGCCAGTTTTATAATATTTAATCATTACATTTAAGCTACCGCGGCCTGAAGTATTCTCCATACCCATGCGCGCAGTCGTCTTCCAGGGAACTGGCGAACCGCTGTCGGTCGAGGAGGTCGACCGACCCGAGTGCGACGAGGACGGCATCGTCGTCGAGACCGAGGCCTGCGGAGTGTGCCGGAGCGACTGGCACGCCTGGCAGGGCGACTGGCAGTGGATCGGGATGATGCCCACGCCCGGCCTCGTCTTCGGCCACGAACCCGCCGGCACCGTCGTCGAGGTCGGCGAGAACGTCGACCGGTTCCGGCCCGGCGACCGCGTCACGAACCCGTTCAACCTCGGCTGTGGCTCCTGTCACCACTGCCGGAGCGGCCGCGGAAACATCTGCGAGCGCTCGGTCCCGATGGGCTTCCTCCCCATCCAGGGCGGCGCCTTCGCCGAGTACTACCCCGTCAGGAACGCCGACCACAACGTCGTGAAACTCCCCGATGGCGTGGACCCCGTCGACGTGGCCGGCCTCGGCTGCCGGTTCGCGACCGCCTTCCACGGGCTGGTCCACCGGGTCGACGTGACCCCCGGCGACTGGGTCGCGGTCCACGGCTGCGGCGGCGTCGGCCTCTCGGCGGTCCACATCGCCGACGCCCTCGGCGCGAACGTCATCGCGGTCGACCTCGCGGAGGAGAAACTGGAGCGTGCCCAGGAACTGGGTGCAGACCGCCTCGTGAACGTCAACGAGGTACAGGACGTGCCGCAGGCAGTGAAGAAGCACACCGAGTCGTCGCGAGGTGCCGACGTCGCGGTCGACGCACTGGGCATCGCCGAGACCTGCCAGAACGCGATGAACTCGCTCGGGAAGGGCGGCCAGCACCTCCAGATCGGGATGACGACGAGCGACGAAGGTGGGCAGGTGTCGCTCCCGGTGGACACCATGGTCACCGACGAGCGCGAGTTCTACGGCTCGTTCGGGACGCCGCCGAACGAGTACGACGAGATATTCCGGATGATGGAGACGGGGAAGCTAGAGCCCGGCCGCATCGTGTCAGAGCGCATCTCGCTCGACGAGGTGCCCGGCGTCGTCGAGAACCTGGGGGACTACGACACGGTCGGGATTCCCGTCTGCGATACGTTCTGAGTCGCGGCGGGCGATACCTGGAGGCGGTGCGGGGAGTCCGCACCCAGAGGCGGGTCGTCGAGGGCGCTCCCGCGCTCGCACTCTTCTTCGTCTGGTGTAGAGAAAGGGCTCGAACCGGTCGTCCCCTCGCCGGTTACCCCGGGTACCAGACCGGTGCAAATCCATAAAGCGCAGTCCCGAGTAGAGCGGTCTATGCCGACAGAGAAGGTAGCGATAGTGACAGCGGCCGGGAGTGGTATCGGCGAAGCCTGTGCGCGGCGACTTCACGAGGACGGGTACACGCCGATTCTCCTGTCACCGTCGGGGAGCGCCGTCGAGGTCGCGGACGAACTCGGTGGAGACGGGTTCGAAGGCTCGGTGACCGACCCTGCTGACCTGGCGACCCTCGTCGAGACGACGTACGAGCGCTACGGTCGAATCGACGCGGTGGTGAACAACACGGGCCACCCGGCGACGGGCGACCTTCTCGATATCTCCGACGAAGCGTGGCACGACGGGCTCGACCTCGTACTGTTGAATACGGTCCGGATGGCGCGACTCGTCACCCCCATCATGCAGGACCAGGGGCACGGGGCCATCGTGAACATCTCGACCTTCTCGGCGTTCGAGCCGTCGAGCGACTTCCCCGTCTCGTCGGTGCTTCGCGCTGGACTCGGGAGTTTCACCAAACTCTACGCCGACCGATACGCGTCGTCCGGCATCCGGATGAACACCGTCCAGCCGGGGTTCGTCGACAGTTACGAGGTGGATGCAGAGACGAGGCAGCGGATCCCGATGGAACGCCCGGCTCGGACCGCAGAGATCGCAGACACGGTCGCGTACCTGCTCTCCGCCGACTCGAGCTACATCACGGGGCAGAACATCCGGGTCGATGGTGGCCTGACAGCCTCGATGTAGCCGCCGGTCCTCCCGACGACCCGTCCAGCGACGACCGACGCAGGCGGCCGGTCGGGGGGACGCAGGGGCATAAAGACACGACTCCATCCGGCGGAACGAGTAAGAGGAATCCGAGAGAAGACGCGAGCATGGCTATCGCGATGCCCAGCGAGGCGGGTGCATGGATCGACGCGTGGCAGGACAAGCTCAACGAGTCCGAGCGATACAGCGAGGTCGGCTCGGGCTGGGGCGTCGGGTTCAACGGCTCGTTCCTGTTCGTCATCGAGCCCGACGGCACCTACGACGGCGACCCGGTGTACCTCTACGTCGACCTCGAAGACGGCGAGTGCACCGAGGCGAGGCAGGTCGCCAGCGAGGACGACGTGGACTGGGGCTTCGCCTTCCGCGGGAGTTACGCCGACTGGAAGGACCTCGTCCACGGCGACACCGACGCCATCGAGGGCATGATGGGCGGGAAGTTCGACCTCGACGGTGACATGCAGAAGGTGCTGCAGTACTCCAACGCGGCGGTCGTCATGACCGAGAACGCCTCGGAGATCGACACCGAGTTCGAGTACTGACCGCGCTGGCGGGAGACCGACCCCGATTTTTTAACCGATTACGACGCCAAGTACTGCCATGAAGTCCGTAGGGCTGCGACTCCGACCGGCCGAGGGCGCGTTCCCGGGCGTGGACGAGGCGCTCGCGGGGATTCCGGGCGTGACCCGCGAGGGCATCCAGCACCTGGAGTGGCTGGCCGACGGGACCTACGCGATGCTGTACCGCGTCTCGGGCGGTGACGGGGCGGCCATCGGCGAGGTGCTCACGGACCACGAGGAGGTGTTGCAGTACGACGTGGTCGCGGCGGGAGCAGACCAGTGCTACGTGTTCGTCAACGTGGCGGAGCAGGAGTCCGTCAGTGCGTTGCTCCGGGTCCTCGATGAGCATCGCTTGCTGCTCGACCCGCCCCTCCGGGTGACCGACGACGGGCTCTGCGTGACGGTGGCCGGTGACGGCGACGCCCTGCAGGCGGCCTTCGCGGACGTGACCGAGGTGGACGTCCCCATCGAGGTGGAGTGGACCGGCGGCTATCGACCGGGTGAGCCGGCAGCCCTCACGCGGCTGACCGACCGCCAGCGCGAGGCGCTTGAGGCGGCCCACGCGCTCGGGTTCTACGAGACGCCGCGGCGGGCGTCGTTCGCGGATATCGGCGAGGCGCTCGAGTGCTCGCCGAGTACGGCCAACGAGCTCCTGCGCCGGGCCGAGGCGCGGGTGGTGCGATCGCTGCTCGACGGGTGAGCCAGCGAGGCTGCGAATCGCTCGCCGCGGCGACCTTTATACGCCCTGGGTGTCTCTCTCTAGCCATGTCGGTAACCTTCGACTTCTCCGACCGCGTCGCCATCGTGACAGGTGCCTCGGGCGCCCTCGGGAGCGCCGTCGTCGCCGCCTTCCGCGAGGCGGGCGCGACCGTCTGTGCCGTCGACATCGTCCCGCCGGACGACGAGGACTCGCTGCTGGACACCGACGACGACACCCACTTCTACGAGGCCGACCTGACCGACGAGAGTGC
This sequence comes from Haloarchaeobius amylolyticus, assembly GCF_026616195.1. Taxonomy (NCBI): domain Archaea; kingdom Methanobacteriati; phylum Methanobacteriota; class Halobacteria; order Halobacteriales; family Halorubellaceae; genus Haloarchaeobius; species Haloarchaeobius amylolyticus. Next base: position 986,021 of record NZ_JANHDH010000001.1, read on the forward strand.
GGTCGAGACGCTGATGGAGAACGTCGTCTCGGGCCACGGCCGCATCGACTGCCTCTGCAACGTCGCCGGTACCTGGCGCGGCGGCCAGCCCATCGAGGAGACCGACCTCGGGGAGTTCGAGTTCCTCGTGAACGTCAACCTGAAGTCGGCGTTCCTCGCCTCGAAGCACGCCCTGCCCCACCTCCGCGAGCAGGCGGGTGCCATCGTCTCCGTCTCGGCGCGCTCCTCGCTGGAGGGTGGCGAGGGCGACGGGCCGTACCGCATCACCAAGGCGGGCATCCGCATCCTGACGGAGACGCTCGCCGAGGAGAACCTCGGCACGGTGCGGGCGAACTGCGTGATGCCCTCCGTGCTCGACACGCCGATGAACCGCGAGATGATGGAGCCGAGCGACGACTGGGTCGACCCCGCCGACGTGGCGCGGACGATGCTGTTCCTCTGCTCGGACGCCGCCAGCGTGACCAGCGGGGCCGCGGTCCCGGTCTACGGCGAGGCCTGAGAGGCCGGTTCGGCCTGCTCTGCTGGAACCTGCTCGGCGCCAGGTAGTCGCACGACGACGGTCGTCCCGTCGTCTCCTGCGGCTCCGGTATCGTCCTCCTCGCTGGGCTCGAACGAGACGGTGCCACCCAGCGCCGTGACGCCCCAGCTGACCAGCCACAGCCCCAGCCCGCTCCCGTGGGCGAGGGCGGTCTCCTCGCCCGCGTCGACGACCTCGCGCTCGTGGGCCGGGATGCCCGGGCCATCGTCGCTCACGGTGAAGACGGCGGTCTCGTCGTCCTCGACGCCGGCCAGCGAGACCGTGACGTGGGGGTCCGGGCCGTCGTCGTGTTCCAGTCCGTTCTCCAGCAGGTTCGCGAAGACGACCGCGGCGACGTCGGGGTCGGTCGTGAGTTCGAGGCCCGCCGGCACGTCGACCGTTATTCGCCCGTCGGGGAACTCGGCTCCGAGCCGGTCCGCGACGTCCCCGAGCAGGGCCGCCATCGCCACCCCCTCGCGGACCGTCACGTCCCCACCCATCGTCTGCTCGATGGTCCGGGCCTTCTCGCCGAGCGCGACCAGCCCGCGCGTCTCGTCGGCGGCGGTCGAGAGCATCCACTCGACCTCCTCGTCGTCGACCATGTCGACCGCCCCGTCGAGGTAGCCCTGCACGACGGTCAGGTCGTTACGCAGGTTGTGCCTGAGCACCCGGTTGAGGACCGTCAGGCGTTGCTTGCGCCGTCTCTCCTCGGTCACGTCCTGCAGGAGGACGGTGTAGCCGACGTGGGTTCCGGCCACGTCGCGGAGCGGGGAGGTGACGAGTTTGTAGGTCGTCGTCACCCCGTCGGTCCGGAGCGAGAGGGTCTGGTCGGACTCGGCGAGGTCGAGGTCCGCGACCCCGAGGTAGTCCACGAGTCGCTCGGTGAGTGCGGCCTGTTTCTCGACGCCCAAGGCGGCCTCGGCGGGCGCGTTCAGCGTGACGATACGGCCCTTCTCGTCCACGACGACGATGGGACTCCCGAGGTCGTCGAGGGCGGCGCGCTCGCCGGTCCGCCGCGTCGTCGGGCTGAACTCGAACATGTCGCTCCGGAAGAGCGCGTAGGTGTCGAGCGCGATGTGGGGCAGGAACATGAGGGGGACGAGGTTGAGCTGTGGCGCGGGCCCGAGGTCGAACGTCCAGAGGGTGAACGCGGCGACCGGCGGAATCGGCGTCAGGGCGACCGCCGCGGCCTGCTTGCGGTACAGTGGGCCGAAGCTCAGGACGGTGTCGAGCAGCAGCGCCATCCCGACCACCGAGACGAGGACGATGCCGACGTACTGGAACCGGATGAGTGGGGAGTGGACGTAGGAGACGGTCGCGGCGCCGAAGATCGGGTCGAGCCGGAAGTCCTGCCAGACGAGGTGGTGCCACGGGTTCGTCACCACGAGCAGGTCGAAGCCGAGGCCGAACAGCGCCACGGCGCCGAACCACGGCGTCCGGAGCAGGTGCCCGCGGCCGGTGTACGCCGCCGCGAACCCGAGGTAGCCCACGACGACGACGCTCCCGGCCAGCCAGAACAGCATCTCCAGTGCGACCCGGAGCCACAGTGGCTCGAACACAAGCATCGCCACCGCCTGCGAGAAACAGAGGACGACCTGTCCGAGGATGACCGCGAAGAACCACCGCGCGCCGGGCTTGTCGCGGAAGTCCCAGAGGTACCACAGGAACGCGAGGTTCGCGACCCCGGCGACGACTGACCCGGCGACCGGCCACGACACCCCGAACACGATACTCGAACAAGTCAGTCCCGGTACTTGGCCGTTGTGTCCAACGGGGCTGCTGGCGGACCGACATCGACAGAACTGTCGAGACTATCAGATTCCGACAACCGTGGCATGCCGAATGCAGAGAAGACAGTCAGCAAGCGGCCCTCGTTTGTTTCGACTTCGAGTCGCTGAATGCGCTGACAGACCGCGAGTGCGAGTCTACAACACTGAACCGCTGGCGTGGACTTCGCCATCTGAGTCGACTTCCAGCGTATATGTTTCGGAGTCAGCAATGCCCTCGGTGTACGCTTCTTGGTCATCGATATAAAGGGTGATGTTGCAGGTTTCTGCGTCAACCTGTCTTATGATGGTTTTCGATTCACCCGGTTGTATCTCAAAGTCCTCATCTCTACACCCTGCTTCCAGTACAACCTCTCCAGAAAAATTAGAACTAACTATTACTTCTACAATCTTTGACCCCTTACAAAACTGGGGCCACCCACACTCATCCGTGGTCGTACTGGGGTCACTCTCTGAGTTACTTTTTCCTTCAGTAGTAGCCGTTTCTGAAGTAGCGGCCGAACCAGAACCGATTGAAGATTCACCGAGACAACCTGCGGTCCCAAGAGCGGCAGAGACTCCACAGAGTCGGAGGACGTTGCGTCGAGTGCGGGGCATGACCTATATCAGAAATCAGAAGTTAAATGCTTTCTGACTGGATTATCTGTCGCCGTCAACTTCCATCCGAGGTAGATGACAGACCGAGACCTCTGAATCAACCGAACCAGCCGTGCCCGAGATGGCGAGTGGCCAAATCCCGATACGCGCCCTATATTCAGCACGACCACAACCGACTATCCGGAATCAGTGGTTTCACTAGACTCACATCGACGGTGCCGAGCAACGCCGTTTTTTCCACGGGCGTCCTAGAGGACTCCTGATGCTCGAGTATCACGTCCTGTTCGTCGTGTTGCTGGTCGGGACGGAGGCCTTCTTCACCCTCCTCTCGGTGTTGAACGTGCGGTACGGCGCACAGACCGCGCGCGCCGAGTCGGAGTGGATGCACGAGACGCTCGGCGTCGACGACCTGGACGCGGTGCTGGACTACCAGCGCGCCCGGACCGGGCTCTCGCTGGTCTCGACGTGGGTGGCACTGGGGTTCCTGCTCGTCGCGCTCTACACGGGCCTCGTCACCGACGTGGTCGAGTTCCTGGCCGCGACTGGGCTACCCGAACTCGCCCAGGGCGTCGTCTTCGTCGCCCTGCTGCTGGTCGCGGGCCAGCTCGTCAACGTCCCCTTCGACCTCTACTCGACGTTCGTGGTCGAGGAGCAGTTCGGCTTCAACAACCAGTCGCCGACGCTCTGGGTGAAGGACTTCGTGCTGGGACTGGTCGTGAGCACGCTCATCGTCTCGCTGCTGGCCGGGGCGGTCCTCTGGTTCGTGAGCGCGCTGCCCACCTACTGGCCGGCCGCGGCGTGGGCGCTGGTGGTCGGGTTCTCGCTCGCGATGCTGGTCATCAAGCCGCGGGTCATCGACCCGATATTCAACGACTTCACGCCGGTCGAGGAGTCGGACCTGCGCGACGCGGTCGACGAGGTGTTCGAGCGGGCCGGCTTCCGCTGTGACCAGGTGTACGAGATGGACGCGAGCAAGCGGTCGGGGCACTCGAACGCCTACTTCACCGGCTTCGGCCGGACCAAGCGCGTCGTGCTGTTCGACACGCTGGTCGACCAGATGGACGTCGACGAGATTCAGGCCGTCCTCGCGCACGAGCTCGCCCACTGGAAGCGCGGGCACATCTGGAAGTTCGTCGCGCTCGCGGCGGTCCAGTTCGCGGTCGTCTTCGGCGTGCTCGGTTACCTCGTCGGCCAGTCGTGGCTCTACACGATGTTCGGCCTGCCACAGGTCGAGTACGCCGGGCTGTTCGTCGCGCTGCTGTTCGTCGGGCCGGTCATGCAGCTGACCTCGCCCATCCAGAACTACTTCTCGCTGGCCTACGAGCGCGAGGCGGACACCTTCGCGGTCGAGACGATGGGCTCGCGGCCGATGGCCGACGCCCTCGCGAACCTCGCCAGCGAGAACATGTCGAACCCGTTCCCGCACCCGCTGTACGAGACGTTCCACTACGACCACCCGCCGATTCCCGAGCGCATCCGCTACATCGAGGCGATGGGCGAGGGCGGCGACGCGGGCAGCGAAGGGCCGGCCGGCGACGACGCGCCGACGGCCGACTGAGGCTGCGCCCGCTCGCGGTTGGAACTCCTTCTCGCGGGCCGTGGTAGCACACTCGAACCGGCAATCGACGCGGGAGGAAGCGTGTTTGAAGTAGCTGGCTGAATGAACGTTCAGTCAACGATGGGAGAGACGCAGCTGTTCGCGGCTGCCCCCGAGGACACCCGGGCCGCCATCATGCGGGCGACCTACGAGGCCCTCACCAGTCACGGGTACGCGAACCTGACGATACAGCGAATCGCGGACGAGTTCGAGAAGTCGAAGTCCCTCCTCTATCATCACTACGACGGCAAGGACGACCTCCTCGTGGACTTCCTGCAGTACATGGTCGAGCACTTCGAGCAGGAGACGACCTGTGCCGGCTGTTCGGACCCGGGCGACCGGCTCGACCACCTGCTCGACCGGGTCGTTCCGGTCGACATCGACCCCGAGAAGCAGGCGTTCACGGCCGCCATGATCGAACTCCGGGCGCAGGCGCCGCACGACCCGGCCTACCGCGAGCAGTTCACCGAACACGACCGGGCCCTGCGGGACCGCTTCGCCGACATCCTCCGGGACGGCATCGAGGACGGCACCTTCGCCGACGTGGACCCGGCCGCGACCGCGGACTTCCTGCTGACGCTCGTGAACGGCATCCGCCACCAGCGCGTCACCCGCGACGACGACGGGAGCGTCCCGGCGGCGCGGGCCGAACTCGACGCCTACGTGGACCGCCGCCTCCGGGGAGGTGAGCGCTGATGGGTATCTCGGACCTGTTCAAGGGCAAGGAGGAGATGGACCTCACGTCGGGGGACATCGCCCGGCCCCTGTTCTTCCTCTCGCTCCCCATCGTCATCACGAACCTGCTCCAGACCGCGTACAACCTCGCGGACACGTTCTGGCTGGCGAGGGTGAACGAGGTCGCGCTGGCGGCCATCACGTTCGGCTTCCCGATGGTGTTCCTGCTCATCTCGCTCGGGATGGGGCTCTCGGTCGCCGGGAGCGTCCTCGTCGCCCAGCACACCGGGGCCGAGGAGCCGCGCGAGGCCGAGTACGCCGCCTCCCAGACGGTGATGTTCGCGTTCGTCGCGTCCACCATCCTCGGTATCGTCGGCTACTTCGCGGTCGACACGGTCCTGTGGCTACTCGGTGCCCGCGGCGCGGTCCTGCGCGAGGCCACCCAGTACATGGAGGTCATCGCGCTCGGGATGCCGTTCCTCTTCGGCTTCTTCGTGTTCATCTCGCTGATGCGGGGGTACGGCGACACCGTGACGCCGATGCTCGTCATGTTCGGGACGGTCGTCCTCAACGTCGTCATCGACCCGCTGTTCATCTTCGGCTTCGGACCCATCCCGGACGGTCTCGGCGTGCAGGGCGCCGCCATCGCGACCGTCATCTCCCGGTTCGTCGCGACCGCGGTCGGCCTGGCCATCATGTTCCGGGGCAAGCGCGGCGTCCAGATCCGCCTCTCGCAGATGGCGCCGGACCTCCAGTTCTTCAAGAAGATGCTCGGCATCGGCGTCCCGGCCTCCATCGAGGGGACGGGTCGGTCGGTCTCGGTGAACCTGATGCTCGTCGTCGTCGCCATCTTCTCCTCCGGCTTCGTGGCCGCGTTCGGCGTCGGCATCCGCATCTTCAGCGTCATCTTCCTGCCGGCCATCGCGGTCGGCCAGGGCGTCGAGACGATGGTCGGCCAGAACATCGGCGCGGGCAAGTACGACCGCGCCCAGCGCACCGCCGACACCGCCGCCGTCGGGATGTTCGGCGCGCTCTCGGTGCTCGCCGTCATCGTCTTCGCGTTCACCGAACCCATCGTCGCACCCCTCTCCCCGAACCAGGAGGTCACCGACATCGCCGTGACCTTCCTCCGGGTCGTCGCGCCCACCTTCGGCTTCATCGGTGTGATGCGCTCGTACAACGGCGCGTTCCGCGGGTCGGGCAAGACGATGGTCTCGGCGGCCATCGCCATCACGATGCTCGGCATCATCCGCCTGCCCATCGCGTACGTGCTGTCGCGGGGTATCGACCCGGTCGCCTCCCTGCTGCCCTTCGCGACCGGGCAGGCCGGCATCTGGACCTCGTTCGTCGTCTCGAACACGCTCGGTGCCGTCATCGCCTTCGCGTGGTTCCGCCGGGGGACCTGGCGCGGCGCGGACGTGCGCGGCCAGGGCGCGGTCGACGCCTCGCCGACGGACGACTGAGAACCCCCTAGTTTTCATTTCGAAGGCAATTTGGCCGTCGTTTTTGGCTCCTGTACTGTCAACACGCATCTGTATCGACTAATCATGAACTGTACGCGGCGAACAGGCAGTTTATCAGTCACAACCAGAGACTGGCATCCACGCACATGAGCGAACGTGAAACATGGAGCACGCGAGCGGGGTTCATCCTCGCCGCGGTCGGCAGTGCAGTCGGCCTGGGGAACATCTGGCAGTTCCCGTTCCAGGCCGCGAGTAACGGCGGGGCGGCGTTCGTCGTCGTCTACCTCGCCGCCGTCCTGTGCATCGGCTTCCCGGCGATGCTCGCGGAGTTCGTCGTCGGGCGCAGCACCGAACGCAACCCCATCGACGCGTTCCGCGAACTCGGCGGGAACTCGTGGTCCGTCGTCGGCGCACTCGGCGTCTTCGCCGCCTTCTGGATCCTCTCGTTCTACAGCGTCGTCGGCGGCTGGGTCATCCGGTACATCCTCGGGAGCGCTCAGGGCGCGTACTTCGCGGACCCCGGCGGCTACTTCGGCGCCATCTCCAGTGGCCCCGGCGCGCTGGCGCTCCACGCCGTCTTCATGGCGCTCGTCGTCGGCGTCGTCGCGCTCGGCGTCGAGGACGGCATCGAGATGGGGACGAAACTGATGGTCCCGGCCATCGTCGTCCTGCTGCTCGGCCTCGGCGCCTGGGTCGCGACCCTCGACGGGGCCGCGGCCGGCTACGCCTACTACCTCTCGCCCGACCTGAACACGCTCGCCGACAACATCGGGAGCGTCCTCCCGGCCGCCGTCGGCCAGGCCTTCTTCACGCTCTCGCTCGGGATGGGCGCGATGGTCACCTACGCCTCCTACCTCGGTGACGACGACTCCCTGCCGGTCGACGGCGGGCTCATCGTCGGCCTGAACACGCTCGTCGGCCTGCTCGCGGGCCTCGTCGTCATCCCCATCCTGGCGACGCAGGTCTCCGTCGAGGCCATCCGCGAGACCAGCGGCGCCGGCGCCGTGTTCATCTCGCTGGCCGAGGCGTTCGGCCAGCTCCCCGCCGGGCGCGTCCTCGGCGTCGTCTTCTTCGGCGTCCTCCTGCTGGCCGCGCTCTCCTCGGCCATCTCGCTGCTGGAGGTCGTCGTCTCCTTCGTCACCCGGAACACCGGCTGGGACCGCAAGCCCGCCGCCGGCGTCTTCGGCCTCGCCGTCTTCCTGCTCGGCATCCCGACCGCCTTCAGCGCCTCCCTGACCTACGCCGGCACCGGCGCACTCACGTGGTACAACGACCTCGCGTACAACCTCCTGCTCCCCATCTCCGTCCTCGGCGTGCTCGTCTTCGTCGGCTGGCTCCGCGACGACCACGCGACCGAGGAACTCACGAAGGGGACCGCACTCGGCCGCGACACGGCCGGGACCTGGATCTGGGCGATGCGGACCGTCGTCATCGTCGCGGTCGTCGTGACCCTGTTCCTCGGCGTGCAGGACCTGCTCGTCGCCGCGAAGGTGCTGGCCGACCCCGTCGTCGCGGTGTAGGGCTGCTCACACCCAGACACCCTCTCACGGGCCGTGGTGACGACACCCACGGCACGAAGTAACCCGATTACGATTTCTCGGTCGTCCGCTATCTTTCGCTGAGAGACGACGCGGAAACCGCCCTTAGACCGACCATAAGACGTGCTACCGGCGAGTTGACGATTCGACGGTCCGCAACCACTATAACGGAGAGTCTGGCAGTGGGCAACAATGGCACGTGAATCGTGGACATCGAGAATCGGGTTCATCCTCGCTGCCGTCGGGAGCGCCGTCGGCCTCGGGAACATCTGGCGGTTCCCGTGGATGACCGCAGAGAACGGGGGTAGCGCGTTCCTGGTACTGTACCTGGCCATCGTCCTGGCGGTCGGCGTCCCGGGCCTGCTGGCCGAGTTCGCCATCGGCCGGCGGGCGGGCAAGAGCCCGGTCGGCGCGCTCGAATCGCTCTCCGGCTCGAAGCACTGGGGCAAGGTCGGCCTCATCACGGTCCTCGCCGGCCTCGTCCTGCTGTCGTTCTACAGCGTCGTCGGGGGCTGGATCCTCCGGTACTTCTTCGCGAGTGCGACCGGGGCGTACTTCGCCGCACCCGGAGAGTACTTCGCGAGCATCGACTACGGCCTCGCCGCGGCGGGCTTTCACGTCCTGTTCCTCGGCATCACGGCCGGCATCGTCGCGAGTGGCATCCGCGGGGGCATCGAGCGCGCCACGACGGTCATGATGCCCATCGTCATCCTGATGCTCGGCGCGCTCGCCGTCTGGGCAGGCGGCCTCTCGGGGGCAGCCGACGCCTACGAGTTCTACCTGACGTTCGACGCGAGCTACGTGCAGGCGAACGCGCTCGACATCCTGCTGTCGGCGTCGGGGCAGGCGCTGTTCACGCTCTCGGTCGGCGCGGGGACGATGATCACCTACGCCTCCTACATCGGCGAGGACCGGTCGCTCCCGGCCGACGGGAGCATCATCGCCCTGCTCAACACCGGCGTCGGCGTCCTCGCGGGCTTCGTCGTGCTCCCGCTGCTGTTCTCGACGCCGAACGTCGACCCCGCGACCAGCGGCCCCGGCGCGCTGTTCGTCGGCGTCGCGACCGCCTTCGGCGAACTCCCCGGCGGGCGGGTCCTCGCGCTCGCCTTCTTCGCCGTCGTCGCCCTCGCGGCCCTCTCCTCGTCCATCTCGATGCTGGAGATCCCCGTCGCGTACCTCGTCGACGAACACGGCATCGAGCGCAAGGTCGCGACCGCGGGCCTCGCCGGCTTCGTCCTCGTCACCGGGACCGCGAGCGCGTTCAACGCGGAAGTGTTCGGCATCCTCGCCGGCCCGGTCGTCGACGTGCTCCTGACGACCGGCCTGTTCGCCTTCGTCGTCTTCGCGGCGTGGGTGCTCGGCGGCGACGCCGTCGAGGAGTTCGCCCTCGGGACCCGGTTCTCGACCGGGCTCGGCGACGCCTGGCGCCTCCTCATCGGTATCGCGCTCCCGCCGTTCCTGCTGTTCACGCTGTTCAACGGCATCCTCGGCTACCTCGGGATGCAGGTCGGCGCGGAGTACGTCGCCGTCGCCGCGGTGCTGGTCGCTGCACTGGTGGTGACCGGGGTCCGGCGCGTCGGCACGACCGCACAGGCCGAGGCACCGGCCTGACCACGGGACCGTTTCTCGCCGGGAGGGCCACCGTCCCGCCGGCACGTGGCCGTCGCCGGAACGCACGACCAGCCCCCACCTCGTTGGGGAAACCTTTTGACGCCGGTGCGAGTGGTTTCGAGCAATGATTGCAGGGTGGTCACCATGACGATGGAGGACCGCATCGAGGAACTCGAAGAGCTGCGAGCGGAGGCCCTCAAGGGCGGCGGCGAGGACCGCATCGAGTCCCAGCACGAGAAGGGCAAGATGACGGCCCGCGAGCGCATCGACTACTTCCTCGACGACGGCACGTTCCACGAGTTCGACCAGCTCCGGACCCACAACTCCCACAACTTCGGGATGGAGGAGAAGAAGATCCTCGGCGACGGGGTCGTCACCGGCTACGGCGAGGTCGACGGCCGGAAGGTGTTCGTCTTCGCACACGACTTCACCGTCTTCGGTGGCTCGCTCGGCGAGGTGTTCGCCGAGAAGATCACCAAGGTCATGGACATGGCCATGGAGGTCGGCGCCCCCATCATCGGGCTCAACGACTCCGCCGGCGCCCGCATCCAGGAGGGCGTGAAGTCCCTGGCCGGGTTCACCGAGATCTTCCACCGGAACCAGATGGCCTCCGGCGTCGTCCCCCAGATATCGTGCATCATGGGCCCGTGTGCCGGCGGCGCGGTGTACTCCCCGTCCATCACCGACTTCATCTTCATGGTGAAGGACACCAGCTACATGTACATCACCGGGCCCGGCGTCACGAAGACCGTCACCGGCGAGGACGTGACCCACGAGGAACTCGGCGGCGCGGTCACCCACGCGAACAAGACCGGCGTGGCCGAGTTCGCCTGCGAGTCCGACGAGGACGCCCTCGACCAGATCAAGACGCTGCTGTCGTACCTCCCGAGCAACAACATGGAGGACCCGCCGCGGGTCGAGCCGTGGGACGACCCGGACCGCGAGGACGATGCGCTGGAGGACATCGTCCCCGACAGCCCGCAGAAGCCCTACGACATGACGAACGTCGTCGACTCCGTGGTCGACGAGGGCTCGTTCTTCGAGGTGCAGGAGGACTTCGCGAAGAACATCGTCGTCGGCTTCGGCCGCCTCGACGGGCACACCGTCGGCATCGTCGGCAACCAGCCCAGGAACAACGCCGGGACGCTGACCGTCGACGCCTCGATGAAGGGCTCGCGGTTCGTCCGCTTCTGTGACTCGTTCAACATCCCCATCGTCACGTTCGTCGACGTGCCCGGCTACATGCCCGGCACCGACCAGGAACACCGCGGTATCATCCGCCACGGCGCGAAACTGCTGTACGCCTACTCCGAGGCGACGGTGCCGCTTCTCACCGTCATCACCCGGAAGGCGTACGGTGGCGCCTACTGCGTCATGGCGTCGAAGAACCTCGGCTCGGACGTGAACTACGCGTGGCCGACCGCCGAGATCGCCGTCATGGGCCCGCAGGGCGCGGTCAACCTGCTCTACCGCGAGGAACTCGCGGAGGCCGACGACCCCGACGCCCTGCGCGACGAACTCATCGAGGAGTACCGCGAGGAGTTCGCGAACCCCTACACCGCGACGGACAAGGGCTTCCTCGACGACGTCATCGAGCCGACGGAGACGCGCTCGCGGCTCATCGACGACCTGCACATGCTGAAGTCCAAGCGCGAGGACCAGCCCGACAAGAAACACGGCAACATCCCGCTCTGAGATGAGTCAGGAACTGCTCGAGCGACTCGACATCCCGGACGACGCCGACTCGGAGGAGGCCGCGGCCATCGCGGCCGTCATCGGCGCCCACCTGCGCGACCGGGAGCGCCAGGCCCAGCAGGAGGAGGAAGAAGAGACCTGGCAGGGCAAGAAGTGGGCGTTCGCCGGCCGGCTCCGCAACACGCAGGGCCACAGCGGTCGCGTCCCCGACGGCGCACCCACGAACGCGTGGGCGGCCAGCGGGCGCGCGGACCGGTTCTGACCGGGCGCGACACCGTTTCCGTTGCTTACAGCCAGTCGACGAGTACGCCGTGTCGCTCGTAGAACCGTCTGGCCCGGTCGTCCGCGAGGATGGGGCGGTGTATCTGCATCGCCTTCATGCCGGGGTAGCTGTTGCCCTCCACGACGACGAAGCGCCCCTCGTCGTCGGTCGGGAGGACATCCCAGCCGACGTAGGGGACGTGCTGGCAGTGGGCGGCGATCTCGAGCATCCGGTCGCGGATGTGGTCCCAGTTCGGGATCCGCTCGCCGGCGATGCGGGTACCCGTGTCAGGGTGGTCCTCGTACCAGACCGGAGACCCCGATTCCGGGAGCTGGGTCGCCCGGGAGAGTTCGCCCGTCTCGGGGTCTATCTCGGCGTTCAGGCCGCCCTGCGAGAAGTTGTCCATCGGGTACGACCGGTCCGAGCCCATGCGCTGGACGACCAGCGGGACGAACGGCCCGTCCTCGTCGACCATCGTTATCATCCGGATGGTGTTCGGCGTGTCGGGGTAGAGCCGCTCCTGGAACGGGGCCTGCTCGACGAACTCGCTGACGAGGTAGTCGTCCAGCTCGCGCACCCGGCGGGCGAAGCGGTCGCGGGACTCGGTCTCACCGTCGACCTCGACCGCGCCGTCCCGGGTCGCCCGGCAGATGAGGACGTTGTTCCCGCCCCCGCCACGGATCCACTTCAGCACCAGTCGCTGCTCGCGGTCGAGCAGGTCGAGGACGCGGTCGGCCGCGTCCGCAGCGGAGCCCTCGGATGCCAGGGTCACCTCGCCGTCGCGTTCGTGGAGTGCGGCGGCCGGGAGGAAGCGCCCGTCACGGAGTAACCCGTGGAGGGTGGGCCGGTGCTCGACGAAGCCCGAGAGCATCCAGTGGAACGCGAGCTTGTGGTCGAGCAACCGTCCCCAGTCGTCGTTGATATCCTTGCTCCGGACGAACCGCTCGTAATCAGAGAGGTAGTCCTCGACCGAGTGTCGGTCGAGGTCGTAGATGACGTCGGACCGGCTGAGGAAGCCGTGCCGCCAGAGCCACAGTCTCCTCGGGAGCGACCGCTCGTACTGGTCGGCTGTCTCCCGCTCGGTCTCGAGGAGCGACCAGTGGTTCCGAACCTCGTTGTAGATGGTCCGGGGGTTCGGTAGCATACAGCTAGTGCCAGAACCAGGCGCAAAAAGCGGGTGCCAAAGATGCGGTGGTGTCGTGCCGGTCGGTCACCCGCGTCCCGGTCGGGTCCTCACCGGGCATCGTGGTCCGCCTCGACCAGGGCCCGGACCGTCCCCGTGCCGACGAACCGCGGGACTCGCGCCGCATAGCGCTCGTACGCCTCGCCGTACTGCTCGCGGAGCCACGGCTCCTCCACGAACGGGAGGAGCAGCCACCACGAGGCGAATATCGTGGCGAGGACCGTCACGAGCGCCGAGTTCACGAGCAGCACGAACCCGACCGTCGCGACCAGGTAGCAGACGTACTGCGGGTTGCGCGAGAGGCGGTACCAGCCGCCGGTCCGGAGGTCGCCGGAGAGCCCCATCGTCTCCTCGGAGCCGAGGTCGAACCCCGCCGCGAGGGCGGCGAGGTAGAACGGCACGAACAGCGCGAGGCCGGCGTAGAGGCTGACCGGCCGGGGCAGGCCGAGGGTGTTCCAGTCGAGGTAGGCGAGGCCGACGAAGGCGACGTTCAGCAGGTTCGAGAGCGTCCAGTGGAGGTAGTACCGCCAGTCGCGCTCGCCGGGCGGCCAGTACCGGCGGCCCGTGGTGAGCGTGACGAGGAAGCCGGTGAGGTTCCCGATGCTGCCGACCAGCCCGAGGGCGAACAGCCCCCACAGCAGTGGGTCGTCCATGGGCGAAGGAGGGAGCCGCGGGGCGGTGGGCCTGCCGGCGCACTGGCTAGGCAGTTCAAGTCGGTGCCCGGTTCACCGCCGGTCCCGCACCCGCAGCCGGACCGTCCCGGGGTCGAGCGTCACCTTCGCCGACGGCTCGACGGTCTCGGTGACGCGCTCGAAGTCGAGCCGGCGCGCCAGCGTCACCAGCGCGAGCTGGAGTTCCATCCGGGCGAAGCGCATGCCGATGCAGTGGCGCGGCCCGCCCCCGAACGGGAAGTAGGCGTACTCGGGGCGGTCCTCCGCGTCCGCCGCCTCGCCATTCTCGTCCTCGCCGTCCTCGTCCTCGCCCCCTCCCGCGTCGAGCCAGCGCTCGGGGCGGAAGCGCTCTGGGTCGTCCCACCACCGGTCGTCCCGGTGGATCTGGTAGGTGCCGAGGATGAGCGTCTGGTCCTCCTGCAACTCGTACCCGCCGAGGACCGTATCCGCGACCGGCTGGCGGTAGATGGCGTACACCGGCGGGTAGAGCCGGAGCGCCTCGTTCACGACGGCCTCGGCGACCTCGAGGGCCGGGAGGTCGGCGAACGTCGGGTCCGAACCGCCACAGACCGTGGCGATCTCGGCGTCGAGGCGGTCGCGGACCGTCGAGTCGCCGGCCAGCAGCCAGAGGATGTAGGTGAGCGCGACCGCGGTCGTCTCGTGGCCGGCCATCAGGAAGGTGACGAGCTGGTCGCGGACGTGCTCGGCGTCCATCGTGGACCCGTCGGGGTACTCGGCGGCGAGCAGCGTGTCGAGCAGGTCGTCGCGGGACCCCGGCCCGTCGCCAGCGCGTCGCTCTCGAACCAGTGCCTCGACCATCTCGTCGAGGGCGGCCATCCGGCGGTCGAACCGGCGCTTCGCGGGCGTCGGTAGCCACTCCGGCACCATCGTCGAGGCGCCACTGATGCGGTCGGCGAGTGCGCTCATCGCCTCGCGGACCACCTGCCCGCGCTCGGCGTCGAGGTCGATGTCGAACAGCGTCCCGACGAGGATGTCCAGCGTGAGCGCCGAGGCCGATTCCCGGAGGTCGACGGTCCCCTCGGCGGCCCAGTCGTCGGCCGCGCTCGCGGTCCGGGCGACCATCGTGTCCGCGAACGACTGGACGTGCCGGGGCGTGAACGCGGGCTGGAGGAGCTGGCGGTCCCGGCGCCACTGCTCGCCCTCGGTGAACGCGAGTCCGCGAGGCGCGACCAGCTCGCCCAGCGAGGTCTCGTAGTCGCCCTTGCGGAACTCGTCGTTCCGGTCGACGAGGACCTGCTGGACCAGCTCGGGGTCGTACACCGCGACGAAGGGCATGCCCATCGCGTCGAACCGGACCACGTCGCCGTGGGCGGCCACCGAATCGCCGAACTCGACACCGCCGCGGAGGAGCGAGAGCGTGTGGTCCAGCACCGGGAGGCCGTCGAGGGTGGGCGGCGAGCGAGCGGTCCCCTGGGCCGGGGCGTCCCGACGTCCGGACTCCTGCAGCGAGTGTTGCTCTGCCATGTCTGGAAGGAGGCGCGAGGGGACCCTCGTCCTTGCCGTGAACGGTGCAACCTTTTTATAAGAGCCGGCGGCTCGTCTACCCGTGCAATCCCTCGACGTGACCGTCCACCTGCCGCCGGAGTACCGGCTGCCGGTGCCCGACGACCTCGCCCTCGGCGAGGACTTCGTCCGCGAGGAGGTGCTGGCGTGGCACACCGACGAGGAGCGCGGCGTCGACCACTTCCTCTCGCTCGTCGTCGGCGACCGCGACGCCTGCCGGGCGGCGCTCGAGTCGCTCCCGATGGTCAACGCGGTCGACGTGACACCCGTCGACGACGAGACGTTCTACGCCTACGTCGAGATGGCGCCCGACCCGAGTTCGCGGGTCTGGACCACGGCACTGGCGGGCCACGACATCGTCCTCGTCCCGCCCATCGTGTTCACGCCCTACGGCGACGTCCAGTTGACCGTCCTCGGCGACCCGGCCGAACTCCGCGAGGTCGTCGCCGGGTTCCCCGACGACATCGAGTTCGAGATCGAACGCGTCGGCGAACACCGCCACCGCCCGGGGTCGCTGGCGGGGCGGCTCACGACCCGGCAGTTCCAGGCGATGGAGGCGGCCTACCGGCTGGGCTACTACGACGTACCACGGGAAGGGACGCTCGCGGCGGTCGCCGAGGCGCTCGACTGTTCGGAGAGTGCGGCCTCGACGCTGCTCCGGAAGGCGGAGCGGGCGATGGTCGAGGCGACGCTGGGGGACGTTCCACCGGGCGAGTAGGCTCTCAGCGTTTCTCGACCCGGAGCTCCATCGGGCGGTCGGGCTGGTAGGTCGCGCCCATCCGGGGCTGTGGCGGTTCCTCGCCGAGGTACTCGAACCGGCACCGCTGGACCAGCGTCGCGAGCACCAGTTTCAGCTCCATCCGGGCGAAGCGCATCCCGATACAGTGGCGCGGCCCGCCCCCGAACGGGAAGTAGGCGTACTCCGGCAGGAAGTCCTCGAAGTCGTCGGTCCAGCGGTCCGGGCGGAAGCTATCGGGGTCGTCGTACCACCGGTCGTCACGGTGGATGCGGAACAGCGGGAGGGTGAGCTTCGTGCCCTCGGGGATGGTGTAGCCGCCGAGTGTCACGTCCTCGCGGGCCTTCCGGAAGAGGATGAACGCCGGCGGGTAGAGACGCATCGACTCCGTGACGACCCGGTCGAGGAAGGAGAGGGCGGGCAGGTCGAGCACGTCGACGGGGTCCTCGCCGACCACCTCGTCCACCTCGGCGCGAAGGCGGTCGGCAACGTCGGGGTGGGTCGCGAGCAGGTAGCAGGTGTAGGTGAGCGCGAGCGACGTGGTCTCGTGGCCGGCGAAGAGGAAGGTCATCATCGTGTCCCGGAGCTCCCGGTCGGAGATGTCCCCGTCCTCGCCCCGGGCCGAGAGGAGCATCGCGAGCAGGTCGTCGTGGTCGCCCTCGGCGGCCGCGCGCTCCGCGATGAGGTCGTCGACCAGGGCCTCGAAGTCGCCCATCGCCCGGTCGAGCCGGCGGCGCCGGGGCGTCGGGACCCAGTTCGGGAGGACGAACGTCGAGAGCGAGGGCTCGGCCCACCGGTTGAACTCGGTCGCGGCGCGGGTGACGACCGCGCCCCGGTCGCTCTCGTCGAGGTCCAGGTCGAACAGCGACTTCGTGAGGATGCGAAGCGTCAGGTCGGAGAAGGTGTCGGTCGCCGCGACGACGTCGCCGTCGTCCCAGCCGTCGGCCAGGGCCGCGGCGAAGGCCTGCATGCTGTCGCCGTACCCGCGGATGCGGTCGAGCTGGAACGCCGGCTGGGCCATGGTCCGCTGGCGCTTCCACGTCTCGCCCTCGGTGAACAGGATGCCCTCGGCCGCGAAGTCCACGCCGAAGTCGGTCAGCCCCCACTTGCCGAACCGGTCGGCGTCGGTCACGAGCACCTGCTCGACGTAGTCCGGGTGGAGGAGCGTACAGAACTGCATGCCGCCGGCGCGGTAGGCGACCAGGTCGCCGTAGGACGCCAGCTCGTCGTAGAACGAGGCGGGGTCGGACGCCAGCTGGAGGGTGTTCCCGAGGACCGGGAGGCCGTCGGGGCCGGGCGGGAGGCCGTCGCTGTCGGCGCTGTCGGCGGGTGCGTCCCGTTCTCGTGAACTCGTGTGCGCCATCACGGGTGGAGATACACCGCAGGCTGGCAAGCCGATTCTGTCGAAAGGGCTAGCCTCCTTTTATACGCCCCCGGCACTGTTTTGGGCTCGCGTCCGACAGTACGAGACGACCCATGCGGTACCTCGACGTCCGCATCCGGCAGCCCGACTGGATGCTCCACCCGATGCAGTCGTTCATCCGGCACGAGGACGTCGTCCGGTACGAGGAGCTCCTGACGTGGAACGTCCAGCCCGAGCACGGCATCGAGTACGAACTGTTCTACGTCGAAGCCGACCGCGAACGCTACGAACCGGTCATCGACGGCGTCGACTCCATCCGGTGGTACGACCTCACGCCCATCGACGACGAGTCGTTCTACGTCTACGCCTGCCAGGAGATCCGCGACGTCGACATGGAGTGGCGCGAAGCCTTCGTCGCACTGAACCTCCTCGTGTTCCCGCCCATCATCTACGACACCGACGCCGCCATGCGGATGACGGTCATCGGGTCCTCCGAGGACCTCCAGACCATGCTCGACGAACTCCCCGAGGCCATCGACGTGACGGTCAACGAGATCGGCGAGTTCGACTCCCGGCACCAGCGCCTCGCCGGCGCGATGACCGCCAGACAGCGCGAGGCCGTCGCCGTCGCCGTCGAGGTCGGCTACTACGACGTCCCCCGGTCCGGGTCGCTCGCGGCGGTCGCCGAGACGCTCGAGTGTGCCCCCTCGACCGCCTCGAACCACCTCAGGAAGGCGGAGGCGGCGGTCATGCGCCGACTCGTCGAGAGCGACGGACCCGACTGAGTCGCAGGGAGAGCCGACCCCAAACACCCGTCAGAACCCGTCAACACCCGCTCCGTGGCGTTTCTCCCCATCCGTCGTTGTTGCTTTCCGGCAGGTCTTGCGAACCGACAAAGTAAGGTGGCCTTCGTGAGTGGGTTCGCTCAAGAATGTTCAGGAAGGTTCTCGTCGCGAACCGAGGTGAGATCGCAGTGCGAGTCATGCGCGCCTGCGAGGAACTCAACATCTCCACGGTCGCCGTCTACAGCGAGGCGGACAAGAACTCCGGCCACGTCCGCTACGCCGACGAGGCGTACAACGTCGGCCCCGCCCGCGCGGCCGACTCGTACCTCGACCACGAGGCGGTCATCGAGGCCGCCCGGAAGGCCGACGCCGACGCCATCCACCCCGGCTACGGCTTCCTCGCGGAGAACGCGGAGTTCGCGAGCAAGGTCGAGGCCGAGGAGGGCATCACCTGGGTCGGCCCGGCCGCCGACTCGATGGAGCAACTCGGGGAGAAGACGAAGGCCCGCAAGACGATGCGCGAGGCCGACGTGCCCATCGTCCCCGGGACGACCGACCCCGTCGAGGACCCCGAGGAGGTCACGGAGTTCGGCGAAGAGCACGGCTACCCCATCGCCATCAAGGCGGAGGGTGGCGGTGGTGGGCGCGGCATGAAGATCGTCGAGAGCCCCGACGAGGCCGCCGACCAGCTCCAGAGCGCCAAGCGCGAGGGCGAGGCCTACTTCGACAACGACAACGTCTACCTCGAGCGCTACCTCGAGAACCCGCGCCACATCGAGGTGCAGATCCTCGCGGACCACCACGGCAACGTCCGCCACCTCGGCGAGCGCGACTGCTCGCTCCAGCGCCGCCACCAGAAGGTCATCGAGGAGGGTCCGAGCCCGGCGCTCTCGGACGAACTCCGCGAGAAGATCGGTGCGGCGGCCCGCCGCGGCGCGGACTCGGCCGGCTACTACAACGCCGGGACCTTCGAGTTCCTCGTCGAGGAGGAAGACCGCGACGCCGAATCGGGCGAGGTCCTCGGTCCGGACGCGAACTTCTACTTCCTCGAGGTCAACACCCGCATCCAGGTCGAGCACACCGTCACCGAGGAGCTGACGGGCATCGACATCGTGAAGTGGCAGCTCAGAGTCGCCGCCGACGAGGAGATCACCTTCTCGCAGGACGACGTCGACCTCTCCGGCCACGCGATGGAGTTCCGCATCAACGCCGAGAACGCCGCCAACGAGTTCGCCCCCGCGCCGGGTGGCAAGCTCGCGACGTACGACCCGCCGGGTGGCATCGGCGTCCGGATGGACGACGCGCTCCGCCAGGGCGACCAGATCGTCACCGACTACGACTCGATGATCGCGAAGCTCATCGTCCACGGGAGCGACCGCGACGAGTGTATCGAGCGCTCGCTGCGCGCGCTCCGCGAGTACGAGATCGAGGGCGTCACGACCATCATCCCGTTCCACCGGCTGATGCTCTCGGACGAGGCGTTCGTCCTCGGCACGCACACGACGAAGTACCTCGACGAACACCTCGACCACGACCGCATCGCCGAGGCCCAGGAGCAGTGGGGCAGTGGCGGCAGCGGCTCGGCCGAGGAGGACGACGAGGTCGTCGAGCGCGAGTTCACCGTCGAGGTCAACGGCAAGCGCTTCGAGGTCAACCTGGAGGAACGCGGCGCGATGCCCCTCGGTGGGCAGGGTGGCTCCGCGGGCCCGAAGCGCGGCGGCAGCGGCGGTGACTCGGGCGGCAGCAGCTCGGGTGGCGGTTCCGGCGGCGGCGTCGAGGTCGAGGGCGACGGCGAGGTCGTCGAGGCCGAGATGCAGGGCACCATCCTCTCCGTCGAGGTCGGCGAGGGCGACGAGGTCGCCTCCGGCGACGTGCTCTGCGTGCTCGAGGCGATGAAGATGGAGAACGACATCGTCGCCTCCCGCGGCGGGACGGTCACGCAGGTGGCCATCGCCGAGGGCCAGAGCGTCGACATGGGCGACGTGCTCGTCGTCCTCGAATAGGGCCGGAGAACCGGAGAACCACTTCTCTCAGGGCAGTGCGGGCGTGGGCTTCCAGTCGCCAGCGTCGAGTGCCTCCCGCAGCGAGCGCGGCTGGATGTCCAGTTCTGCGAGGTGGGTGGCGTCGAACTTCAGCCCGCCCATGCCGTCGATCCAGTGCAGGTACGCGACGGTCTGCTCGCCGAAGCGCTCGCCGGCCTCCTCGCGCGAGAGGTGGACCGGGTCGACCTCGCGCTGGATGGTGGCGCTGAACGCCTCGGCCATCTCGGGCAGGGTGAGCAGGTCGCCCGCGAGGTCGACGTCCTCGCCGACGAACCGCTCCGGGTGCGCGAAGGCCATCGCGGCCACCGCGCCCACGTCGTGGGCGTCGACCAGCGGGAGGAGGGTGGTCGGCGAGACGGGCCAGGCGAGTTCACCGTCCCTGACGGCCGCGCGCTCGGCCTCGAAGTGCTGGACGAACACGCCGGGGCGGACGACGGTCGCGGGGACGCCGCGGTCGCGGATGCGGCGCTCGATGGCGAGTTTGGCGTCGAGCATGTCGACGTCGGCGTAGAAGTCCGCGCCCATGGCGGACGCGAACACGAGGTGGTCGAGGCCGGCCCTGGCCGCGGCGTCGACGAAGTCGTAGCCCCGGCGCACCTCGCGGTCGTAGTCGGCGTCGGTGCTGTCGGTGACGAGGAACGCCCCGTCTACCTGCTCGAAGTAGGGACGGTACGAGCCGGGTCGGTCGAGGTCGCCCGGGACGATGCGGGCACCGAGTCGACGGAGGTCGACGGCGTCGTCGCTCTTGACGTCGCTAGTCATCGCGTAGACGCCGAAGTCGCCGTACACCCCGGAGAGGAGCGCGTCGACGACCGCGCCACTCTGCAACCCGGTCGCGCCGACCACGAGGATTCGTTTCGTCATAACGTGCCGTACGATAGCGCAGGCCATGGCTAATCGCCCGTGTGTCCCGAGTAACGGGTCGTTACGCCCCCCGGACCGCTACCAGTCCACGACCTCGCGGTCGCGCCAGAACCGCCCGCCGGGCGCGTCGGGCGCGAACCGGGACAGCCAGACCGGGGTGTCGGCACCCGCCGCCACGCTCCGGGGCGCACTCTCGCCGCCCATGTCGGTGCGGACCCACCCGGGACAGACCGAGTTGGCGAGGAGCCCGTCGTCGCGGTACTCCCCGTGGAGGTACGCCGTCAATCCGTTGAGCCCGGTCTTCGAGACGCGGTAGGCGGGCGCGCCGCCGGTCATCTCCTCGCCGAGGGCGCCCATCCCGCTGGAGAGGTTGACCACGCGACCGCCGGGTCGGCGCAGGAGGAGCGGGAGCGCGAACTTCGCCAGCAGCATCGGCCCCCGGAGGTTGGTCTGGAGGACGGCGTCGACGTCGTCGACCGAGTCGTCGACGAGGGTGTTGCCGGACGGGTCCGTGATACCCGCGTTGTTCACCAGTACGTCGAGGCGGTCGGCCTCGACCTCGATGCAGGAGACGGCGGCGCGGATGCTCTCCTCGTCGGTCACGTCGAGTTCGACCACCCGCTGGTCGCCGGGCGCCTCGTAGTCGGCGTCGCGGACCCCGGCGTAGACGACCGCGCCGAGGTCGGCGAGGTCGGCCGCGATGCGGGCGCCGAGACCGCGGTTCGCGCCGGTGACCAGCGCGACCTGTCCGTCCAGGTCATCGTGGAGTGGAACGTCCATACCGGAGAGAGGGGCCGCCCACGTATCAACCGGGGGCACGGCAGGCGCCGACGCGGGTGCGAAACGAGGCCGTCACGCCACGCGCTCGCGGAGCGTCGCCAGCAGCTCGTCGGGCAGGCCGTACGCCGCACCTTCGTCGGCCAGCAGGGCCGCCGAGCCGTACCCGGCGACGAACCCGTTGAGCCGGGCCGCGACTGTCGACTCCCGGACGGCCGCGTCGTCGTAGCGGGCCGCGAGCGCGTCGAACAGGTCCGGCGCGCTGCGCAGCCGGTACTTCTGGTGGTAGTCCTCGGCGACGGTGAAGGCGTCGAGCGGTTCGGCGCGGGTGTTGACGTGGCCGTGGCGGGTCTCCTGTTCCGCGATGACGTCCTCGACCGCTTCGCGCTGGCCCACGTCGTGCCAGAGGACGACGTTGTCGTACTGGCGGATGGGCGAGTTGGCCCGGGGGTTGTGCGCGCGGACGAACCAGTCCAGCAGGTCGCGGTAGCTGGTCTCGGTGGGGTCGAAGTCGACCTGGACGACCTCGGTGTGGTCGCCGAGGTCGCGGTAGGTCGGGGACGGGGTGGACCCGCCGGCGTAGCCGACGCGGGTCCGGACGACACCGGGACGGACGCCCAGGCGGGCGTCCGGTCCCCAGAAACAGCCGAGGCCGAACGTCGCGGTGTCGACCTCGCGACTGGCCGCGGCGTCGAGTGGGAGGGCGGTGGATGGGAGGGCGGCAGCGCCGCGGGCATCGCGTGTCACGTGGGGAGGGTCGAACGTCAGCGGGGATGTGCCTTTCGCCGGTGTCGTGGATGGCGACGACCGACAGGGCCGCGGGCAACGGCCGACGCGTCGGTGTCGGCGACCGAGGGGCGCGACTCGCCGGCTGGTGCCGGGTCGTCACGGGGCACACTACCGGATAGGGACCCGGGTTGCAATTAACTGCCGCAAGCTAAAATGCCGGTTTGAGTCTACTTTTGTTCGCCCGACACGTAGTGATAGTCGTGTCCGAAACCCGGAGACGGAACGGTGGCGACCGCCAGCAGATCGCCTACGTGACCGTGCACGACGGCGCAGAGACGCGGCTGCTGGTCGCAGCGGCCGGCGAGGCGCTCCGGGACGTGCTGTTGCGCAACGACCTGTCACCGCACTCGCGGCTGACCCGGCGGGCGAACTGCGGCGGCCGCGGCCTCTGTGCGACCTGCGGCGTCCGGCTGCTGGACGAGCAGGCGCCCGAACACTGGCACGACGACCTCGCGGCCCGCTTTGGCTACCCGCGGCTCTCCTGCCAGCTCACCGTGACCGACGATATCGAGATCCGACTCGACCGCGAGAAGGTCGTCTGGGGGCGGCGCGAGCCGTCGTCGTAGTCTCAGCTATCGCGGAGCGCGAGCAGGTCGCCGGCCAGGTCCCGGCACTCCTCTGTGACGTCGACCGCGTCGAGCCAGTCCTCCGGGAGCGCGCTCGCCCCGAACCGCGCCCCGGCGACGGCCCCCGCGACCGCGCCGATGGTGTCGGCGTCGCCACCCATCGCGACCGCCTCGACGATGGCGTCCGCCGCCGTGTCGGCCCGGAGTCCGTGGAAGAAGCCGGCCTGCACCGTCGTCACGACGTACCCCGAGTTCTGCAGGTCGTCCGGCGCCATCGTCGGGACCGCCTCGGCCGCCGTCACGAGTTCGGCCGGGGCCTCGTCGCGCACACGGTCGAGTCCGGCGTCGAGCGCATCCATCGGCTCCGCGCCGTCGAGGAGGCTCGCCACGACGAGGTTGACCAGCGCACAGCCCCAGGTACACCGCGGGTCCGCGTGCGTGATGGCCGAGGATTCGCGGCTCACCGCGACGAGTTCGTCGGGGTCGTCCCCGAAGGCCAGCGCGTGCGGCACACAGCGCATCACGCTCCCGTTCCCGGCGTTCGACCCCTCGGCGCTGGCCTCCCAGACCTGCCGGCCCGCCTCGTCCCACGCCACGCCGTCCCGGAACGCCCGGATGGACTGGCCGGTCATGATGCCGATGTCGAACGGACCCGACTCGTACCAGCCCACGAAGCGCTCGGCGACGTCTTCGCCGTCGAACTCGCCACGCTCTGCGAGGCTCCGGGCGATACACAGCATCATGTCGGTGTCGTCGGTGACGGTCCCGGCCGGCTGGTCGTGCGTCCCGTGGCCGACCATCTCGTCGAGGCGGCCGTGCGTCGACTCGATGCTGGCCGGCGACCGGAACTCCACCGGGCGGCCGAGGGCGTCGCCGCAGGCGAGGCCGAGGAGCGTGCCGGCTGCGCGGTCGTCTCTCGCTGTCGTCATACGTAGCCACACGGGAGAGGACGGCAAAAACGTCCCTGCCGGGCACCGAGGCCCCACCGACCTGCCCCGGCGGTACCGGGCACGGCGGGACGAGTTGACGCGGCTCGCTCAGTCGGTGTTCGATTCGAGCAGACGCCGGAGGAGGAACCAGCGACGCTGCCAGAGCTGGTGGGCCGTCGACACCGCCACGATGGCCAGGAACACGCTCGCGTACAGCACCGTGTTCCCCGGGAGCGACGACAGGGTCCCGATCTCCGCGAGGACGACCGTGAGGAGACTCACCGTCGCCAGCACCCGGTAGTACGTCGCCTGCGTGACCCCCCAGCGGTTGACGACCTCCATGTACACGTCCACCTGGCGTGCGGTCTCCTGCAGCGTCACCTCCTTCCGGTCCTTGTCGTAGTCGACGATGCCGGCCTCGTCGAGTTTCGGGAGGTGTCCCTGGTGGAGCGAGACGTAGACGCTGTCCCGGAGGTTGCTCGGTGCCGGCGATTCGTCGGCCTCGAGTTCGGCGATGTGGTCCGCGAGCTGGCGCAACGTCATCCAGGGACGCTCCTCCTTCAGCTGTTCGATGACACGACGGCGACGGTCGTTGCTCAGCAGGTCGTGTATCTGTGTCTCACAGATCGCCTCTCCCCGGTCGCCGAACGTCGACCCACCCAGCCTGCTAGAGTCTAACATGGGACACACGTGTGCTGGTATGTAATTAGCTATACTGTACTTACCTCGATTTCCAGAGAATTAATCCACGCTTGGATAGCTAAGGACGCATTTGCCGTCACGTCCCGAGGATAGGCGGCGGATATCGATGTGGGCGTGAGAAGTAGGTTGCGCATAGAGGCGTTTGGCGGCCTGTGTGACGACGATAGCTGTGACAACCGCACTCCCGTGAGCGTCCCGCCGTGGTCGCTCTCCCATCCCCCGATTCTCTCGGTGGTGCGCGTTCGAACCGACGCAGTAGCCCGTCCGTATAGTCGATTAAACAGCCGTTTTGACACAATTCTGGCAATTAAGTAAGTGGGTGGGTGACAGTCGTTGGCACGAGGTGCTCACGGGGGATCAGGGCGCGGCCACGGGGTGACGGCCGTACTCTCGGCGGCTCGACTCCGCCGGTGAGCCTCCCCGATACGGGGGATGAACGACTATGTCAGGTGAGAACTTCGAGATCTCACGGCGGAAAGCACTGGCCGCACTGGGAACAATCGGCGCGGCGTCGGCGGGGGCGGGCCTCGGAACGTCGGCGTTCTTCAGCGACTCCGAGCGGTTCGAGGGCAACACCCTCACCGCGGGCGAGCTGGACCTCAAGGTCGACTGGGAGGAGCACTACTCCGACTGGTCCGATGACGAGAGCAAGAATCTGGATAACGAGGTCCTGATGTCCGAACCGGACGACACCTCGAACTACGTCGGCCTGCCGGACCCGATGAACCCACTCATCTGGGTCCACACCGACGACCTCGGGCAGTTCATGGACAACACGGCCGTCGAGGCCTACCCGGACACGAACGACGACGGGGTCCAGGACTCCTTCGGCGAGGGTAATGTCGGCGACATCTGCGTCGACGGCGCGGACACGCCCGAGGATCTCAATCCGGCGAACGGGCTCCGGACCAGCAACGACGACACGTTGGACGAGGATGACGAGCCCAAGCCGCTCGTCAGCCTCGAGGACGTCAAGCCCGGCGACTTCGGCGAGCTCACCCTGAGCTTCCACCTCTGTGACAACGACGGGTACGTGTGGCTCCAGGGTTCGAACGTCGCCGCCAGCGAGAACGGGCTCTCAGAGCCGGAGTCGAAAGACCCCGACGAGGGGCCGGGCGTGGAACTGCTCGACGCCATCCAGACCGTCTGGTGGTACGACGAGGACGGCGACAACGTCATCGACGAGGGGACCGTCGAACAGGAGGGCGAGACGGCGGACGTGATGATTGTCCTTGACCGGTCCGGGTCGATGGACCCGCAGGGCGAGCCCAACAAGTTCCAGAACGCCAAGGACGGGGCGAAGTCGCTGGTCGATGCACTTGGTCCAGGCGCTCAGGTCGGCCTCGTGTCCTTCAGCGATCAGGGAACCGTGGACGAGCCTCTCGGTTCCGCCCGGCAGGACGTCAAAGACAGTATCGATGGACTGAGTGCCGGCGGGACGACGAATATCGCGGACGCCATCAGCGACGCTCAGAGCGAACTCGCCGGGGGGTCCGGTGACAACCAGTACATGGTCGTGCTGAGCAACGGCGTGCAGAATACGGGTGGTGACGCCCGGGGTAATGCGACCGCCGCCAAGGACGCTGGCATCCACATCATCTCCATCGCCTACGGCAGCGGGGCCGACCAGAATCTCATGGAGGACATCTCAAGTCCCGATAAGGTCGACGACGGGACGATCGACGACGCCGACGAGAACGCCTTTGTCGGCGAGATCACCGACATCGACGACGTCTTCGACGACATCGGGGACATCATCGTCCAGCAGACGGGCGAGCAGGTGTTCCGCCGTGGGACCCTCGGCTCTGACCTCGAGGCACTCTCGACGGACGACGGTATCCCGCTCGACGGTGACCTCTCGACCGACTACGACGAGATCGGCGGCATCGGCAACGAGACCGACCCCGAGCTGGGCGAACGCGAGTGCTTCGCCGCCAGCGAGACCCACTACATCGGCTTCGCGTGGTACCTGCCGGTCGACCACGCCAACGAGATCCAGACCGACTCCGTCGTGTTCAACCTCGGCTTCTACACCGAGCAGTGCCGGCACAACGACGGCTCCGGGCAGTCCGGCACCAACCTCCAGATCTCCGGCAAGCGGGGCAACGGTTTCGCCAAGGTTCAGGAGAACTACAACGGCGACCAGACCATCTCCGGCGGCGCCCGGGCGCGCTTCGGTGGACAGAACACGTGGGAGCTCGCGGTCGGCGACGCACCCGGCAGTTCGAACTTCAGCCAGGGCGAGTACAGCTGGACCAGTGGCAAGACCGTCGACTGGATGGTCTCCTACGACGACAGCAGCGACGAGCTGAGCTTCACGTTCGACGGCAACACCATCTCGCAGACGCTGTCGAGCGAACCGAGCGGCCGCATCGCGGTCCAGGGCAAGGCCGACGAGGCGACAGTCGAGATCGACGACCTGTCGCTGAGCGTCGACGGCGGGGCCCCGGATTCGCCGGTGCCAGACGGTGTCACCGCCACGAACGACGGCACGGGGCGGGAGATCCGCTACCTCTCCATCGACCCCGGCTTCGACGGGAGTCAGTCCTTCGAGTACAGCGGGACCACGACGGTCTCGCTACAGGGTGACTTCCCGGGCGGCGACGAGGACGTCGCCTTCGACGTGGTCGTCGAGTGAGGAACAGGTCGGCAGCTAGCGGCCCACGACGGCACGCGAACGCCCGGCCCGTCCGGGACTCGCGGCGCGGCAGACGCGTCTCGGCGGTTCGATTCCGCCGGTGGGTCATCCCCGGGGAGGGGGAGAACGATGTCAGGGGAGGACCTCGAACTTTCACGACGGAAAGCGCTCGCGGCACTCGGGACGGCCGGTGTCGCGTCGGTAGGCGTCGGCTTCGGGACGAGCGCCTACTTCAGCGACAGGGAATCGTACGAGGCGAACCGGCTGGTCGCCGGCGAGCTGGACCTCAAGGTCGACTGGACGGAGCACTACTCGGACTGGTCGGCGGACGAGGGCGAGGGTATCGACACCGTCGCGTCGGAACCCGGGGACGGGCTGGTCGGATTCCCGTCGGCGGCGCCGCCGGCCGAGCAGTCGGTGTTCGTCAGCGACCCGGACCAGCTCCTCGCGAACACGGCCATCGAGGCGTTCCCGGACGTGCTCTCGACGGCCGAGGCGTACGACGCCCGGCAGGCCGAGCTGGCGGACGACAGCACGCTGTGTGACCTGCCGGCCGACCTGGACGGCGGCGAGGGCGTTCTCGCCCACCCGTTCCGGACGCGGGGAACCTTCGGGGAGGAACCGAACCCACAGACCACGGCCGCCGGCGACCCACTGGTGAACGTCTCGGACGTCAAGCCCGGCGACTTCGGTGAGGTGACCTTCAGTCTGCACCTCTGTGGCAATCCGGGGTACGTCTGGCTGACCGGCACACTCCGGGACGCAGCAGAGAACGGAGTGACAGAGCCCGAGGCGGCGGCCGACGGCGAGGAGGAGACCGAGGCACGGCCCGCCTCAGAGGACAGCGCCTCGGATACGGTCGAACTCCTGGACGAACTCCGGGCAGCGATGTGGTACGACACGGGCCCAGACGGGGTCTACGGCGCCGACTTCGAAGACAAGGATGCTGGCGAGGGCGACAACCGGCTCCAGGATGGCGAGCAGGTGCTCCCGTTGACCGGGTCGCTCCGCAACGTTCTCACCCTCCTTGAAGCGGGGATGTACCCACTCGACGCCGAACCCGTCACGGACAGCACCGGGACGGAGCCGACGGCCCCCGCGGGTGCGACGGTCGTCTCGACCGACGACGGTGCGACGACGTACCTGACCACCGAGGAACCGTTCGCGACCAAGGGTGCCCGGAACCTGACCTGTGCGGACTACGCGGAGACCCTGGACATCGACGACCTGGTCGGGACGTCTATCGAGGCCGACACCCTCGCGAGCAAGACCGAGTATCCGGCCTGTGGTGGGTCGTTGACCGTCGACAGCGTGGACATCGGCGCGGGCTCGATCACCCTCTCGTCGGACTTCCCGGTCCGCATCGTGAGCCTCAAGGGTGGGAACCAGGGCGAGAAACTGTACGTCTGGCCGGCCCCGGGCGTCGTCCTCGACGAGGTCGTCTTCTCGACACCCGATACCGCATCCGGCCAGCCGGCCGGTATCAGCAACCTCGGGGTCTGCTGTACCACGGATACCGTCCCGACCCCGGAAGGTGACCCCGGACGGGAGTGCTTCCAGAACTCGACGACGGCCTACATCGGCTTCGAGTGGTGGTTGCCGGCCGATACGGGAGACGAGGTCCAGACAGACGGCGTGTCGTTCGACCTCGGGTTCTACACGGAGCAGTGCCGCCACAACGACGGGAGTGGTATGGCCACGACGACCAGCGGGACCAACGGGTGAGACTCCCGGGCGAGCCCGACGGTCCGCAGCCGCTCGACCGGCCGCGACGACCAGCAGCCCACGACAGCGAAGTGGGGAACGATACCCACGGTGGCCAGCGGCCCCACCCCGACCGGCAGGGGTAGCGGCGGTTCGATTCCGCCGGTGGGAGTAGCGACGTATGCGATCCAGTTCGACACACCGGCGGGGCACGGACCCGCCACCGACCACCGGGAGGAACCGCTCTCGCCCGTCCGTGACCTCACACCGACCGCACCGGCTGCACCCGCACCCACAGCGAACCCACCGACCCGGCGCCGACCAGGCTCGACAACTGGAAACGTGGGTGAAAACAGTTTATAGCCACCGGTTATCGACCGTCGTCTCGCAGGGAACGGCCGCATGCCACCGTCTCTGGCCCGTGTGGGCCCCGATGTGTGGTATGCGAGGGCTAGTTATGGGGCTGCCGTTCGAACGACCTGACGATGCTCAGGGGACCGTCCGACCGACGCGACGACACGGATCGACGGGGGTGGGTTCGTGATGACCGGTGAGGAGCTCTCACGCCGCCAGTTGCTCGGCGCAGCGGGCGTGCTCTGCACCGTCGGTCTGGTCGGCGGTGCCGGGACGCACGCCCTGCTGACCGACGACGAGAGCTTCGAGGGGAACCTCATCCAGGCCAGCGAACTCGACCTGCAGGTCGCCTGTCGGACCGACGCCGGCGAGGTCGACCCACCGCAGACCGACGGCCCGTTCCCCTCGACCTACGCCGACGCCGGGACGGTCGACCCGTCGCTGACGGTCACCGCCGGGACCGAGCGCACCCTCACGGTCGCGCTCCAGACGAACATGGCGGCCGAGACCGGCCTCGAGGTTCGTGGCGACGCGATGGCCGAGACCGGGGCGACCATCGAGGTCCGACACCGGGGACCGAAGGCAGACGGACTGGAGACCATCGCGAAGCAGTTGGAGGCGACGGCCCTGCCGACGACGCTCGACCTCGGGCGATGCGGTCCGACCGACCGGCCTCGGATGACCGAACTCACCCTGTCGGTTCCACCGGACGCGCCGACCGACTCACAGACGATGACCCTCGAATTCACCGCACGACAATGTACCGACTGACACAGCGATCCGACCGGAGGGGACAGCCATGAGCCGTCCACGGTGGCTCCGGGCGCTGCGAATCCTCGCCTTCCTCGTCGTCCTGGCCGTACTGGTGCCGTTCGTCGTCTACAGCGTCCCGCAGGTCGTGGGCGCGGACCACAGTTTCGTCGTCCTCTCGGGGAGCATGGAGCCGACGATGAGTCCGGGCGATGCCGTGGTCGTGACCGAGGTCGACCCCGAGCGCCTCGAGTCCGGCGACGTGATCACCTTCGGCCAGAACGGGACGCCGACAACGCACCGCATCGTCGAGGTCCAGCCCCGCGAGGATGGTCTGCAGTTCCTGACGAAGGGCGATGCGAACGAGGACCCTGACAGGGCACCGGTACAGGCCGAGCAGATCGTCGGGGAGGTCGAGTACGTCCTCCCGTACGTGGGGCACGTGGTCGGCTTCGCGAACACGACGACCGGCTTCGGCCTCCTGGTGGCCGGGCCGCTCGCACTGCTGGTCGTCACCGAGCTCTGGACCGCGGCGGCCGCGATACGTGACGGACCCGACGACGAGGGCGGGACGGAGGAGCCCGACGCTGTAGCGTCCGACGCCGAGTCGGTGGGGCAGGAGAACGAACCCGGAGCGATGGGCGGGCCACGGGAGGAGCCAGACGACGACGCTGATGACGGGCCAGCGACGATCACGCTGAGCCAGCGGGACTTCCGCCTGAGCCTGCTCCTGTTCGCACTCTATGCACCCTACAGCGGCTGGATGGCCTACCAGCGACTGGACCCGGTCTCGGTCGCCCTCGCGGTCGCGTCGGCCGCCGGCCTCCTGTTCGCGGGCTTCGTCGTGGTGACGGGTGGGTCCGACGACGACGGGACCGCGACGGCGGGGGACGGGGACGACGAGGACCCGACCCTGCCGCCCGCCCGGGTCGACCTTGGCGAGCGCGCCACGGAGTTCGAGTTCGACACCGGACTCGAACCGGTCGCCTGGGAGCCCGGGCAGGCACCCGACATCGACTGGCCAGAGCCGCAGTGGTCCAGTCCGAACGGCAATGGCCCCACCGACGACCCGGGGGACCTCTGGGAACCGCGTGGTTCAGACGGGTCGCCCGACCCCAGCGAGGTGGATGGTCGATGACGGACCGAACACCACCCCGACAGGTCCGGATAGCCCTGCTCCTGGTGGCGCTCCTCGGCCTCGCACTCGTCGGCGGCTACCAGACCTACGGGGCGCTGAGCGACTCCGAACCGGTCTCGGTGAACGTCTCCATCGAGGGGGCATCCGCAGAGGACGAGACCACCTCGACGACCGGGAACGCGACAGACACGACGACGAACGTGACCACCTCCCAGACGACCACCACGCAGAACACCACCACGCAGACGACCACCACACAGAACACCACCACGCAGACGACCACCACACAGAACACCACCACGCAGACGACCACTACACAGACGACCACCACGCAGAACACCACCACACAGAACACCACCACGCAGTCGACCACTACACAGACGACCACCACGCAGAACACCACCACACAGAACACCACCACGCAGTCGACAACTGCCCAGACTACCACGACAACTACGACAACTGCGACGACCACGACCGCACAGACGAACACCACGACGACGAACGCGTCGGTACTGTACGTTCGGTAGCGCCGTGCCGGGTGGAGACAGAGAGAGCGACAGCGGCAGCAGGACGGCGGTCAGGGAACGACGTTCGACACCAGCCCGACGAGCGTCCCCCAGACCGCGTAGGTCACCAGCGAGAGCTCGCTGTACACCGGGAAGATGGCCATCGACGTCACACCGTGACTGACGAGCCAGAGGGGTTCGATGAGGGCGTACGCCGCGCCCCAGGAGAGGACGCCGAAGACCAGGCCGACCACGGGGCCGAGGAAGCCGCGACCGTAGTGCCACAGCGGGCGCGAGTGGACGAGGACGCCGAAGACGCCGCCGAACAGGGCGGAGAACACCAGGTGCCAGACCCACGGGTTCGAGACGGCGGTGGTGAGTTCGAGGCTCGTGCCGATGGCGAGTGGCGACAGCGAGAGCACGAACGGTGCGAGCACGAGGAGCAGGCCGGCGATGAGTCCCGAGAACATGGTCTTGAGGACCACGTCCTGACGTGGGGTGACCTCGACGGTGACGGTCGGCTGTGCGCTCATTACTTCCTATCGAGTTAGCGAACCATAAATATAGTTTGCCTAACTGTTACCCGAATCCGACCCACTTTCGGTCGGCCGGCGGCTCAGAAACTCCAGTCGTCGTCGCCGAAGCCCTCGCGTTCCTCGGCGGGTCGCGGCTGCAACTCGGCGTCCTCCAGTTCCTGCCGGACCGCCCGGTAGACCTCCTCGACCGGGGGAGTGTCCATCGTCGGGTCCAGCGGGTGCTCGCCGACCCACTTGTAGCGGACGGTACGGTCGCGGTCGATGAGGAAGCACGACCGTTTCGACCGGGGGAACAGTTTGAACGTGCGGTACTTCACGTCGAACGCCTCGGCGAGGTCGAGTTCGGGGTCGGAGATGAGGGGGAAGTCCAGCCCGAACGTCGACATGAAGGTCTTGTGCGTCAGCGGGCGGGACTTGCTCGCGCCGACGATCTGGACGTTGCCCTCGGCGTCGTCGAACCAGTCGTAGTCGCGGAACTCGCACCACTCGCCGGTGCAGTCCGGCGTGAAGTCGTTCGTGTAGAAACACAGCAGTACGGGTGCCTCGTCCAGGAGGGTCGAGAGGCGGGTCTGTTCGGTCCCGCCGCCGGGTCGGACGAGGGGGGCGACGAACTCGGGGGCCGTGTCGCCGACTGCGAGCCCCGACGCATCACTCATGGGTGGAAGTGTGGGCTTGCACGAATATACGTTTCGGCAACGTGTCGAGGGTGAGTCACTCAGAGCGGGTTGGCCAGCGCCCACACGTCCGCGGTCGGGTCGAGGTTGCACGGTTCGGTCCCACGCTCGGTGACGATACCGGCGTGATAGAGCATCGCCTTCAGCTGGAAGGTCGTGCCGGACTGGTAGACCGAGCCGTCGGCGAGGGCGTCCTCGACCAGCGTCCCGTCGTCGCGGAGGACGCGGCGGCGCGCCTCGTCCCGGCTGCTCACGAACAGTTCGACTGCGAAGGAGGGGTGTCGCTCGTACACGTCGCGCACGAGCTGGCGGAGCGTCGGCTTCCGGACACCGTCGTCGTGCAGCCGCTGGAGTTCGGTGACGAGCAGGCTCGTCGCCGGGTACTCGAAGACGACCTGGCGGGCGAGCTGGGCCCAGCGCGGAGCGACCGCGGTGAACCGCTTGCGCGAGCGCTTCCAGTCGGCGAAGGCCCGGAGTGCGTCACCCACGTCGCCGTACTCCCGCATGGCGAACCGGACGACCTCCGCGCCGAGCGGTGTCAGCTCCGGCTCTGGCGCGCCAGCAGGTTGCTCGACCAGTCCGAGGAACGCGGCGCCCCGGCGTGCCCCGTCGGTGGCGCCGACGACGTGTTCGGCCACCAGGTCGTCTGTCGGGCCGTCGAGGTGGACCGCCAGCGGGTACGCGAGGTAGTTCTTCGGGTGGTTGAGGTCGAAGGACTGGTCGGCGACGCCCTGGGCGGTCGCCTGGAACCGCAGGGCGGTCGTGGCACTGGTCGACTGCGCGCCGACGACGTGGGGCACCTCCAGCGGGGTGACGTTCCCGTCGGCGTCGACCCCGAGCACGCCGACGTTGAGGTCGCGGGCGAGCATCTGGGTCCCCGTGGTGATGGCCGCGGTCGGGGCCGCGAGGTAGGCCACGTTCGCGTCGGTCAGGCGGTCGTGCGCCTGGACGACGCCGCGCTCGGTGTCGACCCGGCCGTCGCCGCGGTAGCCCTTCGCCTCGACCGCGACCAGGGGCGTCCGCGTCTCGTCGTCGAGGCCGGAGACGAGCGCCTCGTCCAGTGGGCCGACGCCGACGAGGTCGGGATAGCCCGAGCCGACGCGCACGTGGTTGAACGGCGAGAGGGCGTCGCGGGTGGCTGGGTCGACCGGTTCGTCCTCGCGCCACGCGTCCATCGTGAACTGGGTGTCGACGACGGCGTAGGCCTCGGCCTCCTCGCGCTCGGGGAACAGCGACCGCTTCGCGTGCGAGAGCACGACCGGTTCGCTCAACTGTGTGGGGGACCCGACGGACATCTTCCAGCTCGGCTACGACCGGTGGGGTCAAGAAACGCCCGGCGACGCGGTGGCGAGTGTACCCCGGCACCCACCGTGCCAGACACCCACACGGTTAAGAGCACCTGCCCGCTAGAGACGCTGATGGCCCAGGGGAGCGACGACGGCACCGAGCCGCGCCTCGGCCCACGCGACCGGGAGCGACTGGCGGCGATCCGCGGCTGTGACAGCCTCGCCGACCTCCGACGGCTCACCGGCGCAGCCGACGAACACGAGGCGTACTTCGCGGCGAAGGACGAGTGGACGACCCTCCGGGCACGCGAACTGGCGACCCGCGAGGGGTCGTCGGGGCTGCCCGGGACCCGCGTCACGGTCGCCGGCCACGACTTCCACGTCCACGGCATCACCCACGCCGGGACGGAGGCGGAACGGGCCTACCTGCGCGAGCACATCGCCCCGGCGGTCGAGGACGGCGCGGTCGTCTACTGCGAGCAGGGCGTCCGCCAGCTCTACTTCGCCGACCTCGGCGTCTGCGAGATGGACGACTACCGGTGGGCGATGGCCGAGTGCGCCGCCCGCGGCCTCGACTCCCACGCGGACGACCTCCTGCCCCTCACGTTCGACCGGGTGCGGGCCGAACTCCAGTCGCTGGCGGACCGGTTCCGGGCGGCGACGTTCGAACTCATCCACGACCACGGGGGGCGGGACGGGGCTGACTTCCGGCGGGCGCTCGGCGACGTGGCCTCCGAGTTCCTCTTGAGCCACGAGGACCTCGGGACGGGAGCGGGGTTCGAGGCGTTCCGGAAGAACCGGCAGGCCGCGACGGACCCGACCCGGCTCGCCGACCTCCAGCGCTACTACGAGACGGCGTTCCTCCCACAGCCTCTCGAACGCGAGTGGTTGCGCCGGCACGACCCGGAGCTGGAGCTGGTGACCCACGCCCGCAACGAGCGCATGGCCGACTACGCGGTCTACCACAACGAGGAGGCGACGGAGGTCCGGCTGGTGGTCGGTGCAGCCCACCAGCCGGGGGTCCGGTACTACCTGGAGCAGTTCCGCGACGGGGACCGGACGGTCGAGGGGTTCGAACTGGTCGAGTAGGTTACTGGACGCTGGCCGGGTCCACACCGTGGCCCGGGCCGGTCACCGGAATCTCGGGGCCGCGGTCGCGCTCGACCACGTCCGTCTCCAGCAACTGGTTCCCGTCGAGGTCGACGTGCGAGAAGCCGCCGAACCCCGAGACGACGTGGGCGCTCGTCCGGATGCCGACCGCGCTCTCGAGCATACAGCCGACCATCAGGTCCACGTTCGCGGCCCTGGCGATGCCGGCGATGTCGGCGGCCCCGAGGACGCCCGACTTGCCCAGTTTCACGGTGAACACGTCGGCCGCCTCCTCGCGGACGAGCCGGACCGCGTCGGCGGGCGAGAAGAGGCTCTCGTCGGCGGCGACCGGGACCGGGAGCCGGTCGCGGGTGCGCGCCAGTCCGGCCACGTCGTCGGCCGGGACGGGCTGTTCGACCAGGTCGATGGTGACGCCGCGCTCTCCGAGGCGGTCGACGAAGCGGGCCGACTCCTTCGGCGTCCAGCCCTGGTTGGCGTCGACCGTGAGCGTCGCCCCTGGGGCCTCGTCGGCGACAGCGACGACGCGCTCGACGTCCCGGTGGACGTCGGTCCCGACCTTCACCTTCAGCGCCGAGAACCCCTCCGTGACCGCTCTCGCGGCCCGGCGCCCGGCCTCGTCGGGCTCGCAGATGCCGATGGTCAGGTCGGTCTGGACCGCCCCGGGCGCGCCGCCGAGCAGTTCAGACAGGGGTAGCTCGCGTTCGCGGCAGTAGGCGTCGAGGATGGCGGTCTCCAGCGCGAACGTGGCCGAGACCATGCCGGGGAACGTCCGGCGAATCCGAGAGACGAGGGTCCGGTAGTCGGCGACGGACTCGCCCTCGACGAGGTCGCCCGCGGCCCGGGCCGTCGCGAGGGCGGCCTCGCGGGTCTCCCCGGTGACGTGTGGGTCCGGGTTGCAGTCGCCGACGCCGACGACGCAGTTCTCCGTCTCCACGAAGACCGCGACGTTCTCCGCCGCGTGCTGGGTTCCCAGGGCGATCTCGAAGGGCTCGCGGAGGGGCAGGTCCAGCGGTTCGACGGAGACGCGTTCGATTCGCATCACAGGACCTCTCGCACGGCGTCGAGAAGGGCCTTCGGGCCGCCCTCGTGGTAGACGTTCGCAGCCGGGACCGCGTAGTCGAGCTCGGCCGGGTCGCCCCACGTCGAGACGGCGGCGACGGTCGCGTCCGACAGCGACTCGATGCGCTCGGCCTCGTCAGCGACCGACGGGACCGGGAACTGCTCGAAGTCCTCGCGGCGCTCGCGGGCCGGCTCGTCCACGAGGACGACGGCGTCGGGCCACGCGCCCTGCAGTAGCCCCATCGTGACGCCGGCGTAGGCGCGATGGGAGAGCGCGGCCTGGCCCTCGACGAAGACGAGGTCGTGGTCCGCGGCGACCGCACAGACCATGTCCTCGACGACGCCGGAGGTGAAGTCCGCGGGCACGCGGTCGACGACGACGCCGCGGTGGGCGCCGACCATGACGCCGGTCTGGCCCGTCGCGACCCAGCCCGCGTCCAGGCCCGCCTCGCGGGCCGCCCGGTACAGTTCGAAGGTCGTCGTGCGCTTGCCGACGGCGCAGTCGGTCCCCATCGTGAGCACCACGTCGGCGTCCACGTCGTCGACCCTGCCGTCACCGACGCGCAGGTCCGAGGCGGGCGGGGACTTGCGCACGTCGTAGAGCGAGACGCCGTGGTCCTCGGCGAGGGCCTGCCAGTCGGGGTCGTCCGAGAGGAACGTGTGCAGGCCGGAGACCACGTCACAGCCCGCGCGGATGGCGTCCTCGATGTCGTCGACCCACGCCTCCGGCAGTTGCCCGCCGGCCGGCGCGACGCCGATGACGAGTGCGCCAGCCTCCGGGGCGTGCTCCAGGGCGTCTTCGACCGAGGCGACGATGGGGACCTCTGGCACGTCGTCACGCCCGAGGACCTCGCCGGTCTGCTGGCCGGCGCGCGTCGAGTCCACGACGACCCGGGCATCGAACAGTTCGCTGTGCATGACGACCCCGTTGGCCGTCTTGCCGTGCGGCGTGCCGAACTCGCCCTCGGCGAGCACGATGGCCGGGGCCGGCACGTCGAAGTCGCTCCGTAAGTCCATGCGACTGGGTGACAGTTTCGCCCCGCTTAGCACCCCTCCCTCTCATGGAAGGTAGCCTTTTCCCGTTGCACAGAGAGCACTGGACACATGGGCAGTCGAGGGTCGGAGGCAGCGGCAGGGAACGACACCGGTGTCCGGGTGACACTGGACATCTGGCATCCGCGGTGCTGGACGCTCCAGGTGACCGACGCGACAGACGGTGGGCTCCTCGGCCACGGGGTCCACACCATCGAGGGGCAGGCGACCGGCCGGTTCACGGCCTACGGCGACACGACCGCGGCGGTCGACGAGTTGCTCGCCGCGATCGACGCCAACGACCTCACGGACTCGGTCTGGGAGACCGACGCCCACGGGTCGTACCCCGACCTCGTGGACGGGAACGCCAGCCGGGGCATCGTCGTCGAGTACGACATCGAGAACAGCATCAACGACGCGCTCGTGGCCCGCGGGTTCATCCCGGACGAGCCGGTCCGGATGTTCGACGGGCGCGAGTACTGGACCGTCCTGGTGAACGAGTCCCGCGCGACCGTCCACGAGCGCATCGAGGAGGTCCGCGAGGCGATGGACGCCGACGTGCGCGTCGAACTCATCACCGCCCCCTCGTCGGGGACGGGCATGTTCCAGACGGACGACCTCTCCGAGCGCCAGCGCGAGGTGTACGAACTCGCCCGTACCGAGGGGTACTACAGCTGGCCGCGCGAGGTCAGCGCCGGCGACCTCGCCGACGAACTCGACGTGTCGAAGGCGACACTGCTCGAACACCTGCGCAAGGCCGAGGCGAAGCTCCTGGGCGGCTGAACCGGCGCAGCTGCCGGCCGGGCAGCCGGGTCGTGGGTCGCCGTCCGGGGCGCCCCTCTCATCCTAGGTACCGGGCATATGCCGAATATTACCACATGACAGTGTATGTCATCCGCACAGCAGCGAGACGACAACAGTCTCTCGCGCGACATCGGATTGTTCGGGGCGATAAGCACCGTCGTGGCCGGCACACTCGGCGCCGGCCTGTTCGTCACGCTCGGCACCGCGTCGAAGACGACCGGGCCGAGCGTCGTCCTCGTCGTCATCGTCTCCGGCATCCTCGCGATGAGCATCGCGACGAACTACTCCTGGATGGCGACCATCTTCCCGGGCGCCGCCGGGTCCTACGCCTACATCTCGCGGACGTTCGACAGTCGGCTGCCGGGCTTCCTGGTGACGTGGTCGAAGTGGCTCGGGTACATGGCAGCCGACGCCGTCCTCGCCATCGGGTTCGGGTCGTACCTGCAGGTGTTCTACCCGGCGGTCGACCCCGCACTCGCCGGGTTCGGCCTGCTCACCGTCCTGTTCCTCGTCAACCTCGTCGGCTCGAAGGGGTACAGCGTCTCCCAGAACGTCATCTTCGGCGTCCTGATGCTGTCCATCCTCGTGCTCGTCGTCCCCGGGTCGGCGAGCGTCGACGCGACGAACTACCAGCCGTTCTTCACCGGCGGCTTCGACGGGTTCGTCGCCGCCGCGGTCCCGCTGTTCTACGCGTACATCGGCATCGCGGTCGCGGGCCAGATGGGCGCCGAGGTGAAGAACCCGTCCCGGAACCTCCCGCTCGCGATGGCCGGCGGGACGGCCATCCTCATCGTGCTGTACGTCTGGACCGCCGCCGTCATCTACGGCGTCGTCGGCGACTACACCGTCCTCGCGGGCTCCGAGCGCCCCCTGGCGACCGCCGCCGAGGCGTTCCTCGGTGACATCGGGACCGCGGTCGTCGCCTTCGGTGGGCTGCTCGCGACCGCCTCCAGCGTCCACGCCGTCATGGCCGCCGGCATCAAGATGCCGTACTCCTGGGCGTGGGACGAGGTGTTCCCGAAGCAGTTCGTCGCCACCAGCGACCGGTTCGGGACGCCGCACTACTCGCTGTTCACGCTGTACGTCGTCGCCTCGGCCCTGACGTTCTGGAGCACGGGGCTGAGCCAGGCGCTCGCCATCGCGACGTTCAGCTACCTCATCGCGTACTGTACCGTCTCCATCACGATGCTGTACGTGCTGGCGAAGCGGCCCGACCTCGCCGAGGAGGCCGGCTTCGACCTCGGTCTCGGGCTGTACGCCAGCGGGCTGCTGGCCTCCCTCGGGGCTGGCGCGCTCATCACCCAGGCGTACAAGGGCTCGATGACCGTCTACGTCCCGTGGATGCTCGTCGGTGGTGCCATCTTCTACTACTACTACTCCCGCGGACAGGCGGACGACACCGACGTCGAGGCCATCCTCGACACGCTGCCGGGCGTCCCGTCGAAGGAGCACGACCCGAACGTCAGCGGGGTGACCGATGACTGAGGCGTCCGTCGACCCCGGGGAGACCATCGACCTGCTGCAGGACCTCGTGCAGATCCCCAGTCCGTACTTCGAGGAGCACGAGTGCGCCGAGTTCGTCCACGGGTGGCTCGACGAGCGCGGGCTGGAGCCCGAGTACCACCACGTCTCGGAGCCGGACATCACCGAGTACGAGGGCGACAACGTCGTCGCCCGGTTAGAGGGCAGTGACCCCGAGGCCCCGACGCTCCTGCTCAACGCCCACATGGACACGGTGAAACTCGTCGAGGCGTGGGAGGAGGACCCCTGCTCGGGCCGCATCGAGGACGGGAGACTGTACGGCCAGGGCTCGTGCGACATGAAGGGCGGCCTCGCGGCCGTCATGGTCGCCTTCGCCGAACTCGCCGAGCGCGACCTGAAAGGCGACGTGTTGCTCACGGCGGTCGTGGACGAGGAGGGCCCCTACGGCCTCGGGACCGACCGGCTCATCCGCGACGGCTACACCGACGACGTGGACATGGCGGTCGTCACCGAACCCGGCCCCATCCTCGCCCAGGAGGACCTCTCGAACCCGGCACTCCTGCTCGGGGCCCGCGGCCGGTTCCTCTACGACGTGACGGTCACGGGCACGGCCGCCCACGGCTCGCAGCCCTACAAGGGCACGAACGCGGTCGTCGACGCCGGGAAGGTCGCCGACGCGCTGAACGACCTGGCGGTCGGCTCGCACCCGAAACTCGGCGAGGGCTCGACCTGCCCGCTGCTGCTCGACGGCGGCAGCCAGACCCTCTCGGTGCCCGAGCAGGCCCGGCTGATGGTCGACAGGCACGTGGTCGTCGGCGAGACCGAGGAGGACGTGCGGGCCGACGCCGAGGACGCCATCGCGGCCCTCGACATCGAGAGCGAGGTCGAGGTGAACTTCCGCGAGGCACCCGACCCCGGCATCACGTACGGCCCCTACGTGACCGACGAGGACCACCCCCTCGTGGGGGCGCTCCAGCAGGCGTCCCGGGACGTGACCGGCGAGGACCCCGAGATCGGCTACTTCGCCAGCGTCGGGGACTTCAACTACCTCGGCGACCGGGCCGACCTCCCGACCGTCATCGTCGGCCCCGACGGCGAGAACATCCACGGCGCCGGCGAGTTCGTCTACACCGACGAGGTCGTCGAGGTCGCGGACATGCTCGTGGCGGCGGGCGAGGAGCTGCTCGCCTGACCCACGTCCCCACAGCCCCGTGAGTAGTTAGCACGTACCACTTGGCTGCCTGTACATACAAAGCACCGTGTGAATGCAGATTCGCCCGGAACGAAGAGGCATGCCGACGCTGGACAGGTCGACGGAGGGGGGACTCGAAGCCGAATGGGAAGCGGTCGAGCACGCGCTCGACTCGCCGGCGCGACGACGCGTGCTGTCCTATCTCGAACAGGCCCGGGAGCCGGTCGACCTCGACGAACTGGCCGAGTACGTCGCCAAGCACACGACAGGGCCGGAGTCGAACCTGTGGGGGGTCCACGACACCTACACCGAGCTTCGCTGGGTCCACCTCCCCGAACTCGCGAAGGCAGACCTCATCGCGTGGGAACCCGACGACGACACCGTCGAACTCGACGCGTACGCGATGGACCTGCCACTCTTCTCACCACTGAGCGACCGGGTCGTCCGGACCGACGGCGAGCAGTGGCACTGACACGGTGAGCCTACCGCCGGGGCCCGACGCGGGCCACCGCAGCGCGGTTCCCGGTGTCCGGTCGGCGGTCCGCGAGGTCTGGAGCACCTGCTCGAAGTCCTCGACCACGAGGCTCGACGGTCGCTCCTGTCGCTTTCTAGTATGTGACATCCGTCCGTGTACCGACGAGTTGGTATACAGTCGTGCGGTGATACCCGGTCCCGGATACCGTCCGAAAAAGCGCTCGTCTCGAATCAGGCCGGGGACGCGTCCGAGTCGGTCTCGGTCTCTTTCTCGACGTCCTCGGTCTCGACCTCGGCGGTCTCCGTCTCCGTCCCCATGGCCTTCGATTTGCTCTCTTCGAGCTCTCGCTCGATCTCCTCGCGACCCTTCTGGAACTCGCCCATTGCCTCACCGCTCGCGCGCGCCAGCTTCGGAAGCTTGTCCGCCCCGAAGAGGAGTATCACGAGCAGGAAGACGACGATGAGCTCAGGGCCGCCGATCCCCCCGATAAACAGCGGTATTGTCATAATCCTATCACCCTCAGATACGCCGGCAGAGGAGATAAGCATATTGGGTATATGATAGCTTTCCTGCCTGTTCGCTAACGTGACGGATGCTCCCGGTAGGTGACCCGAACCGGGAGCACGGCGACGGCCGATACCGGTTCCACCCCGACGCGTCCCCGCGCCGTGTCGGGATGCACACCTTTACGTCGCGGACCGTGTAACCGCGAGATGACCCACGCGATGGAGAGCCAACACGTCTGTACGGTCGGCGACGCCCGCGAGATGGCCGCGGTCGACGACGAAGCGGTCGACCTCGTGGTCACGTCGCCGCCCTACCCGATGATAGAGCTGTGGGACGACGCCTTCGCCGACCTGAACCCAGCCATCGGCGAGGCGCTCGCGGCGGGCGACGGCGACCGGGCGTTCGACCTGATGCACGCGGAACTGGCAGCCGTCTGGGACGAACTGGCGCGGGTCGTCCGGCCGGGCGGCATCGTCTGCATCAACGTCGGCGACGCCACCCGGAGCGTCGACGGCCACTTCTCGCAGTACCCGAACCACGCCCGCATCGTCGAACACCTCACGGACCGCGGCTTTCGCCCCCTGCCGGACGTCCTCTGGC
Source organism: Haloarchaeobius amylolyticus (assembly GCF_026616195.1). Taxonomy (NCBI): domain Archaea; kingdom Methanobacteriati; phylum Methanobacteriota; class Halobacteria; order Halobacteriales; family Halorubellaceae; genus Haloarchaeobius; species Haloarchaeobius amylolyticus. Next base: position 1,028,544 of record NZ_JANHDH010000001.1, read on the forward strand.
GCAAGCCGACGAACAAGGCGAGCAAGTTCATGGGCTCGGGGATGCTCCCGACCAACGCCTACGTCACCCTCGAACACGAGTACGTCCTCGTCTTCCGCAAGGGCGAGGACACCCGGCGGTTCGAACCCGGCAGCGAGCGCCGCTACGAGAGCGCGTACTTCTGGGAGGAGCGCAACGAGTGGTTCTCCGACGTCTGGACCGACATCGCCGGGACCGTCCAGACCCGCCACGTCGACGACGCGGTCCGGGACCGCTCTGCGGCCTATCCCCTGGCCATCCCGTACCGGCTCGTCAACATGTACTCCATCTACGGCGACACCGTGCTGGACCCGTTCTGGGGGACCGGCACGACGACGCTCGCCGCGATGCTCGCCGGCCGGGACTCCATCGGGTACGAACTCGACCCCGGGATGGCGGCCGCGTTCGACGACCGCCTGACGGGCCTGCCGGAACGGTCGGCCGCGGTCGTCGACCGCCGGCTGACGGCCCACCGCGAGTTCGTCGACGAACGCCGCGACGCCGGCGACGAGCCCGGCTACGAGGCCGAACACTACGACTTCCCGGTCGTGACGAAACAGGAGAAGGAGATACGCTTCTACGAGGTCGAGGACGTCGAGGAGACGGCATCGGGCTACCGCGTCACCCACGAACCGCGATAGCCGGCGGTTCGGGTCGCGGCCTCAGATGATGTACCACTGCCGCAACAGCACGCCGATGGCGTCGAAGGCCCGGAAGCCGAGCCCGAACGCCAGACTGGCCGGAATCGCACCGGCGAGCGCGGCGCGCTTCCAGTGCAGGTCGTGTCGCACCATCAGACCGAGCACCAGCAGCGTCCCCGCCCAGATGCCGAGTAGGGCCCGCAGGCGCGGGTCCGGAACCCCGGCGAACAGGCAGGGCGCGCTGGCGTAGCCGACGACCTGGACCGTCTCGCTGACGCCCGCACGCCTGCTCGCGAGTGGCATCAGGATGAGCGTCTGCAGCGCCGCGATAAGGTGCAGCGCCGCGGGCGTCACCAGCAACACGGCGAGCGCCAGCCAGAGCGTGGCCGACAGCGCCTCGCTCCCGGCGACGACGGGGTAGGCGTCGGGGACCAGCGCGAACCGGATGGCCTCCTCGAAGAGGACGACGACCATGGCGAACACCAGCCCCGGGGCCTGGTCGCCGGGGGCGACGCCCGTCTCGAAGAAGCGCGTCGGCCGGACCACGACCTCGACCCAGGCCCGCGCCAGGGCGACCGGTCCGCGGTCACGCCCGCCTTCCGGGTTCTCGGTCCACTGCGTCATCTAGTCGCTCCGGAGGACGTGGCAGTTCCGACAGCGCGCCTCGTAGGACTCGTCGGCACCGACGAGGATGGTGGGGTCGTCCTCGTGGGCCGGGTCCCCGTCGACGAGTCGCTGGTTCCGGGTGGCCGGCTCGCCACACTTCGCACAGATGGCCTGGAACTTCTCGACGTACTCGGCCATCGCCATCAGCTGGGGCACGGGGTCGAAGGGCTCGCCGCGGTAGGTCTGGTCGAGCCCCGAGACGAGGACTCGCCGGCCGTCGTCGGCGAGGTACTCGCAGACGTCGACGAGGGTGGAATCGAAGAAGTTCGCCTCGTCGATGGCGACGACCTGCTCGCCGTTGAGGTGGTCGAGGAGGTCCCAGACGGCCTCGCCCTCGGAGTCGATGGCGATAGCCTCCCAGGACCGGCCCTCGTGCGAGCCGACGGTGTCCTCGCCGTAGCGGTCGTCGAGCGCCGGTGTGAAGACGGCGACCTCCTGTCCAGCGATCTCGGCGCGTCGGAGGCGACGGAGCATCTCCTCCGTCTTCCCGGAGAACATGCTCCCCGTGATGACCTCCACCCACCCACTGTTCGTGATGGCGTGCATAGGTGATGTGCCCGGGTCGGGGGCGGAAAAGGGTTGCTGATTCCCGGAACGACGGCGGGGCCCCGGACTCCCGGAGCCGGGCGAATTCCAGGGTTTCGGGGCCGTTACGTCCTAACGTAGAGTCAATAGTTACCATCGCTCGCGGCGTACTCATCAGTGAAATGGGGGTATTCCGTGCACTCAGGCTACTGGGGGGACTGTTCACGTTCACGGTCGTCGAGGTCGTCGCGCTCGGCCTCTGGCTCGCGCTCGTGCTCGAAGAACCGCTGCTCGTCGACCGGCTGCCGGCGACCGCGCCCGACCCGGCCATCCTCGCCGGGGCCGCCCTCGTCGTCGGGCTGTTCCTCGAAGGGTTCGTCAACGACCTCACGGTCAACGGTATCCGACTCCGCATCCCGGTCCACCGGCTCGCGCTGTTCTCGATAACGGAGGCGGTCATCTGGGTCGTCTGGCTCCGCATCGCCCAGACAGTCGGCGGGGTGCAGGGTATCGCGCTCGCGGGTGTCTTCCTCGCCGTCGTCTTCGTGCCACAGCACACCGTCGAGGACAACGTGCTCCGGGGGAAGGGCGTCCTCTCGCGCCTCTTCGCGGTCGGGACAGTGAGCTTCAGCCTCGTCGAGGCGGTCGGTGCGACCATCTGGCTCGTCTTCGTCCTCGAACCCGAGGCCGCGCTGGCGAAGGTCCCGGTGGCCGTCCAGACCGCCATGCCCGCGCTCCTGCTCGACTACCTCGCGGTGGTCGGGCTGGCGGTCCTCGCGCTCTTCCTGCTGCTCGAGCATACCATCGCACTGCGGTTCGGGCTCCGACAGGCACCCGGGGAGAAGTCGGTCCGGCAGGCCGTCCTGGAGTCGCTGGAGTCGGGGTCGGACTGACTGCTCACTCCGCGCCGACGTTCTCCTGGCTCTCGAAAGAGGCCGGGTCCGGCTCGATGTTCGCGTACTGCACCGCCCGCTCCCCGAGCGTGCGGACCCGCCGCTCCAGACCCTCGTCGAGCAGTTCGTCCTCCGCGAAGGCGCTGTGGGCGCTCGGGATGACGGCCTGGTGGGGGATGACCCACGCGTTCAGCGCCCGGCAGACCGACCGGAGGTGCTCCAGGGCCGTCACCGGGAAGCTCCCGCCCGCGACCGCGAGCAGGCCCACCGTCTTGTCCTCGAACTCGTCGAAGCCACAGTAGTCCAGGGCCGTCTTCAGCGGCGAGGAGTACGAGCCGTGGTACATCGGCGTCCCGAGGACGACCGCGTCGGCGTCCCGCACCGTCGCCGCGAGCCTCTCGGCGTCGCCCACGTCGTCCGCGTCGGCGTCGTACACCGGCAGGTCGTACTCCCGGAGGTCGACCAGTTCGGTCGAGGCGCCGCGGTCCTCGGCCGAATCGAGGACGTACCGGAGTGCCTTGCGCGTGTAACTCCCGTCTCTGAGGCTGCCACAGATGGCGATGACGTGCGTGTCGGTGGACATGCGCCGACCCACGGACTGGGCGGATAAATAGCTACAGCTAGAGCTGGAACGCGGTCGCCTGCTCGCGGAAGTGCTCGAACCGGGACTCCGCCCACCGGACCGCCTCCTCGCTGGTGTTGCGGACCATCGCCTGCAGGCCGCTGTCGGTGTAGGCCCCGAAGCTCGCCTCCTCGGTGCCGTCCTCGTGTTCGACGACGAGGATACCGTGTGGCGGCAGTTCGTCGATCTGGTAGAAGGTGACGTACTCGGGGACCTCGCGGTCCATGTACTCCGCGTAGGTCGTCGCGAGTTCCATGTACACGTCCGGCGTGAAGATCAGCTCGACGGCCATGCCGGAGTCGTGGATGCGCTCGTCGAAGACCTCGACGTAGGCGCCGTGGGCCGCCGGCGAGACGCCCCGGACCCGGACCGCGTCGGAGACCATGTCGACGGTCTCCTGCATCGGCCGGTCCGGGGCGTGGATGTCCGCGGTGGTGAGGTCGCCGCCGACCAGCATCGCCGGGTCGACGAGGTCGCCGTCGGGCAGCATCGCCAGGATCTCCTCGGCCGAACAGATGGCGTCTGCCTTGCGTTCGAACTCGCGGAACTGCTCGTACAGCAACTCGCCGACGGTCGTCAGTTCGTAGCCGTCACAGCCACGCTCGACGAGGCCGGCGACCTCGAGTTCGCGGACCGCCCGGTCGACGGTCGACCGGGCCACGTCGCAGTCCTCTGCCAGCGCCGGCTTCTCCCTGGGCGCGTCGTGCAGCGAGGCGACGAAGCGCCGCCGCTTCGAGAGCATCGTCATCACGTCCGACACCGATGACCCACCCATATCCCCCCAGAGTAGGGCGATTGACATACCTATTATGGTACATGGTGGCCAATAGCGGCCACGATTGCCGGCCGACGGTCAGCGCTGGAGGTCGACGCGTTCCGCCTCGTCGTCGACCGAGACGAGGCCGTCGTCGGCGAGGTCCGAGAGCAGACCGCGCAGCCACTCCCGGCCGTACTCCCCGTTGGCCGAGTAGTCCACCCGAACCCGGTGGCCGAGCGTGTCGAACTCGAGTTCGCCGTGTTCGCGCAGGGCGGAGACGATGCGCCCGCGGAACTGCCGGCGGGAACCCTCGAAGCTCGGCTGTGTCGGCACGTCGGGGGCGGTGAAGTCGTTCGTCTCGTAGGCGTGACACACCGCCCGCCAGGGACAGCCCGCCTCGTCGCATTTGGGCGTCTTCTCGCAGGCGACGCCGCCGAGTTCCATGATGGCGTTGTTCCACACCCGCGACTCGCCAGCGGGCATGAGTGCCGAGGCAGCCCACTCGAAGACCGAATCGTCGTCCGGCGCGTCGAAGGCGCGGTACAGCACGCGTTTGACGTTCGTGTCGACGACCGCGTCGCCGTTGTTGAACGCGAAGGAGGCGACCGCGTTGGCGGTGTAGGGGCCGACGCCCATCAGCTCCTGCAGTTCGCCGGGGGACTCCGGGAAGGCGCCGTCGTACTCCGTGACCACCTGCTGGGCGGCCTCGTGGAGGTACTTCGCGCGGTTGTTGTAGCCGAGGGAGTGGTCGGTCCAGAAGCCGACCACGTCGGCGCGGTCGGCCGTGGCCAGCGCCTCGACGGTCGGCCACTCGTCGAGGAAGTCGTGCCAGGCGGCCTCGACGCGCTCCAGTTGCGTCTGCTGGCTCATCACCTCGGAGACGAGGATCGCGTAGGCGTCGTCGGTCTCGCGCCAGGGGAACTGGCGGTGGTCCGCCTCGTACCACTCGATGAGGTCGCGCTGGACGGCTTCGAGGCTCACGTCGGCCGGGAACGACCAGTCGTCGGACTCGGTCATCTGTCGTGGGTCGCTTGGGAACTGGCGGGTTTATCGGTGCTGGTTCCGGTCGTGGTGGGCGGTGCTGACGCCGACGCCGGTCGCGGTGCCGGGCCCGGTCGGCGTCGCATGGAGGTGCTCCGACAGAACACGAAACGGGCTTCCGTCCCCGGCCCCAGAAACCACCCGATGAGCGACCTCGAGAAACTGCAGATGGACGTCTCGGCGGCCTACGACGACCTCGACGACCTCGAGCTGGACTTCGACCGCGAGACGCGGACGGAGCTGGCGATGCTCCAGACCGCCCTCGGCACCGGCCAGCCCGAGGACCTGCTCCAGCGCGCGGTCCACATGCTGTTCCAGTCGACCGTCGACACCGGCAAGCTCGACTTCCACCTGCGCTCGGAGTACGACGTGACCTACGACGAGTACCTGAGCGGGATGACCTTCGACGAGATGACGGGCCAGAACGCCTTCCCGCAACAGCCCGACGACGACCGTCGCTACCAGTTCTGAGGCGGACCCACCCCCTCAAGACGAGGTGGACACCCCAAGGTCCGATTTCATCCGCGTATCCGTCGAACTAGCCGTATGGCCATCGAACCACGCCGGCTGGTGGAGATACCCGTCGGCGACGTGAAACTGCCGGGAGAGCTTCGGATTCCGGACGACGCGACCGGGCTGGTCGTGTTCGCCCACGGGAGCGGCAGCAGCCGCCGGAGTCCCCGCAACAACGCGGTCGCGGACAAGCTCCGCGAGCACGGGCTGGGCACGCTCCTGTTCGACCTGCTCACGCCCGAGGAGGACATCGACAACGAGGCCCGCTTCGACATCGCGTTGCTGACGGACCGGCTGGTCGCGACGACCGACTGGCTGGCCGACCACGACGACGCGGGCGGCCTCCCCGTCGGCTACTTCGGGTCGAGCACCGGCGCGGCGGCGGCGCTCCGGGCGGCCGCCCGGCGTCCCGAGGTCGCCGCAATCGTCTCCCGCGGCGGCCGGGTCGACATGGCGGCGGAGGCCGTCCCGGACGTGACCGCGCCGACCCTGCTCATCGTGGGGGGCGAGGACGAGCAGGTCCACCGGCTCAACCAGGAGATATTCGAGCAACTGGACTGCGACAAGGAACTGGCCGTGGTGCCGAAGGCGGGTCACCTCTTCCAGGGCCCCGGGCAACTGGAGGAGGTCACCGCACTGGCGATGTCGTGGTTCGACCGGCACTTCGCGTGACCGGGCCGAGCCCGCCGCGGTGACGGCTCACTCCACGCAGCCGTCGCCGGTGTTCTCGACGACCGGGACGCCGCCCTCGCCGGTCGCCAGGAGCGTCCGGAACCGTTTCTCGTTGCAGCCCGAGAGTTCCCAGCGGTAGCTCGTCTCCCAGCCCTCACCGACGACCCGGACCTCGTAGGGGCCGCCGGTGTTGTCGAACCGGGTGGTGTCGCTGGTGCTCGCGGGGACCGTCTCCGCGACCTCGTCGAGGAGTTGCCCGCCCTCGCGGAGTTCCACGGTCACGGACACCGTGTCGTCGGTCTGGTTGGTCACCTCGACGAAGAGGGTCCCGGCGGGCGTCCCGTTCAGGGTGCCGGAGAAGGTACAGCCCGCGAGCCCGGCCGCGAGTGGAACGGCTGCGGCCCGCAGGAGATGGCGGCGCGAGAGCGTCATGCAGCTAGTATCGCTTCGTGAACACATCAATGTGCCGTGGCTCGTGCTCGCAGCCGGATGCAGTCCGGCGATTCGGGGGAGCCCTAGCGTTCGAGCAGCATCGCGATACCGCCGCCCCCACCGATGCTCATGCCGACCACGCCGTAGCGCTCCCCGGCGTCGTAGAGGGCGTGGGCGAGGCTGGTCGCCAGCATCCCGCCGGAGGCGCCGATGGGGTGGCCCAGCGCGATGGCCCCGCCGCGGGGGTTGAGCTGTTCGGGCGAGAGGTCGAGGCGGTCGCGGACGTACAGCATCTGGGCGGCGAACGCCTCGTTGAGTTCGAGGTGGGCCACGTCCGCTGGTGTGAGGCCGTTGCCCGTCAGGAGGGTCTCGACGGCGTCCGCCACCGCCATGCCGAACCACTCGGGTTCGCGGTAGGCGACCGCGTAGTCGACGACCCGGGCGAGGGGTTCGCCGAGGCCCGCGGCGGCCGCCTCGCTGGCGAGCAGGACGACGCCCGCGCCGTCACTCAGGTCCGAGGCGGTCCCCGCGGTGATGGTGCCGCCGAAGGCCGGCGGGAGGTCCGCGAGTGCGTCCAGCGAGGTGTCGGCCCGGGGACCGTGGTCCCGTGCGACCGGCCCGTCTGGCGTCTCGACCGGGACGAGTTCCGCGTCGAACAGTCCGGACTCGACCGCCGCGGCGGCCCGGCGATGGCTCTCCAGGGCGTACTCCTCCTGGGCCGACCGCGGGACGTCGAAGCGGTCGACCAGTCGCTCGGTCAGGACCCCCATGTGGGCGTCCTCGGTCTCGTCCCAGAGGGCGTCGCGGATCATCGAGTCGACCAGCGTCGCGTCGCCCAGCCGGGTGCCGGTCCGCAGGCCCGACAGGGTGTGTGGCGCGTTCGACATCGACTCGAACCCGCCGGCGACGACGAGGTCGCCCCGGCCGGCCGTGATGTGGTCGAAGCCGTGCGCGATGGCCCGCAGGCCGGAGCCCGAAGCCTCGTTCACGGTGGTCACGGGGACCGCTGCCGGGAGGCCCGCGGCGAGGGCGACCTGCCGGCCGGGGACCTGCCCGAGCCCGGCCTGTATCGCGTTCCCGAGGACGACCCAGTCGAGCGTTCCGGGGTCGACACCTGTGCGGTCGACGAGGCCCGAGACGGCGGTCGCGCCGAGGTCGATGGCGGAGACGGCAGCCAGCGCGCCGAGGTAGTCACCGTGGGGCGTTCGCGCACCGTCGACGAGGACGACACTCATGCCGCATGCAGAGGCGTCCAGCGGAGAAAACCAGCTAGCCGGGATGAGACAGGGTCTTTACGAGGCGTCGCCGGAGCCGGCCGTCGTGGTCGGGGCCGAGTGTTCGGCGGCCTCGACGGCCTCCAGGAAGACGTTCGCGCCGAGGTCGATCTCGCGCTCGGTCACGTCGAGCGGCGGGAGCAGGCGCAGGCTCTTGTAGCCACAGCCGAGGGTGAGCAGCCCGCGGCCGAGTGCCTGCTTGATGACCTCCTCGCGGCGGTCCTTGGTGTCGAACTCGACCGCGAACATCAGGCCGCGCCCGCGGATGTCGACGATGGACTCCATGTCGGCGTCCGCGATGGTCTCCCAGAGCTGGCGACCGCGCTCGGTCGCGTTGTCGAGCAGGTCGTACTCGTGGATGGCGTCGATGGTGGCCACGCCCTGTGCGGCCGAGAGCACGTCGCCGGCGCCCCACGTCGAGGAGAGGCGACCCTTGTTCTCGGGGAACACGTCGGAGCGGGAGATGGTCGCGCCGACGCGCAGGCCCTTCGCGCTCGTGATGACGTCCGGTGTGAGGTCGATGTGGTCGACACCCCACATCTTGCCGGTCCGACCCAGCCCGGCCTGTATCTCGTCGACGATGACGTAGATGCCGTGGTCGTGGCGGATCTGTTCGAGGTCGCGGATGAACTCGTCGTGGGGGACGCGGTAGCCACCCTCGCCCTGGACGGGCTCGAGGATGAGATAGGCGACCTCGTCGGGGTCGATGACGCCCGCGTCGGGGTCGAGCTTGTCGGCGAGGACGTTCCCGCCGGGGCCGTCGGTCTGCCACTTCTCGCGGTAGGCTTTCTCCGTCGAGATGTACGGGACCGAGACGATGCCCGGCACCTCGGGGTAGCCCTTGCGGTGGACGGTCTTCGAGCGGTTCAGCGAGAGCGCGCCGAGGGTGCGGCCGTGGAACGCGCCGTCGAAGCAGACGCCGCGGTGGCCGCGGCGGTTGTAGCAGATCTTGATGGCGTTCTCGACGGCCTCCGCGCCGGAGTTCGAGAGGAAGACGCGGTCCATGTCGTAGTGGTCCGTCGCGTCGATGAGCCGGTCCATGAGCTGGGTCGGCGACGGAATCTCGGGGTCCTGGGGCGGCCAGCCACCGCTGGCGTAGAAGTCCTGGCCCGCGATCTTCACGGGGTCGATGAGTTCGAACTCGGCCAGGCGGTCCATGACCTTCGGGTTGTTGTACCCGAGCGGGGCCGCGGCCACGTGGCTGGTGAAGTCCATGAGCACGTTGCCGTCGATGTCGGTACAGAAGGGACCCTCGGCGTCCTCGGTGATGTCCCAGACGAAGTCGTAGACGTAGGTACTCGGCGCTGAGAACTGATGGTGGTACTCCACCCACTCCTGTGCCTTCGAACCGGGCATGTGGTCCACCCGGGGCTCGGCCGTGTCTCGGTCCATGCTCCCCTGTAAGGAAAGGTTCTATTAAATAGGTTCGTTGTTTGGCGCAATTATCGTCGGCCCCGAACTGGGAGAGGGCTAGGCGGTGAGCACGAGGACGGTCGCGACCGCACCCACGATAACAAGTACCCCGCTGTAGCCGGCGACGAGCCGGGAGAACGACCGGTTGGGGCTGACCGCCGTCAGGCCGGCCTTCACGACGATAGAGGAGGCGGTCGCCAGCAGGACCGACAGGACCGTCGTCTCCGCGCTCAGGGTGCCACCGCGGAAGAGCAGGACCGCGGAGGTCGTCGCGCCGGCACTGGAGACCAGCCCGGAGGCGACCGCGGTCGCGAGGAACCCGGCCGCGCCGAACTGCTCGTTGGCGACCGACCCGACCACGAGCACCGCCATGAACATCCCGCCGAACCCGAGCGCGTACCGGAGCGAGAAGGGACTGCCGAGCGAGATGTCGACGTTCTCGGTCCAGTCGGCGGTGAGCGCCGCGACCGCGACGGCGGCGAGGATGACGGCCACGAGGGGGAGGGTCGCGGAGACGAGGAGCCCCCGCGAGAGTGTGAACGCGAGGACGATGAGCAGGTTCCGCAGCGCCATCGCCGCGTCCGCGAGGAGGATGGCCGCCGCCGCGTAGGAGGCCGCCTCGGTGTTCTGGCGCACGTGGTCGAGCATGGTGCCCACGACCGCGGTCGAGGAGACCAGCCCGCCGAAGAAGCCCGTGATGGCGATGCCCCGACCGCCGTAGAGCTGGACGATGACGTAGTTGAGGATGCCGATACCCGCGACCGTGACGACCATCAGCCAGACGACCTGGGGCTCGATGGTGAGGTCCTCGATACCGAGGAGTGGGACGCTGTACTGCTGTTCCCCGGCCGGGAGCAGCGGGTAGACGACGAAGGCGATGATGGCGAACTCCGCACCGGAGCGGACCTCCTCGCGCGAGAGGTTCTCCGCGAACGAGTGCAACTCGCGCTTGAGCACGAGCACCAGCGACGAGAGGACCGCGACGGCGACGCCCTCGAGGACGAACCCGGTCGCGACGAGCGCACCGACCCCGTAGGCGACGAGCATCGACATCGAGGTGGTCAACGCGAGGCCGTTCTCACCGCCGGAGAGCAGGCCGCGAACCGCGAGGACCGCGCCCTGGATGATGACGAGCAGGCCGCCGACGAACAGGAGCGCCGTCCCGTAGGGCGTCTCCGCCGCCAGCAGCGTGAAGACCGCGCCCGCGAGGCTGATGAGCGAGAAGGTCCGGATACCCGCAGATTTCTGTGACCACTCTCGTTCCAGCCCGAGGAACAGCCCCAGCGCCCCGGCCAGGACGAGCCGGACGACGTGACTCTCGAGCGTCGCGGTCGGTGACTGTTGCAGGAGGAAGTCCACTTCCTCCCCTTCACACACCGGGGACTTATTTCCTCACCCTGGGGTTCCAGAACCACGACAGGTTTTTACCGGCTCGCAACGCCGTGGACAACATGTTCGGCGGTTTCGACATCGGTCGGTCCCGCGCTCCATGGTGGGGTATCGCCCTCTTCCTCGGGGTGGCCCTGCTGTTCGTCGTCTACTCGTTCGTCGGGACCTTCGTCTTCGGTGTCTTCATCTACTACGCCACGCGCCCGGTCTACCGGCGGCTCAAGCGCCGCGTCCGTCCGCCGAGCCTCGCGGCGACGGTCGCCATCTTCACGCTCGCCCTTCCGTTCATGCTCCTGCTGGCGTACACCATGGCCATCGCCCTGCAGGAGGTCGACGCGTTCACGAAGTCACTGCAGGAACAGCAGACGAACGGCGGCGAGGTGAGCGAACTCCAGAAGATCCTCGACCCCTACATCACCCTCGCGAACGACGTCCAGAACCCGCAGGACCTGCTGACCAACCAGGAGGGACTGAGCGTCCTCACGGACGTCCTCAACAGCAGCCAGCAGTTCGTGGGCATCGTCGGCACGGGTGCGCTGCACCTGTTCATCATGATCGCACTGGCGTTCTACCTCCTGCGCGACGGCCACAAGCTCTCACGGTGGTTCCTCTCGACGTTCGGGGACGACCGGGGCGTCCTCCGGTCGTACCTCTCGGCGGTCGACCGCGACTTCCGGAACATCTTCTTCGGGAACATCCTGAACGCCTTCCTGACCGGCGTCATCGGTGCGCTCTCCTACAGCGTGTTGAACGTGTACGCGCCCACGACCGAGTTGACCATCCCCTACGCCGCCCTCATCGGGCTGCTCGCGGGCGCGGCCAGCCTCATCCCCGTCGTCGGGATGAAACTCGTCTACTTCCCGGTCTCCGGGTGGCTGTTCTACCAGGCGTTCTCGACCGACCAGTCGGGGCTGCTCTGGTTCCCCATCCTGTTCGTCGCGGTCTCGTTCGTCATCGTCGACGTCATCCCGGACCTCGTCCTCCGGCCGTACGTCTCCGGGCGCAACCTGCACGTGGGGTCGGTGATGTTCGCGTACATCTTCGGCCCGCTCCTGTTCGGCTGGTACGGCATCTTCCTCGGGCCGATGCTGCTGGTGCTGTCGGTGCACTTCGCGAAACTGGTGCTCCCGGAACTCCTGCACTCGGAGAAACTCCAGCCCTACGCGGTCGACCCGACGTACTTCACGCCCGCCGACGAGGCCGCCGTCGAGGACGTGGAGGCCACGACGCGGCACTCGTCGGACACCGACGCCACGCCGACCGACGGCGGCCACCCCGAACCCGAGGACCCGGCGGAGCCCGTCGACGACGGGGACGACGCGAGCGAGGAGTAGTCACTCCAGGCGTTCGCCGTCGCGCGGACAGTACTCGTTCCGTGGGTCGCTCGTCTCGAAGCCACAGCGCGGGCAGGTCCGCCGGTCCGGGTCGGTGGTGTCGCCACCGCGCCGGAACAGGAACGGGACGAACGGCAGGAACAGGAAGACCGCGAGGGTCTCGAAGCGCCACCAGAGGAACACGGAGAGCGCGAGGCTCGCGAGCAGCCCGCCGGCCGCGACGAGGAATCGTCGGTCCATACGGCTGGTCGTACGTACTGGTGCGCAGAAAATCGTTCCGAGACACGCAGGGGTGCCCCTGTCGACTGTTCATACTGCCGGCTGTACCACCCCGAAGGGGTTCGACCCACCATGGGCCGAACCCCTCAGCGGCTCCAGCCGGTAGTTTCAGGCTTCAGCTTCGACGTACTGGCCTTCCCAGTCGCTCCGTGCCTCGATCTCACGGCGCCCGCGCCGGGTCAGGACGTAGTAGTTCGTCCGCCGGTCACGCTGGCCCTTCTCGATGAGGCCCTTGTCGACGAGCGTGTCGAGATTGGGGTAGAGTCGACCGTGATGGATCTCCTTCTCGTAGTACTGCTCGAGTTCTTCTTTGATCGCCAGTCCGTGTGGTTCTTCTTTCCCAGCGATTACATACAACAGGTCTCGCTGGAATCCTGTCAGGTCGTGCATTGGAAAGGTACAGGAGACTCTTGCACAGCAGATAGTATAAATATGTCGGCCAGACGCCCCCAGATTGCATAAAGACTTGGCCTGATAATACGGCCATACTGGAAGTTAGATAAGAAGTCGTACATATTGTGTATCGTGATACACAAAAATGATTGACATTATGTCCGTGGGATGTGTTGTCTATCCAGAGATATTTAAGACGACGGCTCGCGTAGTGTCGGGCATGCCAGAAGAAGTCCTGTTCAAGTCAGAGTCACAGCAGACCCGGAGCGACATCGCGGCCATGCTGCGCGACGTGGCGGACAAGCTCGACGCCGGCGACCCCATCACCCTCACCGCGGGCCAGCAGTCGGTGACGCTCGACCCGCCGACCCGGCCGACCTTCGAGGTCAAGGCCGAGCGCGAGACCTCGACGGGCGCGACCGAGGGCGAACTCAGCATCGAGTTCGAGCTCGAGTGGGACGAGCGCGCCACCGACGACGGCGAGCTCAGCATCGAGTAGGCACGGACGCTCGCTCACGGCTCTTTCTCTCGACGCACGTGGACCAGCAGTAGCCCTCGGTGGGCAAGTAGCGCCACAGTCCGGATAGTACACCGCACGCGCGCAACCCGGGAACGCAGAACGGACCTGACTCGGGCGCGCGACAGACAGCGACCCGGCAGTCGGGGGTACGAGGCGATCGCCCGAGAACGCGTGCGACAGCTGTTGCTCGTCGAATGTAGTACGAAACAGGAAAGCAGGCCACGCGAGATAAAAGCTCGCGTGGCCGCTTGCCGCCCTGAATTGGTCCCCGCTGACGCTTCGGCCCTCCAAGCGAAGCGTCACTTGACTCATGCCACCGGAGTATCTTAAAGGTACCGACCGCGGCGAATCATCGGTCTTGTGCGCGAGGTCAGAATAGCAGACGGCGCCGACCTCAGACCCTGTATCTCGGGTGGTTCACCCACCCAGCAGACCGGTGTCACCACTGGTGAATGTGGCGGCGCGAAAACGGGAGTCGAACGTCTCAGTTGAGGATGGACTGGGCGACGGTCGCCAGCTGGCCGTTGTCGGCGTCACGCAGGCGGTCGTCGCCGATCTTCAGGCGCAGGCGCGGGCGACCGACGTCGATGGGCACCTTCTCGGTGTCGATGAGACCCATGTCCTCGAGCTTGGTCTTCGTGCGGGAGAACGTCGCCTTCGAGGCGATGCCGACGTCCTCGCCCCACTTGCTGATGTCGTACAGCAGGGCCTCGTTCTTCGCCGCGACGAGCAGCGAGATGGTGACCTCGTCGAGGCCCTCGCCGTCGCCACGCGCGGTCTCCAGCGAGTCGAGGATGCTCGTGAAGTCGTCCTCGGCCTCGGGGCTGATGTCGGTCTCGAGCGTCTCGCGCACGCGGCTGATCGGCGGGGTGCGGAGCTTGAACTCGGACGCCTCGTCCCAGGCGGCCATGTAGGCGTCGTAGGCCGTCGCGACGAACTCGTCGTCGTCGGTCGTCAGGCCACCGACGCGGTTGCCGGCGGTGACGAGCGCGACCACGCTGTCCTCGGTGACGAGCAGGGAGTTCTCCGGGGTCTCCTCGACCGTGCGGAGTTCGAGTGCGTCCTGCTCGATGAGGTCGGCGGCGTTCGAGGCGACGATGAAGTCGTCCATGACGTCCTTGAGGGTGCGTTCGTCGGCCAGCATGTGGACCGACGGCAGGTCGCCCTCGAAGCGGGTCGCCACGCGGACGAACTCCTCGATGGCATCGGCCGACGGATTGACCACGAGAACGTCCCCCGTGGCATCTTCCAGCACGCTCCCGAGTATATCGTCAATTTGTCTATCGAGTAAATTCGAAGTCATGCCTATACACAACAAAACGTCGTATGGATACTTAATTTTATTGGCCTCAGTGGACTCAAATCTTGCCTATTCATGGTTGAATCCGGCGTGGGTGGGCTGACCACAACGCCGTCACCCCCGTCGCCCAAAATTATAAGCCACCAACTGTTGCACTATGGGACTGTTCACGCATGGGACAGCAACCCACCCCCCCAGACGTGCAGCGGACCAGTGGCCGACCCCGCCGGCTCGACGGTGGGAGCAGCCCCTACACCGGACCGTAGCCCCACTCGTCGGTCACGTCCCTTCTCGCAACCGACTCGCCAGCTCGTCCGACCAGTAGAACTCGCCATCGTAGATGACAGAGGTGTCGGCACGGTCGAGGAACTCGAGGGCGGCCGCCCGCGAGAGCGCGAACTCCGACTCGTTGCCACAGAGGTAGGAGTACTCGTTGCCCTCGACGTAGGGATGGTAGTAGCTCCCGGCGTGCTGGAGCGAGAACTGGTCGAACGTGAGGAAGAACTGGTCCTCGCCGAGCCGTTCGAGTTCCGCGGTCGTGGGGAGCCGGTTGGTCGTCTGCGTGAGCGTGTGGGTCCCGTCGCCGACGACGGCGTAGTCCTTGCCCATCATGATGCGTCGCCGGGCGATGCGCAGGGCGCGCTCGAAGGAGAACCCGTGGATGAGCAGGCGGGCGAACGCGGAACCCACCTTGACCGCGTGGTCGTTGAGCACCTGGGTGAACGTGACCGCGCCGGCGACCGCGCCCTGCTCGACCAGGGCCATCCCCTCGTGGAACGAGCCACAGGCGTTCAGGAAGAACGTCTGGGTGTTACAGGTCGCCAGGCTGTCGGCGGGCAGGTAGCCGTCCGGACAGCGCAGGCCGCCCTCCTCGCAGTGGCCGATGTAGTGGACGAAGTCGTTCTCGGACTCGAACACGCGCGCGAGTTCCCCGGTCGTGAGGTGTTCCTGCACGTCGACCGACAGCGGCAGGTCCTCGGCCCGCTCCCGGTAGATGGCCGCCACGTCGGCGTGTTCGGCGTCCATCTTCTCGTCGTTCAGGACGACGGTCACCCGGGCCGCCTCGGCGTCGCGTTCGAGGTACTTCTGGCGGTTGCGGTACGCCGCCGGGGTCGACTTGAACACGTCGATTGGGACGCCCTCGGCCAGCCAGCCGTGGACCCGGCCGCCCCTGAGTTCGGGCTTGACGATGTCGACCGAGGCCACCTCGCCCGGGCCCGTGCGAGGGTCACCCCCGCGGTAGAAGTCGTCGAGCGAGCGCTCGACCAGCTCCGCCCCCTCCAGTTCCGAGGTCCGGGGCAGGTAGAGCATGCTCAGGGTGTGCAACAGGAACGGGACCGTCTCCAGCATCGCGGCCCCCGGGTCGACGTACATCGCGAGGTGCCAGTCGGGGAGCCGGTGTTCGATGGCCGCGTAGGGCACGTCGAGGTACGTCTCCAGCCGGTCGACCGGCGTCCCGTGGTAGAGGTCCTGACGCGGGAGCCCGAGCGCGTCGAGCAGGCTCTCCTCGGCGAGGTTGGTCCCGTAGGGGCCGGCGTTCCGGACCAGGCAGTCCAGGAAGAACACCTTGCGGAGCACCTCGGTGGTGTTCCGTTCCAGCGTCGCCCCGGTCCCGAGGCCGTGGCGGATGCCCGCGCTGGGGGCACACAGCATCGGGGCGTCGAGGGAATCGACGACCTCCACGTCGGCCTGCAGGTAGTACGCGAGCGGGGCGGTCACGAACAGGTCGCCGAACGAGGGCGGGACGAGCAACTCGATGCCCACGTCGGGCGTCGCGTCGGCGATGGCGGCCGGGACCTCCACGGACTCGCCGGTCTCGACCAGTGGAGGGTGCCCTCGCAGGGTCGGGTAGGTCCGGTCCGGTGCCGTGGTCTTGTGCGACGCCGAGAGGTGGGTGAGCGCGGTCGCCATCCCCGTCGGCGTCGGGGGCACGACGAGGGTCCCCGGCGGACACTCGCTTCGGCTCCGGAACCCGAGCGTGCACCGGGTCGGGCCGGGGAACGACACGACGACCTCCTCGAAGTCCGGCGTCTTCGAGATGTTGAGGGGGCCGTCCGCGCGCAGGTACGTCTTGATGTGGGTGTCGAGGTCGACGATGTACTCTCCGGGTGGGAGTTCGAGGGGGCCGGTGTCGTTCTCCAGTTCGTAGGTCGCGTCGCTCGACTGGGAGGCGACGTAGACGACCGAGATGGGGAACCGGAGTTCGGCGGCGGCGCAGTCGACCGTGGTGTCGACCGGGCGTGGGAGCGGGGAGCCCGGGTCCGCGGTCCGGAGGCCCGAGCCGTGGACGGTGAGTTCGGCGTTCCCCGGGTCGACCACCCGGAGGCCGTCCGTCGTCACCTCCCACTCTATCATGCGGATTGGAGAATATCACTAGTGACAGTTAGATGTATCGGGTGTGCAACGCGACCACTGCGACCCTCGCGCGCGGCCCCGTCAAGATGCCCCGAAGAAGGTACACTTATGGAACGACCGACCGCCGATTCGTACATGGACTACGAGCACGTTCGCGAGGTCGACCCCGCTATCGCAGACGCCCTCGAGGGCGAGGAGGAGCGCCAGAACGACACACTGGCGATGATCGCCAGCGAGAACCACGTCTCGGAGGCGGTGCTGGAGGCACAGAGTTCCGTCCTGACGAACAAGTACGCCGAGGGCTACCCCGGCAAGCGCTACTACGGTGGCTGTGAGTACGCCGACGTGGTCGAGGAGAAGGCCATCGAGTACGCGAAGGAGCTGTGGGGCGCAGAGCACGTCAACGTCCAGCCGCACTCCGGCTCGTCGGCCAACATGGGCGTCTATCTCGCCATGCTCTCGCCCGGCGACAAGATCCTCTCGCTGGACCTGACCCACGGCGGCCACCTGAGCCACGGCCACCCGGCGAACTTCACGGGCCAGACCTACGAGGTCGAGCAGTACGAGGTCGACCCGGAGACGGGCTACATCGACTACGACGCGGTCCGCGAGCACGCCGAGGCGTTCGAGCCGGACATCATCGTCTCCGGTTACTCCGCGTACCCGCGCGAGGTCGAGTGGGAGCAGATCCAGGCGGCCGCCGACGCGGTCGACGCCTACCACCTCGCCGACATCGCCCACATCACCGGCCTCGTCGCCGCCGGCGTCCACGAGTCCCCGGTCGGCGTCGCCGACTTCGTCACGGGCAGCACGCACAAGACCATCCGCGCCGGCCGCGGTGGCATCATCATGTGCGACGAGGAGTACGCCGACGACATCGACAAGGCGGTCTTCCCGGGCGCACAGGGCGGCCCCCTCATGCACAACATCGCCGGCAAGGCCGTCGGGTTCAGGGAGGCGCTCCAGCCCGCGTTCACCGAGTACTCCGAGCAGACCGTCGCGAACGCGAAGGTGCTCGCCGAGGAACTGCAGGACCACGGCTTCGAGCTCGTCTCCGGCGGCACGGACAACCACCTCGTCCTCGTCGACCTGCGCCCCTCGCACCCGGACACGACCGGTGGTGAGGCCGAGGAGGCCCTCGAGGAGACCGGTATCGTCCTGAACGCGAACACGGTCCCCGGCGAGACCCGCTCGGCGTTCAACCCATCGGGCATCCGCGCCGGCACCCCCGCGCTGACAACCCGCGGCTTCGACGAGGACGACATGCGCGTGGTCGCCGAGTGCATCGCGAAGGTCATCGACCACCCGGACGACGAGGACGTCAAGGCCGACGTGGCCGAGACCGTCCAGGACCTCTGTGCGGCGAACCCGCTGTACGAGTAAGCAGCAGTAATCACCACGCCGGGTCACCGGCTACCCCCGAACGAGCCGGTCGATATCTCCTTTTTACTAACACTCCCGTCATTTCCAGCCATCGGCTGAACGACCCTGTAGCAGACCCCTGACGGCCTGCAACCGGAAACAGTGGCCATTGCTGTTAATGCACATACACTTATGCACGTGGGGTTCATGTATTCCGTCGGGGAGATGTTAGGGGGTCTGCAACAGCGGCTACCAGCGGTATCGCTCACCGACCATTTCAGGAACAGCCTCGAGCTACAGCTGACGGTCGGCGTCGGGCTCATCGGACTGATCGGGGGGTCGGTCTCGGTGTACCTGTTCTTCGAGACGGCGAACTACCCGCTGTTCGTGCTCGGGCTGGCGACGACCGTCGCCATCATGAGCGCGCTCGGGTTCGGGTCGCTCTCGCAGTTCGTGGAGGTCCGGGCGCTCACGGAGAAGGCGAAGGCCGTCGAGGACGGCGACTTCGACGTCGAACTCGCGACCGACCGGTCGGACGAGATCGGCGAACTCTCACAGGCCATCGCGGGCATGCGCGACCGGATGCAGCACTCGCTCCAGGAGGCCGAGCAGGCGCGCCAGGAGGCCGAGGCGGCCCAGCAGGACCTGCGGGTCATGAACGACCACCTCGAGCGCACCGCCGAACGCTACGGGCGCGAGATGGCGGCTTGCGCCGACGGCGACCTCTCGCGGCGACTACCGACCGAGGAGACCGACAACGAGGCGATGCGGTCGGTCGCCCGGTCGTTCAACGACATGCTCGACGAGCTCGAACCCGCCCACGCCGAGGCGCAGTCGTTCGCCCAGACGGTCGCGCAGGCGAGCGTGAACGCCTCCGAGCAGATGACCGAGGTCGGTGAGCGCAGCGAGGACGTCCACCAGACCATCGACCGCATCGAGCGCGGCGCACAGGCACAGACCGAGAAGATAACCGCGGTGAGCGAGTCGATGGCCGAACTGGCGGACACCATCGACGAGATGTCGGCCACGGCGGAGACGGTCGCGAACCGGTCCGAACGGGCAGTCGCGGCGAACGCGGAGGGCCGCGAGGCCGTCGCCGACACGGCACGGGCCATGCGCGACATCAGAGAGAGCACCCAGCAGGTCGTCACGGACGTCAAGTCCCTGCACGACCGCATCGACCGCGTCGACGAGATGTCGAGCGCCATCACGGACATCGCCTCGGAGACGAACATGCTCGCGCTGAACGCCAACATCGAGGCGTCGAAGGCGACGAGCAACCCGGGCTCGAACGACGGCTTCGGCGTCATCGCCCAGCAGGTCAAGGAGCTCTCGGCCGACGCGAAGCAGCGCTCGACCGAGATCAGCCAGCTCGTCGACGGCATCAAGTCGGACACGCAGGCCGTCGTGGCGGACATGCAACAGATGACCTCGGACGTGGGCGCGGGGCTCCAGGCGGTCGACGAGACGCTCGACGCGCTCGCGGCCGTCGACGACCACGTCGAGCGCGTCGACGAGGGCGTCCAGAACATCGCGGGCGCGATGACCCAGCAGGCCGCCCGGACCCAGTCGGTCAGGACGAAGACGACCGACGTGGCCGCCATCAGCCGCGGGACGACCCGGGCGACCGAGGACGTGGCCGACGCGGCCGACGCCCAGCTCGCCGCGGTCACCACGGTCCAGCGCACGAACGACCTGCTCGAACGGCGCTCGAAGGACCTCTGTGGCCTGCTCGAACAGTTCGACGCGTCCGGGTCCCCCGGCGGGACCGCTGTCCCGGGCGACGACTGAGCAGGGCGGGCTCGATGGCGAGGACTGGTCGGAAGGTGGGCAGCCGATGCCCCCGACCCACCGAAAATGTGCAAGAACGTGTATTTTCTCGGCGTCTTCGGCGGAGAGATGAGCACGAATCCGAGAGTTGAAGGGGCACGTCCGCCAAGCCGGACGTAATGACACACGTCATCGACGGCAACGCGGTCGCCGAGGATGTTCGCGCGGACGTCGCCGACGCCATCGACACGCTGGAGGCCGAGGGCGTGACGCCCGGCCTCGCCACGGTCCTGATGAGCGACGACGGCGGCTCCCAGACCTACGTCTCGATGAAACAGCGCGCCTGCGAGGAGGTCGGCATCGACGGCACGACCGTCGAGATCGACCCCGACGCGCCCGCACAGGAGCTGTACGACACCATCGACGAGCTGAACGAGGACCCCGCCATCCACGGCATCCTCGTCCAGATGCCGGTCCCGGACCACGTCGACAAGCGCGAGGTCCTCCGCCGCGTGGACCCGATGAAGGACGTCGACGGCTTCCACCCCGAGAACGTCGGTCGCCTGGTCGCGGGCAACCCGCGGTTCAAGCCCTGTACCCCCCACGGCATCCAGAAGTTGCTGGACTCGGCCGACGTCGAGATGGAGGGCAAGGACGTGGTCGTCATGGGTCGCTCGGACATCGTCGGCAAGCCGATGGCGAACCTGCTCCTGCAGAAGGCCGACGGCGGGAACGCGACCGTCACCGTCTGCCACTCGCGCACGAAGGACCTCGCGGAGAAGACCCGGAACGCCGACGTCGTCATCGCCGCGGTCGGCGTCCCCGAGATGCTCACCGGCGACATGCTCTCCGAGGGCGTCGTGGTCATCGACGTGGGCACGAACCGCGTCGACGCGGACAACGAGAAGGGCTACGAACTCACCGGCGACGTCGAGTTCGAGAGCGCGAAGGAGAAGGCGTCGGTCATCTCGCCCTCGCCCGGCGGCGTCGGCCCGATGACCATCGCGATGCTACTGTACAACACGGTCCGGGCCGCCAGTCTGGAGTCGGGCGTCGACGTGGACCTGTAAGGCACCGACACCGCTTTTCCTCCTGTCGTGGCGCTTCGTATCACGCAACGTTCATCTCCTCGGCGTGAGATGTAGTTGCATGAACCCACTCGTCACGACAATCGACATCGACGCCCCGACAGCGGCGGTCTGGGCCGTCCTCACCGACTTCGACAGCTACCCCGAGTGGAACCGTCACTCGCTCGTCGCTGGCACCCTCGCCGAGGGTGAGACGCTGCGCGTCGAACCGGGGCCGGACGCCGGGCGGATGCCGACGTTCACCCCGACGGTCGTGACCGTCGAGGAGGGCCGCGAGTTCGCGTGGCTCGGCCACCTGTTCGTCCGCGGCCTGTTCGACGGCGAACACCGCTTCCAGGTCGAGGACATCGGTGACGGGCGCACCAGACTCACCCAGTCGGAGTCGTTCTCCGGCGTCCTCGCGGGGCTTCTCCTGCGGTTCTTCGGCGAGCAGACCCGCGAGAACTTCGAGGGCGTCAACGCGGCCGTGAAGGCCCGGGCCGAGGCGAGCGCGTCGTCGCTGACGGCCTGATGACCGAACCCGCGACCCACGCCGACCGACTCGGTGGCCTCGGCCTCCTCGTCGTCGGGACGCGCTTCCTCCTCGAACTGGCCGCACTGGCCGCGCTCGGCTACTGGGGGTTCAGGACCGGAGACTCGACGCTCGCGAGCTACGGCCTCGGGCTCGGCGCCCCGGCAGTGGCCGCGCTCGTCTGGGGGACGTTCGTCGCACCGAAGGCCCGGCTGCGGCTGCGCGGGACGGCGCGTCTCGCCGTCGAGGCCGCGGTGTTCGCCAGCGCCGCCGTCGCGCTGGTGCTCGCCGGCGAACCGACGCTCGCGGCCATCTTCGCGGTCGTCGCCACGGTCGACCGGGCGGCCGTCGCTGCCCTGGGACTGGAATCGTACTGAGTCTCAGGACTCGTCCAGCGCCGCCACCCGGTTCTCCGCCTGTGCCAGCGCCGCCTCGTCGTCGTCCCTGACGTAGCGGACGACCTCGCGCATCGCGGTCACGAGTCGCTCGGCGTCGCGGGCCGGCACGTCGCCCTCCAGCGCCCGGACCCGCTTCGCGTGCTCCTCGATGGCCGCCAGGACCTCGGTCGCGGGGCGGTCGATGGTCACGTCGCTGGCGTCGGCCCACTCTCGGAACTCGCGGCGGTACTCGCGCACCGCCTCCGCGTAGGCGAGGCCGCGCCCCTCGCGGAGCGACCGGGGGACCTCGTCCGGCGCGGGCCTGTCCGCCTCGTCGCCCCGCAGGAGCGAGAGCAGGTAGTACTCCTCCTCGTCGTCCCGGCCGAGCGACCGCCCCACCACGTCCGCGACCTGCAGCAGTTCGCCGGCGACGAGGTAGGTGTCGTCGAGGTCCCGCAACTCCCCGCCGTGGACGAACCCGTACTTGCGCTGGAACTCCCGGCAGGCGGACTTGACGCTCTCCAGGGCCTCGTCCTCGGGCGCCTCGTCGAGCCGGGAGACGGCCTCGCTGAGGTCGAGCTCGACGGTGGTCGCCGTGTGGAGCTTCCGGTCCTCGTCGACGCCGACGCTGTGGAGGCTCTCGCACTCGGGACAGGCGACGCTGCCCGTGTCGTAGTACGACCACCGCGTCCCGCACTCCTTGCACTCGCGCTCGCCGCGTATCTCCATATCCCGGGGTACGGCGGGCGGCGTGAAAGGACCGACGGTCGCCGGTGAAGGATTCTTCGGTCGGCGGGCAGACAGAAGTATCATTCTGCAATCATATATCGTCCACTGGCGCCTACAGAGGGGTGAGAACCGATGACCGCGAAACACACCACCGAATCCGCTGCTCGCCCGTCCAGACGCCACTTCCTCGCACTCGGCGCGACCGCAGTCGCCGCCGGCCTCGCCGGCTGTATCACCGGCAGGACGCCGTTCAGCATCAGGGCCGCCGACGAACACACCGTGACCGTCACGGAGGACGTGCGCGTCCCCGCGGACACCCGCCTCGTCGTGACCAACGAACTCGGGTCGCTGGCCGGTCTCGGCCCGCGCGAACAGGCCGACGACGACTCGTTCCGGGGCATCCGCATCACCGACAGCGAGGACGACGCGGTCCACGTCACCGCGACCGTCCGGACCCGGAAGGCCCGGCGCGAACTGGAGAAGATCACCCTCCACGTCGACCACGCCGACGGGGTCCTGACGGTCGAACCCCGCGTCCGGACCGACGGGCTACTGACCACCGTGAAGGCCTAGTGCGACCTCGACATCCGCATCCCCGAGGCCGTGACGGTCCAGCGCGTCGAGACCCTCTCCGGGTCCATCGACGTGGGACTGCGCCGCCTCGACGACCGGACCGTCATCGAGACGAAGACGGGCGACGTCACCGTCCGCGTCCCCGAGGACCTGCGCGGCCCCGCCTTCGTCGAGGCGACCGTCGGCCGGGTCCGGTTCCACGACGGCGTCCACGTCGAGGGTGCCGGCAGCCTCGACGACGTGCTCGGCTGGGGCGACGCCGGACCCCGGCTCCTCGTCTCGACCGCGGTCGGGAACGTGGACGTGGTCCCGCTCGCGGCGTGACCGGCGCCGTCGCCGGTCCGACACCCCGACCTGTACGACCACCACGCTTATGGATTGCTCTCGCATAGTGACCGACACCGATGTCTACACAGACGCCGGAGGATAGAGGAAGTCGCCTCGACGCGGCTGATCGAGAAATTCTCCGCAGACGAGCCTGAACTCACGGTTACAGCCGACAGCCACGGCCTGTTACTCGCTGTCGGCGACGAGACGTACGAGCTTTCCCGCGACGACGCCCTGGAGCTACGCGACCAGCTGGCCGACGCGGTGACACAGACACACGAGTTCGTCCACACCACCTGCACCCACCGCGAGGACGGCAGCTACGTGGTCGAGCGCCGCGGCGCGAACTCCGCCGGCCACCGGAAGGTGTTCGACTCCTTCGAGGCCTGCGTGCGCCTGTTCGGGCGCCTGCCCGACGAGTTCACCGCGGAGGACGTGGGCCGCACCGGGCTCACCGGCGGCCGCCGGCACATGCTGGTGTGGCACTACGCCGAGCATCCCGAGTTCGACTGCGAGCTCGTCTCGCGCCAGCCACTGACCGTGGCGAAGCGCGACGGCGAGACCGCGGACGCGGAACACGACTCGACCGGGCCACGGCCGGTCGGGCTGGTGGAGGTGTCGCCCGCGGACTGAGCGAGTCCCGGATCGCCGACCGCGCTCGCCCGGGTAGCCTGCCGGGTGGCGTACCCTTTTGCCGACCCCTGCCGAGACGACACACATGCAGCAGTACCAGTCGCATGCGGCGGGGCAGGGTGGTCGGGCATGACGTTCTCCATCGTCGCCCGCGACCCCGACTCCGACGCGGTCGGCATCGCGGTCCAGTCGAAGTTCATCAGCGTCGGCTCCGTGGTGCCCTTCGCCAGCGCCGACGCGGGCGCCATCGCCACGCAGAGCTTCGCGAACGTCGCCTACGGCCCCGACGGCCTCGACCTGCTCCGTGAGGGCAGGTCGGCCGAGGAAGTCATCGACGAACTCACCGCGGCCGACCCCGAGGCCCCGCGCCGCCAGATCGGCGTGGTCGGGCAGGACGGCTCCGTCGACGCCTTCACCGGCGAGGAGTGCTTCGACGTCTGCGGCGACGTCCAGGGCGAGCACTACACCGTCCAGGGGAACATCCTCGAGAACGAGGAGACGCTCACCGCGATGGCCGACACCTTCGAGTCGGCCGAGGGCGGCCTCCCCGAGAAGCTCATCGCGGCCCTGCACGCCGGGAACGACGCCGGCGGCGACTCCCGCGGCGAGCAGTCCGCCGCGCTCTACATCGCCAAGCCCGAGGGCGGCTACGACGGCGGGAACGACCGCTGGGTCGACGTGCGCGTCGACGACCACGACCACCCCATCGACGAGCTGGAGCGCGTCTTCCGGCTCTACGACATCACCCTCCTCGCACGCGAGGAGCCCGAGGAGACGCGGGACCTGGACGGCGACGTGGCCCGCGAGGTCTGTGCGACCCTCTCGGAGATGGGGTTCTACGACGAGGACCCGGGCGAGGCGTTCGGCGAGGCCGAACGCGAGGCCCTGGAGGACTTCCGCGGCATGAACAACTTCGAGAACCACGACCTCGCGGTGCTCGAAGACGCCCTGGCGCGGGGCTGGGACGAGGCCGACGGCGAGGGCGAACAGAAGATGGTCGACGCCATCTGGCACGGCCTGCAGCGACTGGACCGGAAGTAGGCCCGCCCGGCTAGCCGTTCGCACCTTCTTCACTGGCCGACCCCGACCAGATAGATTATAGACCAGCAACGAGACGACGCATCCAACGAGGCACACATGAAGGTCGAACTACTCGAGGCGACGGAGGACCCGGAGGAACTCATCTGCAAGGCCGCGCGCAACGACTACTACAGCGACTTCGTGGGCGAGGACGACTTCGAGACGGTGATGGGGAGCATCGACGGCGACACCATCGAGGACAAGCAGGAGACCCTCATCGGCCACCTGCTCGCCCACGGCCACTACGGGCCGTTCGAGCACCCGCAGGCGACGTTCGCCGTCAAGGGCATCAGCCGCTCCTGCATGGCCCAGATCACCCGCCACCGCCACGTGAGCTTCGACGTGCAGTCGATGCGCTACGTCTCCTTCGACGACGTGGACCCCGACGACGTGCGCGAGGGCGAATTGGTCGTGACGCCGCCCTCGGCGTCGGACCCGGACTGGGTCGGGCGGAACCAGAAGACCGGTGCGGTCGACGAGGACGTCGTCGCGGAGCGCGAGGAGGTCTTCCGGGAGTCCGTCAGCCGGAGCGTCGAGGAGTACCAGCGCCTGCTCGACCTCGGCATGCCGCCGGAGGACGCCCGCTTCGTCCTGCCCATCGGGACGAAGGTGAACATGGTCATGTCGATGAACGCCCGGATGCTGATGCACGTCGCCGACATGCGCGCGGCGGCGGACGCCCAGTGGGAGATCCGCCAGCTCACCGAGGAGGTCCTCGACCTCGCGGCGGAGTGGTGTCCCATCACCTTCGAGTACTACGAGGAGAACATGCGCAACCGGAAGAACCGGCTCGCCCCCTGAGCCGCGACGCTTGCGTGTGCAAGGTCGGCTTGAAGGCTTCAGGCACGACCATCCGCGCGTACCACTGCCGATTCGAGAGACGTGACGGCCGTGAACAGTTCGGAACTGAGAGACATAACCGCGTGTTAGCGCGGTTCGAACCGCCGGTTCCGTGAACGTTCTGAACGGTACCACGTGACAATGGGCACTTACTAATGAGTCAGTAGGGTGAATACTCTCTCGAGATGGGGGAGATCTGGGGAGACGTCGTGGAGGCGGTCGCGGGGCTACACCCGCGGGTCCGCCGCCGCCGACGCGAATACCGGGAGATAGCACAGGCAATCGACCAGCAGGACGTTCCGGCACGGTCCTTCCGCTGTGACGGCTGCGGCCGCGTCCAGTCTCGACACGCGGCGTCGGCGCTCGTCACCGACGGCGGGGGCGAGGGTGCCCCTGGCGTCTGGTGTGTGACCTGCGTCGAAGAAACAGCGCGAAACCAGAGCCAGACCCGAACGCTGGCCGGTATCGAACGCTAATCAGTCGTCGTCTTCGTTCTCGTCGTCGTCGTCACCGCCACGGACCATCTGGCCCTAGGCCTGCGACCCGGCCTGCGGGTCGCTGGCGTGCGGCCCTTCGATGAGGGAGCCGAAGTCGTCGACCTCGTCGTACTGGTCCTGGTACATCAGGGCGATCTTGCCCTTCTTCGTGATCTCGTAGAGACCGGACCGCTCTGCCGGCCCGATCTTCTCGACGAGACCGTAGTCCGCGAGGACCGGTAGCCGGCTGTTGATGTTCTTGCGACTCTTGCCCGTGTGGTGGGCGAGGTTGGTCGCGACGTTTCTCCCCTGTGCCTGTAGTGCTTCCAGTATCAGGAAGTCGGTTGGTTGGCGTAGTCTCACTGTATACACACTCCCGGCTGAGCCGTTGTATATACTACTTGGGCGCTCCTTTTATTTCTATCTAATGGCAATTTCACGGTTCGATGGCCATTAGTAATCGGCACCGGTGATTTTATGGTGGTCGCGCAACAAGTGTGCGACAGGGTGTGACGGCAGCACCACCCACGTTGCCGACACCCTGACTGGACGACCCCCACCCACCCCCCCATCACTGCCCCGTCAGAGGCACACACCCACCCACCCGAACCACCCAGACTACCCGAACCAGACCACCACAGCACACCAACCCACCCGCACCCACCCATGCGACGGTTGGTCCGACCGTGTGAGTCGTCATCCTACACGGGTCGGTTTTTTCGTGTTCCTCCGTGAACCGGACAGGCATGACCCCGGTCCACGGCACACTCTCGCAGCCGAGCACCGCCCGCCAGCGGCACCAGCCGCCCAGCGACGCCCCCGCCCCGAACCCCACGGAGGGTCGTCGATGACCACGCACGTCTTCCGCGGCGGCGTCGTCGTCGACGCTGACGGCGCGCGCGAAGCCACCGTCGTCGTCGAGGACGACCGCATCACGCAGGTCGCCCCGGTCGACAGCGATACCGGCCACGGCGACGACCTCGACCCCGACGGCGCCGAGGTCCACCACCTCGACGGGGCCTACCTCGCGCCCGGCCTCGTGGACGCACACGTCCACCTCATGATGGACGCCGGCCCCGACCCCGCCGCGAACGTCGACGCCTCGACGGCCAGCCTCACCTACCAGGCGACCCGCAACCTCCGCGACGCGGTCGAGGCGGGCGTCACCACCGTCCGGGACCTCGGTGCCCCCGACGGGATCGCACTCGACGCCCGGGCCGCGGTCGCCGACGGGACCGTCGCCGGCCCGCGGGTCCACGCCTGCGGCCAGAACGTCGTCATGACCGGCGGGCACGGCCACTGGTTCGGCCGCGAGGCCGACGGCCCCGCCGAGGTACGCAAGGCCGTCCGCGAGCAGCTCAAGGCCGGCGCGGACGTCGTCAAGTGCATGGCGACCGGCGGCGTCCTGACCGAGGGCGCCCAGACCGGCGCGCCCGAACTCACGCCCGACGAACTCGCCGCGCTGGTCGACGCCGCGAGCGCGAAGAACGTCCCGACCGCCGCCCACGCCCACGGCACCCGGGGCATCGAGAACGCCGTCGCCGCCGGCATCACCAGCGTCGAACACGGCACCTACATGGACGAGAACGCGGCCCAGATGATGGCCGACGCGGGCACCTACTGGGTTCCCACGGCCAGCGCGGTCCACGGCATCGTCGACAACGCGGACGCGGGGACCATCCCCGAGTGGGCCGTCGAGAAGGGCGAGCACGCCCTCGAGGCGTTCGCGGAGGCCTTCGAGCACGCGCTCGCGGCCGGCGTCACCGTCGCGATGGGCACCGACGCCGGCACCCCGTACAACCGGTTCGCGGACATCCCGCAGGAACTCGAACTGCTCGTCGAGTACGGTCTGACGCCCGCAGAGGCACTTACGGCCGCGACGCGCAACGCCGCGGACCTTCTGGGCGTCGACGCCGGCCGCATCGCGCCCGGCCTCGCGGCCGACCTCGTCGTCCTGTCAGCCGACCCGACGGACGACGTGACCGCGTGGCGACACCCGGACCGTGTCGTGGCGCGCGGCCGATTCGTCAGTAACATGGCCTAGCGTTCTTTACCCCTCCCCGAGAATGGGTAGGCGAATGCGTCGGTCACTTGGTGTCGGAACACTGGTCCTCCTCGTCGTGGGCGCGACCATACTGGCAGGTACGGGCCCGAACACGGACGTCGCGCAGGCCCCGACCCCGTCGGTAGACGGCCCACGGGGAGATCTCGCAGGCGCGCAGCAGTTCGACCGCACACAGTTCCAGATACAGCTATACGAGAACGGGTCGGCGCGCTTCGCCATCCACTACGAGCGCAACCTCAACGAGTCCGAGCGCTCGCAGTTCGAGGAGTTCGCCGAACGCTTCGAGAACAACGAGACGGAGCTCTGGACGGACTTCCAGCGTCGCGCCCAGAGCCTCGTCGCCAACGGGCAGAACCAGACCGGGCGCGAGATGACGGCGACCGCCTTCCAGCGGCGCGCCAACATCCAGACCGGTTTCAACGACATCGGCGTCGTCGAGATGTCGTTCCTCTGGACCGGCTTCGCCAGTGAGTCCGGCGACCGCGTCGTCGTCGGCGACGTCTTCGAGGGCGGCCTCTACATCGGCCCCAGCCAGTCGCTCGTCGTCCAGACCGGCCCGAACGTCACGTTCGCCGCGGTCACACCCGAGGGCACCGTCTCCGGCGACTCGCTGGCGACCAGCGACTCCGTCACCTGGCAGGGCGAGAAGCAGTTCTCGGACGAACGCCCCCGCATCGAACTCGTCCCGAAGGGGACGGCTGGCGGCACGACCGCCGGCGGCGGCGACGGTGACGGTGGAACCACCGCGCCCGGGCAGGGTGGCGACGGGGCAGACAGCGGCCTCCCCCTGATGCCCATCCTGCTCGTGGTCGCGCTGGTCGGCGTCGGCGGCGTCGTCGTCTGGTGGCGCGCCCGCGAGGAGGGCGTCACCGGCGACTCGACCGCCGGCCCGACCACGACCGACCGCCCCGCCGAACCCGAGTCGCCCCAGATGAGCGGCGGCGCCCCCGC
The DNA here is from genome assembly GCF_026616195.1 of Haloarchaeobius amylolyticus. Lineage (NCBI taxonomy): Archaea > Methanobacteriati > Methanobacteriota > Halobacteria > Halobacteriales > Halorubellaceae > Haloarchaeobius > Haloarchaeobius amylolyticus. Next base: position 1,058,363 of record NZ_JANHDH010000001.1, read on the forward strand.
AGAACCCGACCCCGCGACCGACACCGAACCCGCGCCCGAACCCGCCGTCAGCGACGAGGAACTGCTCACCGACGAGGACCGCGTCCGCAAGCTCCTCGAGGACCACGGCGGCCGCATGCGCCAGTCCAACATCGTCGACGAGACCGACTGGTCGAAGTCCAAGGTCAGCATGCTCCTCTCGGACATGGAAGAGGAGGGCGACATCAGCAAACTCCGCGTCGGCCGCGAGAACATCGTCAGCCTCGCCGGCCACGAACCCGACGCCGCCGGCTCGCCGTTCGAGGACGAGAACGACGAGGGTGGCGAACGGTAAACCGCCACAGGGCGGCGTCGAAACGCAAGGGTTTTTAGTATCCCTGCTAAACGAAGTAATGCGAAGAACGCACCGCTCAGACGCGAGCAGGCGGATGCAAGCTCCGTTGGTGTAGTCCGGCCAATCATCTTGCCCTCTCACGGCAAGGACCAGGGTTCGAATCCCTGACGGAGCACTTCTCTCGAACTCAGACCGACGAGCGATAGCGAGTCGTGTCTGATGCTGTCAATGCGGAAGCAGGGATTCGAGCAGTGAGCGGTGCGCGGTTCGAAGTGAAACGAGAACCGCGAGGCGAACGGCGTAGCCGTGAGCAACACGGAGCGAGTGAGTTCGAATCCCGACGACCACTTCTCACGAAGCAAGTTCCCGAGCGATAGCGGTGGATTTGCGAAGATCGCGTTACTCGGTCTGGGTCTGGAGACGTGTCTACTGGGAGATCCGTCTTCGACTATAACGGATAGATTGGGCAGATTTGAACCAGCGAGCACCGCGAAGCGGTGCGAGTGAGGTCCAAATCTCCCCGTGTTCCATCTTACGAAACACGAACTTCTCGCTCGCTACGCTTCGCTCGAAGGGATTGTGTTTCGTAAAAGTGGGTTGGGGCAGATTTGAACTGCCGACTTCCTCCGTGTGAAGGAGGTGTCATAACCGGACTAGACCACCAACCCGGGTTCGCACTCTCGGCTACCCGGTTGTCAAACTTAAGAGTTGCTTTCCGTGACTACGCTTCCTGCTTGCGGTAGCCCTCGAGTTTCTTGCGGGCTTCGCGCACGTTCTCCTTGACCTTGCCCTCGGCCTTCTTCTCGTAGGACTTCAGGTCCTTCTGGAACTTCTCGACGCGGGAGGGCTCGGGTTCGGCCTCCTTGCCGCGGAGGTCGTCGAACTTCTGCTGGAGGGCCTCGAACTCCTCTTTGGCGCCCTCTTTGGTGTGCTCGCCTGCTCGCTTGAGGTAGTACTGGGCGTCTTTAAAATGCTTGTTCATACACATCAATACGCATGATAAGAGTTTAACCCTTTCCCCTCCCGGGGTCGACCACACCTTGGATATCTTATACTATATCCCTGCCCCACCCCGCTTTTAGGCCAACCAAAACCACAGCCTTTTTCTAATTGTTAGGCAGACCTAAAACCACGGCCGGCGCCACACTCCCATAGCGAGCCAGACAAGCGCGTCGATGAAGGTGCGACGCGCCGCGACTACCGTGGGCATCATCTCGGTGGTCCCCCTGTCCTGCTTCTCGCCGGCCGCCTGCTTCCGGAGCTAAGCCAAGGATTTACCAGAGGGCGGTCCAACTGGGGAGGTATGTTCGAGCGGTTCGCTATCCCGACGCCGTTTCAGGTCGGTCCGGTCAACGCCTACCTCGCCGGCCGGACGCTGGTCGACCCGGGCCCCGACAGCGAGGAGGCCTGGTCGACGCTCCTGTCTGCACTGGAGACGCGTGAGCTCACGCCGGAGGACGTAGAGCGCGTGCTCATCACGCACCCACACCCCGACCACTTCGGGCTGGCCCACAGGTTCCGTGACCTCGGCGCGGACGTCTACGCCAGCGAGCAGTGCGCGGATATCATCGGGGACTTCGAGGGGCGCTGGGAGTACGAACGCGAGTTCTTCGTCGACTTCTTCGAGCGCAACGGGATGGCGGCCTCGACCGCCGAGTCGGTGACCGACCTCCCGGAGGTGTTCCTGCGGTACGCACCCGACGTCGAGGCGGACGCCGTCATCGCCGACGGCGACGACATGACCGTCGACGACACGCTGGTCGAGGTGGCGAGCGTCGAGGGGCACGCCGCGGGCGAGCTGACGTTCTCCTACGAGCGCGACGGCGAGTACGCCGCAGTCGTCGGCGACAACGTCCTGCCCGACATCACGCCGAATCCGTTCCTCCAGCCGCCGCCGGAGCCGGGCGCCGAGCGACCGCGGGTCCTCCCGCGGTACAACGCCGCACTGGAGCGCCAGCGCGACGCGGGCTACGACCGGCTCCTGCCCGGCCATCGCGAGGCCATCACCGACCCCGCCGGTCGCATCGAGGAGATACTGACCGCCCACGAGGCTCGCACGCAGGACGTGGCGGCGCTGGTCGAGGGCCCGACGACCGCGGTCGACGTGATGCACGGCCTCTTCGAGGACCTGCCCGTCACCGAGCAGTTCTCGGGGATGAGCGAGGCCGTCGGCCATCTGGACGTGCTCGAAGCCCGCGGGGACGTCACCCGACGCGAACAGGGCGGGATGGTCGTGTACGAACAGGCCTGACCCGGGCGACCGGCCCACTCAACAGAAGTTCTGCGTGACGTAGACCGAGGTGTTGCCCATCGTCTCGTCGACCTCGACGACCACGCCGACGCCCTCGCGGTACCAGTAGTCGGAGAGGAGGTTCTCGCGGTGGCCGGTCGAGTTCATCCAGCCCTCGACGGCGCGGGTCGCGATGTCCTCGTCGCTGTAGTTCACGCCCGTAAAGGAGACGTAGAAGACGTTCTCGCCGCCGTAGACGACGCTCTCACCGTCGGCACGGATGCGGCAGTCGTACCGGAACTCGAGGTACCGGTCGAGGACGCTCTCGCCCGCGGGCGAGACGTGACCGACGTAGTCGTTCTCGGCCATGTCGCCGCTGTGGTAGCGGCTCACCTCGGCCAGTGACGAGTCGAAGACGAGCGGCCGGAGCCCGCGCTCGGCACGGACGTCGTTCACCTGGGCGTGGATGGCCGCCTCGATGGCCGCGCTATCCAGTTCCGCGGGCGTCTCCGGTGGTGGCGCATACTGTGCCTCGACGGGGACGAGCGACGGGTTCAGCGCCAGGACGAAGGCGCCGATGGACAGGACGAGCAGGAGTCTGGCCAGTGAACTCACGTGAGAACGGAGGCGACCGCGCCGAATAAGCGCGCGCTGGGGCCGCAGTAGCGCCCTACGGCGTCAGTAAGTCGGGTTCTCCTCGGGAACGCCGTCACGTTGGTTGACGACGCGCGCCCAGACGAACAGCCCGTCCGAGAGCCGGTTGAGGTACTGGATGGCCTCCTCGTTGACCGGGTCGTTGGCGGCCATCGCGACCGCCCGGCGCTCGGCGCGCCGACAGACCGCCCGGGCGTGGTGGAGCCGCGACCCCTTCTCCGAGCCGGTCGGGAGGATGAACGACTGGAGTGGCTCCAGCTCGTCGTCGTAGGCGTCGATCCAGTCCTCGACCTGGTCGACGTGCTCCTCCTCGATGACGGGGTCGTCCTCGTCGGGGTCGGGGTTCGCGAAGTCCGCCTGGACGATGTGGAGGTGGTTCTGGATGCCCTCTAACTTCTCGTCGACGTCGTCGTGGCCGGTCGGGCGGACCGTCCCGATGAGCGCGTTCAGCTCGTCGACGGTCCCGTAGGCCTCGATGCGCGGGCTCGTCTTCGAGATGCGCGACATGTCTCGGAGGTCGGTCATGCCGTCGTCGCCACGGCCGGTGTATATCTTCATGTCCGTGCCTTCGGCCGGCCGGCACTTAACTTGGGACGCGACGGAAGCCGTTGCCCGTTCGTCGAGACCCCTGCTGGACACCGGAAGGAGATTTGGTATCGTGGCATGCGGTTTAATCTGGTCGCGAGGACGAAACCGGCGCGAATCCCACCATACGAGAGTACGCCCGGGAGACGCCCGCTGTGTATCGTCTGCCAATCGTCTGACGTAAATTGATATGCATGGCAATCACAGACAATGCTATGGCACTCCCGAACGCCCGCGTCTCGCCGGAGGAGGTCTTCGAGTCGTTCGCCGAGGACACCGTCGCGGAGGTGATCGCGCTCGCGGACGAGGACGATACCCCTGGCACGACAGCCGTCGAGTCGGACGAGTTCGAGGGCTTCCTCGCGGACGAACAGCGAGACGAACCCGTGGCGGTCGCCGGCCCCGAGGCGGACCCGGCCGAGGAGCTCGACCTCGACGAACTCTTCTCGTGAGCGCCGCGGACCGAATCCATAAAGTTCCACGGCGTCCGAGCGCACCGTATGAGTCTTGAGATCGACCACTACTGTCCCGACTGCGAGGACGACGAGACCTTCTACCGCGCCGCGAGCACCGAGATGCACCTCGGCGAGAAGGTGAAGTGGCACTGCACAGAGTGCGACTACGGGTTCGTCAAGATCGGCGCGAACGTCGACACCAGCGAAGCCTGAACCGTCATCTTCTGCCGTCGAAGCCGGGGTCTACGTCGGTACACCGGCATCTTCCCACCGGAAAACGAGAGTGCTACTCCTCCAGCGCCGCCTGCAGCCCGGTGTCGACGGTGTACCACCAGGACTTCTCGGGGACGAGTTCCTGCCCGTTCACGAAGAACGTCGGCGTCCCCCGGACGCCCCGGTCGATGCCGGACTGCCGGTCCGCCGTCACGGTCGGGCGGTGTGTGCCGGCTTTCGCCTCGGCGACGACCGCCTTCGGGTCTGCCCCGACCGTGCGGGCGGCGTCCTCGATAGTCTTCCAGCTCATCGCCGATTGGCGCTCGTAGGCCGCCTTCGAGAACGCGAAGAAGGCGTCCATCCCCTCGCTCGCCTGCACGCTGCGGCCGGCCATCGCGACGTTCCAGGACCACTCGTTCAGCGGAATCGGGAAGTCGCGGTGGATGTAGTAGACGTCGCCCGTCGAGAGGTACTTCTCCTCGACCTTCGGGAGCGTGTCGAGGTGGAAGGTGCTGCAGTGGCCGCACATGTAGTCGGTGTAGGCCTCGATGACGACCGGGGCGTCCAGGTCACCGAGGGTCGGTTCCGCGAGCAGCGACGCCTCGCCGGACCCGGGTGTCTCGGCGCCCTGTGTGTCACCTGTCGGTCCATCCGCGGCCGGGGCCGAGCCGTTCGTCAGATTGCCCGTACAGCCGGCGAGCGCGGTGGCCGCGCCGACGCCGAGTCCCCGGAGGAGCCATCGTCGTGAGGTCTGCTTCGTCATACCTGTAGTAACGTGTCGGTCAGCGATAAGGGGTTACAGTGGCGTAGTGAGCTATCACACCCTACAGCAGCCAGATATAAACCGCATACTGCGATAGCAAATCCGGGTTCCGAGTGAACGCGGAGGCTCCAGAGAACCGGGTCGAGAAGCGCTCTCCGTGGTGAAACGCGTCGCTACGGCTCGAGAACAGGGCCAGCTGAACGGAACAGGAACGACGAGAACGAACCGGACGGGGTGCGAGTGGGCTTACTCGTCGGGCAGCGACTGCCAGGAGAGGCGCAGGTCGCGGGCCGCCGAGGTCTGGTCGATACGGCGGGCCGTGGTGCGCTCGGGGGCCGCCGCCAGCGTCTCGTCGTCCTCGGCCGCGACCGCGTTGAACGCGTGGGCGAGCTGGTCGAGCGTCCCCTTGTTCTCGATCTCGGTCGGCTCGGTCATCAGCGCCTCGCTGACGATCTCGGGCCACTTCGTCGTCGGCGGGTGGACGCCGTAGTCCAGCATGCGCTTTGCCACGTCGGCGGCGTCCTGGTCGCCCGCGCTCGCGACGAACTCGTGGTGGAACGGCCCGTAGGGGACCTCGTAGTCCACCTGGGTCGCCAGGTAGTTGGCGTTCAGCACCGCCTTCGCGCTGGCGTCACGCAGGCCGGGGTCGCCCAGCCGGGCGATGTAGGCGTACGTCTTGAGCAGGACGAGCCAGTTGCCGAGGTAGCCGTGGACCTTCCCGACGGAGTGCTCGGGGTCGACGAGTTCGTAGGTGCCGTCGTTTCGCGCGACCTGCGGCCGCGGGAGGAACGGCGCGAGGTCGTCGACCACACCGACCGGGCCGGCGCCGGGGCCACCGCCGCCGTGGGGCGTCGCGAACGTCTTGTGGACGTTGTAGTGCATGATGTCGAAGCCCATGTCGCCGGGGCGGGCCCGGCCGAGCAGGGCGTTGAGGTTCGCGCCGTCGTAGTAGAGGAGCCCGCCCGCGTCGTGGACCATCTCCGCGATGGTCTCGATGTCGCGCTCGAACAGCCCGAGGGTGTTCGGGTTGGTGAGCATGAGCAGGGCGGTGTCCTCCGAGAGCGCGGCCTCGAGCGCCTCGAGGTCGACCCGGCCGTCGTCGCCGCCGGGGAGTTCGACCACGTCGAAGCCGGCGAGGGCGGCGCTGGCGAAGTTCGTCCCGTGTGCGCTCTCGGGGACGATGATCTCCGAGCGGTCCTCGCCGTTGTGCTCGTGGTAGGCCTTCGCGACGAGGACGCCGGTGAACTCACCGGCCGCGCCCGCGGGCGGCTGGAGCGTCACCGCGTCCATCCCGCCGATACGGCCGAGGTAGTCCTGCAGGTCGTAGAGGATCTCCAGGGTGCCCTGGATGCTCCCCTCCGAGCGGTCCGGGTGGACCGCGCCCGAGTCGAGGGCCGCCACGTCCTCGGTGAACTTCGGGTTGTACTTCATCGTACAGGACCCGAGGGGGTACGGCCCGGACTCGACGCCGTAGTTCATCTCCGAGAGCCGGGTGTAGTGCCGGGCGATCTCGGGTTCGGAGAGGACTGGGAGTTCGAGCGAGTCCCGGGTCAGGTCGTCGGGCAGCGGCGAGTCGTCGAGGTCTGCCTCGCTGGTGTGCTTCTCCGAGAGCAGCGGTTCGTAGCGCTCCTCGTCGTGGGTCCAGCGCGCCTGGTCGAACTTCATCGTGCCACCTCCGCGAGGGTCTCGACGAAGGCATCCAGTTGCGCGTCGGTCGCGCCCGTGACACACACCTGAATCTCGTGTTCGCCGACGACGTGGACCGCGAAGCCCTCCGCTTCGAGGTCCTCCGCGATAGCCTTCGCGGGCTGGTCGGTGTGGGCGACGAACTCCCGGAAGTGATGCCGGTCGTGGACCGGCGCCTTCACGCCGACGATGTCCGAGACGCGGGACGCGAGTTCCTCGGCGCGGGTGACCGACTCGTTCGCGAGGTCGGCCAGCCCGTCGGGGCCGAGGACGGCCGCGTGCATGGCCGCCCGGAGGGCGACCCACGCCTGGTTCGTACAGATGTTCGAGGTCGCACGCTCCCGGCGGATGTGCTGTTCGCGGGTCTGGAGCGTGAGGGTGTAGGTCCGCTTGCCGTCGGCGTCCTCGCTGGCGCCGACGAGGCGGCCCGGCACCTGCCGGACGTAGTCCTCGCGGGTGGCGAACAGCCCGAGGCCCATCCCGTAGCTGGTGGGCATCCCGAGCACGTCGGCCGCGCCGACGACCACGTCCGCGCCGACGCTCGCCGGTTCCTGGAGCAGGGCGAGCGCGACCGGATCCGAGCCGAGGGTGAACAGCGCGTCGTTCTCGTCGGTCAGGTCGCCGATGGCCGCGAGGTGCTCCTCCACGCAGCCCCGGACCGTCGGGTTCTCGGCGTACACCATGACCGTGTCGTCGCCGACGCGCTCTGCGAGGGCGTCGAGGTCGACGTTCCCGTCGGCCATCGGGTACGACTCGACGACGAGGTCGGTGCCGGCGACGTAGTTGGCCAGCACCTCGCGTCGGCCCTCCGCGAGCTGGTCGGGGACCAGCACCTGCGTCCCCGAAGTCTGGCGCAGGCGGTCGGCGAGCGTCGCCGCCTCGCCGAGCGCGGTCGCGGCGTCGTACATGGAACAGTTCGCGACACCGAGGCCGGTCAACTCGACCAGCATCGACTGGTACTCGAACAGCGCCTGCAGGAACCCCTGCGTGATCTCCGGCTGGTACTGCGTGTAGGAGGTGAGGAACTCCGAGCGAAGCGAGAGGTGGTCGACCACCGACGGGACGTAGTGGCCGTAGTGGCCCCGCCCCAGGAGTTCGGTCAGGTCCTCGTTGCGGTCGAGTGTCGCTGCTACTTCGGCCCGAACGGTCCGTTCGTCGCGTGCCTCGATACCGAACTCGCCGTCGAACAGGACGCTCTCCGGGATGTCGAAGAGGTCGTCCTCGCTGTCGACGCCGATGGCATCGAGCATCGCCTCGGTGTCCGCCCGGGTGTGCGGCGCGAATGGGCTGCCCTGTGTCGTGTCGTGTCCACTCATGGTGTCACTGGTGTGCTACGGTGTGCGCGTACTCGCCCGCTGGTGCCCCGCGTGAGCGTCCAGCGACCGATGTTTCGATTCACAATAGCGCGCTTGGGACTACTGGCATATGATTGCCGTGGTTCGCCCCGCGAGTGTGTGCACGTTAGTGGATAAGTAAGGGCCAGTCCTCGAAGAGATACGCTCGTTCCTGCACACTCACCGGCAAGATTTTCACGACTCGCGACCGGTGCGGTCGGCAGGACCGTGCGAGAGCGGTCCGTCGGTCAGGCGACCTGGTCGGCGTACTCGTCCGCGCTCAGCAGGTCCGCCAGTTCGGACTCGTCCGCGAGGGCGACCTCGAGCATCCAGCCGTCGCCGAAGGGGTCGTCGTTGACGAGTTCCGGCGCGTCGAACAGCTCCTCGTTGACCTCGGTGACTTCGCCGGAAACCGGCGCGTAGAGGTCCGAGACCGCCTTGATGGACTCGATGACGCCGAACGCCTCGCCCTGTTCGATCTCGTCGCCCGCCTCGGGGAGTTCGACGAACACCACGTCGCCCAGTTCGTCCTGTGCGAAGTCCGTGATGCCGATGCGGACGGTGTCGCCGTCGCGCAGTGCCCATTCGTGCGATTCCTCGTACTTCCGGTCGTCAGGTGTCTCGAAGCTCATTGGTTGCGTTCGTAGAAGGGGAGTGGTTCGACGACTGCCTTCTTGGCCCGGCCGCGGACCATGATATGCAGCCGGGTCTCGGGGTCGGCGAAGTCGGTCGGTACGTAGCCGAGGCCGATGGGTTCGTCCAGCGTCGGACTCATCGTCCCGCTGGTGACGGTCCCGATGACGGTGTCGTCCGTGTCGGCGATGTCGTAGCCGTGGCGGGGGACGCCGCGGTCGACGAGCCGGAAACCGACGAGTTCCTCCTCGACGCCGTCCTCCCTGGCGGCCTCGAGGGCGTCACGGCCGACGAACTCGGTGTCGAGTTTGACGGTGAAGCCGATACCGGCCTCGTAGGGGTTCCGGGGCTGGTCCTCCGGGTGGAAGTCCTGCCCCGAGAGGAGCAGGCCGGCCTCCAGCCGGAGGGTGTCACGCGCCCCGAGCCCGCAGGGCTGGACGTCGTCGAACGTCTCCCACACGTCGACGGCGTCGTCCCACGGGACGACCAGTTCGAACCCGTCCTCGCCGGTGTACCCCGTCCGGGCGACCAGGCACTCCGCGCCCGCCACGTCTGTGTAGCGGGCCGAGAAGCGCGAGAGGTCGGCCACGCTGTCGGCGGCCGCCTCCGCGACGTGGTCGACCGCGTCCGGCCCCTGGACCGCGAACATCGCGTAGTCCTCGGTCCGGTCGGTGACCGTCGCGTCGAGGTCCCACTCGTCGCGGTGGTCGGTCCACCGCGACAGCATCTCCTGTTCGTGGCCCGCGTTCGGGACGAACAGGTACGTCGGGTCCTCGTCGTCAGCCTCGTCCGGGTAACGGTACAGGACCGTGTCGTCGAGGATGACCCCGTCCTCGCGGCAGATACAGGCGTACTGCGAGTCGCCGGGACCGAGTCGCTCGACGTCGTTGGTGGTCAACCGCTGCATCAGCCGGGTCGCGTCCGGCCCGGACACTTCTATCTCGCCCATGTGCGACACGTCGAAGATGCCGACACTGGTGCGAACGGCCTCGTGTTCGGCGCGGATGCCCGCGAACTCGACGGGCATGTCCCAGCCGCCGAACTCGGTGAACGTCGCGCCGGCCGCGTCGTGTTGCTCGCGCAACGGGGGTGTCCTCAGGGCCATATCGGCACCCACTCTCGCCGGCAAGTAATGTTTTCGTATCCCGGCCGACCGGTCACCGGTTCTTCCGTTCGTTCCGAGGTGTTCCGGCGTGAATCGGTGGGGTATCCGGGTCACCGACCCCACCGGGTGCGGGTGGCCGCAGGGGAACCCGACACCGACCGGAATCAGAACCCACTACAGGACCGCACCACCAACCCCACAGCAAGACCACGCATGACACGCTTCGACGCGACGACGGAGCCGACCCGCATCGAACTGGTCGCCGACGCCATCGCGGCTCACCGCGAGCGCGGCAGTGCCGCGACGACGCTGACGGTCGAGCCGACCGACGCGGACCGCGAGATCGGCCACGGGGCGCCGTGGATCCAGTACTTCGAGGGGACGGTCGCGCTGGACTGCACCGACTACGAACTGGAGCAGCTGAAGAAGTTGCTCGACGACTTCCCGTCGTTCAGCATCGACGAGCTGGTCACGCCCGAGGAGGCCGAGGGGACCCACGCCCGGGTGACGGCCCGAACTGACGACGAACGGATCGGTCAGTTCGTCGACCGTGTGTTCCGGGAAGTGTTCGACAGGTCCGAGGGGTACCGGCTGTGGGTCGCTGAAATTTGACTCGAAGACAGAGAACTATTTGGTCGGTGGGCTTCTAGGCCCGACCATGAGACATACCCTGAGAGGCAAGACTATCGCCAAGCCGGAGCGCCGGTGCGACCATTCGATCGCGGACGGGGGTGGTGGGTGATGGAGTCGGACCTGCTCTCCCACCCGGTCGTCCCCGTCGCGGGCGAGAAGGACGCCCACGCGACGCTCGACGCACTTCTCCCGTACCTCACCGAGGAATCGCGGCTGACCATCGTCCACGTCGTCGAGAAGGCCGGCGGCGCGCCCGACAAGGCCTCCGTCGAACAGCGCGAGGAGTACGCCCAGGAGGCCTTCGACGCCGCGGCCGAGCACTGCGAGGAGGCCGGTATCGAGTACGAGACGAGACTGGCCTACGGCCGGAACGTCTCGAAGGCCATCTTCGACGCCGCGACGGAGGTCGACGCGACCGCGGTCGCGTTCGTCCCGCGGAAGGGGAGTCGCCTCCTGCGGTTCATCACCGGCGACACGACGCTGGACCTCGTGACGGAGGCCGAACTGCCGGTCATCGCGCTTCCCGGGGGTGACGGATGACAGACGAGGAACTCGCGAAAGACCTCGGCCCACTCGCGGCCCTGACCATCGGGGTCGGGACGATGATCGGTGCGGGTATCTTCGTCCTGCCCGGCGACGCCATCCTCCAGGCCGGCTCGCTGGCGGTCGTCTCGTTCGTCATCGGTGGGGCCATCGCGTTGCTGACGGCCCTGTCGGCGTCCGAACTCGGCACCGCGATGCCGAAGTCCGGCGGCGCGTACTACTACGTCAACCGGGCGCTCGGGCCACTGTTCGGTTCCGTCGCCGGCTGGGCGAACTGGATGGGGCTGGCGTTCGCCTCCGCGTTCTACATGGTCGGCTTCGGCCAGTACGTCAGCAACATCTTCGGGCTGGCCGACGGCTACGCGCTGGCCGGCCTCACCATCCCGTCGGTGAAGATCGTCGCGCTCGCGGGGGCGGCCCTGTTCGTCCTCGTGAACTACATCGGGGCGAAGGAGACGGGGCGCCTGCAGAACATCATCGTCGTCATCCTCGTCGCCATCCTGACCGTGTTCACCATCGTCGGCGCGATGCGGGCCGACCCGGCCAACCTCCCGGAGAGCAAGGGCTTCGGGCCGATGATGACGACGACCGGGCTCATCTTCGTCTCCTACCTCGGCTTCGTCCAGATCACGAGCGTCGCCGAGGAGATCAAGGACCCCGACCGGAACCTCCCGCGGGCGGTCATCGGGAGCGTCCTCATCGTGACGGCCATCTACGCGCTCGTCCTCGTCGTGATGAGCATGGCCGTCGAGAAGGGGTTCATCGCGGACCTCGCACGCGGCACCGACAAGATCGCCGTCGTGGAGGTCGCCCGACTCCTGCTCGGGCCCGCTGGCGCCATCGCGATGCTCATCGGTGGCCTGCTGGCGACCGCCTCCAGCGCGAACGCGAGCATCCTCGCGTCCTCGCGCATCAACTTCGCGATGGGGCGTGACCGCATCGTCACGCCGGAACTCAACGAGATACACAACCGGTACGGCACGCCGTATCGCGCCATCGGCATCACCGGGGCGCTCATCCTGACGTTCATCGTCATCGCCCCCATCGAGACGCTGGCGACGATGGGCAGCGTGCTCCACCTCATCATCTACGGGCTGCTCAACCTCGCCCTCATCGTGATGCGCGAGGCCGAGGTGCCCGAGTACGACCCGTCGTACCGTGTCCCCCTCTACCCCATCACGCCCATCGTGGGCGCGTTCGTCTCGTTCGCGCTCATCGCGTTCATCGACCCGACCATCATCCTCCTGAGCGTCGGGTTCGTCGTCTTCGCCGGCCTGTGGTACCTCGGGTACGCGCGCTCCCGGACGACCGAGGGCGGCGAGCTCTCCGAGTGGATCCTCTCGCGCTCGGACGAGATGCCGGACTCCGCGGTCAACGCCGCGAACACGGTCGCCCCCGACGGCGGCCAGTTCCGGGTGATGGTCCCGCTGGCGAACCCCGAACACGAGAAGGACCTCGTCTCGCTCGCGGCCGCCATCGCGAAACAGCGCGGCGGGACGGTCGTGGCGACCCACATCGTGCAGGTCCCCGACCAGACCTCGCTGGCGTACGCGAAGGACCACGTCGACGAGATGGACCCGGACAACAGGGAGTTGCTCGACTCCGCCCGCGCCGACGCCGAGGCCTTCGACGTCCCGGTCGAGACCCACACCATCCTCTCGCACCGCTCGTTCGAGGAGGTGTTCGACGCGGCCCGCGACCACAAGGCGGACCTCGTCGTGATGGGCTGGGGGCCACACTCCCACGGCCGCGCCGAGAGCCGGGTCGACGAGCTCACCCAGGACGTGCCCTGTGACTTCCTCGTGCTGAAGGACCGCGGCTTCGACCCGGAGCGTATCCTGGTGCCCACCGCGGGCGGCCCGGACTCCGACCTCTCCGCCGAGGTCGCCCAGTCGCTGCAGGCACAGTACGGCTCCGAGATCGAGTTGCTGTACGTCCGCCGACCCGACGAGGAGACCCAGGAGGAGGCCGAATCTTTCCTTCAGGACTGGGCCACCGACCACGACCTGTCGGACGCGACCTTCATCGTCGACGACGGCGGCGACGTCGAGGCGGCCATCGAGCGCCACGCCCGCGACGCGTCGATGCTCGTCGTCGGCGCGACCGAGCGCGGCCTGCTCTCGCGCCTGCTCCGTGGCTCGCTCGTGATGGACGTCATCGACGACGTGGACTGTTCGGTCCTGCTCGCCGAGAAGCAACGCAAGACGAGCATCCGCGAGCGCCTGTTCGGCCGGCGGTAGGCGCACACCCGGTCGTTCTTCTCGCTGTCGGCCCCATCAGCCCGTTACGGGCCGGTGCCTGCCCCGCTCAAACGTCTGTGACGACTATGTGTCACTATCCGAAGGAGGGGGAGACGTGGACGAGACAAGCAGTAGGGGCACCGGGAGCGGTCGCACCGCCGCCACCGACCGCCGGAGACGGCCATGAGAGACGTCCTCCGGTCGGCGAACGCGGTCCTGACCTGGACGCTGGTGTTCGCGCTCCTCGCGCTGGCGGGGTTCGCGTACACCCGCGACACCGTCGTGGTGGCCGGACTCGCCGCCGTGCTGGCCGTGCTGGCCGTGGGGCCGGCGCTCACCCGCGGGTCGCCGGTGCAGGTCGCCCCGTGGCCACTCGTCGGCATCGCCTGCGTGCCACTGGCCACCCGGGCGTTCGGGCCGGAGGCCGTCGTCGCGGCCGGACGAACCCTCAAACTGTGGGTCCTCGCGACCGCCCCCGAGTCCGGCCTCGACGGGCTCGTCTGGACCGCCCGTGACGCCAGAGTGTGGGTGCTCGCCGTGGGCGACCGCGTCGGTGTCGACCTCTCGTACTACCTGTCGGCCGAGTTCGTGGCGTACCTGCTGGAGAGCGCCGCGAACAGCGGGTTCGAACCGGTGTTCGTCTTCGTCGACGCGGCCACGCTGGCGGCGGTCGCCCTGCTCGGGGTGGCCCTGCTCCAGCAGTTCACGAGCCTGCGCATGACGGCGAGTTTCGGCCGGCTGTTCGTCGCCGTCGCGACGATGGGGCTGACCGGCTGGTGGGGCATCGTGCGCTGGTTCGCGACCGACGCCTTCGGCGTGGCGCTGGTGACGACCAACGACGCGCTCATGTGGGAGTTCGCCATCGCCAGCCTCGCCGGCGTCCTCGTCGCCGTGCTGTTCGCCCGGTACATCTGCCGGACGCGGCCCGAGGAGCGTGCCGACACGCCGGCCCCGGCGACGGTCGCGACCGACGGTGGCGACGGGGGAAACCGACCGGTAGCCGAGACTGGCCGGGCATCCCCGCCCGCGCCACGCGTGACCGAGTACGCGGCCGGCATGCTCGTCCGGTTCATGCAACTCACGTTGCTGACCATCGCCTACGTCGGGTACCACCAGCAGAGCCTCGGCATCGTCGTCAACGCCCTCGGCGCGTTCGCCGTCACCTTCCTGCCGGCGGTCCTCGGTCGGGACCGACGGTTCACGATGCACGTCTACCTGACGTTCTGGCTGACCGCGGCAGTCCTGTTCCACGCGGCCGGGACGCTCGGCCCCTACGGCGACATCGTCTGGTACGACGACCTCGCGCACACGCTCTCGGCGTCGGTCGTCGCCGCGGTCGGCTACGCCACGGCCCGGTCGCTGGAGGCCCACAGCGACCAGCTCCGGCTCACGCCGTGGTTCACCTTCGTCTACCTGCTGCTGTTCGTCATGGCCGCCGGCGTCCTCTGGGAGCTACTGGAGTTCGCCGTCATGTTCGCTGCCGAGCGCGCCGGCCAGCCCGCTCCACTCGTCCAGTCGGGGCTCGACGACACCGTCTCCGACCTCATCTACGACTCCATCGGTGGCGTCGTCGTGGCGCTGTTCGGGTCGGTCCACCTGACCGACACGGATGCAGAGGACCGGCGACCGACCGACGAACGCTCGGCGTGAGCACGCCTTGAACCCCACTTACCGCGGGGTACGCGCTACTCTCAAGAGACTGGGACGACTACGTGTCACTAGCAAGGGGGGAGGAGACTTGCACGAGAGCCACAGCACCAGCAGGGGGAGAAGCATCGCCAGTGAACACGCCGACCGGAGGTTCGGATGAGCGGGCTTCGTCGGTCGACGAACGCGCTGCTCACGTGGCTGCTCGTCGCCGGCCTCGTCGTGCTCGCGGTCGTCGCCTATCGACAGGAGAGCGTGCTCTGGGCCGGGCTGGCGGGGGTCGTCGCGCTGCTCGCCGTCGTGCCCGCGCTGCTCGGCCGGTCCGCGACCCGGGTCCCGCCGTGGCCCCTGCTCGTCATCGCGGGCGTGCCGCTGGCGACCCGGACGGTCGGCCCGGAGACGCTCGGTTCGACCGCGGGAGACGCGACCGCCAGCGGCCTCGCGATGGCCGGCGACCTCGGCCTCGACCTCGCGTGGCTGGTCACGCCCGCGCTCGTGGGGCAGGGGTTCGAGACGGTCGGGACGTTCGCCGACGCCGCGGCCCTGGCGGCCATCGCGTTGCTCGCGGTCGCCATGCTCCAGGGGTTCACGAGCCTGCGCATGACCACCGGTTTCGGGATGCTGTTCGTCCTCGTGGTGACCATGGGACTGACCGGCTTCTGGGCGGTCGTCCGGTGGGCCGGCGCCGACGCCCTCGGCGTCACCTTCGTCGCCACGAACGAGACGCTGATGCACGAGTTCGCCGCCGCCAGCCTCGCCGGCTTCCTCGTCGCCGTCTTCTTCGGCCCGTACTTCTGTCGAGCGCGCCCGCGAGAGCGGACGCAACCCCAGCCCTCGCTGCTGACCGACGGCGGCGCCGGAGGTGACCACCAGTGAGCCTGCTCGGCCCGGTCGAACGCGCCGCCGGCCTGCTGGTCCGGGTGATGCAACTGGCGTTGCTGGCCATCGCGTACGTCGGCATCGAGGCGACCGACCTCGGCATCGTCGTGAACGCGCTCGGGGCGCTCGGCATCACGTTCCTGCCGGCGGTCCTCAGGCGCGACCGCCGCTTTACCATGCACGTCTCGCTGACGCTCTGGGTCACCGGGGCGGTCCTGCTCCACGCGGCCGGGACGCTCGGGCCCTACCAGACCGTCCCCTGGTTCGACAACCTGACCCACGCGACCTCGGCGTCGGTCGTCGCCGCGGTCGGCTACGCCGCCGCCCGGTCGCTCGACGTCCACAGCGAACAGCTCCGGCTCACGCCGTGGTTCACCTTCGGCTACCTGCTGCTGTTCGTCATGGCCGCCGGCGTCCTCTGGGAGCTGCTGGAGTACGGCGTCACGCTCGCCGCGGTCGAACTCGGCCAGCCGACGCCACTCGTCCAGTCCGGGCTGGACGACACCGTCTCCGACCTCGTCTACGACACGGTCGGGGCGCTCGTCGTCGCCCTGTTCGGCACGATGTACCTCGAGAACGCGGTGGGTGAGCGACCCGCGAGCACCGACGGCCGACACGCCTGACCGTCGTCCCCGGACACCGGACTCGACAGCCGAACTTCGTTTCTCGCTGGCGGAGTGCCCATTCGACCACGGGTCGTACTAACACGCACCATGAGCGACGAACCCCGGTACACGTCCCAGTCGGGGGCCGCGGACCCGACAGCCCGCGACACGCCGAAACGCATCGAACCGGTCCGACCACGACGGGTCGACAGGCGCGCGGTACTCCTCGCGCTCGGGAGTTCGGGAGTCCTCGCCACCGCAGGCTGTCTCACCCGCCGGCCCCAGGAGCCCGTGGGTGACCCCGCCCCGGCCGGCGAGACCCCGTACCCACCCGACGCCAGCGTCCGGTTCGTCACGCCCACCGACGGCGCAGTCGTCGCCGGCTACGTCTCGGTCGTCCTCGCGGCCGAGAACGTCCGGCTCGAACCCGCCGGACGGGCCAGGGCCGGGGCTGGGCATCTGCACCTGCTCGTCGATACGGACCCGGTCACTCCCGGTGAGATGATCCCCGACGACGCGCGGCACTTCCACCTCGGTGAGGGGTCGTCCGAGACCGTCCTCGCCCTCGACCCCGGGCAGCACCGGCTCGTCTGCCAGCTCGGCGACGGCGACCACCGCGCGACCGCCATCACCGACACGGTTACCGTCACCGTCGTCGGCGGGGCGAGCATCAGCATCGTCGAGCCCGCCGACGGCGCGACCGTCACGAACCCGTTCGTCGTGCGCTGGGCCACGGAGAAGGTCCGGCTCGAACCCGCCGGCCAGGTCAGGCAGAACGCCGGCCACGCCCACCTCCTCGTCGACACCGACCCGCTTCCGGTGGGCAGACTCATCCCTGCCGGCCCGAAGCACCTCCACTACGGCGGCGGCGAGGACGAGGCGACGCTGGACCTCTCCCCGGGCGAGCACCGGCTCGTCTGCCAGGTCGGGAACGGGACCCACCTCGCGACGCCGCTGGTCGACGAGGTGACGATCACCGTCGCCGGGTGAGGACTCCGGCACTCGGGGCTACAGCTGTTCGAAGGTCCACTGCTGGCTGTCGGCGGCGACGTAGTCCGACTGCTCGACGTTCGCGCCGTCGGTCGTCGCCTCGTCCGCGACGGTGAGGGCCTTCCCGCTGTGCCGGGCGACGACCCGGAACGTCCCGTCGTCGTTCTCGGTGACCGCCCACTGCTGGTTGGCCGCGCCGACGTAGCCCCACTGGTGGACGTTCGCGCCGTCCGCGGTCGCGGCGTTCTCGACGTCGAGGACCTTCCCGCTGTGGACCGCCTCGAGGGTGTAGTAGCCGTCCTCGACCTCGGTGACGACCCACTGCTGGTTGTCGCCGCCGACGTCCGCCCACTGGTGGACGTTCGCCCCGTCGCTGGTCGAGACGTTCTCGACGTCGAGGACCTTGCCACTGTTCACGTTCCTGACGACGTAGGTCTCGCCGGAGACGACGCTCGAGACGCCGTCGCCGGCCGGGACGATGCGCATCGCGGCACCACCGCTGGCGCCCATCGAGACGTCGACCGCGTCACCGCTGGTCACGTCGTACTCGCTGACGGTGACCGCGGTGGGGTCGGTGTCGACGTCCGAATCGGTGGCGTCCGCGTACTCCGTGACCGTCCAGCCGTCGGCCGTGCTGGCCAGGAAGTCGAGCGAGACGGTCAGCTCCCGGGCCGTGTCGTCGGTCATCGCGCCGAGGTACCACTCGTTCCCGCTGCGTTTCGCCACGACGAGGTACTCGCCGATGGCCGCCTCGAGCACGTGGGTCTCGTCCCAGCTGCCGGGGACGTTCTCGACGAAGTCGAACTCCGGGACCGTGTCGTAGTTCTCTCTGGCCGGGTCGACGTCGCCGAAGGCGGCCGGGACGGGCGAGCCGGCGCCCGCCTCGCTGATGCCGAGCGCGTTCAGGTTGAACCCGCCGACGTCGTCGGCGCCGAGCCGGACCGCGACCGTGTTGTCGCCGGCGTCGAGGTCGACCGAGACCGTGTGGACGGCCCAGTCGTCCCAGTAGTCGGTGAACGACGGGGTGAGCTGGCGCGCCGACCCGTTCACGACGAGGGTGGCCTCCGGGTTGCCGTTGTCGACGACCGCCTGCGTGTTGTCGCTCCCGTCGCTGGCGTAGCGCAGGTGGACGTCGTAGGTCCCCGCGCTCGGGACGTCCGTGACGGTGAAGGTGACCGTCGCCCCCTCGGGCTCGCGGTTCGTGTCGACCGGGACGTAGTGCGCCCCGTAGGCGTCGCGCCAGGTGTCCGCGGTGATCATCCCGTCGAGTTCGCCGGCGGCGGCGTGGACGAACTCGTCGACGCCGACCGTCGGGTCGACGTACGCCTCGATGCGGTCGGCGGCCATCTGGAGCCCGCCGAGGTAGATGGGGTACATCGCCAGTTGCTTGGCCCGGGTCGTCTGGATGCGGTCCGGCGAGTCGTCGTTGAACGTGATGTCGAAGGTCCCGGGCTGGTAGCTCGTCGGCCCCGCGAGGTTGCGGGTGAACGGGAGGGTGACGTGGTGGTCGCGCCCGACGTCCGAGCCGAGTTCGCCGAACCCGTCGTACTCCTGTGCCTTGACGACCTCGCGGGCCGCGACGTTGGGGTAGGTCCGCATCTCGCCGGTCGGCTTGATACCCTCGTGTATCTCGAGCATCTGCCGGTGGCGCGCCGCCTCCCGGATGACGTAGCGGTGGTGGTTGACCGCGCGCTGGCAGTGCTGGTTGTGGGTCGCGTACGACCCGTCTCCCTCGAAGCCGAGTCCCGGGTCGGAGACGTAGCCGTTCTTGATGGAGCGGATGCCCTGGGCCTCGTAGCCCTGGAAGATGTCGTTGTCCTGGACCTCGTCCTCGTAGTTGACGACGTTCCCGGCCGTCTCGTTGTGGATGGTCATCTCGACGGCCGGGGAGAGGTTCGCACCGTACTCGGTGACGGTCGGCACGTCGAAGTCCGGGTAGGAGTCGGCGACGCCCATCTCCAGGCCCGTCCCGTCGCCCGGGTAGGTGTCCCAGCCCTCGTTCCAGCCCTCGACGAGGACGCTGTCGATGCCGTGCTCGCTCGCGAACGCCATGTGGCGTTGCATCCGCTCGGTGCGGGCGCCGTGGACGTGCTTCGCAGGGTCGCCGCCGTCGTCCGAGATCGCCGCGTCCGTCCGGTACTCCCAGTTGGCGTTGCCCGCGATCATCATCCACCAGATGCCGACGTACTTCCGGGGCGTGATCCAGGAGGTGTCGACCCCGCCGTTCCCGTCGCCCGGCAGGACCGAGTCGTCACGCTCGGGGGCCAGCAGCGGGACCAGCTGTGACTCGAGGAGGTCGCCCGGACTTGTCCCGATCTGGATGGTCCGCCAGGGGGTCATGTGGGGCGCCGACGCCTGCACCTTCGTCCCGTCGGGGAGCGGTGCGAGTTCAACCGCCATCTGCTCGCTGCCGGCGTCGGACTTCGCGGCCACCGACATCGAGGCGTAGTCGTCGAGGTTGGACTCGTGGACGCTCAGGTAGGTCCCGTCGCTCGCCCGCATGGTCAGTGGCGTGTGCGCACCGTCGCGGATGGTGTTGTCGTTCGGCCGGATGGTCCGCGACCCGGCCGGCACCTCGCTCAGGTTCGTCTCGCGGTACTCCTGCTCGAAGCGCGGGTTGACGAACTCGTTGCGGATCCACCACGCGGTGTAGTCCTCGCTGAAGTTGAACTCGGTGTTCTCCGAGGTGATGGCGAAGTCGCCGAACTCGTCGTCGAACACCCAGCGAAAGCCGAACCCGTCGTCGAAGACGCGCACCTGCAGGTTCGCCGAGCGACCCGGGCTGGCGGTCTCCTCCAGCCCGACGGTCAGGTAGCCGTAGTCCTCGGCGACCGACGCCACGTCGCCCCACTCGGGGTCCCACGTCTCGGTCGCGACGCCACTGTCGTTCCCCGTGACCGTGACCTCCGGACCGGACCCGCTGACGGCCGTCCCGAAGGCCGCCTGGTCCGCGAAGTCGAACCCCAGGGGGGAGGGGTCGACGTAGGTCGTCCCGTTCGCCGCGACGCCGTAGGTCGGCACGCCCGAGGAGACGTCGACCGTCACCTCGATGCTGCCGTCGGGCGAGGTGACCCGCTGGACCGCCGAATCGTCGCCGGAGGTCACCTGTGCCGCGACCTCCTCGGGGACGGCCAGCGAGTACGCCGCGACCGCGCCCGCGAGTCCCGTCAGGAACGACCGCCTGCTCCGCCCGTCGCGGTCGTCCGAGGCTGCGTGTCTGTCATGCCCAGCCGTGTCAGTGTCCCGCATACCAATGGCGATTGGTCGCCCACGAATAAGCATTATGATTCGTGATGTAGTCGTTCTTCATACGATGCCCTCCCGTGGTCTCACGGGGCTCGACCGGTCCCGAACTCCCCCATCGACGCCCCGGCCGGAACGGGCCACGCTACCGTCACCGACCACTGACAGTACCGGGTAACCTCTCGCTGCCATGGGTACCACCGCGATAACGGGTCCATAGCTATGGCCATCAAGGCTGTAGGCTGGAACGGGACGGCAGGGTCGATACGTAACCGGTCGACCGTGCGTGTCCCTGGTATCCCACCACTCCCGATCACCGTTCCCTCCCCCCACCGGATTTCGGTGTCGCCACTCGCGACGTGACTCGAAAGAAAAACCGCCGAGCGGCCGGTGTGGCCGCGAGGGTACCAGTGCCGGCTAGTTGCCGAACATCTGGCGCATCATCGGATGCATCTCCATGAGCTGCTCCTCGGCGATCTCCTCGTACAGTTTGTACGTGATGGAGACCGTCAGCAGCAGCCCGGTCCCGGTGACGCCACCGACGGTGCCGAGCATGTTCGCCAGCACCGCCAGCAGCCCGACCAGGGCACCACCGATGACGGTGACCTGCGGGATGTACCGCTCCATCACCTTCTCGATGACGCCGACGTTCTGGCGGAAGCCGGGGATCTGCATCCCGGAGTTCTGGATCTGCTTCGCGGTGGCCTTCGGGCCCATGTCGGTCGTCTCGACCCAGAAGATCGCGAACACCGCACCGCCCGCGATCATGAACGTCAGGTCGACGCCGACCCGGAGGAGCACCTGCCAGATCTCCATGCTGGCCGCCTGCCCGGTCCCCCACCACATCCAGTCACCGGGCGACTGGATGGGCGCGAGGTAGTAGAACAGGCCACCGGTGGCCTGTCCACCACTGTACTGGGCTGCCCAGCCCGGGAGGCCGACCGTGCTGTTCAGGCCGCGCCCCAGGAACTGGATGTTCGCCTGCAGGGCGCGGACCAGGATCATCGGCAGGACGCTCGCGTAGATGAGCTTCACGGGGAAGCGACCGCGTGCGCCCTTGACCCTGGCGTGGCTGAGCGGGATCTCGACCCGCACGGACTCGGCGTAGACGACGATGGTGAAGATGAGTATCGTCGTCGCGAGGGCGATGAGCTGGCCCTCCGGCCCGAGCAGCCGCGCGAAGCCGTCCGCCGTCAGGACGTTGAAGTCGACGTTGCCGGCGACGATGGCGAACCATCGGCCGAACATGTCGAAGAAGCCGGTGACGAGGCTCTGGCTCACGCCTGCCACGATGAACAGGCCGATACCGGAGCCGACGCCCCACTTGCTGACGATCTCGTCCATGAAGAGGACGAGGACGCCGCCGACGAGGATCTGCGCGAAGATGAGCAACTGGACGGCGAGTCCGGCGTTCGCCTGTCCGACGATGCCGGCCATCGTCGTCGCCGCCGCCTGCTCGACCGGCAGGATGGCGTTCGAGAGGAACACCATCGGGAGGCCGGTCAGGCAGATCATCACCAGCACCAGCAGCTTCTGGAGGCCCTGGTAGAGCACCTGGTCACGCGGATCGTTGGTGTCGAGTCCGAGCAGGTTCGCACCGCCGAGCAGTTGCAGGACGATGCTCGCCGTGACGATCGGACCGATACCGAGGTGCAGTATCGAGCGATTCGCGCCCGCCAGTATCGAGCGGAACTGGCCGAACGCGTCGCCGCCTCCTCCCGCACCGACCGGGACCGTCCCGAAGACGGTCACGGTGGTGAGGAAGAAGTACAGCACCAGCACGCCACCCGTCCAGCCAAGCTTACGCTTGAACGGGACGTGGCCTTCTGGTCGCTGCACTGCGGGCATCCGCGTCAGGACCGGTTCGGCAGCCTCCTTCCATCCCATGGCTTATTCCTCGTCGGATGCGTCGTCTTGAGTGTCTTCCGGTTCGGGCTCCTCGGCGCGGTCGGTCAGGACGGCCTCGCCGCCGGCCTCCTCGATGAGGCCGCGGGCGCCAGCCGTGAACGCGTCCGCGTGGACTTCGAGCTCGTTGCGCACCTGGCCGCCACCGAGGACCTTCACGACGTCGGCCTCGTGACCGTCCTCGACGACGTCGCGAGCGTCGACGACGTAGCTGTCGCCGTTCTCCTCTGCGACGCCATCGGCGACGTACAGGGCGATGTCCTCGTCCAGTTTCTGGACGTTGATCTCGAGGACCTCGTCCTGGACGTCCTGCGGGCGCTTGAACCCGTGCTTGCCGAGCGGTTCGTAGTTGTGGAACTCGTGCTTGTCACGGCCAGCACGACCGCGGCCACCACGGTGACCGGCACCACGTCGGTTCTTGTGGGTGCCGCCGCCGTGTGTGCGCGAGCCGCGCTGGCGTCGTTTCTTGCTCGTCATGGTTATCGCATTGCCTTGAGGAGCTTGTCGATCTCCTCGGTCGTGTGCTTGCCGAGCTCGCCACCCTCCTTGGTCGGGTGCTTGATGCCGTCGTGCCCCTTCCGCGGCGGGTGCAGGCGCAGCACCGGGGAGAGACCCTGCTCGCGCAGCGTCGTCTCCTCGGCCAGCAGCGCCTCGGCGAGACTGGCGATGTCGTCGTACTCTGTGTTCTCGGCGAGCCACTCGTCGTCCACGTCGGCGTCGCCCTCGAGGGGCTCGGCGCGCTTGGCCAGCACGGTCTCGAGGACCGCCTGGCTCGGCTCGCCCATCGCGACGTAGTCGTTCACCTTCGTGAGCATCCCACGGTAGGTGGGCTCCTCGGGAACGAGGGTGGCGTGGTTGACACGGTGGATGTTGAGCATCTTCAGCGTGTCGTGGATGTCGCCGGACATGTCGACCTCACCGCGGAGCTGGACGACTGCCTGCATTATTCGGCCACCTCCTCGGGCTCGTTCTGCGTGCGGGCACGGCGCGACTGCGACGCGTTCTCCAGGGCGTTGAACGTCGCCTTGGCGAAGTTGACCGTCGTGCGCGTGTTCCCGTAGCTCTTGGTCCAGGCGTCCTCGATGCCGGCGAGTTCCAGCACCTTGCGGACCGTGTCACTGGCCGCCAGACCCAGCCCGAGCGGGGCGGGGATGAGCTCGACCTCGACGGACCCGGCCTTGCCGGACGTCCGGTGGGTGAGCGAGTGCGGCTTCGTGGAACGGTCCTCCCACGAACCGGAGCCGCGGGGGACGTCGATGATGTTCAGTTTCGCGATGCTGATGGCCTTCTGGATGGCAGCCCCGACCTGGTCGTCACGGCCTTCGGCGTACCCGACGTACCCGTCGCGGTTGCCGATGGCGACGACGCAGCGGAACTTCACACGGCGGCCAGAGTCGGTCATGCGCTGGACCATGTTGATGTCCAGCACCTCGTCGTCCAGTCCGGGAAGGAGCTGGTCGACGACCTCGGGCTCCTTCAGCGGGAGACCCGAGTTGAGGGCGGCTTCCATCGAATCGATGTCGCCCTCCTGTACCTTCTTGCCGAGTCGTGTGACGGGCTCCCAGCCGTCGTTGTAGCTGTTGTTTCGACTCATCGGTTAGAGCTCCATGAGGGTCTCGCGCACGTCGTCGAAGTGCGCGGGGAGGTCTGTTGCGTCGAAGTCGCCGCTGTACAGCGGCTCGTCGAGTTGCTCTGCGTACTCCGCGATGTGCTCGCCGCGGTTACGCGGCCAGTCAGCCAGCACGGCATCGTTGTGCGGGATCTCGAGACCGGCGTCGATAGCGCCCTCCTGGACGGCGAACACCTTCGAACCGGGCGTCGCCGTGTTGAGGCCGATGTCGAGCACGGCTTCTTCGAGACCTGCGTCGATGGCGCGCTTGCCCGCGAGGAGTCCGGTCAGGTACGCCGCCGGAAGGTTCCCCGTGGGAGCCTCCCAGCCGTACTCTGCCAGGTCCTCGGAGTGCGCACTCGCGAGTGTGTTGTCGCCGTCAGGGCCGGGGGTGACCAGCTGCGCCGTCATGTGCTTGTTGCTCTTGCGAGCAACGAGCCGGGGTTTCCCGGATTTCAGCAGGCGCAACCTCTGATGGTAGTCGGTCCGGACCTCGCGGCGACGCCGCATCGGAACCTTGTATCGTGGTCCTGTCGCCATTTATTCGTCACCGTAGTTGTTGTCGATGTAGTTCAGCAGGTACTGGACGCTGCGGAACTCCCCGCCACGGGCCTTGTTGTAGAGTTCACGGTACTGCGTACGCGTGATCTCCCCGTTGCCGCGGAGTTCGTTGAGCTTCTTTCGCTGCGCGCGAATCCGCTGTTGCCACTCCTTCTTGGAGTCGGAGCGCCCGCCTTTCTTGCCCTTGCGCTTGCCCGGGCCCTTCTGGTGGCCGTAGGCACGCTTGGCCTTGCGCTCGCGGGAGCGCCCCTTGGAGTTGCCTTTCTTCTCTTCCGCTCGGATCGAGCCCTCGTCGACGAGCTCGCGGATGTCCTCCCGGGTGATCGCTTCCGCGATGTCACCCTGGGACTCGGGGTCGAACCAGACGCGGTTCTTCCCGCAGTCGAGGACGTCCGCGGCCAGTCGCTTCTGGGCGGACAGATCAGTCATCCTGTTCCACCTCGACTTCCACGTATGTCGGGTTCAGCACCCGGATCTCCTCGTCCTCTGCCTGTTCCTCGATGCGCTCGCGCTTGCGAGCGCCGACGGTCGAGG
This sequence comes from Haloarchaeobius amylolyticus, assembly GCF_026616195.1. Lineage (NCBI taxonomy): Archaea > Methanobacteriati > Methanobacteriota > Halobacteria > Halobacteriales > Halorubellaceae > Haloarchaeobius > Haloarchaeobius amylolyticus. The sequence continues at coordinate 1,083,723 of NZ_JANHDH010000001.1, forward strand.
CGATGCGCACGGCCTGGGTGTCGCCGTCGACGCCCTCGAGGTCGTCCGTGTTGTGGACACGGACCTCCTCGAAGCCCGACGGGTGCTTGCCGCGAACCTCGGTCGGCGTGCGGTAGCCGGCCTCGACCTTCGGGCCCTTGCCCTTGATGCCACGGCGCTGCTTGGACAGGCCGCCGCGGGGCTTGCGCCACGAGGTCGGGGTGCGCTTCTTCTTGTGGTAGTCCTGGCGGTTGAACTGCGGCTTGCCGTCCTTGCGACGCTTCTGGAGCAGGCGCTCCGTCTCGTCGTCGAGTTCGGGCGTCTTGTCGGCCAGCCCGCGGGGCTGCAGTTCGGTCTCGACGTCCTCGGCCTCCTCGGCCTCGGCCTCGTCTTCCTCGTCGCCTTCGATCTCTGCTTCGGTCTCCTCGGTGACTTCGAGGTCGCCGACGTCGGCCTTGATACGCGCAGCGAGCGCGTTCCCGATGCCTTCGACCTCTGCGAGGTCGGACTGGGAGGCCTTCTTGATGTCTTCGACGGTCTCGAAGCCGGCGTCGCGAAGGGCTTCCGCCTTCGTCTCGCCGACGCCGCTGATGTCTTCGAGTTCCTGGGGTTCGTCTGCCATGCGTTAGGCACCTCCCTTGCGAGGCTTCTGCGTGATGTACACGCCGTCCTGGAAGACACGCGTGTCCTTGCCGCTGACGCGTGTCAGCTGCTCGATGTCGGCGGCGGTCTGCCCGACGTCCTCCTTGCTGGGGCCGCTCAGGGTCAGCTCCTCGCCGTCCACCTGGACCTGCGTGTCGCCGTGGATGTTCGTTCGTCGCGGTGCGCGCTCACCGAGGAAGTTCTCGATGACGACCTCGCTGCCCTCGACGTTCACCTGCATCGGGAAGTGAGAGTAGAAGACTTCCATCTCGTACTCCCATCCCTCGGTGACGCCGTGGAACATGTTCGTGACGTGGCTCTCGAAGGTCCCGACGGTCGAGTTCGTCTTCGCGTTCTCGACCTCGGACTCGATGACCACCTGGTCGTCCTCGACGCTCACGGTGATGTCGGGGTACCAGAGGCGTCGTGTGACCGACCCCTCGGGACCCTCGACGGTGAGATCGAGATGGTCCACCTCGGCGCTTACTTCGTCCGGAATGTCCAGTTCTACTCGCATTGTTCTAGTAGACGTATGCGATCACCTGGCCGCCAACGCCCTGCTCGCGTGCTTCGTAGTGGCTCATGACGCCCTGACTGGTCGTCACGATGAGCGCACCGTAGTCACGCGCGGGGAGGTATCGCTTCTCCCACTTCTCGTACTCGTCTGCCGCGACGGAGTAACGAGGCTTGACGGGGCCGCATTCGTTGATCGCGCCTTTCAGTTCGACCTCGAACCGACCGGACTTGCCGTCGTCGACGTACTCGAAGCCGTCGATGTACCCGTGGTCGTAGAAGACCTCGAGGACGGAGCCGATCTGGTTCGAAGCGGGCTTTACCGTGTGTGTGAGATGCCCGACACTCTCGGCGTTGTTCACACCGGAGAGCGCGTTGCTGAATGGGTCGTTCGCTGTCATGGATTATCGGTACTTTTTGAAGCCCATCTCACGGGCGATCTCCCGGAAGCACTGCCGACACAGCCAGATGTCGTACTTGCCAACGAGGCCCTGCTTGCGGCCACAGCGCTGGCACTCCTCGTACTGGCCGGTGCGTTTGGCAGCCTGCTCACCGGTCTCTTCTTGTTCGCTTTCACTCATCTGTGTTCACCTCGACGTCGAACTCGGATTCGAGGAACGCGATGGCGTCCTCGGGGGTGAGGCGATGGCCCGACGGGATCTGCCGCGAGCGCTTGTCACGCTTCGTCACGCGGTAGCCCGGGCGGACGAGGTTGACCGTCACGTCCAGCCCGAAGATACCGACGTTCGGGTCGTACTCCTGGGACGGGAACTCGGTGTGCTCTTCGACACCGAAACTGAAGTTCCCGGTCTGGTCGAACTGCGTCGCGGAGATCTCCGCGAGGGGCAGCGCCGTCTCGAGGAACTCGACCGCGTCGTCGCCGCGAAGGGTGACCTTCGCGCCGATGGGGTCGCCCTGGCGGATGCCGAAGTCCGGGAGGGTCTCCTTCGCCTGCGTGCGAACGGACTCCTGCCCGGTGACCTCCTCGAGGATGCCTTCAGCGTTCTGGAGTGCGCGGCCACCTTCGCCGACGCCCATGTGGACGACGACCTTCTCGATGGTGGGTGTGCGCATCTCGTGCATCTCGGCCTCGCTCATTCGTCATCACCCGTGAAGTTCTCGTCGATGACGACGACGTACTCCTCGATGGTCTCGAACGAGCCGTCGTCCTGCTCGACGACGACGGTGTTGTTCCCGGAGCCCATCGTCACCTGGATCTCGGAGATCTCGCCGACCTCGCCCGCGTGACTGCCCTTGACGGCGGTCACGAGCGCGCCTTCCTCGTACGGGAAGTGGGCGACGATCTCGTTGGTCTCGTTGTCGATGACGACGGAGTCCTTCGTGCTGTACTCGCTGGCGTCCGCGAGCTGCAGGTTCTGACCGTCGTGGAGCGAGACCTGCGTCTCGCCACCGGTGACCTGCTGCTTGTCGACGATCTTGCCGAGCTTCGAGTCCGCCGCGTCCTCGTCGATGGGCGAGAGGGCCAGTCGGCCGCCCTCGTCCGGGAAGACGCGGTAGTACTCGTCACGCTCGGTGAACGCGACGATGTCGAACATGCCGATGGGGCGCTGTTCGTCGGAGACCGCCTTGCCGTTGACCAGGACGGTGCCCTGGTTGAGGGCGTAGCGGGCCTCCTTCTTCGAGTCGACGTAACCGAGGACGTCGCGGAGCAGGATGACCAGCGGGACACCCTCCTCGCCGTGCGGGCCGGCGTCGGCCTTCACGGTGAACGTCTCGGTCTTACGCTCGACGGGCCAGGACTTCGGAACGGAGAGTCGCTTCTGGTGCTTCGTCATTCTGCATCACCTTCCAGACGCGCCTGCCGACGCTCGTCGTCGAGGTCGACCTCCGTGATGCGGACGTTCGAGGGCTCCAGACGGCGGGGAACCTCCTCGCCGTCGGCCTTCTCGAGCGTGACGCCCTCGACCGAGATGGTCGTGGACTTGAGGTCGACGTCGAGGACTTCGCCCTCTTCGCCGGCGAAGTCGCCGCGCATGACCTCGACCGTGTCGCCCTCGTTGACGCGGGCGCGACGACGGCCGTACTCCTCACGGAGGTCCTCGGACAGCGTCGAGCGGACCTGCTTCTGCTTCTTGTGCAGGGGGGCGCGTGCTGCCTGGTTGCGCTGTTTGCGTGGTTGTCGTGTCATACTATCATCGTAGCCGTGGATGCGATGCTTCCGAATCGCTCTGCCACTTCACGCGCGATGGGGCCCTTGATCTCCGAGCCCTGCGGTTCCTCGTTCTCGTTGATGAGGACGGCCGCGTTGTCTTCGAACTTCACGCGCGTTCCGTCGGGACGACGGATCGGCTTGCGCTGCCGGATGATGACGGCTTCCTTGACCTGGCGACGCTCTTCGGGCGTCCCCTTGGTCACGGAGACGGTCACCTTGTCACCGATACCCCCCTTGGGGTGTCGGTTCTTGGTTCCGTGGTAGCCGGCGATGGAGATGATCTTCACCTCACGCGCGCCGGTGTTGTCGGAACACGTCAGCAGCGAGCCCTTCTCGAGGCCCTGGGTGACGTCGGCTTTGAGGGCCTCCATCACTCCTCACCTCCTCGGGGCTGGTAGGTGTCGTCGTGAGCGAGCTGCTCGACGACGACGTGGGCTTTCGTCTTCGAAAGTGGTCGTGTCTCTGCGATGCGAACCGTATCGCCAACCGTGAGGTCCATGCACGTCGGTGCATGGGCCGGGACCCGCGAACGCCGCTTCATGTAGCGGTCGTACTTGGGAACCCGGACGTCGTACTCACGTTCGACGATGACGGTTTTGTCCATGTCTGTGGAGGCTACCGTCCCTTCGAGTGTCTGGCCGCGCACGGCGAGCTCGCCGTGGAACGGACAGTCGTCGTCGGAACAGGTACCCTCCGGTTCGGGTACGTTCAGTCCTATCGCCATTTCGAATCACCTGTGGTTTCGGTGCGAAGGGCGGGTCGTGAGAGCAGTCTGACTCCATCCACCGTAACGTAGGCGACGTCGTCGCCGGTAGGGATGCCCGGTTTCGACGTCGTCCCCGACCCCTTCGCGGGGTCGGCGGTTTCATCTGTGAGTCGGAACTCGAATACCGTGCCTTGCTTCGGCACCTGGCGCACCCGAGAGTCCCCATCGACACGGTCCTCCACGTGGAGGGTCTGCATCGTCTCGATGACGATGCGACCCGCTATCCCGACGAGGTCGGGGTTCGCGGCGTCGACGACCTCCACGTAGAGGCCGTTGAGTTCGTGTCGTGGGAGCGTCTCGGGTGTCAGCGCCATGTGATTTATTCTTCGTCTGTCTCGAAGTCGCCTTCTTCCTGCTGGATCGTCTTGATCCGCGCGATGGTCTTGCGCAGCTCGCCGATGCGACCCGGGTTCTCCGGGGCACCACCAGCGGCCTGCACGGCCTTCGCGTTCAGGAGTTCGGTCTCCAGTTCTTCGAGCTCTTCTTCGCGCTCACGCGGGGTGAGCTCGCGGACTTCGTCGGGGTGGAGAATCGCCATGATCTACTCCTCCTCGTCTTCGTCGTCCATCTCCTCGACCATCGCGGCCGCCTCCTCTTCGACGGCCTCGTCGAGTTCTTCCAGTTCGTCTTCGATGTCCTCGTCGCCCTCCGGGACCTCGACGTCGTCGAAGTCCTCGGTGGCGTCCTCGTCGAGGACCTCCTCGACGACCTCTTCCTCCTCGGGAGCGCCCGGTTCGGCGGCCTCGCTGGGCTCGCCCTCCTGGGCTTCCTCGACGATCTCGTCGAGTTCCTCTTCGTCGGGCTCCTCGAGCAGTTCCTCGACGGCCTCGTTGGCCTCGACGGCCTCGGGGGCGACCTCGTTGACGTCCTCGCCCTCGTAGATCTCGAAGTCGTCGGGGAGCTCGGCCTCCGGCGGGATGATCTTCACCGTGACGCCGATGGTACCGAGCTTCATGACGGCGACACCCTGGCCTTCGTCGACGATCTCCTCTGCGGGTTCGCCGTTGTGCTTGATGTAGCCGTCGTTGAACTTCTCGACGCGCGAGCGCGCGCCGGTGACCTTCCCGGAGAGGACGATCTCGGCACCGAGGGCGCCGGCGTCCATGATGCGTTCGAGCGTCGTGTGGCCGGCCTTGCGGAAGTACCAGCCGCGCTCGAGCGCGTTCGCCAGACGGTCGGCGACGATGCGTGCGTTGAGGTCGGGTTCTTCGACCTCCTGCACGTCGATCTGGGGGTCCTCGAGGTTGAACTTCTCCTCGAGCATCGTCGTGACCTTCCGGATGTTCTCACCGCCCTTGCCGATGACCATACCGGGCTTCTCGGCCTTGAGCACGATCTGTGTGCCCATGGGCGTCTTCGCGACCTCCATGCCGCCGTAGCCAGCTCGACCGAGTTCCTCTGCGAAGAACTCGTCGATCTGGGACCGCTGCATGCCGTCTCGGATGAACTGATGTTCGTCTGCCATTAGTTCTCGACCTCCTCGACGATGATCTCGACGTCGACCTGCGGCGTGTTCCACGCCGTGGCACGCCCCATCGCGCGGGGCTTGCGACCCGGCGACTCGCCGACCTTGTGGGCGGCGACGTGGACGATCTCCATCGTCTCGCCGTCGAAGCCCTGGTGGTCGGCGTTGGCTGCGACGTTCTCCAGCAGGTCGAGGAACGCCTTGCTGGCCTTCTCGGGGTAGCGGCCGGCGTCCCAGCCGTCGATGTCGCCCTTGTGGCCGACGCCGCTGTTGTGCTGCTTGAACGGAACGGACCGCTCGCCCTTGATGACCGCGTCGAGGTACTCCTGTGCCTCGCCGACGGTCTTGCCCTTGATCTCTCGGGCGATGGCCTTGCTGTGCTTGTTGCTCATGTGACGCTCCCGGAGCATGGCCTTGGCCGTCTTCTCCGGGTCCGCGTCGACGCTGTAGTTGATTCCCATGGTTTCGATCACTTCAGGGGCACGAACTTCGAGGAGCGCGTCGCACCGATACCTGCCTGTCCGTGGGTGACGGACGAGCGTGTGAGCTGGAACTCGCCGAGGTAGTGGCCGATCATCTCGGGCTTGACCTTGACGCGTTCGAACTCCTGACCGGTGTAGACGGCGAACGTCAGGTCGACGAACTCCGGCAGCACCGGCATGTCGCGCAGGTGCGTGCGGATCGGGTCGTTCGCGCTCTGTTGTTCGTCGTACTCACGGGCCTTCTCGAGAAGCTTCTGCTTCTCGACGGAGAGACCACGCTTGATGCTTCGCCGCTGGCGTGCGGGCAGCTGTTCTGCGACCTCTTCGAGGTCCATCTCCTGCAGCTCGTCGAGCGTGTAGCCGCGGTAGGTGAACTCCTCGTCGTCGTCGCGGCCGGTTCTGTAGTCGGTCTGGGTCATTTGTTACCACCTCGGCCGGTACGCCGAGACGCGATGTCACCGACCTTCCGTCCCGGCGGTGCGTCGCGGGAGACGGACTTCGGTCGGCCCGGGTGCTGGCGGCCACCACCACCGAACGGGTGGTCGACGGCGTTCATCGCCACGCCACGCACGTTCGGCCACTTGGTGCCGCGAGCCTTCATCTTGTGATACTTGTTCCCTGCCTTCACGAACGGCTTCTCCGTACGCCCACCACCCGCGACCACGCCGACGGTGGCGCGGCACTGCGGGTCGAGGCGCTTCATCTCGCCGCTGGGCAGCTGGACGACCGCAGCCTTGCGGTCGTGGGTGATGAGGTCGGCGCTCGTCCCGGATGCGCGGGCGAACTTGCCGCCGTCACCGGGCTGGCGCTCGATGTTGCACACCGGGACCCCCTCGGGGATCTCGGCGAGCGGGAGCGTGTTACCCGGTGCGATTTCGGCGGAGACACCGACCTGTATCTCGTCGCCCACGGTGATGCCCTCGGGCGCGAGCACGAGGCGCTGGTCGCCGTCCTCGAACTCGACGGCCACGACCGGTGCGGACCGGGCGGGGTCGTGTTCGATGTCGACGACGGTACCGCTGACGACGTCCGATTCCTCAGGCGTCTTGTGCGAGAGCTCAGCCTTGTAGCGGTGCGAGGGGGCACGGAACGTCGGCCCACCACGACCACGTCGCTGGCCCTGGATTCTTCGTCCCATTCTTAGAACACCCCGATGCGAGAGGCGACTTCCTGTGCGTCGTCCTCCTCGGAGAGGCGGACGATGGCCTTCTTCTGGCCCTTCATGGTGACCTGTGTGTTCACCTTCTCGACGCTGACGTCGAACTGCTCCTCGACGGCCTCCCGGACGTCCGGCTTGGCCGCGTCGAGGTCGACGACGAACTGGAGCTTGTTCTCGAAGTCCATGTCGTTCATCGCCTTCTCCGTCACGAGCGGGTACTGGATGACGCTCATCGGTCAGCCACCTCCGCGATCGCGGACTCGGTGAACACGGTCAGTCGACCACCCTGTGCGCCGGGCGCGAGGTCCTCGACGTTCACGTTGTCTGCCGTCGCCACGTCGGCGCCGGCGAGGTTGCGTGCGGCCTTCGACGGGCCGGCCTCGCTGGAGGTGACGAACAGGATGGACTTGGGCTGCTTGTACTTGCGGCCACGGGTGGTCCCGCGACCGGCACGGACCGTCTTGCCCTCGTCTGCACGGTCGATGTCGTCGTGTGCGCCGACGGCCTCGAGGAAACTGACGACCTCCTTGGTCTTCAGCAGCTCCTCGAAGTCGTCGGAGACGACGAGCGGCAGGTCGACGTCGTCGTCGAACGCGTGACCGCGCTCGGCGACGCGTTCGGCGTCGACGGTCGCGGCGAGCGCACTGCGGAACGCAAGCTTGCGCTCCTTCTTGTTGATCTGCTCGCCGAGGTCCTTCTCTTCTTTCGGCGGGTGCGCCTTGCGACCACCGACGGTCTGCGGGACGCGAACACCCTGGCCGTTCGAGCGCGGCACGTGTGCCATGCCGCGGCCCGAACCCATCGATTCGCCGGACGTACGCATGCCGGCGTAGTCGTCGGCACCGTACGGCTGTTTTCGGTTGGCCTGGGCGGCGCGGACCGCACGCGTGATGAGGTCCGGACGGAAGGCCGTCTCGAAGACCTCGGGGAGGTCGAGCGTGTCGGCCTCGGAGCCGTCCAGGTCGTAGATTGTTGCCTGCATGGTTTATCCCTGGTTCGATGCTGTGGACACGTAGCGCACCTCGGGGTCGAGGCGCGGCTGGTCGTTCGGTCGGATAGCCGGGCGGAAGCGCAGGAGGCGCTTGTCCGGACCGGGAAGCGAGCCCTTGACGAGGGTGAACGGACCGCCGACCTCGCCGTAGTTGACGAGACCGCCGTCGACGTTCACGTCCTCGACGTCCTCACCGTCGCCGATGCGGATGACGCGCTTGTTGAGTTCCGTGCGCTGGTGGTACCCCATCTGGCCCTGCTGGGGAACGGTCGAGCGAACGCGGCTCGGGTTCCACGGGCCGAGGTTACCGATGCGACGCCGCCATCCCTGGCGGGCGTGCTTGCCCTTGCGCTTCTGGACGCCCCAGCGCTTGACCGGGCCCTGGGTGCCCTTCCCCTTCGTGACGCCGGAGACGTCGGTGTACTCGCCGGCGCGGAAGGTGTCTTTCATCTCGTGCACGCCGCCGTCCTCGATGAGCTCGAGGCCGTAGTCGACGCGGTCCGCGAGGGAGCCACCGCCGATGCGGGTCTCCATCACGTCGGGCTTCTTCTTCGGTACCGACGGGACGTCGCTGGGGACGGTGTGCGTGATTGCACGAACGTCCGCGACCTTGCCTGCCTCGACGGCGTCGCGGAGTTCCTCCGCGTCGGCCTCGGGGCTGGCGTCCTCGGGGAGGTCCAGAACGCGGTCGAGTTCGTCGTGGAACTCGCCGGTCCAGACCTCGGTGAGGGGCTTCTTCCCGTACGGTGTGTCTTCGTACGCTCGCAGGGCGACCGCCCGCATGGGCGGGGTCTCCACGATGGTGACGGGGACGGTCTCCTCCATCCCTTCACGGGGGGAGTCGGACTCGTCGTTGATCATCACCACGTGGGTCATGCCGGCTTTGTAGCCAGCGAAACCCTGCAGCGTCGGCTGTCCGTCGTCGTCCGGCCACGAGTTGAAGCGCGGGACCTCGGAGGTCGCACGCTTGCGCGGGCCGAACCCGAGCGAGCCTTTGCGTGGTCTGCTAGGTTGTGGCATTGTATCACTCGTTGAGTGTCAGGCAGGCAAGCGTCGCGAACAGAGCTTCCTCCGTTCTGACGACCTTGCTGCCCTGGTTCGGAATCGAGTTCAGCCAAAGGTCGAACCCTCCGGCGTTGGGTTCGGTGGCGTCCTCGTTTCGAGCGGCCTGTACATCGGCCACGTCGATGCCGAGTATTTCAGGCAGCCCTCTGCCCGGCGACCCGAACACGACGGTCATCCCGTCGTGCCGGATCTGCCCGGTCAGGCTCGCGAGTCGCCCCACGGTGAGTTCTTCACCGTGGCGCGAGGTCGCGATGCATAGCCCGGCGTCTTCACGCCCGAGCGCTGCCTGGAGGCCCGTGCGTTCGACGACGAGGCCCTCGATGGGCTCGTCGGCGAGTCGCGCACGGACCGGACGTCGCGAAGATACCCTGACGGTTACGCGTTCTCCCTCGTCGGGCACCTCCATATCGGGTGGTGCGACGAGCGAGATCGGGTGTTGCAGTCCGCAATTGACCCGGACGCGCCTGTCAGGTCCGACCTCGGTCACGATTCCCTGTCTTAACGACCCCGAACCGTCTGATTCGGAGCCGGTCTGCGACGAGGCGCGGAGCGGCGGCAAGATACCGGCGTACTCCAGTTCGCTTCGATGCCCCCACGCCTCCTTTCGGAGGTAGGGGGGTGTCGTCGCGTATTCGAGTACGGTGCTGACGAACCCGCCACCCCATCTGGTCTCGCCGTCTTCGTCGGGGAAGACGACCAGCCTGTCTGCCCGGAAGACCGTCGCCGCACGGGCGACGTAGCCGACCTTGCGAGTTGCCTCGCGTTTGTCTTCGGCTTCCCGGACGAGGGATGACGGCACGAGCACGCTGGTGGTCATGCCGTGACGCTTCGACGCCTCGCCACTAGACTGTGCCGAATTTATTCTGGCCCATCGTAAAAGGGTGCCGGATTGGAATTCCGGTTGTGACGGCGACTCACGCCCCAATGAGGGTGTTTAGCGTTCACATGGGCTGTCATGCTCGCGTACGTGCGGGAATCAAGATACTACTGGTGGTGAGGCGGCCGCAGTCTGGTGGTTTCTCTCTCCCACGGACCGTCCGATTCAGAAGCCTTATATTACGTCCAGCAGTTACGTTTGAATGCAGACGAAGCGCACTGGTAGTGTAGTGGTATCACGTGACCTTGCCATGGTCACAACCTGGGTTCAAATCCCAGCCAGTGCATTTCTCCGAAACTCACACCCAAGAGCGACCGCTTTGCGTGTCGCGAGCATGGTCGAGTTTCGGTGGATGCGTGACGCTGGAATTTGAACCAGCGAGCGAAGCGCCAGCGGAGCGAGTGAGGTTCGAATCCCAGCCAGCCGGTTCACAATCCCGGCCCACCCAGCCACCCGACTCCTCGTTTCGCTTCGGTAACCCGTATCAACGATTCTCTCCTCTCTCTACCTGTCATGAGCGCGCTGTTCGCGGGGGGGTGGCGACCGTTCGTCAGGGACCTCCTGCTCATCTTCGCCGTGTTGGTTCTCGTCAGCGTCACCTTCGCCGGCTACAACACGCTGACCTACGTCGCGGTGCTGGCCGCCCGGGTCACCCGGGACATGTTCCTCACCGGCCTCGGGGACGGCATCGAGATGTACCTGCTCGTCGGCGGGTTCCTCTTCGTCGAGGCGCTGATCGCCGCGACGGGCCTCGCACTGGTCAAGCGTCGCCTCCGCCGACTGTTCCGGTCGCCGCCGTCGTCGGCCGGGTGACTGCACGGTATAGCATGGCGCTGGCTTTAGCTGTGGGACGAGTACGGGACGGTATGCACGAGACGTCCTCCCACTCGCGCTCGTTCGCCGCATCGGTCCTGCGGCTGACGGCCATCCTGCTCGGTCTCGCCCTGTTCGTCCCCGTCACGTTCTTCGCGTGGTACTTCGGCATCGTCGCCGCGGACCTGGTCCAGTTACAGCTGGGCCTGCCGGACGGCCTGTGGTTCGAGGTGGTCGCCGGGGTGGTGTTCGTCCTCGAGCTGCTGCTGGTCGCGACCGTCGTGGTCGCGTCCTCCCGGGTGGTGACCGACCTGACGGACCGGGCCGGCTCGGCACGCTGACACAGGCTTTTTACCGTCCTCCCGAGTCGGAACGGGCATGTCCTGGCGCGACATCAGACCGACAGCCCTGGGCCTCATCTGGCGCGACGACGAGCTGTTGCTCCAGCGGTACGACGCGGCCGAGACGTTCTACCGGCCACTCGGCGGCGGGCTGGAGTTCGGCGAGCAGGCACGGGACGCGCTGGTCCGGGAGTTCCACGAGGAACTCGACCGGGAGGTCGTCCCCCGGGACCGCGTCGGGGTGCTGGAGAACGTCTTCACCTTCGAGGGGACGCCGGGCCACGAGGTGGTGTTCGTCTTCGAGGCCGAGTTCGCCGACGACGGCGCCTACGAGCAGGAGACGTTCGAGGGCGTCGAGGACGACGGGTCGGGGACGTTCACCGCGAGCTGGGAGCCTGTCTCGCGGTTCGTCGAGGGCTCGGCGACCCTCTATCCCGACGGCGTCGTCGACCTGCTCGACGCTTGACCACCCCGCCGTCGCCGAGTCATATCGTAGGGTATTAGAAGGCTCGGCCCATCGGTTGAGGTGTAGTCGAAGCGCACTGGTAGTGTAGTGGTATCACGTGACCTTGCCATGGTCACAACCTGGGTTCAAATCCCAGCCAGTGCATTTCTCCGAAACTCACACCCACGAGCGACCGCTTTGCGTGTCGCGAGAACGGTCGAGTTTCGGTGGATGTCACACTGTGATTTGAACCCGCGAGCGAAGCGCCAGCGGAGCGAGTGAGGTTCAAATCCCAGCCAGTCGAATCAAGAATGCAGCCACCGATATCCAGTTCCTGTTACCATCCGTGACACTCTCCACGATGGACCTATAGGCCCGCTAACAGCCCTGTGCAAGGTTTTCCGGGTTTTCACATTCACTCCGGGGTGGGGCTTTTTATCGAAGCCCGCGAGTCTGAAAGACTGTGAAACTGCTCCAACGACTCACCGGACTCTTCGGAAGCGAAGACGGGGGTCAGTCGCCGGACGCCGCGACCGAACAGGCGGCGACACCGTCGTCTCCCTCCGACACAGCAGCGGCGGCCGACACGGGCGCTGAGGCGGCGCCGGAGCCTGCTGACGAGACCGAACCGACGCAGGCGGACGACGACGCCGGCCACGAGGCGGACGCCGACGAGGCCGACCCGGAGCCGCGCGACCGGACCGAGGTGTTCCGCGAGCAGGCGGCCGCCTGTGTCGCGGCGTGGCCCGAGGCCGACCTGGACTACTCGCCGGCGTCGCTGGAGCGACTGGACGAGGTCGCCGCAGAGCTCGCCGACGAGGGGGCGAACGACAAGCAGCACGTGCTCTCGCTGGGGAGCTACTTCGGGGAGACGCTGCTGCGCCAGACCGAGGGCGAGTGGCGGAAACCGGAGAGCGGGGCCTGGGCGGTCGTGCTCACCGGTGAGGAGACCGACGTGACCCTGAACGTCTTCCAGATCGCCGACGGCGCGCTCTCGGGGACGAGCGGGTTCGCGGCGACCTACCGGTCGGTCGAGCGCCGGTTCTGACGCACGCGTCGTCCGTCGGGCATCGACGCTGGTGCCCCTCGACCGCAAGCCGTGGCCGGGGTGGGAGTGACACTGTGTCCCTCGGGCAACCTTTTTTTCACCCCCTGTCGAACATCGGTGGATATGGAACGCGCACTTGCCGTCATCCGGAACGACTCCGAACAGACCCAGTCCCTCATCCGAGAGGCCGGCGAACTCGCCGCCGGGGTCGACGCCGACCTCTCCCTGCTCCACGTCCTGCCGGAGGAGGAGTACGAGGAGATCATGTCCTCGCGACTGGAGACCAAGGGGAAGAGCTTCCCCCTCGACGAGGCCGAGATGGAGGCCGAGCACTTCGCGACACAGGTCGGCCACAGGGCCCTGGAGAACGTCGACATCGAGTACGAGGTACTGGGGACCGTCGGCCGCGAGGAGCACGCCATCCTCGACGTCGCCGAGGAACTGGAGTGCGACCACCTCTTCATCTCGGGACGCCGCCGGTCCCCGAGCGGGAAGGCCCTGTTCGGTGACCTGACCCAGCGCATCCTCCTCAATTTCGACGGGCGGGTGACCGTCCAGCTCCACGAGGAGGAATGACGGTCGTCGCCTTCCTCTCGGTCGCCCCCGTCGTCGAGGGGAGCATGGCCGGCGAGGTCGCGAAGGCGGTCGCCGCCCTCGAGGACTTCGACGTGACCTACGAGACGACCCCGATGGGGACGACCATCGAGGCCGACGACGTGGCGACGGTGTTCGCCGCCGCCCAGGCCGCCCACGAGGCGGTCGACGGCGACCGCGTCTCGACGTTCCTGAAGATCGACGACAAGCGGACGAAGACGACCACGGCGGACGACAAGGTCGCCGCGGTCGAGGGACACCTCGGACGGCCCGCCCGGAGCGACCCGGACGAGTAACCAGACTTTTGACCTGTCGGGTCGTCGGGGGAGTATGCGCAGACGGTCCCTGCTCGCAGCCCTCCCCGGTACCGGTCTCGCCCTCCTCGCCGGCTGTTCCGGCAGCGCGTCCAGTAACGACCCCGGCGTGAGACGGTGTTCGAGCGACAACGTGACACACGGTGCGGGCGACCTGCTCGACGGTGGTGTCCAGGTCGCCGACGTCGACGACCACGCGGCGGTCCTCGTCCCCATCCCGGGCGACCGCATCGACGAGGTCTCACGGCTCGTCGTCGAGTGGGACGGTGAACGTGCCACGGTCCCGGTCGAACCGAAGACCGAGACGACGACGGGTGGGGCGAGTCGCTTCCCCGTCGACGGACCGGTCTACCACCAGCGACTCGGCGACCCCGACTGGACCGGCAGTCTGACCGTGACGGCGTACGGGACCGACGACGCGGTCCTCGACTCCTTCGGATTCAGCTGGCACTGCGACGAGAACTGAAGCCATTTATCCGGAGGCGCACAACCCTCGCGCATGGAGAGTCTCAACCGGATGGCCATCGAGCTCGTCGACGAGGCCATCGACTTCGCGGAGGTACTCGATATCGGGGCGTACGAACTGGAGAACGAGGCGACGGTCCTCGACTTCGGCGTGGACTTCCACGGGGGCGTCGAGGCCGGCGTCCTCCTCGCCGAGATACAGACCGGCGGCCTCGCGACCGTCCAGTCCCGCATGGGCGAGGTGGCGGGCGCGCCGATGCGCTACGTCGACGTGACGAGCGACCACCCAGAACTCGCCCTGCTGTGCTCGCAGAAGGCCGGCTGGGAGGTCAGCGTCGAGGACTTCGAGGGGCTCGGCAGTGGTCCCGCCCGCGCCCTCGTCGGCGCCGAGGACGTGTTCCAGCGCGTCGGCTACCACGACGCCTTCGACCTCACCGTCCTGACCATCGAGTCCGACGCCCTCCCGGGCGAGGCCGTCGCCGAGCACGTCGCCGAGATGACAGAGACGAACACCTCGAGCGTCTTCCTCGCCGGCTTCCACACCGCGAGCCTCGCCGGCAGCATCAGCATCGGTGCCCGCGCCGCCGAACTGGCGGCGTTCCGACTCTCGGAACTGGGCTACGACCCGCTGAACCTCGTCTCGGTCTCGGGCACCGCCCCTGTCGCCCCGGTCGCCCCCTCGGAGGAGGAGGCGATGGCGCGGACCAACGACGCGCTGGCCTACGGCGGGCAGGTCACCCTCACGGTCGAGGAGGACTTCGACCGCTTCGACGAGGTCGTCTCCAGCGCGAACGACCAGTACGGCGAGCCCTTCGCCGACATCTTCGAGACCATCGACTGGGACTTCCACGAGCTCGACGAGAGCGTGTTCGCGCCGGCACAGATAACGGTCGACGTACTGGGCGGCCCGACCCACGTCTACGGCGAGACCGACGAGGAACTGCTCGCCGAGTCGTTCGGACTGTGAAGTTCAAGCACGTCCCCCCAGCGCCCGACTCGCTCGACTTCGTCGAGACCGCCCAGCGCGCGGTCCCCCTCGTCCCCGGCAGCGAGGACGACTGCTGTGCCCGCATGCTCCAGCGCACCGACCTCGTCTCGCGCGACCAGGCCGCGACGTGGCTGACGTTCCTCCGGGCGGTCGGCCTCGCCGAGGAGGGGCCGAGTGGCTTCAGCCGCATCCGGCAGGAGCCGACGCGTGAACACCTCCAGGAGGCGTTCCTTGCGGGCGTCTTCGGCGCCGAAGACGTGCTCACCATCCTCCGCGAGGCGGACGAGCCCCTCACCGCCGACGCCGTGTTCGAGCGCTACCGCGAGCAGGTACCCCAGTGGGAGCGCCACAAGAACCCGAACACGTGGGAGGAGGTCTGGTCCGAGAAGGTCGAGTTCGAACTCGGCTGGCTCGCCCTGCTCGACCTCGCGGAGCGGACCGACGACGGGTACCGGGCGGCCTGAGTCCGGGACGGCCCCAGACCGGGACGGCCCCAGTCCGGGGCGACGAGGCTCGGGACACCGTCTCACCCCTGCCCTGTGATTTATCTCGCTGGACGGCCCACTCTCGCCCGATGACTGCCCCCGTCGACACCGTCCTGTTCGACCTCGACGACACCCTCTGTACCTACCGCCGGTCGGTCCCGGAGATGCTCGACGTCGCCTTCGAGGCCGTCGGCGTCGACCCCTTCTTCGCGGCCCCGGACTACTACGAGCGCTACGACCGGTTCGTCGACGACTGCTCGGGGATGCGCGAACTCCGTGCGACCTGCTTCGCCAGCCTCGCCGAGGAGACGGGGTACGACCCCGACCTCGGCCGGGAACTCGCGGCGGCCTACGCCGACGAACGCGACCACGGGAACGTCGAGCCACTCCCGGGCGCCGGTTCGGCGGTCGAGGCGCTCGCGGGTGACCACCGGCTCGCGGTCGTCACGAACGGCGCGCCGGAGATGCAGGGCCAGAAGCTTTCGGCCCTCCCGTTCGCCGACGCCTTCGAGCACGTCGTCCACGCCGGGTACGACACGCCAGCGAAGCCGGCCCCCGACGCCTTCCACCACGTCCTCGACCTGCTCGGGAGCGATTCTGCGAGGACGGTCCACGTCGGGAACTCGCTGCGCTCGGACGTGGCGGGGGCCCAGGCTGCCGGCGTCCGGGCAGCGTGGCTCGCCGGCGAGGCTGGACAGCACCCGGGAACGGACGAACCGACCCCCGAGTACGTCCTCGAATCCCTGGGCGAGTTGACCGACCCGCCCTGGTGACCGGCGAACGAACCGTGAACCGGCGAGAAAAGCCGGGTTACTGTATCTCGATGCGCTGCCAGGCGGACTCCGCCTCCTCGACCAGGCGCTCGATACGTTCCTGCATCGGGGGATGGGTCGCCAGCAGTCGGGTGAGCGTCCCCTCCTCGGAGCCGTGGATGTACAGCGACGACAGCAGTCCACCCGGCGGCTCGGAGGCGCGCTGGATACGGGCGAGCGCCCGGGCCAGCGTCATCGGGCTGCCGGTGAGTTCGACCGCCCGGTCGTCGGCCGCGATCTCCCGGCGGCGCGAGTGCGCCCGCAGTGCCAGCGTCAGCACCAGCATCACGACGACCACCGCGGAGGCGACCTGCGCGTGGGTCCGGCGGAGGTGCTCGCCGAAGGGCCGGGGGCGCTCGCCACGGATCCACCGCAGCGACCGCCGGAACCCGGCCACGAGGAGCCCGACCGGGAGCAACAGGAGGAAGACGAACCCGCTGACGGTCTGGGCGACGCTGAACCCGAGCGTCTGGACGAGGCTGTCGCGGCTCTCCAGGTGGGCGAGTTCGTGGGCGACGATGGTCTCCAGTTCGTCCAGCGAGAGGATGCGGAAGAGGCTCGCGTCGAGGACGACCACCCCACGCTTGCGACCGCCGAGCGCGAGCGCGTTCGGGGCGTGCATCCGGGCGACGAGCAACTGCGGGCGCTCGACGTCCAGTTGCTCGCTCAGGCGGTCGACCCGGGCGTGGAGCTGCGGGGCTCGCTCCCGGGGCAGGTCGACGGCGTCCAGCGACCGCAGGATGCGGGCGGTCCCGCCGCGGTAGCTCGCGTAGCCGAACAGGAGCGCGGACGCGAGCATCGCGGCGACGAACAGGACCGGGTCGGGCCGACTGGCCCAGAGCGACGCCGCGACCTCGGCCAGCAGCGACCCGACCAGCAGGTAGCAGCCGACGAGGACCAGCCCGGTCACCGCCATGGAGAGGCGGACCGCGGACGAGCGACTATCCATCTGTGCTACCTGTTCGACCGCCAGCAAAAAACGTGTGTCGGGCGACCGTGTCCCCCGGTTGCAGTGTGACGGCAGGTGGTCACTCCCGGTAGACGTTGGTGACCGTCCCGACGCCCTTGGACTGGCCCTCGCGGAAGACGAAGCGCTGGCCCTCCTCGACCATGTAGGGCTTGAACTTGAACCGGACGCGGGTGCGACCCTTGTCGCCGGGCAGGAGCCGACCCTCCTCGGGCGTGAAGACCGACGCCTCGCTGATGGTCTCCAGGTGGACGACGGGCTCGTATCCCTCGCCGATGCGGGTCGGGTGGTTGAGCACCATCACCTCGGCCTCGAACTCACGGACGGTCGCGGGGTCGCTCTCGCGGGGGACGAGCGCCATTCCACGCTCGATCTCGTTCTCGGCGACGCCCTTGAGCGCGATGCCGACGATGCGGCCGGCCTTGGCCTCGTCGACGCGGTGGTAGTGCATCTCGATGGACCGGGCCTCCACCTCGCGCCAGGAGCCGTCGGGCATCGGGCCGAGCAGGAGTTCGTCGCCGGCCTCGACCTCGCCGGACATGATGGTGCCGGAGGCGACCGCGCCGACCCCGGTGACGGAGTAGGTCCGGTCGATGTACATCCGGAAGTCGCCCTCGGTCCCGGCGGTCTTGGGCAGGCGCTCGAACAGCTCGTCGAGGGTGTCGAGGCCGTCCATCGTGACCGAACTGGTCGTGAGGATGGGGACGACCGTGTCGCTGATCTCCTCGACGGCGGCGTCGACCCCGTGGCGGTCGACCCGCAGGGGCGTCTTGCCCACGTCGCGGAGCAGGCGCTCGACCTCGCGTTCGACCTCCTCCAGACGCTCCTCGTCCACGATGTCCTTCTTCGTGAGGACGACCATCGTGGGCAGGTCGGTCGCCAGCAGGACGCCGAGGTGTTCCCGGGTCGTCTTCGTCGGGCCGTCGTCGGCCGCGACCGTCAGCAGGCCGTAGTCCAGTTTCTGGCCGACCAGCCCCCGGATCGTGGTGCGGAGCCACGGCTCGTGGCCGACCGTGTCGACGAACGAGACCAGCCGGTCGGACTCCGTGACGATGCGGGCACGGTCCTGCTTGCGGTGCGGGTTGTTCATGTGGACCGGGCCGTCGTCGTTGAAGCCGTAGACGGCGTAGGAGAGGTCCGCCGAGAGGCCGCGTTCGACCTCGTGCGGCTTCACGTCGAGGTAGCCGCGGGTCGCCCCGTCGCCGTCGTCGGCCTGGCCGGTGACCAGCGAGCCGACGAGTGTGGACTTCCCGTGGTCGACGTGGCCCGCTGTCCCGACCACGATGTGCTCGTCGTCGGTCTCCAGCACGCCGCCCTCGCGGATCTCGGCGACGCCGACGATGCCTCTGGTGGCCTCTGCATCCTCGGTGGTCCCGCGGTGGACACCGGAGTCGCTGACGCCCCACGTCTGGACGTTCTCGATGTGTGCACCCGCCTCTTCGGCCAGCAGGCTCAGCACGTCCATGGTCTCCGAGAAGACGTCGGGTTCGATACCGGCGAGGCCGCCATCGTCCGTGACGCCGACGACGTACATCGCTTCGCCGTCGCCCGAGAGGACGCGGTGGCGCAGTTGCGCCGCCAGACTCTCCCGCCGGCCGTCGGCGAGGTGGACGTCCTTCGAGAGTCGCTCCTTGAATTCGACGTTACCGCCCTCCTGTTCACCGCGCTCGAGGGCTCGCTCCAACACGGCCCGGTCAGGGCTCATATCTCCGGGTTAGGAGACAGGTGGCAAAAGACTTCTCGTCTTATGACAATTGTTATCACAATACGTTCTGAGGGGTCGCGGGGGACACCCCGGCCCCGTGAGTAGTCTTTCCGGCGTGCATCACCAGTCGTCCTTGAGCCGCTCGTAGGCCGCGTTCACCCGCTTGAACGCCTCCTCGTCGCCGTCGGGGCGGTCCGGGTGGACGTCCTTGACCTTCTCCCGGTACGCCGCCCGGATGGCGTCCTCGTCGGCGTCCGGCCGCAGGCCGAGCCGGGAGAGCGCCTGCTTGCGCGTCGGGCCGTCCGACATCTGGACGGTGCGGCGCTGTCGCTGGCGTCGGCGACGCTCGTCGGAGACGCGGCCCGCCTGCTGGAACCGTGCCCGGCGGCGGCGCTCCTCGGCGGCGCGGCGGGCCTCGCGGGCGAACCGGCTCCGGCCGCCGCGGGCCCCTTCCTGGGCCTTCTGCTGGGCGGTCCGGCGGCGCTCCCCGAACCCGTCGGCGTGTGTCGCGGCCGCGACGCGCTCGCGGAGCTTGCCGCTCGCCTGGAACCACATGAAGTACGTCGTGGCGGCGAACGGGAGCGCGACGCCGAGGACGACGAACTCGCGGGTCACGATGGCGACGACCGCGAGGACCGTCGTCAGCCCGGCGAAGACGGCTGCCAGTCCGAACAGGAGTGGCGAATCTCGCACGCTGTGACGATACGTGCCACGCGACCCTAAACGACTCGGTGCGCTGGGGGGCACGGTTCGGAAGTAGGCGGGCAGCAGGTACAGGGTGGCGGATGGAGGGTGGGAGTGCAGGTGGCGGGTGCAGGGCGGGAACCTAAGGCCTGCGGCGTGCTACTCTCTCGCATGAGCGTCGCAGGCCTCTGCCAGATATGCGAGGACGCCAGAGCCCGCCAGCACTGCAACCGCTGTGGGGCGATGGTCTGTGAGAACCACTTCGACCGCGACCACGGCATGTGCCTCGACTGTGCGAGCCGGGCCGACCCCCGTGGCGTCGACGAGGGCGCAGACACCTACCAGTTCTGAGTCCGGCGAAGAAGCGGGGCCGGGGGCCGGGGGGCCGGGTGGGCGGTCGCGGGACCGTCCGGTTCAGTCGCGGTACCGGTTCAGCCGGGTCTTGAGCCGCTTCGCCGACTGGCCGGCGGCCTGGAAGAACCCCTTCTCGTCGTGGGCGTTCTCACCCGCGAAGATGATGCCCCGCGAGGAGTTGACGAGGCCGACCCCGTCGGCGAGGCCGTACTCGACCGCGGCCTCGGCGTCGCCACCCTGTGCGCCGACGCCGGGGACGAGGAACGGCAGGTCCGGTACCTGTTCGCGCAGCTCCTCGAGTTCGTCCGGCGTCGTCGCACCGACGACCAGTCCGACGTTCCCGTGCTCGTTCCAGAGGTCCGCGAGGGCCGCGACGCGCTCGTAGAGGGGCTCGCCGGAGGCGAGTTCGAGGTCCTGCAGGTCGGCGCCGCCGGGGTTCGAGGTGCGACAGAGGATGAACACGCCCTTGTCGGCCCGCGAGAGGAACGGGTCCAGCGAGTCCCGGCCCATGTACGGGTTCACCGTGATGGCGTCGGCGTGGTCGAGCAACTCGGCGTACTGCCGGGTCGTGTTCCCGATGTCGGCGCGCTTGGCGTCGAGCAGGACGGGGACGTCCTTCCCGTGGGCGTAGGCGATGGTCTCGCGCAGGGCCGCCCAGCCGTCGCCGTCCTCGTAGAACGCCGCGTTCGGCTTGAAGCAGGCCGCGTGTTCGTGTGTCGCGTCGATGATGCGGCGGTTGAACGCCCACCGGGGCAGGTCGTGGTCCGCGAGGAACTCGGGGATGCGGTCCGGGTCGGGGTCCAGCCCGACCGAGACGACGGTGTCCTGCTCCCGAATCCGCGCGCCGAGACGCTCGAAGAAGCTCATTTGATTGGCGTGGGACTGGGCCGATTAAGAGGGTTGCTATCGCCGGTCGTCGGACCGTGACCGTGAGGTATCAGCGGCTCGAATATCGGCTTAATCGGCCGACCGACCTATTCTCTGCATGCGACTGGTTCAAGCGCTCATCCCGGAGGGCAAGCGCGACAGCGTCCTCACCGTTCTCGAACGGGAGGGCATCGACTACGCACTCTTCGAAGAGACAGGCCGCGGAGACTTCGAGGCGATGGTCCAGTTCCCGGTCCCGACGAACGGCCTCGAACCCGTCCTGAAGAAGCTCCGCATCGCGGGTATCAGGGACGACTCCTACACCATCGTCCTGCCCGTCGAACTGGTCATCTCGCGTCGGTTCGAGGCGCTCCGCGAGAAGTACGCCGGGCTCCGCGTCTCGCGAGAAGAACTCAGCTCCCGGGCGTACGACCTCGCCCCGGTCGACGAGACGTTCTTCCCGATGCTGTTCCTGAGTACCCTCATCGCCGCGACGGGGCTGCTCCAGAACTCGGCGGCGACCATCATCGGCGCGATGGTGGTCGCCCCGCTGATGGGGCCGGCCATCGCGGCAAGTGTCGGGGCCGTTCTCGAAGACGCCGAGCTCGGGAGCCGCGGGCTGTTCCTGCAGGTCACGGGTCTCGTCGGAGCCATCGCACTCGGCTTCCTGGTGGGCGTCGTCGTCCAGCAGACCGTCCTCGTCGAACCGGACCTCGCCATCAGGGACGTTCCGCAGATCATGGAGCGGGTGCGGCCGGGAATCCTGTCGCTGGTCCTCGCCCTCGGTTCAGGTGCCGCCGGCGCAATCAGTATCATGCGGGGGTCCGGGTCGACGCTCGTCGGGGTCGCCATCGCGGTGGCGCTCGTCCCGCCAGCTGCGACCGCTGGTATCGCCCTCGCCTACGGCGAACCGCTCCTGGCACTGGGCGGTACCGCCCTGGTCGTCGTCAACCTGCTCGCCATCAACCTCTCGGCGCTCGTCCTCTTCTGGGTCGCCGGTTACCGGCCCGAGCACCGGCTGGAGGCGGAACGGGCGAGAGCCGCTGTCAGGATGCGGACCGCGAAACTCGTCGTGGCCATCGCCGTCCTGACGGTGCTCCTCGGGGTCGTCACCGTCACCACCCACGAGGTGCAGTCGCTGGAGAAGTCGATGATCGCGGACCTCGAAGAGACGTTCGACGCCGGCGAGTACGGTCGGATGGCCTACCTGGACTCGGACGTCGAGTACCTGCCGGTCGACCACTTCCTCGGAAAACCCGTCAGAGCCCGCGTGATACTGGGCTACCACGTCGACACGACCCCGCCGCCGGGCCTCGCGCACGAACTCGCCGACCGACTCGAGGCGAAGTACGGCCGCGAGTTCCGCCTGGAGGTCGTCTACGTGGCAGGCGAACGGTCCTGGGTCGACCCCGGCACGCCCGGCCCCTCTGGCGAGACGACCCCGTCGTCGCTGGCCTGACGTGAGGTCGGGGTGCCCGCCACCGCGTGACGACCCTTTATGTCACAGCCGCCCGCCATCTTCGGGTATGACGGTGTACGAGACGGACGTGCCCGGTGTCGGGCGGAAGTTCGAGGTCGAACTCGACGGCGGCGGTCGACTGGTGGTGCTCATCCACCACGACGGGCGCCGCGAACTGTTCCACCGGGCGGACCCGGAGGCGGACAGCAGCCGCATCGCCAGCCTCTCCGGCGAGCAGGCCCGCCAGCTCGGGGCCATCCTCGGCGGCGCGTACTTCCAGCCGGTCGAACTCCAGCAACCGGAGGTCCCGCTGGGTGACGCCATCATCGAGTGGGTGACCATCGACGCGGACTCCACGCTCGCGGGGCAGACCCTGGAGGCCTGTGGCGTCCGGACCGAGACCGGCGTCTCCGTCATCGCGATCCAGCGCGACGAGGAGACCGTCGCGAACCCCAACCCGGACTTCGAGCTACAGGCCGAGGACATCCTCGTCGCCCTCGGGACCCGCGAGGAGCAGCAGGCGTTCCGCGACTTCGTCCACAAGGACTGACGATGGCCGGACTACTGCTGGAGGCCGGTATCACCCTGACAGTGCTGGCCGTCGGCGGCGTGCTGGCCCGCCAGCTCCGGCTGTCGGTCATCCCCGCCTACATCGTCGCCGGGCTGCTCATCGGGCCCAACGCGCCCATCGCCGACGGGTTCTCGCTGAAGCTCATCGAGAACGAGGCGTTCGTCGACCTGTTCGCGGAACTCGGCATCGTCCTCCTGCTCTTCTTCATCGGGATGGAGTTCAGCGTCGACCAGTTGCTGGCCCGCCGTGACAAGCTCAGCGTCATCGGCGGCATCGACCTCGTGGTGAACGCCGGGGTCGGCGTCCTGCTCGGGGTGGCGTTCGGCTTCTCGCCGCTGGAGACCGCCTTCGTCGTCGGTATCGTCTACATCTCCTCGTCGGCCATCATCACGAAGACGCTCATCGACCTCGGCTGGGTCGCCGACCCCGAGAGCGAGGTCGTCCTCGGCACCCTCGTCGTCGAGGACATCGTCATCGCGGTGTACCTCGCGCTGCTCTCGGCGGTCGCCATCGGCGACGGCGGCTTCGCCGCGGTCCAGTCCGTCGGCATCGCGCTCGCGGTGCTCACCGCCCTCGTCGTCTTCGCCCGGTTCGGGACGCCGCTGCTCCAGCGCGCCCTCGCCATCGACTCCGACGAACTGCTCCTGCTCGGCTTGCTCGGCGTGACGACGGTCGTCGCCGCGGTCGCGCTCGACCTCGGCGTCAGCGAGGCCGTCGCGGCGTTCTTCGTCGGTACCGCGGTCAGCGAGACCGACGCGGTCCACCGGGTCGAGCGCGTGCTGACGCCGGCCCGGGACCTGTTCGCGGCGGCGTTCTTCTTCGCCATCGGGCTCCAGACCGACGTGAGCCAGCTCCAGGGGACCGCGCTCGTGCTCCTCGTCGCCGCGGTCGTCCTGACCACGGTGAGCAAGCTCGCCAGTGGCTACCTGAGCGGGCAACGCTACGGCCTGAGCCAGCGGCGGTCGCTCCGGGTCGCCGTCGGGCTGGTCGCCCGCGGGGAGTTCTCGCTGGTGCTCGCGGCGCTGGCGACCTCGGTCGGGACCGGCGCGCTCGCAGACGTGATTCCGGCGTTCGCCGTCGGCTACGTCCTCGTGATGAGCGTGCTCGGGACGGGCCTGATGCGGGCCTCGCCCCTGCTGGAGAAGTACGTGGTCTCGGAGTCCAGCTCCGAGCCGACGCCGGGTACCTGAGTCGGGTCGCGATGACCCGGCCTCACTCGTCGTCGGCCGCCTGACTCGCCGCGTCGACCACGTCGGTCGCGCGCTTGACCTCGGCCCCGTCCTCGACGAAGACCAGCGTCTTCGGCGGCTGGGTCGCCTTCGGCCGGACGCGCAGGCCGACCCGCTTCGCCTCCTCGACGGCCGCGTCGAGCCCCTGGGCCAGTTCGAGACGGATGCGGTCGGGCTGGACGAACACGGCCGCGAAGGGCTCGCCGTCCCGGGTCACGTCGTAGGCGCGGGTGCCGTCGTCGGTCGGTTCCACGTCGCGGTCGGCGTTCTCGACCGCGAAGCGGGCGAACTCGCCGTCCTCGCGTCCGTCGAGTTCCGAGGAGAGTAACTGTGCGAGTCGGACGCCGTCGGTGGTGCGGTCTTCGACCATCTCAGACCTCCAGGAGTTCGCCGCGGGCCTTCGTCCGGGCCTCCGAGACGTCGAGGCCCTGCTGTCGCGCGTACACCAGCGCGGCGGCCGCGATGGTCACGTCGAGTTCCTGCTGGAGCTGGTTGATGGCCCCGACGGCCTCGTGCTTCTCGTGGCCCGACGCGACGAGGTCGTCGAGCACCTGTTCGAACGCCGAACGCTCCTGGAGCACGTCGTCCGCGGGGACGAAGTCCTCGGGTATCTGGACCTCGTTCGGGTCGAAGGTACACCGGAGGTCGGTGCCGTCCTGCTCGAGCAGCCCCTCGCCGGTCGCGACGTCGACCAGCCGCTTGGCCTGGTCCGGCGAGAACCAGTCGCGGTCGAGCGAGAGCGCGACGACGAACTCGTTCTGTTCGAGTTCGCGCTTCCCGCGCTGGCGGAACGGCGCGGCGACGGCGACACGTAGACTCATATGCAGGTCGGTCGGCCGACGACGGCCTAAACGCTACGATGTGCTCGTCCGTGGGTCGTCCGTGGTGCGCCCCGGTCGCACGCCACGTGGCCCCTGTCGCGCACGAGACGGGCGTGCCGACCCCGGTTCAAGTCGAGCGATTCAAGTAGCTGCTGGAACTGCTTCCGGGTATGCAAGACCAGGGACGCTCCACGCGCAAGCGTACCGGCGGGCGACTCCGTCCGATCCGGAACCGAAAGAAGCACCAGCTCGGCCGTCTCCCCACGGAGACCCAGGTCGGCGAACCGCGCTTCCGCGTCATCGAGACGCGCGGCAACACGACGAAGACCCGTGCCCTCGCGACCGACGTCGCGAACGTGAACAAGGGCGGCGAGACGGTCCACGCGACCATCGAGGACGTCGTCGAGAACGACGCCAACCCGAACTACGTGCGCCGGAACATCATCACGAAGGGCGCCCTCATCGAGACGGACGCCGGCACGGCCCGCGTCACCTCCCGTCCCGGCCAGAACGGGCAGGTCAACGCCGTCCTCGTCGACGACGAGTAACCACCTTCTCCCTCTGCGTTCTCACGGACCGGACAGTCGCGACGCCGCGCGTCTCGACAGGTAGCGATGGCACTGTCGGCGGTGACGACCGGGAGCAACTGAAGGAGAGGAGCGGCGGAAACGAAACGGGTCGAGACGGTCGGCTGTCCTACGGACTCGGTGCCGCCTTCTGGAGTGCCGTCTCGGCGATATTGCCGGCGTAGTCGGCGCTCCGGGAGAGCGAGTCGACGACCAGCCCGAGGGACTGGGCCGCCTGCGGTTCGCGCTCGCGAAGGAGTTCGTCGATGGTGCGGGTGTGTTCGTCGATGTTGCGGACCGACTCGCGGGCCGCGTTGGCGAGCTGGGTCGCCTCGTCCGGGTCGTCCGCGAAGAGGGCGTCCATCGCCTTCTCCAGAACCTCGGCGGAGTCCTCGTGGAGCTCGCGGAGCGCCTCGCCCACGTCGTCGTCTATCTCGCCGAGTTCGACCGCGATGTTGGCGATCTTGGCGGCGTGGTCGCCGATGCGTTCGAGCTGGCGGGCGCTGGAGTGGTAGTCGAAGCAGACCTCGCGGGGGACGCCGAGTTCCTCGGCGGCGCGGGGCGAGCGCAGGGTCGCCCGGAAGATACGGGAGACGACGTACCAGAGGCGGTCCACGTCGTCGTCGCGCTCGCGCACGTCGCGGGCCATGTCCTCGTCGTTCTCCAGCAACGCGGTGAGCGCGTCGTTGAGCATCGACTGCGCGATGAGGCGCATCCGGGTGACGGCGTTGTGGATGCTGAGCTCCGAGGAGTCGAGCAGGTCCTGGATGACGACGCTGTCGCTCGTCTCCTCTAACACCTCGACGCCGACGAGGCTCTGGGTCGCCGACCGGATGGCGCGGCGCTGGTCGGTGGTGATGCGGTTGGCCTCCAGCGAGATGATGTCGAACCCGGAGACGTACATCGTCATCACCGCGCGCGTGAGTCGCTGCCCATCGAGGTCGGAGACGTCGAGCGTGCCCTCGGTTCGATTGGTCTCGCTCTTGGGAGTGAGCAACAGCGAGTCCTCCTCCGGATAGAACTCGACGGTCGTCCCGGCCGAGACGCCGTTGTCTGTCGCCCACGACTTCGGCAGCGAGACGGTGTAGGTGGACCCACCCGTCACTTGCACCTTTCGCGTTTCCATACTGGGGAATGCGGACAGGTAGAAAATAAATGTACGTGTTTCTATATAGCAGCCCCGTCTACCGGAAGAAAGGAAGCTCCAACCGGGAGAGAGGTGGCCCGACCGACGACCGTCCCGGGGAATCGAGGCGTTCGACGGCCCCAGACAGTTTATTCTAACATGACCACTCATGGAACCACCGCATTTCGACCGTCGCTACCGCCGAATCGTGCTACTTGCCACCACGAACCTCGAGATTCTATTGCGTTATTTACGAATATATAGCTATCATAGCGAGGTATTTATTCGTATCAGCATGTCTTCCACTCGATGACGGAGAACACCGAGACAGGTACCGATGCGATCTCCAGGCGGAAGTTCGTGACAGCTGCCGGCGCCGCGGGTCTCGCCGGTCTCGCGGGTTGTGCCAAGCGTGGAGCGTCCGGCGGTGACACCACCAACGGTGGCGGCGGTGGTGGCGACGAGCTCACCGGGAACATCGATATCTACGGGAGCTCGACGGTCTTCCCGCTCGCGACGGCGGTCAAGGAGGGCTTCGAGGACGAGCACTCCAAGGTGAAGGTGTCCATCAGTTCGACCGGATCCGGTGGCGGGTTCTCCAACTACTTCTGCAAGGGCGACGCCGACTTCAACAACGCCTCGCGCCCCATCAAGGACAGCGAGAAGCAGAAGTGCAAGAGCAACGACGTCGACTGGGTTGAACTCAAGGTCGCCACCGACGCCCTCACGGTCATCGTGAACAAGGAGGCCGACTGGGTCGACTGCATCACCGTCGACGAACTCAAACAGATCTGGGAGCCCGACGGCGCCCAGAAGTGGAGCGACGTCCGCTCGGAGTGGCCCGACAAGGAACTCGACCTGTACGGCCCGACCTCGGCATCCGGCACCTTCGACTACTTCACCGAGGCGGTCATCGGCGAGGAGGACAGCCACCGACAGGACTACTCCGCGACCGAGCAGGACCGCCAGATCATCACCGGCGTCAAGGGCTCCTCGACCGCGATGGGCTACCTCGGCTTCGCGTACTACTCCGAGAACACGGACGAGGTCAAGGCGCTCGCCGTCGACAACGGCGACGGGAAGTGCGTCAAGCCGTCCATCGAGACCGCAAAGAGCGGCGAGTACAAGCCGCTCTCGCGCCCACTGTTCACGTACCCGCGCGTGCAGTCCATGCAGGAGGAACCGCAGGTCCGCGCGTTCGCCGAGTACTTCGTCGAGCAGTCCGCCGAGCGGTCCCTTGTCGCCGACAAGGTCGGCTACGTGCCCAACTCCGAGGAGGAGATGCAGGCACAGATGGACAAGCTCTCGGAGTACCTCGAGGAGTAACCCGCCCCGGCGCAGAGTAGAAGCGTTTTTCGGCCTCTCTAAATAGTTCCCTACATAGACCCAATCGCATGAGCACGGACAGGGTGACACAGGACATCACGGAGACCGCCAGCGACACGCCGGAGGAGAAGGTGATGAACGCCTTCTTCTTCGCGTGTGCGCTGCTCTCGGTGATCACGACGGTAAGTATCGTTCTCCTGCTGGCCTCGGAGACGGTGAAGTTCTTCGGGCTGACGGCAGGACTGGTGGGCTACGCCGGCGAGACGACCTCGCTCGGTGAGTTCTTCCTCGGAACCAACTGGGCGGCCGGGTTCAAACCCTACGCCTTCGGCGTGATTCCCCTGATACTCGACACGCTCGTCATCACCATCGGCGCCGCCATCGTGGCGATGCCGCTCGGGCTGGCGACCGCCATCTACCTGAGCGAGTACGCGAGCAAGCGAAAGCGCGCCATCCTCAAGCCCGCACTCGAGATACTGGCAGGCATCCCGACGGTCATCTACGGGTTCTTCGCGCTCGTGTACGTCACGCCGTTCCTCGACGGGGTGTTCAGTTTCCTCAACAACGGCGTGCCCGGGCTCTCGGGGACCGTGTTCAACTTCCCCGAACTGGGGACGTTCAACGCCCTGTCCGCCAGCATCATCGTCGGCATCATGATCATCCCGATGGTCTCCTCCATCAGCGAGGACGCCATGAGCGCGGTCCCGGACGACCTCCGGCGCGCCAGCTACGGGATGGGCGCGACGAAGTTCGACGTCTCCGTCGGCGTTGTCGTCCCCGCCGCCGTCTCGGGCATCGCCTCGTCGTTCATCCTCGCGCTCTCGCGCGCAATCGGGGAGACGATGATCGTCGCGATGGCCGCCGGGTCGACCCCGACGATGCCGTCGTTCGGCCAGCTCACGCTGTTCGGCACGCAGATCCCGTACCCGAACCTCGGCACCCTCGCCATCTACTTCGAGCCGGTCATGCCGATGACCTCCGCGATGGTCAACATCGCGACCGGTGACATGCCGACCAGCGGCGTGACCTACCACAGCCTGTTCGCGGTCGGGTTCACCCTGTTCGCGATGACGCTCGTGATGAACGTGATCAGTGACCTCATCGCCAGCCGCTACCGGGAGGAGTACGAGTAATGGCGGTCGACCGCAAGCACATCGAGAGCTTCGGCGAGGTCAGCCGGACCGTCGGCACCGTCTTCCGGTACCTGCTGCTCGCCTCGACGCTCATCGGAATCGTCTCGCTGGGCGTCCTGCTCGCCTACGTCGGCGTCCAGGCGGTCCAGCCGTTCACCGCCGACCCCGCGTGGTACGTCTTCTTCGCGGCCACGTTCGTCCTGCCGACCCTCGGCACCGGGGCGTGGGTCTGGTACAACCACAGACACGCCGTCCCGACCGTCCTCGGTGGCCTCGGCATCCCCTTCGGCGGCCTCTTCCTCGGGGCGGCCATCGTCATGCTGTTCCTCGACGTGTTCGCCCCGACGGCCTGGCTCGGCTACTGGCTCGCGCTGGTGCTGGCTGGTGGGAGCCTCGCGCTCTACCGCCGGCAGCGCCGGGCGGGCTTCCTCGAGGAGGTCGTCGTCGGCATCGTCGCCTTCGCCCTCTTCGTCGCCGTCGTCCCCCGGCTCGTCGCCGCGTTCCCCTTCTACCTGCTCCCGTGGTCCATCATGTGGGTGACGTTCACCCTGCCGATGGCGGCCGGCGTCACCTGGTTCGTCGGCGGCCAGCTCGAGGACCAGCGGACCGGCCGCATCGCCGGTGGCGCGGCCGCCGCCCTCGGGCTGCTGGCCGCGTTCGTCGGCCCCTACCTGTGGTTCTTCCCGATGCCGAGCGTCGTGCTCGCGACGTTCGTCGTGATTCCGACGACGGCGTACGCCTTCGTCGTCGTCCGCGACCGACCGACGCAGGTACCGGGACTCGTGGTCGCCGGGGCGTTCATCCTCGGCGTGCTCGGTATCCGGTACCTCGCGCCCGTGCTCGGCCTCGCCGGGCCGGAGTCCTGGGTCGACTGGCAGTTCCTGACCAGCGC
The DNA here is from genome assembly GCF_026616195.1 of Haloarchaeobius amylolyticus. NCBI lineage: Archaea > Methanobacteriati > Methanobacteriota > Halobacteria > Halobacteriales > Halorubellaceae > Haloarchaeobius > Haloarchaeobius amylolyticus. The sequence continues at coordinate 1,113,840 of NZ_JANHDH010000001.1, forward strand.
CCACTCGAACACCGCGGCCGACGCCGGGCTCTACCCGGCCATCGTCGGCTCCGTGCTGCTGATGCTGGTCGTGACGCTGATGTCGTTCCCGGTCGGTATCGGCGCGGCCGTCTACCTCGAGGAGTACGCGCCGGACAACCAGCTCACCCGCATCATCCAGGTGAACATCTCCAACCTCGCAGGCGTGCCCTCGGTCGTCTACGGCCTGCTCGGCTACGGCGTGTTCATCAACACGATGAACCTGCCCGTCGGGTCGGTGCTGGTGGCCGGGATGACGCTGTCGCTGCTCATCCTGCCCATCGTCATCATCTCCGCACAGGAGTCCATCCGGTCCGTCCCCGACTCGACCCGCCAGGCCTCCTACGGCCTCGGCGGGACGAAGTGGCAGACCGTCCGCCGTATCGTGCTGCCCCAGGCCATGCCGGGCATCCTGACGGGGACCATCCTCGCACTCGGCCGCGCCATCGGCGAGACCGCGCCCCTCATCTTCGTGGGGCTCGCGGCCGTGGCGCCGGTGCCGGGCGGCTTCCTCGGCAAGGGGAGCGCGATGCCCATGCAGCTGTACTCGTGGGCGTCGCTGTTCGCCAGCGAGGAGTTCTACACCACCGCGCTCGCGGCGGGTGTCGTGGTGTCCCTCGTCGTGCTGCTCACGATGAACGGCATCGCAATCGTACTGCGCAACAGGTATCAGCGAGAAGCGTGACCAATGACACAAGAGATGAGCAACGAACAGGCTGAATCGACCACGACCACCGACCCCGTCGACGACGACGGTTCGGTCCTCGAGACCGACGTGACCGCGGGCCTCGACGACGACGAGGCCGGGAGCGCCGGGACGGCACAGACCATCGTCGAGGCCCAGAACGTCAACGTCTGGTACAACGACGACCAGGCGCTCCAGGACATCTCGTTGCAGGTCCCCGAGAACAAGGTCACCGCGATGATCGGCCCCTCGGGCTGTGGGAAGTCGACGTTCCTGCGCTGCATCAACCGCATGAACGACCTCATCGACGCGGCCCGCGTCGAGGGCGAACTCTACCTCGGCGACAAGAACGTCTACGACGACGACGTCGACCCGGTCGCGCTCCGTCGCCGCGTCGGGATGGTGTTCCAGAAGCCGAACCCGTTCCCCAAGAGCATCTACGACAACGTCGCCTACGGCCTGGAGATCCAGAACAAGGAGGGCGACTACGACGAGATCGTCGAGGAGTCGCTCAAGCGTGCGGCGCTGTGGGACGAGGTCAAGGACCGCCTCGACGAGTCCGGCCTCGAACTCTCCGGTGGCCAGCAACAGCGGCTCTGTATCGCCCGCGCCATCGCGCCCGACCCGGAGGTCCTGCTCATGGACGAGCCGGCGTCCGCGCTCGACCCGGTCGCGACCTCGCAGATCGAGGACCTCATCGACGAACTGGCCGAGGACTACACGGTCATCATCGTCACGCACAACATGCAGCAGGCGGCCCGTATCTCCGACAAGACCGCCGTCTTCCTGACCGGCGGCGAACTCGTCGAGTTCGGGGACACCAAGCAGATCTTCGAGAACCCCGACAACCAGCGGGTCGAGGACTACATCACCGGCAAGTTCGGGTAGTCCTGTCCAGCAACCGATAGACGAAACCGTTTCAAACGCCCCCTGATTCCACTGAACCAATGGCACGCGAGAGCTATCAAGAGAAACTCGACTCCCTCGAAGAGGACGTCCTCTACATGGGGGAGGTCGTTCTCGACCGACTGCGCGACACGCTGGTCGCACTCGAGAACAAGGACGAAGAGACCGCCGAACGCATCATCGAGACCGACGACGAGGTCAACCAGCTCTACCTGGACATCGAACAGCAGTGCATCGACCTGTTCGCGCTCCAGCAGCCGGTCGCGGGCGACCTGCGCTTCATCGCCGCCTCGTTCAAGATTATCACCGACCTCGAACGCGTCGCCGACCTCGCGACCAACCTCGGGCAGTACACGCTCGACGCGGAACGCGACGTCTTCCCCGAGGTCGACATCCAGGAGATCGGCGCCCAGACCATCGCGATGATCGAGGACGCCCTCGACGCCTACGCCGAGTGGGACACCGAGGCCTGCTACGAGGTCGCGGCCCGCGACGACGAGGTCGACGAACGGTGTACGCGGGCGAGCGAACTGGTCGTCCGCGACCTCATCGAGGGCGAGCACGACGCACCCATCGAGGACGTCCTCAGCGACGTCTCCCGGCTCCTGCTCACCATCCGTGACCTGGAGCGCGTCGGCGACCACGGCGTCAACATCGCCGCCCGTGCGCTCTACATGATCGAGAACGACGACGAACTCATCCTGTAGCTCCCACAGCTCCTTTCGTCGCCGCCCCGGGCGGCCGCCGATGGCCCTGACCTGACCGGACGCAACACCGATAGGTCAGTAGGCGAAACGTTCGAGCATGCCCCGCGAGAGCTTCCAGCGGAAACTCGATTCGCTGGAGTCGGAGGTCCTGTACATGAGCGACATCGTCGTCGACCGCCTCAGGACGGCGCTCTCGGCGATGGAGGCCGGAGACGAGTCCGTCGCCTGGCAGGTCGTCAGGGGAGACGGCGAGGTGAACCAGCTCTACCTCGACATCGAACAGCAGTGCATCGACCTGCTCACGCTCCAGCAACCGGTCGCGGGCGACCTGCGCTTCATCGCCGCCTCGTTCAAGATAGTCACCGACCTCGAACGCGTCGGCGACCTCGCGACGAACCTCGCGCAGTACACCATCGACGCGGACAGGGACGCCTACCCGGAGGTCGACGTCCAGGACATCGGGAGCGAGACGGTGGCGATGGTCGAGCAGGCGATGGAGGCCTACGCGGGGCACGACGTCGAGGCCTGCTACGACATCGCGGCCCACGACGACGAGGTCGACGCGATGTGCGAGCACGCGAGCCAGGTCGTCGTCCGCGACCTCATCGAGTCCGACGCCGCCGAACAGCCGGACATCGACGTGGCGCTTGACGCCGTCTCGCGGTTGCTCCTGACGGTCCGGGACCTCGAACGCGTCGGGGACCACGCCGTGAACGTCGCGGCGCGCACCCTCTACATGGTCGAGAACGACGACGAACTCCTCTACTGAGCGTCGAACGTCCAGGTCTCGTCTTCGGTATCCTCGTCCGTCGCCGGCGGTGACACGCCGGGGAGGCACGCGAGGCGCTCTGCGACCATCGCCCACCACGGTTCCTCGTCGTTGTAGCCCGCGGAGTGGGCGGGGTACACCGACGAGACGAGGTTCTCGGTGGTCGCCTCGCCCTCCTCGCGGAGGAACTCGTAGGCCGCGCGGACCGCGTCCCGGCGCCAGTCCCGCATCATCTCGCTGGCGCCCGGAACCGACAGCGACGCGATGACGCGCTCGGCCCGTGCCTCCGGCGACGAGTCGGCTCCCTCGGCGGGCCGGTACCAGACCGTCATGGTCGCCTCCTGCGACCGGAGTTCCTTCCGGCGCAGGTCGCCGCGCTCGACGAGGTCCGCACACAGCGACCGCGTGGTCGCCTCGTCGAGACCGACCGCGTCCGCGAGTTCCGCCGTCGTCCCCGGTTCCCCGACCGCCAGCTGTTCGAGCACCAGCACGGCGGGAACGCTCTCCCCCTCCTGCAGCATCGACCGCGTCTCGTTCGCACCCATACCACCCTCTTCGCATCGCACGCACATCATTGTTCCCCGACAGACCTGTTACAATAAAAGACATATATCGGTGTTGTTTACTAAGTTTTAGATAGGGTGAACCCGTGATTTAGCCCGATGACGACTTCGAGCCGACGTGGGCGATGGCCACGGGTAGTGGTCCTGACAGGCGAACGGGGTGTGTGTCGATGAGTTCGATAACAATCGAGGTCGACGACCCGGCGACGGCCTACGAGAACGTCCTCGAACTGTTCGAGGCCGCGCCTGTGGACTTCTCGCAGGTGACCTCGGTCCGGCTCGAGATAGAGTACGAGTCCGAGGACGGCGCCGAGCCGGCCGAGTCCGACGCCGAACCCGGTATCGGCGCGAGAGACGACGAGTCGAACCCCTCCATCGCCGACGCCGAGGGCGGGACGGTCGCGCCGGCGTTCGACACCGACGGCGACGACACACCGGCCGACGGCTTCGGCGCGATCTCCTTCGACGACGCCGATGACAGCGACGCGGACGACGACCCCTTCGGCGACGCCGTCGGCCCCGACTCCGACGAGTCGATATTCGACGCCGACGCCGAGCCAGCGACCGACGGCCACGACCAGCAGGCCGGCGAGTCCATCTTCGCCGAGACGGCCGACGAGGGGTCGACGACCACCGACGACGGAGACAGTGCGGGAATCGGACAGACAGCCGACGCCGACGGCCTGAACGGCGTCACCTTCGAGGACCCGATGCGCGAGACCACGGACGCGACGGCCGAACCGGTCGTCCAGGACGCCGAGACCGACCGGACAGCCGGCGACCAGCCGACCCCCTCGCCCCGGACCTACAACAAGGTGATGCGCCTCCTCCAGAACCGCGACTTCCCCATCGAACGCGCCCAGATCGAGTCCGTCGCCGCCGGCGCCTACGACGTCGACCCAGAGGAGTGTCGCGCCATCGTCGACGCGGCCATCGAGAAGGGCCTCGTCGCACAGGACGGCCCGAAACTCATCGACCCGACCGAGTAATCACGTCCGTCTCGCTGTCGCTGCTGGCTTCTTCGCGGATTTGAGGATTACTGAACGAGTCAGGAAGTAGTGGCCGGGGCGGGCTCCGAACTTCTGACGGAGACAAGCTCCGTCAGCCTCCCGCTCACTGCGTTCGCGGGAGCCGCGAGCGGGTTCTCCACCCGCACCCGCCACGACGGTTGGACTCGTCACTCACTGTCGTTCGTGACTTCGTCAGGAAGTAGTGGCCGGGGCGGGCTCCGAACCCGCGATCTCCGCATGACCCAGGTTCGAGACTTGGCGGGTCCCGTGGGGCATGCATGAGCCTTCCCAGGCAGTTACCGCACCGAATCTCTAAACCCTATGAGTGCGGCGCTATGTCCAGCTAAGCCACCCGGCCTCACTCATCGCTTGTCCAGTGTGAAACTTAAACCTTCTCAACTGTCCCGGCCCTGTCTGGGAGTCTCACCCCTATGTCGACCGTCGTTCGGCCGGCCCCACGGATTTATACCGTGGGGTAGTAAAGCAGTGAGCATGGACGTTCCGGGCATCGTAGAGACGACACTCGCAGGCGAAGACGTCGCGGCCGAAGTCTCCCTGGGCGGGGAGAACGTGCTCTACGTCACGCCGACGCGGACCCTCATCTACCAGTCGGAGGGCTTCCTGAGCGACGAATCCGTCGACGAGTACCCACACGAAGCAGAGCGAATGACCGTCAAGGAGGGCCGGCGCAAGACCCGCATCACGCTGACGTACTCGCTGGATGGCGAGCGGGACTTCACCGTCCCGGCCAACGTCTCCGAGTCGGTCATCCACCCGGTCCTCGCGGGCGTGCTCAACGCCAGCGGGGTCACGAACCCCGGCGAGACGGTGACACAGACGTTCCGGTTCTCGGAGCTCACGGTCGTCATCACCTCCGAGCGCCTCGTCAAGCACGTCGGCGGTGCCGTCTGGGACGAGGACTACGAGGAGTACCACTTCGCGGACGTGACCGGCCTCAGTTTCGAGGACGGCAGCGTCGCGACGCAGGTCGTCCTCGAGGTCGACGGTCGTCCCGAGCGCATCAAGGTCGCCAACGACCGGGCCGCCGAGGTCAAGGAGTACCTCCAGCAGTCCCTGTTCGCGTACTACGACGTGAACTCGCTGGACGCACTCAACGACGCGGTGCGGCCGGCCGACGTCGACGAGGAGGAGCGCCCCTCCCCCATCGACTTCGGCGAGGGCGTCGACCCACTCGACGCGGGCAACACGGTCCAGCCAGACGAGGCCGACGCGGACCTGCCGGAAGAGTCCGGCCAGCCCCAGCACGCCGCAGGCCAGGACCAGCACGCGGCGGGGCAGGGAGGCCAGGCCCCCCAGCAGGCCGACCCGCTGGCGGGTGGACCCGGCACCGGGACGACGGCGGAGGCCGACCAGCCGGGCCGACAGCAGGACCAGCAGTCGGCACAACCCGACCAGCAGTCCCGGGAACAGCACCAGCAGCCGCCACAGCACGACCAGCAGTCGGCACGCGGTGAGCAGCCACAACAGGACCAGCAGCCGCCTCGACAGGACGACCGGAGTTCGCCCCAGGACGACCGGCAGCCAGCCGCGTCCCGGTCCCAGTCGGAACCCCGAGAGTCCCGGACGCACTCGCAGGTGGAGTCCCCGCCGGAGGCGGCGGAGGCACAGCCAGAGGTCGAGCCCGAGCCAGAACCGGCAGCCACCCACCAGTCCGAGCAGGCAGACCACCAGCAGGAGCCGGTGGCCCCCGACCAGCATGAGCCCGACCCGTCACAGACCGGCCAGGCCGCCGGCACCGAACCGGAACCCGGCGCCGAACCCGAGGTCGCGGACGACGAGGACGACGCTGCCTCGCCGTTCGAGGCGGCCGGGTTCCAGCCCGCGACCGCCGACGCGACCGACGAGGCGGTGCTGGAACGGCTCGACAGGCTCGAGGAGCAGGTCCAGAAGCAGAACGAACTCATCGAGCGCCAGGGCGCGCTCATCCAGCAGCTCGTCGACGAACTCAGCCGGAACCGATAGCGCTACTCTCTCCCCGTCACCTTCCGCACACACGACGACCCGAACGGCCCCAGTTCTCCCGCCTCCAGCTCGATGAAGTGTCCCGTCGAGATGCCCGTGCCACAGCGCCGGCACTCGTAGTCGCCCTCCCGGGTGACCACGTCGCTGGTCTGGCTGACGAAGCCGCTGCCGGTGGTCTGGACGACGCCGTCCTCGCGCTCGATGACGCCGCGCATGACCGCCGTGTCGAGTATCTCGCGGACCGTCGCCGGGTCGCGGGTGACGACCTCGATGCGGTCCATCGCGTCGGCCAGCGACAGCTCGGGGTCTTCCAGTTTCGAGAGGAGTTCCACGCCGAGTTCGATGCGCTCGTCCTGGCCGTCCATCGGTGTCCCCTCCTCCCGCCACTCGATTAAGCCTTGCGCGCGCGGCCGAGTGGGAGCCGCGGCCGCCCACCGCACCGAAAGACCGTTACCGTCTCGCCGGCGACGTGGGGACGATGCGAGCCGACCTGTCCCCGCGAGCCCTCGCGGGCGCCGCCCTCGTCGCCCTCGTCGTGGCCGCGAGCCTGCTCACCTCGCCGGACGCGGTGCTCGTCCACGTCGAGGCGCTGGCGGCCGACCCGCTGCTGTTCGGGGCGGCACTGGTCGTCCTCTACTCGGTCCGGCCGCTGGTCGCGTGGCCGACCACGCTCGTCGCCGTCGTCGTCGGCTACGGCTACGGGGTCGCACTCGGCGTCCCCATCGGCCTCGCCGGCGCGGTGTACACGTCGATGCCGCCGTTCTTCGCGGCCCGGTGGGTCGACGACGGCGGACCGATTCCGGTCCTCGACCGGCTCTCGGCGGTCGGCCGGTTCCGGACCTCCGCGGAGCGGTACTTCGACACCGCGGGCGGCGTGCGGGGCGTGACGGCGGCGCGACTGGCCCCCATCCCGGCCGACGCGGTCACCTGTACCGCCTCGGTCAGCGGGGTCCGACTGAGACACTTCGTCGCCGGCACGCTCGTCGGCGAACTTCCGTGGACGGTCGCGGCCGTGGTCGTCGGCAGTTCCGCGAACACGCTCACGACCCACGGGCTGGGCGCTATCGGGCTGCCACTCGCGGTCGCGATGGTCGTCTCCGCGGCGGTCCTCTTGGCAGGCCCGGCCTACGAGACGTTCGCTCACTCCTCGGAGTAGAGGTCGGAGAGTTTCGCCTCGGCCTCCTCGGCCTCGGCGGCGAGTTCGTCGCTGACCGTCTTCAGCCGGTCCTCGAGGTGCTGGTACTCGTCGGTGTTCGAGAGGTCGTCGAAGTCGAGTTCGTCGTCCAGCGTCGCCATCTTGTTCGTCAGCTCGTCGTGTTCGCGGCGGCTCCCGTCGAAGCGGTTCTTCACCCGCAGCGACTCGATGAGTCGCATGAGCTGGCACTGTGTGACCGGCTTCGTGAGGTAGTCGTGGATGTCCATCTGGACGATGTCGAGGCCGGGGTCGACCGCGGTGACCATGACGACCCAGCAGTCGTGCCCGTCGGCCCGGATGTGTTCGAGGACCTCGTCACCCGAGAGGCCGGGCATGTGCCGGTCGAGCAGCACGATGTCGACCGTCTCGTCGATGGTCTCGACGGCGCCACGGCCGTCGTAGGCGGTCAGCGTCTCGTACTCCTCGCCGATCCACGTCGCGTAGAGGTCGGCGAGGCGGTGCTCGTCGTCGACCACGAGTATCGTCGGTTGCTGCATGCGTGACCAGGGTACTCTTCGGATGCATGCGCCGTGCTATCCTATCGTTTTCGGCCACCCCGGCCGGACGGTGCCGCCCGGTCAGTTGAACGGGTCAGAACAGTCGTAGACCACGCCGTGTTGCTCACAGACGTACTTGCAGTGGCGCTTGTACAGCGGTTCGCCACACATCGGGCAGGGCCGGCCACCGTGGTCGGCCCGGCTGTCGTCGTCCCGCGGGGTGTCGCCACCCCCACCCGCGCTCGACTCCGCGTCCTCCTCGGCCATACCTCGCCTTGCGCGTCGACCCTCCTAACGGTGTCGAGGGAGAATATTTCACGGTGGCCGACGTGTCTTCGATATGGACGACGACCGAGCACCAGCCGACCTCGACGACCGCACCATCGCCATCATCCGGCGGAGCAACCAGCGCGCGTACAACGCGCTCCGTCTCGTCCTCCTCGGGCTGCTCGTCGGCCGCCTCGTCCGCGACCGTGAACTCGACCGCGGCCTGCTGGGGGCGCTCCTCGCGAGCACCGTCATCGACGTGCTCTACCAGCTCTACTACCAGATCGGCGGCTACGAGCACGACCGCTCCGGGCTGTCCGGCGACGCGGTCGAGGTCCAGGTCGAGTAGTCACGCCGTCGCCGCGAGGTACACCACGGCGAGTTCGTGGAGTGCCGGGTGTGGCATCGCGGCCGGCCGCGCCTGCTGGACGCGCCCGATCGCGTCGCGGAACCGCCGTCCCTCTTCTGCTGCCAGCATCGTCGCCAGCACCGTGCTGCTCCGCGAGATACCGGCCCTGCAGTTGACGAGCAGCGACCCGTCCCGCCGGAAGAGTTCTCTGGCGGTGTCGACGGCCTGCTCGAAGGCTTCCCACTCGTTGCCCGGTCCGTCCCGGAGCGGACGATGGTGGGTCGTCAGCGAGTGTGCGTCCGTGCTCACCGACAGCACGAACTCGAACCGACGGTCGTGGCCCGTCCCGTCGGCCGCGGCCTCGTTCCCGATGTAGCACTCGCGGTCGCCGATGCGCCGGACGACGGGGAACGGCTCGACGTAGCCCTTCGGGCGGACGAGCACGTCGTCGGCGTGGTCGGTCGTGGTCTGGTCCGTCGAATCGCCCCAGCTGTCGCTCATACGGTCGCGAGAGGAGAAGAACGGAGAGAGGGTCAGCGTCGGCTATCCGGGCCGTTCAGCACTCCGACCAGCCGCAGGACTCGCAGGTCTTGCAGCCCTCGGAGTAGTACAGCGAGAGCGAGCCACAGTCGGGGCACTCGGGGCTCTCGCCGGCCGCGATGAGGTCGTCGACGGCGTCGGAGGTCCCGCCCTGGTCGGGCTCGGGCGTCTCCGCGGCCGCGGACCCGCCGTCGGTCTCACGTGCCTCGGCACGGCGACGCTCGGCGGCCTCCTCGGCCGTCTCGTCGAGCGTCTTCTGCTGCGGGTAGGTACGGTCGATCTCGTCGTCGAGGTAGCGCCGGAGGGCGGTCCCGAAGGCGTCCGGGATGGAGTTGATCTGCTCGCCCTTGTCCCAGGCGACCTTCGGCGACCGGATGCCCTGGAGCTTGTCGACGATCTCGCTCGGGTCGACACCGGAGCGCAGCGCGATGGAGATGGTCTTCGCGAGCGCGTCGGTGAAGGAGTTCGTGAAGCCACCGGAGTGGCCCGTGTTGGCGAACAGCTCGAACGGTTCGGCCGTCTCGGGGTCCTCGTTGATGGTCACGTAGAGCTTGCCGTAGCCGGTGTCGATGCGCTGGGTGACGCCGTGGAGCTGGTCCGGGCGCTCCTTCTTCTTGGCGTAGGTTCGCTCGCCGCCGCCACCGACGATGTCGGTCACGTCGGCCTCGAGCTTCGCGCGGACGTCCTCGCTGTCGAGGAAGCCCTCGATGCCGCCGAAGGCGGCCTCGATCTGCTCGAGGATGACCTCGGCCGCCTCACCTTCGTCGGCGAAGTCGGCGTTGTCGGCGCGGGTCGTCAGGACCTGCTTCGAGCGCGTGCCGTCGCGGTAGACGGTGACGCCCTTCCCGCCGTTCTCGTAGATGTAGCGGTAGACCTCGTCCATGTCCTCCATGGAGGCGTCGTTCGGGAAGTTGCAGGTCTTCGAGATGGCGGAGTCGACGCCCTCCTGGCAGGCGCACTGGACGGCGGCGTGTTGCTTGCCGGTCAGGTCCTGGGTCACGACGAACAGTTCGCCGATGGCGTCCGGGACGGTGTCGAGCCCCTCGACGCCGTCGAACTCGTTGGCGGCCATCTGCTCCTGTGCCTCCTGCTTGACGGCCTCGACGTCGATGTCGTTGGCCTCCAGCGTGCGCAGGAAGTAGTCGTCGAACTCGACGAGCATCTCGTCGCCCTGCACGTCGTCGGAGACGTTCTTGTAGTACGCGACGTTGTAGATTGGCTCACAGCCACCCGTGGTGTTGCCGACCATCGAGGTCGTCCCGGTCGGGGCGATGGTGGTCGTGTTGTGGTTGCGGATGGGGAAGCCGTCGGCCCACTCCTCGGCGTCGAGGCCGGTGTGGTGCTCGAACCACTCGGGGTACTCCGTCGGGTTCGCGTACTTCGAGTCGTCCCAGTCGTTGAACGCGCCGCGTTCCTCCGCGAGTTCGTGGGAGGTCCACTTCGACTCGTGGTTGATGTGACGCATCAGCTGGCGGGCGACCTCGTTGCCCTCCTCGGAGCCGTACTCGATACCGAGCTGGATGTAGAGCTGGGCGAGGCCCATGACGCCGAGGCCGATCTTGCGCATGTCCCGGACCTTCTGTTCGATCTTCTCGACCGGGAAGTCCGACATCGTCACGACGTTCTCGAGGAAGCGGGTGCCGCGGTCGATGCGGTAGTCGAACTCCTCGAAGTCGATGGCCTCGTCGAGGAACGCCGAGACGGCCGCCTCGTGGGACTCGTACTCGTCGGCGTTCTGGGCGGACCAGACGCGCCAGTCGGGCGCGTCGAGGTCGGCCAGCGTCGAGAGGTTGATGTGCCCGAGGTTGCAGGCCTCGTACTCCTCGAGGGGCTGCTCGCCGCAGGGGTTGGTCGCGAGGATGCGGTGGTCGGGGTGCTCCTCCACGTCGAAGGAGTGCTGCTTGTTCACGCGCTCCAGGTAGATGACGCCGGGTTCTCCGTTCTCGTGGGCACCCTCGACGATGTCCTCCCAGACGACCTCGGCGGGCATCGAGAGGACCTCGCCGACCTCGACGTACTCGCCGAGGCCGAACATCTCGTACAGTTCCTTGGTCTCGGGCGTGGCGACGTGGGGCTCCTCGGTGCGCGGGTTGGTGAAGGTGAACTCCTCGCCGTTCTGGAGCGCCTCCATGAAGTCATCCGTGACACCGACGGAGATGTTGAAGTTCGAGAGGTGGCCCTCGACGGCGTTACGGAGGTGCTTGGGCACCTTGCCCTCGTCGTCGATGAGTTCGCGGGCCTCCTCCAAGGCATCGGCGAAGGAGGTGTGCGTGTAGTCGTCCGGGTCGTTCAGGCGGAGGGTCTGGGCGAGCGAGACGTCCTTGTTCTTGGCGTGGATGAACTGGATGACGTCGGGGTGCGAGATGCGCATGACGCCCATCTGTGCGCCGCGTCGCGCGCCACCCTGCGCGATGGTCTCGCACATCTGGTCGAAGGTGCGCATGAAGGTGATGGGGCCGGAGGCGATGCCTCCCGTACTACCCACGGCGTCACCGTAGGGGCGGAGGCGCCAGAAGGCGTAGCCCATGCCACCGCCGGACTGGAAGACCTGTGCGGCCTCCTTGGCGGTCTGGTGGATGTCGTCGATGTCGTCGTCGGGCGAGTCGACGAAACACGCCGAGAGCTGCTGGAGTTCGTCGCCGGCGTTCATCAGCGTCGGCGAGTTCGGCATGAAGTCGAGGTTCGACATCATCGACTCGAACTCGTCGGCGACGTCCTCGACGTGGTCGCGGATGTCACCGGGCAGTTCCGGGACGACGGTGTCGTACGCGAACTTGTTGACGTTGTAGATGCTGAGTTCGGTCTCGGCGTCGTCGTCGACGGCGGTCCCCTTCCCGAAGACCTCGTCGGCGAGTTCGTCGCGGCGCGGGTGGTCGGGTTTGAGCTGGTCGGGCGTGACCGTGACCGAGACGTCCTGCTTCTCGGCCTCGTAGACGGCCTCGGCGAGCGCGATGTTCTTCCCGACGCGCTCGAAGAGGTCCTCCTGGGACTCGACGAGTTCGCCGTCGGCGTCCTTGCGGAGGTAGCGCGCGGGCAGGATGTTGTGGTAGGCGTTGCCCGTGAGGCGCTCCTCCAGCGTCTCCCCCTCGGTCCGCTTGATGGGCAGTTCCAGTTCGTCGGCGGTCAGTTGCGGTTCGCTCATGCGGTCCCCTCCTCGCCCGCAGGCGGCCGCTGGCGGGCGATTTCGTCGTCGAAGCGTCGTGTCGATGTCATCGGTAGTAGCGAAGGTTGGTTACTCTATCGTCCTTCATAAATGGACGGGTTACGGATTTCTTGGATTACTTCAACCTGAGTTGTTCTGTAGCGTTGCCACTTTCTGAACGTATCACGAACCCGTGATGTACGGGGCGAGTCTCCACCACGTCCGTAATAGATGGGCGCACATAACCCCACTCAAACCGGAGTGAAAGTGTAACTGCGAAAACGCTATCCAGGGGAGACGCCCGTCCGGTTCAGTTCCGGTTCCGTCCCAAGCAGTTTCGCCCACAGGCTTATCCCCCCATCGTGCGCCATAGATAGCATGTTCGAACTTCCGGGGCTGGTCCCGATGCAACTCGGCGTGGAGACCATCGGAGGCATCGTCCTCCTCGTGGTCGCCCTCGTGGTCGTGTACAAGGTCATCAACCTCGCGTTCAGCATCGCGGTGAAGGTGCTCGTCGTCGCGGCTGCCGGGCTCGTCGTGCTCTGGGCACTCTCGCTCGTCGGGTTCAACCCGCTCGGACTGCCGTTCCCGGGGACGCTGGCGGTCCCCGTAGATACGGCCCTGGCCCGGTAGAATCGACTGCTCACTCCGTCGTTGCTGTTTTCTCGGGCGGCGCGTCCGCCTCGTACTCCCGCGCCCAGTCGTAGAGGTCCTCGAATATCGGCGTCAGCGCGTGGGTCTTCTCGGTCGCCTCGTACTCGACGCGGGGCGGAATCTCGTCGTAGGACCGCCTGACGACGTACCCACGCTCGGTCAGCTCGGAGAGCCGGTTCGAGAGGGTCGTCGAGGAGATGGCGAGGCGCTCCTCGAGGTCCGAGAACCGGAGCGGCTCCTCGCTGAACGCGAACTCGTACATGATGGCGAGGGTGTGGCGCTTCCCGAACAGTGAGAGGACCTCGGGGATGACCGCCTCCGAGTCGAACTCGGTGAGGTGGCCGCACTCCTGGTTCGCTTCGTGCAGCGGGCTGGCGTCGTCCATACGTGAACTCCAGGTGCTGGAGTTGAAACACTTTCGTTCGTGGATTCTCGGCCAATACTCCAGAAGCCCGGAGTTACTCCAGGAATCGGGTCTCGACGGTTTATCACTCCAGAAAGTAAAGTCAGGGTACGATGACGACGACAGAATCACGAACCGCCCTCGTGACAGGGGCGTCCAGTGGTATCGGTGAGAAGCTCGCGGCCGAGTTCGCCGCGGACGGCTACGACGTTGCGCTGACGGCGCGCCGTCGCGACAGACTCGAAGCGCACGCGGACCGCCTCGAAGCCGAGTACGGCGTCGAGACCCACGTGGTCACGGCCGACCTCGCCGAGCCCGACGCGCCCGCAGAACTCCTCGCAGAGCTACGCGACAGGGACGTGCAGGTCGACGCGCTGGTCAACAACGCCGGCTTCTCGACGTACGGGCCCTTCGCCGGGTCCGACCGCGCGACCGCACAGGACATGATACAGGTCAACCTCGCCTCGCTGACGGACCTCACCCACCGGGTCCTCGACGGGATGGTCGAGCGCGGTCACGGCGAGATACTGAACACCGCGTCGATGGCCGGGATGGCCCCGACCCCGAACACCGCGGTCTACGCCGCGACGAAGTCCTACGTGCTGTCGTTCTCGGAAGCACTCGCGCACGAACTCGAGGACGACGGCGTCACGGTCACCGCGCTCTGCCCGGGACCGGTCGATACCGAACTCATCGCCAAGGAAGGGATGGCGGACTCCGACATCGACAACAGCGACCTGAACGACCCCGAGTCCGTCGCCCGTGCGGGCTACCAGGGGCTCAAAGACGGCGACCGCGTCGTCGTCCCGTCCCGGCGGATGCAGGCCCTCGCACAGCTCAAGCGGGTACTGCCGAGGAAGCGAGTCGTCTCGCTGGCGGCGAACCAGTACGAACAGTACGGCTGAGTTAGACGGACAGCCGGCGCGTCTGGCCCCGCACGTCTACCCGAGCGAGGCGAGGAAGTTGTCGACGATGTCGTGCCCACACGCCGTGAGCACCGACTCCGGGTGGAACTGCACGCACTCGATGGGGTACTCGCGGTGGCGCACGCCCATGACGAGCGGTTCGGCCCCGCCGTCGGTCGCCGCGGTGTCGACGCTGGCGGCGCCGACCGCGTGGTCGGCCGTGGCCGAGACCTCGAAGCACTCGGGCACCGTGGTCGCCACGAGCGAGTGGTACCGGCCCGCCGAGAAGCCCTGTTCGATGCCCGCGAAGACGCCGCGGCCGTCGTGGTCGATGGGCCACGCCTTGCCGTGAACCGGCTCGGGCGCCCGGCCGATCTCGCCGCCGTAGGCGTACACTGCGGCCTCGAGGCCGAGGCAGACGCCGAGGGTCGGAATCTCTGTACTCAGCTCGCGGAACACGTCGAGGGTGACGCCCACGTCGCGGGGGTTCGCCGGGTGGCCCGGTCCCGGCGACACGACGATGGCGTCCGGGTCGAACTCGCGGATGTCGTCCAGACTGGCCGTGTTCCGAACGACCTTCGTCTCGGGGTCGTGCCCGCTCTCGATGAGCGACGACTCGACGTACTCGACGAGGTTGTACGTGAACGAGTCGAAGTTGTCGACGAAGAGGATGCGGGTCATCTGGACACCTCCTGTGAGGGTGCGGCCGCCTGCTGTTCGACGCGGCGGAGCGCCTCCAGCACGCCGTCCATCTTCTTCTCGGTCTCCTCGTACTCGCTGGTCGGGTCGCTGTCGGCCACGATGCCCGCGCCGGCGCGCACGGTGACCCTATCGCTGCCACCCGCGACCGCGCCCTTCTCGACCGTCGCGGTCCGGATGACGATGGCGACGTCGGCGTCGCCGGTCCAGGAGTAGTAGCCGACTCCGCCGCCGTAGAGGCCCCGGGGCTCGTCCTCCAGGTCGTCGATGATCTCCATGGCGCGGATCTTCGGGGCGCCGGTGAGCGTCCCGGCCGGGAAGGCGGCGCGGGTCGCGTCGAAGGCGTCGTACTCGGCGGCCATGGTGCCGGTGACGGTCGACTCGATGTGCTGGACGTGGCTGTACTTGAGGACGTTCATGAACTCCTCGACGCGGACGCTGCCCGGCTCGGACACCCGGCGCACGTCGTTGCGCGCGAGGTCGACCAGCATGGTGTGCTCGGCGCGCTCCTTCTCGTCGGCGAGCATCTCGCCGGCCAGCCGGCGGTCTTCGACGGGGCTGTCCCCGCGAGGGCAGGTCCCCGCGATGGGGTTCGAGACGACGCGCTGGCCGCTGACGGAGACGAGCGTCTCGGGGCTCGCGCCGACGACGTGGAAGTCGCCGTGCTGGAGCAGGTACATGTACGGCGAGGGGTTGACCTCGCGCAGGGCCGCGTACAGGCCCATCGGGTCGCAGTCGCCGACGAGTTCGCGGGTCCGCGAGATGACGCCCTGGTAGATGTCGCCGTCGAGGACGTGCTCCTTGGTCCGGGCGACCGCGTCCTCGTAGTCCTCTTGCGAGCCGGCCGTCTCGGACTCGCGGACGAAGCCACCGGGCTCGGGGTCGGCCGCGTCCGAGAGCAGGGCCTCGACGCGGGCGGCCTCGCCGACGAGCACGTCGTACACCGCACCGGCGTCCTCGCCGTCGCGGACGACCGGGGTGAACACGAGCGAGAGTTCGTCGGCGTGGTGGTCGAAGACCAGCGTCTTCGTCGCCAGCACGAACTCGGCGTCGGGGAACCGCGAGTCGGGCCGGTCGACGCCGACCTCGTCGAGGAACAGGTCGTACACCGCGTCGTAGCAGAGGAACCCGACCAGCCCGCCGTCGAGGTGCTGGCGGCCCGTCTCGGGGAAGCCCACCGGGGTCGCGTCGGGCATGGCCGACCGGAGCGTGTCGAGGGTGTCGCCCTCCACCGGGTCGACCAGCCCCTTGTACCGGTCGTCACAGACCTCGACCGACGCCCCCTCGGGGCCGACCGTGACGACCGCGGCGGGGTCGTAGCCGACGAAGGAGTACCGCGCGTGGCGGTCGGCGTCGGTACCGGCGCTGAAGGCCCCGGCCGGGTCGCTGGAGGCGGTCTTCTCCGCACTCTCCAGCAGGAAGGCGTGGTCGGAGTCGGTCGCACCGGAGAGCGCGGCGTACGCGCCCAGCGGCGTCGTCGTCTCGTCGAGGTCGAGCGTGGCCTCGACGCGGACCACGGCGGGGCGGTCCGGTTCGGTCGCGTCCTCGACGAGCTGGACGAACGTCTCCCGGTCGGGTGCCAGCGTCGGCTCGGTCGCCGACGATTCTGCCTCGTCGCTCATGCTTCCAGCGACCTCCGGCGCTCGGTCGCGGCGGCGACGAACCGCCGCATGGCGTCGTGGTCCTTGACGCCGCCACTCGATTCGACGCCGGAGGCCACGTCGACCGCGAAGGGGTCGACCGTCGCGACGGCCTCGGCGACGTTCTCGGGGGTGAGCCCGCCGGCGAGGACGACCGGCACGTCGATGTCCGCCAGTGCCTCGCGGGTCTTCGTCCAGTCGTGGGTCCGGCCGGTCCCGCCCGCACCCTGCTCGTCCACCGAGTCGACGAGCACCGCGTCGGCCACGTCGGCGTACCGCCGTGCCTCGGCCGGGTTCGCGGCGTCGACGTGCTTCAGGACGGTCACGTCGATGGTCGCCCTGACGTACGCCACGTCGCCGGGGGCGAGGTCGCTGTGGATCTGGAGCGCGTCGGGGGCGACCTCACGGACGAGTTCGATGGCGTCGCCGGGCATCTCCGGCATCGTCACGAGGACGGTCGTCACGAACGGCGGCACGTGTGCGACGAGTTCGGCGGCGCGTTCGACCGTGACCTCCCGCGGGGTGTCCACGGGCACGTCCACGACGAACCCGAGCGCGTCCGCCCCGGCCGCGACCGCGGCGTCGACGTCCTCCTCGCTGGTCAGGCCGCAGATCTTCACCCGCGTCATCGCGCGGGTACCGAGCTGAGGTCGGCCAGTTTGTCGGCGGCCGCGCCGGAGTCGATGGCCTCGCGGGCCTTCGCGACGCCTGCCTGCAGGGTGTCGGCGCCGCCCGCGATGTAGATGGCCGCGCCCGCGTTGGCGAGGATGATGTCTCGTTTCGCGCCCGTGACCTCGCCCCGGAGGATGCCCGTCATGTCTTCGGCGTTCTCCTCGGGGGTCCCGCCCGCCACGTCTTCGACGGGAGCGCGCTCCAGCCCGAGGTCCTCGGGCGTGAGCGTGTACTCCGTTATCTCGTCGCCGTCGACCTCCGCGACGACCGTCTCGCCGTGGATGCATATCTCGTCCATGCCGGAGCCGTGGACGACGAGGGCGCGTTCGACCTCCATGCGTGCGAGTGCGCGGGCGAGTACGGGAACGAGGTCGGGGTCGTAGACGCCGACGACCTGTGCGTCGGCCCCGGCCGGGTTCGTCAGCGGGCCGAGCACGTTGAACAGCGTCCGCATGCCAAGTTCCTTGCGCGGGCCGATGACGGCCTTCATCGCGGGGTGGAACACCGTCGCGAGCATGAACCCGATGCCGTCGTCCTCGATGCGGGCCTCGACCGCCGGCGGTTCGGCGTCGACCTGGACGCCCGCGACCTCCAGCACGTCGGCACTCCCGGAAGAAGAAGAGACGGAGTAGTTGCCGTGCTTGGCGACCGCGATGCCGGCCCCCGCCGCGACCATCGCGCTCGTGGTCGAGACGTTGATCGTGTCGTAGTCGTCGCCGCCGGTCCCGCAGGTGTCCACCAGCGGTCGCCGACCGGGGTCGATGCGGCGTGCCGCGTCGCGCATCCCCTGTGCGAACCCGGCGATCTCGGCCTCCGTCTCGCCCTTCGCCCGGAGCGCCGTGAGCAGGGCACCGATCTGTGCCTCGGTCGCCTCCTCGAAGATCATCCGTGCCGCGTCCCTCGCCTCCGCCTGTGTGAGGTCACCGCCGTCGGTGACACGCTCGATGTAGTCCTGCATTGTGAACACCAATGTATTGTTTCGTCTTACGATGTACAAATCCGTACATCGACTTAAGATTGTCGTCGCGGCTGGGGAATTTCGTGTGAGTCTCTGCCACGGTTCGACGGGTGGCCGAGACGTCCCGCCGCCCGCCCCGAATCGTGCACCCGGCCCCCGTGGTTGGAATCGCCACACCGCTGTCGATTCGAAACCCTTTTTTATACCACCGGCCAACGAGGGAATGCAGGCAGACGAAGACCGGAACGCCACCGGGTTGGTGGTCTAGTCTGGTTATGACACCTCCTTGACATGGAGGAGGCCGGCAGTTCAAATCTGCCCCAACCCACTAATTTTGCGCCGAACTACACCGTGAGGCGCAAACTCGTTCTGTCTGGCAGTTTGAACTCGGGAGCGAAGCGAACGGAGTGAGCGGAGTGACCAAAGTTCAAATCTGCCCCAACTCCGCTTCTTCGGAACACAACACCTTCGAGCGGCGCGAGGTCGCAGAGCGACCTCGACTGCGAACGGCGGAGCCGTGAGCGTAGCGAGCGAGAAGTTCGTGTTTCGTAAAATGGAACACGGGGAGATTCGAACCAGCGAGCACCGTGAAGCGGTGCGAGTGGGGTTCAAATCTGCCCCAACCCACTTCTTCCTCCGCCGCCGACGAACCTATCGTCACACGAGTACTACCGTCGGCATGGCACTCAGTGCACGCAACCGCATCCACGGGACCGTCAGGACAGTCGAGACATCGGGCCTGATGGCCGAGGTCGTCGTCGAGACACCGGACGGACAGACCGTCACGGCCATCATCACCAGCGGGTCGGTAGAGCGTCTCGGCATCGCCGCGGGGGACGAGGTCGACGCCGTGGTGAAGGCGACCGAAGTGATGATCGAGACGGCGTAGCCGGGACCGACCACGACTCCACACGTTCTTTGCCGTCCAGCCGCGACCCAGAGTCAGGAATGCCCAAGCGACTCCAGTGTATCATCCCCGGTTGCGACGCCACTATCGACGGCCTGACCGAGGAGCAGGTGCTCGCACAGGTCGAGACGCACATCACGCGGGACCACCCGGACCTCGAACTCGACGCACAGGCCACCGACTCGATCCGCGCGAACATCGAAGACGTCGGGGACGAGTAGGCGACCGATTCTACCGCGGACTCACGGCGTGTTCGGGTCGTCGTCGAACTGTTCCTCCAGCGCGGTCTCGCCGCCCAGCACCCCGCTGAGCCGCCGGGTCAGCACGTCGAACAGGACCACGAGCGGGAGGAGTACCAGCTCGACGAGGTAGAGCGGGCGGGCGACCCGGCGCGCCCACGACCGGGCGTTGCCCAGCCCGTAGGACTTCGGGACGATCTCGCCGAAGACGAGCACGACCGAACTGGCGACCAGCGTGGCGACCGTGACGGCGGCACCCGCGGAGACCGTCTCGACCAGCGCGACCGTGATGACGCTGGAGATGGCCATGTTCACGATGTTGTTCCCGACGAGCAGCGTGACCAGCAGCCGGTGTGGGTCGTCCCGGAGTTCGGCGAGCCGGGCAGATTTCCGGTCGCCGGTCGCCTCGTCGGCCTCGATGGTCGCGACGGGGAGCGAGAAGATGGCCGTCTCACTGCTGGAGAAGAAAGCGCTACAGGCGAGCAGGACGGCGACTGTGGCGGCGCTGGTCCAGACGATGGTGTCCATGGTGGCAGGGTCGACGGGGTGGGTGAAGAAAGTCCGTCTGCGTCGGTGCGGTCTGGCTGGCGGTGACGGTGCGGAGGTAGAGCCAGCCAACCGTGGAGAACCAGTCCAGACTCGAAGCCCGCTAGTCCAGAATCTCGACGCCCTCGGCCGACACTTCGACGTCGACGAGGCTCGTGACCTCGTAGTCCATCGGCACCGTCTCGGACTCCATGCGGCGGATGACGGTCACCACGTCGACGACGGTCGCGCCGATGTCGTCGAGGGCCTCGGTGATGGCCGCGATGGAGACGCCGGTGTTCGTCAGGTCGTCGAGGACGAGCACGTTGTCGTCGGGGCTCACGTCGTTGACGTAGTACTCCTCGCCGTCGAGGTCGAAGGGCACCTCGTCGTCGAAGCCGTACTCGCGGTTCCGGATGACGACGAGGGGGATGTCGGCGACGAGCGAGACGGCGGTGGAGACGTGGACGCCCATGGTGACGGGGGTGACGATGACGTCCACGTCGGCGAGGTCGGCGACCCGGCAGATGCCGTTGACGACCTCGCGCATGAGGTGAGGGTCGAGCGTCGGGATACCGTTGCTGATGGGGTGGACGAGGTAGTGGTAGCCGTCGTCCTCGATGAGGGGGGCCTCGTGAATCGAGCGTCGAAGCGCGTCCATACGTGGCCTCTGACCGAGCGACGCGAAAAACGGCCCGGTTTCTAGGCGATGTCCCGGCTGGTATCGACCCGCACGTCGTCGGTCAACTGGAGTTTGACGGGTTCGCGCAGGGCCCTGCCGCCGCGGAACTTGGTGACCGCGAGGCGGTTCTCGATGGCGTAGGTGCTCACCCGGAGGTCGAGGTTCCAGACCACGTCGGCGGCCGCGAGGGTGGTCCCGCGCTGTGGCGTCGTCTCGCGGTCGCCGGTGCAGTGGAAGAAGCCGATGCTGTCGGTCTCGGCGAGCCGGCGCGAGAGCTGGTTGAGCATCGCGACGTAGGCCCGCCGGGGGGCCGCTTCGAGGGGGTTCGGCTGGTCGAGGACGACCACGCAGTTCTCGGGGACGTGCGGGAGGGCGTTGGTGAGGTCCTCCGGGGACGGGTCGGGGCCGAGGAACACGACCTCCGTGTTCTCGGCGGCGGTGCCGAGGCCGCGCTCGACCACGTCCGCGGGGCGTGTCGTCGAGAGGTACAGCGCGGGGTGTTGGGCGACGAGCTGGTCGAGGAGCAACTCGCTCTGGCTGTCCGGCGGTGCCACCAGCGCGAGGAGGCTGCCGGCCGGGATGCCGCCGTCGTGGAGCCGGTCCAGGGTGTCCATCCCCGTCGAGAACCGTCGTGCCATGGCGCGGTGGTTCGCCGCGGGATGGATTACGTCTTGTGCCTCTCGTCGGTCGCGTCTCGCTCGGGGTCCTCGCCTCGTCGGCGGTTCGTCGGCGGCCCGTGCAGGAGTTCGTGGACGCCGATGACCAGCGACGGCACGACGACCATGAAGATGTGTTCCTCGATGGGGATGCCGAGCAACTCGACGCCGGTCCGCATCGGGATGGCGAAGACGCCGACCTCGAGGGTGTACCAGTCCCAGACGTAGGCGACGGGGTAGAGCACGAGGACGGTCTTGCCGGCCCGGTGCAGCGCGTCGGCACGCCAGAGCAGGATGAAGGCCGCGGTCCCGAAGACGACCTCGGTCACGAGGTAGGTCCAGGGCCCGAGCACGGTGATGTCCGGGAGCACGTCCCGTGGTTGGCACGGGTTTCGCAAAGTCCTACTGGACCAGGATTGGCGGTATCTTGAAGAGCGATGCACGAGAAGTTCCACGTTGTACTATGGATATTTCTGATATCGCGACTACGGAGTTCATCGAAGTCGATGTCGGCGAGCGTCTCGGGAAGGTCCGCTCGGTGTTCGAGAACTCGAACCCGAAGGGCATCATCGTGACCCGGGACGGCGAGTACGAGGCAGTACTCTCAGAGCGTGTGTTGCTCCAGTCGCACGTCGAGGACGACGCCAAGGTCCAGGCGTTGGTCAAACCCAGCCGGAACGCGCCGGCGCCGAAGGTCGACCGACACGAGGACGTCAGGGAGACGGCGCGCGTCCTCGTCGAGGGTGGGGTGAAGGTCGCGCCCGTGTTCGAGGGTGACAACCTCTGGGGCATCGTCACGGCCGACGACATCCTCGAGGCGGTCCTGGACAACCTCGACGCGCTCGTCGTCGAGCAGATCTACTCCGACGACCCCGTCACCATCGGCGAACAGGACACCCTCGGGAAGGTCATCAACCTGCTCCGCGAGCACGGTATCTCGCGACTGCCGGTCGTCAACGAGGAGGGCTACCTCTCCGGCGTCGTGACCCGGCACGACATCGCCGACGTGGTCATCCGCGACATGGACAAGGCGACCACGGGCGAGCGCGCGGGCGACACCGACCGCGTGCTGGACATGCCGGTCTACGACATCATGAACAGCCCGGTGCGGACCGCGACCGTCGACGACACCGTCGAGGCGGCCGTCGCCTCCATGCTGGAGAACGACCTCGGGGGCCTCATCGTCGTCAACGAGGACGACGAGCGCCTCGTCACCGGCGTCGTCACCAAGACCGACGTGCTCCGCGCGCTGACCTTCACCGAGGAGGAGCACATGGACGTCCAGATCACCAACATCAACCTGCTCGACACCCTCTCCCGCGAGGAGATCCGCCAGTCGCTGGAGGAGGTCACCGAGAAGTACCAGAAGATGGACGTCCTGCACGTGCACGTCCGCTTCCAGGAGCACAAGGAGAAGCTCCGTGGCACCCCGCTCATCTACAGCCAGATCCGCGTCCGGACGACCAACGGTCAGGTCGCCGGCTCCGGCGAGGGCTACGGTGCCGAGTCCGCCTTCCGCGTCGCGCTGGACAAGCTCGAGCGCAACGTCCTCGAGATGAAGAACTACCAGTCCGACGAGGAGTACCGCGGCCAGCTCCTGCGCAAGCTCGACGAGCTGTAAGCAGGACGACCACCACGGATGGGATGCCCACCGTCCCGGCGCCGCATCCGGTTCTCAGACGTCGGCTGCCGCGATACCCGAGTCGGTGATGGTGAACTGGACCGAGTCGCCGGCCGGCTTCGCCCGATGTTTCTCCAGCGTCGCACGACGGTTCCCGCCCCGGAACCGGTCGATGCGGACGACGCTGCCCATCCAGTGCTCCAGCGTGTTCCCGCCGAGTGCCCGCGTCCGGTCGCTGTCGATGTCGGAGAACACCTGGTTGGTGAGCAAGACGGCGAAGTCGTGCTTGCGGGCGAGCGAGAGCAGGTGGGTGACCTGTCGGCCGACCTTGCGCAGCGCCTCGCCGCCCTTCGAGTCCTCCCCGCGTTCGAGCCGGTAGAAGCCGGTCGCGGAGTCGACGACGACGAGGTCGGCCCGGTCGGCGAACCCGTCGACGTCACGCACCGCCTCCTCCTGCTCCTGGAAGTCGAGTGCCTCCTCGACGATGATGCGGCCCGTGATGTCCTCGACGGACTCCTCCGTGCGAGAGGCCCGCGCGTTCGCGATCTGCTCGAAGCGGTCGAGCGACAGCCCCTCGGTGTCGATGTAGACGACGGTCCCCCCGCGGGCGGCGGTCTCGACGGCGGAGACGAGCGCGACGTTGGTCTTCCCGGCCGCCGGCGGCCCGTACACCTGCGTGACGGTGCCACGCTCGAACCCGCCCCCGAGGAGCTCGTCGAACTCGGCACACCCCGTCTCGATGTTCCCTTGCACGTTCCCCCCTGTGTCGGACCCGGATAAAAAATCTCGGAATGCGGGGGGAGGTTGCGTTTTAAGCCGGTCGGCGCGAAACCTCAGGGAGTGATAGTCGTCGCCACCGCCGACTTCGAGGTCTACCACGGCGTCGTCAACGAGCTACGCGACCGTGGTGTGACGTTCACGACCATCGAACCCGACGAGGAGTTGCCCGAGCACACGGAGGTCGTCATCACCGGTCCGGACGAGGAGGTCGAGGGGCCACGGGTCGTGCAGGCCGAACCCGACGACCCGCGGCGAGCCGTCGACGAGGCGCTGGTCTACCTCCGCGGTGAGGGTGGCCGGACCATCGTGGGGGTCGACCCGGGCCGCCGCCCCGGTATCGCGGTGCTCGCGGGCGACACGGTGGTCGCAGCGTTCCAGGTCCCGGCCGACGACGTGGTCGCGGTCATCGAGCGCGAGGTGGCAGACGCGGTCGACCCGGTCGTCCGCATCGGCGACGGGGCCCGGCTGGAGGGGGCGAGCATCGTGAACGCCCTCGAGGACGTCCGGGTCGAACTCGTCGACGAGACGGGGACGACGCCGTACCTCGGCACCGGCGCGCGGGGGATGGGCGACGTGCTGGCGGCGGTGAACATCGCCCGACTCGAGGGCGAGGTGGTCGAGAACCGCGACATCGAGCCGACGCCGGGCGAACTTCAGGTCATCAAGAACCGGTCACGCGAGCAGTCCGCGGAGAACCGGGCCATCGACGAGGACCTGGCACGCCGTGTCGCTGCCGGTGAGTTGAGCATCGAGGAAGCGCTGGCGCTCCATCGCGGTGAGGACGACGCGGTCACAGCGGACGACGACGAAGAATAGCCGCAGAAGTACCGTCAGGGCAGCCGAAAACGGGCACCGTACAGAAGAACGTCGGTTCGCGTGTCGAGACGTGTCGCGACGTGTTCAGGTGTCTCGACGGTGGCGCTTATCGCGCGGCCCAGTCGCACTCGGTGCAGGCCGGGACGCCCTGCACGTTGACGAGCGAGCCGTCGCAGCTGGGACACGCCATCGTGACCGCGACGCCGCCGTCGGCGACGACCTTCTGCTTCTCGGGTTCGTCGGCCGTCTCCTCGGTCTCGGTCGGTTCGGGCTCGTCGGCCACGGGCTCGGCGTGGCGCCACATGCCGAAGGTGAACGGATGGTCGTCGTAGAACGATTCGGATGGCTCGTCGTCCGTGCTGGCACTCTCCTCCCCAGGGGTTGTGTTGGTGGCAGTCATCCTCGGTCGCTACCGGAAACATCGGCCGCATAGCATATAAGGCTAGGTGCTGATGTGTATCCTTGACCAAGGCGTCTTAATATTATATTAGGACAAATTCCTTACTGGTGTAGGACCTACGAGTGACTTAGTATCTCGCCAGTTCTACATACGTGTGAGGTACATACCCATGGGTTCCGGGCCGACGACCCACGGTGAACGCCGGAATCACGGCGAAGACGCCACCGAACACTGCTGCAAGCCGGTAGGCCTTTGTAGCCGTCGGCCCAATCAAACATGTTAACATACAACATGGAACTGACGGTGAATCGACCGCCGACCCCCGGGACCAAAAGCCCTATCGGGACGCGAGACGCATTTCAGACCATCCCCGTAGCCCAACAATCATGAACGAAGTTCAACTAGAGGTCGCCAAGGCGTACCCGAACGACTCGGGACGCGGTATCGCCAGGCTCGACCCGGATACGCTGTTACATCTGAAGCTCAGCCCGGGCGATATCATCGAGATAGAAGGTGCAGATACGACCGCCGCCAAGGTGTGGCGCGCGGACAGGCAGGACTGGAACACGGACACCGTCCGCATCGACGGCTTCACCCGCCAGAACGCCGACGTGGGCATCGGCGAACGGGTGACCATCAGGAAAGCAGAGGCCACCAAGGCCGACAAGCTCGTCCTCGCACCCCCCGAGGAGGCGTCGGTCCAGTTCGGCTCCGACGCCGCCGGCATGGTGAAGCGACAGATCCTCAAGCGGCCGGTCGTCGAACGCGACATCGTCCCGGTCATGTCGAGCACGAACCACCCGTTCATGCGCTCGCCGGGCCAGGCCATCCCGCTCATCGCGGTCGAGACCCAGCCCGAGGGCGTCGTGCTCATCACCGAGGACACCGAGGTCGAGCTCCGCGAGGAGCCCATCTCGGGCTTCGAGAAGACCGGTGGCGGCATCACCTACGAGGACATCGGAGGGCTCCAGGGCGAGATCCAGCGGGTCCGCGAGATGGTCGAGCTGCCGATGAAGCACCCGCAGATCTTCAAGAAGCTCGGCATCGAGCCGCCACAGGGTGTCCTCCTGCACGGCCCGCCGGGCACGGGGAAGACCCTGCTGGCGAAGGCGGTCGCCAACGAGACCTCTGCGAGTTTCTTCTCTATCGCCGGTCCCGAGATCATCTCCAAGTACTACGGTGAGTCCGAACAGCAGCTCCGCGAGATATTCGAGGACGCGAGCGAGGAGTCTCCCGCCATCATCTTCATCGACGAACTCGACTCCATCGCGCCCAAGCGTGAGGACGTGACCGGCGAGGTCGAACGCCGCGTCGTCGCCCAGTTGCTGACGATGATGGACGGGCTCGAGGCCCGCGGACAGGTCATCGTCATCGCGGCGACGAACCGCGTCGACTCGGTCGACCCGGCACTGCGCCGCCCCGGCCGCTTCGACCGCGAGATCGAGATCGGCGTCCCCGACGAGGAGGGCCGCGAGGAGATCCTCCAGATCCACACCCGCGGCATGCCGCTGTCGGACGACGTGAGCCTGGACCACCTCGCCCACGAGACCCACGGCTTCGTCGGTGCCGACATCGAGAGCCTCACCAAGGAGGCCGCGATGAAGGCGCTGCGCCGGTACCTCCCCGAGATAGACCTCGACGAGGAGGACATCCCGCCGAGCCTCATCGACCGGATGATCGTCAAGCGCGAGGACTTCAACGGCGCGCTCAACGAGGTCGAACCGAGCGCGATGCGCGAGGTCCTCGTCGAACTCCCGAAGATATCCTGGGACGACGTCGGTGGCCTCGAGACGGCCAAGCAGAACATCCAGGAGTCCATCGAGTGGCCGCTGAACAACCCCGAGAAGTTCGACCGCATGGGCATCGACCCGCCGTCTGGCGTGTTGCTCTACGGCCCGCCCGGCACCGGGAAGACGCTGATGGCGAAGGCGGTCGCCAACGAGACGAACGCGAACTTCATCTCGGTCCGCGGCCCGCAGCTGCTCTCGAAGTGGGTCGGCGAGTCCGAGAAGGCCATCCGGCAGACGTTCCGGAAGGCCCGGCAGGTGGCCCCGACGGTCATCTTCTTCGACGAGCTCGACTCGCTGGCGCCCGGCCGTGGCGGCGAGATGGGCTCGAACGTCTCCGAGCGCGTCGTCAACCAGCTCCTGACCGAACTCGACGGGCTGGAGGAGATGGGCGACGTGATGGTCATCGGCGCGACCAACCGCCCGGACATGATCGACCCGGCGCTCATCCGCTCGGGCCGGTTCGACCGCCTGGTCATGATCGGCCAGCCCGACGTGGAGGGTCGCGAGCAGATCCTGAAGATCCACACGGAGAACATCCCGATGGCGACCGACGTGAGCCTGCGCGAACTCGCCGAGCTCACGGACGGCTACGTCGGCTCCGACCTCGAGTCCATCGCGCGTGAGGCTGCCATCGAGGCCCTGCGCGAGGACGACGACGCCGAGATGGTCGAGATGCGCCACTTCCGCAAGGCGATGGAGTCGGTCCGGCCGACCATCACCGAGGACATCCTCGACTACTACGAGCAGATGAAAGAGGACTTCAAGGGCGGCACGGCCGACGTGGGCCGCGACCGCCAGAGCAGTCGTATCGGCTTCCAGTAGGCCGCTATCTCCGGGACGGCGCCCGGACCGTCCCCGTCCCCACCGGCGAACGCTTTTAAGTCCGTGCGGGTTACACCTCAACTCGAACAGCAGATGCCGTCGGACCCGCCACCTGGCCCGCCATCGCCGGAACCCGCCTCGACGAGGAGCGATGGCTCCTACCGGCCCTTCCGCGACCCGCAGGTCATCCTGCTGGTCCTCATCGTCCTCGGGACGTTCGCGGTGATGGCGGGCGGGCTCGGGACCGGCCCCCCGTTCGGCGACGACAACGAATCCTCTGGCCCCGTCTTCCCGGTGTTCGACTACGACGGCGAGGAGCGACCGGAAGCCGAGGCGCTCTCGCTCACCGCGAACCGGACGACCATCGACCCCGGGCAGGCGGTCACGTTCTCGGTGCGCGCGAAGGACAAACCCGTCGCCAACGTCACGCTGTCGGGCGGTGACCGGAGCGAGAAGACGGACCGGAACGGGACCGCGGTCCTGACCTTCGCCGAGCCGGGGCGCTACCAGGTCGTGCTGGCACCGACGACGGGCGAGGACACGTCCACCGAGCGCGTGACCGTCACGGTCCGGCGCTACGAGGTCGACCTCGCGGCCGCGACGAGCCCGGCGAAACCGGTCACCGGCCAGCCAGTGACCGTCGAACTCACCCGGGCCGACACGGGGGCGGCCATCGCCGGGACGGTGGTCGCCGGTGGTCAGACGGTCCAGACAGGCGCGGACGGCCGGGCGAACGTGACCTTCGAGACCGCGGGCAGCCACACCGTCACGGTCCGGGCACCCAAGACCGGGCAGGAGCGCTTCGTCCCCGCCGAGACGACCGTCCAAGTCCAGCGCCGGGTCGTGAACCTGGACCTCGGCCTCGGGACGAGCGACCCGCAGGTCGACGAGCAGGTTCCGGTCCGGGTGAGCCGGGCCGACACCGGCGCGCCCGTGAACGCGACGGTCACGGTCGGGAACGTGACGACCACGACCGGCACGGACGGCCAGACCAACGTCTCCCTGTCGACGGCCGGCGAGTACACCGTCTCCGCCGCGGCGTCGCAGACGGCCGCGGTCCGATTCAGGAACACGACCACCGGGATGACGGTGAAGCGGCAGGTGGTCGACCTGGAACTGGCCGTCGACCGCACCTCCATCCAGGCGGGCGAACGCGTGACGTTCGCGCTCCGCCGGGCCGACACCGGCGAGCGCGTCGCGGGCACGGTCGACCTCTACGGGACGCCCTACCTGACGACCGACGAGGGCCGCCTCCGGGTCGCCTTCCAGACCCCCGGCACCGTCACCGCGGTCGGGAACACCTCGCAGACGCCCCGGACCCGGTTCGTCCCCGCGAGCCGGGATCTAACCATCCTCGGCCCAGACTGGACGGTCACGGCCCTCGACGCGCCCGGGTCCGTCCAGCGGAACGACTCGGTGACCGTGACGGCTCGCGTCGCCAACGAAGGGAACACGGGTGCGACCGAGCAGGTGACCTACCGCGTCGGGGACGAGACGCTGGCGACGACGACCGTGTCGCTGGACCCCGGTGAATCGACCGCGGTCAGGCTCACCGTCGACGCGGTCGACCTGCCTGCGGGCGAGTACACCCAGTCGGTCGTCGTCGACGACGCGAGCGTCGACGCGACCCTGACGGTCACGGGGAACCAGACCGAGGCGACCTAGGTCGTGACGACACGGACCGAGACGGCCCGGGCCGCGACGACCCAGACCACGGCGGCCTGAACCGCGACCGTCCCGGCCTCGCGTAGACATGACAGGTCCACCGAACCGGTCGTTACACCCACCGAATCCACTGTTCAGGCCGTGGTACGGTTCACCATCCATCGCGCCTCCATCGCTCGGTTAGACCGCCCCAGACGAGTCGATAAAACGTCTCGAGTTCTCTCGTGGCGTGCTGAAACGATTAGGCCACCCGTATATTTCTGTGAAACGTCGAGAAATAAAACGAACGCTCGTCTCCCTATAAGACCCTCGGTGGCGTACTACTGTACGTCGCATGGCAAGTTCCTCGCTCGAACAGCTCACGAATCGCGCCGCCGGTGGGAGCCGGTTCCAGCCCGTCCGGATGATGGGCTTCTGGGCAGCCGTCTCGCTCCCGTTCCTGAACGTCGCCCTCCTGACCGTCGGGCTCGATACACCGACGAAGTCGGCGCTGTTCGTCGCGCTGTTGCTGCTCAACCTGGTCGCGCTCGCCGTCGGGCACACCTACCAGCCCTGAAAAGACACGCCGCAGTCGGTTCTACGCTGCCCTCCGACCACACCCTTCTGCCCTACGATTCCTGCCGCCGCGCAGTCCGCACGCTCTCCAGCTCGGCGGCGAGTGCCCGGCGCTTGACGACCGCGAAGCCGGCGAAGATGACGACGAACCCGACGACGGTGTAGACGTCCACGGTGTCACCGAGGACCAGCCAGCCCGAGATGGCGGCGAACACCGGCGCGACGTAGGAGACCATGTTGATTTCGACCGGGCCGAGCCGGTCCAGCAGGTCGAAGTAGATGAGGAAGCCGAGGGCGCTGGCGAAGATGGAGAGGTACACCAGCGACGCGATGGCCCGTGGCGTCCACTCGATGAGGGCGAACGATTCGCTGGGCATGGCGACGCTCAGGGCGTGCATCAGCAGTGCCCCCAGCAGCATCGACCACGCCTCCATCGCCTCGATGGAGATGTCGCTCTCGACCCGCCGGGTGAGCACGCTCCCCAGCGCGAAGGCCGCCGCGGCCCCGAACACGAGCAACTTGGAGACGACGGCGTCCGAGAGCAACGCGTCCGGGTCCGGGTGGACGAGGACGGCCACGCCGACGAGGGCGAGGAGCATCCCGAGCCACGTGCCGGGCGTCACCGGTTCGTTCGGCAGCAGCAGTCGGGCGAACGCGGTCGTCAGGACCGGCGAGAGCGCGACGAGGACCGCCGCGGCCCCGCTGGTGACGGGACCGGTCTCGCCGACGAACAGCAGCGCGTGGTAGGCGGCGATCATGAACACGCCGCCGATGGCGACCTCCAGCCAGGCGGCCCGGGAGCGGGGCAGCCAGTCGTCGACCGCGTAGATGGCGTAGCCGAGCATCAGGACGCCCGCGATGTCGTACCGGAGGGCGGCGAACAGCACCGGCGGGATGTCGGCGACACCCGCCTTGATGGCCATGAAGGCGCTCCCCCAGACGGCCGCGAGGACGAGAAAGAGCGAGACGTTCCGGTATCTGGTCACGGAGAAGACGAGTCGAGGGACGCTAAGGAAACTTTCTATCCCGGCCCAGCCCGCCGGTTCGGGTCGCCTATATACCCGTCCGGACCCGCCCGGAGGACTCCCGTCGTTCACTTTCACTCCGGGGCGTACCGTTTATATTCGTGCTCGCGTTACCAGAGGTATGGCCGCTCATGGCCGTCCCGCGCTGCGGGATCTGTTCGACGAGTCGCCGACGCCGCACATCGCACACCCGCCTACGACTCACCACCGCGATTTCTACGTCGCCACAGACGGCTCCTACAGAGAGTCGGGTGCGGGTGGACTCGGTGTCGTCATCGAGGCCCGAGACGGCACGCGCGTCACGCGCCTGTCGACCGGCGACTCGCCCCCGGACAACAACGTCGCCGAGTACCGGGCACTGCACCTCGGACTCGACGTGCTCGCCGCCCGTGCGCCCGCGGATGCCCGCGTCGGCATCCTCGTGGACCACGACGACCTCGCGGCGAACGTCAACAACGCGGTGCTCGCGACTCGACACCCGGACTGGCAACCGACCAAACCGTTCGTCGTCCCGCGGGCCAGCGAGAACCACTGGCGGGGCATCCGCGCCCGCCTCTGTGGCTTCGGCGAGGTGCGTGCCGCGCGCATCCACTCCGACGACAACCCGGCGCACCCGCTGGCGAACGCGCCGGACCGCTACGCCCACGTCAACGACGAACCGGAACGCTGCGTCCTGCCCGAACCGCTCGGGCCGGCCGAGACCGCGGGCCCGCAGTACCCGCCGCCGTCGCGCGCCGACCGCCACGCCTCGGACTGACCGGCTAGCACGGTCCGGTTCCGGCGTTCCGGGTGTTCGAGTGCGGTTCCAGGGACGGCTCTCGCTCTCGAGAACTGGTTTCTCACCTTCGTCTTGCCGGACAGAACAGGGTCGGGTCCGTCAGTCGTCGAGCGTCCGCCGCTCGACGACGACCACCGTCTCGGCGTCCCGGACGCCGAGGACGACGCGTTCGCCGGCGACGAGTTCGTCCTCGTAGACGAGGTCGCCGTCGATGGAGATGTCGACGAGGTAGTCGGTGTCGCGGTCGAACTGACCACTCAGGTAGATGCGTTCCGCGTAGCTGAGCTCGCGCTCGCGGTTGTAGATGGTCGTGAGGTCCTCGAGCCGGGTCAGCCGGACCGAGACGTCGAGCAGGCCGGAGGCGGTCGAGATGACCTCCAGTTCGGGCGCCGGTTCCGGGGGCGCGGCGGTCGCGGTCGGCGGGGAGTCGTCGGTGGCGTCCGGGTCCGCGGTGTCGGTCTCGTCGGCCGGCGCGGTGAGCGGGTCCCGTGCCTCGGGGTCGGCACGGGTCTCGTGGAGGGTGCGGCCGACGAACCCGGTGGTCCCGGCGGCCGCGGTCAGCGTGAGGAACCGGCGACGGTTCATACCCGATGCTAGGTCCGGGACCGTAAAAGGACACAGAAAACACAAACAGTCGTTTGAGATACTGCGCTGGGAAATCAGTCTAACACGTTCGAAAAGAACGACGGGCAGGAGGCCGGGCGCTACTCGTTCTGCTGGGCGTCCACGACCGCCACGCCAGCCAGGTTCACGATGTCCTTGACCTCGTCACCGCGCTGGAGCACGTGGACCGGCTTGTCCATGCCGACGAGCATCGGGCCGATGGCCTCTGCGCCGCCGAGGCGCTGGAGGAGCTTGTAGCCGATGTTCCCGGCCTCGAGGTTCGGGAAGACCAGCACGTTCGCGGGTTCGTCGAACTCGGCGAACTCGTAGGTCCCCTCGAGGATCTCCTCGACGACCGCGGTGTCGGCCTGCATCTCGCCGTCGACCGGGAACTCGACCTTCGGGTCGTCCCGGAGCATCCGGGCGGCCCGGCGGGGCTTGCGCGTGCCGGGGTTGTCGACCGAGCCGAAGTTGGAGTACGAGAGCATCGCGACGCGCGGGTCGACGTTGAACCGGCGGGCGAGGTCGGCGGTGTGTTCGGCGACCTCGGCCAGTACCTTCGCGTCGGGGTCCTGGTTGACCGTCGTGTCGGCACAGAAGATGACGCGGTTCTTGAACGTCAGCATGTAGACGCCGGCCGCGTAGTTGGCGTCCTCGCGGGTGCCGATGACCTGCAGTGGCGGGCGCAGCGCCGACGGGTAGTGGTGGGTCAGCCCGGTCAGCATCGCGTCGGCGTCGCCGCACTCGACCATCACGCTGCCGAAGTAGTTGGTGTCCCGGCGGATCATGTCGACCGCCTCGCTCTTGGTGAGGCCCTTGCGCTTGCGGATCTTGTAGAGCCGGTCGGCGTAGTCCTCGTACTCGCCGTCGGCCTCGCGCGGGTTGGCGATCTCGGGGTCGAACTCCAGGCCGAGGCGCTCTTTCGTCTTCTCGATGCGGCTCGGGTTGCCGATGAGGATGGGTTCGGCGATACCCTGCTCTTCGAGCTGGTAGGCGGCGCGGATCATCTTCTCGTCGTTCCCCTCCGCGAGCGCGATGCGCTTGGGGTCGGACTTGGCCTTGTTCAGGACGACCCGCATCATCTCGCGGGACTTCCCGAGGCGGGCCTCCAGGCGCTCCTCGTACGCCTCGAGGTCGAGTTCTTTACGGGCGCAGCCGGAGTCCATCGCGGCGTCGGCGACGGCGGGAGCGACCTCGAACAGCACGCGGGGGTCCAGCGGCTTCGGGATGATGTAGTCCGGGCCGAACTGGAGCGGCTGGTCGCCGTAGGCCTTGACGACCGCGTCCGGCACGTCCTGCTTCGCGAGGTCGGCGAGCGCCTTCGCGGCGGCGACCTTCATCTCCTCGTTGATCTCGGTCGCGCGCACGTCGAGCGCACCGCGGAAGATGAACGGGAACCCGAGGACGTTGTTGACCTGGTTCGGGTAGTCGGAGCGTCCGGTCGCCATGATGACGGTGTCGTCGCGGGCCTCCTTGGCCTCCTCGTAGCCGATCTCGGGGTCGGGGTTGGCCATCGCGAAGACGATGGGGTTCTCGGCCATCGACCGGACCATCTCCTGGGAGACGAGGCCGCCGATGGAGAGGCCGACGAAGACGTCGGCGTCCTCCATGGCGTCGGCGAGGTCGCCACCGGGCACGTCGCGGGCGAACTCCTGTTTGTACTTGTTCACGTCGCCGGCGTCGGCGCGCTCCTGCGTGATGATGCCCGAGGAGTCACACATCGTGATGTTCTCCCTCGAGGCACCCAGAGAGACGTAGAAGCGGGCGGTCGCGAGGGCGGACGCCCCGGCACCGGAGAAGACGATGTCGAGCTCTTCGATGTCCTTCTGGGCGATCTCGCAGGCGTTGACGAGGGCGGCACCCGAGATGATGGCGGTGCCGTGCTGGTCGTCGTGGAAGACGGGGATGTCCATCTCCTCGCGGAGCGTCTCCTCGATGGTGAAACACGCCGGCGCGGAGATGTCCTCCAGGTTGATGCCGCCGAAGGTGGGCTCCATCGACCGGACGGAGTCGATGATCTTCTGCGGGTCGTCCTCGTCGAGTTCGACGTCGAACACGTCGATGTCGGCGAAGCGCTTGAACAGGACGCCCTTGCCCTCCATGACCGGCTTCGAGGCCTGCGCGCCGATGTCGCCGAGGCCGAGCACCGCCGAGCCGTTGGAGACGACGCCGACGAGGTTGCCCTTCGCGGTGTACTTGTAGGCGTCGTCGGGGTTCGCCGCGATCTCGTTACAGGGGGCGGCGACGCCCGGCGAGTACGCCAGCGAGAGGTCCCGCTGTGTGTTCGTCGGCTTCGTCGTCGAAATCTCCAGTTTGCCGGGTGGCTCCTCCGCGTGATACTCGAGTGAATCCTCGTCGATTCCCATACTCGGACCCACCACGGGGTGGGACAAAAAGCTAATCGAAAGGACAGTACGACAGTCGTCGAAGTCAGGCCGACAGCACCGCGGGAATCGAGTACGTCTCGTCGTGGCCGACCGCCGAGACGCGCTGGATCGGCCAGCCGCCGGTGTCGGTCAGGCGGTCGACCATCCCGTCGGCCGTGACCAGGACCGTGTCCGCCCGGCGGACCCCCGGCAGCGAGGGCGTCCAGGCGTAGGCCATCGGCCCCTGCAGGAGCGTCTCCGAGCCGGGCGTCGCCAGCCACTCACGCCGGGCGTATCCCGTCGCCCCACCCTGCGGGTCGGCCTGCCACCGGTCGGGCGACCCGACCGCGTCGTAGGCCGACTGGATGGCGTCGAAGACCTCGCCCGCCGTCGCGGCCCCCGCCCCCGAGACCCCCGTCGCGGTCACCGCGTGCGCCGTCGCCTCGACCCGCGCCGCGGCCTCGTGGCGTGCCTCGAGCCAGTCCGGGGCGTCGAACGCGACCGTCCGGGTACAGCCCGCGTGCAGGCCGTCGCGCCGCCCCGTGACGGAGACGACGACGTAGTCGCCCAGCGCGAGCGCGGTCGGCGTCGGCCGGACGAACCGCTGGGCGCGCTCGGCCCCGCCGACGAAGATGCTCACCGGTTCGATGTCGCGGGCCGCCAGCGCGATGCGGACCGCCGAGCCGACCTCGTGCTCGGAGTCGCCGGACTGGAGTTCGCGACAGACCGCCTCGACCGCGCTCGCCACGTCCTGCCCGAGCTGGTCGTAGGTCTCCACGTCGCGGTCGACCAGTGGCTGGCGGACCGCGGCCGCGTCGATTCGCGCCAGCCCGTCGATGGCCACGTCCGCGGCTGCGTGCTCGCTGGCGCGGGCCGCGACCGCCTCTTCGAGGGACGACTCGTACCACGCGAACGTCTCGACCGACGCGTCGTCGGCGAGTTCCTCGGTCCGGAGCCGGTCGGCGTCCGGGCCGGCGAGGACGGTGACGCCCTCACCGTCGTACTTCGCGGCCGCGATGCCCAGGGTCGCGCTGGCGTCGATGCGGGTCTCGGCGCCCGTGAGCCACGCGACGTTCGCGGGGGTGCAGAACCACAGTTCGTCGTGTCCCTCCCGGTCGAGGAGGCCGTCGAGGCGGGTCGTAATCATGGCTTGAGGGCTCTCCCGTCGGGGCTTGAAACCTGCGGAGCGTGGTCGGGCGCCTGCGGAAACGGCGGCCAGTTCCCACGTGCCGGGCGCTTCCGCACACTTCATATGCGACGATTCCTGAGACACAAACCATGCAAGCGCTCAGCAGGCGCGGCGTCCGCATCCTCGCCGTCGTCACGACCGTCATGACGGGACTGCTCATCCTGCTCGGGGTCTACACCGCAGCCACAGGCACTGGTCTGACGTGCCAGGGTCGCTGGCCGCTGTGTGGCGGGCCCCTGTTCGGCCTGCTCCCACCGAACTACGCCTCCATCCCCGAGTGGGCCCACCGCTTCGTCGCCTCCATCACCGGCTTCTTCATCCTCGGGACGGCCTACGGCGCGTGGAAGGTCTTCGACCAGCGCCGCATCCACCTCGCGCTCGCGGTCGCCATCCTCGTCCTGCCCGTGCAGATCCTGCTCGGCCGCGAGACGGTCGTCACCTACACCGCACTCGTCCAGACGCTCCACCACGGCGCCGCCCTCGTCATCTTCGGTGGCTTCGTCAGCGCGACCGCGTGGATGTTCGACGGCTCGGAGACGCGCCACGGGTCCGCCAGCACGACCGGCCACGGCGTCAACGCCGACGACTGAGTGCGGGTCGGCGATCGCCAGCGGCTCTGAACTGTTAGAAACCAGTCATAAGTTTCTTCCGATAGTAGCGTGCCACTCGGGGACATGGCACTCGAGCAGATAGACGCAGGTGCGTGGTCGGTCGTCCCGGCGCTCGTCGCCATCTCGGCGGCGTGGTACAGCCGTGAGGCACTCATCGGGCTGTTCCTCGGCGTGCTCACGACAGGGCTCATCTACGGAGCCATGAAGCCGGCGGCCGTGGGCGTCCCCGCGGACATCGCGAGTGGCTCGCCGGCCCTCGGGTCGCTGCTCGGGACGTTCTTCGGACTGAAGACCATCCCGACGCTGGTGGCGACCGCCCCGCTGTTCGGCAGCGAGTGGTACATCAAGAACGTCCTCCTCGCGTTGTTCGCCATCGGTGGGACCATCGGGTTGATGATACGCGCCGGGGCGTTGCAGGGTGTCCTGCAGGCCCTCGCGTCGCGGGCGGAGGACGCGGGCGACGCCGAGAAGGCGGCGTTCCTGGCGGGCATCGCCATCCACATCGACGACTACTTCAACTGCCTCGTGGTCGGCTCGATGATGCGCCCGCTGACGGACCGGTACAACGTCTCGCGGGCGAAACTGGCG
The DNA here is from genome assembly GCF_026616195.1 of Haloarchaeobius amylolyticus. Classification (NCBI taxonomy): domain Archaea; kingdom Methanobacteriati; phylum Methanobacteriota; class Halobacteria; order Halobacteriales; family Halorubellaceae; genus Haloarchaeobius; species Haloarchaeobius amylolyticus. The sequence continues at coordinate 1,151,020 of NZ_JANHDH010000001.1, forward strand.
TACTACGTCGACAGCGCCGGCTCCCCGGCGGCTCGGCTCGCCTTCTACTCCACGTGGGGGGTCGCCCTCATCGGGTTCATCGGCGCGGGCCTCACCGCGGCGAAGACCCAGGGGACGCTCCCGCCGGGCATGAGCGAGATGGTCACCGGCTCCGGCGAGAACGCGAGTGCCGTCACCAGCGAGGTGTGGCCGCTCTTCCTGAACACCATCTTCACGGGCTTCTACTCGTGGGTCGCCCTCGTCATCGCGGCGCTGGTCGCGTGGCAGGTCGTCCCGAACTTCGGGCCCATGGCCCGCGAGGAGAAGCGTGCCCGCGAGGAGGGCAAGGTCGTCGGCGAGGACCACGACCCCATGCTCTCCCGGGAGATGGACGAGTACGAGATGGCCGAGGCGGCCGACCCGAACTGGGTCAACTTCGCCATCCCCATCGGCGCGATGATCCTCGTCGCCCTCGGCTCGATGTTCTGGACCGCCTCGCCGTTCGTCACCGCCGACCAGTACGACACGGTGTTCAGCGTCTTCGGCTACAGCCTGCTCCTGCCCGCCGGCGGGGAGTGGGGCTTCGCGCCCGGGTCGTTCGAACTCGGGCTCGCGGCGACGACCGCGCTCGTGCTCGCGTTCGTCCTGTACCGGCTCACCGGTGACATCCCCTCGAACGACGACGCGGCGAACGCCATGGTCCGCGGGTTCAAGGGCATCTTCCTCGCCGCGGCCATCCTCATGATGGCCTCCAGCATCCAGAACGCCGTGACGACCCTCGGCATCGCCGCGTTCGTCACGCAGTGGTTCCAGGGCGTCCCGGCGTACATCGTCCCCCTCATCGTGTTCCTCGTGACCGCGTTCGTGAGCTTCTCGGACGGCTCCTCGTGGTCGACCTACGGCATCATGTTCCCCATCGCCATCCCGGTCGCGCTGACCACCGGCGCGAACCTGCCCATCGTCATCGGCGCAGTGTTCTCCGGCGGTATCTTCGGCGACCACACCTCGCCCATCTCGGACACGACCGTGCTGGCCTCCTCGACCAGCGGCTCCGACCACATGGTCCACGTCCGGACCCAGATACCCTACGCGCTGCTGACCGCGGGCATCACGGCCCTCCTGCTCGTCATCGCCGGTCTGACCGTCCCGGAGGGGTTCCAGGTCATCCCGTACTGACCGGAACCCGCAAATTTCGCCGCGCGGCGGGACTAAACCGGGGGCCCTCATCGAACCGTTTAATAGCGACGGGACGAACCCGCATGGCATGGATAGACGTAGTTACCTCAAGGGTAGCGGTGCAGCAATCGTGGGCATGACCCTCTCGGGTTGTCTCGACTCGCTCTCGGGTGGGGGCGGTGGCGACGGCGACGACAAGACCATCGTCGCCGGGACGGCGTCCGGCTTCCCGCCGTTCGAGCTGAAGAAGGACGGCGAACTGCAGGGCTTCGACATCGACCTGCTCGAGGCCGTCGTCGAGGAGACCGACTACACGCTGGAGCAGTGGGACGACCTCGACTCGTTCGACTCGCTCATCCCGTCGCTCACCTCGAACAAGATCGACGTCATCGCCGCCGCGATGACCATCACCGAGGACCGCGACCAGACCATCGACTTCTCGGACCCGTACTACAGCGCGAACCAGTCCGTGCTCGTCAAGGCCGGCAGCGACTTCCAGCCCGGCTCGCTCGAGGACCTCCCCGGCAACAAGGTCGGCTCCCAGAAGGGGACCACCGGTGAAGGCATCATCACCGGCATGATCGAGGACGGCGACTTCAAGGAGTCCAACTACAAGGGCTACGACACCTACGTCCTCGCCGTCACCGACCTGGAGAACGACAACATCGACGCGGTCATCCTCGACGAACCCGTCGCCGCCTCCTTCGCCTCCGAGCGCGACGTCGAGGTCGCGTTCACCCACGAGACCGGCGAGCAGTACGGCTTCGGCGTCCGCACCGACGACGACGACCTCCAGGAGGCCCTGAACGAGGGGCTGCAGGCGGTCCGCGACAACGGGACCTACGAGCAGATAACCAAGGACTGGTTCCAGTAATCGAGACCCATGGTCTTCGACATCGTACAGCCGGACGTCGTCCTGCAGAGCTCCGACTGGGCCTACGTCCTCGAGAACCTCGACGTGCTCGTCTTCGAGGGAGCACGACTGACGGTGGTCCTCACCGTCTTCTCCATCCTCCTCGGGTTCGCGGTCGGCCTGCCTGCGGGCATCGTCGAGGTGTACGGCAGCCCGTGGCTCCGGCGGCCCGTCGAGGCCGTCGGCGTGGTGCTCCGGGCCGTGCCCCTGCTCGTCATCCTCATCTTCATGTACTACGTGTTCTCGGTGTCGAGCGACCCGGTGCTGGCGGGCATCATCGCCCTCGGGCTCCGCAGTGGAGCGTACCAGGCACAGATCTTCCGCGGGACGCTCCAGAGCGTCAGCGAGGGCCAGATGGAGGCCGCCCGGTCGGTCGGGATGTCGAAGCTCCAGGCCATCCGGCACGTCGTCGTGCCCCAGGCGCTCCGGCGCTCGATTCCGGGCTTCCAGAACGAGTTCACCATCGTCCTGAAGGACACGAGTATCATCATCATCCTCGGCGTCACCGAGTTGCTCGGCGTCACCGAGGACCTGTTCCTGCAGGAGAACCGGACGGGCGCGGCACTGGAGCTCATCCTCGCGGCGAGTGCCATCTACTTCGTGCTGACGTTCGTGACGAACCGCGGCCTCGACTACGCCGGCGAGTACTTCGGCGTCCCCTCGGGTGAGAACGCATGAGTGACCCACTACTGCGCGTCGAAGACGTGCACAAGAGCTACGGTGACGAAGAGGTTCTGAACGGCATCAGTTTCGAGCTGGACCGCGGCGACGTGGAGGTGCTGGCCGGGCCGAGCGGCTCGGGCAAGTCCACGCTCCTGCGCTGTGTGAACCGGCTCACGGAGATCGACTCGGGGGAGATCTACCTCGACGGTGAACTGGTCTCCGGCCCGGACACCGACGTGAACGAACTGCGCAAGCAGGTCGGCATGGTGTTCCAGGACTTCAACCTGTTCTTGCACCTGACGGCGCTGGAGAACATCACGCTCGGGCTGCGCCGGGTCAAGGGCGTCCCGAAGGCGGAGGCCCGCGACCGGGCGATGGACCACCTGAAGGAGGTCGGCCTCGCGGACCAGGCCGACTCCTACCCGGCGGAGCTCTCCGGCGGCCAGAAACAGCGCGTCGGTATCGCCCGGGCGCTCGCGATGGACCCGAAGCTCATGCTGTTCGACGAGCCGACCAGCGCGCTCGACCCCGAACTCGTCGGCGAGGTCACCTCGGTCATGCGCGACCTCGCGGACGAGGGCATGACGATGCTCGTCGTCACCCACGAGATGGGCTTCGCCCGCGAGGCCGCCTCGCGGATGATGTTCCTCGCGGACGGGAAACTGGTCGAGCGCGGGCCGCCGAGGCAGCTGTTCGAGTCGCCGGAGCAGCCCCGGACCCGGCAGTTCCTCGAACGCCTCACGACCATGCACGGTGGTGGCACGCCGTGAGCACCGCGGACTGGACCCGGCGCCAGGTCGGCGACGTGTCCCTCGGCGGCGGCACCCTGCTCGTCGCCGGCGTGCTGTTCTGGGGCTACCTCGTCACCCGGTGGCTCATCGAGTGGAACTGGGTCCCGTTCGGGACGCCCGGCGAGCCGCTGGTCGACCCGGCCGCGCTCGGCCTCGGACCGGGCTGGACGGTCGCCATCGGCTCCCTGCCGAGCCTCGCGGAGGGCGCGTACATCACGGTCGTCATCACGGTCGTCGCCATCGCGGCTGGACTGGTCATCGCGGTCCCGCTCGCGGTGTTCCGCGTCTACGGGAACCTCGGCAAGTACGTCTCGCTCGGGTTCACCGAACTCGTCCGCGGGACGCCCCTCATCGCCCAGCTCTACGTGCTGTACTACGGGCTGAACCTCTCGCAGTACTTCCGTGGACTGGCGACCATCGGCCCCATCGAACTCGACCCGGCGCTGTGGGTCGCCCTCGTCGGCTTCACCATCAGCAGCGCGGCCTACCAGGCCGAGTACATCCGGGCCGCCATCGAGAGCGTCGACCCGCAACAGCTCACCGCGGCCCGCGCGGTCGGGCTCACCCAGCGCGAGGGTATCCGCCACGTCGTCCTGCCACAGACGCTGCGCTACGGGATTCCGGGCTGGACGAACGAGCTCGTCTACCTCATCAAGTACTCGTCGCTGGCGACGTTCATCACGGTCTCCGAGCTGTTCCGCGAGGCCGACGCCATCGCCTCGGACACGTTCCGGTACACCGCGATGTTCACCGTCGTCGCGCTGATGTACATCGGCATCGTGCTGACCGCGACGAAGCTCATGAGCCACGTCGAGACGCGGGTCGCGATTCCGGGACTCGGCCAGTCCGAGGGACGCTGACGGCCCGCACCTCACCTTCTCACACGTCTCGTACGACCGGCGAGCCGTCGGCTCACCGGGCATCGAAGACGGGAGAACGGCCGGATGCGAACCTGGCGACGAGAACCGTCGGGGTGGTGCTGGTCGTCAGTCCGTGACGGCGGCCTCGACGTCGACGAAGCCGGAACCGTGGTACGGCTTGTCGCCGACGTCACGGGCGGTGCGCCGGAGGACGTTGCGGACCTTGTTGGCGCTGGTCTTCTCCTGCTGGCTGGCGACGAGCGCGGCGGCGCCGGCGACGTTCGGGGCGGCCATCGAGGTGCCGGCGACCCAGCTGTAACTGTAGTCGGCACCCAGATAGTTCCCGTCGTCGTCGAACGACGGGATAGCGACCGTGTTGAGCACCAGGTCGTAGTACCAGCCGGGGACGTCGTTCGCCGCGGCTTCGGGGTCGTAGTTGCCGCCGGGGGCGCTCACGTCGATGGCGTTGGTCCCGTAGTTCGTGTAGTTGGCGGGCGTGGTCGGCGGCTCCTCGAGACCGTCGTCGCCCCAGCCGAAGCCGATGGGGCCAGTCGCGGAGATGCTCATCACGTTCGCGGCCTCGTTCGGGAGGCTGATGGCCGGGAAGCAGTCGGTCGTTCCGTCGTCGTTCTCGACGCAGACGCGCCCGTCGTGCTGGAGGTCGGCGGCGTCGTTGCCCGCCGAGACGACGTACAGGGTGCCCTGGCGGCGCCCGTACGCCATCGTCGCGTTGAGCACCTTCCCGTAGAACGAGCCGATACCCTTCCGGGAGACGGGGTAGGCGCCGATGCTCATGTTGGCCACGTCACAGCCGATCTCGGCGGCGTACACCGCGGCGGCCACGATGTCGGCGAAGCTCGCCAGCGCGCTCGGCGAGAAGACCCGGCAGTCGACGATCTCGGTCGCCGGGGCGGTGCCCGCGACGCCGGCCTCGTTCTTGTCGTTCGCGGCGACGATGCCGGCGACGTGGGTGCCGTGGTAGCCGCCGTAAGGGCCGGCGGCGCCGTAGCCGTCGCCGGTGAAGTCCTGCGAGAGGTCCTCGTTCACGGCGTGTTCGAGGTCCGGGTGGCCGGCGGCGACCCCGGTGTCGACGATGGCGACGCGGGTGCCCTCGCCGCGGGTGACCTCGTGTGCTTCGGGGACGTTCTGGGCCTCCTTGCCCCACTGGAGGGGGTAGAGCGGCTCGTCCTCGAGTTCGGCGCCGACGTCCTGTTTCATCTCGGGTCTGTCGAGTTCGATCTCGACGTCGGGCGCGTAGTCGACGCCCGCGGCGTCGAGCGCCGATTCGGGGCCCTCGACGACCGTGAAGTCGACGGGGTCCATCGCGTGGACGACCGAGAGGTCGCCGCCGAGTTCGTCGGCGTCCGCCTTGACGATGAACCGGTCCGTGGACTCGGCCGCTGTCACGGTCGAGCCGACCGCGATACCGCCGAGTACTCCCCCACTGAGCTTGAGAACGTCACGTCTGGTGTGCTTCACCATGTCACTTATCGACGAGCACCGAGACTTAATATTTTCTACTTCGGTTGCTGAATTACCGTTGGGCATCGAAATAATAGCAGATATGACTGTACCTACGAAATCGATGTGGGTCGTCTATCATCCGGATACAGGGGTGCAACCGACCGCGATGACCGTCGCTTACCCGTGGGGTGCCTCGTCGGTCGAACCCCAACCATTATGGACTCGTCAACCGCGCTAGCTAGCGTGGTTTACGAGACAGGAAACAGGACGGTTGACGACGCGGTCGAGCGCGTGGTCGCGGGCGAGACGCTGGACCGGACCGACGGGCTCGCGCTCGTCGCCCAGCCGGTCGAGGACCTCGCGCCGGCCGCGGACTACATCCGTTCAGAGTTCGGCGACGACACCGTCGACGCCTGCTCCATCGTGAACGCGAAGGCCGGGAACTGCGCCGAGGACTGCGGCTTCTGCGCCCAGTCGGTCCACTTCGACACGGGCATCGAGAACTACGGCTTCCTCGGCCCCGAGAAGGTGCTCGAGGCCGCCAAGCGCGCCGAACGCGACGGTGCCCAGCGCTTCGGCATCGTGGTGGCCGAACGCGGCGTCTCGAAGGCGGAGCGCCCCGGGGAGTGGGCGGAGGTCATCGAGGCCATCCGCCTCGTCCGCGACGAGTGCGACCTCGACGTGGACGCCTCGCTGGGCATCCTCACCGAGGAGGAGGCCGCCATCCTCGCCGAGGAGGGCATCGAGCACTACAACCACAACATCGAGACCTCGCCGCGGTACTTCCCCGAGATCGTGGGCACCCACGACTTCGCGGACCGCGTGCACACGCTCGAGGTGGCCAGGGACGCCGGCATGGACCTCTGTGCGGGCGTCATCCTCGGGATGGGCGAGACGCCGACCGACCGGGTCGACGCGGCCATCGCCCTGCAGGACATCGGCGTCTCCTCGCTCCCGGTGAACATCCTCAACCCGGTCGCCGGCACCGAGCTCGGCGGGTCGGAGTCGGCCGACATCACCACCGAGGAGATACTGAAGACCATCGCCGTCTACCGGTTGCTCCACCCGCACGCCCGGGTGCGCCTGACCGGCGGGCGCGAGGTCAACCTCGCGATGGACGAGCAACACCTGCCCTTCGAGGCGGGCGCCGACGGCATCCTCACCGGCGACTACCTCACGACCGAGGGACAGAGCCCCGGCGACGACATCCGCATCATCGAGGAGGCAGGCCTGGAGCCGAACATGGAGACGAACGAGTTCGACGCGGAGGCGGTGAAGTCGGCCTCCGACGAGGACTCCGACCTCGGCACCGCCGCCGGGTCCGCGACCAGTACCGCCAGCCAGACGACCGACGACTGACTTCCAGCCCCAGCTATGGACGACATCACCTTCGCCGTACTCGGCACCGGCGGCATCGGCCGACGAACACTCGACGTGGCACAGCACAAGGACGGCGTGACCCCGGTCGCGGCCTGCGACCGCAACGGTATCGCGGTCGACCACGACGGCCTCGACGTCACGGAACTCCTCGACGCGACCGAGGGCAACATCGCGAGCGGCCCGGACGAGGGCGAAGACGACGCGGGAGACGACGACGTGCTGACCGACGGCGGCGCCCAGTCCGTCAAACAGCACGGCGAGGACGCCGGCGTCGTCGCCTCCGCACAGGGCGAGCCGACCGAGACGCCCATCCGGGACGTCATCGACGAGGCCGTCGCGGAGGACGTCGACGCGGTCCTCGTGGCGCTCCCGAACCTCACGCACGACTTCATCCCCCAGACCGCCGACCGCTTCGCCGAGGCCGGCTACGACGGCGTCCTCGTGGACGTGCTCAAGCGCTCGCGGGTCATCGGTATGCTCGACGAGCGCGAGGAGACCTTCGAGGACTGTGGCATGACCTTCGTCTGTGGCGCGGGCGCGACCCCCGGCTTCCTGACCGGCGCGGCCGCCCTCGCCGCCCAGTCGTTCGTCGAGGTCGACGAGGTCGAGATCTGGTGGGGCGTCGGCCTCAGGTCGGGCTACGAGGACAACCGCGGCACCGTCCGCGAGGACATCGCGCACCTCGACGGCTACGACATCGAGACCGCCCGCGACATGACCGAAGACGAGATCGAGGAACTCATCGACGAGCACGACGGCGTCCTGGAGTTCCACGACATGGAGCACGCCGACGACGTGCTGCTCGAACGCGCCGGTATCTGCGACGCCGAGGACGTGACCGTCGGCGGCGTCCTCGACGTGCGCCAGGACGAGAAGCCGACGACGACGACCGTCAGCGTCACCGGGACGACCTTCGACGGCGAGACGGGCACGAACACCTTCCAGCTCGACGACTGCACGAGCATGGCGGCGAACGTGAACGGCCCCGCACTCGGCTACATGAAGGCCGGCGTCCGGATGAACCGCGAGGGGCGCTACGGGGTCGTCGGTCCGGCGGAGGTCATGCCCGGCTTCTGAGGGTACGCGGACCCGCCGGGGAAGCCATCACTGGAGTGATTACTCTGGTTCGGGCCCACCTGTATCGAGATTCCGAACCGTTCAAGGTGGGATGTGCAAACACTGAACCAGATGAGCAACCGTGGGTTCGACCTCGACGAACGCGTCGCCGCCCGCCGCGACCGCGACCTCTACCGGGACCTCGCCCCGGTCGACCGGGTGGCAGAACGGAGCTACTTCGCTCCCGACCCGGGCGCCGGCCTGCCGGTCCTCGACGGCAGGCAGCACCTCGTGTTCGGCTCGAACAACTACCTCGGGCTGACCCAGGACGACCGCGTCCAGCAGGCCGCGAGGGACGCGGCCGAGGTCGTCGGGACGGGGGCGGGCGCGAGCCGGCTCGTGACCGGCGACACGCTCGCACACCGCGACCTCGAGATGCAACTCGCCGAGGTGAAAGACACCGAGCGCGCCCTCGCGTTCTCCTCGGGCTACGCCGCCAACGTCGGGACCATCGCGGCACTCTCGCCCGACGTCGTCTTCTCCGACGAGTTCAACCACGCGAGCATCGTCGACGGCTGCCGGCTCTCCGGCGCCGACACCGTCATCTACGACCACTGTGACCCCGCGTCGCTGCGCGAGGAGATGACCCACCGCGCCGAGACCCACGCCGGCGACGAGTCGTGGCTCGTGCTGACCGACAGCGTGTTCAGCATGGACGGGACGGTCGCGCCCCTCGCCGACATCTGCGACGTGGTCGAGGCGTTCGGCGCGTGGCTGCTGGTCGACGAGGCGCACGCGACCGGCCTGTACGACTACGGCGGCGGCGTCGTCCAGCGCGAGGGCCTCGAAGACCGCGTCCACGTCCAGCTGGGGACGCTCTCGAAGGCGCTCGCGAGCCAGGGCGGCTACGTCGCCGGCAGCGAATCCCTCGTCGAGTACCTCGTCAACACCGCCCGGTCGTTCGTCTTCTCGACCGGCCTGGCCCCGCCGGCCGCCGCGGCCGCCAGCGAGGCGTTGCACATCGCCCGCCACGGCGAGTGTCGCGACCGTCTCTGGTGCAACGTCGCCCAGCTCCGGACCGGGCTCGAGGACCTCGGCTACGAGGTGTGGGGCGACTCCCAGATCCTCCCTGTGGTGGTCGGCGACCGCGCGACCGCCCTCGACCTCGCCGAGGCGGTCCGCGAGCAGGGCGTCGTCGCGCCGGCCATCCGGCCGCCGACGGTCCCCGACGGGACGAGCCGCCTCCGGGTCGTCCCGATGGCGACCCACTCCCGGAGCGACATCGAGGACTGCATCGAGGCGTTCCGGGTCGCCGGCGAGGAGGTGGGGCTGCTGTGAGCGACCCCGGGCCGGCCCCCGGACCGACCCGGCGCCTCGCCGTCGTCGGGACGGACACGGGCGTCGGGAAGACGGTCGTCACCGCCGGCCTGACGGGCTGGCTCCGCGAGGAAGGCGTCGATGCCCGGGCCGTCAAGCCCTGCCAGACCGGCTACCCGCCGGACGACGACGCCGGGTTCGTGCAGGACGCCTGCGGGGATTCCGGGGCCGCGACCTGTCTCGACCGCTTGGAGCCGCCGCTCGCCCCCCGCGTCGCGGCCGAGCGCGAGGGCGCCGACCTCGACTACGCCGACGTCCTGGACCGGGCCGCCGCAGCGCTGGACGACCCCGCGGTCGGCATCCTCGAAGGCGTCGGCGGTCTCCGGGTCCCGCTCGCAGGTGAGCACGAGATTCTGGACCTCGTGGCCGACCTCGGCCCGACCACGATTCTCGTGGCTCGGTCGGGGCTGGGGACGCTGAATCACACCGCACTGTCGGTCGACGCGCTCCGCGACAGGGGCGTCCCGGTCCACTGCATCGTCCTGAACGAGTACGCGGGCGAGACGGTCGCCGAGCGGACCAACCCGGCGGAACTCGAACGCATGACCGGGCTGCCGGTGTACACGCTGCCGGAACTCGGACTCGACGGGCCGGCGGACGCGGTGGCAGGTGTCAGGGAGCACCTGCCCGCGGACGCATTGCCCCCGGAGATACTGCCGGCGCTCGACGGCTGAGGGCTGTCCTGTTCTGTCCTGCGAATTACGTCGAGAGAGACGGTGAGAAGAATCGCCGGGTCGGGATGGGGCCGCGACGTGCTTACGCGACGACGCGGGTCGGCGCCTGCTGGGCTGCGACGACGCGGCTGTCCTCGCGGTCGTCGTCGGCCTGCACGCTACCGGCCTGCTTCGAGTCGGTCATCGTGATGGTCACGTCGGAGTTGTTCCCCGTCGCGGTCGCCTGGCTCACGAACTGCTCGTGGCCGGCGAGGACGACGACCGTCTCGCTGTCGATGTCCACCATGCGGTAGGTGTGTTCGGTGTCCATGACGTACATGCCGTTCTGCTCGGTGCCGCGGGCGTCGAGCCACTGCTGGTAGATGTCGACGAACTCCTGCTTCTCGGCGGTGTCGTCGAAGCGGACCGTCCAGCCGTAGCCGTACTTGTAGTCGTCGGCGTAGCTGGTGTTCTGGAAGACCATCACGCGGTCGGCGCCCCAGCCCTCGGCCCCGGCGGCGGCGAGGTCACCGGAGACCTCGGCGCGCAGCGAGGAACGCAGGAACAGCTCGCCCTTCGTGGTCTTCTTGTACTGGTTCCAGACGGAGTCGTCGCCCTGCTCGACGGTCAGGTCCTTCGGGAGGTCCTCGGAGGGCATCTTGTTGTGCATGATCTGCTCCATCGAGACCGCGGGGTTGTCGTAGAGCTTCTCGAACTCGGCGGTGGAGTTCACCCGGAACTTGGTGTAGCGCTCGCCCATCACGTACGGGCCGAGCGTGTACATGGAGAACGCCGAGGAGTTCGACCACTGCGAGACCGAGCGCGAGACGGCCTCGCGGCCCATGTACTGCTCCTGGTACTCGCTCTCGAAGTAGACCGCGCTGCCCTCGATGAGGGAGGTCTCGACCTTGGCGAGGTTGACGCCGTCGGTGCGGAGGTTGGAGGCGAGGCGGTCCTGGCTACCCTGGTAGAACTGCACCGCGTGCAGGAACTCGTGGGCGGCCGTGATCTCGGCCTCGGAGGCGTTCTGGGTGCGACCCGGTGCCGGCGCGCCGTCCTGCTTCGCGATGTAGCGCAGCACGACGTTCACCTCGACGTTCCCGTCGGGGCTGGTCTGGGGCTGGGCGTAGCCGGCGACGTAGACGCTGGGCGTGCCCTGCGGGGCGATGCCCATGACGGCCTGGAAGGAGTCGTTGCTGAAGCCGAACTGGTCGAAGGTGTACGGGTTCGTCTGCTCGGGGCTCTTCGACTGGAGCGAGGGGCCCTTCGTGACGTTCGAGCCGGTCATCTCCAGGATGTTCCGGTAGACCTGGTCGGCGTCGAAGCCGAGACAGACGCCGGACTCCTGGACGATGTCGTCGTCGCCCTGCCCGGAGTACTGACAGGACTCCTTGGCGGGTTCGGACGTGGTCGTCTCTGTCGCAGTCTGGGTCGCGGTCTCGGTCTGTGCGGTCGTGGGTGCCGTCGTCGGCGCCTCCGTGTCCTCGACGGTCGTCGAGGTCCCCTGGGTGCCGGTGTTACAGCCTGCCAGCAGGAGCATGAGGGCCAACGTCAGCGCGAGAAGCGGGCGTTTCATCGGAAAACTACACGAAAGACAGGAGTCCCGAGACTTGAGCCTTGCGATATTTTTTCACGCAGGAACAGGTAAGAAGTTTAACTTTGTGTGAACGTCACATCCAGTCGTCCAGTCCGGACTGGCCGTCGTCGGTCTCCGCCTCCTCGTCTGCGGGGTCCTCGGCCGACTCGGCCGTGTCAGCCGTGTCCTCCCCGCCGAGGGTCTGCTGGCCGTCGTCGTCCGGGTCGTCCGCCGGTTCGCCACCGTTGGCCGCCGCCTCCTCGCCGCGGGTCGAGTCGCTCGCGAAGCCCTCGAACGCGCCGCCGGAGTGCTCGACGGCCTCGGTCTCGCGCAGTTCCTCGGCGTCGGCGACGATGTCCTGCACCTTGTTGGTGTCCTCGCCACTGCCCGTGACGAACGACACCTCGGCCGCGTCGAGTTCGTACACCGCGGCCATCCGGACGGTGAGGTCGCGGGGCTTGCAGTGGTGGGTCATCGTCGCGAGGAACGGCATCACGTCGCGTCGCGCCGTCGCGATGCTGAAGCCGCCCTTCTCGGCGATCTTCCGGGCGATGGCGTCGCGCTTCTTCCGGGTGCCCTTCGAGCGCCCGAGCTTCGACCAGTAGCTCGGCGGGCCGTACCGAGTCCAGCCACTGTGGTCGTGCCGGCGCGAAGCCGCGACTCCCGCGGCGACGTTGTCGGTGACGTAGCGCCAGAACGAGTAGTCCTGCGTCGAGCGCACCCGCCCGAGCCAGGTGTCGCCGCGGGCGAGGTAGCCGTAGGCGTCGGCGAGTTCATCTCCTCGATAATCCTTCGGGACGTTGTCCTCGACCCAGTTCAGCAGGTCGTCGGGCGTCTCGTCCACGTCGTAGGCCGCGTAGAGCGACTCCTCGGCGCCCTTGTTCTTGATGACGTCGTCGAGGAAGTCGAAGATGCCCTCCGTCTTGTCGCGCTCGCCCATCACCACGTCGTCGACGGTCAGGCGCTCCGCCTCCTCGGCGAGCGCCTGCAGGTCGTTGACCGCAGAGCGCAGGTCGCCACTGGTGTTCTCGGCGATCTTCTCCAGGGCCTCCTGCTCGTACTCGATGCCCTCCTTGCGGCAGAGGTCCCGCAGCACGGGCACGATGGAACGCTTCGAGACGTCGCGGAACTGGATCTCCTCGCAGGCGTTCCGGAGGCTGTTGCTCATGTCGTAGAACTCGTTCGCGATGAGCACGATGGGCTGGTTCGCCTCCTTGACGATGCGGGTCACCTCGCGCGAGCCGCCGTAGTCGCTGTTCCCGTGGAAGTTGTCGGCCTCGTCCACGATGAGCAGCTGGCGGCCGCCGCTGCCCCCGCCGAGCGTCTGGTTCTGCGAGGCGCGCCCGGCGAAGCGCTTGATGTCGTCCGCGGTGCGGGAGTCGCTCGCGTTCAGCTCCATCACCGGCCAGCCCATGTCGTTGGCCAGCGCGTGCGCCGCCGAGGTCTTCCCGACCCCCGGCGAGCCGTGGACGATGGCGGCCTGCCGGTGGTCGTCCCACGTCTCGGCCCACTGCTTCAGACTCTTGCGGGCCTTGTCGTTCCCCCGGACCTCCGACAGGGTCGTCGGGCGGTACTTTTCGGTCCAGTCAGCCATTGCACGGTGGTTGGTGTGAGCCGCGTTTAGTGGTTGCGGAGCGGCCATCGCGTCGCCCGGCCCCCGCGACCAGTATTATTAACAACCACTCTGAGATTAACAAGACATATTAACCAGCGCGTTTTCGTTAGCAACATGCAACGAACGACGCGCCGGGGCGTCCTTCTCGGGAGCGCGGCAGCGACAGCAGCACTCGCCGGCTGTCTCGGGTCCATGACGACCGGGTCCGAGGGCGGCGAGGGCGAGACGACGGTCCAGTCCTCGTTCTTCGTGGTCTCGGACTTCGCGAGCACCGTGGCGGGGGACGGCCTCGCCGTGAACAACCTGGTCCCCTTCGGCCAGCACGGCCACGGCTGGGAACCGGGGCCCGACGTCCAGCGGAAGGTCCTCGGGGCCGACGGTTTCGTCTACGTCGGCGAGGGGTTCCAGCCCTGGGCCGACAAACTCGTGCGGAACGTCCGCGACGACGGGGCGGACGTGGACGTCATCGAGGCCTGGGAGGGTATCGACCTGCTCCCGGCCGACGGCGGGCACGAGGAAGAACACCACGACGACGGTCACGACGAGGGGCACCACGACGAGGAGACGACTCACGACGGTGACCACCACGACGACGAGCACCACGGCGAGGAGACGACCCACGACGACCACGACGCAGGGCACGAGGACGCACACCACGACGAGGAGGAACACGACGACCACGACCACGGCTCGATGGACCCCCACTTCTGGCTCGACGCGGACCGGGCGACGAAGGCGGTCCGGACCATCGCCGACGGCCTCGCCCGCGTCGACCCGGAGAACGAGGCCACCTACGCCGAGAACGCGGACGTCCTGGCGGACCGCCTCGCGGCCATGGACGCGACCTTCGAGGAGCGACTGGCCGACCGGACGACCGACACCGTCCTCGTCGCGGGCCACAACTCCTTCCGGTACCTCGGGGACCGCTACGACTTCCACGTCGAGGCGTTGACCGGGCTCGCGCCGGACGCGACGCCCACGCCGAAGGACATCACGCGGACGCAGGCCGTCATCGACGAGCACGACATCGAGTACGTGCTCGCGCCGGTGTTCGAGTCCGACCGGGCCGCGACCCAGCTCGTCGCCGAGACCGACGCGACCGATGTCCTGCCCCTGACGCCGGTCCCGAGCCTCACCGACGAGTGGCACGAGCAGGGCTGGGGCTACGTCGACGTGATGGAGAACGTGAACCTGCCGTCGCTGGCGAAGGCGCTGGGAGCCGAATGAGCGTCGTCGAACTCAGCGACGTGACCTTCGGATACGGCGGCCAGCCCGCGGTCGAAGACGTCTCCCTGACCGTGGAGGCGGGCGACTTCCTCGGGCTCGTCGGCCCGAACGGGTCGGGGAAGACCACCCTGCTCCGGCTGTTGCTGGGGCTGGTCCGCCCCGACAGCGGCGAGGTCCGGCTCTTCGGCGAGCCGGCACACCGGTTCGCCGACGGGACGAAGGTCGGCTACGTCGCCCAGGAGACGACCGGGACCGCGAGCGGGATGCCCATCACGGTCCACGAGGTCGTCAGGATGGGCCGGTACCCCCACGTCGGCCTCGGGCGGTTCGGGCGCGACGACCGCGAGGCGGTCGCCGAGGCCATGGCGCGCGTCGGCGTCACCGACCTGCAGGACCGGCGCATCTCGGCGCTCTCGGGCGGCCAGCGCCAGCGGGTGTTCATCGCCCGGGCGCTCGCCGCCGAGGCAGACCTGCTCGCGCTGGACGAACCGACCGTCGGGGTCGACGCGGAATCCCGCGAGGAGTTCTACGACCTGCTCGGGGACCTGAACGCCGAGGGCCTCACCATCGTCCTCGTCGAGCACGACATCGGCGTCGTCACGGCCTACACCTCGACGGTCGCCTGCATCAACCGGGAGCTGTTCTTCCACGGGGACTCGCTCGACTTCTCCGAGAGCGACGCCCTCGCGGACGCCTACGGGGCGAACCAGCGACTGCTCGACCACCATCACCACCACTGACCATGCTCACACCGACTCTTTCCACGCTCTCCCTCCCCACCACGGCCCTCTTCCAGCCCACCTTCCTCGGGTTCTTCGCCGAGATGCTCGGCTACCCCTTCATGCAGCGCGCGTTCATCGCGGGGGTCTGTATCGCCGTCGTCGCGCCGCTGGTCGGGTCGTTCCTCGTCCACCGCCAGCTCTCGATGATCGGCGACACGCTCGCACACACCGCCTTCGCCGGGGTCGCCGTCGGCCTGTTCCTCGGCGAGACGGTCGGCCTCGGCGTCTCGCCGTACCTCACCGCGCTCGTGGTCGCCGTCCTCGCCGCGTTGCTCGTCCAGCTCCTCTCGGAGCACACCGAGGTGTACAACGACGTGTCGATGGCCATCGTCCTCACCGGCGGGTTCGCCCTCGGGACCGTCCTCATCAGCCTCACGAGCGGCGGTATCGCGGTCGGCATCAGCCAGTACCTGTTCGGGAGCCTGTCGACGCTGACGCGCCCCGACGTGGAGCGGCTGGTGGTCCTCAGCGCGGTCGTCGCGCTCGTGGTCGCCCTCGCGTACCGGCAGCTGCTCTACGTCACCTTCGACGAGGCGGCCGCCCACACCGCGGGGATGCGCGTCGACTGGCTGAACCGGCTGCTCGTCGTCCTCACCGCGCTGGTGGTCGTCGGCGCGATGCAGATGATGGGTGTCATCCTCGTCGCCGCGTTGCTGGTCGTCCCCGTCGCGACCGCCATGCAGATTGCCGGGAGCTTCCGGCAGTCGCTGCTGGTCGCCATCGTCGCCGCGCAGGTCGCGGTGCTCTCGGGGACGACGCTCTCGTACACCTACGGCATCGCCGCCGGGGGGACGATCGTCCTCGTCGCCATCGGGGGCTACCTGCTGGCAGCCGCGGTCGGCGGACTCGGGTTCGTGGGCGCCCGCTGAGTGGGTATCACCCACGCTACAGGTGTGACACTGTTCTCAGCACGAGAGAACCAGCGACAGCGGTTATCCCCCGGCCAGCGTATTCTCATATGGTGACAGATACATGGCCGACATCCTCGTGTGCTACGGGACCGGTGAGGGACAGACAGCGAAGGTAGCCGGGGCGATCCGGGAGGACCTCGCGGCGCGGGGACACGCGGTCACGACGGTCGACCTGACCGAGGTGCCGCCGGCCCTCGACGTGGCCGACTTCGACGCCGTCCTCGTCGGCGCGTCAATCCACATGGGCACCCATCAGGACCACGTCGCGGCGTTCGTCCGGGACAACCGGCAGGCACTCGCCGCGCGCCCGTCGGGGTTCTTCCAGGTGTGCCTCTCCAGCGCCGTCGAGGACGAGGAGCGCCAGCTGGAGGCTGCCCGCTACATCGAGGCGTTCGTCGAGCGGACCGACTGGCACCCGGACCGGGTCGCAAGCTTCGCGGGAGCCATCCGGTACTCCGAGTACGGCATGCTCAAGCGGGTCATGATGAAGAAGATCGCGAAGGAGGCGACCGGCGACACCGACACCTCGCGGGACTACGAGTACACCGACTGGCACGCGGTCGACGACTTCGCCGTCGGCTTCGCCGAGTACGTGGAGACGGAGCTAGGCGCCGACGAACCCGACGCGGCCACCCCGAGGTAGGTCGATGACGACCGCCCGCGTCACGCTGCCGCGGCGGCTGTTCGCCGCCTCGCTCGTGACGCTCCTCCTGACGGCCGTCGCGGCCGGTGTTGGCCTGCTCGTGCCGACGCTCTACCGCGACGCCGACCCGCTGCTCCCGCAACTGTACGGGCAGGACCTCCTGACGCTCTCGGTCGCGGTCCCCGCGCTCGCCCTGACGCTGTGTCTGGCGAGCCGCGGGTCGCGCCGGGCCTACGTGGCCTGGCTCGGCGTCACGGGCTACCTGCTGTACACCTACGCATCCTACGCGGTCATGACGGCGTTCAACCCGCTCTATCTCGTCTACGTCGCGCTGTTCGGCCTGACGCTGTTCACGCTCGTCGCCGGGCTCGTCCGGCTGGACCCGGCCGTCCTCCGCCGGCAGGTCGGCGACGGCCCGGTCCGGGCGGCAATCGCCTACCAGCTCGTCGTGGCGCTGCTGGTCGGCGTCCTCTGGCTGGCCGACGTGGTGCCCGCGAGCCTCTCGGGGACCACCCCGGCGGCCATCGAGAACACGGGACTGGTCACGCCCGTCATCCAGTCGCTCGACCTCGCGGTGCTCCTGCCCGCGTTCGCGCTCTCGGCGTACTGGCTGTGGCAGGGCCGCGCCTGGGGGTACGCCTTCACCGCCGTCCTGCTCGTGAAGGCGACGACGCTCGGGCTCGCGGTCCTGACGATGGTCGCCGTGATGCTCCGGGACGGGCAGGCGGTCCCGGCGCCACAGATCGTCATCTTCGGCGTCCTGAGCGTCGCGGGACTGCTCGTGACCGGCTGGTTCATCCGCGCCATCGGCCGGGACGCCGAGGCCGACCGAGCCGCGACGGTGACCGCAGGCGCAGGCGGGGACTGACACGCGTCGGCCACTGAGCCCGCGGTAACGTCCCCGAGACGACCTTTTGCCTGCTCGCGCCGTACACAGCCCATGAGAGACCTCTCGGAGACCGTCGCACTCGTCACGGGGGCGAGTCGCGGCGTCGGGCGAGGCATCGCGGTGGAACTCGGCACGGCAGGCGCGACAGTGTACGTCACCGGTCGGAGCGTCGACGACGACACCACCGAGGGCGTGCCCGGCACCGTGACGGAGACGGCGGAACTCGTCACCGAGGCCGGCGGCGAGGGCATCGCGGTCGCGTGCGACCACACCGACGACGAGCAGGTCGCGGCGCTGGTCGACCGCATCGAGGACGAGCATGGCCGGCTCGACCTCCTCGTCAACAACGTCTGGGGCGGCTACGAGGGCCACGACGAGACCTTCGGGTTCCCGTTCTGGAAGCAGCCCATCGACCGCTGGGACCGGATGTTCGACGCCGGCGTCCGGGCGCACTTCACGACCAGCCGGCTCGTGGCACCGATGATGCGCGCCCAGCAGGGAGGCCTCATCGTCGGTATCTCGGCCGGTGACGGCGAGAAGTTCCGCGGCAGTGTCCCGTACGACACCGCGAAGACCGCGGTCGACCGCCTCCACCAGGGGATGGCGTACGAACTCGAACCGGACGGGGTGACCTCGCTGGTGGTCTACCCTGGGTTCACCCGGACCGAGCGCGTGGTCGCCGCGTTCGAGTCGGTCGGCGACGACCTCCCCGAGAGCGCGCACTCGCCGGAGTTCGTCGGCCGGGCGGTCGTCGCGCTCGCGGCTGACGAGGACGTGTTCACGAGGACCGGTGGCATCTTCAAGGTCGGCGACCTCGCCCGCGAGTACGACTTCACCGACACCGACGGGAGCCAGCCGGAACCGTACGACCTGCCGACAGATCCGGTCTGAGCCGGTGGACCGCCACCGCGGTCGCCTTCGGCGGCGCCACGGGCGTCCCACGTCTCGGGAATCCGACGAACGCTTTTGTCTCCAGCAGTGCTACCATTCCTCATGGAAGACATCCGTTCCGTACAGATGGACGACGAGACGCGAAACGAGTTCCTCGGACGGGGCGGGACAGGCGTCATCTCGCTGTCGACCGACGCCGACCAGGCGCCGTACTCCATCCCCGTCTCGTACGGCTTCGACGCCGAGGAGGAGACGTTCTACTTCCGGCTGGCGTTCGGGGCCGACAGCACGAAGGCTGACCTGCTCGACCGGGACACCCACGTCTCGTTCGTCACCTTCGAGCAGACCGGTGAGGGCTGGAAGAGCGTCGTCGCCCGCGGCCAGCTCGCGTCGATAACCGAGGGCGCGGTCGGCACCGAGATACTCGACCGGATGCGCCACATCCACATCCCGCTGGTCGACACCTTCGACCGCGACCCACAGGAGCTGAGCTTCGAGTTCTACCGGATGCAGCCGTACGACCTCGCCGGGAAGCAGGAAGCACACACCGAGAGCTGAGCGGTTCCGGGGGGACGTGAGCCGGCCGACCCCGGCCTCGGACGGAGACGTTAAGCACCGGCGGGCGGAATCCGCCGGTATGCCACTCGACACCGGCTGGGACCTCCCGGCGACGACCGCCGTGTCGTTCGACCCGCCGGCAGCAGCCATCGGTGTACACGACGCCGACGCCTTCCGCGACGCCTACGCCGACTTCTTCCGTCGCGAGCTGGCGACCGACGTCGAGCGCGACCTCGACAACGACGCGCTCCACCGCATCGCGAACCGCCTGAAGACGCTCTCGTGGCGGCCCGACTACGCCCGGTACGACCACCCGGTCGGCGCCGACGAACTGACGGCCCTCACCCGCGTCGTGCAGGCCTACGCCAGGGCTGGTGCCGACCTCCGGCCGTCGACGCGCCCGGACTACTGGGCCCACGACGCCACCCGCGAGTGGGTCGAATCGACCGTGCCGGACTGCGAGCACTGCGAGCGTCGCGACATCTCGGTCGTCTCGGGCGAGGCGACCGCGTTCCACGTCTGCGAGGGCCACCACCGCGAGGCCATGCAGCGCTTCGTCGAGGCGACGCGGACCGAGCCCGCACAGCCCGACCCCGACGAACCGTTCGACCTCGCCGAGCGCCTCGACGCCGAGGAGTTGCCGACCGCCGCGGCCCAGCGCCTCGCCGAGATCGGCGCGTACGACCCCCACATCATCCGTCCCGTCGCGGAGAGCCTGCTCCGGGCGTTCGAGTCCCAGCGCGGGGCCGTCGTCGTCTCCCGGGACTTCCTCCACCCGGTGACGACCGCGCTGACCCACCTCGGGACCATCGACGGCCGGGTCCGCGAGCGCTTCGTCGCCTCGCTCGCCGACGAGGACGCCCCCATCCGGCAGGCGAGTGCGGCCGCCATCGCCTCGCTGGCGTGGGAGCGACCCGACGCCCTGCTGTCGGTCGAGGAGGGCGTGGTCGTCCCCCGGCTCGTCACCATGCTCGACGAGGACGACCCCGACTCCCGGGCGCTGGCGCTCTCGGCGCTGCGGGAGTTCGCCCGGTCGCACCCCCACGTGGTCGACCCCTACACCAGCCGGGTGACCGACGTGCTCGACGGTGACGCCGGGAGTCCGAGCCGGTTCCTCGCCGGTATCACGCTCGCGAACCTCACGCTCGCCTCGCCGGAACTGGGTGCCCGCCGGGCGAACCGGTTCGAGCGCCTCGCCTGCACCACCGGCCCGGAGGCACTCGCCGGACTCGCCGGGCTGTACTACCTCGACCAGGCCGGGTACGACGTGCAGGCGCCACTCCAGACCGCCGCCGAGACCGCTGAATCGGCACCAGAGCCGGTCCCGGACCCGCTTGCGGACCCGGCCGCCGGGGTCCGGTGGTACGCCGACCCGACCCGCCACGACCGCCGGACCGTCCGGGAGGCGGTGTACGCGCTCGGCCACCTCGGCGGCCCGGGCGAACTCGACTTCGTGGACTGGGTGGACGCCTGCGCCCGCGACGACGCGCTCCGGACGGCCTGCGAGACGGCGCGGGACCGGCTGTTCGTAACCTGAACACCGGGCGAGTCAGACCGTGTCACACCCCGAGAACGCTTTTTGTACTCCCGGGCGAAGCCGCCAGCCATGCACCTGTTCCCCACCGCGTTCGAGACCGAGCGTCTCCGCTACGAGCGCCTCGACGAGACCGTCGACGTGTTCGAACTCTACGACGTGATGAGCCAGGAGGGGTTCGCGGACACGGTCGAGCACATCTCGAAATCACAGCACGACACGCCGAAAGACACCTTCGACTACCTCGCAGAGAGCGCCGAGAAGTGGGAGGAGGCCGACCGCGCGAACTGGGCGATGATCCCGAAAGCGGGCGAGGACGGGGCCGGCGAGTTCGCCGGCGTCGCGTCGCTCATCCCGCTGTGGGACCGCCGGACGGCCCGCCTCGGCGTCTGGCTCCGCGAGCCGTTCTGGGGACGCGGCTACTCGGGCGAGCGCGCCGACGCCCTCGTGGACCTCGCCTTCGACCGCCTCGACCTCGAACTCGTCGCGGCGGCCCACACCGACGAGAACGAGGCCTCGAAGCGCGCCATCGAGAAGTACGTCGACCGCTGGGGCGGCCAGTACGACGGCATCCTCCGGAACTGGGTCGTCCTCGACGACGAGCCGCGGGACCTGCATCGCTACACCATCACCCGCGAGCAGTACGACGAGGCCGACGTGCCGGTCGGCCTGACGGTCCACGAGGACGGGTTCGAGTGATGAGCGACCTCTTCCCCGAGCGCTTCGAGACGGCGCGCCTGCGCTTCGAGCGTGTCGGCCTCGACACCGTCGACACCCTCGACGTCTACCCCTACTACTCCACCGAGGCGGGCATCGAGCAGGCGACCCGGTACATGACGTGGGAGCCCCACCAGGTTCCAGAAGAGACGTGGGAGTTCGTCCGGGCCGTCGGCGAGCAGGCCGAGGCCGGCGACGGGAAACTGTACGCCCTGTACCCGAAAGCCGGCGAGGACGGGACCGAGGTACCCGGCGCGGGCGAGTTCGCCGGCACCGCGGGCCTCCACCCCGACTGGGACCAGCGGAGCGTCACCTTCGGGATGTGGCTCCGCAAGCCCTTCTGGGGGCGTGGCTACTCGGGCGAACGCGCCGACGCCTTCGTCACGCTGGCGTTCGACCGCCTCGACCTCGACCTCGTGGCCGTGACGGTACTCGACGAGAACGACCAGTCGAAACGGGCCATCGAGAAGTACGTGGGTCGGTGGGGCGGCCAGCACGACGGCTACTTCCCGAACCTCGACACCCACGGCGACGAGCCCGCGAGCGTCCATCGCTACAGCATCACCCGCGAGCAGTACGAGGCCGCGGACGTGACGGTCGACCTGACCATCCACGACCGGCCATGACCGACCTCTTCCCCGCACACGTCGAGACCGAGCGCCTCCGGCTCGAACGCGCCGACCGGGCGCTGGACCCCGACAGCGTGTACGAGAAGATGGGTGCGCACCGCGAGCGTGCGGTGGCCGAGCACGAGCACCTGCACTCGAACCCGCACCAGCACCCGAAGGGCAGCGCGGACTGGCTGGCCGACGCCCGCGAGCAGTGGGAGGCCGGCGAGGCCGCCACGTGGGCCATCTTCGCCCGCGAGGACGAACCAGCGCCCGACGCCGCGGTCGTCCCCGACGACGACCAGCTGCACGTCGGCAGAGCGAGCCTGCACGTCGAGTGGGGGAAGCGCCAGGCGTTCACCGGCGTCACCATCCACCGGCCCTTCTGGGGGCGGGGCTACTCCGGTGAACGCGCCGGGGCGACCCTCGCGGTCGCCTTCGACCGCCTCGACCTCGACTACGTCTCGCCGGCGCACATGGTGGACAACGAGCAGTCGAAACGCGCCATCCGGAAGTACGTCGACCGCTGGGGTGGCCAGCGCGACTGCCTGCTCCGGAACTGGGAGCCGACCGAGGACGGCGAGCCCGCGGACCTGGTCCGGTACACCATCAGCCAGCAGCAGTGGCGCGCGGCCGGCGGGACCCCCGACGAGGTGACCATCCGTGCCTGACCGCTTCCCCGACCGCATCGAGACGGAACGCCTGAACCTCGTCCACGAGTCACCCGGGGAGACCGACGTGTTCGAGCGGTACGAGCCGATGCGTGCCGGGCACGCCGACCCGGCCGCGTTCGAGCACATCCCCATCG
Organism: Haloarchaeobius amylolyticus; assembly: GCF_026616195.1. NCBI lineage: Archaea > Methanobacteriati > Methanobacteriota > Halobacteria > Halobacteriales > Halorubellaceae > Haloarchaeobius > Haloarchaeobius amylolyticus. The sequence continues at coordinate 1,174,091 of NZ_JANHDH010000001.1, forward strand.
AGCCGTTCGAGCATCCACAGGAGGCCCGCGAGTTCCTCGCCTCGCGGACCGACCGCTGGGACGGCGGGAACGCCGGGACCTACGTCGTCCGGCCGAAGGACGGCGAGGACGGTGCCGGGGAACCGGCGGGCGAGGCCGAACTGTTCGCCATCTGGGACCGCCGGACCGCGTACTTCACCTTCGGCCTGCGGCGACCGTTCTGGGGGCGGGGCTACTCCGGCGAGCGCGCCGACGCCTTCGTCGTCTGCACCTTCGAGCGCCTCGACCTCGGCGTGGTCTCGGTGAGCCACACCGTCGCGAACGAGAACTCGCGCCGGGCCATCGAGAGGTACGTCGATCGCTGGAACGGCCAGCGCGACGCCACCCTCCGGAACGGCCACGTCATCGACGGCGAACCACGCGACGTGGTCCAGTACAGCATCACCCGCGAGGACTACGAGGCGACCGACCACGGGCCGGACGTGACGTTCCACGGGTGAGCACGATGCCCGAGTTCTCCTGGGACGACGGCCTGTTCCCGGCCCGCATCGAGACCGACCGTCTCGTCATGACGCGCGTCGACGCCGACACCGACCCACTCGAGTTCTACCGGGCGTTCTCCCGCGAGGCCGACCCCGAGCGCGTGTTCGCGTACGTCTCGCCGACGTTCGTCTCGACGCCGAAACGCTCGCACGACCTGCTCCGGAGCTTCGCCGAGCAGGGGCGCGAGGGGACCGCCGCAGCCTACGTCCTCCGGCCGGCAGACGGTGAACCCGACGCGGGGCGCTTCGCCGGTATCGCGTCGTTCCGGCCCGTCTGGGGCCGCAAGAGTGCCGAGGTCGGCGTCATGCTCGGCACCGACTTCTGGGGGCGGGGCTACTCCGGCGAGCGCGCCGGAGCGTTCCTCGAACTCGCGTTCGACCACCTCGACCTCGAGCTGGTCGAGGTGACGACCCGGGTCGGCAACGAGAACTCCCAGCGCGCCATCGAGCGGTACCTCGACCGCTTCGGCGGCCAGCGCGACGCAGTCGCCCGAAACGACGAGACGGATTCGCAGGGCGCTCACGACGTGTACCGCTACACGGTCTCGCGGGTGCAGTACCGACAGGAACAGCAGGAGGGATGACAGTCCGGGACGGCGGCCGGGCGGCCAGCCGTCACGGCAGGTCGCGCGTGATGCCCACGGTCGCGCGACCGCCGCGGGGGCCCCGGAGAGCGTGCTCGGAAGGCCGAAGCCGGGGACCTATTCGAAGGCGGCGACGGCGTCCTCGTAGCGACTGGCCGGCTCGCGCCAGTCGACGACCTCGAAGAACGAGTCCACGAAGTCGCCGCGGGCCGGGCCGTAGTCGTGGTAGTACGAGTGCTCCCAGACGTCGAGCGCGAGGATGGGATGAGCACCCCACAGCGCGCCCTGGTCGTGCTTGTCCACCACGACGTTCCGGAGCTGGTTGCTGAAGGAGTCGTAGACGAGCAGCGCCCAGCCTCCGGCGTTCCCGGCGGCGGCGCGGAACTCGCCCTCCCAGGCGTCGTAGGAGCCGAAGTCGGCCTCGATGCGCGCTCGCAGGTCGCCCGCGGGCTCGTCGCCGCCCTCGGGGCTCATGTTCTGCCAGAACAGGTCGTGGAGGACGTGCCCGGAGCCGTTGTGCGTGACGTTCCGGATGGCGCCCGGGGAGTCGCCGAACTCGCCCGCGTCGCGGTTCGCGGCGAGCGTCTCCTCGGCCGAGTTCCACCCGTCGACGTAGCCCTGGTGGTGGGTGTCGTGGTGCCAGCGGAGCACCTGTTCGGAGATGTGCGGTTCGAGTGCGTCGTAATCGTACGGGAGTGGCGGCAGTTCGTAGTCGGTCATGCGACGTTCGAACCGAGGGGCCGGGACCTGTTATACGTAATCTGAAGCGCATTAAAGTAGAATATCCGATATGTCGTCGCCGGACCAGACCTCGGTGGTTCGCGCCACCCACACTTGAACGGCGACCCTACGTAGTTTATCTTGTTTCTGATAAATGTAATCGATAGATTACAACGAAATCGGCGTTTACACAACGTCTTTACCGAATCGGTGCGAATCCAGAACTGTCATGTCGACCGACAATAGTCTGTCCACGACCTTCGGCGACGAGGGTGCCACACTCGACGCGACGACCGCCGCGAGGAGCGCGGTCGCCGGTGTCGGCGCCTTCCTCGCGAGCTACGTGCTCACGTTCGTCCTGTGGACCCAGTCCGAGTTACCCCAGCCCGACTCCATCGGGCAGGCGCTCGAACAGGTCATCGTCTCCGCGGTCCGCGACTCCGTGGCGACGTGGAAGGCCGCCGGGATGGTGCTGTTCAACGGCCACTTCGTCCAGCTCTCCTACGAGGGCCAGCTCTCCAGCGGGTCGTTCAACCTCATCGACCTCGCCGGTGGCGGCCTCGTCCAGCTGACCTACGTCGTGGTCCCCCTGGCGCTGGTGGTAGCCGGCTTCCTCGCGGCGCGCACGGGTGGCGTGACCGCCGACCTCGCCGACTCGGCCGTCGCCGGCGCGCTCGTCGCGGTGGGCTACCTCGTGGTCGCGGCCATCGGCTCGCTCGTGTTCTCGGCCTCCGGCGACGGGAGTTCCCTGTCGGTCCCGCTGGTGAACGCGGTCGTCGTCGCGGGCGTCGTCTACCCCGTCATCTGCGGTGGCCTCGGCGGCGTCGTCGCGCACCTGGCCGACTGATCAGAGTTCTCGCGCCACCATCTCGCCCCAGTGGGCGAACCCGTGGCGGTCGTAGAACGCCGTCGCGCGCTCGTTCTCACGGTCCACGTCCAGCACCAGCCGGTCCAGCGGGAGGGCCTGGTCCCGGGCGAGCGAGACGGCAGCGGCCATCAGGTCGTCAGCCACGCCAGTTCCGCGGTACTCCGGGCGGACGTAGATCTCGTTGAGGACGGCCGCGTCCCAGATGAACGCGAGGCGTTCCGGAAGAACGAACACGTAGCCGGCGAGTTCATGTTCGTCACCGTCGCCAGCCGTCGCGACCGTCACGCAGCGCTCGTCGTCGGCCACGCATCGGTCCACCCACTCCAGCCAGTCCGTCCGGTAGTCGTCGTCGAGTTTCCCCTCGTACTTCGCCTGCTTCTCGTCGCCGCCGGTGCCCGAGCCGAGGCCGAGTTCGAAGCCGCGCTTGAGTTCCCAGAGCGCCTCCGCGTCGGTGTCGGAATCGTAGGGTCGGGTCATACACCCGCTTCAGCCGGGGGCGTCCTCACGGTTTCGTTCGCGGGCAGGTCGGCAGGGGCACCGGTATTCGAATCAGCGCTCGTCCCACAGCCGCACCGCCGAGACGACGCCCGCCGTCAGGACGATGAGGAGCTGGATGCCGGAGTCGACCAGCGGGAAGATGCGCTCGCGGGTGACCGGCTCGCCCGACCGGTCCGGGTTGGTGTCGACGCCGGTGTAGTACTGGACCTCCTTCGTCGAGCCCTTCGCGACCTTCCTCGTCGGCTCGCCGTTCTCGAACTCCACGAACGTCTGGACGACGCCGCGCTGGTCCGAGAGGTGGAGCTTCCCCGTGAGCGCGTAGAACTGGTCGTGCAGGGGCCAGAGGACGTTCACGCCGTTGGTCATCAGGTCGGGCCCGATGGCGCCGAAGACGACCGCGACGATGGCCACGGCGGCGACCCGGGGCGCGTGGGGGCCGAACCGCGCGACGAGCCTCGAGGGGCGGTCGGCGTACAGGTCGAACGCGAGGGCAGCACCGAGGACGGCCGGGAAGAGGAGGGTGTGGAACGCCGCCCGATGCGCGCCCACGAGGACGAACCCGACGAACACGTCGAGGTCGACGAACGCGGTCAGGGCCAGCACCGCGACGAGCGCGCGCCCCGAGAACGCGGGCCCGAGGAGGGCGCAGGCGACGATGGCGGCGAGGGCGACGTGGACGACGGTCGAGGGCATACGGGATGGTATCGAAACCCACAAGGAAATCTCTCGTGGTTCGTCGTCCGTCGAACCCGAGTTTCGATACGTTTTTGCCGCGTGTCACTCCACTGCACGACCATGAGCGACAGTCCACGGCGCAGCCTCGCGACGAAGATCGCCGGCGAGGTGACCCTCTCGGAGGACCCCGGCGCGACGCTCCGGAAGTGGCGCACCGACTTCGGGGTGAGCCAGACCGACCTCGCGGCCCACCTCGACGTCTCCTCGTCGGTCGTCTCCGACTACGAGAGCGGACGCCGCGAGAACCCCGGCATCGGGGTCGTGAGCCGCATGGTGAACGCGCTGCTCGACATCGACGAGAGCCGCGGTGGCGACCACATCCGGCAGTACGCCCGCGTCCTCTCGGCCGGGTTCGAGAGCGACATCGTCCGCGACCTCCGGGAGTACCCGACGACCATCCCGCTGTCGCGCTTCTACGACGCCATCGACGCCACCGAGGTCCACGCCGCCGAGGAGCGCCACATCTCGGGCCACACCGTCATCAACTCCATCGCGGCCATCACCCGGCTCTCCTCGGAGGAGTTCTACCGGCTCTACGGGCAGTCCACCTCGCGGGCGCTCATCTTCACCGAGATAACCCGCGGGGAGTCCCCGCTGGTCGCGATGCGCGTCGTCACCCCGACCCCGAACGCGGTGGTCCTGCACGGTATCGAGGCCGACGAACTCTGGGAGCACGCGCCCAAGCTCGCGCGTGCCGACGGCTTCTCGCTCGCGGTGACGCAGAAGCCGGCCGAGGAGATGGTCGACGCGCTGCGCGAACTCCCCTAGCCGGGGGATTCCGGACCGAGAATCAGGCCGCGGGCCGCGCCGTCTTCTCTGCCTCGCGGTCGGCGAGCCAGTGCGCGACCGAGTACCGCCCGGGGTCGGTGAACACGAGCGAGACCGACACGAGCAGCAACAGCAGGGCGAACTCGTAGCCCCCGTTCGAGACGACGAACCCGTTCGGCAGGTGGACCAGCAGGATGGCGCCCGTCATCACGACCGCGATGGCCGCCGCCCCGACCCGGCTGAACAGGCCGACGAGCACCAGCAGGCCGCCGATGGTCTCGGCGAACCCGACCAGCCACGCCGTCAGGATGGGCGCGGGCACCCCCAGACCGGCCAGGGCGAACGCGAACCCGTCGATGCCGGAGCCTGCGGGACCGGCCCCGGTGAGCTTGCCGAGCCCGTGGACGAGCATGATGAGCCCGACCCCGACCCGGAGCGAGAGGACGCTCACGTCCGCGTTCGACAGCCGGTCCAGCCCGAGTCGTCCGGTCACTGTGGACATACCCGGAGAGACGCACCACAGGAGCATTTGTGCTATCCTCGCTATCTGAGGAAAGAAACCCCAGGAGCCCGAGAAATCGGCCGATAGAGGTATGTACGAACGTCCGGGCCGGCCGTAGTGTTTACGTCGCCGTCCAGACGATTCGAAGACGAGATGCGTGGCCGACCGACCCTCCTGTTGACCGTCGCCGTGCTGGTCGTGCTCGCGGGGTGCAGTGCGACGAGTTTCGCTGTCGGGCCGACGCCCACCCCGACCGAGTCCATCGACCCGGTCCAGGAGGAGCCGGTCCGTCTCACCGCGACGCCGGCTGACGCCGGGAGCACAGCAGCACCCCCGCACCCGGTCGGCCCCGCCGCCACGCCCGAGCCCACCCGGACCGTCCGCCACGAGGGCGACCTCGTCGTCACGGACCGGGTCCGCTTCGAGTCGGTCCGGCTCGTCGTCACCGGGCAGGTGCTCGTCGAAGACGGCGGGTCACTCGTGCTCGACGATTCCGTCCTCGAGTTCGACGCTTTGGGGAACACGAGTTCTGATTTCGCCGTCACCGTCCGCGGGCAAGGCACCCTCACGGCCGACACGGTCGCGGTCGTCGCCGAGTCGGGGACCTCGTTCACCTACACCGACGACGCGACCGTCACCCTCCGGAACCTCTCCGACCGGACCGGCACGACCGTCCACCGGGTGACCGACGATGCCAGCCTCTCCGTCGTGGAGAGCCGGGTCACCCTCGTCGGAGCCGACTCGGCGACCATCGACGTGACGGCCTGTGACTGTCGCATGACGCTCTCCCTCCCGGACGACGCCCGCGCGTTCCCGGTGCCCGAGGGCTACACCGCCGACTCCCGGTTCGTGGTGTCCGGTGCCGACACCGCCGTCACGGTGCAGGTACGAGAATCGGTGCTCCGCGAGTCCTCTTCGGCGGCGGACCGGCGGGAGTAGCTCAGTTCTCGGTCGTGTTCTGGCCGGTACAGAGCCGGTAGTAGTAGCCGTGGTTCGCGTCCGGGAAGGTGAAGCCCGTCTCGTTCAGCCGGGTGCGGGTCGGCTCCGAGAGGAAGTCCCGCGGCCCGCCGTGGTCGCCGGCCAGCCAGCCCTCGCTGGTGTGGCCGTCCTCGCCGACCCGGCCGACGACGTTGTGGAGCAGTTCGTGCGTGATGACGCCCGCCACGCCGGTTCCGTTGTGAGCGTACCACGGCGCGTCGCGGTGGACGACGCTGGCGTACCCCGGCGCGTCCCCGAGCCCGAGGTACCGCCCCGCGTCGAGTTCGCCGACCGTCACGCCGTAGTAGGTGCACAGGCCGCCACCGAGTCGCTCGCGGGTGTACCCGCCCCGGACCGCCTCGGCGTCGACCGTCTCGACCGTCACCGCGTGGTCCAGCCGCTCGGTCTCGACGATGTGCAGGTCGATGCCCGTGGTCCCGTCCGGGTTCGCCACCGGCATCTCCGCCCAGATGCGTTTCAGTCGGACCTTCTCGCCCTGGGTCAGGCGTTCGACGTTCGAGCCGTAGCTGACGTGCACGTAGATGTCCTTCTGGTCCGGGTCGGCGCCCGGCAGTGGCGTCCCGTCGGGCATTTCGCCGGCGCGCTCCCACGAGTCCGCGAGCAGGTCGCCGTCGCGGTCAGGGGAGGGGCGTTCGGGTGACCCGGCCGCCCCGTCGCCCAGGAACAGGCCGTCGCGAATCGTCGTCATCGTCTCGCTCCCGACCAGTCCGAGGTCTCTCGCGAGGTCCTTGCCGTCTTCGAGCAGGCCTCCCTCGTCGTCGTCCGCGACGACCACGACCGTCACACTCGTCAGTACACCCACCAGCAAAGCGACGGCGACGAGGACACCCAGACCTCGCCGCGTCGGTCGAGCCACCATCTGCCCGAGTTTGCGCAGGGGTATCGGTATAGGTTGCGTATGGTATCAGTCCGGCCGGTCGCGGAAGAAAAAGACGGCTCGTGTTATTCCACGTACCGGTACTTGCGCTCGCCCATGCGGCCCCAGCCGTCGAAGGCGAACTCGTTCTCGGGCGCCGTGAACTCCTCGAGTTCCTTGTCCTTCTCGTGGTTGTGGCGGTCGTGGACCTCCTCGTACTCCGCCCAGGAGAGGTCGTAACGGGCGTCGATCTGCTCCTGCACGTCGAGCGCCTCGACCTCCTCCAGCCAGTTGTCACAGACGGTCTCGGCGTGGATCTCGGCCTGCGCACCCGAGCCGTAGGACCCGACGAGGAGCCGCTGGCCGGCGAGGTCCTCGCCCTGCTCTGCGGCGTGCATCAGCGCGGAGAGGCGGGCGATGTGGACCGACCCGGTGTACCAGTTCCCGACGTCGCGGGAGATGCCGAGCGTCGGCTCGATGGTGCGGCCGTACCAGTCCTGGTACTGCTCGGTGCCCTTCAGCGCGTCCATGTACTCGCGAAGCGCCTCGGTGAACGCCTCGTCGTCGTCGAAGGCCTCCTGCCGGGGCTGGCGGCCGATCTCCTCGGCGAGTTCCTCCTCGACCTCGGTGTCGCGGATGATGTGGCGGTACGCCAGCAGCGCGGCCTTGCGGACCATGCCCGGGAACGGCGTGTGGAACGGCCCGTAGGCGAAGTCGTCGGGGTGGATCTTGCCCGCGACGGACTCGAAGTCCTCCAGCGCCTCGCGCATCCGGGCGAGGTAGACCTTCACCGAGCGCTTCCCGTCCACGCTGGGGAACTGCTGGTTCGGCTTCAGGAAGTCCGTCTCGTCGGCCGAGCCGTAGCCCTGCTCCATCGACAGCTCGACGAGGTCCGGGTCCTCGTCGATGAGCATCGCGACCGCGCCCGCACCCTGGGTCGCCTCGCCGGCGTCACCACGAGCGTACAGCGCCGTGTCGGTCGCGATGACGAGCGCCGCGCGCCCGCGGTTCCGGCCTGCGCGAATCCAGTTGTAGGCGTCGTCGATGGACTGCGTCCCCGCGATGCAGGCGAACTTGCGCTCGCCCTTGTTCGCGTGATGGAAGTCACCCTCGTACACCTGCTCGAGACACCCCGCGATGTACGTCGAGATGGGCTTGGAGTTGTCGAAACTGGACTCCGTGGCCACGTCGATTCGACCGATGTCGTCCGGCTCCAGCCCCTTTCGGTCCATCAACTTCTTCGCGGCGTTCGCCCCCATCGTCACGATGTCCTCGTAGGAGTCCGGGAACGACGAGGCGTTCAGGCCGAGGCCCTTCGTGTACTTCTCGGGGTCCTCACCCTTCTCCGGCGCGAACGTGTTGGGCAGGTCCAGTTTGAGCTTCCCTGTCCAGATCTCCATGGCGTCGATGCCGACGGTGGTCATGATAGGAGAATGTGCGTGTCGGTTCTATATGATATTGTCGACTGCGAGTTCGACGAGTGTCGAATACTCGGCGTCCGCTACTGAACTGTCACCGTCTGAGTAACCCCGTAGACCACATCGTCGACACGGAAGTAGATGGTAATCGTGACCTGTCTCCCCGTCATATCCACGCGTTGGTAGCTTCCGCTGCTCCCACGCTCGTTGAAGAACTCGGTCAGGTACAGCGTCTGTTGTGCCCCCGATGGAAGCGGCGCAGACTGTCCATCGGATTCGAGGCTCATGTTCGCCGGAAGCACGTAACCACCGGTGGTGTCGGCACCGCCGACCAGCCCCGAGGAATTGTAGATTTCGACCTCGGCATACGCGGTGTTATCGCCATTGAGCAGGTCCACCTGGTTCGACGTTTCGTTTACCTTCACGGCGATGATTGTGACATCGTCGTTCCGAGTGCTCTGGAACTCCTGTTGGATGTCGGAGTTACTCGATAACCACGTGTCAGTCTGTCCGTACGAGATACCACCGCCAGTGTGGATTTCCTTCGTGATGCTGCTCGTATCCCCGTCGTCGTCGGTCACGGTCAGGGTCACCGAGTAGGTCCCTGGCGGCGTGTACGTGTGACTCGTCGTCTGTCCGGGGTCACTCCCACCATCGCCGAAGTCCCACGAGTACGACGCTATCGAGCCATCCACATCGGACGAGCCGCGTCCATCGAACGAGCAGGTCGTCCCCGTGCAGTCCCAGTCGAAGGCTGCCGACGGCGGACGGTTGGTGACCGTGACAGTCTTGGCGATAGTGTCGGTCTGCCCCGCGCCGTCCGTCACACGTAGTGTGACCTGCTTTTGACCGTTGTCACCGTAGCTGTGGGTGGTTGTCTGTCCACTCTTCTCGTAGTTGCCATCGTCGTCGATGTCCCACTCGTAACTGGTGATGCCGTTGTCGTCACTCGAAACTGAGGCGTCGAACGTGATGCTCTCGGCTGTCCGCGGAGACGTGGGACTATAGCTGAAATCCGCAGACGGTGGTGAATCCGTCCCACCGCCTCCACCGGCTCCCACGTTCGTCACCTCGACGAGTAGCCGGTCGCTCGAACCGCCGCTCGCAGCGTAGACGCCGACGGTCCCGTTGGCGGCCGCGGTCAGCGTCGTCTGCGCAGTCCCGGACCCGTCCGTCGAGTCCGAACTTGGTGAGACCGTGCCGACGCCGGTGTCGTTCACACCGAACTCGACCGTGAAGCCGTCGATACTGACGTTCAGGCCCGCGCTGAGGTCGAGTTGGTCGTCCGAGTCCGCGGAGACGTTCCACTCACAGGAGACGTCGTCGCAATTCGTTAGCGGACCACTGGGGTTGTCGCCGTCTGGGTCGTTCCAGTTGATCGTGTATGCGCTCCCACCACCTCCGCCACCACCGGTTCCACTTCCGTCGGTGTTGGCTATCTGGACGGTGAACGAGACGTTCTCCGGGGCGTTCTCGTCGACGCCGCTACCGACGGCCGAGTCGAAACTGGCGTTGATGGTGTCGGTGTTCCCGGTGCCGCTGACGCTCGGGGCCTGGTACGTGACCGTGACCCTGCCATCGGTCCCGGTCTCCGCGGCGGCTGGGGTGACGGTCCCCCGGTCGGCACTCACGTTGACGGACTCGCCGCCGACCGGGTTGTTGTACTGGTCCCTGACCTCGAGGACGAGCGACTGGTTCTGCCCCTCGGCGACGGTGGCGCCGTCACCCTGTATCGTGGTCAGATACGTGGCGTTCGGTTCGTCGATGCCCTCCGTCTCGCCGACACCGACCCGGGCCAGATCGAGTTCGTAGGTGACGGACTGTTCGAACTCCAGCGTGACGAGGTTGAACTGCTGTCCAGAGACCGACTGGTACGTGACGCCGTGGACGTAAGCGTCGTTTCCGGCGTTCCCGGTCCCGTCGATTTCGGCGCCCATCGCGTCGCGCCACTGCGTCTCGTTGAGGTACGTCGGAATAGTGAGTGTCAGGTTCGACCCGGTTTCGTTGGTCACCGCGATGGTGTTCGAGGAGGCGCTCAGGCTGGCTACGTCGACCGTCGTCGTCCCGCCGGCGTTCGCCTCCAGTTCGCCACCGAGGGCGACGAGCGTTATCTCCCTGCCATCGACCATGCCCTGGCCGGCGACCGTGATATTGGCCGACCGATAGACGTTGTACAGCAGGGTGTTCTCGTACACCGTCGTCGGCCCGTTCTGGTAGACGTGGTACGTCGGCCGATAGACAAGCGCACCCGTCGAGAGGTTGTGGGCGCTCCCATCCCAGTAGTCGTCGATGTCGTCAGCGAGTGCAGTCCCATTTTCGATGGAGACGTTGATGCTCGCGTTGCGGGTTCCCACCGTACGGAACGATCCGGACGGCGGCGGGGGGTTCACGAAGAGCGTCCGGGATGGGTAGGTCGTCCCGAGCCGCACCGTTTCGGCCCCCTCGTCACCGGTCTTTGCTGCGGTGACGAGACCGTTGCGAACCTCCTGGAGCTGCTGTTGCACCTCCTGATTGTGGTTGTACTCGACCTCCGCGTTCTGGTCGGGTACCACCTCCGCCTGGTACATCGACAGCGAGATGACGATGAACGCGAGGAGGATGACCGCGCCGACCTGCACCGTGACGGCACGCTCGCTCCAGGGCTGCGCCATTAGTGGTTGCTTTATTATTCATGCAAATAACGCTTATTGCCGATTTTTCGAGGATAGAACAGGTCAAGAAGAAATATTACGGTGTAGAGGTGGTCGAAATCGCTCTCTAAAGTTCGGAACACGGTGCGTTCAGCATCAGCGGTTCAAGACACGAGCGACAATTTCACCGGAACGGTCGACCTGTCTTGAAGACTGTACGGCGGCCCCTCTCTCATTGTGAGGATAGCTGAGAATCATCGGATTGTTTTGGGTGGTGACCGTCTTCGATTGAGTCGCAGTGTTCCCTGCCTGATCGGTGGCGGTCACCGTAACCGTTAGAACCTCGTTGTTCCCCACGTCACTGGTCAGGTCGATACGCAGGTTGTTTCTGCTGAAACTGTTCTGGCCCCCTAGACCGGTGAACTGTCTCGATCCAATCTGGTTCCCATCGCTGTCGGACACGGTGACGGTTACCTCACTCAGACCCGTATTTCCGTCGTTGATGTCCAACGTCCCAATCTCTACGTAGTCCGGGTTCGCCTTCGAGTCGGCGATGAGACCACTGAAATTCTGGATATTCGGCGGCGTGGTATCGGCACTCCCCGTGTCCCGAACCGTCACCGTCGCGGTGTCCGTGCTCGTCGCACCCTGGTCGTCGGTGACCGTTAACTGAACCGTCATATCCGTATCTGCACCGACGTTGGCGGGGGCATTGTAGGTCGCGTTCGGGGTCGTGTTATCGGCATCCGTGATGCTCCCGGAACCGCTGATGACCTCCCAGTCGTAGGTGGCTATCGTCCCGTCGCTGTCACTGCTCCCACTGCCGTTGAGAGTGACAGTACTGCCTTCGTCCACTGAGTACGGACCACCGGCGGCTGCCGTCGGCGCATTGTTCCCACCACCACCGCCGCCCCCGATGACCTTCAGCGTCATCGTCTCGGGGTCCTCGACCGCCGAGGCGAGCAGCCGAAGCGTCCCCGTCGGGTCGCCGTTCTCGAACGACAGCGTGGTCGTGCGGTTGCCGCTCCCGTCGGTCGCACCCTCGGACGGGTTGAAAGCCTTCACGATGGTGCTGTCGTTGTGGCCGAAGTCGACGAACACCTCGGAGGTCGACGGCGTCGTGTTGACACGCATGTCGAGGTTGTCGGAACTCGTCTGGCTGATATTGTAGACGCAGGTCTCGTTGGCGGCATAGCACGTCGTGTACGTGTTCTGGGTCTCGATGTAGTCGAAGTCCCACATCATGTCGTAGTTGCCTGCGCCACCGCCACCACTGCCGTCGAGATTGCGTATCTCCACGGTCGCGGAGACGTTCTCGGGTTTGCTCGCGTTGATGCTCGTCGTCGAGGTGTTCACCGTGAAACTCGCGTCGACGGTGTCCGTGTTGTCGGTGCCGTCCACGTCACCCGGTGCCTGGTAGGAGAACGAGACTTTGCCGTCCGGCCCGGTCGTCTGCGGGTTCGAACTGGTGATGGTACCACGCGACGCACTCGCATTCACCGTGACACCACTCACGGGGTTGTTGTACTGGTCGCGGACCTCGAACGTCACCGTGTCCGTCTCACCCTCACCAATCCGCGGGTCACCGACCACGGTGAGGTACGTCGCGTTCGTCTTGTCGGCGCCGTTCGTCTCCCCGACACCGACGCGTGCCATCTTGAGTTCGTACGTGGTGTCTCGTTCGAACTCCAGCGTGACGAGGTTGAACTGCTGGCCGGGCACCGGCTGGTATGTGACGGCGTGGATGTACGCGTCGTTGGAGCTGTTACCGGCCCCATCAACCTCGTCTTCCATCGCGTCACGCCACTGGCTCTCGTTGAGGTACGTGGGGATGGTTATCGTGAGGTTCGACCCGGTCTGGTTGGTCACCGCGATGGTGTTCGAGGAGGTGCTCAGGCTGGAGACGTCGACGGTCCTGCTCCCACCGGAGTTCGCCTGCAACTCGCCACCGAGGGTGATCAGCGAGATCTCCTTGCCGTCGACCATGGTCTGCCCGGTGACAGTGATGTTCGCCGACCGGTAGACGTTGTACAGCATCGTGTTCTCGTACACCGTCGTCGGCCCGTTCTGGTAGACGTTGTAGTTCGGACGGTAGACGAGCGCGCCCGTCGAGAAGTTCCGGGCCGTGCCGTCCCAGTAGTCGTCGATGTCCCCGTCGACCGCACTGGCGTTCGCGACGGAGACGTTGATACTAGCGTTCTGTGTTCCCACCGTCCGCAAGGACCCGGATGGTTGTGATGGATTCACGAAGATGGTCCGGGAGGGATAGGTCGTGCCGAGACTCACCGTCTGTGGCGGCGAGCTCCCCGTCGTTGCCGCCGTGACGATGCTGTTACGGACCTCCTGGAGCTGTTGCTGGACCTGCTGGTTGTGGTTGTACTCGACCTGCGAGTTCTGCTGGGGGACGACCTGGGCCTGGTAGGTCGCGATGGCGATGACGACGAACGCGAGAAGGATGACTGCGCCTACCTGCACGGTCACGGCGCGCTCGTCCCCGCAGCTATCCATTTGTGACTCCTATCCAGTGTGAGACTAAAGACCTTGTTGCCAAATCCGCACTACTCGTCGTCTTCCTCGACGACTTCGGGGTCCTCCATGGCAGACTGGAGGCTGGCGAGGCCGTTGAGCCACTCGGCGACGGGGCCGTACTCGAGGTCCTTGCCGAGTTCCGGCGAGAGGTTCTGGCCGTCGATGATGAGGGTCCCGGCCTTCACGAGGAAGCCGCGGGCGCTCTCGATGTCCTCTTCCTCCTCGGCGTCGGCGGCGGCCGCGACGTAGTCCTCGATGGTCGCCTCCTCGGCGGCGCCGGCGTGGATGTACTCCATGCAGGAGTGGAGGACGATGCTCAGGCTCTCCTGGACCGACCCGACGAGGAAGACCTTGTCCTCGTCGTCGAAGTCGGGCTCGGAGAAGACGATGTCGCCGATCTCGTTGATCTTCTCGGACGCCTCGTCCTCGTCGAGTTCGCCGTCGTCGTAGCTGGAGACGATCTTCGCGGCGGCGATGGCGGCGTCGTCCTGCATGAGGTCGAAGACGCGCATGGAGTCCTCGTCCTCGGCGTCGATCTCTTCGTCGCGGATGCGGTCCACCCAGTTCTGCCAACGTTCGGCCGAGTAGTACTCGGTCGGGGGCGTGCTCATACGTCAACCTACCCCGGCGTAGTCAAATGCCTTTCTCTACCTGGCCCCCGTGGGGACGGTGCACATCCGTCTCGCCGGCGACGAACGGGGTGGCCGGACCGTCAGAGCGTCGCTTCGGTGTCGATATCGTAGACCATCGCGGGGGTCTCGACGTGCGCGCGACGAACCGCCTCGTCGTGGCCCTCGTCCAGCAGCCAGCGGACGCGCCGCGGGACGGTCTTCGGGCCCAGGACCGCGCCCGGGCGGTCGGGGTCGTCGACGAAGTCGGTCTCCATCAGGAAGGGGTCGTCGCGTTCGGCGGCGACCTCGAGGCGGTCCTTCTCGCTCATCACGCTCGGGACCGGGCCGGCGAGCGTCCCGCCCGAGTAGTGCTTCACCACGTGCGTGCGGTCGAGGCCGGCCTCCTCGGCCCACTCGGCGACCTCAGAGAGGTCGTCGGTACCCTCGGTGTGGAGCTGGACGGCGCACTTCTCGCGCGCGCCGAGTCGGAAGGCGTGGCGCATCACCTCGTTCGAGGCCTCCCAGACCGCGTCGGACACGTCGTAGTGCGGGCGCCCGGACTTGAGCGCGAGGGCCATCCCGTCGTCGACGTACTCGGCGGCGAGGTCGAGGCCGGCCTGCATGATGTCGCGGGCTGCCCCGGGAGAGTGGCCGGCGTCGACCAGCTGGGAGACGAGGGCGGGGTGGACGCCGAGGACCGGCCAGGCGCGCCCGGGGAGTTCGGCGGTGGCGTCCTCGACCACGTCGATGGTGGTCTCGAAGACGTGCCGGAAGTCGGCGCGCTCGCCGGGGAGGTCGCCGAGGTACCACGACGGCTTGTTCACCACGAGGAGGTGGGTGCCGCCGACGCGTGCGAAGTCCTTCACGGCCTCGATGCCACGCCCGTGTGCCGGGTCGAGGTGCAGGTGGTTGTCGAGCACCGGCGTATCGAGTTCGGTCATCTTGCTGGTCGTGCGTGCGCGAGCGCGAGTCAAAAACCTGTTCCTGCCGTCGGCTCGCGCACCGGGACCGACTGCGCGCGCCACTGCGCCACCGACGATTTTCTACATCATCTGTTCTGAAAACTAGTGTCTGTTACATTTGGTTTAGCGCCCAGATTGGCAAAATATAAGTGGTAATCACCATTCGATGCAGATGGCATGGCAGACGATAGCAACCAGCCGTCCCCAAGCCGACGTACCTTCCTCCAAGCAACCGGTCTCGCCGCAGGCGCGGCGGCAGTCCCCGGACTGGCCGCGGCGACCCCCGGCCGGTCGCCCGGCCCGAAGGAGAACGAACTGCTCGTCGGGGTCTCCGCGAGCGCGAGCGTCGCCGACGCGAAGGCGGCCGTCACGAACGACCTCCCGGCCAACGCGAACGTCGTCCACGAGAACCGTGACCTCGGCTACATGGCGGTCGCGGTCGCAGAGCGCGACGGGCCCTCGACGATGGCCTCGGTGAAGGCCACGCTGGAGTCGAAGTCCCACGTGAAGTACGTCGAGCAGAACACGACGCACTACGCGATGGCGACACCGAACGACCCGAAGCTCGACAGCCAGTACGCGCCCCAGCAGGTCCGTGCCCCGAGCGCCTGGGACACGACGACGGGGAGTGCCGACGTGACCATCGCGGTCGTCGACCAGGGCGTCATGTACGACCACCCCGACCTCTCGGCCCGCTTCGGCGCCGACGAGGGCCAGGACTTCGTCGACAGCGACTCGGACCCGTACCCGGACTCGATGGCCGACGAGTACCACGGCACCCACGTCGCCGGCATCTGTGCGGGCACCATCGACAACGACACCGGTATCGCCGGGATGTCGAACTCCACGCTCCTCTCCGGGCGCGCCCTCAGCGAGGAGGGCTCCGGCTCGACGGCGGACATCGCCGACGCGGTCCAGTGGGCCGCAGACCAGGGCGCGGACATCATCAACATGTCCCTCGGTGGCGGCGGCTACACGGACACCATGAAGAACGCCGTCAGCTACGCCGTCGACAACGGTGCGCTGCCCATCTGTGCCGCCGGGAACGCGGGCGAGGGCTCCGTCGACTACCCTGCCGCGTACAACGAGTGTGTCGCGGTCTCCGCGGTCGACGAGAACGAGGACCTCGCGAGCTTCTCGAACTACGGCAGCAAGATCGACGTCGCGGCTCCCGGCGTGGACATCCTCTCGGCGTGGACCGAGTACAAGAGCGCCTACGGCGGCAAGTACAACGAGATCTCCGGCACGTCGATGGCCTGTCCCGCCGCGGCGGGCGTCGCGGCACTCGGCCTCGCCGCCGACCCGGGCCTCTCGGTCTCGGAACTCCGCTCGAAGTTGAAGAACACGGCCGTCGACATCGGCCTGTCCTCAGATAAGCAGGGCGCCGGCCGGGTCGACGCGGCGAATCTCGTCGGCGGTGGCGACGGGAACAGTGACCCGGTCGCCGACATCGCGGGCGGCTCGCGCACCGTCTCGGTCGACGAGACCGTCTCCTTCGACGGCTCCGGCTCGGGCGACTCCGACGGCTCCATCACCAGCTACGAGTGGGACTTCGGCGACGGTGCGACCGCGACCGGCGCGACGGCCTCGCACGCCTACGGCAGTGCGGGCGACTACACGGTCACGCTGACCGTCACCGACGACGACGGCGCGACCTCGTCGGCCGCGGTGACCGTGACGGTCGAGTCCGGCAGCGGCGGTGGCTCCTGTGGTGACACCACGTCCGGCGGCTCCGCGGACGGCTCGCTCTCGGGCTACTGGGACGGCGACAGCTACACCTACACCGCCGAGCTCGCCGACCCGTGCCAGATTACGGTGACCCTCGACGGGCCGGCTGGCGCCGACTTCGACCTGTACGTGACGACCGACGGGCGCACGCCCTCGACCTCGGACTACGACGTGCGCTCCATCACGCAGGACAGCAACGAGCAGATCGTCGTCGACACCGTGAGTTCCGGGCAGGACTTCGGCATCCTCGTCGATTCGTACTCCGGCTCCGGTAGCTACACCGTCTCCGTCGAGGAACTCGGCACGTAAGGCACCCCTGCCCTGCGGTCCCGGCTCGCCGGTCTAGACACGGGTCGCCCGGGCCCTATCGACGCCCGCGGGCCGACCCATCTGTCCACTGCCGGCTTCCCTGCTTTCGTTCGCTCGTCGCAGTATCGCTGCTCGTACACGACGGGACGTCCCGTGGGTGTCCCTCACAATCACGAAGCGAGGCGCTGCAGCCCCGGATACCGGAGAACAGCCCGCGATTTCAGTATCGTTTCTATCTGTAGCAGAACACAATTTTGTCCAGTATATCTCGGAACTAGCCTCAGTCTACTATAAATTTAGGCCAATTTTGTAAAAATATAAGTAGTGGTGGTACATCTGGTGGCCTGTGTCATGACAGGCGACAACAGTCAATCGTGGGCACGACGTACGTTCCTGAAGACGACGGGCGCAGCGGCTGGTGCTGCCGCGCTCGCCGGTATCACCTCGGCGACCCCGGGCCGGAACCCCGGACCGAAGGAGAACGAACTCCTCGTCGGTGTCTCGGCGTCGACCAGCATGTCGACCGCACAGGCACGCGTCGAGGAGGCCATCCCGGCCAACGCACGCGTCGTCCACCAGAACTCGGACCTCGGCTACATGGCGGTCCGGCTCCCCGACCAGGCGTCGGCGCAGGCCAACTCCGCCGTCGCGGAGGCGATGAAGAAGAGATCGGGCGTGAAGTACGTCGAGGAGAACAAGACGCACTACGCGCTGGCGACCCCGAACGACCCCAAGTTCGACCAGCAGTACGCACCGCAGCAGGTCCGTGCTCCCGACGCGTGGGACACGGCCACGGGCGAGGGCGTCACCATCGCGGTCGTCGACCAGGGCGTCATGTACGACCACCCCGACCTCTCCGCCCAGTTCGGCTCGAACGAGGGCAAGGACTTCGTCGACTCCGACTCCGACCCGTACCCGGACTCGATGTCGAGCGAGTACCACGGCACCCACGTCGCCGGCATCTGTGCGGGAACCACCGACAACAGCACGGGCATCGCGGGCATCTCGAACGCCTCCCTGCTCTCGGGTCGCGCGCTGAGCGAGGAAGGCTCCGGGTCGACCGCCGACATCGCGGACGCCGTGAAGTGGGCCGCAGACCAGGGCGCAGACATCGTCAACATGTCCCTCGGTGGCGGCGGCTACACGGACACCATGAAGAACGCCGTCAGCTACGCCGCGAACGCGGGCGTCACCCTCATCTGCGCCTCGGGTAACGACGGCGCCAGCTCGGTCTCGTACCCGGCCGCCTACGACGAGTGTATCGCCGTGGGTGCGGTCGACGAGAACGAGGACCTCGCGAGCTTCTCGAACTACGGCAGCAAGCAGGGCGTCGTCGCCCCCGGCGTCGACATCCTCTCGGCGTGGACCGAGTACAAGAGTTCCTACGGCGGTAAGTACAACCAGATCTCCGGCACTTCCATGGCCTGTCCGGCCGCCGCCGGTGTCGCCGCGCTCGGCCTCGCCGCGAACCCCGACTGGTCGAACACCAAGCTCCGGTCGAAGCTCAAGGAGACCGCGGTCGACATCGGCCTGTCCGCCGACCAGCAGGGTGCCGGTCGCGTCGACGCCGCGAACCTCGTCGGCAGTGGCGGCGGTGGTGGCGGTGGCGACGACAACACGGCCCCGACCGTCGACATCAGCGCCTCCTCGGCGACCGTGACGGTCGGCCAGGACGTCACCTTCGACGGCTCCGGCTCCTCCGACTCCGACGGGTCCATCAGTTCCTACGAGTGGGACTTCGGCGACGGCGCGACCGCGACGGGTGCGACCGTCACCCACGCCTACAGCAGCGCGGGCGACTACACCGCGACGCTCACCGTCACCGACGACGACGGCGCGACCTCCTCGGACTCGGTCGCCATCACCGTCGAGTCCAGCAGCGGTGGCTCCTGCGGGGACGCCTCCTCCGGCGGCTCCGCCGAGGGCTACCTCTACGGCTACTACGACTCGGCCTCCTACACGTACGGCCTCGACCTCGCCGACCCGTGTCAGGTCACCGTCACCCTGTCCGGCGGCGACTGGGCCGACTTCGACCTGTACGTGACGACCGACGGGCGCACCCCGAGCACGTACGACTACGACAGGCGCTCCATCACGCAGGACAGCAACGAACAGATCGTCATCGAGGCCGTCGAGGCCGGCCAGAGCATCGGCATCCTCGTCGACTCCTACTCCGGCTCCGGCAGCTACACCGTCGAGGTCGAAGAACTCGGCAAGTAAGCTCCCTCACCCCCGTCAGCGACCACGGCCGCGGTCGTCTCCCCCGACGACCGCACTCTCGTTGCTCGTTTCTGTCGCCGTCACTCGACCCCAGCGACGGCCATCTCGAATCTACAGGACGGTGGCGTCGTTCGCGGCGTTCTGGAGCGCGTCCGAGCGCCCGTACTCGCCGGGCGCGATGGCGATCGTCCGGACGCCGTGGCGGCCCGCGGTCTCGAGGACGGGCTTGAAGTCGGTGTCGCGGGAGACGACCGCGAGCGTGTCGATAGCCTCGCTCACGGCCGTCTCGGTCGCGTCGATGGCGAGTTTCACGTCGACGTCGCCGCTGGTCACCACGACCTCGAACCCCCGCGCCTCGGCGGCCTGGATGAGGCCCGGCGTCGCGTGTTCGTCGAGGTAGAGTCGCGTCACGACGAGGTCGCCCTCCACGCGTGCTGCCTCGCGCACGTCGTCGAGGTCGACGTCGAACTCGTCGCGGAGCACGTTCGGCCCGTCCACGAACACCCCCACCCGGGGCCTGGGATGGGGTTCGGTGCCGGGCAGGAGCCGTCTGAACCGCTCGTTCATGGTCCAGAGTATCTTGCTCCCGGCCAAAGCGATGGCGGTTTCGAGCGGGCGTCGAGCGGGAATCGAGTGGGGGGTGCGCGCTGGCCCGACCCGGAGAGATTTCTGGACTCACTCGATAAAACCAACGCTCTGAATCATAAGAACTAGGTTCTGTCCTCGCGAGACCAGCGTTACATTTTTATAGCGATTGGAAATAGCCATCGGAAATTAGACATTTGTTGCAGCCGTTTCGTAACTGTTTAATAGTATCTCGCGGACCGCTATCTCGTCTCATGCCAAATGATGACACCCCACAGTTCGGGCGGCGACAGTTCGTGAAGGCAACCGGCGCAGTCGCAGGTGCAGCCGCACTCGGCGGCGTCGCCAGTGCGACCCCGGGACGCAAACCGGGTCCGAAGGAGGACGAGGTCCTCGTCGGTGTCTCCGCGAGCGTCGCCGACCGACGGGCGACGGTCGCACAGGCGGTCCCCGGCAACGCCGAGATCGTCCACGAGAACGACACACTCGGCTACGTCTCGGTGAAGTTCCCGAGCACGGCCAGCGACAGGGCCCGCGAGAACTTCATCGAGGCGGTCACGAAGCAAGACGGCGTGAAGTACGCCGAGAAGAACACGACGCACAGCACCTCGGCGACCCCGAGCGACCCCAAGTTCGACCAGCAGTACGCCCCACAGCAGGTCGGGTCCGACCAGGCGTGGGACACCACGTTCGGTGACTCCGCGGTCACCATCGCCATCGTCGACACGGGCGCACAGTACGACCACCCCGACCTGCAGGGCAACTTCAAGTCCGACCCCGGCAAGGACTTCGTCGACAACGACTCCGACCCGTATCCGGACGTCCCGTCCGACGAGTACCACGGCACCCACGTCTCCGGGTGTGCCGCGGCCGTCGTCGACAACGGCACCGGCGTCGCCGGGCAGGGCAACTCCTCGCTCATCAACGGGCGTGCCCTCGACGAGAACGGCAGCGGGTCCACCAGCGACATCGCGGACGCCGTCCAGTGGGCGGCAGACCAGGGCGCGGACGTCATCAACATGTCCCTCGGTGGCGGCGGCTACACGGACACCATGAAGAACGCCGTCAGCTACGCGCAGAACAACGGCTCGCTCATCATCTGTGCGGCGGGCAACGACGGCTCCGGCTCGGTGTCGTACCCGGCGGCCTACAGCGAGTGTATGGCCATCTCCGCGGTCGACGACAACGAGAACCTCGCGAGCTTCAGCCAGTACGGCGACAGCGTCGAGCTCTGTGCCCCCGGCGTGGACGTCCTCTCGACGACGACCGAGACCCGCGGGAGCTACGAGAAGCTCTCGGGTACCTCGATGGCGACGCCGGTCACCTCCGGCGTGGCCGGGCTCACCCTCGCGAAGTGGTCGAGCCTCGCCAACAACGAACTCCGGAGCCACCTGAAGAACACGGCCGAGGACATCGGCCTCTCCTCCCAGGAGCAGGGCAGCGGCCAGGTCGACGCCTACGCCGCGGTCACGACCGACCCGTCCGGCGACGGCGGTGGTGGCGGCGGTGACGGCGATTCCACCTCCGGCAGCGTCAGCGGCACCCTCGACGGCTACTGGGACTACGACGACTACACCTGGGCGTGGGAGTACAGCGACCCGAGCCAGGTCGTCGTCGAACTCGACGGGCCGAGCGACGCCGACTTCGACCTCTACATCAACACCGGGACGACGACGAACGCCAGTCCGTCGAACTACGACTACGCCTCGACGAGCACCGACAGCCAGGAGTCCATCACCATCGACAACCCCGACGACTCCACCGACATGCAGATCGACGTGGACTCGTACTCCGGCTCCGGCAGCTACACCCTGACCATCACGGAGTACCAGTAAGACAGGCGCCACACCCACCCCACGGCCGACCCCCACTCCCGTCGACGACCGCCTGTCGGCAGACCACCATCGACACACTCCCGGCATTCACCCTGCCGACACACTCCCTGCCACCACACGCCCGGCAGGCGCCCGCGACGGGACCCACGACACACTCCCTGCCACCTGTTCGCCGGACCGGCCGCCGGTCCGGCAGCGCTCGCTCGTTTCTTTAACTCTTTACGTCGTCACCGTGATGCCCCGCACATGAGCAAGCCGCATATCCTCATCCTCGGCGCACCCGGGGCAGGCAAGGGCACACAGTCCAAGCACATCGTCGAGACGTTCGGCGTCGAGCACGTCACCACGGGTGACGCGCTGCGCTCGAACAAGGACATGGACATCAGCGACATGGACACGGAGTACGACACGCCGCGAGCGTACATGGAGCAGGGCGACCTGGTCCCCGACGAGGTCGTCAACGCCATCGTCGAGGAGGCGCTCTCCAGTGCCGACGGCTACGTCCTCGACGGCTACCCGCGCAACATCGAGCAGGCCGAGGAACTCGCCGAGATGACCGACCTCGACGTCATCCTCCACCTCGACGTGGACCGCGACGAACTCACCGACCGCCTCACCGGCCGCCGCGTCTGCACGGAGTGCGGGACGAACTACCACGTCAAGTACAACCAGCCCGAGGAGGCGGGCGTCTGTGACGAGTGCGGTGGCGAACTCCACCAGCGCGACGACGACACCGAGGAAGCCGTCGCCAACCGCCTCGACGTGTTCGAGGAGAACACCGTCCCCGTCATCGAGTTCTACGAGGGCCGCGACGAGTTCGCCGCCATCGACGGCAACCAGGCCCCCGACGCCGTCTGGGAAGACGTGAAGGCCGCCATCGACGCGCGCGCAGAGTAAAAGCTTCTTACCTACTCGTTTCTAACAGCAATCCATATGGCGTGGACAGCGGACAAAGTGGCCTCCTTCATCGAGGACAACCCCGAGATGGCCGAGGCGCTCACCGTCCTCATGGACGCGAGCGACGACGGCGAGAAGGCCCTCGAGTGGAAGGACGTCAAGGACAAGAACGGTGTGGACAGCGGCCGGTGGGGCCGCCTCATCCAGACCGACCTGCTCGTCGACAGCGACGACGGGTTCAAGATCGCCGACCCCGAGGCGGTCGAGAAGGCGCTCGAGGGCGACCTCACGGTCAGTTCCAGTAGCGTCGACCTCGACGATGCCAGTAGCGGGTCGAGCTGGCGGACCGAGGACAAGGTCGCCGGCGTGGTCGCGCTCGCGATGATGGCCGGGTACTACTTCACCCCCATCCGGAGCGTCGTCGGCAGCACCATCGACGTGGTGTTCCAGCCCCTGAACAACGTGCTCCCGTTCTACGCGGTCATCCTCGCGATCGCCCTGCTCACCGGCCTGTACTCGACGCTCCTGCAGGCGAACATGGTCGACCAGAGCAAGGTCAAGGGCATCCAGCAGAAGATGCAGAACATCAACGAGCGCGAGAAGGCCGCCAAGGAGCGCGGCGACGACGACGCCCTCGAGAAGATCCAGGAGGAGAAGATGGACGCACTGGGCGACCAGGGCGAGATGATGAAGGAGAACTTCCGCCCGATGGCGTGGATCATGCTCCTGACCATCCCCGCGTTCCTCTGGATGTACTGGATGATCCGCGACGGCCACCTCGACACGGCCATCGAGGGCGGCATGGTGATGCCCATCTTCGGCGAACACGGCTGGCAGGAGGGCGTCGGCCCGATGCCGGCGTGGATCGTCTGGTACTTCCTGTGCTCGATGGGCTTCACCCAGCTCATCCGGAAGACGCTGGACCTCGACGCGACGCCGACGTAGGCCTCGCCCGCGGCCGTTCCACACCGCGAACCACCGCAACTGGGCGTGACACGCCACCGCGTGCCCGCCCGAAGTCACAATATCTTTTACCGGCACGCTCGGAGGATGGATATGTTACTCACCGTCTCCGGCCCGCCGGGCACCGGGAAGAGCACGACAGCTGCCGGACTGGCAGACGCGTTCGACCTGGAGCACATCTCGGGCGGCGACATCTTCCGCGAGCTGGCCGCCGAGCGGGACATGACCCCCCTCGAGTTCAACAAGCTCGCCGAGGAGGACGAGCAGATAGACATCGACCTCGACCGACGCCTCCGCGAGATCGCCCACGAGCGCGACGGGGTCGTCCTCGAATCCCGCCTCGCCGGCTGGCTGGCCGGCGACGCCGCGGACTTCCGCTTCTGGCTCGACGCCCCGCTCTCGGTCCGCGGCGAGCGCATCGCCGACCGCGAGGAGAAGTCGCCCGAGGTCGCCGCCGAGGAGACCCAGGCCCGCGAGGCCAGCGAGGCCAAGCGCTACGAGGAGTACTACGGTATCGACATCGGCGACCGCTCCATCTACGACCTCTGTGTCAACACCGCCCGCTGGGACGCCGAGACGGTCGTCGACATCCTCGTCCGCGCCGTCGACGCCTACGACGGGGACCTCGACGAGGGCAAGTACCCCGCCGAGTTCGACTACGAGTTCTGAGATGAGTCTGCGCGCACCGCCAGACGACCGCACGCCCGAGGAACTCCTCGAGTTCGGCGTCGTCAACCTCGACAAACCGCCCGGCCCGTCGGCCCACCAGGTCGCGGCGTGGGTCCGCGACGAGGCCGGCGTCGAGCAGGCCGCCCACTCGGGCACGCTCGACCCGAAGGTCACGGGCTGTCTGCCGATGCTGCTCGGCGACGCCACCCGCATGGCCCAGGTGTTCCTCGAGGGCTCGAAGGAGTACGTCAGCGTCCTCGAACTCCACGGGACCGCCCCGGGCGACCTCGCGGCCACCGTCGCCGAGTTCGAGGCACCGATCTACCAGAAGCCGCCCCGCAAGAGCGCGGTCTCGCGGCGCCTCCGCGTGCGCGAGGTGTACGACCTCGACGTACTCGAGATCGAGGACCGCAAGGCCCTCCTCCGCGTCGAGTGCGAGGCCGGCACCTACATCCGCAAGCTCTGCCACGACATCGGCCTCGCGGCCGGCACCGGCGCCCACATGGGCCACCTCCGGCGCACCGCGACCGACCCCTTCGACGACGCGACGCTCGTGACGCTGGAGGACCTCTGGGACGCCCTCGCGTTCTACCGCGAGGAGGACGACGACTCCTGGCTCCGCGAGGTCGTCCAGCCCGCCGAGCGCGCGCTGACGCATCTCCCGACGGTGACCATCGCACCGAACGCCGCCGAGCAGGTCGCCAACGGCGCACCCGTCTACGCCCCCGGCGTCATCGACGTCGAGGGCGAGCCCGAGGAGGGTGCTCTGGTTGCCTGCTTCGCACCGCAAGGGACGGCCATCTGTCTCGGTCACTTCGTGGGTGATGTGGATGCCGAAACCGGTGTCGTCGTCGAGTTAGAGCGGGTGCTCGTCTGAGTGCCTGTACCTCTCACAGTGCAGACGAAACGACACCCTTAAACGGCAGACGGGCATGGTTCTGAATACAGGGACCGTGGGGTAGTGGTATCCTCTGCGGATGGGGTCCGTAGGACCCGAGTTCAATTCTCGGCGGTCCCACTTTTTGCGAAGCAAAATGGTCCAAGTCGCGAACGTAGTGAGCGACTGCGGTCCCATTTTCTGCAACGAAACGGAGCGATAGCGGAGTGTAGTGGAAGAAAATGGGAGCAGGTTGCGAGCGTAGCGAGCGACCGAGGTCCCATTCTCGAACTGCTAACCGGTTATATCCGCAAGCGGTTTTCTCGCCACATAACGCTGTCTCCTACATCCATTTTTAGAACGGCAGAACGACATCCAATCGGAGTAGCTAGCGCTATCCGAAGAATTAGTGTGAAAGAATGGACCGTCCGAATGCTACCTAAGCGTCAGGGTAGCTGGCCGGTCGCGATGATGTTCGACTTGTCGCCGCTAGAGGACTCCCACACGACCTGGATTTTATCGCCGGAAGCATACCCAGACGGCTCGGTGCCGCCCCAGTACGTGCTGCTGTTCAGCTCGAACGTTTTCGACTGTCCAGCACTCCAGGTGTCGGTCATTGACGTGTT